>NZ_CP159814.1:0-1423135 GCF_047722505.1 Candidatus Pelagibacter sp. Uisw_130
TTTATTGCAAATATAGATTTTTTTTAATTTTGCTTTTATAAAATTATTTATTGCAAAAAAATTATTTTGGTTCTAACTGACCTTATTCCTACAAATTTTTATGACAAGTAAAAATACAACACAAAATTTAAAAAGCATATCTTCTGAAGCTCTAGATTGGGCTGTAATTCAAAAGGATATGAAAAATAAACTAGGCAGCGATATATATGAAAGCTGGCTTAGAAAGATAGACTTTGTTGAAGAGATGAATAGTTATGTCTTACTTTCAGTTTCTACTAGATTTATTCGAGACTGGATTACCTCAAGATATTTAGATCAAATTTTGCAAATAGTAAAAATTTATAAGAAAGATTTAACAAGAATAGAGTTTAAGATTATTGAAAAAAACTCTGAAAATGAAATAGAAAATAATATTACTAAAAATGAAAACAATGAAAATGTATCCTTCATTAAAGATACATATTTGCAATACAACAGAATAGACCCAAATAAAAGATTTGATAATTTTATAACAGGAACAAGTAATAAACTAGCCTATGAAGCATCGATGAAAGTTTCAGAAAATATTTCTCATTATAATCCGCTTTATATTTATGGGGGTGTTGGAATGGGAAAAACACATTTATTAAATTCAATTGGTCTGTCATTAAAAGAAAAAAACAAAGTTATGTTTATTTCTGCTGAGAGATTTATGTATCAGTTTGTAAAATCAATTAAATCTAATGATATGGTAAAGTTTAAAGAGTATTTTAGAAATACTGACATATTATTAATAGACGATATTCAATTCATGAATGGTAAAGAGGCAATGCAAGAAGAATTTTTTCATACGTTTAATGCATTATTAGATAAAGGGTCACAAGTGATAATCTCTGCCGACAGAGCTCCAAACAAATTATCAAGAATCCAAGATAGAATTAAATCAAGATTTGCTGGAGGTCTTGTTGTTGATATACAAAAACCAGACTATGAACTTAGAAGTAAAATTGTTAAGCAAAAAACAGAGGAACTAAACATTTTTTATTCAAATCAAGTAAATATTTCAGAAGAAATACAAAAATTTATAAGCACAGAAATAACTACAAGTATTAGAGAGTTAGTAGGAGCAATTAATAGAGTTGTTTCTTTTTCAAGAATTTACAACAAAGTACCAAATTTATCAGAAGTTAAAGTAGTTTTAAAAGATCTATTAAATATTGGGGAAAACAAAGTAACAATAGATTTAATACAATCGACTGTATGTAAGTTCTTTAAAATTAGTAAAAGTGAGATGCTTTCTTCTAGAAGATCTAGATACCTTGTAAGACCAAGACAAACAGCAATATATTTAACAAAAATTTTGACATCCAAATCATTACCTGAGATTGGTAGAGAATTTTCTAATAGAGATCATACAACAATCATTCATTCGGTTAAAACTATTGAAAAATTGAAGGAAAAAGATCCAGAAATGACAAACAATATTAATAATCTAAAAAATCAGATATTGTATAATAAAGAAAATGAAATTTAACGTTAATCAACAAGATCTGCAACAAGCACTTAATTACTGCCAAGGTGTAATTGAAAAAAGAAGCACTCTTCCTATTTTGTCAAATGTTTTACTAAATGCTAGTAATTCAAATTTAACAATTACTGCAACAGATTTAGATTTAATATTTATTCATCAAATTAACAATGTTGAAGTTGTAGAAGAAGGAAATACGACTACTACGTCATCTATTATGTATGACATCATAAGAAAATTTTCATCAGGAAAAAAAATTAATTTATCTTTGACTGACGTTAGCAAACTTCAAGTTGAGTCTGAAAAATCTGTTTTCAATCTAAATTGTATTAGTGCATCTGAGTTCCCACTAACAGATGAAAACTTTAATCAAAATGAATTTTCTATAAAATCAAAACAATTATTAAAATTATTAAATAAATGTAAATTTTCAGTTTCCAATGATGAAACTAGACATTACTTAAGTGGAATTTTTTTTCATCAAACACAAATTGAAGATAAAAATTTTTTAACAGCAGCAGCTACAGACAGTCATAGAATGTCTATTTCAAAAATAAGATTAGACCAGCAAGTAGATTTTGAACCAATAATACTTCCTAAAAAAACAATTTTTCAATTATGTTCGTTGCTAGAAAGTTATGATGGTGATGTTAAAATTTCAAATATTAAATCTAAAATAAAATTTGAATTAAATAATAGCATATTGATATCTAAGTTAATCGATGGAAAATTTCCAAACTATATTCAGGTAATACCTAAGAATAATCAAAAGAAGTTAGAAATAGATTTAAAATTATTTTTAGATTCTGTTGATCGAGTTGCCTCAGTTTCATTGGATAAAAAAGATGGAGTTAAATTTAATTTGTCTAAGGACGTTCTAAACTTATCAGTTAATAATACCAATAGTGGAGATGGAAAAGAAAGTTTAACTGTAAAGTTTGATCATGATCTAGAAATAAGTTTTAATTCTAGATATTTAATTGATGTAGCATCACAACTTGATGGCGATAAGATTGAAATTTTTTTCAATGACACAGGGTCCCCAGCATTAATTAAAGATCCAGGTGATTTTGATAGTATATTTGTTGTAATGCCCATGAAAGGCTAGTTCAAAGTATCAAGTTCAGAATAAATAGTATTTTCTAATTCCTTTGTAAAAATTTCTTTACTTAATCCGGGTTCAATGGGTTTTAAAATTGAAACTGTTAGAGTGGTGTTAACTTTTTTTTGACCATATTTTGGCCAAGTATTCCCAGAATTAATTGCAATGGGCTGACATGAAATATTTAATTCTTCATAAATTCTACTAGATCCTTTTTTGAAAGGAGTTCTGTCCTCTGGAGACAGCCTAGTTCCTTGTGGAAAAATTATTAATGGTCTTTCTGATGAATTTACTTGTTTAGAAATATCATCAAAAAAATTCAAGTTTTCTTTAGAAATTTTGTTTCTTTTAATTGATATTGATCCTATTTTTTTCAAATACCAGCCAAATATAGGAATCATTAGTAATTCTTTTTTTAAAATAAAAACAGGAGAATTAAAGATAGTTTGTAAAAAAAAAGTTTCAAACATTGACTGGTGTGAAGCTGCTATAAAAAATTTTTTTCCATTAATTATATTCTCTTTGCCTTTAATAATTATCTTAGTCGATAAAAATATTTTTAAACATAAAGATGTCCAAAAGCCCATAATTTTTCCACCAAATAAAACAATTTTTTTTGGTAGTAAAATTGCTGGCAAGAAGATTAGGGAAATAAAAATTATTCCTGAGAAAAAAAATAATGAAAATAAAAAATTTCTAGTCATATTAATCAAAAACTAAATCAAATCTTTTAGTTTCTGTCTTTTCTTAATAATATTAATCTTAGACCCTTTAATTATCAATTCTGGCGGTTTTGGTCTTACGTTATAATTTGAGCTTAGTGACATTCCATAAGCCCCAACATCACACATTACTACGAGATCTTTTTCCTTTAATTTCTGAAAACCTTTTATAGTTGTGAATTTGTCAGTACTTTCACAAATTGGTCCAACAAATTCATAAGTTTTTTTTGAAATATTATTACTTTTTACCACAGGTATAGTTTGGTGATTTGCACCATATAATGCTGGCCTCATAAGATCATTCATTGCAGCATCTAATATGATAAAGTCTTTTTTAATATTTTCTTTTATATAAATAACTTGAGAAATTAAAAATCCAATATTACCAACTATAGATCGCCCAGGCTCAAATATTATTTTTGCTTTTTGACCTTTTAAAAATTTTTGTATAGCAATGTTATATTTTTGATAGTTTAGTTTTTTACTATTTTTTTCATAAGAAATACCCATACCTCCACCTAGATCAATAAATTCAAAGGTATGACCACTTTTTTTTATTATTTTATTTACTACATTGAGCATTTTTTCGTATGGTTTGTGATCTAAAATTTGACTGCCAATATGAACACTTAAGCATTTAAGATTAATATTTTTAGAATAATTTGTAAAATTTACTAATTCAAAAAAAGTTTTTTCATCCACACCAAATTTATTTTCTTTTTTTCCGGTTGAAATTTGTTTTAACGTCTTAGCATCTGTATTAGGATTAAGTCTAATGCCTATATTGACTATTTTTTTTTTTAATTTTGCGATTTTATCAATTTCAATAATTTCACTTTTGGACTCAGCATTTATTAATAAAATTTTTTTATCAATTGCATAACTTATTTCAGCTGAAGTTTTACCTACCCCCGAAAAAACAATTTTTTTTGGGTTTATACCTGCTTTAAGAGCCATCATTAATTCACCCATTGAAACAACATCAGCTCCTAATCCTGATTTTCTAATTTCTCTTATTAGATTTACATTGGTATTAGATTTCACAGCAAAACAGATTAATGGAGAGAAAGAGCTAAAATTTTTTTTAAAGTTTTTTATGTTCTCTGTCAGCTGTTTATGTGAATAGCAATAAGTTGGCGTACCAAACTTTTTTGCTATTTTTTGAACTTTAACTTTTTCAATTGTTAAGTTTTTATCTATATATTTCATCAATCTATTGACTTAGGAAAAACCATTTCATTTCCGTCATATTGAGGATCTCCCCTTTTTCCACATGAAAATAAGAAAGAACAAAATATAGAAATTAAAATTAATTTTTTTATCATTTTAAGCTTTTTTATATTTCATTATCATTTTTTTAATATTATCAAAAGACGTTCCACCGTAAGATCTTTTAGAGTTTACAGAGTTTTTTACATTAAATATCTTTAAAACTTCAATTGTAAGCTTTGGTTCAATTTTCTTTAGCTCATCAATATTTAATTCATTCAATTTTTTCTTTTTCTTTTCTGCATAATTCACAATAGAAGCGGTAGTTTGGTATGCTTTTCTAAATGGCATTGAGTGATTTTTAACAAGATAGTCAGCTAAGTCAGTAGCTGTAATATAGCCTGAGTTAGCAAGGTCTAACATTTGTTGTTTGTTAGGTTTTAGATTTTTTAAAACCTCATTAAGGATAGCAATACTATTATTAAGAATTTCATTGGACTTGAAGAGTATTTCCTTGTCATCTTGAAGATCTTTAAAATAAGATATGGGAAGTCCTTTAAGAATTGTCAGCATTGAAAATAAATTTCCATAAACCATTCCAGTTTTTCCTCTTAAGTATTCTAACAAATCAGGATTTTTCTTTTGAGGCATTATTGAAGAACCAGTCACTACTTTGTCAGAAAGTGTAATTAAGTTGAATCCATCAGAGTTCCAAATAATAAGCTCTTCAGCGATTCTTGAAATATGCATCGAACAAACAGAAGCGCTGTATAAAAAATCTAAAACAAAATCTCTATCTGCAACAGTATCAATTGAATTATTAGTCGGTCTTTTAAATCCTAATTTCTTTGAAGTAAAATTTCTATCAATATTAAAAGAAGTACCTGTTAAGGCGGCAACACCCAACGGACTCTCTGATAAACTTTCTAGATTATAGGTAAATCTTTTTTTGTCTCTATTAAACATTTCGACATAAGACATTAAATAATGAGCAAAAGACACTGCTTGTGCATTTTTTAAGTGAGTAAATCCAGGCATTATGGTTTCAATATTTTTTTCTGAAATTTTGAGGATGGTCTTAATAATAATATCTAAATTCTTATTAATTTCTTTAGTTGCTGAAGTCGTCCACATTTTAAAATCAGTAATCACCTGATCATTTCTAGATCTAGCTGTGTGAACATATCCAGCCTCTTCTCCTATAATTTGAAATAACCTTTTTTCTATATTCATATGAATATCTTCATATTTTCTATTATATTCAAATTTATTTTTTAAAATTTCTTTCTCAATTTTATTAAGTCCAAAAATTATTTTATTCTTGATTTTAAAAGAAATAATTTTTTGTCTAAATAACATCTCAACATGCACAATTGATCCTAAAATATCTTCTTGAAAAAGCTTTTTGTCAATATCTATTGAATTACCAATTTTTTGAAATAAGGTTGAGGCATCTTTTTTTATTCTCGATCCCCATATTGCCATATTGTTTTTATTTTTTACCATGATAATTAATTATACATATTTAGCATGAAATTATTATTAATATTTATCTACCTAATAACTAGCAACATTAGTTATGCTCAAGAAAAACCTAATATAAAAAATTTAGTTTTATCAAAAAATCCAAAAATATATGAAGAAGTAGTTTTTAAGGATTCAAATGATTACGATGTAAATTTAGATGATTTTAAAGGAAAATTGTTAATATTAAATTTTTGGGCTACTTGGTGTGCTCCCTGTAGAGAGGAGATGCCATCCCTAGATGACTTACAGTCAAATACTAATTTTGATAATTTAAAAATTTTTCCTATTAATATTGGCCAGGAAAATTTCTCTAAATCAGATTCTTTTTTTAAAGAACTAGGCATTCAAAATCTAGAAATATATTTTGATGCACCAATTACTCTGGCTAAAAAATTTTCTTTAAGAGGGGTTCCCACAACTATTTTATTTAATAAAAAAGGTGAAGAGTTTGGACGCATTATGGGATCTATTGATTTTAATGACTTAGAGTTTATTAATTGGCTAAAACAATACGATTAATTTTTAAAAAAATATGCAAAACAAACCAAAACAATTATGGCTATAAATTGAAAAAGTACTCTGTACTGCATTAATTTATTTGAATATTTTTTACTGGTCTCTCCTCCTTTAAATAGAGTTCCAATTCCCAATATTAATACAACAGCAACAACTATCAAAAGTACTATGCCAAGAATTTTAACTAACGTTCCAGAAATCATAATTATACTGTAGTATATTTTCTAAATAAAAAAACATAAAAAAACATCCATGACATTTTGTCTAAAAACTACAATCATAAAACCAGAAGATAATATATCAATTAAGCATGTGGTAATTTTACTTCATGGATACGGGGGGGATGGAAAAGATATAAGTATGTTAACTTTAAATTGGAAAAGATTTCTACCAAATACAATCTTTTTATGTCCAAATGGACACGAAGAATGCACAATCAACCCAGCTGGTTTTCAATGGTTTGATTTAACCAAAGATGATCCAAGTTATATTTTAGAAGAATCTAAAAAAGCAGAAACTAAACTTCAAAAATATATTGAAGAGGTTAAAAGTGAGTACAATCTTAACAGCTCTCAAATTTGCTTATCTGGTTTTAGCCAGGGGTGTATGATGTCTATAAACCTAGGACTAACAAGCAGTGAAAACTATAATTGTATTGTTGGTTTTTCTGGTAAAATAATAAATCAAGACGATCTTAGCAAAAGAAAAACTTCTTCTACTAAAATGCTCTTGATACACGGTGATAAAGACGCAGTCGTGTCACCGACATTTTTATTAGAGGCAAAAGATTTTCTAATTAGAAATAATATTGAAGTTGAAACTAAAATGATAGAGAACTGTGAACATCATATTCCTGTTGAAGCCTCAAGTGCAGCTTTAAATTATATTAAAAATAATTTTCAAATATAATTAAATACTATTTATTGATAAATTAATTTTTTTCAGTTAGAATTTTTTTATAATGATTTTTAATGATCAAAGTTTATCTTTAGAGAAATGTCCCGCATTAGTCTTAAATGCTGACTACAGGCCTTTAAGCTATTATCCATTGTCTTTATGGAACTGGCAAGATTCTATAAAATCTGTTTTTTTAGATAGAGTTACCATAGTTAGCAATTATGACAGAGTTATTAGAAGCCCATCATTTAATATGAGATTGCCAAGTGTCATTGCATTAAAAAGTTTTATAAAACCACAGTCCAACCCTAGTTTCACTAGATTTAACGTTTTTTTAAGAGATAAATTTTCCTGTCAATACTGTGGAAGTGGTGAAGAGCTTACTTTTGACCATTTACTTCCAAGGTCTAAAGGAGGGCAAACCAATTGGGATAATGTTATAACCGCTTGCTCTTCATGCAATGTAAAAAAAGGTGGAAGGTTATTGAAAAATTTGGATATGAGCTTAAATCAGGAACCATATCAACCATCTACAGAAGACCTACACAAAAATGGTAAAAATTTCCCACCGAATTTCCTACACAAGAGCTGGATGGATTATTTGTATTGGGATGTTGAGTTAGAAGCTTAATTATATTTTTTCAGAAATATTAATAGCAATTTTTGATCCAGTTTTAATTAATTTATCTAAAATAGAATACATTCCTTTTTTAGTTGCACCTTCTTTATAGGCTATATCTTTATGATGCAGTTCATCTTCTCTAAACTTAATTATTTTTTCTTTTAATTTTTTCTCATCATTTTCTAATGCATTAATTTGATTTAGGTAATGTTCATCAATTACTTCTTCTACCGAAGCAGTGCATAACATAGCAGCTTTCTTTCCCAAGATTGTTGAACCAAAACCAAGCCCGACACCAAGTAAATCCCACAAAGGTAAGAATTTTGTTGGTTTTATATTTCTTTTTTTAATTTCATTTTCAAAGTATTCACAGTGTTCTTTTTCGTGGATTTTCATTTCTTCAATTTTCTTTTTTAAATTTTCATCTTTAACAAATGTATTTAGAGCCAGTAATTGACCTTCATAAATTTTTACCGCACCTCGTTCACCTGCGTGGTCAACTCGAATAAATTCTTTTACTTTTTCTTTATTTGTTTTTTTCATAAGTTAAGAAAAGTTTTATAGTTATAGTTGCAATTATTAAAGAGGTAAAAATATTAATTGTGGCAAGAGATAATCCCAAAATTTTAAAAGTTGCATCTTTACAGCTAACTGTGACTTCTTTTAGCTGATTTAGGAGTGCTTTTTTAGTCAAATCAGTATTGTTAGAATTTAAATCACAAACTAAAGATTCCTTTATGAAACCTTGCTCTATCCCAAAATGATAAAAGGATATAATGGACGCTATAATGAATGTAATACTTAAAATTATTAAAAAAAATCCTTCAAACTTTTGAATAAAAATGAAAAGCAAAATTATAACTATTGAAACGACATAAGGTATTCTTTCAATTAAACAAAGATTACAAGGTTGGTGACCCAAAATATGCTCAATATAATAGGCTGCCGAGAGAGCAAAAATACTAAATAATAATATAAGATGAAGGGTAGTTTTTTGGTGAATCATGTTTGGTTATTTAATTATAAAATATATTAGTGCAAAAATTAATACAATTATAATACCCAAAATTGTAAACCATTTTGCAACATCAGTTTTCATAAATTTGCTAAAAATATCACCAAATCTATATGATAGGTATGAGACAATAAAAAATCTTAACCCCCTAGAAAATAGACAAATAATGAAAAATATAGGCAAATTAAAACCAATCATGCCACTAGTTATTGTGAACACTTTAAAGGGCAAAGGTGTAAATCCAGCAAGAAATAAAGTAGCAAGCCACACATAAAGACCACCTCCTTCAGATAAGCTATTTTTAAGATTAATTACTTTTTCTTCATAATTATAAAACTCTACTACAACCATTCCAAGATCAAAAAAATAAGATCCAATGAAATACCCAAGGATACCTCCAAGTGAAGAAAATAAAGTAGCTATTAAAAAAATTTTTAAATAATCATTTTTTTTTGCAATAACCATTGGAGCAATCATGACGTCAGGTGGGATTGGAAAAAAAGAACTTTCAGTAAAAGATAAAATTGCAAGATAAGTATTTGACCTCTTGTGAGCAGCAAGTTTTAAAGTTTTTTGATATAATTCATTAAGCATTTTTTTGTTTTTAATATAAATTATGTTCTTATACTATTTAATTTTATAGTTATAATAGGGAAAACAAAGGGCGAGTGGCGGAACTGGTAGACGCGCACGACTCAAAATCGTGTTTCGCAAGAAGTGAGAGTTCGATTCTCTCTTCGCCCACCAATATTTTATGGAAATAAACAAAGTTAATAATTTATTAGAACTATTTTATAATCGATATCTAACACAAGATAAAACAAGTGTGTTTTTGCAGTCCTTGAAAGAAGTTGAAAAAAAATATTCTTGGGAGGATGTGTATTTAAATGTCATTAAACTTTCTGAGGAAATATCAAAATATATAAAGAAAGGCGATAGATGCTTGTTAATATCAGAAAATAGACCTGAATGGATGATATCAGATTTATCTATTATGCTTTCAGGAGGTATAACAGTTCCAGCTTATACAACTTATGCAGAAAGAGACTACGAGTATATAATTGACGATTGTAAACCGACTGTTTTAATAATTTCTGATAAAACACAGTATTTAAAAGTAAAAAATATAATATTTAAAAAAAAATTTATAAAAAAAATAATTTTTTTTGATATAATTGAAGAGTTTGACCAAGAACTTCATGTAAGTATTAATGAAATCTTTGCAAATAAAAGCTTTAGTTTGTTAAATTTTTCTGAATTAAAAATTCAAAGAAAAGATGTTGCTTGTATAATTTATACATCTGGTACCCAAGGAAATCCAAAAGGAGTTATATTAAGCCATGGTGGAATTTTAAACAATTGTGAAGGAGCACTTGGTTTATTAAAAGAGTTTATTTCTAAAAATCCTAAATTCTTAACATGGTTACCCCTTTCCCATTCATACGAGCATACAGTCCAATTTGTCCAAATAGTTGTGGGAGCTCAGGTATTCTATGCTGAAAGTATAGAAAAACTTATAAAAAATATGGGAAATTGTTCCCCTGAGATAATGACGGCTGTTCCTAGATTTTATCAAAATTTATATCAAAAAATAAATACTAATTTTAGTAAAGCCACAGGAATAAAAAAATTCTTAATCAATCAAACTATTAAACTTGGAAATAAGAAATTAAATAGAGGACAATTTTCATTAATAGAAAGTTTAATAGATTTTGTTTGTAATATTTTGGTAAGAAAGAAAATTAAAGAACAATTTGGTGGAAACCTAAAGGCATTTATTTCAGGAGGAGGTGCACTAGATGAAGAAGTAGGTTGTTTTTTAAATGCAATTGGTCTCCCAACACTACAAGGTTATGGATTAACGGAAACATCTCCTGTGGTAAGCTGCAATTCTATTAATGAAATTAGAGTAGAAACTGTGGGCAAACCTTTTAGAGGAAATTTAGTTAAAATTACAAATGATGGAGAGATTCTGGTTAAAGGAGAAAATGTTATGTTAGGTTACTGGAATAATAAAGAAGAAACAGATAAAGTTTTAAAGAATGGATGGTTATCTACAGGTGATATAGGAGAATTTGATGGTGAGTTTTTAAAAATAACCGATAGAAAAAAAGATATAATTATAACTCCAGGTGGAGATAATATTTCTCCAATCAAAATAGAGAGTGATTTAAATAAATCTAATTTCATAGAGCAATGTTTAGTTTATGGCGATAATAAACCTTACCTAGTCTGTCTAATTGTTTTAAGTCGTGATCATCAAAATATTAAAAAGAAAGAAATACAAGATGAAATAGAAAAAATAAATTTAAATTTATCTAAAATAGAAAAAATAAAAAAATTTTTCATAATAAGAAATCCATTTACAATTGAAAATAATATGATGACACCAACTTTAAAATTAAAAAGATATAAAATTATTGAAAGATACAAAAAAGAATTTGAAAAACTTTTTTAATTTTTTTTAAAATAGATTATAAGTCGCATAAAATATAACTTTTTTACTTCACAATGATTAGTTAAAAAAAACTTTTTATAGAATAAAAAGTTATAATTATTCTTTAATTAAAGATTTGACATCACCTGTATAAAAAAATAAAAATAAGCTAACAACGAATCACTTTGATTCGTTTAACTTAAACAGGGAGCTAAAGATGGCTACAAGAAAAAAAGCTAAAAAAGCTAAAAAAAAAACTAAGAAAAAAGCTAAAAAAGCTAAAAAAGCGAAGAAAAGAAAAAGATAGTATCTTAATCTTTTCAAAAAACGCTTCTCATAACGTTATGTGTGAGAGGCGTTTTTTTTGTCCTAATTTTTAGTCTTCAGTATCAGTAATTGGCTCAGCCTCTGTCTCAGAGGGCTCTGCAGTCTTAGTAGGAGCTGCTATAGCAGCTTTAGCCTGTCCTTCTAGGTTTCTCTTAAGTGCTTTATCTAATTTTTTTTGCGTATCCTCTAGTGATACTCCCATTACTATTTGAAACTCAGAGAGAATTCTTTCATAAGCTTTTTCAAAAAGTTGTCTTTCACTGTAAGATTGATCAACCATTAAATCATCACCCTTATTTAAGTCTCTCACAACCTCTGCAAGTTCATAGATTTTTCCAGAAGATATTTTTGTTTCATATTCTTGAGCTCTTCTACTCCACATTGATCTTTTTATTTTTGGTTTACTTTTTAAAATAGATATACATTTGTTAACTTGGTTGATGGTGGCTAGTGGTCTAAGGTGAGATTGCTTATTTACTGGAACCATTCCATTAGCTTTATCTTTTTCAAATTTAAGCACGTATGTCTCAACATCTATTCCACCTATATTAATTTTTTTAAATTCTGTGATTTGGCCTACACCATGTTTTGGATAAACAACGTAGTCTTTAACTTTATATTCTTTTTTTTCTGTTTCTTGTTTTTTTACTTTTTTAATTTCAGGTTTTACTTCATTACTTTTTGAAATTCTTAGATTATCAGTTTTTATATCTACTTTTGCTGGAGCAGCTTTTTTTGAAATTATTTTTAAATTTTTTTTAATTTTAGTTACACCTACTTTTGTTGCTTTAGTTTTTTTAACAACTTTAGCTTTAGGAGCTATAGATTTTTTAACTACCTTTATTTTAGTTTTTTTTTTTACTTTTTTCTCAGGAGTTTTTTTAAAGATTTTCGCTAAAATATTTGTCGTACTTGTTTTCTTCATTTTTATACTTTTCATGATCCTCAGGTGGATCTTTTTTAATAGTTATATTTGGCCAAATTTCAGAATACTTTGTATTTAGTTCAAGCCATTTTTCGCTTCCAGACTCAGTATCTGCTACTATCGCGTCTACTGGACATTCTGGCTCGCAAACGCCACAATCTATACACTCCTCTGGTTTAATTACAAGCATATTGTTGCCCTCATAAAAACAATCAACAGGACAGACTTCAACGCAGTCCATTAATTTACATTTAATACATTTATCATTTACCAGGTATGTCATTTAGATAATTTTTTTTTTACTTTTTCTTTTAAGTCACCCATAGTCTTTGCATCTATATATAATAAACCAGCCAGTCTCCTCATCAAGTTTGTCTCATACATATCTGCGTTATCATCTGAATAAATAATTTTCCATAGAGACTCAACAATTCTAATTTTATCTGATTCAGGAGCATTTTTGACTTCTCTTGTAAAACTTAGTATTTGGTTAGAATTTTCTTCCATAACTGAGGCATCTGCAATTAATTTATCTATATTTGAAATTGTTGCACCTAATTCAATTAAAGTTTTTCTAATAATCTCTTTTTCTTTATCTTCGTAATTTTCGTCAATTTTTGCTACATGAATTAATAAAGCAGCAATATTAGAATAAGATTTATCATTATTCACTGTATCCTTCTCTTTTTCTTTATTTTTAAAAAAGCTTATCACTAATTAAAATTAAAATTTTTTAATACTTTAAATGGATTGTTTATAGAGACTGTCTTTTTAAAAGGCTTTTTAATTTTTTTTTGTGGACTGTACCTAAAATAAATATCCTTATCTCTTTCGAGTGTTTTGTAATTCATTTTTTCAATTAATTTTTTAAAATTTTCTTTACTACATCCTAATAAATTAAGCATCTCTGGTACTAGTTTAATTTCTTTATCTTTTTCGGGGCTAGCGTTAATAATTATCATAAACAATCTTTCTAGAATGTCAATTCTAACATAATAATTATCAAAATTTTCAAAGCCACAAAGAAGCATAAAATGTTTATCTCTTATATTTTTATCATCCAAAAAATTTAAACCAAAAGTAGGAGGAGTTAAATTCAAGTTTTTTTGATTAAAGTTTTTCCACAGTAAGGTTCTTAAGGAAACAGCTTCTGGCTTTAGTAATCTAAATAAAAAAACATGGTATCTTCCAAATTTAACACCCAAATCTCTTAAAATTTTTCTCTCATCTTGACCAAGTTTCTTTAAGTATTCAGCTACTACTTCTCTTTTAATAACACCATTACTTTCATATAATTGGTAAGCCAATGCTTTAATGGAAGAGTTACTTTCTTTTAAATTTTTTAAGTCAATCAGGCTTTTCAATACGAGCTTTATTTTTTCTTTAATCCAATTTCCAATAAACTCTGATAATTTTTGTTTGTCATCATTTTCCAGAATATCATCTACTATTAAAAATATATCAGGGTTTAAATAGTCTTTACCAGCTATTAACTTGGCAATTGGAAAATTTTTCCAATAAATTTTAAAATCATCTTTTATTTCTATCAACCCTGTATCAATAATAGATTGAATTCTTTTTTGCAGTTCTGGGCCTACAGTTTGTCTTGCTGCTTTTTTTAATGACTTAATATCAGTTTCAAGCGCACCAGCTTTTAAATCTATCTCAAATCTTAAACCTTTCAAATCACCAATAAACTGCTCATCAATTATTACTTTATTATCTTCCATTATCTCAGTTTTAAATTCAATATCCTGTTTTAATCCCCTTGCAAGCACACTTGCTCTTTTATCAATAAAAGTTTTAGTAAGTTCTTCATGTAATCTGTCAGATAATCTGTCTTCTAATAGTTTTGTTTTCTCTATCCAATAACTTTGACTTTCAACCCAATTAATTTTATTTGAAACATATGACCAAGTTCTAACATTTGCAATTCTATTTGATAAAGAATCAACATTTCCTTCTAATTTATCCAACTTTATTAACTGTAATCTCATATAATCATTAGTAACTTTGCCATCTTTACCATTTAAAAAGCTAAAAACCTTACTGACCACTTCGAGATGGTTGCCATAAGTTTTTTTTACAAAATCTGGAATTTGACAACATTCCCAAAGTAATTCCAATGTTTCTTGGTTATTTTTAATGTTGTGACCGTCCATATCTTTTAAAAAATATTTTAAAAGTTTTTCATCTCCACACTCATGTATTTTTCTTAACCAATCTCTATTAGGCTTTTCTTCAAGTGACTTAATTAAACTTAAAGCGTTATTAAAATTTAAATTAGAATTTCTCCAAAAAAGCATCTTAATTTCTTCAAATTTGTGATTTTCGAGCAGCTCAACCTCCTCTGCAGAAATCTCTTTACAATCACCAGTAATTCCAAAATTTCCATCATTTAAATACCTGCCAGCTCTTCCAGCAATTTGTCCAATTTCAGACATATTAAGACGCCTTAACTTTCTTCCATCAAATTTTTTTAAATTTGAAAAAAAAACATTTTCTAAATCCATGTTAATTCCCATTCCAATTGCATCAGTTGCAACAAGAAAATCAACATCACCAGACTGATATAACTGAACTTGAGCATTTCTTGTTTTAGGGCTTAATGATCCCATAACAATAGCTGCTCCACCTTTTTGTCTTCTAACAAGTTCTGCAATTGCAT
The DNA here is from genome assembly GCF_047722505.1 of Candidatus Pelagibacter sp. Uisw_130. Taxonomy (GTDB): domain Bacteria; phylum Pseudomonadota; class Alphaproteobacteria; order Pelagibacterales; family Pelagibacteraceae; genus Pelagibacter. The sequence goes on from NZ_CP159814.1 coordinate 15,475, forward strand.
AAACTTCTTCAGTTGAAAAAGCTATTATTGCTGTCTTCCTATTTATTCTTGAAATTTTTTTATGACCTACATATGAAAGTTGAGAAAGTCTTTCTCTGTTTATAAATTCAGTATCCTCATCTAGTTTATTTACTATACTTTTAATAGTATTTGAACCCATAAGCATTGTTAGTTTTTCTCCACGAAGATTTAATAATCTATCAGTAAAAATATGACCTCTTTCATGATCTGCACACATTTGTATTTCGTCTATCCCAACAAAATCTAAATGTTTATTAATTGGCATAGACTCAACTGTACAAAGAAAATATTTTGCATTTGCAGGGATGATTTTTTCTTCACCAGTAATTAAAGCAACTTTATCTATGCTTATTTTTTCAATAATTTTGTCATACACTTCACGTGCTAGTAGTCTTAGAGGAAAGCCAATCATACCCGAATCAAAAGAAAGCATAGTTTCAATTGCTAAGTAAGTTTTACCGGTATTTGTCGGACCGAGAACAGCTGTGATTTTATTTTTAGACATTTCTATTGATGGTACCTCTAATATTTTCTCCACTACATATTGTTGTTCATAAAGAACAAAAATAGACTAAAACATGACCGAATCGTAAGGATAAAAGTTCTCATTTGCTCTTTATACACTAATTAATTTAACATAATAAAAAACAATTCTGTATTAGTATTTTGTAGCAAAGTTATGAATAAAAAATTGTGGGAAGCGTCACCTGGTCAGAAAAAAAAATCTCTTTTATCGAGCTATGAGCAATTCATTTCAAAAAAATTCAAAAAAAGATTTAATCAAAAATATGACAATATTTTAAAATGGAGCATTGAAAACCCAGGCAATTTTTGGAGTTCAATTTGGGATTTTTCTGAAATTAAGGGATTTAAGAGTAAAATTAAAATAAAAAAATCGAAAATATTTTATAAAAATAAATTTTTACCAAATTCAAAATTAAACTTTGCTGAAAATTTACTCTCAAAAAATAACAAGAATAAAGCAATAACATTCGTTAGCGAAAATGGTTTTCGAGAAGAAAGAAGCTGGTACGAACTAAACATTAATGTAAGTAAAATATCTAAATTTTTAAAAAGTATTAAAATTAAAAAAAAAGATAGGGTTGCAGCATATATGCCCAATACTATTGAGACTATTGAGGCATTTATAGCCTCCTCTTCTTTAGGAGCAATATGGTCCTCATGCTCACCAGATTTTGGTGTTAAAGGTGTAGTAGAACGTTTTTCACAAATCAGCCCTAAAGTTTTATTTGTAGTAGATAAGTATTTTTATAATGGAAAAATAATAAATATTTTAGAAAGAGTTCCTCTAATTTTAAAAGAGATACCTTCTATCGAATATGTTGTCATTGTTAATTACCCAGGAGAAAAATATTTAGAAAATAAATATACATCTAAAAAATCAAAAGTACTTAAATGGAGTGAGTTAATAAAACAAGAATCTGAAGAGATTCAATTTCCTAAATTTGATTTTGAACAAGATCTTGCAATCTTATATTCAAGTGGAACCACAGGAAAACCAAAATGTATATGTCACAGGAGTGGAGGAGTTTTGCTTCAGCATAAAAAAGAGCATCAGCTCCATTGTGATATCAGAGAAGGTGATAATGTTTTTTATTTTACTACTTGTGGATGGATGATGTGGAACTGGCTGGTAAGTGTCTTAGCTTCAAAAGCATCAATTGTTTTATTTGATGGATCGCCAATGTATAAAAAAGATGATTTACTGTTAAAAATAGCTGAGAAAGAAAAAATTACTTTATTTGGTATTAGTGCAAAATATGTTGATGCTCTTCGTAAATCTAAGCCCACTTTAAAATATAAGTATAAATTATCAAAATTAAGAACAATTTGCTCTACTGGATCCCCATTATCAAATGATGGGTTTAAATTTGTGTACGAGAACATAAAAAAAAATGTTCATTTATCCTCTATATCTGGAGGCACCGATATTGTTTCTTGTTTTGTCCTGGGAAATTTATACCAGCCGGTAATTCTAGGCGAAATACAAAATAAAGGTTTAGGTATGAATGTTGATGTTTTTAATGAAAAGGGTGAATCTTTAAAAAATAAAAAAGGAGAGCTAGTTTGTAAGAGCTCTTTCCCATCAATGCCTTTAAAGTTCTGGAATGATAAAAATGATATTAAATTTAAAAAAGCATATTTTAATAATTTTTTAAACACATGGTATCACGGTGATTATGCAGAAATAAAGAAAGGTGGGGGCTTTATTATCCATGGTAGATCAGATACAACACTTAACCCTGGAGGAGTGAGACTCGGAACTGCAGAAATATACTCTGAGGTAGAAAAATTTATAGAAATCAAAGAGTCCATTGTTATTGGTCAAGCATGGGATAATGACGTCAGAATTATTTTATTTATAGTTTTAAACCCCAAACACGTGTTGGACGAAGATTTATTAAAAAAAATTAGAATACAAATTAGAAAAAATGCATCTCCAAGACATGTTCCATCTAAAATTATAGTAGTTGGAGACATTCCAAGAACTAAAAATGGAAAAATAGTTGAACTAGCTGTAAAAAATACAATAGAAGGAAATGAAATTAAAAATAAAGAAGCACTAGCAAATCCAAGAGTTTTAGATCAATATAAAAATTTAAAGGAATTAAATTATTAAATGTTAAAAAATATAGTTAAAGGTCTAGAACCATCCTCTACTTTAAAAATTAATGAAATCTCTAGAAAGCTAGAAGATAAAGGTGAAAAAATATTTAAATTTGGATTTGGCCAATCTCCATTCCAAGTACCAGCTGATATTGTTAATGCGTTAAAAGATAATGCCCATCAAAATAAATATTTACCAATGCAAGGTCTTAATGAGCTTAGGGATGCTGTTGCAAAATATACATCAGTTAAAAAAGATTATAATTACAAACCTGAAAATGTAATTATAGGTCCTGGCTCAAAAGAATTGATGTTTTTACTACACATTTTATTTGATGGAGAAATAATATTGCCAGCACCAAGTTGGGTTTCTTATGCCCCACAAGCAATTCTTGGAAGAAATAAAATTCAATCAATTCAAACAAAAAGAGAAAATAATTGGTTTCCTACTGGATCTGAAATTGAAGAAATTATTTTAAGGGATAAAAATAAAAACTATCTATTATTTTTGAATTCACCAAACAATCCATCAGGGCAGATTTGTAAAAATCTAGAAGAAATTAGTGAGATTGCTAAAAAATATAATCTTATTATTTTATCAGATGAAATTTATTCTGAGTTGAGTTTTGATGAAGGGTTCAAATCTATTTCAAGTTTTTGTCCTGAAAAAACTATTATAAGCACGGGTTTAAGTAAATGGTGTGGTGCAGGTGGGTGGAGATTGGGTTATTTTGTAGTTCCAGACTCTTTAGATATTTTAAAAAATTCAATTAATGTTTTAGCCAGTGAAACTTTTTCTGCTGTCAGTGCGCCAATTCAATATGCTGCAATTACTGCTTATACAAGTGATCATAGCAAATATATTGATAGTTCTAAAAATATTCTTAAAGCAGTTGGTAATTATGTTTATGAAAATCTAAAATCAAACAAGGTTTTAATTAATAAGCCCCAAGGTGGGTTTTATCTTATGCCAGAATTTTTAAATAAAAAATTTAATACATCATCAGAAATGTGTGACAATATTTTAAAGGAGACAGGTGTAGCGTTATTGCCAGGATCAGACTTTGGTTTTGAGAAAAATAAGATGTTAGCAAGGTTAAGCTTTACAGATTTTGATGGTCAAAATTTTATGAATCAAACTCAAAATGGAAAAAAAATTGATGATAGTTTAATTTTAAAACTTGCACCTAAGATTGTTGAGGGTGTGGACAAGTTAAAAAAATGGTCTACATCAACATAACTACCAGCTATACATACTCACTTAATTACTGTTAAATTTAATTAATAAAAATAACGATATAGAGGAGAGAATATGAAAAAAATAATAACATCTCTATCAAGTGCTCTACTAATTTTTGTTGCATCTTTATCTTTTACTGGTGTTGCAAAATCTGCAGAGTTCTTCACGATAGGAACGGGCGGACCAACTGGAGTATATTTCCAAACTGGTAACGCAATTTGCAAAATGTTGCACAAATCAGCAATTGCTAAAGAACACGGAAGAAAAAAAGGTATAGATAAAGCTTACAGATGTACTGCACCTTCAACTGGTGGATCGAATTATAATATTGGTCAAATCGCAGCTGGTGAATTTCAATTTGGTGTAGCTCAGTCTGACTGGCAATATCATGCTGTAAATGGATCAAGTAAGTGGGAAGGAAAAAAGTTTGACGGTTTAAGAGCTGTTTTTTCAGTACACAACGAACCTTTTCAAATTTGGGCAAGAAAAAAAGCAAAAGTTAAAGATTTTGCTGGCCTTAAAGGAAAAGTTGTAAACATTGGTAACGCTGGTTCAGGTCAAAGAGGAACTATGGAAGTGCTAATGGATGCAAAGGGAGTTAATAATAGCTTCTTTAAATCTACTACAGAGCTGACTTCATCTGAGCAAGTAAAAGCTTTATGTGATGGTAAGATTGATGCTTTTGGTTATTCAGTAGGATTTCCAAATGGAGCAATGGAAAATGCAGCTTCTTGCGGAGCAAAAGCTTTGCCTATCAACTTAACAGGTCCTGAAGTTCAAGGACTAATTGATGGTGCTGCTTATTATGCTAAAGCTGTAATCCCTAAAGGAACTTACACAGGACAGAAAAAAGATGTAACTACTTTTGGTGTTAAGGCTACTGTTGTAACTAGTAATGCTGTTGAAGCAGATCTTGTTTATTTAGTAGTAAAAGCAGTTTTTGAAAACTTTGATGATTTCAAAAAACAACATCCTGCTTTTTCTTCTTTAAAAAAAGAAGATATGGTTGCTGATGGTTTGTCAGCTCCATTACACCCAGGTGCAATTAAATATTATAAAGAAGCTGGATTAATGTAGTCCAACTCCTTAATTAAATTAAAAGGCCTGATATATTTATCGGGCCTTTTTTTTGTTATAGAGTATCATTTTAAAAATGAATCAAAGCATTAAGAGTAAAGTAGAAAGTAAGATTAGTGAGGATTTATCTCCCACTAGAAATCTTACTGGACTACATTTAAAAATTGTTGGAAGTATTGCAATTATTTGGTCATTATTTCAACTTTGGTATGCATCTCCATTTCCTTTTATGTTTGATATTGGAATGTTTAAAGGACTTCCAGCTAGGGCTATTCACTTAGGTTTTGCTTTAACTTTAGCTTTTTTAATTTATCCAATTTCTAAAAGAAAAAAAATTTCTATATTTGATATTCTAATTAGTTTTATTGCTGCATTTTGTTGTTTATATATTTATTTTTTTTATGACCAATTAGTTGATAGGGGGGGAATTCTTTTAACAGTTACAATTTGGGAAAAATTTAATTTACCAGTTGAGTTGATTATTGGAAGTTGTGGAATTTTAATATTAATTGAAGCAACCAGGAGAGTATTTGGATTACCTCTAGTTATTATTGCAGTTTGTTTTTTACTCTTTTCATATTTTGGCAGATACGCACCAGAAATAATTTCGCATGGTGGGCTTTCATTAAATAGATTAGTTGGATTTCAGTGGCTTGATCAAGAAGCTATATTTGGAATTCCTATAGGTGTTTCTGTAGATTTCATTTTTTTATTTGTTTTATTTGGAGCGCTTCTAGAAACAGCTGGTGGAGGTAAATATTTTTTAGACCTAGCTTTTGCCATGGTTGGCAAAATGAGAGGAGGACCTGCAAAAGCAGCAATTTTAGGATCTGGAATGACCGGTCTAATCTCAGGATCTTCAATTGCAAACACGGTTACAACTGGAACTTTTACAATTCCAATTATGAAAAAAACTGGTTTTTCCAAAGAAAAAGCTGGTGCTATAGAGGTATCATCATCAGTTAATGGACAATTAATGCCACCTGTAATGGGAGCTGCAGCATTTGTAATGGCAAGTTTTTTAGGTGTTACTTATTTTGAGGTCGTTAAGCACGCATTTTTACCAGCAATTATTTCTTATGTGGCATTGTTTTATATTTCTCACCTTGAAGCTTTAAAATTAAATTTAAAAGGAATGGATGATGTCGATATCCCAAATTTAAAGAAAACATTTTTATCAGGATTACATTTTTTAATTCCTATTTTTATTTTAGTGTACATGCTCGTTTATTTAAGATTTACCGCTTCATACTCAATATTTTTTGCAACGATTGCATTAATAATTGTAAACCTTGGTTACATATTATTTAAAAATTCTGATTTTAAATTAGCAATAAAAACTTGGTTTAATCAAACGATAGTTGGCTTTGAAAAAGGTGCTTTAAATATGGTTGGTGTTGGAATAGCAATAGCAACAGCTGGCATAATAGTTGGAGCTGTTGGTTCAACAGGGTTAAGTACAAATTTAATTATAGTTATAGAATTTATTGCAAAAGATAATGTTGTTATTTTGCTATTTTTAACAATAATTTTATGTCTAATACTTGGTATGGGTTTACCAACTACTGCAAATTATGTTGTAGTGGCTTCATTAATGGCAACAGTATTGGTTGATGTTGGAAACGCATCTGGATTTGTATTTCCACTTATAGCGGTTCACTTGTTTGTTTTTTATTTTGGCTTGATGGCTGACGTCACTCCTCCAGTTGGTCTCGCATCATATGCGGCAGCTGCTATTTCAGGAGGTGATCCACTTAAAACTGGTATGCAAGCTTTTTGGTACAGTTTAAGAACAGGTATTTTACCTATCGTATTTTTATTTAATCATGAATTGTTATTGATAGGCATTGAAAATGTGTGGCATGGACTACTGGTAATCATCACTTCTTTGATAGGTATATTAGTTTTTACTTCTGCAACTCAAGCTTGGTTTATTAATAGATTAAGATGGTACGAGATAATAATTTTTTTATTAATCTCTATTTCACTCTTAGCTCCAGAATTTATTTTAAATAAATTTTATCCTAAATATAATTATATGGATATTAACAAAATTCATTTAATGAAGGTAGATTTCAATAAGGAGGCTAGATTTAAAGTAACACGTCCAAGTAATTATGGTGAAAGATACAAGTTAATTGTAATCAAAAAAAATACTTTTGAAACCGAGTATAGTTTAGAGCAATATGGACTTAGTTTAATTAGAGAAGAAAACAGAGTTATTGTAGATACCCTGCAATGGAATGGAAGTGCTAAAAAAAGTGGTTTTGAAACTGGTGATTATATAAGTGAATTTAAAATAGAAAATGCAGATAGACCAAATAAAGGAATCATTTACCCAATAGCTATTTTATTATTAATTATATTTGGTTATTTGAACTATAGAAGAAAAGAATAATTATCCACCAGGACCAAGATTAGATGGTTTAATTTTTAAGATTTTCCAAATACCTGATGCTGAGGTTATAATTTTATCATTACATTTCAGCTCACAAAATAAAAATACTAGTGTATTGGTCTTTTTAAGAATTCTTGTAAAGCCAGTAACTATATCACCTACTTTAGAGGCACCAATAAATTTTAAATCCAATGAAATAGTTACACAAGGTGAATTTCCAGACGCTCTATGTGCAGCAGTCCCCGCTCCTGCATCAATTAAGGCTGATAAATAACCACCGTGAGTTATCCCAGCAGCATTTAAATGATTTTCATTAATCGTAGTTTTGAATTCATATTCTGTTTCAGATACAGTTTTAAATAAAACTCCACCATTGTGTTTCATAAAACCAGGTTTAATACTTATTTGCTCAAATTCATTGCTCATAGCTCTTTATAGTACGAAAGTTAAAATTAATAAAATTATAAAAACAATTATAAAAAAATATATAACTGATTTTTGTAGTGATGATTTTAGTAACCAATCTAACATTTTTATTTATCCTTTCTGGTGGACCGCCCAGAACTCGAATCTGGAATCTCCCGGTTCGTAGCCGAGCGCCTTATCCAATTTGGCCAGCGGTCCTTAATTAAATAATTTGTCCAACATATCAAAGTTTTTGATGTAATTTAAGTTATAAAATATTATGCTGTACTATCAATGAGCAAAAAATCAAATGATGTGGTTATTACAGCTGCATTAAGAACACCTATAGGCACATATAAAGGATCTTTAAAAGGCCTTAGTGCTGATAAACTAGGTGCACTAGCTATTAAAGAAGCTATTTATAAATCAAAATTAAAATCAGATGATATTGATGAGGTGATTATGGGACACGTTCTCACTTCTGGATTAGGGCAAAACCCAGCAAGACAAGCTTCTATTCATGCTGGAATTCCAGTTTCAAAACCTGCACATATAATTAATCAAGTATGTGGATCTGGATTAAGATCTGTAATTTCAGGCTATCAATCTATTAAACTAGGTGAAAATAAAATTATAGTCGCTGGAGGACAAGAAAATATGTCTAGAGCACCACATACAATATTTTATCGAGAAGATAAAAAATTAGATGAAAATAAATTAGTTGATACAATGGTCAATGATGGATTGATAGACTCATTTAATAATTATCACATGGGTGTTACGGCAGAAAATGTAGCAGAAAAGTATCAAATTTCCAGAGATGAACAAGATATGTTTGCCTTCAATTCTCAAAAAAAAACACAAGATGCCATAAGTAATGAAAAATTCAAAAACGAGTTAATTAAATTAAATATTAATATAGATGATAAAAATTTTATTTTTGAAAAAGATGAACATCCAAGAAGTAATTTAAACTTAGAGGATTTAAAAAAATTAAAAACTGTTTTTAAAGAAAATGGAACAGTTACGGCGGGTAATTCATCAGGAATAAATGATGGTGCAGCAGCAACTATTTTAATGTCTAGAGAAGAGGCGGAACTTAGAGGTATAGAGCCTTTAGCAAAAGTGGTCTCCTGGGCAACTTGTGGTGTTGAACCTTCATTGATGGGACTAGGTCCAATTATGGCTGTTAATATAGCTTTAGAAAAAGCAGGATGGAAAATTGAAGATATTGATTTATTTGAAGTTAATGAAGCATTTGCAGCTCAAAGTATTGCTGTGATTAGAGATCTTAAAATTCCTAAAGAGATTGTGAATGTTAATGGTGGAGCAATTGCATTAGGACATCCAATTGGAGCTTCCGGAACCAGAATTTTAGTAACCCTAATTCATGAAATGATAAAACAAAATAAAAACAAAGGTTGCGCTACTCTCTGCATTGGTGGTGGAATGGGTATAGCCATGTGCATTGAAAGAAATTAATTTCTTATTTATTTGTTAATTTTTAAAGTTTTTTGTTCAATAAAAATACAGGTTTGCATAAAAAAACTTATTATTGTGCTAAAATAACATGAGATATAGTTTTTTTTAGGTGTATAAATCGATTTAAATAATGAGTAAAAAATTACTTGTCCCAGATATTGGTGAATTTGAAAAAGTTGAGGTTATTGAACTTTTAGTAAAAGTTGGAGATAAAATAAACTTAGATGATCCTATTGTTACTATTGAGAGTGATAAATCTAGTGTTGAAATTCCATCAACAGTCACTGGTAAGGTAGAAGCTGTAAATATTAAAGTGGGTGATAAAGTTTCTAAAGGGGATTTATTGTTAAGTGTTGAGTCTTCAAAAGAAAGCCCTTCAGAAAAGCCAATTCCTAAAGATACAGAAAGTATTATTAAACAAGCAGAATCAGTTTTAAAAAATGAAAAAAAAGAAGCGACCACTGAACAAAGCCCAGTCGCTGAAAAAAAACAAACAATAATTCAGGTTATAAATGACAATGATATTGATCCATTAGAAACTCAAGATTGGTTAGAGTCTTTATCTGCAGTTGTTGAAAAAGATGGAAATCAAAGAGCTCATTTTTTAATAAAAGAATTAATTAACAAAGCATATCGAGAAGGTGCAAATATTCCTTATACACAGCATACTCCTTACATTAATACAATCCCACCAGAGGCAGAAGTTAAGTCTAATGGAGATCAGAATATTGAAAGAAGAATTAGATCTTTAATTAGATGGAATGCAGCAGCCATGGTTGTTAGAGCAAATAAAAAATTTCCTGAATTAGGTGGCCATATAGGTACATTTGCATCAGCAGCAACACTTTATGATGTAGGAATGAATCATTTTTGGAGAGCTAAGAATAATAAATTTGGTGGTGATTTAGTTTATTTTCAAGGTCATAGTGCACCAGGCGTCTATGCTAGAGCATTTCTAGAAGGTAGATTAAATGAAAAACAATTAGATAGTTTTAGACAAGAAGTAAAACCAGGTGGACTTTCTTCATATCCACATCCTTGGTTGATGCCAAAGTTTTGGCAGTTTCCAACTGTATCAATGGGACTAGGGCCTATGCTTGCAATTTATCAGGCGAGATACATGAAATATTTAATTAACAGAGGATTAATTAAAGATGAAGGTAGAAAAGTTTGGGCATTTCTTGGTGATGGAGAAATGGATGAACCCGAATCTTTAGGTGCAATAGGATTAGCAGCTAGGGAAAAACTAGATAACTTAATATTTGTTGTAAACTGCAATCTTCAAAGATTAGATGGACCTGTCAGAGGTAATGGAAAAATCATTCAAGAGCTAGAAGGAAGTTTTAGAGGAGCTGGTTGGAATGTAATTAAGGTAATTTGGGGTTCTTACTGGGATTCATTGATTGCTAATGATAAAACAGGTCACCTAGTTAAAACTATGAATGAAACTGTTGATGGTGAATACCAAGCAATGAAAGCTAGAGATGGAGCTTATGTTAGAGAAAAATTTTTTGGGAAATACCCAGAGACTCAAGAGCTAGTTTCTAGTTTATCAGATAAAGATATTTGGAGATTAAATAGAGGCGGTCATGATCCTCATAAAGTTTACGCAGCATACGACCGGGCATCAAAAAACCAAGGCAGCCCAACGGTTATAATCGCTAAAACAATTAAGGGTTATGGTATGGGAAAAACAGGTGAAAGTGTTAACACTACTCATCAAACTAAAAAATTAGATGTAGATGATTTGCTATATTATAGAGATCGTTTTGATGTCCCATTAACAGATGAGCAAGTAAAAAATGTTGAGTATTTCAAGCCTGATGAAAAATCATTAGAGATTAAGTATATTAAAGAAAAGAGAATGAGACTTGGTGGTTTCTTACCTGAAAGAACAACATATTCAAAACCTATTAAAGCACCAGCAAAAGATATTTTTGATTTTATGAAAGTATCAACGGGTGAAAAAGAAATGTCTACAACCATGGCATTAGTTAGAATGTTTACAAATTTATTAAGAGACAAAAATATTTCACCCAGATTAGTTCCAATTATTCCTGATGAAGCAAGAACTTTTGGTATGGAAGGATTTTTTCAAAAAATAGGAATATATGCACACGAAGGTCAAAAGTATGAACCAGAAGATTCTGCTCAGTTAAGTTCTTACAGAGAAGAGAAAACTGGACAGGTTCTAGAAGAAGGAATTAATGAAGCTGGAGCAATGTCGTCATGGATTGCTGCTGCGACTTCCTACACTAATCATGATATTGAAATGATACCAATTTATATTTTTTATTCTATGTTTGGTTTTCAAAGAATAGGTGATCTTGCATGGGCAGGTGGAGATAGCCAAGCTAGAGGATTTTTGATTGGAGCAACAGCTGGAAGAACTACTTTAGCTGGTGAAGGACTACAACATCAGGATGGACACAGTCACCTGATAGCCTCAACAATACCAAATTGTGTAACATATGACCCAACTTTTCATTACGAGCTAGCTGTTATTTTTAGAGAAGGCTTGAGAAGAATGCATGAAAAAAATGAGAATATTTTTTATTATATCACAACCATGAATGAAAATTATTCACATCCAAGCATACCAAAAGACAAGAATTGTGAAGAAGGAATTCTTAAAGGAATGTATAAAATTAAAGAGCTCAATAAATATAAAAAAACTAAAATTCAACTTTTAGGTTCAGGTACAATATTGAGAGAAATGATGGCTGCAGCAGAAATCCTTCAAAATGAATATCAGATAGATAGTGAAATCTGGAGTGTCACTAGTTTTAACGAGTTGAGAAAAGATGGTATGGAAGTTGAGAGATATAATCTTTTAAATCCTGATAAAGAACAAAAAGTTTCATTTGTAGAGCAGTGTTTAGGAAAAACTGAAGGACCAATCTTGGCAGCTTCAGATTATATGAGAATGAATTCTGATCAAATCAGACCTTATACTAATAAAAGTTTTTATTCTTTAGGTACAGATGGTTATGGAAGAAGTGACACTAGAAAAAACCTTAGAAATTTTTTTGAAGTTGATAAAGAGCATATTGTTGCTTATGGACTTAGCGTACTAGCAAAAGAGCAACTAATAGCCTCAAAATATGCTAAAGAAGCCATAAAGAAGTATAATATTGATGGCAGCAAACCAATGCCAACAAAACTATAAGATGTCAGATAAAGAGATTAAAGTACCAAATATTGGCGAATTTAAAGACGTTGAGGTAATTGAAGTATTAGTTTCAAATGGTCAGTCAGTATCTAAAAATGATCCACTTATTACAATTGAGAGTGATAAATCTAGTGTTGAAATACCAGCTTCTTTTGACGGAAAGGTTAAGTCTGTTAAAATTAAAGTAGGAGATAGGGTTTCAGAGGGTGATTTAATATTAACCGTAGGGCAATCTGGAGAAGAAGAAAAGAGCATAGAGCAAAAAACTATTAAAGAAGCAGAGCCTGTTGCAAATCAAAATCAAAATCAAAATCAAAAAGAAAAAATTGAAAAAGTTATACAAACACAAAATTTAATAAAAAAGGATAATTCAGAAGCTTCATCTGCAAGTCCAAAAGTACGTAAATTTGCTCGAGAGCTCGGGGTTAATATTAACGAAATAGTTGGCAGTGAAAGACAAGGAAGAATTGTAGAAGATGATGTGAAAAATTTTATATCCTCTAAAATTAATAAAACCTCAGATAAGACTGAAGCTCAACCTAAAAAAATTATTAGTGAATTTTCCCATTCTGATTTTGGAGAAATTGAAGTTAAAGATATGCCTAGGGTTAAAAAATTAGCCTCTACGTATTTAGTTAATTCTTGGACTACAATACCTCATGTAACAAATCATGATGAAGCAGATATAACGGAAATGGAAGATTTTAGAACTTCACTTACTGATATGTACACAGGTGAGAGAAAAAAAATTACTCCCTTAGCTTTTATTGTTAAAGCTTTAGTTGCATCTTTAAAAAAGTTTCCTAGTTTCAACTCATCAATAGATGATATTGAAAATGGAAAAATAACAATGAAAAATTATTTTCATGTTGGAATTGCAGTCGACACACCACATGGTTTGATGGTGCCAAAAATTAGAAATGCTGACAATAAAAGCATCTCATATATTAGCAATGAATTGAAAACAGTAAGTGATCAATGTAGAAATTTAAAAATAGACAAGAAGGAATTCTTTGGAGGATCTATGACTATTACAAGTCTTGGGGGAATTGGAGGTTCATTTTTTACACCAATAATAAATTATCCTGAAGTTGCTATACTAGGAGTAGGTAAAGCACAAAAAAAACAGATTTTTATCAATGGAAAATTTGAAACAAGAACAATGTTGCCGCTTTCATTGTCATATGATCATAGAATAATTGATGGAGCTGAAGCGGCTAGATTTAATAATGATCTAAAAGAAAATTTAGGCAAAAATTTTGCTTATAAATTAGCTGTATAGATTTTAATGTCAAAAACCTCATCATTATTTTGTGCATTACTTTGTACATTTATATGGGGAACAACCTTTATTGCTCAAGATACGGGTATGGACGACATTGGTCCTTTCACTTTTAATGCGGTAAGGTTTTTTGTGGGCTTTTTAGTGGTAGCCCCTTTAGCTTTTATTTTTGAAAGAAAAAATATCTCAAAATCAATCCAAAGAAATCAAAAAGAATTTACCAACTTAGCTCTTTTAATAGGCCTATCTTTATTCTTGGGATCAGCACTTCAACAAGTAGCTTTACTCTATACAGATGTTGCTAATGCAGCATTCTTTACTATTTTTTACGTTCCAATGGTCCCGTTTATAATTTTTTTTATGTATAAAAAGCCAATTCACTGGAGTATTTGGCCTTCAGTTCTTCTTTGTGTGATGGGAGGTTATTTACTAACTAATTTTTACAGTGCAACGGTTAGAACTGGTGATGCACTTATAATAATGGGTGCATTTTTCTGGAGTACACACATTATCTTTACTGGTAAAATTATAGAAAACTACAATCTTCCATTAACAATTGGCGCAATTCAAACTTTAATTGTCGCCTCTTTATCATTAATTATAGGGTTAATTTTTGAAGACTTTATTTGGTCTAATATTCTTAAAGAAAAATTTCAAATCTTATATGCTGGAGTTTTATCTGGAGGCCTTGCATTTGTTTTGCAAATATATGCACAAAAAAATATATCCCCTGCTCCATCAGCAATAATTTTTTCTTTAGAGGGTGTTTTTGCAACAATTGCTGCTTGGATTTTATTAGATCAAATTTTAGATATAAATAATCTATTTGGATGTTTATTTATTTTATTTGGTGTTTTATTTTCACAATTAGCACCAATATTAAAAAAAAATTAATTATATATTATTATAAATAAAATTATTGAAATAATAATTCTATAAATTACAAAAACATTTAAAGAAAATTTGTTTATGTAGTCTAGAAAAAACTTAACTGTAAAATAAGAAAATAAAAAAGAAAGAGTAATTGATATTAGTATAAGGTAGTTAAATTCAAAGTTTTGGCCAATAGCATTTTTTAATTGTAGTACACTTGCTCCAGCTATTGCAGGTATAGCTAGTAAAAAAGAAATTTTACTTGAATCAAATCTATTAAATCTAAAAAGCCTTGCAGCTGTTATTGTAATTCCTGCCCTACTCACACCTGGTATTAAAGCAAGTATTTGAAACAAACCGATATATAGTATTGTTTTAAAATTTAGGTTGGAGGATATTTTTTTATCAAATTTACTTTTGTCTGCAAGATATAAAATAATTCCAAAAATTAATGTCATCCAAGCAATTACCTTTAAATTATTTTCTAATAGACTAACTAAACCCGTGGAGCTGATTATGTACCCAGCTATTACAATTGGTATAGAGCCAATAATTAATAAAGATAATAATTTCTGATTATTTCTAAGGTCTAGTAGCTCTCTTCTAAAATAAAAGATTATTGCTAGTAAAGAGCCAAGATGGAGACTAACGTCAATCATTAATGAGTTAGAATTAAACTTAAAAATTATCTCAACAATGTTTAAATGAGCTGATGAGCTGATCGGCAAAAATTCTGATATGCCCTGAACTATTGATAGGATTATAATTTCAATAATATTTGAAAACATTTAAAGCTTCGTAACTTAAATATTATATAATTTAAACAATTCCATTTGAGCATATCAGATATGCAAAAATCAAAACAAGAAAAATTAACAGCGTTTATTGTAAATTTAAGGTCATATATATTGACCTTGTTTGTCTTTAATTAAACAAAACCTTATTATATGCTCAGTTTATTAAAGGGTATATATGTCAGAAAAAATGCTTAAATTTGTTAAAATAGGTCAACAAACTCCACCTAAAAGAGAAGTTGGCAACAGAAAAGAGGATTTTAACGAAATTTATAAAGAGTTTATTAACGAAAAGGCAGGCGAACAATCTAGCAGATGCTCACAATGTGGAGTTCCTTTTTGTCAGGTACATTGTCCATTAAGTAACAATATTCCAGATTGGTTAAAATTAACTGCAGAAGGAAGATTAAAAGAGGCATATGAATTATCCCAAAGCACTAACAACATGCCAGAGGTGTGCGGAAGAATATGTCCACAAGATAGATTATGTGAAGGAAATTGTGTAATTGAACAATCGGGACATGGAACAGTAACTATAGGTTCGGTTGAGAAATATATTACTGATAATGCATGGGAACAAGGCTGGGTAAATCCTATAAAAGTTAAAAATGAAAAGAGTCAAAGTATTGGAATTATAGGAGCAGGTCCAGCAGGACTGGCTGCTGCAGAACAGTTACGTAAGTTAGGGTATCAAATTACTGTATACGATCGATATGATAGAGCTGGTGGTTTAATGATTTATGGGATCCCAAATTTTAAGTTGGAAAAATTTGTTGTAGAAAGAAGAACTAAATTACTAGAAGAGGGTGGAATTAAATTTGTCCAAAATTTTGAAGTTGGAAAAGATGCTACATTAGAACAGTTAAGAAAAAAACATGATGCTCTTTTAATTGCAACTGGAGTTTACAAAGCTCGAGAAATAGATTTACCAGGAAAAGATTTAGGAAATATTTTTCCAGCTATGGAATTTTTAACAGCTTCAAATAAAAAAGGATTAGGGGATAAAGTAGAGTTATTTGATAATGGAACTTTAAATGCTGAAGGAAAAAATATTGTTGTAATTGGGGGAGGTGATACGGCAATGGACTGTGTTAGAACCTCAATCAGACAAAAAGCAAAATCAGTTAAGTGTCTGTACAGAAGAGACAAAGAAAATATGCCTGGATCTGCTAGAGAGGTAGCTAATGCAGAGGAAGAAGGGGTAGAATTTGTATGGTTATCTAGTCCTAAAGAATTTATAGGAACAAATAAAGTTGAAGGTTTGATGGTGGATAAAATTAAACTTGGTGAACCTGATGACAGTGGCAGACGTAAACCAGAAATTCAGAATGATTCTCACTTTAATATCAAAGCAGACATAGTAATTAAGGCTCTTGGCTTTGATCCAGAAAATTTACCAAAATTATTTGGTTCTGAGGATCTGCAAGTAACTAAATGGGGAACATTAAAAACTAATTTTGATACAATGGAGACAAATTTACCAGGTGTCTTTGCAGCAGGGGACATTATCAGAGGCGCATCTTTAGTTGTCTGGGCTATAAAAGATGGAAGAGACGTAGCAATATCGATAAAAAATTTTTTAGAAAGTAAAGAACTTAGTAAAGCGAAGGTTGCTTAATGAAGAATTATAAAAAGAATCTTAAAATTCTTGAAGATGGTCATGTTTATTCAAAAGAAATGGAGCATGACGCCTGTGGAGTAGGGTTAATTGCTTCAACAGAGGGTAAAAAATCAAGGAAAGTAGTTGAATATGGAATTAATGCCTTAAAAGCAGTTTGGCATAGAGGAGCCGTTGATGCTGATGGAAAAACAGGTGATGGAGCTGGAATCCACTTAGAAATTCCTTCAGATTTTTTCGCTGAAAAAATAGAGCTTACAGGTCATGACCATGATGGTTCAGAAATTTGTGTGGGTATGATTTTTTTGCCAAGGAATAATTATCAAGCACAAGAAAGTGCAAGGACTTTAGTTGAAAGTGAATTAACAAAAAGTAATTTTAGTATTTATGGATGGAGACAGGTACCAGTAAATCCACAAGTTTTAGGTGAAAAAGCAAATCTTACAAGACCAGAAATCACCCAAGTACTATTTAAACATAATAATAAGGATTTAACAGAAAAAGAGTTAGAAAGAAAAATTTATGAATCTAGAAGAAAAATTGAAAAAGAAGCTATTAAAGATGCGTTAGAAGGTTTTTACATTTGTTCACTAAGTTCCAAGTCAGTTATTTATAAAGGAATGTTTTTAGCAGAGTCTATTGCAGATTTTTATTTAGATTTAAAAGATGAGAGGTTTATATCTCGGTTTGCAATATTTCATCAAAGGTTTTCAACAAACACAGCACCAAGCTGGGATCTGGCACAACCTTTTAGAGCATTAGCTCATAATGGAGAAATAAACACATATAAAGGAAACACAAACTGGATGAAAGTCCATGAGCAAGAAATGGATAGCCCTTTATTTGATAATATGGAAAATTTAAAACCAGTCATACAACCAGGATCCTCTGACTCTGCTGCACTGGATAGTGTTTTTGAACTTTTAAATATTTCTGGCCAATCAGCACCTCTTGCAAAGCTAATGTTGATTCCAGATGCATGGTCTAAAAAAAGTCAAACATTATCAAAAGATCATCAACAACTATTTAATTTTTTAAACAGTACAATGGAGCCATGGGATGGACCAGCTGCTATTGCAGCTACTGATAATGAATGGGCTATAGTAGCTGCTGATAGAAATGGGTTACGCCCAATGAGATATACTATTTCAAAAGATAAAATATTGTGTGCAGGATCAGAAACGGGAATGGTTGAAATTGACGAGAAACAAATTCTTAAAAAAGGCAGATTGGGACCTGGGGAAATTCTTGGAGTTAGAATAGCTAAAGGTAAAGTATTTTCTAATATTGAAATAAAAGATTATTTAGCAAAAGAGTTTAAACATTTTAACAATCAGATAATTGATTTAGAAAAAAAATTTCCAATAAAAAATGAAAAATCTACTTTTTCAGGTGATGAGTTAAAAAAAAGACAACATACATTTGGTTACAGTTTAGAGGATTTAGAGCTTATTCTTCACCCTATGGCAGAAGACGCAAAAGAGGCCATTGGTTCTATGGGTGATGACACTCCACTTGCAGTATTGTCGGACCGTTATAGACCGCTTTACCATTTTTTTAGACAAAATTTTAGTCAAGTTACAAATCCACCAATTGATTCTTTAAGAGAAAATAAAGTTATGAGTTTAAAAACTCGTTTTGGTAATCTTGGAAATATTTTAGATTTTACTAACTTAACAGAAGAAAACATATATGTTTTAGACAGCCCAATATTATCAAATTCTCAATTAGAAAAATTTACTAATTTTTTTGGTGAAAAATCAATAATAATTGATTGTACTTTTGATAAAAGTGAAAATCTTGAAACCTCTATTGAGAGAATTAGAAAAAAATCTGAAATTGCAGTTAGACAAGGCCTTACTCAATTAATCTTAAGTGATAAAAATATTTCTGAAAAAAGATTACCCATACCAATGCTATTAAGTGTTGGTGCAATAAATACCTATCTTATAAAAAAAAAATTAAGAGGTTATGCATCAATCAATGCTCAAACTGGGGAAGCATTAGACACACATTCATTTGCAACACTTATAGGTGTTGGGGCTACTACTGTTAATCCGTATTTAGCAATGGATAGTTTATATCAAAGATTTGAAAAAAAATTATTTGGAAAGTTTGGGTACGATGAATGCATAGAGAGATATATACAATCAGTAAATTATGGGCTTCTGAAAATAATGTCAAAAATGGGAATTTCGGTCATAAGTTCTTATAGAGGTGGATGTAATTTTGAAACAGTTGGTTTGAGCAGAACAGTAGCATCAGAGTATTTTCCAGGAATTTTATCAAAAATTTCAGGCATAGGTTTAAATGGAATAGAAAAAAAACTAAGAACTATTCACAAAGAAGCATTTGAAGGAACTGATACAGTTTTACCAATCGGTGGAATTTATAGGTATAGAAAGAATGGTGAAACACATCAATATCAAGGTAAGCTTATTCATCTTTTACAAAGTGCAGTTTCATCAAATTCTTTTGAAGCATATAAAAAATATGCTGAAGGTATTTATAATCTTCCGCCTATACACCTTAGAGATTTGATTGGATTTAGAGATAGAAATTTAAACCCATCATTAGATATTTCTGAAGTAGAGCCAATTGAAAATATTTTAACAAGATTTGGAAGTGGAAGCATGTCTCATGGTGCATTATCGAAAGAAGCACATGAAACTTTAGCCATAGGAATGAATAGAATTAAAGGCGCCTCGTGTAGTGGTGAAGGAGGTGAAGATGAAAAAAGATTTATTAAGATGAAAAACGGTGACAGCGCCAATTCTAGAGTTAAACAAATAGCCTCAGCAAGATTTGGAGTAACACTTAAATATCTAAATAACTGTAACGAAATAGAGATTAAAATTGCACAAGGGGCAAAACCTGGTGAGGGAGGCCAGTTACCAGGGTTTAAAGTCACAGAAGAAATTGCTAAATTAAGACATTCAACACCGGGTGTAACCCTAATATCACCACCACCGCACCATGATATTTATTCTATCGAGGATCTAGCTCAATTAATTTATGATCTTAAACAAGCAAATCCAAAAGCAAGAGTTGGTGTAAAATTAGTAGCATCATCTGGTATAGGAACAATTGCAGCTGGTGTAGCTAAAGCTAAAGCAGATATAATTTTAATTTCTGGACATAATGGAGGAACAGGAGCAACCCCACAAACAAGCGTTAAATATGTTGGGATACCTTGGGAGATGGGTTTAACTGAGGCTAATCAAGTTTTAACTTTAAATAATTTGAGACATAAAATTACCCTAAGAACAGATGGTGGAATTAAAACAGGAAGAGATGTTGTTATTGCAGCAATGATGGGAGCAGAAGAATATGGAGTAGCAACTACAGCTTTAGTGGCCATGGGATGTATAATGGTTAGACAGTGTCACTCAAACACATGTCCAGTTGGAGTTTGTACTCAAGATGAAAAACTAAGAGAAAAATTTTCTGGTACACCAGAAAAGGTAGTTAACTTATTTAAATTCATAGCTGAGGAAGTAAGAGAAATTTTAGCACAAATAGGATTCAAATCATTGAATGAAATAATTGGTAGAACTGATTTATTAAGACAGGTAAGCAAAGCCTCACCAAACTTAGACGATTTAGATCTAAATCCTTTATTTGTGCAAACAGATGCTGGTGAGAATACAAGGTACTGTACAGTCCCAAAAATAAATTCTGTTCCAGATACTTTAGATCAAGAAATTTTACCTGAAATTAAAGAACAAATTGGAAAAGTAAAAATTATTGAAAAAGAATATATTATCAAAAATACTCATAGGACGGTTGGTACAAGAATTTCTAATCATCTTTATGAAAAATATGGATCTGAAAAATTAGAAGATGGCTTTTTATCTTTAAAATTTAAAGGATCAGCAGGGCAGTCATTTGGAGCATTTGGAATCGAAGGTTTAAAACTTATTTTAAAGGGTGACGCTAATGATTATGTTGGTAAAGGTTTGTCAGGAGCAACAGTGGTAGTTAAACTTCCAGATGAAAGTAATTTAGTTTCACATGAGAATACTATAATAGGAAATACAGTTTTGTATGGAGCAACGTCTGGAAAACTTTTTGCAGCAGGTCAAGCTGGAGAAAGGTATGCCGTAAGAAATTCAGGATCAATTTCGGTTATTGAAGGCTGTGATTCTAATGCTTGTGAATATATGACTGGTGGCACAGTTGTAGTTTTGGGTGATGTGGGAGACAATTTTGGAGCTGGAATGACAGGTGGTATGGCATTCATTTACGACATAAATAAGAAATTCGACAAAAAAGCAAACCCAGAGACTATAGTGTGGCAAAGGCCCGAAACAGATCATTGGATAGCTTATTTAAAAAATTTAGTACAAGAGCATCATAAGGAGACAAATTCAGATTTTTCTAAAAAGATAATAGAAAATTTTGATAAAGAAATTTCTAATTTTATTCAAGTTTGTCCAAAAGAAATGATTGATAAGCTAAAAAACCCAATAAGTTTAAAATCTATTATAAAAGAAGTTAGTTAAAATGAAGGATATAAATATTTTTTGTTTTGGTTTTGGCCAAGTAGCAAAAAATTTTATAAAGAAGCTTAATATTGAGCAATATAATATTAACTTGTCAGCAACTTCTAGAAGTGAATCTTCAAAAAAAATATTCAATAATATTAGATATAATAGCTACCTATTTAATAGTGATGAATTTGATCAAAAGTTAGTTGTAAAATTAAAAGAGGCAGATCATATCTTAGTTTCCATACCACCAGAAAATCAAGAAGACTTAGTTATAAAAAATTTTTCTAAATTTATAGGAAACTCCAAAGTAAAATGGATAACCTACTTATCAGCCACTAGTGTTTATGGTGATCATAAGGGAGAATGGGTTAATGAAAATAGCAAAACAAACCCAATCTCAACTAATGGTATTGCAAGATTAAAAGCTGAAAATGCATGGGTTTCTTTAGAAAAAAATAACAAAATACCAATTCAGATATTCAGGTTATCTGGAATCTATTCTAATGAAAAAAATATTTTAATACGATTAAAATCAGGTGAAGTGAAATTGATTAATAAAAAAAATCATTATTTTTCTAGAATTCATGTGGATGATATTTCAAATATATTATTCAAATCTTTATCAAAATTTAAGTCAGGAGAAATATACAATCTATCCGATGATAAGCCCTCTACATCCGAAGATGTTACTTTATTTGGAGTAAAAATGTTAAATATTGAAAATATTGAAAATATTGAAGTTGAACAAATTAAAAGTGCGATGTTAAAAAATTTTTATAATGAGTCCAAGAAAGTTAGTAACAAAAAGATGAAAAGTTATTTTAACTATAATTTAAAATTTCCAAGCTATATCGAAGGATTAAACTACATTAGAAATAATTTTATCTAGCTCTAAGAGTATTCTTTTTAGACCCTGTTTGCTTGATAAACTGTGATCTCCATTATTTATTATTACTAATTTTTTATTAGCTTCAGTAAATAGCTTAAGTACCTTTCGGGAATAACTTGTTGGAACAACTTCATCTTTACTTCCGTGAATCATAGTTACATTGATGCTGGATTTAATTTTTTTATTTAAGATCTTATTTTTTCTACCATCTTTTATTAATTGATAAGTGATTGGATACTCATAATTACCATGTTTTAAATTACAAATTCCTTTCTTTATAGTTTCGTCCTTCATTTTTTTTGTAAACTTTTTCCACATTAGGTCTTGTAAAAACTCTGGAGCCGAACCAATTCCTAAAAAACCTTTAATTTGATCTTTAAAGTATTTAAATTGATTTAAGGAGAGCCATGTACCCATACTCGAGCCAACTAAGATAAATTTATTTTTTTTAACTATTTTTTTAATTACTGTTTCAACTTCTTTTGACCATTGAGTAATATTTCCCTTGGTAAATTTTCCTGAGGACTTTCCATGACCAGAATATTCGAGAGCAAGAAAGCCAAGTTTATTTTTTTTAGCAAACTTTAACATAGTCTGAGGTTTTTCACCTTCAATATTTGACATAAAACCATGTAAAAAAACAATATAGAGTTTATCTTTATATTCTTTACTTAAGTATCTTATTTTCTTGTTATTAAGGATCCTAATGTATTTAAATTTATTCATATGAGTTTATTAGAATTAATTCTTAATATATAGTTCTATCAAATGTCTTCAAAATTAAAAGTATTGCAAGTAATTCCTAAACTTGGATATGGGGGTGCAGAAACAGGCTGTTATGATCTTGCACACTATTTACCAGAAAATAATTGTAGTTCTTATATCGTAACTAGCGGAGGAGAATTATTAAAATTTATTGATAGAAAAAAAGTAAAAGTAATAAAACTTCCCGTCCATAGTAAAAATCCATTTTTAATGCTCTTTAATTCAATAGCTTTGATTTTTATTATTTTACTAAATAATATATCTATTGTTCACGCAAGAAGCCGGGCTCCAGCCTGGTCTTGTTTGTTTGCAACAAAAATCACAAGAAGAAAGTTTGTTACAACTTTTCATGGCACTTATAATTTTAAAAATGCACTTAAAAAATTTTATAATTCAGTAATGGTTAGATCAGATTTGATAATAGCAGGATCAAATTTTATTTTTTCACATATTAATAAAAATTATCCAAAATATTTGGATTTAAAAAAAAAATTCTTAGTTATTTTTAGAGGTATTAATGTTGATTATTTTGACTCATCAACAACCTTGGATGCTGAAGAAAATAGACTTACTTCTGATTGGGAAATTGATAAGATTAAAAAAATGATCTTAATGCCAGGTCGGTTAACTGCTTGGAAAGGACAGGAGACATTTATTGAAGCATTAAATCTTGTTAATAAAGAACTAGGATATGATTCTTTTAATGCAGTTATTTTAGGTAGTGATCAAGGAAGAGACATTTATACAAAAAAAATTAAAAGATTAGCTGAGCAATATAGGTTAACTAGTCAGTTAAAATTTATAGAACATTGTAAAAATATGCCGGTAGCCTACAAAATATCAGACATTGTTGTTTCGGCCTCAGTAGAGCCCGAAGCTTTTGGAAGGGTAGCAGTAGAAGCTCAATCAATGGAAAAACTAATAATAGCAAGTGATATAGGAGGATCTAACGAAACAATAGTTGATAAGCAAACAGGTTTTTTATTTAAATCTGGTGATCCAGAGTCTTTATGTAAAAAAATAGTGGAAGCCTTACAATTTGATGAATCTAGATTGAAATCTATAGGTATAGAAGGTAGAAAAAATGTAATTAAGAAATTTAATGTTGAAAAAATGTGTTTTTCTACATATTCAGAATACAAAAAATTATTAAATTAAATGCCATTAATCACATTGCCAGATGGAAACACTATAGATTTTCCAAACAAAGTAACAGGACTAGAGGTTGCAGAGAAGATTAGCAAATCTTTATCTAAGCAAGCAAGTGTAATAAGTGTAAATAATGAGCTTAAAGATCTAAGCTATATTATAGATAAAGATTGTTCTATTAAGATTTTTACTTCTAAAGATAAAGAAGGCTTAGAAACTATACGTCACGACACAGCACACATAACTGCAATGGCTGTTCAAGAGCTCTTTCCAGGAACACAAGTAACAATTGGTCCAATTATAGAAAATGGATTTTATTATGATTTCTCAAGAAAAGAACCCTTCACAGAGGATGATTTAAATAAAATTGAAAATAAGATGAAAGAAATTGTTGATAGAGATGTTCTAACTACAAGAGAGGTGTGGAATAGAGATAAGGCGATATCCCATTTTAAAGATATGGGCGAAAAATATAAAGCCGAAATTATTGAAAGCATTCCACAAGGAGAAGATGTCTCTATTTACTTTCATGGAGATTGGCACGATTTATGTAGAGGTCCACACCTATCTTCAACAGGAAAAATTGGAAAATTCTTTAAATTAACAAAAGTATCAGGAGCTTATTGGAGAGGCGACTCTAATAATGAAATGCTACAAAGAATTTATGGAACAAGTTGGGCATCACAAAAAGATTTGGATGAATATTTGAAAAGAATAGAGGAAGCAGAAAAAAGAGATCATCGAAAACTTGGAAAGGAAATGGATTTATTTCATTTTAGAGAAGAAAGTCCAGGATCAGTCTTTTGGCATGAGAAAGGCTGGAAACTATTTCAAAAATTAGTTGCTTATATGAGGGGAAGACAAGAAAGGGCTGGCTATAAAGAGGTAAATACTCCCGAAGTTTTAGATAGAGCTCTTTGGGAAAAGTCAGGTCACTGGGAAAAATATGGAGAGCACATGTACACCTCCCAAACTCCTGATGAAAAGATATTTGCAATCAAACCAATGAATTGTCCTGGACATGTACAAGTTTTTAATCAAGGCTTAAAAAGTTATAGAGATCTTCCTTTAAGAATTTCAGAATTTGGAAAAGTGCACAGGTATGAACCCTCAGGTGCTCTACATGGATTGTTAAGAGTTAGAGCATTTACTCAAGATGATGCTCATATTTTTTGCACAGAAGATCAAATTACATCAGAGTGTTTGATTGTTACTAATTTGATTTTAGATATTTATAAAGATCTCGGGTTTGAAAATGTAATATTAAAATATTCAGACAGACCAGATTTAAGAGTTGGTAATGATAATGTTTGGGACAAAGCAGAGAAAGCTTTGTTAGATGCAGTTAAAGCCTCAAACCTTGAATACACGATTAATAAAGGAGAGGGAGCATTCTATGGTCCAAAAATTGAATTTGTTTTAAGAGATGCTATTGGAAGAGATTGGCAATGTGGAACTTTACAAGTAGATCTTAATTTACCAGGAAGGCTAGATGCTTCTTTTGTTGATAAAGATGGAACTAAAAAAATTCCAGTAATGCTTCATAGAGCTTTGTTTGGGTCATTAGAAAGATTTATCGGAATTCTTATAGAAAACTATGCAGGTAAATTTCCATTTTGGATAGCACCCTTGCAAGCAGTTGTGATTCCTATTTCAGAAGAGTTTGATTCTTATGCAAAAGAAGTAAATGAAAAAATTAATAATGTTGGTGTGAACTCTGAAGTAGATTTAAAAAACCATAATTTGAATTATAAAATTAGAGAGCACTCACTATCAAAAATACCACTTTTATTAATTTGCGGTAAAAAAGAAGTTGACAGTAACTCAGTAACGATTAGAAGATTAGATAATAACAAACAAGAAAATATGGAATTAAACTTATTTTTAAAAAAATTCTCAGCTTTAAATAAAGCACCCTCAAACTAAGTGGCAGATTTTAAAGGAAATTACTTTCAAAGAAGAACTAAAGACAGAGGACCTAAGTCCAATAATAGGATTACTGCGCCAGAAGTTCAGGTTATTGGAAGTGATGGTGATAACATAGGAATATTAAATACTAATGAAGCCATATCAATGGCCAAAGAGCAAGGATTGGATTTAATTGAAATAGCTCCAAACGCAAAACCACCTGTATGTAAAATTATTGATATGGGTAAATTTAAATATGATGCTCAAAAAAAAGCAAATGTTGCTAAAAAGAAACAAAAAATTGTTTTATTGAAAGAAATTAAAATGAGACCAGTTACAGAGACTCATGATTATGATTTTAAGGTTAAAAATGCTAAAAAATTTATTGGAAAAGGTGACAAGGTAAAATTTACAATACGATTCAAAGGAAGAGAGCTACAACACTCACACTTAGGTAGAGAATTAATGGATAAGATAAAAACTGATATGCAAGATATTGGCAAAGTCGAATTACACCCAAAGTTTGATGGAAAACAAATGATCATGGTTATTCAGCCTTTATAAGGCTTAATAGAGGTTGTAAATCCATTCCAATATTTGTATAAGTCCGCAGAATTATGCCAAAATTAAAAACTAAAAGTTCAGCAAAGAAAAGATTTAAGATCTCAGCTACTGGTAAAGTTATGATGGCTCAAGCTGGAAAGAGACATGGTATGATTAAAAGAACAAATTCACAAATTAGAAAATTAAGAGGCACGACTGCAATGTCAAAACAAGATGGCAAAATAGTTAAATCTTACATGCCTTACAGTTTAAGAGGATAAAATGGCTAGAGTAAAAAGAGGCGTAACAAGTCACGCTAAACATAAAAAAGTTTTAAAAGCTGTCAAAGGTCAATGGGGCAGAAGAAAAAATACTATAAGAGTTGCAAAGCAAGCTATGGAAAAAGCCATGCAATATGCTTACAGAGACCGTAGAACTAAAAAAAGAGAATTTAAATCTTTATGGATACAAAGGATTAATGCAGGTGTTAGATCTGAAGGAATAACATATTCAAAATTTATTAATGGCTTAACTAAATGTGGAATTAAGTTAGATAGAAAAATACTAGCTGAAATAGCATACGATAGCCCAGAAGCCTTTAAAACGATCGTTCAAAAAGCTCAATCGGCACTAAATTAATCTTCACTATTGTTTTTCTTCGGTGAAGAAATAATCTCTCAATATGTCTGATATTAAAAAAATAAAAGATGAATTTCTTTTAAAGTTAAAAGAAAATTTAGATTTAAATCAAGTTAATCAAATTAAAACAGAACTATTTGGTAAAACTGGTTTGATTAGTTCACAATTCAAATTACTTGGAAAATTAGCAGAGGAAGAAAGAAAGAAATTTGCATCAGATTTAAACTTAGTCAAAAACGAACTTGAAAATTTGATTACTACAAAAATTAACGATATTGAAACAAAAGAGATTAACAAAAAGTTAGAAAAAGAAAAAATAGATATAACTTTGCCAGAAAGGCCTTTTGTTCAGGGAAAAATTCATCCTGTATCTCAAGTTATAGATGAAATTTCTTCAATTTTTTCAGAAATTGGTTTTAGTGTAAAAGAAGGACCAGATGTTGAAAATGAATATAATAATTTTACTGCATTAAATACGCCTGATAACCATCCTGCAAGAGATATGCATGATACTTTTTATTTAGATGATGCAAAAGAATTATTATTAAGAACACATACTTCTCCAGTTCAAATTAGAACAATGCTTAATGATAAACCACCTTTTAAAATAATAGCACCTGGCAGAACATATAGATCTGACAGTGATCAAACCCATACACCAATGTTCCATCAAGTTGAGGGTCTACATATCGATAAAAATATTAATATGGGGCACTTAAAAGGATGTTTAAATTATTTTATTAAAGAGTTTTTTGAAGTTGATAAAATTAAAATGAGATTTAGACCTAGTCATTTCCCATTTACAGAGCCATCTGCAGAAGTTGATATTGGTTATGAAATAAAAGATGGAAAAATAGTAATTGGGGAAGGTAATAAATGGCTAGAAGTTTTAGGCTGTGGAATGGTTCATCCCAATGTTTTAAAAAATGTTAAAGTAAATCCTGATGAATTCCAAGGTTATGCATTTGGAATAGGAATAGATAGGCTCGCAATGTTAAAATATGGCATTAATGATTTAAGAGCCTTTTTTGATTGTGACTATAGATGGCTAAATCATTTTGGATTTGATCCAATAGATGTCCCAACAAACTATAGGGGTTTAAGCCGATGAAGATTACAACAGCATGGCTTAAAGATCATTTAGATACCAAACTTAATGAAAATCAAATCATCGATAAACTTACAGATATTGGTTTAGAAGTAGAGGGTGTTGATAGTCAATCA
Source organism: Candidatus Pelagibacter sp. Uisw_130 (assembly GCF_047722505.1). GTDB lineage: Bacteria > Pseudomonadota > Alphaproteobacteria > Pelagibacterales > Pelagibacteraceae > Pelagibacter. The sequence continues at coordinate 44,075 of NZ_CP159814.1, forward strand.
GGAGAGCTTGATAAATTTGTAATTGCCAAAATTTTGAAGGCTGAAAAGCATCCTGATGCAGATAGGCTTAAAGTATGCGATGTTGATATAGGTTCAGGTGAACCAGTAAAAGTTGTTTGTGGAGCTCCAAATGCTAAAGAAGGTTTATTAACAATTTATGCTCCTCCTGGTGCTGTAGTACCAAAAAGCCAAATGAAATTGGTGGTAAGTAAAATAAGAGGTGTAACCTCATATGGAATGCTTTGTTCAGAATCTGAACTTAATCTATCAAACGAAAGTGATGGCATAACAGAGCTTTTACCAGAAAAATATAATAAAAAAGTAGGAAAAAATTATTTTCCAAAAAAAATTTTAAATGTAATTGATATTTCTATTACACCAAATAGAGCAGATTGTTTAGGGGTAAGAGGGATAGCAAGAGATCTAGCTGCTGCAGGTGCGGGAATATTAATAAATCAAAAAGAAAAAAAAATTGATAAAAAAAATAAACAAATAATCAGTGTAAAAATTGAAAATGAAAAAAATCAAGCATGCATATCTTTTGGTAGTTGTTTAATTAAAGGAGTAAAAAATACTGAAAGTCCAGAGTGGTTAAAAGACAAAATAATTTCTTTAGGCCAAAAACCTATTTCGGCAATTGTTGATATTACAAATTATGTAATGTTTGACTTGAATAGACCGCTTCATGCATACGATATTGATAAAATAGATAAAGGAATAGTTGTAAGAAATTCTAAAAAAGGTGAAAAATTCGAAGCATTAGATAATAAGGAGTATAAATTAGAGGATGAGATGTGTGTCATATCAGATGCGTCAGGTGTATTAGGTCTTGGTGGTATAATAGGAGGCACAAGAACTGGAACTGAGCTAGATACAAAGAATGTATTAATTGAGTCCGCTTACTTTAGCCCACGATCAATTAGAAAATCATCTAAAACCTTAAATATAGACACAGATGCAAAATTTAGATTTGAAAGAGGTATTGACCCATTATCAATTGATCAAGGACTTGAAAGAGCAGCTAACCTAATACAAGAAATATGCGGTGGTGAAGTTAGTGAATTTGATATTCAAAAAATTGAAGATGTTAAAAAAAATTCATTAAAATTTGATCCTTCTTTTTTTAAAAAAATTACTGGGTTTAATATCGACACAAAAGAAATGATCACAATCTTAGATAATTTAGGATTTGAAATAAAAGAAAACAAAGGATTACTTGATATTGTTATACCATCTTGGAGACCAGATATTTCACAAGAAGTTGATGTGGTAGAAGAACTCGTAAGAATTAAGGGTTATGATCAAATTAAAATTATTGAACCTGAAAAAGTTAGAAAAAAACAAACATTAAATTTAAAACAAAAGTTATTTCATTTTTTACAAAGATCTATTGCTTCTAAGGGCTATTTTGAGGCTATTACATGGTCTTTTACTGATAGCAAAATTAATCAATTATTTATTGAAGATAATAAAGAAATTAAAATAATTAATCCTATAAGTTCTGATTTGAACGTTTTGCGAAGTTCAATTTTTTCTAATTTGATTATCCATTTGAATAAGAATTTAGGAAGAGGATTTAAAGATTTGTCATTTTTTGAAATAGGACCAACTTTTTTAGGATCTGAGCCAGGTGAGCAACAGACTGTAGCTACTGGATTAAGATCAGGAAAATTGGCTAGGCAAAGCTGGTTGGAAAAAGAAAGACCAGTTGATGTATTTGATGTTAAAAGTGATGTCATCAAAAGTTTAGTTGAAGCAGGTTATAATAAAGACAAGCTCTATATTGATGATGAAACACCAAGCTATTATCACCCTGGAAAATCAGGAAGAATATTTCTTAACAAAGGCAAAGAAAAAGAGGTTGCCTTTTTTGGCGACATTCACCCAGGTATATTAAAAAAATTAGATATTAAAGTTGAAGCATTAGTGGGATTTGAAATATTTTTAGATAATTTAAAACAGCCAAAAAAATCATTAAAAGATCAAAAAACTCAGTATAAATATTCAGATTTTCAAAAATCAGAAAGAGATTTTGCTTTTGTTTTAGATAAAAATTTTAAAGTTCAAGAATTAATCGAAACCATCTCTAATGTAGACAAAGAATTAATAAAATCTGTCAAAGTATTCGATGTTTATGAAGGAACCAATATTCCTGAAGGCAAAAAATCAATTGCATTAAATGTAATTATTCAATCTCTAGAAAAAACATTGACTGAAGAAGATTTAAAAAAAATTAATCAATTTATTATTTCTGCTGTTGAATCTAAAACTGGTGCGAAGATCAGATCATAATCATGACAAAAATTGACCACATCAGAAACTTTGCAATTATTGCGCATATTGATCACGGTAAATCAACAATCGCAGATAGGATAATTCATAGATGTGGTGGTCTTACTGAAAGAGAAATGAAGGCACAAGTTCTAGACTCAATGGATATTGAGAGAGAAAGAGGAATAACTATTAAGGCTCAAACTGTTAAACTTAATTATAAAGCAAAAAATGGAAAAGAGTACATTCTAAATATTATTGATACTCCTGGACACGTAGATTTTAGCTATGAAGTTAGTAGATCTCTGTATGCATGTGAAGGATCTATTTTAATTGTTGATAGTACTCAAGGAGTGGAGGCTCAAACATTGGCTAATGTTTATCAAGCTTTAGACACCAAACATGAGATAGTACCTGTACTAAATAAAGTTGATTTACCAGCATCAGATTTAGAAAAAACAAAACAAGAAATAGAAGAAGTTATCGGTATTGATACTGAAAATGCCATACCTTGTTCTGGAAAAACAGGTGAGGGCATAGAAGGTATTCTAGAACAAATTATTGTGTCACTACCAGCTCCAGAAGGAGAAAAAGATGCAGATCTAAAATGTTTATTGGTTGATAGTTGGTATGACACTTATTTAGGTGTGGTTATTTTAGTAAGAGTTATTAATGGAAAAATTTCTAAAAATATGAAGATAAAGATGATGTCCACTAATCAAGAATATATAATTGAAAAAGTAGGTGTGTTTACTCCAAAAGCAACAGATGTTAACGAACTAAATGCTGGAGAAATTGGTTTTATAACGACAGGAATAAAAATTTTATCAGAAACAAAAGTTGGAGACACAATTTGTGACGCAACTAAACCTCCTCAAGATGCTCTACCAGGATTTAAACCAAGCAAGCCGGTTGTATTTTGTGGATTATTTCCTGTGGATAGCTCGGAATATCAAAAGCTAAAAGATGGCTTAGGCAAACTTCAACTCAACGATGCTAGTTTTTCTTTTGAAGCAGAATCTTCATCTGCACTAGGACTTGGTTTTAGATGTGGTTTTTTGGGTCTCTTACATTTAGAAATTATAACTGAAAGACTAGAAAGAGAATTTGATATAAATTTATTAACAACAACACCCGGTGTAGTTTACAAAGTGCACATGAATAAAGGGGAAATAATAGAGCTACAAAACCCTTCAAGTTTACCTGAACCAACTTTAATCAAATTTATTGAGGAGCCTTGGATTAAAGCAACAATCATTACTCCAGATCAATATTTAGGATCCATTATAAAAGTTTGCCAAGATAAAAGAGGTTTGCAAACAAACTTAAGTTATTCTGGAAATAGAGCAGTTTTAAATTATGAAATTCCACTAAATGAAGTGGTTTTTGACTTTAATGATCGACTTAAATCAATGACAAGTGGCTACGCTAGTTTTGATTATGAGATTATAGGGCATAGAGAGGGAGATTTAGTAAAACTAGGAATTCTTGTAAATGCTGAGCCAGTTGATGCATTATCAATGATGGTTCATAAAGATTTTGCCCAAACAGTAGGAAGGGAAGTTTGTGAAAAACTGAAAGATTTAATCCCGCGTCATAACTTCATGATTCCCGTACAGGCTGCCATTGGAGGAAAAATTATAGCAAGAGAAACAATCAAGGGTTTTAAAAAAGACGTATTAACTAAAATTCATGGTGGTGGCGCTCGAGATAGAAAAAGAAAATTATTAGATAAACAAAAAAAGGGTAAGGCCAGAGGTAAGCAATTTGGAAGGGTTGAAATACCCCAGGAAGCATTCATTGGGGTACTAAAAATTAACAAGGAGAAATAAATATGAAATTTTTAAGAGAAAAGATACGTAATATTAAGTATGATTTGAAGTTTTTTAATAGAAATAAAGAAACAAGATTAAATTATACTGTTAACTCATCATCAAATTCGAAATTAACAGAATTAATGAATTTACATGGTAGCGACAAAGGAGGGAAAAATAATCATCATAATTATAGTGAATATTACTCAGAAATATTTTTCAATAAGAGAAAAGAGATAAAAAATTTTATAGAAATTGGCTTGGGTACAAATAATATAAATTTGCCAAGTAACATGGGGGCAACAGGCGTGCCATTAGCATCATTACGTGCATGGAGAGATTATTTTAAAAATGCAGATATATATGGAGCTGACATAGATAAAAATATACTAGTAAATGAAAATAGAATTAAAACATTTTTTGTTGACCAAACAAAGCCAGAAACAATCAAGGCATTATTTAAAAATGTAGGAATCGATAGTTTTGACATAATACTTGAAGACGGGTTACATGAATATAATGCAAATATTTGTTTTTTTGAAAATTCAATAGAATATTTAAGGGATGATGGAATTTATATAATAGAAGATATATATTATAAAGATAAGGAAAAGTTTATTAATTATTTTAAAAAAACTAACTATAATTATTCTATAGTGGATATATTTCATGAAAAAAATATTGCAAATAACTGTCTCGTTATAGTTCGTAAAAATGACTAGAAATAAAATATATGATTGTATAACTTTTTTTGATGAAAATTTGCTAGTTAACTCAAGGTTTGAAATTTTAAAAGAGGTTGTTGATTATTTTATAGTTTGTGAGTCTAGTTATGACCATAAAGGTAATAAAAAAAAAATAAATTTTGAACTACAGAATCATAAATTTAGAGATAAGGTAAGACACATCGTAATTAAAGAGCAGTTTCCAGATTTAAAAGATGGATGGAAATGTGAAGCCTACCAAAGAGAAAAAATTTTGGAGGGGATATCAGATGCGCAAGAAAATGATTTTATTATGTATTCAGATTCTGACGAAATACCAAACCCAAGTGCTATAAAAAATATTAATTTAAAAAAAAAGTATGGCATATTTTTACAAAAATTTTTTACATATAAGATTAATATCTTCAATAAATATGAATCACCGTGGGAAGGAACCAGAGTGTGTAGAAGAAAAAATTTAAAAGGTATTAATTTTATGAAAAAAAAAATTAAATCTAAAAATATTAATAAACCCTTTTGGAATTTTAATATTGAAAAAAGTATTGAAATATATCAAGATGGTGGATGGCATTTTAACAATTTGTATAACGCGAGTACAATTTCTACAAAGTTAAAAGTTTCCCCGCACCAAGAATTTAGCAGTGATGAATTTTCAAATATTTCTATAATAGAAGATAAAATTTCAAATTTAACAGATTTATATGGTAGAGGTCATAAATATGAAAAAATAAAAATTAACTCATCATATCCAGACTATATTGCAGCAAATATAAGCAAGTTCAAAGATTATATTTTATGAAATTTAAAACGTTTGTTGAAATTTATTATTTACACAGAATAAAAAAAGCAAGTTTTTTTAAAAAAATTTATATTTTTTTTTTGTTACCATTTGTTTATTTAGTAAATAAATTTTTTTTTCCAAGTATTAAAAACTTAGATCATTATAGTAAAAAAAATGAATATCTATTTAAAAAAGATCTAAAGTTTTTATTTGAGTTTTTTAATAGTGACAAAGGAGAGTTCTTTTATAATCAATATCAAAAACCAATTAAAAAAGAAAATTATTTGATTAAAGGTCATAACTATCATTCATTTTATGAGAAATATTTTTCAGACAAAAAAGAACACAATTTAAATATTTTAGAATTAGGATCTTTCAAGGGCAATGCTGCTGCTGCTTTTTTTTTTTATTTTAAAAAAGCAAAAATATTCTCTGGAGATATTTTTCCAGATCTGTTTACATATAAATCTGATAGAATTAAAAATTTTTGTATCAATACAAGCTCAAAAATTGAGTTAACAAAAAAATTGTTAGAAAAAGACATAAGTTATGATTTTATTATTGAAGATGCAGGACATTATCTCAAAGATCAAATTATAAGTCTATTTGTGCTTTTTCCCAAGTTAAAATCAAATGGTATATTCGTAATCGAAGAGCTTGATTTTCCTGACACCAGAATTGATATGAATATTCACAATGAAAAGCCAACCTTACGAGATATTTTAAGCATAATTAAAAATAATAATGATTTTGATTCCAAGTACATAACTACAGGTGAAAAAAATTATTTTATAAATAATTTTAAAAAAATTAATATCTTTAAAGGTAAATACAATGAAATAGCATTTATTGAAAAAAAATGACCTCAGATAAATTAAACATTTTTTGTGTTACAAATAAAACGGTATCTCATATAGAAAAATCAAATTATAAAATAGCTGCTGTTGGAAAGGGTAGCTTTCCAGACACTTACTTAAAATCAGACACTTTAAATAATATTTTTTACAAAGAGGAATATTATTCTGAACTTACTTTTCATTATTGGTATTGGAAAAATTTACTTAAAATTTCTGATAATGGTTGGGTTGGATTTTGTCAAAAAAGAAGATTTTGGATTAAATCTTCTTCTTCAAAAGATATTATATCTAAAGAAAATATTAAAGAACATCTATTAGTAGAACCAGAGAATGACTGGAATAAATATCAGTCTATTATATGTAAGCCAATAAGCGTGGCAGGTGCTAAAAGACTGAAGATTTTAAAAAGAGGCTGGAGATCAGTGATTAAAAAACCATCAATATTATTCAATGAAGAAAAACATAATATAAAATTACACTTTGACATGCACCATGGATATGGAAATTTAGAACGAGCAATTGATCTACTTGACGTAGAAGATAAAAGTGATTTTAATAATTATGTAATTAACAACAGTATATTTAATCCACATATTATGTTTATTGCTAAAAAAGATATATTAAATAAATGGTTTAGCAAACTATTTCCATGGCTTGAAAAATGTGAAAACCAATTTGGCTTTGATAATTTAAAGGGTTACGATACAAAAAGACTGTATGCTTTTCTGGCTGAAAGGTACCTTTCTTTTTGGTTTAAAAAATATACTGTCTACAAAGAACATCCTTGGGTATTTATTGACAGTTAAGGAGAGATGGCTGAGTGGTTTAAAGCGCACGCTTGGAAAGTGTGTGTACTGTTAAAGGTACCCAGGGTTCGAATCCCTGTCTCTCCGCCAAAAATTAAAAACTATTTAAAGAAGGGACTTATTTATCCACTTTCTGGGAATTGGTATAATTAATTTTCCTATTTTTTTTATAAAAATGTTATAGTAATTAAATTTTCCATTACAAAAATATGAAAAACAATTCAACATATCAAGCAGACTCCATTAAAGTTTTAAAAGGTCTTGAGGCAGTTAGGAAAAGGCCAGGAATGTATATTGGTGATACAGATGATGGAACTGGCTTACATCATATGGTCTATGAGGTTGTAGACAACTCAATTGATGAAGCTTTAGCAGGACATTGCAAAAACATAGAAGTTAAAATAAATTCTGATGGAACCATTACTGTTAGAGATGATGGTAGAGGAATTCCTGTAGACATGCATAAAGGTGAAAAAATGTCTGCCGCAGAAGTTATTATGACGCAACTACATGCTGGTGGAAAATTTGATCACGATTCTTATAAAGTATCAGGTGGACTTCATGGAGTTGGAGTTTCAGTTGTTAATGCATTATCTGAAAAATTAAAGTTAGAAATAGATAGGGATGGAAATAGATATTTTATAGAATTTAAAGATGGGGCCTCAAAAGCACCCCTGAAAGTTATAGGAAAATCAAAAGAAACTGGAACACAAATAACTTTTTTACCATCAAAAGAAATATTCTCTTCAATTAAATTTACTCCAAATATAATTATTAAAAGAATGCGTGAACTTGCATTTTTGAACAAGGGAATAAAAATAACCGTTAATGACTTAAATCAAAAAAAAGAAAAAATAATTGTATTTAAATTCGATGGCGGAGTTTTAGAGTTTGTTGATTTTTTAGATGAAAAAAGAGAAAAACTTGTAAATAAAACAGGTAATGATTTATTTAAGAAGCCCATTTATATTGAAGGAAAAAAAGACAATATTGAAATTGAATGTTCTTTAAAGTGGAATGCAAGCTACGGAGAAGATATCTATCCATATACAAATAATATTTATCAAAAAGATGGTGGTACTCATTTATTAGGATTTAGAAGTGCACTTACTAGAGTAATTAATAAATATGCTACAGAACATAATTTATTAAAAAAAAACAAATTAACCATTTCAGGAGATGATATTAAAGAAGGTCTTACATGTGTAATTTCAGCAAAGATACCTGATCCTAAATTTTCTTCTCAAACAAAAGATAAGCTTGTTTCATCAGAAGTTAGAATGATTGTGGAAAGCATTGTTAGTGAAAAACTTTCAATATGGTTTGATCAAAACCCGACTTTATCAAAGATCATTTTAGCTAAAGTAATGCAGGCAGCTCTAGCAAGAGATGTTGCTAGAAAGGCTAGAGAAAATGTTAGACGTAAGGGCGCTTTAGAATTAAGTGGATTACCTGGAAAATTAGCAGACTGTCAAATAGGTAAACAAGAAGGAACAGAATTATTTATCGTTGAGGGAGATTCTGCTGGTGGCTCTGCTAAACAAGGAAGAAATAGGTCAAATCAAGCTGTTTTACCACTAAGAGGTAAAATTCTTAATACTTATGTTGAAGAGATTGTTCTTAAAAAAAATAGTAATAGAGATGGTGGTGAACATAGAACAAAATCTTTAGCAAAAATGATGTCATCCAATGAAGTGGTGACCTTAATTAATGCACTTGGCCTTGATCCAAAAGTTGAAGATATTGATTTGAAAGATTTAAGATATGGAAAAATTATTATCATGACCGATGCCGATGTTGATGGTTCTCATATACGAGCACTGTTGCTAACATTCTTTAATAACAAGCCATTTAATAAACTAATAGAAAATGGACATGTTTATCTAGCACAGCCACCTTTATTCAAAATTAACAAAGGAACAAAGGGTATTTATATAAAGGATGAAAAAGAGTTAGAAGATTATATTTTAAAGAATAACAAAGAATTGCAAAAAATTAAAAAAGGGACAAAAGAATTTATTAAGGCTTATGAAGATGAAAAATCTAGAATGAGCATTCAAAGATTTAAGGGATTAGGGGAGATGAACCCAGAAGAGCTATGGAATACCACGCTGGACCCTGAAACAAGAAATTTATTACAAGTACAATACTCAAAAGATATAAAAAAAGATCAAGATTTAATACATACATTAATGGGTAATGATGTTGCGTTAAGAAAAGATTTTATTGTTTCAAATGCTATTAATGTTCAAAATCTAGATATCTAATAATGAAGTTTTTCGAAACTTCAAAATATTTTTCATTAAAAAAATCGACTTACATCAATTTAAGGTGGATTGCTATTATTGGTCAGCTTATAACAATTAATCTTATTTATTTTGTATTTGGTTTTAAATTTAATTTAATTTTAGAAAATTCAATAATTTTAATTGGAGTATTAAGTAATCTTTATTTAATCTACATTAATAAGAATACTCAACTATTAGATAAAACGGCATTTCTTTTTTTATTTATTGATATTTTACAGCTGAGTTGTTTGATTTATTTGACAGGTGGAATTATAAATCCTTTCTCAATTTTTTTGATTATTCCAGCTATATTTTCATCATCAAATTTAGGTTTTAGAAGTAATTTATTGTTAGTCAGTTTTACAGTTTTAATAATTATTTTTCTTACTTTTTTTAATCAACCCTTACCCTATCCAGTTAGTGAACATTTTCACGTAGATAGTTATTATTATTATTCAATTCCAATAGCATTAATTGTTGCTTTAATTTTCTTAAATTATTTTGCTTTAACCTTTGGATCAGAATCGAGAATAAGGAAAGAGGCTCTCAATAAAATGGAAGAAATTATGTCAAAAGAACATGAGTTATTGTCATTAGGTGGGCAAGCTGCTGCTGCTGCACATTCATTAGGCACACCATTTTCAACAATGAAGATTATTTCCACTGATTTACTAGAGCAATTTAAAGATAATAAAGATGTTAAAAAAGATATTGAATTATTGTCTAGTCAATTGGAGAGATGTAGTGAGATTTTAAAAAAATTAACATTAAACCCTGTTATTGAAGATGATTTTATTGATGGTGATTTAACAATATCAGACTATGTAGATGAAATAATCAAGTCATTCCAACAAACAAGTACGAAAAATTTTATTGTTAATTATGATCAAAATTCAAATCTACTTAATATAACCAAATCAATAGAAATTGTTTATGGACTGAGAAACTTTATTGGTAATGCAAATAAGTTTTCTGTAAATAAAATTTTTATTAATATAAAAAGTGATAATGATTTAACGGAAGTTATAATAGAAGATGATGGAGAGGGATATCCAAAAGATGTTTTGAGTAAAATTGGTGAACCTTATATTAAATCTGTTAAGTCTTCAATAAAATCAAAATCAGGATTAGGTCTTGGAATTTTTATTGGCAAAACTCTACTTGAAAAAAATTATGCAAATATTTTATGTAGAAATTCCAAAACACGAGGTGGAGCTGAAGTTAGCATTAAATGGAAAAATAAAGATCTTTTAAAACTTTAATGTAGTTTCTTTTTATTTTCAAATAAGCCGCTTAATTGTGAAACCATAACATCTCCAAGTTCATGCACATCTGTTATCTTAATAGCTTTATCATAATATCTAGAAACATCATGCCCAATACCGATAGCTAAAATTTCAACGTCACTCTTGGTTTCTATAAATTTAACCATCTTCTTTAAATGTTTCTCTAAAAAATCTCCTGAATTAACTGATAATGTCGAGTCATCTACTGGGGCACCATCTGAAATAACCATGAGTATTTTTCTTTCTTCTTTCCTTTTTTTAATTCTATTATAGGCCCACGAAATAGCTTCCCCATCAATATTTTCTTTCAATAATCCCTCTTTAAGCATTAAACCTATATTATTTTTAGCCTGCCTCCACTGTGTGTCAGCGCCTTTATAAATTATATGTCTTAAATCATTTAATCTTCCAGGATTTTTAGGTTTATCATTTTTAGCCCAAGCCTCTCTGCTCTTACCACCTTTCCAATTTTTTGTGGTAAATCCTAAAACCTCTACTTTTACTGAGCATCTTTCTAAGGTTCTAGATAATATATCCGCACAAAGTGCAGCGATTGTTATTGGTCGACCTCTCATGGAACCAGAATTGTCTATTAACAGTGTTACGATTGTATCTTTAAAATCAAGATCTTTTTCTTTCATAAAAGATAATGAATTATAAGGATCCATAATTATTCTAGTTAATTTTGAACTATCTAATAAACCTTCTTCTAAATCAAACTCCCAAGCTCTATTTTGTTTTGCAAGAAGCTGCCTTTGTAATTTGTTAGCAAGCTTAGTAATTAAATCTTGAAACCCAACAAGTTGTTGGTCCAAATTTTTTCTTAATTTTTGTGTTTCTTTTATATCTTCTAATATTTCAGCTTTTGCAATTTCATCAAATTCTGTGGTGAATACCTTATAATCTTGATCGATATTATTAATATCTGTTTTTTGTAAAACATTTTCTGTACTATCTTTTAAAGAATCCGAATCCTGTAATTGTTCTTCCATCTGTTGATCGCTAAGATCAAAACCAGCGTCTAGGCTAGCCTGGCTATCTCCTTGTTTATTTTCTTCTTCTTTGTCATCGGACTGACTATCATTATCGTTCTCAGATTTATTGTCTTGCTCATTTTCTTGTTCATCATTTTCTTCATTCTTCTCCTCATTACTTGAAGCAAAGACATCCATATTTTCTAAGATTTCTGAAAATTTTAAACTATAATTATTTTGATCTTCTAAGTTTTTATTTAAAAAATCAAAATGCTTGTCAATTGACTCATCAAACTCTTTTTTCCAAAAACCTAACATTTTTTCAGACACATCATTAAGCTTTAATTTAAAGAACTTATTTAACATATATAGTTCGAAAGCTTCAGTCACAGGAACATCCTCTTTATTTTTCGATTGCTCTTTAAGATTGGAGAGTATTTTTTGGCTATAGTTTTCACTTAAATTTTGCCCAACTCCTTTGAGCATTTTGCCACCCAGAAGTTCATATCTAATTTTTTCAGTAATATTATATAAAGATTTGCAAGAAGGATTATTAGGTAAGTTTTTATCAAATATCTCTTTATTTGAAAATTTTTTCTTTAAGGCGCCCGAGTCAGTTTCTGCCCTCAGTCTAACAAAATCACTCTTATTTGATAAATTAGTTACATCAAAAAAATTAGTTTTCTTATTACTTAAATCTTTATCTAATTTTTTAACATCTAATTTATAATCTTCAGAGATTACTTTTGCAGTGGAAATTAAAGCTTGTTTAAATTGCTCTTTAAAATTATCTTCTTTTGTGCTCATTTAGATTTGAATATTAACCATCGACTCTGGCAACTCTTCTCCAAAACATCTCTGATAATATTCAGCTATTGTATTTTTCTCTATGTCGTCACACTTATTTAAAAAAGTAACTCTAAAAGCATAACCTGTGTCTTTGAAAATTTCAGCATTTTCAGCCCAATGAAGTACCGTCCTTGGACTCATTACCGTTGATATATCTCCCGCTATAAAGCCTTTTCTAGTCAAAGATGCAACTTTAATCATGTTGGATACTTTTTCTTTACCCTTTGGATTGTTTAAACTTTTATTTTTAGCAAGAACGATTTCCATTTCTCTATCGAGACTAAGATAGTTTAGAGATGTTACAATATTCCATCTATCCATTTGTCCTTGGTTTATTTGTTGGGTACCATGGTACAATCCTGTTGTATCTCCTAAACCAACTGTATTTGAAGTTGCAAATAATCTAAAAAATTTATTTTGTTTAATAACTTTATTTTTATCTAAAAGAGTAAAATTCCCTTCAGCTTCCAACACCCTTTGAATAACAAACATCACGTCTGGCCTTCCCGCATCATACTCATCAAAAACAAGCGCAACAGGGTTTTGAATAGACCAAGGTAAAATACCTTCTTTAAACTCTGTAATTTGTTTGCCATCTTTTACAACAATTGCATCTTTTCCAATAAGATCAATCCTACTTACGTGACTGTCTAAGTTTACTCTAATACAAGGCCAGTTTAATCTAGCTGCAATTTGTTCAATGTGAGTAGACTTTCCTGTACCATGATAGCCCTGAACCAAGACACGCTTATTAAACGCAAAGCCTGATATGATAGCAAGAGTGGTATCTTTATCAAATTTATAATTTTTATCTATTTCAGGAACGTATTCGCTTCTTTTTGAGAAAGCGTCAACTTCCATATCTGAATCAATTCCAAAACTTTGTTTTAAAGACATCTTAATGTCTGGCTGTATATTTAAATTAGGTGTCAATTTTTTCCTTATAAGTATTTTTTAGCTGAGTGTAAGCCAAAGTAATTAATTTAAGTTTTTCTTCGTATTCTTTATTTCCCAAATTAATATCAGGGTGAAATTTTTTGACAAGAGTTTTGAACTGATCTTGTATTTGTTCCCATTTTTGGCCAACTGAAACACCCAGAATACTAAAAGCTTTAATATCATTAGCATCAAATTTGAATTGATTCATGTGGTTATATTCACCTCTAAGTTTGGTCTTATCAAACTCATCTTTTAAAGTATTGTTCCATAGAACTTTAAAAAAGTTATCTGAAGAGCTAAAGCTTTGAGTTGGTTTGTGCCAGGTCATATCAGACTTTAAAAAATCAAATACTTGTTCATCATCCATTCCCTTAAAATAATTCCAATTTTTATTAAATTCTTTAACGTGAGTTAAGCAAAGTAGCCTGTAGCGTTTACTATTATCTTTCTCAATTGGTGCCTTATATTCACCAGTATCAAAGCAATTATTCCAATCACAAATATTTTTCATACTGTATAGTAATAAATTATTATTTATGAATATAAACGAATTAATTGAAATTGTTAAAAGTAAAATTGAAGCAGAAATTGTTATGCAAGATTTTAAAATTGAAGATAAAAGTTTTTTACATAAAAATCATAAAGGAAACCAAGAAGGAACGTTCCATTTAAAACTAATTATTAAATCTGAAGAGCTGAAAAGATTAAGTAAAATAGAATCAACCAAGAAAATCTATAGTATTTTAAATCTTGAGCTGAAAGAACATATACATTCAATTCAAATACTACTTAGTTAATTCTTTTTTCAAAAAGAGATTAATAGTTTTTTCACCAAATTGTAATTTGTAAACTGGAGAACCTATTTTTTTAAGCAGAACAAGATTAATTTTCTTTGTATTATTCTTCTTATCTTTTTTCATAAAAGATAAAAGTGTATTTAAATTCTTTAGTGAAAAAAACTTATTAACATTTCTTGGAAGATTTAGATTATTTAGGTGGTTGTTAATTAATTCAAATTCTTTTTTATTCAAAATTTTATTTACTAAGCTAAATTTTGCAGCAGTTTTAATGCCAAGGATAACCGCCTCACCATGATTTAGTTTAGTCGAATAACTTAGTGTTGCTTCAAAAGCATGAGCAAAGGTGTGTCCGAAATTTAGTATTTTTCTCATGCCTAATTCTTTTTCGTCAGCTTCAACTACCTTTTTTTTAATCAAGCAACTTTGATGAATAGCTTTTTGTATAAAGGGACTTTTTAATTTTAAGATTTTTTCTCCATTCTTATTCAAAAAATAAAAAAACTTTTTATCATCAATAAGCGAGTGTTTTAAAATTTCACCATATCCACACACAACTTCTCTTTTTGGTAAAGAGTTTAAAAAATTAATATCTGATACAACTAGGCTGGGTTGATAAAATGAGCCAATTAAGTTTTTACCATATTTGGTGTTTACACCTGTTTTGCCTCCAATAGATGAGTCAACCTGTGAAAGTAGTGTAGTTGGTATATTAACAAGCTTTAAGCCACGTTTAAAAGTACTAGCTGCAAAGCCTGACACATCACCAGTAATACCCCCACCAATAGAAATCAAACAATCATTTCTATTAAAATTTTTTTTTAAAAGAATTGATGTGATTTCATTGACACTTTTTAGATTTTTATTTTTTTCGCTTGCATTAAAATAATGAATTGTAGCAGATCCTTTTGGTAAAGACTTTAAAGTATCTTTTACTAAATTTTTTGGAACATTCTTATCAATTACAAGAAGACATTGATTAAAATTAATAAAATTTTCTTTCAAAAATTTATTTATTTTTTTTAAGATATTATTTCCAATAATAATTGGATATTTTTGACTGCTGGTGTCAACTTTTAATCTAATTAAGCTCATATATTTCTATTATTTTTTTTACTATTTCACTTTTTGTTAATTTATTACAGTTTATTTTAAAATTAGCCTTTGAATATATACTTTTTCTTTTATTGATAATGGCCTTAATTTCTTTCTCAGTTGACTTTGAGGCTAAGGGTCTTTTTTTATTACCCTTAATTCTTTTAATTAAAACTAAATCATCCCAATTAAGCCAAAACGAAAAATGATTTGTTAAAACATCTTTTCTTATCTTGTCATTAACAAAACCACCTCCACCTAGAGAAATAATAACTTTTTTATGTTTTAAAGATTTAATTGTTATTTGTTCTTCTAAATTTCTAAAGTAGTCCTCCCCATTCACTTCAAATATTTCTGAGATAGTCATTCCAGCGTATACCTCGATTAAATTGTCTATATCAATGAATGGAATATTTAATTTTTTTGAAACCATAGCTCCAATAGAAGATTTACCCGAACCCATCATACCTAAAAAAATGAGGTTTTTATTTGAATTCATAAGCTTTCTTTATTGAAAAAACACAAATATGTCTTAATTTGAAAATATTAAAGGATATATGCAATTTTCAAAAAATACAAGCAGTGGGAACATTAAAGGTCTATTATTCAAAATAGTAATGATACTAATTATTTTTATTGGAGCCATAACACTACTTGGAAAAATTGAATTTCCATCTCCCAATAAGGACATTGAAAAAATTATTCCTAATGAAAAACTTAAAATTGTTAAGTAAGAACTATTTTTTAGTTACATTATTTTCTTTATTTTTTGGTTTTGCAACCAATTCACAAGAACCAGTAGACATCTGGGAATTAGGTGAAAAAAAACTTGAAGAAAACACTACCATAATTGAAAATGAAGCAGAAAAAAATATTCAACAAAATGCTATTTATGAAATGCAGTCTCAAAAAGAAGGAGAATTAGGTATAGAAGAAACACAAACTTTAATTTCAAAAGATACAAAGTTAGTTGGAATTTATGACCCCGCAGAAAATGGACTTAATATTAATATGTGGTCTAATTCAAATGGTGATCAAATTTTAAATATATTCAAAAGAATAGATAAGTTGAAGCTTTCAAAAGATGCCACAGAGATTATGGATATTTTATTATTAACGAATGCTCATTATCCAGAAATCAATATTTCAAAAGAGCAATTTTTAAAAATAAAATCAAAATGGCTTATTAAACGTTCAAACTTTGACTTAATTGAAAATTATTTATTAAGCAATCAAATTGTTAATGAGCACCCAAAGCTTACCAGGCATTTAGTAGATCATTATCTATCACAATCAAATGTTAAAAAAGCTTGTGAAATTTTCTCTGAAATTAAAGAACCAATACAAGATCTATATTTATCTAAATTCAATATTTATTGTTTAATTAATAATAATAAAAGAAATGAAGCTCAATTGTTTATCGATCTTCAGTCAGAATTAGGTATTGCCGATCAGTTTTTTGATAAAAAAATAAATTATTTAATGGGATATAATGCAGAGCCAGCAACAGAAGTTTCAGAAAAAACAATTTTAGATTTTCATTTGTCTCATAGAACAAATCCAAAATTTAAATTTGAACCAAAAAGTACTACATCCAAACAAATATGGAAATATTTATCAACTTCAAATCTACTAGATAATGTAAGTGATATTGAGCTTACAGATATAGAAAAAATTAACAGTATTGAAAAAGCAACACATGAGGGGAACTATACAGAAAAAGAATTATTTGAACTTTATAAGCGATTTAAATTTAATATTAACCAACTATTAAATATTAAAGAATCGACTAAAGTGCTCTCAACAGTAGAGACAAGAGCGCTAATTTATCAAGGAATTCTAATTACTACTGAAATTGAGAATAAATTACAGTTAATAAATGTCTTAAAAAATTCTTTTAAGAATGATGCCATTGAGAATGCATTTAACTTAGAATTAAAAGCTTTTTTAGATAAAATAGAAGAAGATGAAGTCCCCTCAAATTTTTCAACATTTTACTTAAATAATTTAAATGATGAGGAAACAGAAAAAGTAAATATTAAAGTAAATAATAAAATTTTACATCAATCAAAATTGATAAATTATTTAAAACTAGAAAAGTCTAAAAATGATCCTACGAAAGAAGTGAATGATTTCTTAAAAAAGATTAAAAAAAACAAAAAATATTTTTTTTCTAAAAAAGATGTAATTTTAGTTGAGTCTTTTAAGTCTGATGGTATCAAGATTTTAGATAAGTATAATAATTTATACCAAATAAATGACTCGGAGATGCCATCTGATATTCAAATATTTATTAACAGTAATGATATGGCTTCTGCAATGCTTAGAATTGTTGAGGTTATAGGGCAGGATGACTTAAAAAATATTGATGAGGATACATTATACTTTATTATAAGCACACTAAACCAACTAAATGTGGATCCGATAAGAAACAAGATACTTTTTAAAGTTCTTCCTTTAAAAGTTTAAAATTTATACTAAAATAATCAGTTATTATGTCAGTTAAACCGATTTTAACAGAACCAAACAAACTATTAAGACAGATTTCTAAACCAGTTGAAAATGTTGGTGATGAAGAAAGAAGACTTATGGATGATATGTTGGATACAATGTATGCGGCACCCGGAATAGGTCTTGCTGCAATCCAAATAGGCGTTCCAAAAAGAATTATTGTGATGGATATAAGTAGAGATGAAGAAAAAAAAGAACCAAGATATTTTGTTAATCCAGTAATTAAAAATAAAAATAATGAAACATCAAAATATGAAGAGGGATGCTTGTCTGTTCCAGACCAATTTGCCGAGATAGAAAGACCAAATGAATGTGATGTTGAATATTTAGATTACAATGGAAAAAAACAATTATTAAAAGCAGATGGATTATTAGCAACTTGTATTCAGCATGAAATCGATCATTTAGAAGGAGTTTTATTTATAGATTATTTATCTAAATTAAAAAAATCTATGATAATTAAAAAACTTTCTAAAATTAAATTAAATAGAATAATTGTTTAAATGACAAAAAAAATTGTCTTTATGGGTACACCGTTATTTGCTGTACCTATCTTAAGATCCATGTATGAAAAAAATTACATAATATCTGCCGTATACACACAGCCACCAAAAAAATCCCAAAGAGGTCAAAAAATAAATAAGTCGCCAATACAAATTGCAGCAGAAGATTATAATATAGATTGTAGAATACCCAAGATTTTAAATAAAAATAAAGATGAATACAAATATTTAAAACAATTAGATCTAGATTTGGTAATTGTTGTAGCCTATGGTCAAATAATACCAAAAGCATTTTTGAACCTTGCCAAAAAAGGTTTTATAAATATTCATGCTTCCCTCCTACCGAAGTGGAGAGGTGCAGCACCTATTCAAAGGTCTATTATGAACCTAGATAAAGAAACAGGAATTAGTATTATGAAAATAGGAGAAAAACTTGATACTGGTCCAGTCTGCAATAACTATAGAGTAGAAATTAAAGATAGTGATAATGCAGAAATTATATCAAATAAACTCTCAATTTTAGCTTCAGAAAAAATCATAGAAAATGTAGACAATATATTTAAAGATATATTAACATTTAAAGAACAAGACGACTCTAACGCAACATATGCTTCTAAAATTGAAAAGTCGGAAGGTGAAATTCAATGGAATGATAATGCAGAAAGTATTATTGGAAAAATAAATGGATTATATCCAAGCCCAGGGGCCTTTTTTATTTTTAAAGACGAAAGATACAAAATTTTAAAAGCAGAATTAGGAACTAAAAGTGGTGCGGTAGGTGAAGTAATGACTAGTGATTTGGAAATTAGCTGTGGAAATGAAAAATCTATAAAAGTTATTGAAATTCAAAGACAAGGAAAAAAGCCTCAAAATATTAATGATTTTGTTCTTGGTTCTCAAATAATAAAAGGCTCAAGATTAACGAATGTTTAGATATCAAGTTTTAATAGAATATATAGGAACCAGTTTTGTTGGTTGGCAAATACAATCTAAAGGAAAATCAATTCAAAAAGAAATACAAACTAAATTATCAAAACTTTTAAAAGAAAAAGTGGTCTTGATAGGATCTGGAAGAACAGACACTGGTGTTCACGCAATAGAGCAGTCAGCCCATTTTGACTGCAAAAAAGAAATTCAAAATTTAGATAAGTTATTAAAATCAATTAATCATTTTATAAATGATAAAGGTATTTCTATTTTAGCAATTAAAAAAAGAAGTCTAAAATTTCATGCAAGACATTCTGCTAAACAAAGAATTTATAAATATATAATTTTTAATAGATTAAGTAAGCCCTCTCTAGAGAAAGAAAGAGGTTGGCACATAATTAAAAAATTAGATATTGAGTTAATGAAAAAAGGGGCAAAAAAACTTTTAGGTACTAAAGATTTTTCTACTTTTAGGGCGTCAAGTTGTAATGCAAGAAGTCCAATTAAAACTATGAAATCTGTTTTGATTAAATCAAATGCTGGGAGAATTGAAATACAGTTTAAATCACAATCATTTTTACAACAACAAGTACGATCAATGGTAGGTAGTTTAAAATACCTGGCTGAAAATAAATGGAATTTAAAAAAATTTGAATTTATTGTTAAATCAAAAAAAAGAATTCTTTGTGCACCACCAGCACCTGCTGAGGGATTATTTTTAGAAAAGGTTATTTACTAGCTTTTTGTCGACCGATACTAAATTTTTTATTAATTCTCCATCTAGACTCTGCTCGAACAATATAGCCACAACAATTTTTTGACTTACACTTGCATTTGAACTGTTTATAATCTTCATCGTAGCCAAAGCCATAATCGGCTGTTATCTCTTCACCTTTTTTAATATCTTTTATGGCAATCACCCATAATTTTAAACCTGTCCCGTTATAATCACAGTTGTTAGAGCAAGAGTGATTTATTAAACGTGCAGGGTTCCATGACACGTCTCCATCCATGTCATATTTCTTATTTAAGTTAAATAAGTAGATAGGTTTTGCGTTATCAAACCTTTTGGTCGCTTCAGTTTGTTTCTTAGTGATAACTTTACCAATATAATCAACAATTCTAGTACCTTCTTTAATATCTTTTGTAGCATAAAGACCACGTCCTTTTTTGTCGATATCAGATTTTTGAATTTTATAAAGTTTCATTGTGAGTTCTTAATACGTATTGAGAAATTATCAATTAAATTCCAGTAAAGCTTTTACATGCATCTCAGTGCTTTCTTGAAGTGCTAATAGATCGTATCCACCTTCTAAAATTGACACTACTTTTCCATCACAATATTGTTTTGATAGCTCGAGTGTTCTTTTAGTAATACTATAAAAATCTTTTGACTCTAATTGAAGTTGTGCCAATGGATCGTCTTTATGAGCATCAAACCCAGCAGAAAGTAAGATAAATTCAGGTTTAAATTCTTTAATTTTATTAAGTACAAATTCATAGGCATTTAAATATTCTTCTGAGGTTGTTCCTGCTGGCAAAGGAATATTTAATATATTGTTATATTTTCCTTTTTCATCATTAGTGCCTGACCCAGGGTAATAAGGGTATTGATGAGTAGAAATATAAAGAACTTTTTCATTGTCGTAAAAAATATCCTGAGTACCATTTCCATGATGAACATCAAAATCAATAATTGCTACTTTTTTAAGTTTGTATTTATTTATAAGGTAATTAGCTCCAACAGCCACATTGTTATAGATGCAAAAACCCATAGCTTTATTTTTCTCTGCATGATGCCCTGGAGGTCTAACGGCACAAAAAGCGTTTTTAAAATCTTTATTTTGAACACCATCAATAGCTGTAATAATTGAACCTACAGCATCTGATGTGGCATCTTTACTTCCTGGGGAGACAATTGTATCTCCATCTAAAAAAGATAATCCTTTTTCAGGAAAAGATTTTTCTACAAAATTTATATAATCAGAATTGTGAGTTATTTCTAAAAGTGACCGGTCAAATCTTGAAGGTTTTTTCCAAACTAAATCTTTATTATCTAATTTTTTGAAATTATCAATAACTACTGTAACTCTATCAATTTTCTCTGGATGACCGTCGCCCGTATTATGATTTTGATAAGTATCAGAGGTTATTAAACCAGTTTTCATTTAAGATAGATATTCTTGGTAAATAGTTTCTCGTTCTACTTTTGGCATTCCTTTGGTTCTTTCTACAAACTCATTACGTTGCTCTCTATTCTTAAAAACAAAAAAACAAACTGTGTCTTTAGAGTGATAAATAGCTTTTAATTCATCATCAATATCATTCAGTTCTTTAGGAATATCTGTTTTAATGCAAATCATTAAAAGTAATTTTTAAGAATTTCAGAATATATCTTTGTTAACTTTTTTAAGTCTGAAATAGATACTGCCTCATCTACTTTGTGCATTGTTTTACCTACTAAACCAAATTCTAAACATGGAGCAATTTTTCTAATAAATCTTGCATCTGAAGTTCCACCTGTTGTAGACAATTGAGGTTTAATTTTTGTAATTTTTTTTATTACATCTTGAATCATATAAGTTGTTTTATTGGGCTTAGTTAAAAAAGCTTCACCTGATACACGATATTCTACTTTAAAATTAGATTTATCCTTTTTAGTAATTTTCTTGAAAATTTTATTTAATCTATTCTTTAAGCTAGAAGATGAATGTTTATTGTTAAATCTTATGTTAAATGTGGCTTTCGCAAGTCCTGGAATTACATTATCAGCTATATTATTGATATTAATTTTTGTTACTTCTAAATTTGTAGGCTGAAAGTCTTTTGTTCCTTTGTCAAATTTTATTTCTTTTATTTCATTTAGTATTTTGATCAATGAAGTTGATGGATTTTTAGCACGATGAGGATATGCAACATGACCTTGAGTTCCAATTATAGTTAATTCAGCATTGATACTTCCTCTTCTACCAATTTTGATCATTTCACCAAGTTTATTAGGGTTTGTTGGCTCACCAACTAAGCAAAAATCTATTTTTTCTTTTTTCTTTTTTAAGTAATCAACTACTTTTTTAGTACCATTAATTGCAACACCTTCTTCATCGCCAGTAATTAATAAACTAATCGATCCATTAATTTTCTTATTATTTGATACAAAGTTATTTACAGCAACAACCCAGCTTGCAATTGCACTTTTCATGTCATTAGCACCTCTACCAATAAGATGATTTTTTTTAATAGCTGGACTAAAAGGTTTAATTGTCCAATCTTTTATATTTCCTGGAGGAACTACATCCAAATGACCAGCAAACATAAAGTTTGGTTGAGTATTACCCAATCTTGCATATAGGTTTTTAACTGGTTTAGAGTTTTTATCTTTAAACTCTAAAATCTTACATTTAAATCCAATAGCAGTTAATCTTTTAGCTAAGAATTTCATTACCCCAGCATCAATTGGTGTAATGCTTGGAAATCTTATTAGCTCTTTAGCTAATGTGATTTCATTATAAGTTGGCATTTAGTCTCTTAATAAGTCGTTAATAGAAGTTTTAGATCTAGTTTTTTCATCAACTTGTTTAATAATTACAGCACAATATAAAGCAGGACCTTTACCATCTTTACTTGGAAGGCTGCCCGGTACTATTACTGAGTACGGTGGAATTTTTCCATAGATTACTTCACCAGTTTCCCGATAAACAATTTTTGTAGATTGACCAATAAATACACCCATAGATAATACAGATCCTTCTCCAACAATTACTCCTTCAACTATTTCTGAACGAGCTCCAATAAAACAGTTATCTTCAATGATAGTAGGGTTAGCTTGCATTGGTTCTAATACACCTCCGATTCCAGCACCACCTGATATGTGACAGTTCTTTCCTATTTGTGCACAAGATCCTACAGAAGCCCAAGTGTCCACCATAGTTCCTTCATCTACATAAGCTCCAATATTCACAAAGCAAGGCATTAGCACTGCGTTTTTTCCAATAAAAGATCCTTTTCTAACTGGAGAATTTGGAACCATTCTAAAACCAGCTTTTATATGATCTTCTTTAGTCCAATTTGCTGTTTTACCTCTTAGTAAATGAGATTTATCATACCAACTACTATACGGGCCGCTTAATGAGTCCATATCATGAGTTCTAAAACTTAACATTATTGCTTTTTTAACCCATTGATTAACTACCCACTCATTACCATTTTTTTCAGCAACTCTTAGTTCGCCTCTATCAACAAGTTCAATCGTTTGGTTGATAGCATCTAATATAGACTTATCAGATTGACCGTTGATATCGTCTTTATTGTCCCAAGCTGTATTGATAATGTTTTCAAATTCTTTCATAGTTTTATTTTATAGTTAGTAGGTTAGTTTATTGTGCTTTTAATATATTAATTTCTTGAAGAAAAGAAGGCAAGTTCTTAATCTTATAATCAATATATGGTTTATCAGCATCTTTTTTTGCAAATACCTCATCATTCTCAAGCCAACAAGTTTTCATTCCTAAATTTTTAGCTTGTTCTAAATTATGAGCAATATCTTCGATTAATATTGATTTTGTTGGATCAAGATCAAATTTTTTTACTATTTTTTTATAAGGTTGAATTTTTGGTTTTGGAATAAAATTAGCATCAACAATATCAAATGCCCCATCAAACAAACCATCTATACCTAGTTGTTTAGTTACATTTTCAACATGAGCATGAGAACCATTGGTAAAAATATATTTCTTTTCTTTAATTTTAATCAATTCTTCTCTTAGTAATTTATCTTTAGGAAGCCAGCTAATATCAATATCATGAACAAATTCTAGAAATTCATGTGGATCTATTTTATCGTGATTCATTAATCCAGATAATGTCGTTCCATATTCATAGAAGTATTTTTTTTGAATTTCTCTTGCTTTAATTAAATCGACATTAAACTTCTTTGAAATAAAAGAAGACATCTTTTTATCAACTTCAGAAAAAACCTTTGTTTGTCCAGAATACAAAGTATTATCTAAGTCGAATAGCCAGTATTTAGTATCAATTAAATTTTTCATTCTCTAATCAAAGTTCCTGAACCTTTATCAGATAATAGTTCAAAAAGGAGTGAGTGATTTTTTCTTCCATCAATTATTACCACAGCCTTAACTCCATTACTTGCTACATCTAGACAATTCTTAATTTTAGGTATCATGCCACCAGAAATTACCTCTTGATCAATTAATTCATTAGCTTTTTTAGAGTTTATTTCAGGAATTAGCTTTCTCCCATTGTCCAATACTCCCTCTACATCACTAATAATCATTAATCTTCTAGCTTTTAGCTCAATTGCGATCGATCCTGCAGCAGTATCGGCATTTATATTAAAAGTCTGATTATCTTTATCTGAACCTAATGGTGCTACGACAGGTACTTTGTTTTCTTTTATTGTTTCAATTAAGAATTCTTTGTTAATTTCAGTAGGTGTTCCCACAAATCCAAGGTCTTTATCTTCTTGCTCAACAGTAATTATATTATTTTCTCTTGAAGTAATTCTTTTTGCCTTACAGGCCAACTCATTTAAAGCTTCAACAATTTCTTTATTAAATTCGATTAATACATCCTCAACTATGTTGATGGTATCTTTATCAGTAATTCTTAGTCCATTAATAAAATTACTTTTAATATTAACTTCAGAAAGTTTACTGCTAATTCTTTTTCCACCACCATGAACAATTATAGGATTAAAACCAAGTTTTTTTAAAACGACTACATCTTCAATAAAAATTTTAAACAATTTTGGATCAACTAAAACACTGCCACCACACTTAATGATAATAAACTCATCATTATATTTTTCTAAGTATTTTTTTACTTCTTTAACTGTTGGACCATCTTTAGGCAGGATATTTATTAATTCCTCTTCTCTTAACGATGACATTTATGTTGTTTTGATAGTCATTTTTCTTTGAACAATATATTGTTGTATCATTGTGAAGATATTGTTGAAGCTCCAGTAAATAACAAGACCTGCAGGAAATGGTGCAAGAATAACAGTTAAAAATACTGGAAAAAACATAAATATTTTAGCCTGTATAGGATCTGGTGGTGTTGGATTAAGTTTCTGCTGTATCCACATTGTGATTCCCATAATTATTGGCCATGCACCTATTAATAAGAAAGAAGGTGGATCCCAAGGAATTAAACCAAAAACATTAAATAAAGATGTTGGATCTCTATCACTTAAGTCATGTATCCATCCATAAAATGGCATGTGTCTCATTTCAATGGTTACAAATAACACTTTATATAACGCAAAGAAAACAGGAATCTGAACCAGAATAGGAAGACAACCACTCATAGGATTAACTTTTTCTTTTTTATAAAGAGCCATCATTGCTTGTTGCAATTTCATTTTGTCATCCTTGTGCAACTCTTTTAGACGAGCCATTTCAGGTGCTAATAGCTTCATTTTTCCCATAGACTTAAAACTAAAATTGGCAAGAGGAAAGAAAGCCAATCTAATACAAATAGTGACAGCAATAATTGCTAAACCGTAATTACCAAGTAATTTAAAGAAGTAATCCAATACAAAGAACAAAGGTTTTGTGATGAAATACATAAAGCCCCAATCAATCGCTAGATCAAATTTATTGATATCTAAATTTTCAGCATAACCATCAATTACATTTACTCTTTTAGCAGCAACTATAATTTGAATTTTTTCTTCAATGGAACTGTTGGCTTTAACCTCGATGCCTTTGGTTGATATGTAGTTTGCTCTGAATTTATTTTTATAGTCAAAAGTTGTTTTAAACTCTTTACCCTTAGGTGGTATAACTGATGTAACCCAAAATTTATCTGAAATAGCAACAAATCCTTCTTGTGCGATTTGAGTAAATTTTTTATCCTGAATATCGTCATAATCTTCTTCAATTAATTGATCATCAAGTACAGATAAAAACCCTTCATGCAAAATATAAAAGCCAGATATCTCTGGTATTTCATTTCTAATTATTTGACCATAGGAGTAAAAATTATAAGATTTATCTGATGAGTTAATTATTTTTTCTTTTACAGTAAATAAAAATTGATCATCTAGACTTATATGTTTCTCAAATGTGATGCCTTGAGAGTTGCTCCATGCTAGTTTTACAGGATTATTATTAGTTAATCTTTTATTTCCAGTAATTTCCCAGACGGTAGAAGCATCAGGTATATCAATATTTTTATTAGTGCTTACAAAGCCGCTTTCAATTAAATAACCATCTTCAACATTTCTTGGGTTTAATAAGATTATTTTTTCATTTTTATTAAGTTCAACATTATATTCTTTAAAAGTTAAATCATCTATTGCTGCACCTTTTAAAGAAATTGACCCAACAACACTTTCATTTTCAAATTGAATTCTATCATTTTCTTTTAAAGCATCTGCTCTTGAAAGTTTTGAAAAATTTTCATTTTTATCTAAGCTAGGAGTGTCTTCATTATTTTCAATTTTATTTTGTTCAGCTAGATTTTGTTTAATAGTTGCAGGGTCAGGCTGAAAAAAAAGAGAGTATAAAATAATTACCGCTGCTGATAAAGATATTGCTGCAATTACGTTTTTAGTATCCATTATTTTTTAGCCTTTAAGTCTTTATTTACTGGATCAAATCCCTCACCGCCGCCCAACATTTTAATGGGGTGACATGAAAATATTCTTTTAGTACTTCTTGAGATTCCTTTAATAAGTCCATATGTTCTAAAACATTCAATTGTATATTCTGAGCAGGTTGGAAGATATCTACACGAGGGAGTTAAGTAAGGGCTAATAACTATTTTATAAAATTTGATCAGGCCAATTAAAATGTTTGATATAATGTTCATTACTTAATCTTTTCTATGTCATGAAATAAAGTATCTTTTATTATCGTATATTCATTGTTTAGCATAGTTATTTTCGCAATCACAAGGTATGAATAATTAAAGTTTATTGATATTTTTTTTACAGCTTCATTCATTATATTTCTTAATCTTCTTTTAATTTTATTTCTCTTTATGGCACCACGGATAAGTTTTTTTTTAGCGACAAAGCTAATGTTTAGTTTTTTATTATCTTTGTCTTCAAGAGGACCAAAAAAGAGAGTGATATATTTATTTGAGACTTTTTTCTTCTTAAGTAAATTTTTGAAATCTTCGTTTTTAGAAAGAGCAACAATTTTGCTTTTCATTTAATTTGGTTTATTTACCTTGTGGTTTTTTTTGAGTGGATGATACTGTAAGGTTTTTACGTCCCTTATCACGTCTTCTCTTAATAAGTTTTTTTCCACCTTTAGTTGCCATCTTTGATCTGAAGCCATGCTTCTTAAGACGTTTTCCAACTTTGGGTTGATATGTTCTTTTCATAGGTTTATCTAAATTTTTTTAAATTTCGCTCTTTATAGTAATTATATGTATAAATAGCAAATAGAAGATTTTATAATACCACTAGTAAATTATGGAAAAATCAAAAAAAGTTAAGATAACTTTAGGTTTATTTTATCTTCTAGTTGTTTCGTCATTTTTATACTTTTTTTTATCAAAATTCACTCTTGAAGAATTAACTAGCTATGAATTTATTAAAAATAATAGAGATTATTTTTTTGGATTAAAGCAAACTAATTTATTTTTAATTTCTCTAATATTTTTGATAGCTACAATCGTTTGGGTTGTTATGGCTGGATTTGGTTTACCAGTTGCACTTCTAGCAGGGTTTATTTTTGGTAAGTGGCTTGGAACTTTCATTCTAATAATTGGAATGACTATTGGAGCAACAATTTTATACATCATTGGAAATTATTTTTTTAAAGAAATTATTAAAGAAAAGTTTTTAAATAAATTTAAAAATTTAGAAGCTAAATTTAAAAAATCAGAATTTATTTATCTTTTACTTTATAGATTTATTGGAGGTATTCCTTTTGCATTATCAAATGTATTGCCCTGTATTTTTAATGTCAAAGTAAGTAATTTTTTTTGGGCAACATTAATAGGATTAACCCCACCACTATTTTTAGTTGTTTCAATCGGAAGTGGACTTGAAAAAATCATAGAACAAAATTTAGAAGCTCCTAGAATCATTGATTTGATATATTCACCAGATATCTACATTCCAATGATTGCTTTTGGAGCTTTATTAATAGCTGCAATTGTTGCTAGAAAAATATTTTATAAAAAATAATCTGGTGCCCCCACCAAGAATCGAACTTGAAATTTATCCTTACCATGGACATGTTATGCCATTTAACTATAGGGGCTAATTTGTTATTTTATTCAAGTATTTCTATAATAAATCATTTTTTCAAAAAATTGCCTTAATTTTTTTCATATAATGATTTATACCTACGGAGGAAATTTTATGGGCATTCATTACGATTATAAATCTACTAAAGGCAATAAGCTTATGGAGAAGCAAGCTAAGAGAGAAAAAAAGCTTGCAGAGAAAAAAGCAAAGCGTGAAGCTAAAGAGGGACCAAAAGTTCAAGAAGAACCAGAGAAAACTTTAGATGCATCAAAGCCAATCACTTTAGATTTTTTAACTAATCCAGATAAATAATGAATGATAAAGAAAAAAATGAAAGGTTAAGTCTGGCTCTTAAAAAGAATTTAAAAAAAAGAAAAATTTTTCAGAAAAAAAATAAGAAGAAAAGTAAATAATGTCAGTACTTTCTGATAAATCTATAAGAAAGTTAGCAGTTGAGCAGTCAATGATTTCTCCTTTTATAGATAAGCAAGTTAGGAATGGTAAAATTTCTTATGGACTTAGTTCATTTGGCTATGATGCAAGAGTAGGAGATGAATTTAAGATATTTCATAATGTTAATTCTTCTATCGTTGACCCTAAGGAGTTTAGTTCAGATAATTTTGTAACCAAAAAAAGTTCTGAATATATTATCATTCCTCCTAATTCTTTCGCTCTTGGAACTACTATTGAAGTCTTTAAAATACCAAGAGATATTATGTGTATTGTTGTTGGTAAGAGTACATATGCAAGAACAGGGATCATCGTGAATGTAACTCCAATTGAATCTGAGTTTTTTGGAACAGTTACCCTTGAGTTTTCTAATACAACACCACTACCTGCAAAAATTTATGCAAATGAAGGTGTTGCACAATTTTTATTTCTAAAAGGAGATCAGTCTCCTGAAACTTCATACGCTGACCGCAAAGGAAAATACATGGGTCAAACTGGAGTAACTTTACCAAAAGTATAATCATGAAAAAATTGGAAGTCTTTGGAGCGGCAAAGCTCAAGGGACACATTAGAATTTCAGGATCTAAGAATGCATCTCTTCCTATTCTAGCTGCAACATTACTATCAAATAAAAAAATATCTTTAGCAAACCTTCCAAGAGTAAAAGATATAGAAACAATGATACTTTTATTAAAGTCATTAGGTTCAGTTATTGATGATAATAAAAAAGAATTAATTATCAAAAATACTAGGCAAACAAAAACTTTTGCAGCTTATAGTTTGGTTAAAACTATGAGGGCGGGAATATTAGTTTTAGGACCATTACTTGCTAAATTTAGTAAAGCAAAAGTTTCATTACCTGGCGGTTGTGCGATAGGAACAAGACCTGTCGATATTCATTTACAAGCGCTATCAAAACTTGGAGTTAAATATAAAATTATCCAAGGTTATGTTCACGCCAATGCACCCAAAGGGTTGATAGGAGC
The DNA here is from genome assembly GCF_047722505.1 of Candidatus Pelagibacter sp. Uisw_130. Classification (GTDB taxonomy): domain Bacteria; phylum Pseudomonadota; class Alphaproteobacteria; order Pelagibacterales; family Pelagibacteraceae; genus Pelagibacter. Next base: position 74,163 of record NZ_CP159814.1, read on the forward strand.
GAATATAAAATTTCCTAAAGTTTCAGTTGGTGCTACAGAAAATTTAATTATAGCCTCATGTTTAGCTAGAGGAAAAACAACCTTATCAAACTGTGCTATTGAACCTGAGATTAAAGATTTAGTTAATTTTTTAATTAATATGGGCTGTAATATTAAGTGGACTGCAAAGAGAACAGTTAAAATTGAAGGAGTGAAAAATCTTAAAGAATTAAATTATTCAGTAATGCCAGATAGAATAGAGGCTGGAACTTATTTAATAGCTGCAGCATTAACGGAGGGAAATTTGAAGATTACTGGAATTGATCCCAAGATAATAAGTACAGAAATTAATATCTTAAAAAAAGTAGGATCAAAAATTATTTTAAGAAAAAATGAAATCCTTATTCAAGGAAGTAAAAAGATTAAAAGTACAAATATTAAAACCTCCCCTTATCCAGGGTTTCCAACAGATTTACAGGCACAAATGATGGTATTATTGTGTAAGGCTAATAAAAAATCTCATATTAAAGAAGAAATATTTGAAAATAGATTTATGCATGTTGCAGAGTTAAATAGAATGGGAGCTAAGATTTCCATAAATGGAAATAAAGCAACCATAGAAGGAAATATTAAATTTGAAGCAGCAGAATTAATGGCCACAGATTTAAGAGCTTCTGTATCTTTAATTCTTGCAGCACTTGCAGCTAAAGGAAAATCGGTAATTAATAGGATATATCATCTTGATAGAGGTTATGAAGATATAGAGAAGAAATTAAAAAAAGTAGGGGCTAAAATTAAAAGAATTAACTAATGAATAAAAAATATTTATCAAAAATTATAGCTACAGACAATGAGGGACTACAAGTGATCTCAGCATGTTGCTCTGGAGCTGAAGTTAAAGTTGATGAAATTAAATATCTTCAATCAAACAAGGTTTTTTTATTATCATTAAATAGATCTAAAGTAGAAACAGATGAGAAAGATAAAAAAGTTACCAGTATTTGCAAATTCGAATTTGTAGATAAAGTTAAATCTAAAAACATTAAACAAAACGACCCTGAGGAAAAATTAGAGTTAATTGGTATGGATTATTTAAAGAATAATGACAACTATGAGATAAACTTAATGTTTACAAACAACGCATACATTACATTATCAACAGAAATAATTGAAGTAACTTTAGATGATCAAAACAAAGCTGATTAATGATTAAGATATTAGATAGTAAAAATAAGAACTTTGATAAAACTTTAGACACATTACTGTCTAAACGAAAAAATAAAGTTCAACTCAATTCAGTTTCAGTTATTAAAATTATTAAAGATGTTAAGAAAAATGGTGATAAAGCCATTTTAAAGTATGAAAAGAGATTTAATAAAAATAGCGTTATTGCCCCAAGTATAAAACAAATAAATAGAACTATTCAATCTTTAGATCCAAAAGTTAAAAAAGCAATCGATCTTGCTTATGATAGAATTTATAAATTCCACTCGTTACAAAAATTCAAAAATATTTCTTATACGGATAAACTAAAAAATAAATTAGAGTATAAGTACGTACCTATCGAATCGGTTGCAATTTATGTGCCTGGTTCAACAGCCTCATATCCTTCCAGCGTTTTAATGAATGCAGTACCTGCAATTGTTGCTGGAGTGAAAAGATTAGTTATGGTTAATCCAGGTCAAAAAGGTAAACAAAATCCGGCTGTATTATATGCTGCAAAGAAATGTAAAATTAAAGAGATTTATTCAATCGGAGGACCATCTGCCATTGCAGCTGTTGCATACGGTACTAAGAAAATTAAAAAAGTTGATAAAATTGTGGGCCCTGGAAATTCGTACGTAGCTGCTGCAAAAAAAGAAGTTTTTGGAGATGTTGGAATTGAAGGAATGATTGCAGGCCCCTCTGAAGTGACAATTGTTTGTGATAAGTTTTCAAATCCTGAATGGATAGCAAGTGATCTAATAGGTCAAGCAGAACACGATAATCTTGCTCAATGTATTTTAATTTCAAAAGATAAATCAATTATTAAAAAAGTTAATGATGAAATTATTAATCAATTAAAAGAACTACCCAGAGCTGCAATTGCAAAAAATAGTCTACTTAATAATGGAATTATAATTCATATGCAGTCTGACCAAAAAATTGTTAATACAGTAAACAAAATTGCTCCTGAGCACTTAGAGCTTAATACCAAGAATTATAGAAAAGTAGTAGGAAAGATTAAAAATGCAGGATCTATCTGTTTAGGAAAATATGCCGTAATGGCAATGACAGATTATAATGTTGGCTCTAACCATGTATTGCCAACCAATTCTTCAGCAAGATATTCAAGTGGAGTTAGTGTTAATGAATTTTATAAAAGAATTTCATATATAAACCTATCAAAAAAAGGGATTGAAACCCTTGGTCCATCAGTTATAACACTTGCAAACTACGAGGGTTTAGCGGGACACGCTAAGTCGGTAGATAAAAGAATTAGGAGAAAATAAATTTGTCAAAACAAGAAATGCTGTCGTTCTCAGGAATTGTTGAGGATTTATTACCGAATGCAATGTTCAGAGTTAAATTAGAAAACGGCCATATTGTTACAGCTCATGCTGCAGGCAAATTACGTAAGAACAGAATTCGAGTACTTCAAGGTGATAAGGTTCAAGTTGAAATGACACCTTACGATTTGACCAAAGGTCGTATCACTTTTAGAGGTTAATATGGGGCCCTGTAGCTCAGTTGGTAGAGCATCGGATTGAAAATCCGTGTGTCACTGGTTCGAGTCCAGTTGGGGCCACCACCATCTCTCTAAAAAATTTAAAAATAAGGTCAACGCCTTTAATATTTATGTGTTGAAAATTATTCTTAATTGTCTAAAAGACTGCTCATGATTATAAATATTACATATAGAGAGACTTCAAGAAGTACTCATAGACTTTGTTTCCATAGCCTTTAGGCTATTTATTTATAATATAATTTTAAATCCACACAAAAATAATATAAAAACAAGGAATGCCTGCGTAGTATAACGGTTAGTACGATAGTTTGTGGAACTATAGGATTTGGTTCGATTCCAAGCGCGGGTACCAAAAAAAATGAATAAAGAAAATAAACTAATTCCTGGGTTACCCTCAGGATTTGAAGACCGATGGGGTAAGAAATTAATTCTCAAGAAAAAGTTAATTAATATTATTGAAACTAATTTTATAAAATTTGGTTTTGCTGCTCTTGAAACTCCTTCATTTGAAATTTCAGAAAATATTGGATCATTTCTTGCAGATGATGATAGTAATTCTATGTCTGACGTATTCTCATTTAAAGATGGTGAAAAAAATATTACCCTTAGATATGATTTATCAAGTCCGTTAGCTAGATTTGTTGCTCAAAACAATCAAGAATTACCCTTACCTTATAAAAGATATCAAATGGGTGATGTCTGGAGAAACGAAAAAGCGGGTAATGCTCGTTATAGAAGTTTTTTACAATGTGATGCTGATATAGTTGGTAACGTTAACCCAGCTCAAGCAAATGCTGAACTTTGTAATTTAATTGCAAGTACACTTCTTGCCTGTGGTTTAAAAAAAGATCAGTTCGTTGTTAACATTAGTAATAGAAAAATTGTTCAAGGTTTAATTGAAGACCTTAAAATATCTGAAGATAAAAAAATAAAGGTTATGAGAGCAATAGATAAATTAGATAAGCCTGGCTTTGGTTTAAGAGGAGTTGAAGATTTATTAAAAAAAGAAAGAGTAGATGTAAGTGGAGCTGTTACAAAGGGTGCTGACTTAACTGATGATCAAGCTTCACAAATAATCAACTTTTTAAAAGTAAAAGATTTAAAAGAATTAAAAGAAAATTTAAAAAACCCTTTATCTCAAGAAGGAATTAAAGAACTTTCAGACTTACTAGAAATAGCAAGTTATGGTGATTATTTAGATCAAATAAAGACAAACTTTACAATCGTTAGAGGGCTTGCTTATTATGATGGGTTTTGTGTTGAAACAAATTTAAATTTTAAGACAAAAAATAACAAAGGAAAAGAAGTTGATATAGGAAGTATTTGTTCTGGTGGACAATACAATAAATTAATTTCAAGATTTAAGGGAGTTGATATTCCTGGAACTGGAATGAGTATTGGTGTTGACCGATTATTATTTGCAATGATGCAACTTGATCAAATTGAAGTTGATGAAAAAAAACCTGCCATTATTTGTGTAATGGATGAACAGTATTTAAAAAATTATTATGAGATTTTAAAAGTTTTAAGAGACAATAATATTAACTCTGAAATATTTTTAGACAGTAAGAAAAATCTAGGCAAACAGTTAACGTACGCGAATAAAAAACAATGCCCAGTAGCTGTTATTTGTGGTGAAAATGAATTTAAAGATAATACGATTACTTTAAAAAACCTTTTAGGAGTTAAAGGTGAAAACAATCAAGTAACGTTCCCAAAAGAAAATTTAATTGATGAAATCAAAAAACTTATCTGAAAAAATCCTTAGATCAGTTAAATCTAAAGGCTTTAAATACATTGATTTACCTTCAGTAATTGAAGCCAATCATATAGTTCAACGATCTGGAGAGAATTTCAGAAAGTTTATTTTTTCATTTACCGATCAAAATGGTAGCGAGCTTTGTCTAAGACCCGATCTAACTATTGCATCTTGCTTGAGATATTTAGAAAACAATCTTAAAGGAAAAGAGAAAATATTTTATAGCGGTCAGGCTTATAGAAAATCAAATAATAAAAAAGATTCGATTATTAGAGACCAGGTTGGCTTTGAGATCATTGGCTCTAAAGATGAAAAAAAAGATGATAAGGAAATTATTACTACAGCCTTAAAATCTCTGTCTAATTTACAATATTCATCAGGAACTTTAAAAATTGGTAACGTTGAGATTTTCAATTTATTAATTTCAAAATTAGATATTCCAAAAAGATGGAAATTAAGACTTTCAAGACATTTTTGGAGAGAGGAATATTTTAATGACTTATTAAAAAGGTTAGAGACAAACTCTGATGTGGACCCAACAATTGTTGAAGTTGATAAAAAGAGATTTCAAAAAATGTTAAAAGATAATCAGCAAACAGTAGTTGCTGGTAGATCAATTGAAGAAATCTTAAAGAGATTTGATAATAAGATTAAAGATCCAAGAAAAGCCAGTAGAGGTAAAAATGTTTCAAAAATTATTAAAGAGTTTTTAAAAATTAATTGTCCAATAGGACAAGCTGCTGAAAAACTTAATATCTTTTTTAAAAAAAATAAAATTAATTTAGCCGTGGATCAAAAATATTTCCCAACCTCATTAAACAAAATTCAAAAATTAAATGTAGAATTCTCTGCGTCTTTTGGGCGTCAATTAGAATATTATACGGGCATGGTATTTAAAATTGATATTAAATCTAAATCTAAAAATATTAATGTTATTAACGGTGGACGTTACGACAAACTAATTTCAGACCTTGGATCTAAAAAACAAGTTCCCGCAGTAGGAGCTGCTTTAAATTTAAATTACTAATGACAAAAAATACTATTAATATAGGAATTCCAAGCAAAGGTCGTCTTAGAAAAGATATTTTAAAGATATTTAAAAAAAATAAATTAAATTTAGTCTCAGAAAGAGGTGAGAGAGATTTATTAGGATCTATTAAAAACTTAAATAATGTTAAAGTGTTATATCTTCATGCAAGAGAGATAGTTGAAAGACTTGGAGATGGCTCTTTAGATCTTGGCTTTTCTGGATATGATTTATTAAAAGAGAGTGAAGTTAATATTCAAAAGAAGATAAGTGTTGTTAAGAATTATGGATTTGGTAAAGCAACATTAGTTGTTGCTATCCCGGACCCTTGGATTGATGTTCAAACAGTTGCTGATTTAGAAGAAATTGCTTTTGAATTTAAAGATAAAAAGAAAAAAAGATTAAGAGTAGCAACAAAATATCCCAATTTAACAAGAGAGTTTTTGTTTTCAAAAGGAGTTACTCAATTTAAGTTAGTTAGCAGTTTAGGTGCAACTGAAGCTTATCCTTTTACTGGGTCATCTGAAATTATAACTGACATTACTTCATCTGGTGAAACTCTAAGAGCGAATAACCTTAGAATTCTCAAAGATGGTGAAATCTTAAAGTCAGAGGCCTGTATGATGGCCTCAAAATCTTCTCTAAAGAATAGTCTGGTTAAAAAATTAGTTAAGCTACTTTCCAAGTAAAGTATCCTTAACATAGATTAAAATAATCTTAATAATATCAAGGTTTCTAAGTACTGCATAAGCTGTAACTATAGCTGCTATAATAAGTAGTATTTTTAGTATTAAGATTAATTCCATTGAGACAGTTTTAAATAATTACATATATAAATCAAATTTTTACTATAAAATATCTCATAGAATCATGGATGGTATTTTATTAACTTTATTAGTTTTATTGCTTGTAGCTACATTGGGTATTCTTTATCTAAACTTAAGATCTAAGCCAAAAGATGAAAGTGAAAATAAAGAAGCTGAAGAGATGGCCAATTTAAAGACTGAAATTACTTCATTAAAAGATACCTTAAATACTACTATTAATACTTCACTAGGTTCAATGTCGACGTCATTTAACAACCTATCAACTGGGGTGACTAAAGATATGACAGAGGCTTTAACCAAAGTTGATGAAAAAGTAGGAAACTTTAATAGTCAGGTCGAATTATTAAATAAAAGCCAAGAGGGTATAACAAAAATTTTAGCTGGAGTTAAAAAATATGGAACTCTTGCAGAGTTTTCATTGGATGCTCTAATCAAAGACTTATTACCTGCTTCTCAATTTCAGACCAACGTTAAGATGAAAGAAGATACAGGTGAAAATGTAGAATTTGCAATTAAGCTTCAAGGTGATGTAATGGTGCCCGTAGACTCACATTTTCCAGTAGAAAAATTTAAAGCAATTACTGATGGTTATGACGCAGATGATAAAAAAGCTGTTGCAGATGCAAGAGCAAAATTAGCTGCTGCATTTAAAGCAAAAGCTAAAAGTGTTAATGAAAAATATATTGTTCCACCAAAAACTACAGATTTTGCAATTGTTTATGCCCCAACTGAAAGTTTATATAAAGAATTAACTGAATACCAAGATCCAACTACTAAAGAATTATTAACTCAAGAATTAATGAAAAAATATAAAATTGTAATCTGTGGTCCAAATACTCTTTCTGCTTATTTGCAATCATTGCACATGGGCTTTCAATCTCTAAAAGTTCAAAAAGGTGCAACAGAAATTTATGATCATTTAAAAACAATTAGTTCAAGATTTGGAAAACACTTTGATAATATAGTTTCTCTTAGAAAAAAATTAGAAGAAGCAATGATTGTTGTTCATAAGTTTGGAACAGATGCAAGATCAATTAGCAGAAGCCTAGAAAATATTAAAGATCCTGAACAAATTGATAAAGTTGTTCAAACAGAAAACGTAGAAAAATTTGTTGACCATTCAAAACAGGCAAAAAATTAATTTCTTTTTTTCCTCAATACCGCTTATAACAAACTATATGCAGTGGAATAATAAATTTACTTATCCAAAATCCATGAGATCAATGGTGAGTGGCTCAAGAATGTATGCTGTAAATCAACAAAAACTTCCATCAGTAACTTCCATATTACAAGCAACACAAAGTGAAGAAAAAAAAGCATCTCTTGCAAATTGGAAAGCAAGAGTGGGAGCTGTAGAAGCAAATAGAATTAAAAACGATGCTTCAAGTAGAGGTACATCAATGCATTCTCATTTAGAAAAATATCTATTAGGTCAATTAAATTTAGAATTATTAGAAGAAGAAAATAAATCTAAAAAAATGGCAGACGAAATTATTGAACAAGGAATTAAAAATAAATTGTCAGAGATTTGGGGAACTGAAGCCACATTGTACTATCCAGGAAAATATGCTGGAACGTGTGATGCTTGTGGAGTGTATGAGGGACAAGAAACTATCATCGATTTTAAACAGTCCAATAAACCGAAAAAAGAAGAGTGGATTGAGGACTATTACCTTCAATTAGGGGCTTATTCATTAGCACATAACGTTGTTTATAACTCAAATATCACTCAAGGAATTGTCCTGTTATGTACGGTTGATAATTTATTTCAAGATTTTAGAATTCAAGGTGTTAAACTAGAAGAATATCAAAATAAGTTTTTAGAAAAAGTCGAACAGTACTATCACCAAAGGAATATCAACTAATATGAATTTAGCAATATGGGACATTGAATCTAGTAGCGCCAATACTTCATGGGGAAGTATTATCGAAGTGGGTGGCATTTTAGTTGACCCAAATTTTAAAGAATTAGATCGTTTTAATTTTAGATGTAGATTGCCAGAAGGAGAAGTTCCTCAAGCAATGGCTTTAATAGTTAACAAAACTAGTGTTGATTTATTAACTAAAGGCAATTTAAGTCACTATGAAATGTTATCTCAGTTAGAAGCTACATTTAAAAAATGGAGTCCAGCATTGTTCATGGGTTGGTCAAATATTGGCTTTGATGATGAGATGATAAGAAACGAATTCTTTAGAGGAATTAGATATCCATATATTACAAATGCAACTCCTAATAAAAGACATGATGGCTTAAATATTGCAAGAGGTGCTCATGCAGTTGATGAAAGTGTTGTAAAAACAGAAATAAATGCAAAAGGTAATGCAGTTATGAAACTAGAATCGTTAGCTAGAATGAATGGATTTGAATCTAGTGGAGCTCACTCAGCTTTATTTGATGCAGAGTTAACAGTTAAGGTTTTAGGTTTGATTAAAAAAAATCAACCTCAAACTTGGGATACATTTTTAAGAACAGCAAACAAGAGTGATACCGAGACAATATTTAAAACAGAGAAAATGTTTACTTTAGCTGAATATCATTTTGGTAAAAATTATAGATTTGTAGTTGCGCCACTTCACCCAAAACATTGTATTCACCCAATCTATCAGTGGGGCCAAGCTTTTGATCTTAAAATTGATCCGATCCCATTATTTGATATGTCAATTTCTGAACTTAAAAGTGCTATTAAAAAATTAAAGTTTTTAAGAACTATACGATCAAACAAAGCTCCTATAATTTTAGACGCAAGTTATGGATTACAAGTTGAACCATATAGCAAACTTGATCCTGATTTAATTAAAGAGCGTGCAAAGTTAGTAAATAGTAATGAAAAATTTTCTCAAAATGTTTTAACAGCATTAAGAGAGACTGCTGAAGAAAAAGCTCAATTTGATTCACAGGTTGATTTATTAGCAGAAGAGACAATTTATAAAAAATTTACCCCTCAAAAAGACACAGCTTTATTTCCAAAATGGCACGCAGCGTCTTGGAAAGATAAATTAATGTTATTAGATAAATTTGAAGATGAGAGAATGGTAAGCTTTGGAAAAAAGATAATTTATCAAGAATCACCAGATACACTGCCTGCTGACATGTTTAAGACTATTAAACGTGGAATAGCTGAAAGAATATTGAGCGATGAAAAAGAAAAATGGTGGACATGCAAAGAATTTTATTTTGAGTGTGATAATCTAAGAGATAGATATACCAACGAAAAAGACGAGAAAAAACTCAAGTTTTTAGACGAAATCAACGAGTTTGTTGAAGGTATACAAAAAAAATACGAGCAGGCATAATTGACCTTTGTTAATTAACTAAAAAAATCCTTTTTTACATATTGAATAAATAGAATAAAAATTTATATAAGAAGCATGCTTATAGATTTTAAAGATGAAGAATTTGAAACAAAAATTAAGAACGAAGATATCTCTGTAGTTCAATTTTCTGCAGAATGGTGTGCTCCATGTAAGAGTCTTAAACCCATCATGGATAAGTTTTCAGATAGCTACAAGGATAAAGCTAGCTTTTATTATGCTGACATTGAAAATGGTGGAATTAATACTGGTTCAGCTGCTGGTGTGAGAGGCGTACCAACTGTTATTGTTTACAAAAAAGGTGTTGAAGTAGACAGAAAAGTTGGTGGAGTTGCCGAGAGTCAAATGAAAGAATTTTTAGATAAGAATATCTAGTTTAAGTTTAAAACTTCTCCCGCAAGATACAAAGACCCTGTAATTAAAATAATATCATTTTCTTGAAGATCAATTGAGCTAATTGCTTGTTCAACAGAATTTTTGTAATTAATATTTTCAAAATTTTTAATTTTCTCTTTAAGTTCATTCCCCTTAATAGCATTAGGTTGATTGGGAATATCAATTGTTGTTAATGATTTAATATCTTCAAAGTAACTCATATATTCATTGTGGTCTTTATTAGCCATCATTCCTAAAATAATATGTTTGTTACAATTTAAACTTTGAAGATATTTATTTAATACTTTTGCCCCAAGTGGGTTATGAGACCCATCTATAAATAATAAATTATTACTAGTTAAATCTTTTAATTTTCCAGATTTTAACTCTTGAAGCCGTGCGATACTTTCTATTTTAGTAATACCACTCTTAATATGTTCGTCAGTTATTTTATAATCTGTTAATTGTCTAGCGGTTGCAATTGCAGTAGAGACATTTTCCAATTGAAATTCTCCTGGTAGATTAGGTTTTGGAAGTTTAAGAGTACCAAATTCATCTTCATAATAAAAAAAATCATTTTCTTTTAATGTAAAATTATAATCTTTGTTAAAGATTATTTTTTTAGAAGTATTATCTTTAATCACATCTTCAATACTTTCGCTAATTTCATTTGAGCTTTGTTTTGCAACAATAATTTTAGAATTTAATAAAGTTGATGTTTTCTCAAATATAATTTTTTCAACTGTTTGCTCTTCTTTTGGAAGCCAGTCTAAGTGATCAAGGCCAATAGCTGTTACAATACTAGCTAAGTTTTTTCTTAAAATATTGGTTGCATCAAATCTATGAAATAGACCTGACTCAATTAAGTTAATGTTTTCAGGGTATTTCTTTGCATAATGAAGGTAAGCAACAGTTAAAATTTCAAAGAAAGTAATTTGTGTTTGATTATTAGCTTCTTCTATTTCAGAAAAAAGATTGGCTAATTCATCATCTGTTAAAAGCTTATTGTTAAAGACAAATCTTTCGTTAATCTTTTGAATGTGAGGGCTAGTATAAATATTACATTTATAATTTGCTTCTTTTAAAATTGCATAAAGTGCTTGAATTGTTGAAAACTTTCCGTTTGTTCCAACAACGGAAATGCAATTAATTTGGTCTTGGGGATTACCTAATTTTTCTAAAAGATTTCTAGTTCGATCTAGGCTTAGATCGATCTCTTTAGGATGCAGCTTTTGTAAGCGTTCTACTATCTTCTGAAGTTTCATTTTCTGATGAATTTATAACAGAATTTTTCTTTAACAATATTGATAATAATGAAACAATTTTTTCTCTTAAGTCCTTTCTCTCGACAATCATATCGATAAATCCTGATTTCTGAACGTACTCACTTCTTTGAAAGCCTTCTGGTAACTCTTCTCTCACAGTTCCTTGTATTACTCTTGCTCCTGCAAAAGCTATAAGAGCTCCCGGTTCTGCTAAGTGTAGATCACCTAACATTGCATATGAGGCCGTAATACCACCAGCAGTTGGATCAGTTAGCACAACAATGTAGGGTAAATTATTTTTCTTTAGTTCGTTAATTGCCAGTGTCGTTCTTGTCATTTGGCTTAATGATATAAGACTTTCCATCATCCTCATTCCACCACCAGAAGTAAACACTACAAAAGGTTGTTCATTTTCTATTGCATGTTGAATTCCATATAAAAAAGCCTCACCTTCTGCAGCACCAATTGAGCCACCTACAAAATCAAAATCAGATGCAATCGCTGTAATTTTTAAATTTAGAATATTAGTATTAACAACCATCATTGCACAATCCATTCCAGTTTTTTTTCTAGCAGCTTTTAGTCTATCTTTATAAGGTTTTGCATCATTCCAATTTAAAGGGTCGTCTTGAGGAATGGGAGTTTTTAAAACTTCATAATTGTTTTTGCCAAATATAATATCAAATCTCTGACGTGGGCTTATTCTGTGGTGTTTGTTACAAGATGGGCAAACCCATAAGTTTTCTTCTAAATCTTTTTTTAAAATAGGCCCCTTACAACATGAGGTCCAATCACTATTAGCTATTTCAGTTTTGGTTGCACGTGCTTTAATGATGGTCTTTATCTTCTCACCAAATCTTAAAGTTTTTTTAATCCAATTCATGCTATTTTTTTTCTCAACTTTAGCACAATATTAGTTACATTTGTGACAGGATTTTGGCGTTTCTTAATAGAATTTGATATTTCTTTACATAAAGCACTACCAACCACTAATCCATCAGCCTTTCTTAAAGATGCTATAGTTTTTTCAGTAATCCCAAAGCCTATTACAATATTCTTATTCTTATTAAGGTTCTTAATCTTACTGTAACGCTCTAATATTTTTTTAGGTGAAACCTTTAGTTTGCCTCCAGTTGTTGAGAGCATACTGATATAATAAACCATATCATGAGAGTCTTTTATAATTTTTTTCATTCTGCTCGGAGACGTAGTAGGAGATACTAACTGAATAAAACTAATACCTTTTTTCTTACACTTTTTTGCAAATTCTTTATTTTCTGGATAAGGAAGATCGACAACAATTAATCCATCTACTCCTACTTTTTTACAAATATTTATAAAGTTATTATCTCCATATTGATAAATCATATTATAATAACCCATCAGTATTACAGGTTTTGATTGTTTTGATTTTTTAAAATCTTTAACTATTGAAAAAACATCTTTAATTTTAATACCATTTTTTAAAGCTCTATAAGCACTTGATTGAATCTGGCCACCATCTGCAATTGGAGTGTTATGGGGAAAACCTATCTCACAAATATCAGCATACTTTGCAATTGACTTTAATATTTCAAGTGATTTTTTTTTACTATTATCACCAGCTACTGTGTATGTTAGTAATGCAGGTCTTTTTTCAGTTTTTACTTTTTTAAATGCTAAGTTAATTAATGACATCTTAGTTAATCTTTCCTAATCTTTCTTTTAAGATATCCCTATCTTTTTTAGCATCACCACAAGAGTTTACTATAATGATAGTATCTTTGCTTAATTTTGGTGCAATTTTTATAGCTTCTGCAAAAGCATGACTTGGCTCAAGACTTGGATTTATTTTTTCAAGTTTTGTAACTAGTTCGTATGCATTTAAAGCACCCTCATCAGTTGCAGATGTGTATCTTGCTCTTTTAGTATCTTTTAAGAAACAGTGAATAGGTGACACGCCAGGATAATCTAATCCAGCAGAAATAGAAGCGGTGTCATTAATTTGTCCTTCACTATTCTGACAAACATAGGCTGCAGCTCCATGCAATATTCCAAGTTTAGCACCATTAGTTAGAGGTGCCGCATGTAGTTTTGAATTTTTTGGTCCTCCAGCTTCAACACCAATTAATTCAATTTGTTTTTTATCATAATCAATAAACTCACTCCAAAAACCATAAGCTGAACTTCCACCACCCACACAATTAATAAGTTTAATTTTTCTAGGTATTTTTCTAAACTCAGACTGTAGTTGAATTTTTAACTCTCTTGAAATTTGAGCTGTACTCCAGCCACAAATTTTAACAAATATATTAGGACCAACTGTTGATCCAACACACATATGGGTGTTATCACAATTTGAAACCCAGTAACGCATGCACTCACTAACAGCATCTACCAATGTTTGGCTTCCTGAATAAACAGGCACAACTTCTGCACCATTCTTTTTCATCGCGTCTACATTAGGCTTTTGTCTTTTAATATCCTTTGCACCCATGAATATTTTGCATTTAAGGCCAAACTTTTTAGCAGCCATACTCAGCATCTTTCCAGCATACCCTGCACCCGTATCACCAACGACATATTTTTTTCTAGCCTTTTTAGCAATAAGACAATGAACTGTTGCATTATAAATTTTATGAGCTCCTCCGTTCGCCTCTGACACCATTTTTGCATATATTTTGGCTCCACCTAAGTGATCTGACAGGTTTTGAAGTTTAATAAATGAAGTAGGAGAGCCTATATAGTTCTTAAAATAATAGTCTCTTTCTTTAAGAAATTTCTTATCGTATCTAAGTTTTTCAAAAAGTTCAGTTAAATCCTCAATAGGTTTTTTTAAAGTTTCAGGTATAAAATTACCACCAAACTTACCACCCCAAAATCCATTTTTATTGTGCTGATCAATTAAAGGAATTTTTTTTTTAAGTTTCATTGTTAATTAATTTAATTTTGTTTAAAAAAATATTTATTTTTGAAATATCTTTTAATCCAGATGTTTCTAGACCTCCAGAAATATCTATAATGTCTGCTATTTCTTTATAATTTTCAAGGTTATCTTCAATTTGAATATTCCCAGCAAGCATCAATTTTTTATTAATTTTAATATTTTTAATTAATTGATGATCAAAGGACATACTTTTTTCATAACCTTTACTGTCAAATAATATTGTATCTGCAAGCTCATTATATTCTAAATATTTAACTGTATCATTTTGATCCTTTACAGTTATCGCAACAATAATTTTTTTGTCATATTTTTCTTTAATTGATTTAACTTCGGTAGGTGTGCAATCATAAAGTTGATAATAATCGAATGGTAAATCCTTTATTTTTTCTAATATATCTTCATTAGGTTTAACCAATACAGCAACATATTCAGATTTTTTTTTATCAACTTTTAATAGTTCTTTAAGCTTATTGTACTCAACAAATCTTTTTGATTTAGGCCAATTACAAATAAATCCTATCATCTTAGGTGGGGTGGGATGGGCAGTTAAAAATTCTAAGGTTTTAGAGTCAGAGATCCCACAAATCTTGCAGGGTTGGATCATTGATTTAAATGATTAATTAATCTTTTAATGTTATTTTTGATATTACCTTTTACTAATGATCTTCCCATTACAATACCAGAAACTTTATTTTTAAAAGCATCATTGGGGGTCATTACTCTAGATTGATCATTTGCATCATCTCCAGGTAGTCTTATTCCTGGTGTAACAATAAATAAGTTTTTGTATTTCTTCCTAACTATTTTTGCCTCTTTTGCAGAACAAACAATTCCAGCTGCACCAGACTTTTTTATAAGACTAGCTTGTTTTAACACTAACTGTTCTACTGTTTTGGTATGACCAATTTCTTTAAGAGATTTGTTGTTAAGGCTTGTTAATATTGTAACTCCTAATACTTTTAAATTTTTGTTAATTGATTTAGCTTTTTTCGTAATAGCTTTAAGCATTTCAAGGCCACCATTTGTATGAACTGTAATATATCTGCATTTTTTTAAATCTTTTAAACTGTCCATAGCAGATAAAGCAGTTTGTGGAATGTCGTTTATTTTTAAATCTAAGAAATAATCGCTTCTAAAATTTTGAAGAAAAGTTCTTCCATTTTTTGAATAAAAAAACTGTAAGCCAAATTTTGGAATTATTTGAAGTTTATTAGTTTTTGTGCTGTTAATTATTTTTTTTATTTCTTTTAAGCTTGATGTATCGCAAGCAACAAAGATATTTTTATTCGTCATTATTTAATTTTTTAAACATTTCCTTAGACATTTTAAAGTGAATTGTTTTTTTTTCAGGCGTATTTACTTTCTCTCCTGTTTTTGGATTTCTTGATATTCTTGCGTTTTGTATGTTAGTTGAAAAAATACCAAATCTTCTTAGTTCAACGCGATCTCCACGTTTAAGGGCCTGTTTTATTTCAGCAAGAATAATATCAGTAAACTTTTCTAAGTCTTTTTTTAAAAAATTTGGGTAGTTTTTAGCAAGTTGTTTTAGAAGCTTTGATTTTACAATAGCCAATTTCTATTCGTCTTTTTTTTTCTTCTTGTTTAAATCATCAGAAAGCGATGAAAAAGGTAAATTCTTACCTGATGCTTCTGATCCATAAGTATCCAAAGCTGTTTTTCTTTCAATTTCTTCAAGTAGTTTAATGCTTAATGTAGCTTTTCTTTTATCCAAGTCTAATTCTGCAATAGCACAATCAATTCTTTCACCACCTGTAAACCTAGCAGGCCTAGCATCTGCAACATTAATAGCTATCGCAGATTTTTTAATAATGAAGTCCATTTCGCAGCCTTCAGGTCTTACAACAAGTCCTTTATTATCAGTAGAAATGATTTTAACAGTAATAGCTTGTTTGATTTTTTTGCCATTAAACCAATCAAACGGATCAGGTTGAGTTTGACGTAAACCAACTCTAATTTTTTGTTCAGCAGCTTTTATTTCCAAAACTTTAACTTTTAACTTTTCTCCAACCTTATGTTTAGCTAATTCTTCTTCACCATTATTTAAATATGTAAGATCATTACAGTGTAAAAAAGCATCGATATCCAATCCATTAATTTTTAAGAATATTGAGTATTCATTTTTACTGGCTACCTCACCTTCAACTTCAGAACCAATGGGGTATTTGCTCTCAAAAGTTTCAAAAGGGTTTTCAGTAGTTAAACGGTGCGAAATTGCAACTCTTCTTTTGTCTTTGTCAATTTCAGTAATAACACAATCTATCTCGTCACCTACTTTAAACATTTTTTTCGCTGATATATTTTTTTTCGTCCAACTCAATTCACTTGAATGAAGTAGAGTTGACAAACCTTTTTCAAGTTCACAAAAAGCACCAAAGTCCATAAGTTTAACTACTTTAACTTTATAAATTTTTTTTAATTCATAGTTTGAAATGTTTTCAAATGGATCTGGTGAAAGTTGCTTCACTGAGCAACCTACTTGTAATTTTTCTAAATCAACACTTATAACTTTGATGTCATGTTTTTCACCGATTGTAAAAACTTCATCGGGATGATTAACTCTTGAATAAGATATTTCTTGAAGGTGAACTAAAACATCCAGCTCACCATTAACACTAAAAAAACATCCAAATGAACTGTAGCCTTTTACTTCAGCATCTTTAATAATATCTCCAACTTTGTATTTCTCTACTAATTTTATTTTATCCTCTTTTTTAAATGAAGAAATAATTTCTCTTCTTGAAACACAAGCATTGCCTCTGATCTTGTCTAATTTGATAAGAGCAAACTTTTGTGGTTCATTCATTAAATGACTAATATCTTTTAATGGTTTGTCCGAAATTTGAGATCCAGGTAAAAACATTAAAGAACCAGTATCTATATGCTCAACAATACAGCCACCTTTAACACGTCCAGTAATTTTTCCCATGATAGGTTCATTTTTTTCGTAAGCCTCAACAAGCTTATCCCAACCTTGAATTTTTTGAGCTTTTGAAGCTGATACTAAAACTTCACCTTTTTTGTCCTCTAATCTCTCAAGTAGCACAGAGATTTTTTCACCTACTTTTGCTTTATCAAGCATACCCATGCTTTTTAGTTCATTAATATCTAAAATAGGCTCAGATTTTAAACCAGGTACTTCAAGAAAGACAAAGTTATCTGTTACTTTATTTACTACACCTGTAATAATTTTTCCCTCTTCAAGGTTTGCAGTTTTGGTAAACTGCGAATTTAGTAATTGTTCGAATTCTTTTGAAGCAGGGTTTGAAAGATCTTTATAAATTTCCATTAAGCTTTTAGTTTCCTATCCATAATTTGTTTAATTTTTAAAAAGCATGCTCTTTTAGTTAAATTTGTAGTATTAATCAAGATCGAATCTTGAGTTTTCTTAAGTGGAGAGACTTTTCTATTATAATCACTTTTATCCCGTTTTTTAACGCTTTTTAGGATATCGTTAAAGGATATTTTCTTACTTGATCCTTTTAGCTCTTTATACCTTCTTAATGCTCTAGTATTTGTGTTTGCAGTTATAAAAAATTTAAAATCTGCATCTGGAATAATCTTGTAAGTTATATCTCTTCCATCCAAACAAGAGCCATTATATTTTTTAGGAGGGTGATAAGCACTTTTAATTTGAAAAGCATGTACAAGTTTCCTTATTTTTTTATCTTTTGATATTATGGAAGCCATTGTACCAACTTCATCAGATAAAAGCTTTTTGTTTTGTAAATCTTTCATGTTTAATTTGCTCATTTTTTTTTTGATTAAGGCATAATTATATTTTTTGGGTTGAGCCATTTTAATATAGGCAATTAATCTATAAATTTTTCCTGTATCTAAATAAAACAAATTAAAATGCTTAGAAATTAATTTTGCTTGAGTACCAGCACCTGCAGCAGCAGGTGAATCTATTGCAATTTTAATTTTATTTTTAAACCTCATATAAGTTGGTTATTTAAATTTTTAATTATTTTTAAAAATGAAGGAAAGGATGTGTTTATAGAATCTTTGTCGTGTATTTTCCATTTTCCACCACAAGTCAAAGCAGCAATAGTGCTCATCATAAAAACTCTATGATCTTTTAAATATTTTTTTATTACAATTGGTTTGGCTATTTCTAAATTTGGCTGTCCATAAATTTTTATTGAATCTTTAGTGAGCTCTGTTTTTATGCCCATCATATTCAAAATTTTAGACCCCCAGTTTAATCTAGGACTCTCTTTTTGATTAAGTTCAGAAATATTTCTAAAATAGGATATGCCTTTTGCTTTTGCTGCAACCAGAAAAATAATTAAAAATTCATCTATTGCACTGCTGTTTAATCTTGATGGGCAATTTATACCCCTAAGATTCTTTGAAGTTTTAATCTTAATATCAGAAATCTTTTCACCTCTATAATTTCTCGTATTATTTAAAGAAATTTTAGCCCCCATTTTTTTTAAGATAGTAATTATCCCTATTCTTGAAGGGTTAATATTTACATTTTTAATTAAAAGCTCTGAATTATTTGTTAGCATTGTAAGTACCATAAAAAATGCACTTGAACTAATATCCCCTGGAACTTGATAATTAAACGCATTAATTTTTGTAGGTTTTTTAATATTTATAAAATCATATTTTTTATTTTTTTTAATCTTAATAGGTATCTTCAGATACTTAAAAAGTAATTCAGAGTGATTTCTAGATTTTTTTGCTTTGATAAATGTTGTGCCTGTGGAATTAAGTGCTGCAAGCATGACGCTACTTTTGCACTGAGCAGAACCTTTGTTTTCAATATAATTAATCCCTTTTGGTGATTGAGATCCTATAATTGATAAAGGAAGCTTATTTTTTGTTTTGTAATAAAATTTAGCACCAAATTTTTCTAATGGCATGACAACCCTTGAAAAATCTCTTTTAGAAAGACTCTTATCACCAATTATTTTTATTCTCTTAGGTGATCTTATTAATAAACCTAATATTAATCTACCGAGGGTTCCTGAGTTTTTAGCATCTACAACTAAACCACTTTTATAATTAAAGCCGTTAATTCCGTTTCCAAATATTTCACAATTGCTTTTATTAATTTTTACTTTTATTCCTAGTTTTTTTATAGCTTCTAAAGCAGCACTTACATCTTCTGACATTAGTAGATTGTAAGCTTTTGAGATACCTAGAGCCTGTGATGCAAGTAAAACCCATCTTATGGATAAGCTTTTATCACCATCAACCTTTATAATTTTTTTAAAAGGTTCAATTTTTTGATTTATTATTAGAGTCCTAAGCACAAAGTTTAATATTTTTTAATTTATTTTAAAAGAATCTCCAAAATATGCAGATTTTGCTTTATCGTCATTAACTAATTCAGAAGGAGTCCCATTCGCAACAATCTTACAATTAGAAAGAATAATTGCCACGTCCACACAAGACAACAAATCTCTTGCTTGATGATCACAAAGTACTATTGATATATTCTGCTCGGACTGCAAGTTAACAATAATGTTTTGTAATGTTTTTATTGTCATTACATCTAATGCTGCAAACGGTTCATCAAGAAGCAAAATGGTTGGCTCTCCCAGTAAAGATAAAGCAATAACTAACTTTTTTTTTTGTCCCCCTGATAAATGAGCAGCTTTTATATCCCTCACAGCATCAAGTTCAAATTTAGATATTAATGAATTTATTTTTTCAACTCTAGTCATTTTTTTTTTAATTAAAATTTCTCCAACCGCATTTAAATTTTCAATTAAAGTCATGTCATGAAAGTATCCACCATATTGTGGAACGTAGCCTATCTTAAATTCAGAGGCTCTTTGGTAAATTGGATAATCATTAACAATTTTTGAGTTAATAACTATAGAACCATAATCTGGCTTTATAAGACCTATAATTAAATTAAATATAGTTGATTTTCCAACACCGTTTGGTCCAAGCAGTCCAACACTTTGGCTTTTATTAATGGATAAATTAATATTATCTAAAATTTTTCTTTTCCCAAAAGAAAGGGATACTTTGTCTAATCGTATTATGGGAACATTTTTTTTAAAAGATTTAATTCTAAATTTTTTTATTATAGCCATTAATGTAAAGTTACAGTTTTTATTTTTTCAGTTTTGTTGTTCATAAAAATTTTAGTATCTTTTGTAACTAAATTAATCTTTATTTTATCTGCTAGTAATTCAGTATTCATACCTTTATACTTTATGTTATCAGAAATTGTCACTAAATTTTCTTTAAAAAAAAAATCTAATTTATCAGATTTGATTTCATGGACACCATGTTGAATGAACACATTTGTATCAAAATTTGTTTCGTATGTTACTTTGTTTAAAAGTGCATTGTCAGAATAAATATATATATTCGGTGCTTTATTTGTTTGCATAACCGCAATAACATTTTTCATGTAAATTAAATATGGATTCTCAAGGTCAATAATTGCCTTTTCGGAGGTAATATCGTATTTCTCATTATTTAAATTCTTTACAGAATATTCAAAATTTTCTATTAAATTTTTATTTTTTTCAATATTTTTAACTATTTTATTCTCAGTCTTATTATTAACCTCAACAATTTTTTTTGAATTATTTAAAAAATATGTTTGGTAAAATATAATTGATACACCAGTCATTAAAGCTACAAGGGATAATTGTAATATTATTTTTCTATTCACTTATCAATTATTGAATGTTGTTAGCAAGAATGTTGTGTATATGGATGATGCCAATTATTTTATTTTTTTTTAAAGAGTCTTTTACACATAAACTGGTAATTTTTTTATTATTCATAATTGATAAAGCTTTTTCTGCAAGCGCATCTTTACTAATGCTAATAGGGTTTTTAGTCATTACTTTTTTTACAGTTAGATTTTGAATGTTAGTGCTTCTTTCATTAAATCTTCTAATTTGCCCATCTGTAATAATGCCTACTGTAATTTTCTTATTATTTTGAACAATTATGATCCCAAGTTTTTTTTTTGATATAATTTGTAAAGCTTTTTTCATTTTTAAATTCTCATTAATAAATGGCACTTTGTCTCCAGTGATCATCAGCTCTTCAACTATTCTTAGTTTTGCCCCAAGATTGCCCGACGGATGAAATTTTTTAAAATCTTTTTTGTTTATATTTTTTTGATTTAATGCTGATATCGCTAATGCATCTCCAATACTCAGTTGATTTATAGTACTTGAAGTTGGTACAATTCCAAGGCCAGCTTCAGTAACCTCTGGTATAAGCAACTTTATATCTGATGCTTTATATAATATAGAATTTCTTTTAGACATTATACCAATTAAAGTAATCTTATTTCTGTTAGCATATTTTATAATATTCTTTAACTCTTCTGTAGACCCTGAATAACTTATCAAAATCAAAATATCTTTTTTAGAAATGCTGCCAAGATCTCCATGTGAACAATCATTCGCAGATAAAGAAAATGAAGGAGTTCCAACAGAAGAAAAAGTTGCTGAAATTTTTGCTGCTATTAGTCCACTTTTACCAACACCACACAAGATTACCTTAGATTGACATCTTGATATTGCCTCAACGGCATCATTAAAAGAATTGTTAATTGAATTTTTTAATTTTTGTAAGGCTTTTATTTCTAGCTCTATAACTTCTTTTGCAATTTTTTTATAATTTCTTTTTTTCATTTAATGAGCCCATATATCATCTTTAAATGAAGCCAAATCAAGATCAACTCTAGTTTTTAAAAATCTTAAGCAATCATCGTATAAATTAATTCTTTTTTCTCTAACTAGAATTTTGTTTAGCTCTTCATGAATTTTATGCAAATAAACAACATCATTGGCACAATATTTGAGCTGAGCTGGTGACAATTCGCCACCAAAATCTGAGCTTTGAAATTGTTTGCTAACATCAATATTTATAAATTCTTTAATTAATGTTTTAAGTGAATGACTATCTGAATAAGATCTAGCTAATTTTGATGCAATTTTTGTATCAAGAATATTTTTGGTATCTGTTTTTAAATAGTATTTGATGTGTGCAATATCTGCTCTTCCATAATGAAATATTTTGGTGATTGATGTGTCAGAAAGAACTTTATTTAAGTTCGGAGCATCATATTTTTTCCTATCAAGCTGGACAATATGAGCATCAGAATTACCAGTTGATATTTGAATAAGACATAAAGGATCACGCTTAACATTGAGACCCATAAATTCTCCATCAACTGCTATAATATTGCCTAAATCTAAATCTTCTGGTAGATCACTCTTGTGAAGTTTAATATCAATATTCATTTTTAATTATATATATATGAAAGCAAAAAATTGTCTAATTTTTGGTGGTAGTGGTCAAATAGGTCGTCATTTAATAAGAAAGCTTACTAAAAATAATTATAAAGTAACTGTGGTTACTAGAAATCTTCATCAAAAAGGATATGCAATAAAGACCCAAGCTAATGCAGGCTACATAGATATCGTTGAAGCCAATATATTTGATGAAAAAAAAATTAGAAAGCTTTTCTCCCAAACTGATATTTGTATAAATTTAATTGGTATTTTGTATGAAAGTGGCAAGGGTAATACTTTCAAAAACATTCACTTTATTTTTCCATCTATTTTAGCCAAGCTATGTAAAGAATATAAAGTTCAGCAATTTATTCATTTGTCAGCACTAGGGATAAACAATGCAATAGATTCAGAGTATGCAAAAAGTAAATTAGATGGCGAACTCAGTATTCAAAAAAATTTTCCATTAGCAACAATATTAAGACCCTCTGTAGTTTATTCAGTTGATGATAATTTTACCACAGCTTTTATGACTTTACTAAGTAGGCTTCCATTCTTTCCACTTTATTATAATGGATCGACTAAATTTGCTCCAATACATTGTTCAGATTTAACGGATACTATTTATCATACTATCTCTAAAAATATTTACTCTAAAATTGTAGAGTGTGTTGGGCCTGAAGTCTTATCTTTAAAAGAAATTTTGAAAAAATTATTATATTTAATTGGTAAAAAAAGATTATTAGTTCCTTTACCCCTTTTTGCAGCAATTATGTCTGCTAAAGTGTTTCAGCTATTTCCAAAGCCGCTTTTAACAATAGATCAGCTTACACTTTTAAAATATGATAATATTCCCTCAGGCAAATATCAAACTAATGCTGATATTGGAGTTCCAAGTACAAGAGTATTTGATAGTGAGGTAGAAAAATATAGCTATATGTGGAGAGAAGGTGGACAATTTTCTACAAAAAAATATAACCCTGATAATTCTTAATAGAATTTTTTATACCAAAATTGTATGATTATTCATGGTAATTAATGTTATTTATTTTTTAATATTCTCAATTTTTTCTTTCCTAATTTATCTAATCATAAAATCTCTGATCAGAGGGTTTAATGGAAAGAAAAAGAAATAAGATTAATTAAATTTAAAAATTATTAAGCAGTATTAATTTTTTTATCAATATACTGAGGTGCCTCTTCATCTTTGTCAGCTATAGGCTCTTCTTTTCTTCCTTTTGGCTGATAGGCATATAACAAGTGAAGTTTGCAATATGAAAAATCTTTAAGAGATGATCGTCCACAAAAATAAAACGTTTCTTCTTCAGGATGGCCAACAGGCCATTTACAAGAACTCTCATCTAGTTCCTCTAATTTCTTAGGATTTTCTGGTTCAAAATCTTTTTCAATAATTAAGGATTGAAACTTGCTTTTTCTGCCTCTTTTTTGCTTAGAAGAATTTTCTTCTAAACTATTATCAAAATTTTGGCTTGAAGATGCATTTCTAGTTTTAATTTTTGATGATAAATTTAATCTATGAGCTTTGCCAATTACTGCATTTCTACTAATACCACCGATTATTTCAGCTATTTGGCTTGCGGTGCTTCCTTTACCCCAAAGTTTTTTTAATTTTTCTACTTTTTCTTCGTTCCAGCTCATATTCTATATTTAGTATGTTAATTATTTTTATAACTATATCTAGATCACACGGGATTAAAAAAAAGACAATGGATTTTTCTGTTTTATACACATCTTTTTTTAAAATCTATATATGATTACTTATGGTTGAATTGAATAAAAAATATCATATCGGAGTTAAAAAGTTTGGCTTTGTAAATTGGGTTGGCTTTAAAAGTCTATGGCTTAAAGAGTGCAATAGGTTCATGGTAGTTTGGCAACAAACATTGCTATCTCCACTTGTATCAAGTTTATTATTTTTATCAGTTTTATCCCTAGCTTTAGGCAATAATAGAGGGGATGTACTTGGTTATTCTTTTATAAGTTTTTTAGCACCTGGCTTAATTGCAATGAGTATTTTGGGTCAATCATTCAGTCATTCAGTTTCTTCATTAATGATTGGAAAAATTCAAGGAAACATTGTTGATATGCTCTATGCACCATTATCAGCACTTGAAGTTTCAATGGCAATAATACTAGCAGCCTTAACAAGAAGTTTTTTAATAGCTACAATTTCAATAGGTGTTTTCTCTCTAATAGTTGAAATACCAATATATAACATTTTACATATTTTTGTCTTTGGGTTTTTGGGTGCATTTATACTTGGAAGTCTTGGTTTTATAACTGGTCTTTGGGCTGAAAAGTTTGATCATACGGCAACTGTAACAAATTTTATAATAACCCCATTAAGTTTTTTATCTGGAGTATTTTATTCAATAGATAAACTTCCACAATTTTTTCAAACGATAAGTCATATTAATCCATTTTTTTATATGATTGATGGTTTTAGATATGGCTTTTTAGGTAAGTCAGATGGTTCAATAAATATAGGATTGATATATTTATCAATACTAAGTGTTTTAATTTGGTATGTGGCTTTTCTTCTTTACAAAAAAGGTTATAAAATTAAATCTTAGTTAATGAGCGCTTTAGCAAAAAATTATAATAGAAGAAAAATCTCTTTTAAATATGGTAAGGGAAGTTTTTTATATTCTACTAATGGAAAAAAATATTTAGACTTTGTTCAGGGAATAGCAGTTAATTCCTTGGGGCATTCAAATCCTTATTTAATAAAAGCAGTTAATAAACAATCTAGAAAACTTTGGCACGTTTCTAATGCGTTTATCATTCCAGAGGGAGAAAAATTAGCCAAAAGATTAGCCAAAAAAACTTTTGCAGATTTTATTATTTTTCAAAATAGCGGAGCAGAAGCTACAGAGGCTGCAATTAAAGCTGCTAGAAGATATTTTTATTCAATAGGACAACATTCAAAGAATAGAATTCTTTGTGTTAAAAATTCATTTCATGGAAGAACGTTAGCTACAATTTATGCCAGTGGATCAAAGAAGATGACGGAGGGTTTTGGACCAAAAGTCGATGGATTTGACCATTTTGAATTTGGAAATCATAAAGATTTTAAAAAAAAAATAACAAAAAAAACGGCTGCTATTATGGTTGAAACTGTGATGGGAGAAGGAGGAATTAAAGCTATACCCAATTGGTGTCTAAAAGAATTGAGAAAAATTTGTGATAAGAAAAAAATTTTATTAATTTTAGATGAAGTCCAGTGTGGAATTGGCAGAAGTGGAAATTTTTTTGCATTTGAAAATTCGAAGATTAAGCCTGATATTGTCCCAATAGCAAAAGGCATTGGTGGGGGTTTTCCACTAGGTGCGGTCTTAATGAATAAAAAAGTAGCATCAGGAATGACAGCTGGAACTCATGGATCAACGTTTGGTGGTAATCCACTAGCTATGTCTGTTGGAAATGCTGTTTTAGATCAAATATTAAAAAAAGGATTTCTTTTAAATGTTAAGAAATTATCAAAATACTTTCATTCTGAATTAAATAAATTAAGAAAGGAATTTCCTAAAGTAATCAAAGAAGTTAGAGGTGTTGGTTTACTAATAGGACTACAACTTCATAATGATCAAACAAAATTTATACAGAAACTAATGGATAATAAATTATTAACGATAAGAGCGGCTGAAAATGTTATTAGATTATTACCTCCTCTAAATGTAAAAAAAGAAGAAATAAATATAGCAATAAATGTTATTAAAAAAGTCTGCTCTACTTATAAATAAAAATGAAACATTTCATCAACCTTAAAGACATACCTTCAGCAGACCTTAGGAAGATCATCACTGATGCCAAAAAAAGAAAACAAAAAAGAAAAAATTATAACACTCTAGAAGTTGATAAAGACAAACCTTTAAAAGGTAAATTGCTTATTCAAATGTTTGAAAAGGCAAGTTTGAGAACTCGATTAAGTTTTTATCTTGCAATAAAACAGTTGGGTGGAGGAACTATAACTCTTAGAGCTAATGAATTGCACCTAGGAAAAGGTGGAGAAAGTCTAGCAGATACAGCCAAAATCTTATCAACTTATGGAGACGGTTTTATGCTGAGAACTGATAGTGATAAAAAAATAGCAGAATTTAGTAAATATTTAAAGATACCCGTAATAAATGGTTTAAGCCCATCATCTCATCCAACTCAAGTGTTATCAGATATTTTTACAGTTGAGGAAATTAAAAAAAAATCTATTTCTAAATTAAATATTTGTTGGATTGGAGATTCAAATAATGTTCTGAATAGCTTGATTGCTGCTTCAGTTAAATTTTCTTTTAACTTAAATATTGGTTGTCCTAAGAATTACGAGCCTAAGAAACTTATATTAGATCGGATTAAAAAAAGTAAAAGAAAAATTCATATTTTTAATGATGCAAGAAAAGCAGTTAAAAATGCTGATGTAATCTTTTCAGATAAAGTAATCTCATTGAATGATAGAGTTAATAAAAATAAAAAAATTAAAGATTTTAGAAACTTCCAAATTAATACAAAATTGATGAGTTTTGCTAAAAAAGACACAACTTTTTTACACTGCCTCCCAAGGGGAGGGGAGGTTACTGGAGACGTTTTTTTAGGAAAAAATTCTGAAGTATGGTTGCAAGCTCTGAATAGAGTGCATATTCAAAAAAGTATTTTATTGTATTGTTTTGGGAAATTAAGGTAGCTGTTTAGGGCTATCACTGCTTTGATTTAAATATTTAATTACAGAAGCTCTGTCTTTCTCTTTTCTTAATCCAGCATATGACATTTTAGTTCCCTTTAAATAAGAAGCAGGTTTTTTTAAGAATCCATTTAATTCTTCAAATGACCATTCTTTACCATATGAAGCTAAAGCTTTAGAGTACTTATAATCGTCTACTCCACCAACTGCTCTACCAACCACATTGTATAATGCAGGACCAATCTTATTTTTTCCACCTTTATTTATTGAGTGGCATGCTGCACATTTTTTAAAAATTTTTTCACCAGAAGCAACATCACCTAGCGCCATTATAGCCACAATATCTACTTTTTGTTCAACTTCAGCAACTTGAGATGTTGTAGAGGCTAGTTGCCCCTCTACTTCAACTTTATACCCAGGATTTTCTGGTTTATTTACATGAAAGACACCATCTGCAATCTTTCCTAAACCAATTACAAGTAGTACAACCATTAAAATTGCTGCAATAATTTTATTAAGCTCGAACGAATCCATATAATTATTATTATTTTGCAGATATAACATGATAATTAAAAAAATACTTAACTTTTAATTTTTAATTTTGCGTCTGTTAGACGCACAAAATAGTAAATTTATAATGGCTAAAACATTAATATTAATTCCATCAAGAATGTCGGCAAATAGATTGCCGGGTAAACCACTTTTAAAAATTAATAATTTATCAATGATTTCTCATGTTTTTAAAAAAGCACAGGAAGCAAAAATTGGCGAAGTTGTAGTAGCAACAGAAGATAAAGAAATACTTGATGATGTTGAAAAAAATGGAGGCAAAGCCATTTTAACTGGTAGCACTCACAAGACTGGTACAGATAGAATTTTCGAGGCTTATGAGAAACTCAACATCAAGGACATTGATTTCATACTAAACCTACAAGGAGATGAGCCAAATATTGACAAAAATGATATTATAAATTTAAATAACTTTATGATTAATAACAATTCTGAAATTGGAACACTAGCAGCAGAAATTAAAAGTGATAAAATGTTAAATGATCAAAATGTAGTTAAAGTTATTACGGAGTTAAAACTAGAAAAAGATAATTTTCCGAAAGCATTAGATTTTACTAGAGATAGTTTTTCAGAAAACAATCAAAATATTTATCATCATATTGGAGTTTATTCATACAAAACAAGTATATTGAAAAAATTTGTAAGTCTCGATCAAACACCAAATGAAAAGCAAAATAAATTAGAGCAGCTAAGAGCATTAGATAATAATTTGAAAATCAGTGTTGCTTTGGCAAATTTTTCTCCCATAGGTGTAGATACAAAAGAAGATTATCTGGCTATAAAAAAAATTATGGAATATAAATCATAAAAATGAGCAAAATTTATTTTCAGGGTACATTTGGTGCATATTCACATCTAGCAGCGTTAGAAATAGATCCTAAGGCAGAGGTAATTCCATGTAAAACATTTGATGAATGTTTTTTAAAAACATCTCAAGATAAAAAGTCGAGAATGGTAATTCCTGAATCAAATCGAATTACAGGAAATATTGGAATCGAATATCTTATTTTTAAGTATAGGCTGAATATTTATACTGAACATTTTCATAAAATTGAACATAATTTATTAGGACAACCAGACAGTAATTTAAGTGATATAAAAGATGTCTATTCTCACTCTCAAGGTTTATCACAATGCTCTAAATTTATTAAAAAAAATAATTTAGTCGAGCATATCCGTGCTGACACTGCTGGTTCAGCTGAGACAATTTCAAAAACTAAAATTAAAACTGAAGCAGCAATTGCCTCTTCTTTGAGTGCAGAAATTTATGACCTAAAAATACTTTCAAAAAATATTGAGAATGAAGAGGGTAATGCCACAAGGTTTTTGGTAATGGGTAATGAAGTTTTGCAGCCCGATTTTGATGAAAAGAAATACATAACCTCTTTTCTGTTTAAACTGAAAAGTAAGCCTGCAGCTCTGTATCAATCATTAGGTGGTTTTGCTATTAATGGAGTTAATCTTACAAAGCTTCAAAGTTATCCAGAACAAAATTCATTCGAGTCATACTTTTTCTTATGTGATTTAGATGGTCATATAGATGATCCAAAAGTTCAAAAATCTTTGGAAGAATTAGGACTTCATTGTCAAGATTTTCGCGTACTAGGTGTTTTTGAGGCTGATAAATTTAGAGAAAAATAGTCTAGAAACTTTTCTTGTAGATTAGAAAATATTACTGCTATAATAGTCCTGGAGGCTAGAGGTGGATGTTGCTTGAACCCGACCAGATCTTAACAGAAGCAGTCGTAGAGACAGTTTTTCAGGTTCTAGTCTCCTTATAAAAAATGAATAAAAATACTAAAGTTCTAGCCCTAAAATATAGACCTCAAACGTTCGATGATCTTATAGGCCAAGATGTCGTTGCTGAGACAATATCTAATTCAATCAAGGCGAATAAAGTACCCAATGCTTATCTTTTTACAGGGATCAGGGGAATCGGGAAAACGACAACAGCAAGAATAGTAGCCAAGTCTTTAAATTGTTCAAATGGTACTGACAATTTATGCAAGGATGAGTTATGTGATAATTGTAATGCCATTTCGAATTCAAATCATATTGATGTTTTGGAAATGGATGCAGCAAGCAAAACAGGAGTTGATGATGTTAGGGATCTTATTGAGTTTTCGAGGTATGGTCCAACTACAGCTAAATATAAGATATTTATTATTGATGAAGTGCACATGCTCAGCAAACAAGCATTCAACGCTTTATTAAAAACATTAGAAGAACCACCTGAGTATTTAAAATTTATTTTTGCAACAACTGAAATAAAAAAAATTCCAATTACAGTAGTGTCACGTTGTCAAAGATTTGATCTTTCCAGAATCAAATCATTAGAATTATTTAATTTTATAAAAGATATTAAAAACAAAGAAAATGGAAATGCATCTGACGACGCTCTTAAATTGATTGTTAAAATTTCTGAAGGGTCAGTTAGAGATGCGCTATCATTACTTGATAGAGCATTACTTACTTTAGATAAAGATAAAGAACTAGATTTAGTTTATGCGCAAAAAATATTTGGCTACTTTGATAAATCACAATTAATTACTTTATTTGAGTTAATATTTGAGGGTAAGGAAAAAGAGGTTTTGAACACTTATAGACAAATATACAATCAAGGAGTTGAACCTAAAATATTTATAAATGATTTTTTAGAATTATTATATTACTTTAAAAATGTTGAGTCTTTAAATATTGATGGAACAAATTTTTTATTAAATGACGAAGAATTTAATAAGATTAAAGAAATTTCTGAAAAAGTTAATAATGAAATTTTAATATTGTTTTGGCAATTTACAATTAAAACACTAGAAGAAATAGATATTGTCTCAAATCAACACTTGTCTATGGAAATGTTTTTAATTAGATTAATACACTTAAAAGGAATTAATAAAGTATCAAATATCAATAATGAAGAGGGATCGAATCAAAGCGAAATTATTAAGGACAATTCGCCCCTGCAAAAACAAGAAGATGACGATTTATTTGGAATAAAAGAAAGGATGGAAACGATTGGACAAATAAAAAATATTGTTCAAGAGAAAGATATCAAGATAAAAGAAAACAAAAAAACTGAACTACAAACAAAACTTATAAACTCTTTTGATGATCTATTAGAAATATGCTCTTCTAAAAAAGAAATTAAATTAAAATATGAACTAGAAAAAAATGTTAATCTTGTAGGTTTTGAAAATAAAAGAATTGAAATTTCTTTCAATGAGGATTTGGACAAAGATTTTGTTAAAGATTTGTCTTTAAAACTTTATGAGTGGACTAATGATAGGTGGATAATAACATTAAGTAAAACCAAAGGTCAGCCTTCTAAAAAAGAAGAAGAAATAAATTCAAAGAAAGAGTTAATAGAAACTATAAAAAAATCTCCAATTTATAATGATATTTTAAAAAATTTTCCTGATGCTGAACTAGTGGATGTGAAACCAAAAAATAGTGAAAGTAATAATGACTGATTTTACAAAAATTTTAGACAAAGCTAAAGAATTGGAATCTAAGATGAAAGAAAGCCAAGAGAAAATTAAAAATATTCAAGTAGAAGGGGTGTCTGGCTCTAACTCTGTAAAAGTTACACTAAATGGTGAAAATGAAATGATTAAAGTAAATTTATCTGATGAGATTATGAAAGAAGATAAGGTTATAATAGAAGACTTAATTGTAGCAGCTCACAATAATGCAAAATCTGAACTAAAGTCCAAGACATCTGAGGAAATTTCAAAATCCACAAGCGGATTTGGTATTCCTGGATTTAAATGGCCACTTTAATTGCATGCAAAATATTAGCGAAATAGAAGAGTTAATTAAATTAATCGCTAAACTCCCCGGCCTAGGTCCTAAATCTGCAAAAAGAATTGTATTAAAACTTATTAATAATAGAGATGAATTAGTTAAACCAATGGCGAATACCTTGGCTCAAGTTTATAAAAATGTTATTAGATGTCAATCTTGCGGTACTTTAAAATCTAATTCATTAGGTTGTAACAACTGTGAAAATTCAAAAGAAAAATATAATAAAATATGTGTAGTAGAAGACATTGCAGATCAATGGTCAATTGAAAATTCAAATATTTATAAAGGCTACTTTCATATTCTTGGTGGAACCATTTCTTCTGCTGGTCAGAGAAAAGAAGATCTTTTGATTAATTCATTAGTAGAAAGAGTTTTAAGAGAGAATATTGAAGAAGTTATATTGGCAACAAGTGCAACAGTTGAAGGTCAAACTACAGCTTATTACATAGAGGATAGTTTAAAAAAAACTAACACTAAGGTTACAAAACTTGCACAAGGACTACCCGTTGGCGGTGAAATAGAAAGTCTCGATGATGGAACTTTATATTCAGCTTTTAAAAATAGAACTAGAATTAAAACTAATTCTGACTAGATTTTTTTAATAATCGATTTTGATGTAGCAAAGGTTCTGTGTAACCAGAAGGTTGCTCTTTACCTTTAAAGATTAAATCACAAGCTGTCTTAAAAGCAATTGATTGTTCAAAATTTTCAGACATCATCTCGTAGCTTCCTCTTCCAGAGCGAGTATATGCACCATCATTTTTATTTTGATCATCAACAATTTTTGCCATTTTTTTCATCACTTCCATAACTTGTGATTTTGTACAAATATCGTGATGTATCCAATTAGCTATATGTTGAGAAGAAATTCTTAAAGTGGCTCTATCTTCCATCAAACCAACATTGTTAATATCAGGTACTTTTGAACAACCAACTCCATGATCTATCCATCTTACGACATAACCTAAAAGAGTTTGTGCAGAATTGGAAATTTCAGAGTTAATTTCTTCCATTGACCAGTTTGGCCTATCTGCCACAGGAATTGTTAACAAGTCATCCAGTTTTGCGGATTCTCTTTTTTGAATTTCTTTTTGTTTCTCAAAAATATTTATTTCATGATAATGAAGGGCATGAAGAGCTGCCGCTGTAGGTGAGGGAACCCAAGCACAATTTGCACCAGCATTTAGATGACCAGTTTTTTGTTGCATCATCTCATTCATTTTGTCAGGCATAGCCCACATTCCTTTGCCAATTTGAGCCCTACCAGAAAGACCACATTGAAGACCGATATCTACATTATTGTTTTCATAAGCATTAATCCATTTTGAAGATTTCATATCTCCTTTCTTTATCATTGGACCGGCTTCCATAGAGGTATGCATTTCATCACCTGTTCTATCTAAAAAACCTGTATTAATAAAAAATACTCTATTTTGAAGTGTTCTAATACACTCTTTTAAATTAGAAGAGGTTCTTCTCTCTTCATCCATAATTCCAATTTTACATGTATATTTTTCCAAACCTAAAACTTCTTCCACTTTAGTAAAAATTAAATCTGTAAATGAAGTTTCATCAGGACCATGCATTTTTGGTTTAACAATATAAATAGAGCCACTTCTAGAATTACTCTTTTTTTTAATATCATGAAGGCAAGCCACTGAAGTTATGAAGGCATCCATAATACCTTCTGGTATTTCAGAACCATCTTTTAAGGTGATTGCTGAATTAGTCATAAGGTGTCCAACATTTCTTATCAATAACAAACTTCTTCCATGTAATTTTAATCCTTTTCCATCTTTAGAAACATAACTTCTGTCAGGATTTAATTTACGCTCATAAGTCTTTCCATTTTTTTCAAAAGTTGATTTCAAATCACCCTTCATTAGTCCAAGCCAATTACGATAACAAATAATTTTGTCATCAGCATCAACCGCAGCAACACTATCTTCGTTATCACAAATAGTTGAAACTGCTGCTTCAACAATAATATCACTAATTTTAGCAGGATCTTGTTGAGCACTAAAAGCATTTGGATCTATAATTATTTCTATATGAAGATTATTATTTTTTAAAATTATTGCTGAAGGATCATTAGCCTCCCCTCTATGACCGATAAATTTATCTTTATTTTTTAGAGATGTTTCAGCACTACCTTTTAATATTGTTAAAGAACCATTATTAATTTTTAAACTAGTAATATTATGCCATTCAAAATTTTCTAGAGGAAAATATTTTACCAAAAAGTCTCTTCCATATTTTATAACCATTTCCCCTCTCAAAGGATCATATCTCTGAGAGGCACTATCTTCAGATTGTTCAATTATATCTGTGCCATACAAACTGTCATATAAACTCATCCATCTAGCATTAGCAGCATTCAGCGCATATCTTTCATTCAAGATTGGAACTACTAATTGTGGTCCAGCAATACTAGTTATTTCTTCATCAACGTTATTTGTTTGAATTTTAAAATCTGGACCTAATTCTTTTAGATAGCCAATTTCTTTTAAAAATTTTTTATATTCTTCTAGGTTTGTTTCATTGCCTTTATTAGCAATGTGCCAATTGTCTATTTTTTTTTGTAAATCTTCTCTTATTTTTAATAGTTCTTTATTTTTTGGAGCTAACTCATGAATAGCTTTATCAAAACCAGTCCAAAATTTTTCAGAGCTAATATTTGTATCTTTAAGTAGTTCAGTGTTAATAAAATCTAATAATTTATTTGAAACTGATAAATTGTTTATTTTAGTATATTTTTCTTTCATAGCACCCAATCAATTACCCCATCTGTATTTTTGCCTGAGAGTTTTGCTCCATCGGCGAGATTAAATCTCTTTCCAGAGTGTTATGTTTTTTTATCGGTCCTTTTGCCTGAGAGTTTCCGGGGTGGTTGCTCCTTCGGCGCTATCATATAGTCTCTCCCGATAGTAAAAATGAGACTACTTGTTAAAAAAATTATGTCAAATACAAATTAATTTAAACATTTTATTGCCTTTTTTGTTATTTAATCAATAATTAAAATACTCACATGAAAAATTATTTAAATTTTGAAACTGATATTAAAAACTTAGAAAGTGAAGTAGAAAAATTAAAAGACCCTTATAATCAAGATGGACTTTCAGAAGTGGACACTAAGAAGATTTCAGAATCTCAAAAAGAAATAGATATAAAGTTACAAGAAATTTATTCCAATCTAGATCCATGGCAAACAACTTTAGTTGCCAGACATGAGGACAGACCTAAAGCAAAATTTTTTATAGATAATTTATTTGAGGATTTTATTCCTCTTTCAGGAGATAGGTTTTATGGAGAAGATAAGTCAGTTTTAGCTGGATTTGCAAAATTTAATGAAAAGTCAGTCTTGGTTATAGGTCAAGAAAAAGGTGACAGCCTTGAAACTAGAATAGAAAGAAATTTTGGCATGATGAGGCCTGAAGGTTATAGAAAAACGATTAGGTTAATGAATCTTGCAAACAAATTTAATATTCCAATAATTTCACTTATAGACACACCTGGTGCTTACCCTGGTGTAGGGGCGGAAGAGAGAGGGCAAGCAGAGGCAATTGCAAAATCAATAGAGTGCTGCATGTCATTAAATGTCCCAACACTTGCGATTGTAATTGGAGAAGGTGGCTCAGGTGGAGCAATAGCACTGGCCTCATCTAATAAAGTTATTATGTTAGAAAATGCGATCTATTCAGTAATCTCTCCTGAAGGATGTGCTACGATTTTGTGGAGAGATCCCAAAAGAACTCTGGAAGCAGCAAAGGCAATGAAATTATCATCTAAAGATCTTTTAGAGCTAAAAGTAATTGATGAAATTATTCCAGAGCCTGTTGGCGGTGCTCATAGAGATAGAGATTTAGTTTTAGAAAATGTTAGAAGATCAATCGAAAATAATTTAAATGAATTTGAAAATATGAGTGGAGAAGAGGTATTTAATCATAGGAAAAATAAATTTTTAATTATTGGAAGAACTAAAGGGTTTATTAATCAACTAGATGACTTAAGCACACTAAGCATGAAGAATAATAAAATTAATTCATTTATTGAAAAATTTTTTAAATCTAAAATTAATTTAGCAATAACAGCTACTGCACTAGTTCTTTTATCTTATTTTATTTTCTTTTTATAAAGCGCCACAGCAATTTTTAAACTTTTTACCTGTAGCTTCACATTTTTCATTTCTAGAGAGTTTTTCATCTTTTTTTTGAATCAACAAACATCTAGGGTCATTGGATATTTCTTTTTTAATTGTTTTAGAATTATCTTCACTTAGTTCTTGAACAATTTTTAAATTAATTAAAATTGTAACAAAATCAATTTTTAACTTATTCAATAAATTTTCAAAAAGATAAAACGCTTCTTTTTTATATTCAACTAATGGATCTCTTTGACCATAAGACCTCAGTCCAATCACTTGCCTTAATTGTTCAAGATATTGAATATGAGATTTCCAATTTAAATCAATACACTGAAGTAAAATTCTTTTCTCAATTTCTTTAGCTTTTTCTTCATTCAACATATTAATTCTTTCATTCCTAGCTTCTATAAATTTAGAATTAATTTTTTCTTTAAAATCTTGATCATTTAAATCGATTAGACTTTTAAACTCGTCATCATTGACACTTTTGCCAGCTAAAATTTTTAGTTGATTGTTAAATTCATTATTTTTGGTTTTTGACACTTTTTGAGATTTTAAACTTATTAAATGACCTATGATTTCTGACAAAAACTCATCTGAATAATCAAAAACTTTTTCAGTATTCATGACATTATTTCTTTGAGAAAAAATTACATGTCTTTGGTCATTTAAAACATCGTCAAACTTCAGTAAGTTTTTTCTAATATCAAAATTTCTTGCCTCAACTTTCTGTTGTGCTCTCTCAAGTGCTTTGTTTATCCATGGATGGTCAATACTTTCACCATCTTTTAACCCAAGTTTCTGAAGTATATTATTCATTGACTCAGAACCAAAAATTCTCATTAAATCATCTTCTAAGCTAACATAAAAAATTGAGCTTCCCTCATCACCCTGTCGCCCAGCTCTTCCTCTTGCTTGATTATCAACTCTTCTAGACTCCATTCTTTCAGTACCAATTACAAATAACCCACCTAATGCTTTTATCTTATTCTTATTTGCTAGCAGCTCCTCATCAGGCTGACTTCCTCTTTTTCCACCCAATTGAATGTCAACACCACGTCCTGAAATACTTGTAGTGATTATAACCGAGTTCACTTTTCCTGCATTTGCAATAATTTCTGCTTCATTTTCATGATTTTTTGCATTTAACACTACATGGTTTACTTTTTTTTCATTTAATAATTTAGAATAAATTTCAGATTTATTAATGCTTGATGTAAAAACTAAAATTGGCTGACCTAGTTTATGACATTCAAGAATATTATCTATGATTGCTTTATTTTTCTCTAATTCTGTTCTAAAGATTTTATCATTCCAATCTTTTCTAATCATCTTTTTATTTGTTGGGATAACTACCACTATCAAACTATATATTTCATAAAATTCTTGGGATTCAGTTGCAGCTGTTCCAGTGCATCCTGAAATTTTATCGTAAAGTTTAAAATAGTTTTGATAAGTTATTGATGCAAGGGTTTGGTTTTCAGCTTGTACGTCTATTCTTTCTTTTGCCTCAAGAGCTTGGTGAAGGCCATCACCATATCGTCTTCCTTCTAAAATTCTACCTGTCAACTCATCAATAATTTTTAAAGAACCATCTTTAACAATATAATCTCTTCCTTTTTCAAATAAATGATTCGCTTTTAAAGATTGATTTACATGATGTACTAGGCTTAAATTTTCTGGGTCATAAAAGTTATTATTTTTCAATATTCCCGCATCAGAAAATATTTTTTCTACATTGTTTATTCCTTCATTTGTAAGCAATATATTCTTATCTTTTTCATCAATTTCATAATGCTCTGGTATTAACATTCTGACCAATTTATCAACAGCAAGATATTGTTCGGTTTTATCTTCTGCAGCACCAGAAATTACTAGTGGCGTTCTAGCCTCGTCAATTAAGCAAGAGTCTATTTCATCAACAATTGTATACACGTGACCTCTTTGAACCATTTGTTCTTTAGAGAATTTCATATTGTCTCTTAAATAATCAAAACCTAACTCGCTGTTTGTTGCGTAAGTAATATCAAAATTATAATTTTTCTTTCTTTGATTGTCGTCTTGGTCATTATTAATATAGCCAGATGTTAGTCCTAGAAACCGATAAATCTCTCCCATTTCTTGAGAATCTCTTTTTGCCAAATAATCATTCACAGTAACAATATGAACACCCTTGCCATGTAAAGCATTTAGATAGGCTGCTAAACTTATGGTTAATGTTTTACCTTCACCAGTTCTCATCTCTGCAATTTTTCCCTCATGAAGCACAACACCACCAATTATTTGCACATCGTAATGTCTTTCATTTCGTGTTCTTTTAGATGCCTCACGCACAAGAGCAAAAGCTTCAGGTAATAAACTATCCATATCAGCGCCAGCACTAAGTTTTTCTTTGAGTTCTGTTGTTTTTTTGGGAAAGTCTTCATTGGCAATGTCTTTAATTGCGCTTTCAAAGGAATTAACTTTTTCAACAATCTTAGCAATTTTATCAAGCTCTTTTTGATTGCTGGATTTTATGAATTTTGAGATAAAATTTAAAGGATTAAGCATTTGATTTTTTGATATATAATTAATTATAACTTTTAATATAAGTATTAAATAAATATTTTAAATAGATGCCAATAAATCTAGAAAACTTTATAAACTCGTATGGTTTAAAGTCAAAAATGCAAGACTTTCAAGACCTAGATCATATAGATGGAGTTTCAATTTCGACTATCTGTGCAAATTTATATAGCAAGCCAAGAGATGATCTTGTTATGTTTTATTTTAGAGATGGGGCAAACTACGCTTCTGTGTACACTCAATCAAAAATAGTCTCAGAAAATATAAAATGGAACCTAAATATAAAAAGCAAAAAAATAAGATCTCTCATCATCAATACAAGAAATGCAAATGCATTCACAGGACCGGAAGGCTATGAGGCACTCAGAGATATAGCGGGTGATTTATCAATTCAACTATCCAAAAAACAAAATGAAGACGAGAATCATCCAAAGAAAATATTAGAAAGTGAAATACTTTTTGGTTGTACGGGTACAATTGGTGAAAAATATCCTAGAGAAAAAATAAAAAAAAATATTCCAGAATTAATAAAAAAAATTAAGTATACACAAAACAAACTAATTTGGTTGAAGGCAGCTTTAGGGATAATGACAACAGATTTAAAACCAAAACTTGCCATGGAAGAGTGTGAAATTGGAAATGAAAAAGTTAAAATCTATGGAATTGCAAAGGGATCAGGGATGATTTTCCCCAATATGGCAACAACTTTAGGTTACATATTTACAGATGCGGATCTTTCAAATGCTGTTTTAAGCAAACTACTCAAAAAAAATATTGATACAACATTCAATGCAATTACTTGTGATGGTGATACTAGCACTAACGATATGGTCTCAATTTTTTCAACAGGTAAAGTTAAAAACACTACAATCAAAAATATTAACGATAAAAAAATAAAATTTTTTGATCGAGCTTTGCATTCTGTGTTATTGAATTTATCTAAAAGAATAGTTGCAGATGGAGAGGGTGCCACTAAATTTATAACCGTGAACGTTATTAAATCCAAAAACGAAAAAGATGCAAAAAAAATAGCTTTTTCTATTGCGAATTCAAATCTTGTTAAAACTGCTATCGCTGGTGAAGATCCAAATTGGGGAAGAGTAATAATGGCCATCGGTAAATCTGGTGTAAATATAAATTTAGATAAATTATCAATTAATTTTGGTAATATAAAAATTATAGAAAAAGGAAAAATCTTTAAAGATTACAATGAGAGTGAGGTTGCAAATTATATGAAAGATAAAGCAATAGGTATCTCAATAAATTTAAATTTAGGCACTAAAAACTTTACAGCTTACACCATGGATTTAACTAAAAAATATATAGAAATTAATGCAGATTATAGAAGCTGACTTAATACTAAATAAAAAATTAATTATTAATTATAATTTATGATCAAATACAAACTCATTTGTCAAGATTGTGAGATAACTTTTGATAGCTGGTTTTCAACCTCAAGAGAGTATGAAAAGCTAAAAAAGAAAAAGTTTCTTAATTGTCATATGTGTAATTCGTTAAATGTTGAAAAAACCTTAATGTCTCCTAGCATTTTTAAGTCAAAGGAAAATATTAAAGTCGATGTCTCAAGTCAAAAATATAAGGAGATAAAAAAAACAATATCGAAATATCAAGAATTTATAAAAAAAAATTTTGATTATGTGGGAGAAAATTTTGCTTATGAGGCAAGATCTATACACTATAAAAATAAAAAACCGCCTAAGGGAATTTATGGCACAGCAACCAAAGAAGACCTTAAAGAGCTAAAAGAAGAAGGTGTAGAGGTCGAAATAATTCCCTGGGTAAAAGATAATACTAATTAAATTTTTACAAATTTAACAATATAATTAACTGAAGTATCTCCACTTATTTTCCAACTGTTGTCTAATATATTAAATTTCATGCCATCTAACTTCTTTAGAGATAAATTATTTTTTTTAGAAATACTTATTAGATCTTCAGGCTTAACAAATTTCTCCCATTCATGAGTCCCAATAGGAAGCCATTTTAAAACATATTCAGCCCCAATAATTGCAAAAACGTAGGACTTTAATGTTTTGTTTAAAGTGGCAAAAAACATAATGCCATTCTTTTTTAATAACTTTGAACTCTCTTTAATAAAAAAATCTATATCGTTAACGTGTTCAACTATTTCCATATTTAAAACCACATCAAATTTTGTTTTAGTTTTCAGTTTCTCTGGAGAAGCGACTTTATAATCTATTTTAAGCTTATTTTTTTTTGCATGAAATTTTGCAACCTCTATATTTTTTTTTGAAGCATCAATCCCAACCACATTAGCTCCTAGTCTACACATGGGCTCAGATAACAAGCCACCACCACATCCAATATCTAATATTTTGATATTTTTCAGTGGCTTACTAGA
Source organism: Candidatus Pelagibacter sp. Uisw_130 (assembly GCF_047722505.1). Lineage (GTDB taxonomy): Bacteria > Pseudomonadota > Alphaproteobacteria > Pelagibacterales > Pelagibacteraceae > Pelagibacter. Next base: position 114,769 of record NZ_CP159814.1, read on the forward strand.
AAGTTTAATATTAAAATCTTTAAGTATATTTTCTTTTATATATTTAATTCTTATAGGATTAAAATTATGCAATGGTTTGAATTTACCATTAGGATCCCACCATTCTTCAGCGATTTTAGAAAACTTCTCAATTTCTTTTTTATTTATTGAATTCATAATAGATGACTTGTGGACATAACAATTAAGATGTATTTTATCAAATATAAATTACAAAATTATCAATGAAAACTGTAGTATTAAAGTTTGGTGGAACTTCTGTTGGAAGCATAGATAGAATAAAGAACGTAGCAAAAATTATTTCTTCTTATAAAAAGAAGAAAATGGGTGTTATTGTGGTTTCTTCTGCGATAAGTGGCACAACTAATGAGTTAATAAAAAAAACAAAAGAATTAAGTAATAGCTTTGATACAGCAGAATATGATGTTTTATTAGCAACAGGAGAGCAAGCAACTTGTGCATTAATTGCTGGTAGACTAAAACATCTTGGTTTTAAAGCTAGATCATGGATGTCGTGGCAGCTACCAATCATTACAGAAGGATCTTATAGTTCTTCAAGAATTATCAAAATTAATAAAGGAAAAATACTTAGTTTCATGAAATTAGGTGGAATACCTATCATAACTGGTTTTCAAGGCGTTAACTTGGAAAATAGGATTACAACACTAGGAAGAGGTGGAACTGATGCATCAGCAATAATGCTGGCAAAATTTTTTAATACTGATGCGTGTGATATATACACTGATGTAGATGGCGTTTATACTACAGATCCAAGAGATCATTCAAAAGCTAAAAAAATCCATAAAATTTCCTACGATGAAATGTTAGAGATGGCTTCGTTAGGTGCAAAGGTTATGCAGCCTACTTCTGTACAAGATGCAAAACTAAATAACATTGATTTTTCAGTTAAATCTTCATTTCAAAAAAAAAAAGGCACATTAATAACTGGTGCAAAAAAAACCTTTAGTAATCAAATAATAACTGGAATAACTTCTACAAAAAATGATTCTAAAGTTACAATTGTAGGTGTTAAGGACAGGCCAGGAGTAGCAGCTGCTGTTTTTAAACCATTATCACTTAATCAAATTAATGTTGATATGGTAGTTCAAAATATTTCTTTAAATGGAAAAGAAACAGATTTAACTTTTACAATTAAATATGAGGATGTAAAAAAAACAGAAAAAATAATTAAAAAAAATAAAAAAATTTCATTTAGAAAATTTACATATGATAATAATGTTTCGAAAGTATCCATTATTGGTGTTGGTATGATTACAACACCAGGAATTACTTATAGAATGTTCCAAGCATTGGCTTCAAAAAAGATTAACATAATGGTTATTTCAACTTCTGAAATTAAAATTTCAGTTTTAATTTCAAATAAACAGATAAAAAAAGCAGTAGCAGTGCTCCACAAAGAGTTTAAGTTAGATTAAATTATGAGCTTAAGACCATTCAGAGACATTCATAGAAAAAAAACAAAAGTTATAAATGTTGGTGATGTAAAAATAGGTGGAGACAATCCCATTTCTGTCCAATCTATGACCAACACCTTAACAACTGATATTCAGGCCACAATAAAACAAATTAATGATATTCATGAAGAGGGTGCTGATCTAGTTAGGGTTTCATGCCCAGACGAAGAGTCCTCATTAGCCCTTAAAGAGATTACAAAGCATGTATCCGTTCCAATAATTGCTGATATTCATTTTCATTATAAAAGAGCAATAGAAGCGGCTGAAAATGGAGCAAAATGTTTAAGAATTAATCCAGGCAACATAGGGGATAAATTAAAAATACATGACGTGCTTAGTGCTGCTAAAAATAACGATTGCTCTATTAGAATAGGTGTTAACGCTGGCTCTCTTGAAAAAGATATTTTAGAAAAATATAAGGAACCATGTCCAGAAGCTTTAGTTGAAAGTGCAAAGAGAAATATTAAGATTTTGGAAGATCAAGATTTTTTTAATTTTAAGATAAGTGTAAAATCTTCAGATATATTTTTATCTATTGCAGCGTATCGTCAACTATCAAAAGTTACAGATTATCCACTACACCTAGGGATCACAGAAGCTGGAAGCTTCGTATCAGGCAGCATCAAGTCATCAATAGGTCTTGGCTCACTTTTAATGGATGGAATAGGAGACACTATAAGAATTTCTTTGTCTGATGATCCTGTCAAAGAAATTAAAATCGGTAATGAAATCTTAAAGTCACTTAACTTAAGAAATAGAGGTGTAAAGATTATATCTTGTCCATCATGTGCAAGACAAGCATTTCAAGTAATTGATACAGTAAAAACATTAGAAGATAAACTTTCTCACATTAAAACTCCTTTAACATTATCGATTATTGGCTGTGTAGTTAATGGACCAGGAGAAGCAGCAATGACGGATATAGGAATAACTGGAGGTGGTAAGGGTAACAATATGCTTTATTTATCTGGTATTCAAAGTGAAAAAGTTTTATCAGAAGACATAATATCAAGAGTTGTAAGTGAAGTTGAAAAAAAAGCTGCTGAACTTGATAAAAAATTATAAATACAATGATACCTCTAAAAACTATTGAAGATTTAATATCTAAACACTCTATTTTGGAGAAAGAATTATCATTAGGTGAAGTGGATAAAAAACTTTTTGCTGAAAAATCAAAAGAATACTCTGATTTAAACGAGGTAATTGATGATGCTAGAAAATATTTTTCTTATGAGGGAGAAAAAAAAGATCTAGAGAAAATATTAAGCGACTCTAGTAGTGATAATGAATTTAAAGAAATGGCTGAAGTAGAATTAAATGATTTAAAATTAGAAAACGAATCCATAGAAAAAAAATTAAAACTATTTTTATTACCAAAAGATGAAGCAGATAAAAAAAATGCAATTATAGAAATTAGAGCAGGTACGGGAGGGTTAGAGGCAAGTTTATTTGCAGCAGATCTTTTTAAGATGTATGAAAAAGTTAGTCATCAAAAAAAATGGGAATTAGAATTAATAAGCATGTCCCAGAGTGAAGCAGGGGGGGTGAAAGAAGTTATCGCGTCAATTAGAGGAAAAAATATTTATTCAACATTAAAGTATGAAAGTGGAGTTCATCGTGTTCAGAGGGTTCCAGACACAGAAACTCAGGGAAGAGTTCACACTTCTGCTGCAACAGTGGCCGTACTGCCAGAAGCAGAAGAGGTTGATATAAAGATAAATGATTCAGACTTAAGAATTGATGTGTTTAGAGCTGGTGGCCCAGGTGGACAATCTGTTAATACAACGGATAGTGCTGTAAGAATTACTCATATTCCAACAGGACTATCCGTATCTCAACAAGATCAAAAATCACAACACAAAAATAAAGCAAAAGGGATGTTGATTTTAAGATCAAGACTTTATGAATTAGAAAGATCAAGAATAGAAGGTGAAAGATCGGAAGATAGAAAAAGTAAAATAGGAACAGGAGACCGTTCTGAAAGAATTAGAACATACAATTTTCCACAAGGAAGAGTAACAGACCATCGTATTAATCTGACCTTACACAAACTTGAAGCTTTTTTAGAAGGTGAAGCTTTTGATGAAATGGTAGAGAACTTAACGCTGCAAGCACAAGAAGAAAAATTGAGCAATCTTAATTAAAATGAATATAGAAAATATTATGAATGAAGGAATAAATATCCTACAAAAAAATAAGATAGCCAATCCTCAACTTGATAGTGAGATATTATTATCTAACTCGATTAAAAGAGATAAAAAACATATCATTTTAAATCCTAAAGAAATTTTGAACTCAGAACAATTAAGAAAATTTAAAAGTTTAATTGAAAGAAGAAAAAGAGGCGAACCAATTGCCTACATAATAAACAAAAAAGAGTTTTGGAGAGATGAATTTTTTGTTAATAAAGATGTGCTAATTCCAAGACCTGATAGTGAACTAATAATAGAACAACTTTTAAAAATTTATTCAAAAGATGTTCAATTACAAGTTCTTGATATTGGAACTGGATCTGGGTGCATTCTTTTATCCATACTAAAGGAGAGATCCAATTTTTATGGAACGGGTATAGATATTTCAAAAAAAAGTATAAATATAAGTAAATTCAATGCTAAACAACTAAACTTAAACAATAGAGTAAAATTTTTTCATTCTAGTGTTGACAATTTCAAAATTGGCAAATATGATCTTATTGTTTCAAATCCTCCATATATTAAACAGTTAAGTTTAAAATATTTGGAAAAAGATGTAGTTAACTTTGAGCCAAGGTTAGCTTTAAGTGGTGGGTTTGATGGTTTTTCAAAAATCAGAAAAGTAATTAATAAGGCAAGTATTCTGATTAAGAAAAATGGTAAATTTATTTTAGAGATAGGTTTTAATCAAAAAAATAAAGTTATAAAAATATTAAAAGAAGAAGGTTTTTACGTTAACAAAGCCATAAAAGATTATGGTAAAAATGATCGCTGTATAATCAGCACTAAAATTTAAATTGAAAAAAAACTATGGTAACATTTAGAAGCAATAATAATAGAAGACCTCCATTTAGAAGTAATAATAATAGAAGACCTCCATTTAGAAGTAACAATGAAGGATCAAAATTTTCTAATAACGATAATTTTCAAAGAAAAGTCCCAGGTAGAAACAATCATAATGCAGTTAAGTTAATTGAAAAATACAATGATTTAGCAAGAGAGGCTCTTGCTAATGAAGATAAAATTTTATCTGAAAACTATTTTCAACATGCTGATCATTTTACAAGAGTTCAAAATGAACAAGAAAGTCTTAGAATGGCAAGGGTTAATTCATCTCCAGTAGAAGAGGTAAAACCTGTTTCTTCAATAGATAAAGTTGAAAAGTCTTCTGAAATCGAAGTCAAAACGGACACAAAAATAACCACAGGAGCAGAAGTTAAAAAGGTTGTTAAAACAGTAGAAAAAAAGCCTGTAGATAAAAAACCTGCTTTAATTTAATTTAAACCAATAATTAGTTCTGATTTTAAAACATCTATTTTAATTCTCTTAACTTCAAAAGTTTTTCTATCTTTATCTTTAAGAATTTTTCCAGAAGGTAACTTTAATTTTTGTGAGTTAATTTTTTTTCCATTTTTAACTACCTCATAATGTAAATGTGGCCCAGTAGATTTTCCAGTTGAACCAACATATCCAATTATTTGACCTTGTTTAACTCTTACACCTTCCTTAATTCCGCCAGCAAAATTTTTCATATGAGCATAGATAGTTTCGTATGTTGAGTTGTGTTTTATCTTAACACAATTTCCACCACCACCACACCATCTAGCTCTAGTAATAACACCACTGCCTGAGGCCATGATAGGTGTACCCATGGGAGCAGCGAAATCTGTACCTTTATGCATTTTATTGTAACCGTCAATTGGATGTTTCCTCATTCCAAATGCGGAAGACAGTCTTGCTCCATTAATAGGTGTTTTCATTAATGCCTTCTCAACACTTTTTCCATTTTGATCATAGTGCCCTTCACTTCCTTTTTTATCAAAATAATATAAAGAATTATTTATTCCACTAAGTTTTAGATCTGCATAAATAATACTTCCTATTTCAAAAACTTTACCATTATCATCTTGGAACACCTCATACATGATTTGAAAGTTATCATTTTTTCTAATATCTCTTTGAAAATCAACTTGGAAACCATAAATTCTAGCAAATTCGATAATTATATTTGGTTGAACATTTAGCTCAACAGCAGTTTGATATAAACTTTGTGTAATTTTTCCTTCTTTAAAAAGAATTTTTTTATTTAAATTTGTAATAATTTTTTTTTTTTCAAAAATGTCTGTATCTAAATTTCTAGTTAGTTGAATTTTTTTAGTCCTAGATACAGGAAATAAAAAAGAAGTAATTTTTTTATTATTTGATTGATCAATAGTAAATTTTATATCAAAATTAGTTTTGAGATTACTTAAATTATAATCTGAATTTAAATATTTTTTTATTTTTAAAATTTCTTCACTTGGAATAGCGTAACTATTCAATATTTTATCAAATGTTTCACCACTAGAAATTTTATGGTCTATACTCTTATATCTAGGTGTTAAATTATCAAAAAAATGTTTAATGCTTTTTTTGAAATAAATATTATTTATTACATCTTTATAACTTTCATTAATCTCTAACTTTTTATTGTTATAAAATGTGGTACTGGCAATAGTAATGGCTAGTAATAAAAATAATAAGAAGATCTCAATATTTTTTTTTATTAATTTTGTTATTTTATTTGAACTAAATATCATATGGAATTATTAATTATTAATTTAGTAATGGCAAAAAATCAAAAAAAACCTTGTATTTGCTCGTGTATTTGCACATTTATTTAAATGCTAAATGCTTGATTTACTTTTATTTTAGCTTATAAGCAGCACACTTTCTCAATAAAATTATTGTTTAATCAATATATTAGTGAGGATTATTGGGCTTTTTAGACCCAATTAGCTATTTAAAAAGTAAAAATTTAAGAAGAGAAGTGTGGACGGTTAAGGTTACCAAAATTTGTCGTACACACTTCAAAATCGTATGGATTGTATTCTTACAATTTATATATGAAGCTAGTGTGCGCCGTTTTTTAACTTGAGAGTTTGATCATGGCTCAGAACGTACGCTGGCGGCACGCCTAACACATGCAAGTCGAACGAAGTAGCAATACTTAGTGGCAGACGGGTGAGTAACATGTGGGTATCTACCCTTTGGCCTGGAATAACACGAGGAAACTTGTGCTAATACCGGATAAGTCTTTACGGAGAAAGCTTTACGCACCATTGGATGAGCCCGCACTTGATTAGTTTGTTGGTAGGGTAATGGCCTACCAAGACTATGATCAATAGCTGATTTGAGAGGATGATCAGCCACATTGGGACTGAGACACGGCCCAAACTCCTACGGGAGGCAGCAGTGGGGAATCTTGCACAATGGAGGAAACTCTGATGCAGCGATGCCGCGTGAGTGAAGAAGGCCTTTGGGTTGTAAAGCTCTTTCGTCGGGGAAGAAAATGACTGTACCCGAATAAGAAGGTCCGGCTAACTTCGTGCCAGCAGCCGCGGTAATACGAAGGGACCTAGCGTAGTTCGGAATTACTGGGCTTAAAGAGTTCGTAGGTGGTTGAAAAAGTTGGTGGTGAAATCCCAGAGCTTAACTCTGGAACTGCCATCAAAACTTTTCAGCTAGAGTATGATAGAGGAAAGCAGAATTTCTAGTGTAGAGGTGAAATTCGTAGATATTAGAAAGAATACCAATTGCGAAGGCAGCTTTCTGGATCATTACTGACACTGAGGAACGAAAGCATGGGTAGCGAAGAGGATTAGATACCCTCGTAGTCCATGCCGTAAACGATGTGTGTTAGACGTTGGAAATTTATTTTCAGTGTCGCAGGGAAACCGATAAACACACCGCCTGGGGAGTACGACCGCAAGGTTAAAACTCAAATGAATTGACGGGGACCCGCACAAGTAGTGGAGCATGTGGTTTAATTCGAAGATACGCGCAGAACCTTACCAACACTTGACATGTTCGTCGCGACTCTAAGAGATTAGAGTTTTCGGTTCGGCCGGACGAAACACAGGTGCTGCATGGCTGTCGTCAGCTCGTGTCGTGAGATGTTGGGTTAAGTCCCGCAACGAGCGCAACCCTCACTTTTAGTTGCCATCATTAAGTTGGGCACTCTGAAAGAACTGCCAGTGATAAGCTGGAGGAAGGTGGGGATGACGTCAAGTCCTCATGGCCCTTACGTGTTGGGCTACACACGTGCTACAATGGCATCTACAACAGGAAGCAAAACGGCAACGTTAAGCAAATCCCGAAAAGATGCCTCAGTTCGGATTGCACTCTGCAACTCGAGTGCATGAAGCTGGAATTACTAGTAATCGTGGATCAGCGTGCCACGGTGAATGCGTTCCCGGGTCTTGTACACACCGCCCGTCACACCATGGGAGTTGGTTCTACCTTAAGGCAAGGTTTTAAACCCTTGACCACGGTATAGTCAGCGACTGGGGTGAAGTCGTAACAAGGTAGCCGTAGGGGAACCTGCGGCTGGATTACCTCCTTTCTAAGGATGAGTGAAAGTAAAATTTCACTCTAAATAATATACATCGGTAATGTTGACCGTCCTCATTTCTCTTCTTAAAGTAATGTTTCCTTCTTGTAGGGCCGGTAGCTCAGTTGGTTAGAGCACACCCTTGATAAGGGTGGGGTCGAAAGTTCGAGTCTTTCTCGGCCCACCAAAAACCTAAATGGGGGATTAGCTCATCTGGGAGAGCGCCTGATTTGCATTCAGGAGGTAGCAGGTTCGATCCCTGTATCCTCCACCAGGAAACATTTAGTTATTAAAACTGTAAATAAAAATAATTTATATCAATATCTATATCCGAACATTAAAAGTTATTATTTAATGTTCAAAATAAAAATTTGATCACAACATAGATAAATTTTCTTTAAAAAGAATTTTTTTCTGTGCATAAATCAAGCGTTTAAGGGCGTGTAGTGGATGCCTTGGCACTGAAAGCCGATGAAGGACGTGATATACTGCGATAAGTTTCGGGGAGCTGTATGTAAGCTTTGATCCGAAAATTTCCGAATGGGGAAACCCACCACTTTATGTGGTACTTTAAACTGAATACATAGGTTTAAAGAGACAACCTGGAGAACTGAAACATCTAAGTAACCAGAGGAAAAGAAATCAATTGAGATTCCGTTAGTAGTGGCGAGCGAACGCGGAGTAGGCCAGTAGTTTTGTTAGGAAAATTTGAATAGTTTGGAAATGCTAACCATAGAGGGTGATAGTCCCGTATGAGTAATGTCTAACAAAATTCTTGAGTAAAGCGGGACACGAGAAATCCTGCTCGAATATAGGGGGACCACCCTCTAAGCCTAAATACTCTTCAGTGACCGATAGTGAACTAGTACCGTGAGGGAAAGGTGAAAAGAACCCCTATTAGGGGAGTGAAATAGAACCTGAAACTGCATGCCTACAATCAGTCCGAGCCCTTTTTAGGGTGAGGGCGTACCTTTTGTATAATGGGTCAGTGACTTAATTTATTAAGCAAGCTTAAGCCATCTAGGTGTAGGCGCAGCGAAAGCAAGTCTTAATAGGGCGATTAGTTTAATGAATTAGACCCGAAAACGAATGAGCTTACCATGAGCAGGTTGAAAGTTGGGTAACACCAACCGGAGGACCGAACCAGTTGACGTTGAAAAGTCTTTGGATGACTTGTGGTAAGGGGTGAAAGGCCAACCAAATTCGTAGATAGCTGGTTTTCCGCGAAAACTATTTAGGTAGTGCGTCGAATAAATAGATGTTTAGAGGTAGAGCACTAAATGGGCTAGGGGGAAGAGATTCTTACCAAACCTAATAAAACTCCGAATGCTAGACATTGTTCTTCGGCAGACAGACTGTGGGTGCTAAGGTCCATGGTCGAGAGGGAAAGAGCCCAGACCACCAGATAAGGTCCCAAAATCATGATTAAGTGTGAAAGGATGTGGAAATTCCTTAACAGCCGGGAGGTTGGCTTAGAAGCAGCCATCCTTTAAAGATAGCGTAACAGCTCACCGGTCTAATAGAGTTTCTGCGCCGAAGATGTAACGGGGCTAAAATCATGTACCGAATCTGTGGCTTTGCAAAGTTTTCGAACTTTGTAAGGGGTAGCGGAACGTTCTGTAAGCCTGTGAAGGGATACCCGTGAGGGATCCTGGAGGTATCAGAAGTGCGAATGCTGACATAAGTAACGATAAACGAAGTGAAAAACTTCGTCGCCGAAAATCTAAGGGTTTCTATGCAAGGTTAATCCGCGTAGAGTTAGTCGGCACCTAAGGCGAGGGCGAAAGCCGTAGTCGATGGAAACAAGGTTAATATTCCTTGACCTGATGGTAGTGACGGATTTTGTAAGTTGTGAGTTCTTAATGGATTGAACTTGCCGCGAAGAGGTCCCAAGAAATAGCTCCATCATGAAGACCGTACCCGAAACCGACACAGGTAGATTAATAGAGTATATTTAGGCGCTTGAGAGAATGATGTTGAAGGAACTCGGCAAAATGCTTCCGTAACTTCGGGATAAGGAAGACCCTTTTGTAGGCAACTATGGAAGGGTGGCACAAGCCAGGGAGAAGCGACTGTTTATCAAAAACACAGGGCTCTGCTAACACGTAAGTGGATGTATAGGGTCTGACGCCTGCCCGGTGCTGGAAGGTTAATGCGGTTGGTGCAAGCTAACTTCTGAAGCCCCAGTAAACGGCGGCCGTAACTATAACGGTCCTAAGGTAGCGAAATTCCTTGTCGGGTAAGTTCCGACCTGCATGAATGGCGTAACGATTTCTCCGCTGTCTCCAACATCAACTCAGTGAAATTGAATTCTCCGTGAAGATGCGGAGTTCGCGTAGTTAGACGGAAAGACCCCGTGCACCTTTACTGCAACTTTACATTGGTGTTAGGAAAAACATATTTAGCATAGGAGGGAGACTTTGAAGCAAAGGCGTTAGCTTTTGTGGAGTCACCAGTGAAATACCTCTTTTGTTTTTCTTGACATCTAACCGCTAGCCGTCATCCGGCAGCGAGACATTGTATGGTGGGTAGTTTGACTGGGGCGGTCGCCTCCCAAATAGTAACGGAGGCGTGCGAAGGTAGGCTCAGAACGGTCAGAAATCGTTCGTAGAGTGCAATGGCATAAGCCTGCCTGACTGTGAGACTGACAAGTCGAGCAGAGACGAAAGTCGGTCATAGTGATCCGGTGCTTCTGAGTGGAAGGGGCATCGCTCAACGGATAAAAGGTACGCCGGGGATAACAGGCTGATACTGCCCAAGAGCTCATATCGACGGCAGTGTTTGGCACCTCGATGTCGGCTCATCACATCCTGGGGCTGGAGCAGGTCCCAAGGGTTTGGCTGTTCGCCAATTAAAGTGGTACGTGAGCTGGGTTCAGAACGTCGTGAGACAGTTCGGTCCCTATCTGCTATGCGTGTAGAAGAATTGAGAGGAGTTGACCCTAGTACGAGAGGACCGGGTTGAACATACCACTGGTGGACCTGTTGTGGCGCCAGCCGCAGTGCAGGGTAGCTAAGTATGGAAGAGATAACTGCTGAAAGCATCTAAGCGGGAAACTCACCTCAAAACTAGTTCTTCCTATAGAGCCGTGGTAGACCACCACGTTGATAGGCTGGATGTGGAAGCGCAGTAATGCGTGTAGCTGACCAGTACTAATAGCTCAATTGGCTTGATTTATGCACTGAAAAAAATTTTTTGATTTTGAATAAATTATGGAAAAAAATGTTTTAAATGAAATTCATAATAATGGTTTTGCTATCGTCAAAAATGCGTTTTCAAAGAAACTTGTAAATGATTTATTTGACGACTTAAAAAAATTAAGTCAGGTAAAAATGAGATCTACAAACTCAACCAACTTAATTGATAGTAAATTAATTATTAATCCTCATTCTCAATCAGTTAATTATCTTAAGGTAATTAATTCTAAAATTACAGAAAATTACTGTTTAAATTTTTTAAATGATAAATTTTATAAAATCATTAATAAAAAACTTCCAATTTATTTGGAAGAATCTAGTTATAAAATTTAAAAAATGATAGTTAAGAATTAACCTTATAACTAATGTCTAAAATATTGTTTATAAATCCAAATAGATGGGGTAGGGGAATCACTCATATATGGATTGCCAGTCATTCGGGTATATTGAAGAGAAATAATCATACAGTTGAGCTGTTTGACTCAACATTTTATTCAAATTGGTCTCTGAACGAAGTCCAGTTTCAAACTGATAATAAAATGTACAAAAAAACTAATTATGATGAATTTTTAAAATTTAATTCTAGTGATGTTTTTGAAGATCTTCAAAAAAAAATTAGTGAATTTAATCCAGATTTTATTTTTTGGTCAGCTATATCTTCCCATATTCATGGAGAGGGTGAGTATGTGAATATTCAAAATGGCTATGATTTACTTAAAAATTTGGATACAAAAAATGCAATATTGTTGACAGGTGGATTACAAGCCACTTCAGCTGCAGAACTTGTTTTAAAGGAAATGCCAAAGATTAATTATTTAATTGCTGGAGAGTCAGAGCTGGTACTATTAGAAATTTTAAACAACTTTGAAAATAATGCTGAAGAATTAAAAAATATCAATGGTGTTTGTTATCTTGAAAATAAAAATTTTTTTCAAAATAAAAAACAGGAAATAATAAATGATCTTGATCAGCTCACACCTTACAACTATGATATTTTTGATAACCAGGTATTAAATAGACCATATAATGGCAAAGTTGTTAAGGGTATTGACTACGAAATGTCCAGAGGATGTATTTATTCTTGTAACTACTGTGTGGAAACTATCATACAAAAATATTATAATTTTAATGAAATGTCGCCAAAAACTGGAGCTATCAAAAACTTTAAAAAATATCTAAGACATAAAAGCTCCAAAATAATTTTTGATGAACTTAATTATTTAAATAAAAAAAAGAATATTGAGTTAATTAGATGTCAAGATACAAACTTTTTAACAAACGATAGAAATGTTCTTTTAGAATTATCTGAATTGATTGATAAAAGTGATCTAAGTATTAAAATTTATATTGAAACTAGACCTGAGGGTATTAATGAAAAATCGATAGAATTATTAAAAAAATTAAAAGTGGATGGTGTTGGCATGGGTGTAGAATTAGCTGATAGTGATTTTAGAGAAGGAGAGCTAAATAGATTTGCTGACCAGGAAAAAACGATCAATGCTTTTAAACTATTGAAAGAAAATAATATAAAAAGAACTGCATACAATATTATTGGTTTGCCCAATCAAGATGAAAAATCAATTTTGAAAACAATTGAATTTAATAAGATTCTGAATCCAGACAATATCACAGTTGCGTATTATTCTCCTTATTATGGAACAAAATCTCAAAAAAAAGGTCAAGAATTACGTCTTTTTGATGAGTATGAGAGTGATGTTGATTCAGCATTAAGATCTAAAAGTAAAGCAGATGATATTTTACCAGTTAGCCGTCTAGATTATTACAAAAAGCAATTTGTATCCCTCGTTAGGAATAATGCCAACCAATAATATTTTAAAAAAAATTATCATTGGGACATGGTCTTGGAGTGCATATAAATCTGTTTCAAAAAAATCAATTGAAAATGTTTTTGACCATTGTCTTGATAATGGATTTTTAGAGTTTGACACAGCACCTAATTATCTAGGTGCTGAAATTTTTTTGTCTGAATTTAAAAGGCAAAATAAAAATATTTTAATCAATACTAAGTGTGGCTGGGATCATAATATGAAAAAAAATTTTGATGAAAAATCTTTAATTTATGGAGTAGAGAGAGCACTTGATTTATTTAAAAACATTAATGTAATGCAATTACATAATCCGAGAGATGAAATCAGAAACTGGAATAAGGTTTTTGATATATTGCAAAAATATAAAGATAAGGGCTATATCAAATCAATCGGAATTTCTTTAGCTAGAAATCATTATTTCTCAAAAAAAATCATGAATAAGTTTGATTTTATTCAAGATGAATTTAATTTATTGAGAGTAGCCCCTTGTTACAAAATGAATAATTTCAAAAAAATATTGGCTATCAGGTCTCCACTTGCGAACGGAATACTTACGACCAACTTTTCAAATATAGCCAAATTTTCTAAAAATGATCAAAGACATAGTTGGCTGTATGGTCGAAGGTTGAAAACAATAAGTAAACAAAAAAAAATCCTTGAGTCTTTGACAGATTTAAAAATTGAAAGTTTAGCAACTAATTTTATTTTTAGCTTTTCTTTTGTTGATAAAGCTATATTTGGAATAAGAACTGTTAAACATATTAATGATTTATTGAAAAATATTAAAAACTTCAAAAAGTTAAAACCTACACTTGTAAAAAAAATAATTGAATTAAATACTAAAGATAATCTATTTTGCAAAAATATTTACAGATATAATAATTAGTAACAAGTAAACTTTAATTTCCATTCATCGTTACTTTTTCCCCACAAGTGTGGTGATCTATAACTATCAATAGTTTTTCTAAAATCTTCTTCAGTAATATCAATATATTCTAAAAAATCTTTAAAATATTTTTTTGGGAATTCATTATCAAATTTTTTTACTAAGTTAATTCCTTCTTCTCTTGTTATTTTACCATTCCTAATTTCTTGAGCAGCATCATAAGTTGTTCTTCCTAATCCAAATTTTATATATGTTGTGTAGTAATGAAAATTATCTATTTTATCATCTATACTTGAATATTTTGAGTAAGTTCCCTCTGTTCTTTCAGTATTAGATTTAAAACCTGTATTTTCACTTGCATAATAAAACATTTCTTGTGGATCCCATCTATGAAAATATCCCATATAGAAAACTTTAATATTATCTTTTTTTATTCCATCGGCACTTACAGGAATATATGGTTCAAAATCATTTATGGTAAAATCAGTTTCTTGAATTATTTCATGAATATTTTTTTTACCAAAAAATAATTCATCTAAAGAGTTTCTTGTAAAATATTTTGCATCCATCAAGGGTTCAAAATTATCCTTCACCGAGGAACCATATTCTGCCGTGTTTTCACCATATATTACCAAAGGAATATTGAATTTTTTAGCAATACTTGGACCAATATTTTTTTGACCAATTATAAAAGGCTGAAATGGATGCAAGAGATTTGAAAAAGCAAGTTTGGTAAGATGTCTATGTAGTTTACCATTTGGGGTGAATAATAAATTATCAAATCCTCCAACATGGATCCAGTTAGTAAAATTTTTCCAACCTGGCTCAGTATATAGGTGAGGAGCCCATGTCACTGTCAAAGGATTCATTTTATATTTATATTTAAGAATGTGTGCAGTGTAAGCGCTATCTTTGCCACCACTTCCAGGAACTACACAATCATATCCACTTTTTTTTCTGTATTTTGCTAATATTTCAAGTAATTTTTCTTCTCTTTCATTCCAATCAATTTTATATTTTTCTTTACCGTATCTACAGGCACTACATACCCCATCCTCAAATTCTGGACCTAGTTTCAAATTATCGCTATTTTTAAATTCAATAACTGGATTTGGTCTTTGGTTGGATATAACACATTCTTTACAAAATATAACACTAGTCGGAAGGCCAAATTTTGAAGAATGTTCCATTTTTTTAAATGTTCTTAACTACTTCATTTATTAATTCAAGTCCTATTTCACCACTTTTTTCAGGATGAAATTGAGTACCTATAATTCTTTCTGCAGATATTGCTGCACAATAATTTAAATCTTGAGACTCAGTGAAAGCTAAAATATTTTTTTTATTTTTTACATTTGCTGCATAGGAATGAACAAAATAGAATTTTTCATTATTAAATTTTTTTAAAAAACTAAAATAGTTTTGATCTGAAAAAAAAGTTTTTTGATAGCCAATATTCGGCAGTATTAGTTTTTTACTCATTCTATCTACCCTGCCATCAATATAATCTAAACCTTTATGCTCACCACCCTCAAAGCCCTTTGAAAGCAAAGTTTGCATTCCAAGACATATTCCAAAAATAACTGAATCTTTTTTTGATTGGTCTAAAAAAGATTTTAAATCAGGAGAATTTAGTAAAGCAGATGCTTTGTTGAATGAACCTACTCCAGGTATAAATATTAGATCAAAATTTTCATTTTTACGCTCAGAATAAAAGGTAGGAACAAATCCTATTTTTTTTATTGAATTATATAAACTCCTTATATTTCCAAGACCATAATCAATAATGCATATTTTTTTCATAAATAATTTCTTTTATATCTACTTTTTTGTAATGAAACGCAGAAGCAATCGCAAAACTTATATTTTTTGTTAATTTTAATGCTTCATGTAAATGCTCTATTTTACCAAAGCCACCTGAGAATATTAGTGGTACTTTAATCTTATTTTTAATTTCACTAATTAATTCCAAGTCAAAACCTTCCTGAGTTCCTTCATGATCTACAGACGTAAGTAATATTTCACCACATTCCATATTTTGTACTTCCTCTAACCAGTCAGTTACATTTATGCCAGTTTTTTCTCTCCCATAATGTTTGTATGCCTCCCAAGTTCCATTGTTTTTTTTTGCTTCGATATAAATAGTTATAGTGCTAGCACCAAAGTTATCCACAGCTTCTTTTATGAAAGATGGATTTTCTATACCGGCAGAATTAATAGCAATTTTGTCTGCTCCAGAATTAAGTGCCTTATCAATATCTTTTAAGGTTTTAATTCCACCACCTAAAGTTATAGGTATAAAGAGATTTTCAGTAGTTCTTTTTACAACTTCAAAAAGATTATTTCTTCCATAAAGACTAGCAACTGCATCAATTAAAATAATTTCATCGATACCGTTTAAATAATATTGCCTTGCAATTTCGATTGGATCTCCAATTTTTCTTAATCCCTCCAAGTTTATACCCTTGATTACAAATTCATTTTTAATATCTAGTCTAGAAATAATTCTCATGAAGTTTATAAAAAAGTAAAAAGATTTTTTTTAATAATATATATATAGTATCAATGTTATTTAGAAAAAAACATTAAAACAATTTGTGATATTATAGTTATTATATAATGATTAAAAAAAATACTAATATAATTGCCTTAATCCCTGCAAAAAAAAACTCGAGGGGTTTTAAAAATAAAAATTTAAAAAAACTTAACAAACTTTCTTTAGTTGAATTAGCAATACTAGGTGCAAAAAAATCAAAATTAATTGATAAAATCTATCTATCTTCAGACTCGGATAGAATTTTAGATATAGGAGCAAAACTAAATATTGATGTGATTAAGAGAAAAAAATTTTTAAGTACTAGTTCAGCATTAGCAAATACAGTAATATTAGATTTTATAAAAAATAAACTAAAGTCTATTAAAGAAGATCATATTATTGTTTATCTTCAACCTACATCACCTTTTAGAAATAATAATCATATTGATTTAGCTATTAACCACTTTAAAAAAAATAAATTAAAATCTGTAATTAGTGTTACGGAAAATAAAAATTTTTTTAAATCACTATATAAAAAAAAAAATTTTTTAAATCCTTTTTTTAATGATGGTATTATTACAAATAATCGACAGAATTTAAAGACAGTATATTCACCAAATGGAGCAATATATATTTTTTATGCAAGCGAATTTATGAAAAATAAAAAGTTGAGTTTTACTAAATCAGGATATTCTGTTATGAATAAAATAGATAGTATTGATATAGATGATAAAGAAGACTACTTATTAGCAAAACATTTAAGTAAAAAATATTTAAAATTTAAAAAATGATATTTAGAATTGCTAATAGAATAATTGGTCCCAATCATGATCCTGTAATTATTGCAGAAATAGGAATTAATCATAATGGAAATCTAGATCACGCAATAGCTATTGCAGACAGCGCTATAAAATCTGGAGCAGAAATTCTAAAACATCAAACTCATATACCTGATGAAGAAATGTCATTAGAAGCTCAAAAAGCAATTCCTGGAAATTCAAAAAAATCAATTTATAGAATAATTAAGGAATGTTCGCTCTACGAAAATGATGAAAGAAAATTGATGAATTATATAAAATCAAAAAAAAAAATTTTTATTAGTACGCCGTTTTCAAAAGCTGCAGTAGATAGACTTATAAAATTTGATGTTCCAGGGTTTAAAATTGGATCAGGTGAATGGAATAATTTAGAGTTAATAAATTATATATGTAAATTTAGAAAACCTATAATTATGAGCACAGGTATGAGCTATTTAAATGAACTTAAGAAAACAATTAATTTTATTAATAAAAAAAAAATTCCTCTAGCACTATTGCATTGTACCAATGTTTATCCAACACCATTAGAAAAAAGTAGACTTAATTCAATAACTTTAATGAAAAAAAATTTTAAAAATAATGTAATTGGTTATTCAGATCATACTGTTGGATTGTACGCATCATATGCAGCCTTAAGCTTGGGTTCTAAAATTATAGAAAAACATTATGTGGATACTCACAATAGAAAAGGTCCTGATGTATCTTGTTCAATGGATAAGCACCAATTAAAAGAATTAATAAAAGCCTCAAAACTGATTCCGTCATCTTTGCCTGGAAAAAAAGAACCCATCAAAGAAGAATTAGTAACTATGAATTTTGCTTTTGCTTCAGTTGTGTCAAAAACTTTTATTAAAAAAGGATCAATACTTAATGAAAAAAATATTTGTCTAAAAAGACCTGGTAACGGAGATTTTAACACAAAAGATTTTACAAAAATTTTGGGAAGAAGAGTAAATAGTAATATCAAACAAAATACTCAAATTAAAAAAAAATATCTAAAGTGAAAACAATCACATTTATAACTGGTACAAGAGCGGATTATGGTAAAATTAAATCTTTAATTTTAGAGTTACAAAAGAAAAAAAATAAATTTAAGACTCATTTAATTATAACTGGAATGCATAATATTCGAAAATATGGACTTACTAGAGATGAAATAGATAAAGATAATATACAAAATTGTTATAGGTTTAATAATCAATCTAACGATACAACTATGGATATTGCGTTAGCCAATACAATTAAAGGTATAAATAAATTTATTTCTAATAATCACACTGATTTAATTGTTGTTCACGGTGATAGAGTAGAGTCGTTAGCTGGAGCAATTACAGGCTGTCTAAATAATATTAAAATAGCACATATTGAAGGTGGTGAAATTTCTGGAACTATTGATGAAATTCTAAGACACTCTATATCAAAATTATCACATTTACATTTTGTCACAAATAAAATTGCTAAACGAAGACTAGAACAAATGGGTGAGTTAAAAAATAACATTTTTACTATAGGGTCCCCAGATGTTGATATAATTTTAAAAAAAAAACTTCCCAATATTTCTTTAGTAAAAAAAAGATATGCTATTAACTTTGAAAAATATGCAATTTGCATATTTCATCCTGTTACAACTGAGCTAAAAAAAATTGAATACCAGATTAAATCACTTTTAAATTTACTTGCTAAAAGCAAATTTAATTACATCATTTTATTGCCAAATAATGATTTGGGTCACAACATTATTTTAAAACAAATAATTTTGTTAAAAAATAAAAAATTAAAAGATTTTAAAATTTTACCATCATTGAGATTCGAATATTATTTAACATTATTAAAAAATTCAAATTTTATAATAGGAAATTCAAGCTCTGGAATTATGGAGGCACCTTATTATGGAGTTCCCACAATTGATTTAGGTACAAGACAGAAAAATAGAGCTCAAATTAGTTCTGTAATTTCAATGAGTGATTATTCAAAGTTAGGTGATTTAATAAATAAGTTTAAAACAAAAAAGTATAAATTTAAACCACTAAAGTATTTTGGTACTGGAAATAGTCACAAAAAGTTCTTAACAATACTAAACCAGAAAAGAATTTGGAGTATCAAAAACCAAAAACAATTTATTCAACTAAAATATTTTGATAAAAAAAATCATAGAAACTTTTCTTAAAAATAACAATTAAATTATGGAAGATCAGAAAAATTATAGTATAAAAAACTTTCTTGATAAAGATATTATAGATATAATCCATAAAAAAGAAATTATTAAATGGTCAAAGTATGAGAAAAAAAAATATGACCAATATTTAAATATACTTTATCCAATACTCAATAAAATCCATAAGCTGAATCATGGAAAGCAATTTTGGGATATTTTATTGGGACCATTCTTATTATTTCATATTCCATTTTGCTGCAGATATTATTATTCAAAACTACAAAAAAAAAATAGATTTAAAAAAATATCAAAAAACAAGATAAAAATACTTCATACAAAAAGTTATTATGTTCCTGAAAATACAAAGGATCATAGAGAGTATTTTCAATATTCTGATGCAGGTCAGAATCAATTATTTTCACAACTGATAATAAATTTTAATAAGAAAAATTATGATTTATTCAAAAAAAAAAAAGAAGAAATAATCATTAATAGAGATATAATTAAGGAAAAAATAATTAAATTGAGACAATATTTATCAATTAAGATCTTTCAGCCAAAACTTTTAGTTACAGGGGCTTATATGCCAGCAAAATTTATATCACAACTGAAATTAAGACATAAAAGAAATATCTCTTTTATAAAATTTTATATTCCTATTTTTTTCAATAAAGATATTTTTTGGTTAGAAAGAAATGAAATCTCAACTTTGAAAAGTAGAAATAATTTTGATAAATTTTTTCTTTCTACTTTAAAGTTTTCATTACCTAAATCTCTATTAGAAAATTTTAATTACAATTATTCTTATTCAAAAAACTTTTTAGATAATTTTAAAAAACTTAAATTTATACTAAATGAAAACATGACAGAAGATAATCTTTTTTTAATAGCAAGTGCCACAATTAAAAGAATAAAAACTATATATGTTGAGCATAATTATATACAACACCAATTTATTGGAAATACTATCGACTATATAAAAAATAAATTTGATTTTTTTCTTACTAATGGATGGAAAGTAAAAAAAAAAACATTATATCAGCAGGGAGTTATTTTTTTCCAAACGAGTTAAAAAAGACAATTTATAACAATAAAAAGAAAATATTATTCATCTCAGGCCCCACTCATAAAAGAACCCCTTATACTTGTTCCGCTCATGACTCTCATGATGAAACGAATAGAAATGCATTTGTCAAGGTTACAAAAGATTTTTTTAATAATTTAGACAATGAAATTCTATCAAATATGAAAATTAGATTACATCCAAATAAATTGAATCGACATGATTCTTACAAAAAAATGTTTAAATCTAAGGCTAAAAAAGTTAAAATAATAAATCATTCAAAAGAAACATTTAACCACAATTTATTAAATTCTGATTTTGTTGTTAATAACTATTTAGGTACTCCTCATTTGCAATCACTCTGCATGAATAAACCAACACTAATTATATATAATCCAAAAGCTTATTTTTTAAATTCTGATAACCGTAATTTTTATGATGATTTATTTAAAGCAAATATTATGCATAAAGATCCAATTCAGGCAGCTAAATTTATTAAAAAAATTTGGAAAGACCCAGATCGATGGTGGCAAAGTAAAAGAACACAGTCTCTTAGAAAAAGGTTTTTAGACAGAAATATTAAAGATAGCTTTTATTTAGAAAGTAAAATAAAAAAACTTTTAAATTAGCTTAATTTTAAATGAAAAATAAATTAATAGATCATAAAATCAATAAATGAATTGTCCGGTTTGTAATAAATCTAATTTAAAACAGAAATATAAGTACGAAAAAAGAAATGAGAAGTTTTTAGACAATAATCAATTTATCAACTTTAATAATAAAATATTAACATGTGAAGATTGTGATCTAAGTTTTAATTCTGATGTATCTATTAAAGACTTAGATCATTTTTACTCAAAAATTAATATTATTGATAAACAAAAAAAAATTATTAGACAAAAATTTTCAGAGTTTAATTCCAGATTTTTTTCTCAAGTTTTATATTATCTACAATTTTTCAAAATTAAAAAAAATTGTTCAATATTAGAAATAGGACCAAATCGATATGGGATATCTAAAACAATTAAGATATTTGAAAAAGAAATTAATTATTATTACTTTGATGCTGCAACTATAGAACCAGAAAACAAAGTGGTAAAACTTGGTGATTATTATTATCCTTTGAAATCAAAGTTACCAAAACTAGATTTAATTTGGATGAGTCACTCTCTCGAACATTTACACCCAGAATTATTAGTAGCAACATTTAGACATTTTCATGAGTCATTAGATAATGATGGAAAGATTTTTATTGAAATTCCAGATGAATTAAATCCGTTACTTAAGATAATCATACCTCACACATTATTCTTTACCAAACAATCAATTTATAAAGTTTTTGATAAATTGGGTTTTTCTATATCTTCTTACACTGAAATTAACAATAAAAATGAAAAAGATAATCTTATAGAAAACAATTTTAATGATTCATTTAAAAAAAATAAATTTGATTTGAAGAAAAATTATTTCGTTCAAGCAGTCTATTTATTTGTACAAAAATTAGTTCCTGATAAAATAGTGAAAAAGTATGTTTTAAAAAACTTTATTAAAAATGGACCTTATACAAATGAAAAAATAATAAGAATTATTCTTAAAAAGAAGTAATATACTAAGATGTACAAAATTTTAAAAAATTTAATACCGAAACAAACTTGTCTAGACTGTCAAGAAGAACTCATTTCAAAATCAAAAAATAAAGAAGTTGAAGAGAAAATTGCAGAAAATAAAAAAATTTTATTAAAAAGATTATCACATAATGAAATAATAGAAATAGATAATGTTAATAAAATGATTTTTAACAATAAATTAATTGAAAAAATTAAAGAGAATATTGGTGATTTTTATTTCATAAATAACATTGCGGCAACAATTAATGGATTTTCAAGTGTATCTCATAGAGATGGACAATCTTTTGGATTTAATTATGAGGGTATAAAAAAAAGTTCTAAAATATTTAAAATTCTTTTTTATTTTAATGGAAATAATCAAAAAATTGACAATGGATTAGATGTTAATTTATTTGATATTAATTTAAAAAATATTTTTTTTAATAAAAAATTATATATGAAACTTAATTTTTATTATGAGTATTATTTTAGAAAAAAAATGATGAAAACTTTACGACTTAACCTAGGAGATGTTATTATTATGGATAGCAATACTTGGCATAGAGCCACTCCCCAAGACAATTTAAACTCTGAGGCTAGTAAATTTAAGTGCCATAAAATATTACTAGATTTCGAAGTAGTAACTGAGGAGAATTTAGCTATAGAATATGCAAATCATGTTAGAAAAAATTTTTTAAAAGAAAAAAATATTCCAAATAACTTAACAAATAATATATTCAACGAACATTTAAATAAGGCTGGAATTAAAACTATAAATGTTTGATAAGTGATTATTAAGTTAATTTACTTATTTATCTAAGTATAATTTTATTTTTTAAATGTTACACGTAAATGGTTTGAGCATTTTTGCTTATCTACAACGGATTGCATAATTGTGATTTCTTTTTCTAAGTGCTTTGTATATAAAAAACCATCTTGATATTCTTTCATTAAAAAAAAATCAATTAAATCCAATCCAAAAGTTTCAAACTTTATTATTTTAAAATTTGTTATTTTACTAATATGTTCTAAAACGGATTTAGAAAAAAAATTCAAATGATAAAATGGTTGTATTAAATTCTGTTTATCGTGCATCAATTCAAAACCTAAGGATTTTATATTAGGAGTATAAAAAATTAAGAGAGCACCTTTTTTCATTTTTTTGTAAATGTCTTTTAAGGTCTTAATAGGATCAACAAAGTGTTCAATTACATCAAACATGACAACTAAGTCAAATTGATTATCCTCTAATTTTTCAATGCCTCCAAAAGTAACGTCTAATGAAAGCTTTTTTGCATTCTGAACTAAATTTTTATTATATTCTATTCCAGAACATGGCACTTTTTTTTTAGATAAATAAGTTAAAAAATCTCCCTGCCCAAAACCAACTTCTAAAACTTTTTTTTTCTTATTTTTAAAATTTTGATAGTAACAGTAATCAAATCTTGTTTTGATTAATTTTAAATTTCTATATTTTTTATCATTTGTCTCATTAAGTGATAAATTTGTTTGGTCGTAATTTTTGTATATTTAATTTATCATCTTTCCTAAAATCTTTATAAAAATTCTTTCCTCTAAATTTATGAGTTTTAAAATGATTTATTTCATAATTTTTTTTTTTAAAAACTTCATAGATTAATATTATTAGCGAGCAAAATGTTATCCAATTTTATTTATAAAATAATTTAAATTTTTAAAATTAGCATCAAGATTTAATACTCTTTTTAAAAAATTATTTCTCAAGTTATTTTTTTTAATATTTTCTAATAATTTCAGATACTTATTAATAACTTCTTTTTTTCCAAAGATTATCTCAAAGTAAATATAATCTTTTTCTTTTTTAATATTTTTAAAATAAATATTAAAGTTTTTTTTTGGTATTATATTTATGAATTCTTTTATAGAGGGATAATGCAGTTTATAACCAGTACTTAATTGTTTAATTTTTTTATTTTTACATATAGAAAAATCAAACGACCCACACTCTGCATTATTAAAAACATACTTTAATAAGCTTATATTTTTTTTTTCATAAAGTAAAGTAACACCTTTGGAAAAAAAAGTAGATTTGTTAATTGATTTATAGTTGGGCGTGCTAAACACCTTTAATTTATAGCCTTTATAAAAGTTACTACAAAAAAAATTAAACATCTTAGAGATATCATTTCCAACCCAACTTATTTTTTTTAAATTTATTTTTTTGTCAAATATCCTAGAAAAAACTTTCATGAAATATATCTTTTCAAATAAAGTTTGACCAAACTCATAAAATCTTCTTTTATTTGAAGAACAAATTAATAAAAAGTTTATAAAATTAATTTTTAAATCTTTTACATGATGAATATTTTTATGCAAATTTTTTAAGTTATTTTTATTCTTAAATAAGTTTAAGATATAAAGATCTTTAAAATATCTTGACATCATATAAGCATCATACATATCCCCAGTTTTTTTTTGATATATAACTTTTTTATCTCGTATTATTGAACCGAATTCTATATACGTTTTTAAAGACATAATTTACTTACGAATTTTATATTTCTTTTTATTTAAAACTATAGACCTTAGAACTGGATGTATAACATGATAAGCAGTCGAGGAGATGTTTTTTTTAACATTAGTTTTTTTTAATTTTTTGATAAAAAGAACAATATTATTTGCTCTTATTTCGTTATCATATTCTTTATCAATTAATTTTAAATTTTTTGGCACCATATATTTCTTTATCATTACAATTTTACCAGAATCTATTTTTTCATTTAGAACAATCGTTGAACAATAAATTTTTTTTTCTTTTAACAAAGAATAGTAAATAGTAGTACTTCCCTTGTATTCTGGAAGTTTACCAGGATGAGCATGAACTATATTTTTGGCTTTTAATAATTTTTTTTTTTTAATTATTATACCCGGATATCCAGAATATATTATGATTTTAGAGCCTATTTTTAATAAATATGATGAGACTTCTTTATTTATAGTTTTGGTATTAAATTTTTTAATATGAGTGGACTTAAAGTAAAAAATTTTTTTTTTTAAAAATTTAGCAAAATAATTATTTGATAAATCGTCAAGATGAACAATATTTTTAGGTTTTAGATTATTTTTTTTTAGATATTTAAGATAACAAATAGATCTTGCAGAATTACTAACTAAAATTGCAAATTTAGTTTGCATACATTATCTTTTTAATTATTAATTTTTCTAATAATATCAGCTTTGATAAAAGTAAATAATTGCATTTATATATATCTTTTTCATTTAAAGTAACTTTATCTATGATCTTTAGTATACAATTTATTTTTTGAAATTTATTAAGAATTCTACTTTGATAAATCAATAATCCCAAATAACAGTATGTTGAAGTACTTGTTTCTTTTTCAGATAATTTTTTAAAACTTGTATTATATTTTTTTTTAAGTTTTAAATTGACTTCAAATTTTTTATGGAATAACAAAATTTTTCTTTCTTTATTTTTATTATATTTGTTTTCATACAAATCTTTAATTTGGTTAAATGTTAAGTCATTTTTTTTGATTTTATTATTAACCGTCTGTTTTATAATAATTTTTTTTGATAAATTATTTCTATGACTTTTATATAAAATAATAAAATTTTTTTGAAAATTAGTAGAATTTCTATAATTTTTTTTTAAACTGATTGTTATTAAATCTTTATAATTTTTCATTTAATTTAGTATAAATTTTTTTCAAATTTTTTTTGAAAAGCGTATTAAAATTGTTTTTTATAACTATGTCTGATTTATATGGTATTGGAAATAAAATATCCCTCCCAACAACATTTTTTTTATTTGAGTAAATATTTTTGTTATTCTTTCTTTCTATTAATTTTGAATTAGCTTTAATAAAAATTTGTAAATAATTAGTAAATATCTTTCTATTTTTTCTTTGATGTGACTTAAATAAAGATATAAGTGAACATATGACAAGGTACTTTTTGTCTTCGTACTTTTTACAATGCTTTTGAATTCTTAAGGAATTTTTTCGTCTGTCATTTAATGAATATCCTAAATCTCTTGAATATTTTTTTCTAAACTTATCTCCATCTACCCATAATAATCTTTTATGTTTTTCTTTACAGATTTGAGCCAAGTGTTTTGCAAAATATGTTTTGCCTACCCCAGATTTTCCAATTATCCAAACGACCATTTAAATAAATAACTTTGTTGCCACTTTGATATCTTTATGTGTATCTATTTCAAACCAGTAATCTGAGTATTTCTTTATTTTAATTTTCAAAATTTTATTTTTTATGCACAAATCAAGAAAGCTCGTCATATCAATTTTTTTATTTTTTAATTTTTTATAATATAAACTCATGTTCTTAAATGTTTTACAGTCTAATTTGAAAATTCCCATATATTGATATTTTGGAAGTTTTTTTTGAATTTTGTTACCAATACTTGTTATATTTTTTTTGTAGACAGTAAGATCCTCAGCATCGCTTAAAATCATCTTTTTATTCATTCTCTTTCTCCAATACCATAGCCAGTTAGTATTTACTGGCATTACATTGCCTTTGTTGGAAAAAATTTTTGAAATACTTTTTTTAAATAGAATATCACCATAGCAAATAACAACATCATTAGTTATATATTTAGTTGCTAGAAACATGCTATGAACCATATTTGTACTCTTATAATTATGATTTTTAATCTCAAAGAAATTATTTTTTATAATATAATCTTTTAAAGATTTGGATCTATATCCTGTAATTATGATTTTTTTTTCAAATTTTCTAAAAAAACCAATTTGATGTTCAAAAAGAGACAAGTTACTTATTTTAGTTAAACATTTTGGTAATTTTCTAAATTTGATTGGAAGTCTGGAGCCACGACCAGCTGCTAAATAAATTAACTTCATATATTTTTGAATATTTTTTTTCCTAGTAGGTCAATTTTTTTTTGTCTTTCAGGGTGCCAAACTATTCCATAAATTTTTTTATTCTTTATTTTAAATAGTTCAATTGATTTATCATCAGCTAGAGCAAGTATCTCAGCTTTTTTTGAAATTTTTTGTATTTTATAGTTGTGATGTGAAATAATTGTAGCTGAGGTATTTTCATAAAATATTTTATGAGTCCCAACATGTGAATTAGTTTTTTTAAATTTACCATTATATTTAGATGCAATAAAATGAGCCCCATGACATATTCCTATGATTGGTAAGTTGCTTTTTAAGGCCTGAGAAAAATAAAAGTTGTTGAGCTTATTTCTCATATAATTATTTTTTAATTTTTTATGAGATATCAAATCATTTCCTCCTGAAATTATTAAAATATCAAATTTTTCTTTTATGTTAACATTGAATAAAGTTTTAATTTTTGTTCGAGGAAAAATTTTCTTTAGAAAAGATATTAATTTAATTTCTAAAGAAAATTCAAATTGATCTTTGTGTTTTTCAGTAATTTTTGGAATAATACCAATTATCATTGTATAATATTTAACATATTATTTTCACAATCTAATAAAATTTTTTTAGAATTTATAATTTCTTTATATTTTTTTTCCCCAATACCTATTGCAGCAGGCAAATTTAGTTCATTACATCTAATAGACATATGTGAATTTATGCCTCCAAACTTAGTAATCAATCCTTTAATCTTGTGCGAAAAAATATAATCATATCCTGGATCAGCATTTTCGATTACTACAATTTTATTTTTTAAATCAATTTTATTATTTTTATTAAGAATTACTATATCTTCAGATATTTTATCAGATCCAATAAAATTAATTTTATTTTCCGTCTCTTTAAAAAAATATATATCGTTTTTATTTGTTATTACCTCAGGTAACTTTATAAATTTATTTTCCTTGTAATCTTTTTTATTTATCTTAATTTCTGATTTCAATTTATCTTGGATATTGTGATTAGAAAGATTGTAATATAAATCTTTTATCGTTTTAATATTTATAAATGCAAGATCTTGATTTTTAATATTGATTCTTCTTCCTAGTAATTTTAAGTGTTTAAATATGTAGTCAATATTTTTAGTAAAAACAAATTTTGAATATTCTCTTTGTTGAGTACTTTCTCTTATAAAATTTATCAAATCATTAAAATTAATATTCAACTCTGAATCTTTTATGAATTTATTGATTTTATTTTTTTGTTTTGTTGTAAATTTAAATACTGATTTATTTATTTCAGATGAAAATGAAGAAAGATTGAAATAATTTTTATAGTTTTCTGCATAATTCTTCGACTCTATATCGTAAGTATTTGGTCTTATATGACCATATCTAGTTTTAAATTTTTTTGGACTGATTTTATTAACGTTACTATTTATTTCTGTAGATATAGTTTTTATAGATTTTAAAAAAGACTCAAGCTCTTTTTTTGTAAGAATTTTTGTATTCACAAATGAATTAAGAATATCTCTTGATATAAATGCGCACCTTGCAAGTCCTGCAAATGGAAGGGTTCCATATCTCTTACAGTCTTCAATCAACCAATAAATCTTTTCAATATTATACATTCCAGATTTTTTAATTTTATTAAGATTTGTTTTTAAAATTGAAATCTTATTTTTATCAATTTTAAAATTGTTGATAGCTATTTGATTTATATTTTTTAAAGATTTTATAATTTTTTTTATCTCTTTCGCAGAAAAATTATTTTTAAGATCATTTTTAATTTTTTGATTAGTATCTGCTGTAAAGCAGGTATAAACTATACCAAACTCTATTTTATCATGTAGATAAATATTTTTTTTAAATTTATTCATATAAAAATTTATAAGTTTAGATGTAATTTTATTTTCAAGTTTACGTGGTATCCAGGAATTAAAATCAACCCTCAAATCAATATAGGGAATTCCAAAAAAAATAACCATTAGTTGATTAGAGGAAATATTTCTAAATCCATAATTAGATCTTTGTTCTGACCAAACTTTATCAGTAATTAGCTCTTGATATAAAGAAAGAGATAATGCTTTTGGCTTTAGTCCAATCATTTCTGCTGGGTTCCAATCTGGCATAACACCAAATGCAGTGGAAGTACCCTCAAGGTCGTGATGGGGATTTTGAAGTTTTTCTATTTTTTTTTCTAATCTTGTCAACATTTTATTAATATTTTGAATAGGTTGTTTAACTTTAGATTTTTTAATTACCAAAGGACGTAGCTGCAGTAAAAATATATTATTTCTTTTATCAACTGCAAATTCTAAATCTAAGAATTTTGCCTTGCTCATAGACTCAAGTTCAAAAGTAAGATCAATTAGTTTTTTTAAAAATTTTTCTGTAGGTTTATTTGTGGAGTATTTGTAAAAAACAAAATTTTTTGTATTTTTTTTACCAGATGTTACAACATCAGTTTGTTTACCTTCAGAATAATTTATTAGTATATATGGTGCACAATTTTCTTTATTCACGTTAGTTAAAACACCAGAAAACTTGATATTAGTAGTCATTTCTTGAACTAAAATTTCATTTTTTTTAATTTTTTTATCTTTTTTGTATGAAGATATTACGAGATCTATTTTTTCTTCAATAGTTTTGAAATCTAAAGCATGAATGTTTAAAAAAGACTGGTATTTACCAGCATTGGAAGTTTTATAATTATCTTCGTTAAGAGAAGAAGATCTAATAGCAATTTTATTATTAAATTTATTCATAATTGTATTTATAAAAAAATTCTTTCTTTTTTTATAAGAGCCCACATTAAAAAAAATAAATTTTGGTATTTTTGCATTTTTAAGTTTTAATGCAGATAAAGTCTGTGCTTTTGATTTAAATAGTGCCATAAGTTAAGTATTTTTATATAAGATATAAAAAATATATATATTGCAATATATTATCAATAAATATAAATAATGTTTTTAATTAGGCTAAACTTTATTTAATAACCTTTAATTAAAATTGTTTAGTTAAAAGAATGAACAAATTTTTTACACCTTCAGCTAATAATAATTTAATAATATGGGCAATATCGCTTCTATGTTTTCCATTTTCTAAGCTGTTGGCGACAGTTAAAATTTCACCAAATTTTATAACAATTTTATCTTTTATACTAATGATAATCAGCTGTTTTTTTCTTGTTAAGAGTAATTTACTCTTATTTTCATTAAGTTTTATTTTTAGTATGTTTTTGGATTTTTGTGATGGACAAGTAGCAAGAATATTAAAAAAAAGTAATAACACTAAATTTAGATTTGATCATTTCTCAGATGTAGTAAAAATTTCAATTATTTATCTTACATTTGGCATGTTATTTAATGATCTTAATTCATGGATTTTCTTTTTTATAAGTCATTTATTGTTTTTCTTTAACACTTATCTTCATAGCAGCACCGTTAATGCTGAAAAATTTCAAAGTAAACTTGCTGGAAAAAACAAAAAAAAATTTATTTTTTTCAAATATTTTGAACTTAATATTTTTGTGGCTGTGTATAAAATAACAATTCCAATAATTACAACATTTAACTCACATAGCTTATTTTTAATACTATTAATCTTGGTAGATATTAAGATTGCATATATAGTTTTCCTTTACTTTAATTTTATCTTTATTTTAAGAATATTAAAAAATTCAAACAAGTTGTTAAATATAAAAAAATAGAACAATTTTAAAATAAATAAAATGTCAATTATTAAAAATAATAAATCAAAAATACCAAATCTTTTTGAAATTTTGAATTTTAAAGAAAAGCTATCACTGATATTTCTATTTGTAATATCAGTAGGTGTAATAATGATAGAATTAGTTGCGCTTACAAGTATACCTGTATTATTTTCACAATTATTAGATTTTAAAACTGATAATAAAATTATAGATGCTATTATCGATAAGATATCAAAAAATTCTACTAATAATTTTTCGCTTGTAATATATGGAATAATAATTATTTTTTTTTTCAGGTCTTTGTTTTTATATTTTGCCAAAATTTTTGAATTTATAGTTTATAAAAGAATAAGATTAAGATTATCGAAAGCCCTCCTTGGAAACTTTTTAGGTTCAAATTTACTGGAAATACAAAAAGATACTCCAGCTACTAAAATCTGGAAAATGGAAATTCTGAACAATTTGATTGGAGTTATGGACAATATTGTGACATTAATTAAAAATATTTGTTTTATCTCTGTTATTTTTATATTTTTTTTATCATATCTAGGTAGTGAAATTAGTTATTTTTTTGGAACATTATTATTTTTTACAGGGATTTTTTATTTATTTTTTGCCAACCTCATAAAAAAAACTGGAGCACGAACACAATTAGCTGCAAAAAATAGAATTAATACTCTTCAAAATATTATGAATGGTATTAAAGACATATTTATTTTAAACAAATTTGAATTTTTTAAAGAAAAATTCAAAAATTTTAATACAGAGTATGAAAAAAACGCTCAAAAGAATATTATTATTAATAATTTTCCAGTCTTTTTTATAGAATTTATTGGCGTAATATTTATTTGTTTATTTACTTTAAGATTACATAATTCTGGTCTATCTGTTGAAAAAATCATCTCAATAATTGGAGTTTTGGCTTATGGAGGGTTAAGATTAATCGCGGTAATTAAAGGATGTTTAATACAGTTTAATGGATATAAAACTCATTCTTTTGTTATTAGCGTAGTGCTTAATGAGCTCAGAAAAAGAGTTAATGATAATTATAATGATAACATTGAGTATAAAGATTTAGATAATGTTGAAAATTTGATAGAAATTAAAAATCTTAAGTTTGCATATGATAAGAATAAAACTTTAATTCAAAATACTAATATTTCTTTTAAAAAAAATAAACTTTACGCCCTTTTAGGAGAAAGTGGGACTGGAAAATCAACATTTTTAGACTTAATATTAGGAATTTATGAATCAAATAAGGAGACAATTAAAATTAATTGTCTAAGAGAAAAAGTTGGTTATATACCTCAAGAATCCTATATATCAAGTGGATCCATTAAAGAAAATATTGCTTTTGGAGTAAAGGAGAGCGAGATAGATGAAGGAAAAATTAACAATTGTATGAAGATGGCAAAAATATATGATTTTGTTAATTCTCTTCCAAAAAAAATAGACTCCACCTTGGAAATTTTTGGAACAAATATTTCTATAGGGCAAAAACAGAGAATAGGTATTGCAAGAGCGCTATATTTTGACCCAAAAATAATATTAATGGATGAACCAACCAGTGCATTAGACTCTGCCACTGAAAAGAATTTTATTGATACCTTAAAAGAAATTAAATTAGGACGATTAATAATTATGACAACACATAAAAAAAATTTTATGAAAGATTTTGATTACATTCTTAAAATAGAAGATGGAGAAATTAAGCAATTTTGATATATATTTTATATCTTTTATAATACTTCAGTTGCTGTTTAAATTATTTTTAATAAATAAGTTACAATCAATTATATTTCTAAATTTTTTTCTATCGCTTGAAACAAGAATGTATTTTTTTTTTGAAGTCTTTTTTATTATAAATTTCTTGATCCTATATAAGAATAAAAAACTTTTTTTTAATTGATCAATTAATAAGAGTGGAATTAAAAAAAACATTAGAATGACTCTAGAAAGTCTATTTTTTTTAAGTTCTAAACTTATGATCATATTAAATTCCTTAAGATTCAAATTGATTTTAGATCTATAGTTATAATATAAATTTATTTTATAAAACTGTATGCAGCTACTTGCATACACTAAATATTTTATAAAATTACTTTTCCATTTATTATTAATGTATGGATGATCTATTACACATTCAAAAAAATATATAGAAGATAAACCAATTTGATGAAGTTTTTCAGATATATCTCCACTTAACTTTAAATTAGGATTTATAAAATCAAATTTATCAAGACTTATATCTTTGTTAGTTTTATCCTCATAAATTTTTGTACTTCGACCAGTAGATAATTTTGAAGTCCCAGCCCAAAAAATTGGTTCATTTATTTGTAAATATTTTTTTGTTTCATATAAAATTGATATCATTGAATAATAATCGGGAACTACTGAGTGAAAAAAAAAATTATTTGATTTTTTTTTTATTTTATCTAGTAAAGATTTTTTAACTAAGCCACTAGTGTAAATCATAGGTAAATCTGTTCTCAAATAGATACCAGATAAAGAAAATAGTAAAGACATCATAGAATTTTTCATCTTTGATTTTTCGTTGAAATTTTGGTAATCACAAACTCTATCTCCGTATAGATCCTCAACACCATCCCAGTAATAAAAAGCTGGTTTTGTGTGTATTGCTTCCACATCATAAAATTTATCTAAATATTTATCTACTTTTTCAAAAAAATTTGGCAATATACCGTCATCATCTCCCAAAATTGTTATCCACTCTCCACGCGCATATTTTAACAAAAATTCATAATTTTTAGTTTGAGTTAATTTAATTGGTGGTTTTATTATATTTACCCTTTTATCATTAATTTGAGATAAAAGCTTATTTGTGTCGTCTGTAGAATAATCATCTGAAATTATCAATTCAAAATTTTCATATTTAGAGCTAAGAACACTTTCTATCGTGAAGGCAAGATATTTTGCTTTATTATAGGTTGGGAGTAAAATTGAATACTTAATAGGTCTATTGTTAATCATTTAAACTATACACTCTTTTCAATTAGAAAATATTTTGTTCACAATCATATTGCAAGAAATATTCTTTTATAGATTTATTTCATTTAAAAACAATGTAAACTTCAATCTTAATTAAACCTAAATTTAAATAGTGATATATAAATTTTAGATTAGCTCCACAGTAAAAACTGCATAAGATATTTTTAAGATGAATCATAATTAAAATTTAAATTCTAACTAATTTATTTTAGTTGTTAACACAGAAATTGTATATAAATAATGTAGCTTTAATTGATTAAATTTAAGATATAAAATATGAAAAAAAAAATTTTATTCATTCTTAACACTTATGAATTTATGTCTCGCTTAACTAATAAGAACCAGTCTATTAAAAAAAATTACACGATGTTCAATAATCATGACAAAGCTTGGACTAATTATTTTTATAATAATTTAAAAAAAAATTATTATGTAGAAAAAGATTATCCAAATTTTAACAAGAGTCTTTTAGGAGATAAAAATTACTTAACCTCACTTGAAGAAAAAATTAATAAGTTTAAACCAGATTTAATTTTTTCAAGCATTGATGATATCAACATAGAAAAAATAATTAACAAATTCAAAAAAATAAAAAAAATTATTTGGATATCATACAAAATAGATAAAAAAAAAATTTTAAGTCTTAAAAAAACATACAATTTTTTAATATCTGGCAATCAATTAATATTAAAACGAGCTAAAGAAATAGATTTTTCTACATTTGAATTGTTAATTTCAAATGAAAATGTAATAGATTTAAATGAAAAAAATTATCAAAAAAGAAATAATGCATTATATTTTGCTGGTTCTTTGGGTAGTGATTTTACATATAGACTCGACAGTTTATTATCTTTAAAAAAAAACTATAATCTAAAGTTACGAGTTAGAAATTTAGTCGAAAAATATAGAATACTTAATCTATTAAATGGAATTTTGTTAACTTTTTTACCTAACTTAGCTAAATATCTTTTTAAAAAAAAGTTTTTACCAATATCTAATGAATTAAAATTTATTAATGAAGATGAAATATTTGGAAAATCAATGCTAACGGAACTCAAGAAATATAAATTTTGTATAAATATTCACTCTGATTTTGATCAAAATAATAATATCAATGCTAGAGTTTTTGAAGCTTTAGCTTGTGGTTGTTTACTATTCACCGATGAAAATAAATTTATGAAAAATTTTTTTTTAGGAAATAAGCATGTTATTTATTTTAAATCAAAAGATGATTTGAGAGAAAAAGTTAACTATTATTTACTAAATCCTAAAGCAGCATATAAGATTGCTAAAAATGGTAATCAACTATTTATTAAAAAACATCAAAGTAAAGTTAGAATAAAAGAATTTAAAAAAATTATAAGAAGTATTATAGTATGAAAGAAACTCTAACATGAAAAAATATTTAATTACAGGTGGTAATGGGAGATTTGCAACAAAATTAAAAAAAATTCTCAAAGATAAAAAAAATTTTATTTTTTTTGATAAGAAAAATTTTGACATAACTGATAGAAAACAAATTAGTTTCGTTTTAAATAAATACAAACCAAATTCTGTTATACATTTGGCTGGTTTATCTAGACCCATGGTATCACATGAAAAAAATATTCAAAAAAGTATAACTTTAAACATTTTGGGTACAGGTAATATTGTACTTGAGTGTGAAAAGAGAAATATTAAGGTTATATATTTTTCAACAAATTATGTTTATCCTGGTAAGAAAGGTAACTATGATGAAGATTCACCTCTCTTGCCAATGAATAATTATGCCTGGTCCAAATTAGGTGGAGAAGCAGCTGTGCAAATGTATAGAAATTCCTTAATTTTAAGAATAGCAATGACTGAGAAACCCTGGGTTCACCCTTTTGCATTCAGTAATCTTAAAATTAATTTTC
This sequence comes from Candidatus Pelagibacter sp. Uisw_130, assembly GCF_047722505.1. GTDB lineage: Bacteria > Pseudomonadota > Alphaproteobacteria > Pelagibacterales > Pelagibacteraceae > Pelagibacter. The sequence goes on from NZ_CP159814.1 coordinate 150,382, forward strand.
TTTATCATGATGAGGTTACAAAATTATTACCTAAAATTTTAGAAAAAAAAGGCATTATAAACTTAGGGGGTAATGAAAACTCAATTTTTAAATTTGCAAAAAAAACTAATAATAAAGTTCGTAAAACTTTATATTCTAAAAAAACAAGCAATGTAGTAATGCCACAAAATTCTTCTATCAATATTAGTAAATTAAAAAAAATATTAAAAACTAAATAACTATTCTTTTATAAGAAGTTTTTCCTAAATAAGCATTTATTAGACCTGATGATTTATTAAAATAAATAGTTTTTTTTCTATTGTTTAAAAAATAGAATATTAAGAATTTAATAACAGATGTAATTAAATCAGGGACTGTATTTTTGTAAGCCGAATAAGTGGAGTAGTTTTTTCTGTAGTAGTAAAATTTCGACCACATATAGTGCCAATGTTTATTCGCTTCTATTTCCAAACTATTTTTTAGGTTAACTGATTTACCCCCAAGGTGACTAACTTTTAGTTTGGGTAATACATAAATTTTATGACCTTTATTATAAGCCCTCAAACAAAAATCTGTTTCTTCATAATATAGAAATATTTTTTCATCAAATTTCCCAACTTTTTTAACATTTTTCATATTAAAAAATAAAAATTGTCCATGAACTAATTTCATTAAATTAAAATCTTTAAATTTATTACTTTTATTTGAAAAAAATTCTTTTTTATAGAAAGATCTTTCATGCTGTGGTGCCAATATTGTAAAATCTTTTATTATGTCTGCAATATCTAAAAACTTATCTATAATTTTTGAACCAAAATTTACATCAGAGTCCATATAGATCGCATATTTTGTCTTTATATTTCTAAAACCCTCGTTAATGCCACCGGTTTGCCCCGTATTATACTTACTTATTATTACTCTTATATTGCTGAATTTTTTTTCAAAATAATTTTTTAACCCTTTTTCATTTGCATTATCTATAATAATTATCTTAATTTTAGAGTCTAATTTTTTAACTATTTTAAAAATAGTTTTTTTAGAATAATATGAAACAAAAAAAATTGTTAAATTTTTATAATGCTTCATTTTTTATAAAGATGATATTTTAATTTTTTTAAGAGTTTCTCTTATATCACTTGCAATCTTTGAATCCAATCTTAGTCCTAATTTTTTTATTTTTTCACTACTGGTCATAAATGAATTTTGTTGTAAAATTTTTCCTTTAACAAATCTAATCTTTATTTTAATTTTTTCTTTTTTAATTAAATTAAGTATTTGTAGAACAGTTTTATTTTCTGATACAACATTAAATATTTCACATGGAAAGTAATTTTTTTGGATTATGTAATTTATTACTTTATTTGCATCATTAAGACTAAGATAAGGCCGATATAGATTCAATGCCTGACCCCAAATAGGAATTTTTAAGTTCATTATAGCATTAAAACAAAACTTATTTACTGCTGTATGAAATCTCATACCTTCTGAATATCCACTAATAGTGCCAAATCTAAGGCTAATATAGCTAATTTTTTTCTGTTTTTTTAATATGTTTTCTTCTTTTAATTTTATTTCTGCGTAGGGGCTTTGAGGTATAAGTTTTTTTTCTGTTTCATCCACAGTATTTTTTTGAGATCCATACACACTTGTAGAGGAGATATGGATCAGTTTTACCTTATTTCTTTCACAATAAATTACTATATTTTTAAAACAGCCCATATTATTAGACATCACATGCTGTTTTTCTGCCAAACTTTTTTCTGCATTCGTGAGAGATGCAAGGTGTAATGCAATATTTGTCTTAGGTAATTTTTTAATAATTGCCTTATTTGTTAAGTCACCATAAATAAATTTTATTTTTTCATTTTTAAGATTAAATAAAACATTGAATCTTTGATTTTCTATATTATCTATCAAATATATTTTTTTTATTTTTTTTATTTTAACAAGTCGGCTGATAAGGTAACTTCCAATATGACCAAGCCCACCAGTAATAAGTATTTTCATTTTGATATTATTTTCTTAAAATTATTGAATTCTGAAATATATTCTTTTTTATCATACTCATAATTACACAATGTTAATAATGAGTCTTCATCGTTTTTAAAATTTATTTTGATCCAGTTGTAGGTAGGAATATATAAAGCTTCTTTCTTTTTTAAATCTAAATTAAATATTTTTTTATATCTATAACTTATAATTTCAATTTTAATATTTCCTCTCAGGGGAATAACAATCTGAGAACATTTTTTATGAGCATGGTCTGCTCTGTGAAATTTTTCTTTACCATATAATAAAAAAAATCTTTTTAATCTGAATTTTTTTGGAAATGATTTATTTATATAAAAAGGAACTAATGTTCCATTAAACTCAGGATAGATAGAATATTTTATAATTGTTGGTTTTTTTATTTTCATGAATTATTTCTTTTAAATAAATCTTTAAAAGAAGGATGCTTTTTGTCTCTTATTGAAAGTATTGGTTTTTTAATTTTCCAATTAATTTTTAAGTATTTATCGTTATAGGCTAACCCTCTTTCATGTTCAGGGTATCTGTATTCAGAAAGGTGATATAGAAGAATATTTTCTTTGCCTAAAAAACCAATACCATGAGCATAGTTGTTTGGTACATAAAGTAATAAACCTGGTTTTAAATCAAATTTGTATATTTTCCCAAAATTTTTTGATTTCTTGTCTATGTTTACACAAATGTCAATTGCTCTACCTTTTAGAACTGAAAGTATTTTAGATTGTTTTTTTTTATCTTGATAGTGAAGACCTCTAATAACATTTTTTTTAGAGCATGACATTGCCGTAAATTTACAATTAAATTTTATTTTTTTTTTAAGAAAGAGTTCTTTAAAAAAGCCTCTATTGTCAGGATAAATAGTTGTTTTAATTATAAATGGTTTCATTTTAAATTTTAAATAATATAAATAATAGTTTAATAATAATTAAATTAATATATCAGTATAAGATAAATTAATAGTATGTCAGTAAATTTTACAAATCTTTATCAATTAATACCAGAAAAAAAAAGAATATTTAAAAAGATTAATTCTTTAATTAAGAATTCTAAATTTATAGGTGGTATAGAATTAAAAAATTTTGAAAAAAAATTTTCAAAGTTTGTTGGTACCAAATATTGTATAGGAGTCGGAAATGGTACTGACGCTCTTGAAATAGCTGTAAAATCTTTAAACCTTAAAAAAGGTTCTGAAATAATTGTTCCAAATAATACATGGGTCTCTACTGCAGAGGCTGTATTAAACAATGGGTATAAAGTAGTTTTTTGTGATGTAAATTTAGATGATTACTCAATCTGTACTGATAACTTAAAAAACAAAATTAGCTCCAAAACGTCTGCAATTATGGTTGTTCATCTTTATGGAAACCCATCTAATATAACTACAATTAAAAAATTGATTAAAGGAAAATCAATTAAAATCATAGAAGATTGTGCACAAGCCCATGGTACAAAATTTTTAAATAAACATGTAGGGACATTTGGTGATGTTGCAACATTTAGTTTTTTTCCAGGCAAAAATCTAGGAGCATTTGGTGATGGAGGGGCTATTGTTACTAATTCAAAAAAAGTATTTGAGTATTGTTTAAGATCAAGAAATCATGGTTCCTTAAGTAAATATGATCATAAATTTTCTGGAAGGAATTCCAGGCTAGATACTATCCAAGCAGCTGTATTAAATATAAAACTAGAAAAATACAATGAAAGTAACTCAAGAAGAAGAATATTGGCTAAAATTTATTTTGATAACTTAAAACATATTGACTCAATCAGATTATTTAATTTAAGTAAGGGAAATACCTCATCCTTTCATCAATTTGTTATTAGAACTAAATTTAGAGATAAACTTAAAGAATTCTTAAAAAAAAGAAAAGTAGATACCATGATTCATTATCCTTATATGCTGAGTGAGCTTAAATTTTTTAAAAATACAAAAAAGTTAAAAAAAAGTCATAATTTAGGATCGTATATTTTAAGTTTACCTATTTCTGAAGAGCACAGTAAAACAGAAATTAATTATGTTTGTAAATGCATTAATGATTTTTTTAAAAAATAAATATTTAATTAATAAATGAAAATTTTAATAACTGGTGCACTAGGATTTATTAATTTTCATTTAGCTTTAAAATTTCTCAAAAATAAAAAAAATATGGATATTAAAATTATATAATCTTATGACTAATAGTTATTATTTAAAGAAAATAGAACTTAAAAAAAAAAATTTTTTAAAAATTGGTAGAAACTGTAAAATATCCAACCTAGTCACTTTTATAGGTGAAAAAAATATATCTATAGGTAACAATGTAAGAATAGATGATTTCTGTATTATTAATGGACTTGAGGGGTTTGTAGTAATTGGCGACGATACACATATTAATTCATTTTGTTATTTGCTTGGTGCAGCTGGAATAAATATTGGAAAAGATTGTGATATATCTCAAGGTGTAAAGATATATTCAAAATCTGATGATTACAAAAAAATTATCAAGAAACGAATATACAAAAAAATTGATATCTCAAATAATGTTATAATTGGCTCAAATAGTATTTTACTTCCAGGAGCAACTTTGGGTGAAAATTCTAGGATTGGTGCACTTACAATTGTTAATAAAATTATCAAAAAAAATATTCTCTTTTATGGAAAGATACAAAAAAAATTATCTTAATTTTTTTTAAAGAACTCTAATATTTTTTTAATTACAAATTCTTGTTCATCAATTTTTAATTCATAAGATGAAGGAAGAGATAAACCAGTATCATAAATTTTTTTTGAAACATTAAATTTTTTATTTAAATTTTTAATATTTTTATTATTTTTATAACATGGCTGCATATTTAGTGGGTAAAAAATGTCCCTTGTTTGAATCTTATGCTTTATAAGGTGTGCTTTTAATTTTTCTTTATTTTTAACAAAAATGTTTGAAAACCAATAAACAGGCACGTTTCCATCTACTTTTTTCATAAATGATATTTCTGGATTTACAGAAAGTTTTTTTTTGTATTCTTTATAAATCTCTTCTTTTTTATTTAGTATTTTTTTTAATTTTTTAACTTGTATATTTCCGATAGCTGCTTGTAATTCGGTAAACATGAAATTAAATCCAATTGTAGCATGTTTAAAAATACCTTTTTTAAGTCTTCCATGATTTTTAATTTGGTAGACCTTGTCTCTAAGTTTTTTACTTTTTGTTAATACAATTCCACCCTCACCAGTAGTTATAATCTTATTTCCATAAAAAGAAAAACCACCCATTAAGCCCAATGTTCCCAATAATTTTTTATTATATGTAGAATATATTGATTGAGCAGCATCTTCTATAATTGGAATCTTTTTTATCTTGGAAATTTTGATCAATTGCCTCATATCACAACAATGTCCATATAGATGGACAGGTATAATTGCTTTTGTTTTATTGTTTATATTTTTTTTTAAATCATTAAGGTCTAAGCTCAAGTTTTCTTGACTTACTTCACACAAAACTGGATTAGCACCACACATCAATACTGCATTTAAAGTTGCAACAAATGTTAAATTGGGGACGATCACTTCATCATTTTTTCCTATATTTAATGCCTTTAAGCATGCAAAAATACCACAGGTCCAATTAGAAATTGCAATTGCATGTGAAACTTTAAAATTCTTTTGAAAATATTTTTCAAATTTTTCTGTTTCTTTGCTTTCTGTAAGATACTTTTTTTGTACTATTTTCTTTATATAATTTGCTTCATCAGAATTTATCCAAGGTTGTATTTGGGTAATTTTCATTAATTAAAGATTGTCTAGGACTTTATTTAAAACATTAGAAACATAAATAAGATCATTTTTTTTAGTTTTTAGTGAATTAACACCTATGTAAAAACCTCTATCTTCTACATCTTGACAGTTTTTTAATTTTATATTTTCTTTATTTAAACCAAAAAGCTTTATTGCTGGTTGATTCAAAAAGTTACCACTTATTATTGGCCTTGTTTCTATCCCGTTAATTTCAAGCAATTTAACAATTTTTTGTTTATGCTTTTTTAGTTTTTGCGATACCAACATGGGTATTCCAAACCAATTACATTCAACATTTTTTGAACTTTCTATAAAGTGTATCTTATGGTTATTTCGTTTTATATTCTTAAAAGTTTTAATAATTACTGATCTATTATAAATTCTATTCTTTTTTAGAAAATTAATTTTTTTTAACTGCTGATGAGCTATTGCTGCTTGGATTTCTAAAGCTCTTACATTAAACCCATAATTTATGAAAATAAACCTAGGATCAATTTTAGGGTATTTTTTTACATATTTATTATGATCATCACCATCTCTCGACCAACCGTGTGCTCTTAGTGATTTTAGTAAATTATAATCTTTTTTATTATTGCAAATAACCATACCACCTTCCCCAGAAGATATTTGATGAGAATAATAAAATGAAAATGTTCCAAAATCACCAAATGTGCCCAAGTTCTTATTTTTTAATTTTGATCCTAGCGATTCACAAGTATCTTCAATTAGAATTAATTTTCTTAATTTAGCTATTTTTTTTATTTCCGATACATCTGAAGAATTTCCCAAAACATGAACACAAAAAATAACCTTAGTCTTTTTTGTTACTTTTTTTTTTAAATCATTAATATCTATATTTAGTGTTAATGGATCTATATCGACAAAAACTGGTTTAAGTCCAAATTGTATAAGAGGCCATAATGATGTAGACCAACAAATACCAGGTATCAAAACTTCATCACCTCTCTTGAATTTATTTGTTCTTATTGGATTGCAACTTGCTGCTGTAGCTAATAAATTAGCTGAGGATCCTGAGTTTACCATGACAGCATACTTAGCACCAATATACTTAGCAAATGCTTTTTCGAAATTAACAGTTAATTTTGACATCGTGATTTGACCAGACTTTAAAACAGAAATACCTTTTTGGATATCGTCTTTATATAATCTTGGGGTGATAAGTGGATATCTAAATTGTTTAAAGGTTTTTAACATTTTTATAAGATTTACAAATGATAGATAAATATATTTTATAAAATCTGCAAGGTTTATATTATCTTATTAATATGGTCTGCCAGCCTTAAAGAGAGCAAGACTATTGTATAAGTTGGATGACAAGAGCCTGATGTTGGAAAAACTGAGCTTCCAGCAATAAATAGGTTTTTTGAAAAGTGAACTTTTAAATCTTTATCCACAACAGATTTTTTAAAATCTTGTCCTGCGCAAGTGCCACCCATTTGATGTGCACCGCTCATTACTTTAAAATTTTCTTCATAAAAAACCTCATCTTTAATTGAAATTCTCCCAATATCTTTGGAGATAAAAAAATTTCCCAATTCTATTAAATTTTGTTTGGCTGTTTTTTTTAATTTACTACTCATTTTCCAATTAATCTTAACTAAAGGTATTCCAAAAGGATCTCTTTTTTCACTTAAACTTATCCTATTATCTATGTCCGGTTCTTGTTCTTGGTGTAGATTTAATCGGAATTCATATAGATCATTTTTTTTATTTGTATCAATTTTATTTTTTATAAAATTCGGGGCAATACAAAGTGCTTTTTTTAAGATGTTATCCTCTTGATGTTCTGGATTTTTAATTCGTAAATAAATTCCTGCTCCAAGTAAGCCATTTTCATTTTTTGTACTTTCCTTCATTGATAAATAAAGTCTTGGTAAGCAATCTATATAAAGCTCTCGACTGAAGTTGTTTTTGCCCAAATATTTAATTAAATTGTTATAACTTAAAAAACCTTCAGCAGGCATATGCCAAGGATGATCCATATAATATTTTCCAATTGGAAGTCTTTTATCAAATAATGATGGGTCTTTTTCTTTAGACCAAAGTAACAATCTAGAGTTCTCAATACCACCAGAGGCTAATATGAAATATTTAGCTTTTAAATTAAAAAAACTTTTATTTTTTTCACATAAAATTTCACTAATTCTATTTTTATTTCCAGAAAATTTTATGAGGGTTGTATTTAGAGATAATGAAATATATTTTGATTCAGTTATTTTTTTTAAATAAAAATCTTTAAATTTCACTTGAGAAAATCTTATATTAAATTGATTAAAGTCTTCACTAAAATTTTTCTTATAAAAATCTGTATGATAAAATTTTAAGTCTAAAATTTTTTTAGCTTGCGAATCATAATTATGAAGTTCGTCAAAATCTATTGGCCAACTTTCAAATTCCTTTTTTTCAAATTTATTACAGTAACCTCCCCAAAGAGATGATGAGCCACCAAATTTTTTTACTCTTACCGTGGATAAGTCGGCATATTCATCGCCAATCGTGTCGCCCATAAGAAATTTATTACTATCTTCGTAATCATCTAAATGACCACTTTCAATTATTAAACAGTTGATTTTATGTTCACCAAGTTTTAAGGCAGCAGAAATTCCAGCAGGGCCACTGCCGACTATAATAACAGGAAATTTTTTTCTCTCTAATTCAAGTATGTTATCAACGATCATTTTTACCAAGTATCCATATTTTATTTTTATGTCTTATAAAATTATTAATTTTATTTTTAAATTTACTTAAAAATTTTATTTTATCATTTTTAAAAAAAGTATGTATTAAAAAAGTTGCAAGGGTAGATTTCAGGAATTTTCTCTTGCTACTCATTATCTACCTTTTTAACACTTTTGCATTGCGTTTGATTTTTCAATACTTTTTTTAGATTAGTAATAATTTTATTTTTATTAAATGTATCAGTATAATAATCATAATTTTTTTTAACAATTTTTTTTACAAACTTTTTATCACGAACTTTTTGCATGATTGACTTTATATCAGCTGTCTTGTTGATATTTAGTTTAATTACTTTATCTTTAAGTTCAGGGTCTAAAACCTTAGTATTATAAATTACAGGTTTTCTAAAAAAAAATGCTTCATAGAGAGGAAAAGTATGTGGGGCAACCATAGTAGGAATTATTACAGCTAGACAATTTTTATATAAGTCCCTTAATGTATGATCATCCACATAGTTAAATATCAAAAATTTTTTTTGGAGGTTAAATTTTTTAATCAATATTTTTATTTTGTATAGATTTCCCTTATCGTACCCAGTAAAAACAACTTTAAAATCTAGTTTTTTTATTTTTTTTAAGTAGTTAATCGCATTAACAATATAGATATGGTTTTTATGAGCCCAAAATTGAGCGGGATAGAGCAAATAATCCCCACTTATAACAATTTTCTTAGTATTCGCTTTTTTAGATAGGCTTGTAATAGGTGGAGGAAATCTCAATTCATAGATTTTATTTTTACTAATATTATAAATTTTTGAAACTTCTGCTTTAATTTTTTTTGTACCAACAACAAGTTTTGAGCAATTATTGCAAGCAATAGTGTAATCTTTGTCTCTTTTTAAAGAAGTTTTCCTATCAAACTCTGGCAGGCTCAAAAGCTTTCGATGTTCTAAATCAAAAATCGTATATATAAAATTTATATTTTTAAAATTATTAATTAACGGGCTAGGATCAAGAAAAAAAACTGAATTAATATTATTTCTAATTAAAAATTTCTCAAATGAGTATTGTATTGGCAGAAAACTGAATAAATTTTTTAATCGATTTAGAATTTTAACTTTAAGCTCTATTTTATTAAATAATAAGGTTTTGATCCCTAATTTTTTATTAAGTATTTTTTTTGAACCTTTAAAAGTAGTTATATAAACAAAATTATATTCTTTAATTTGCTTTAAATATTTGCACATACTTATTGCCATGTGCAATTTACCACCTGATTCAGGTGTGATATCAATTATAACACCAACATTTAATTTTTTATTCATTATTTATTTTTTTTATGTAGCTAGATAAAAATTTAAGTGGTTTTTTAATTATCTTTATTAGAAAAATAAAATAAACAAAAAATTTATTCTGATTATTTTCTATTCTAATTCTATTTAAATCAATTAGATGATCAACATAATTCACCTTAGATGAAAAGCCCCCACTTCCAAATTTGCCAAAAATTTCACTTTTTAGTGAAGACATTCCATCCATTTTAAATCTTTTAATCATCTTATAAAAAAAATCTAGATCTGCGCTTAAATATTTAGGATTATATTCTCCTATTTTTTTATGTTCTTTAGTTTTAATAAAAAAACCAACAGAGTGGGATGTGTAAAAGCCAAAACTAAACCTAATTTTCCATGGTTTATATCCATACATTAATTTGTATTTTTGAACACTACCAAATAAAAAATCAATTTTATTATCAAAGAAGTACCTATTTACTAATTGTAATGCATTTGGATAGTAAAAATCATCAGCATTTAAAAATCCAATAATTTCACCATTAGCAAGTTTTAATCCTTTATTCATTGCATCCCAAATACCCATATCTTTTTCAGTGATGTGAATATTTATTTTATCTTTGTATTTATTAATGATTGTATTAGTGCTGTCATTTGAATCACCATCAATAATAATATATTCAAAATTTTTATGAGATTGGTTAATTACACTATTGATACATTTTTCAATTGTTTTTTCTGAATTTTTAACCACTGTGATTATTGTAATTAATTTATTATTTTTCATGTTTCTATTTAATTTTTTTAAATATATCTGAATAAATTTTTGAATGCTTTTTAATTTCAAATCTCTCGAGATGTTTTTGTGCAAATATAGTTTTTCTAATTAATCTTGTAGGTTTATTGAAATGATTAAGAATTTTTTTTGATAAATTATTATAGTCACCTATTGAAATTAAGTCACCACCTTTACCATTTAAAAGTATTTCAGAAGGACCAGAGTTACAATTTGTACTTATAGCAGGTACACCTAATGTTAAAGCTTCGACTAAAACATTTCCAAAGCCCTCATAACAAGAAGTTAATATTAATAAATTAGATTTTCTTAAAAATGGAAAAGGATTGTGGCATTTTTTTATTATTTTAATTTTATTGTAAATACCTAAATTTTTGGACATAGTAATAATATTTTTTAATTCAGGGCCATAACCAATTAATAAAAGTTTTATATTTTTTAAACTTTCAGATACGATTTTAAAGGCTAACAAAGTAGTTTTGTGATCTTTTCTCTTGGTAAATCTCGATATATTTATTATATATTTATGTTTATTAGAGAGTGACGTAGGAATTCTAGATTGCTTACGAATGTCAACATCATATGAAGGGTTATATACCGTTACTACTTTTTTCTTTGTGAGGTTTTGTAAATCACGACTAAGTTTTTTGCTAATACCAATGACCATATTTGCTCTTATGTACAAGTGTTTAATCAAAACTCTTAAAAAATTTTTTTTAAAGAAATCATAAATGTTATTATAAAAATTTAGTTCGTCTAAATGATTTCTTTCTATTAAAATAGTTTTAATTTGATTGATTTTATATGTACTAAAAATTGATATTATATTTGCAAAGTTTTGATTTGAAATTAATAATACTTTTTCATATTTGTTTTGGCTAATGTGTTTTTTAAGCAAAGTTCTTAACTCGCTTACAGTAAACAATGCACGAGAAGCATTCAGCTTAATGAATTTAATTTTTTTATTTAGTATTTTTTTTAAAAAACTATTATTTAATGATAAAAATGTTATTGAAAAATCGTTTAAGTTTAAGTTTTTAATTAATCTATATAGTGAATTATCAGCACCACCAATATCAGAGTATGGGTGAAAAAAGATTAATTTTATTTTTTTTTTCATTTTATAGATACTTAATTATTGTATAAAAATATTCATTACAATTTTTATTATAATTAAATCTATCAAGACTTTTAAAACCCAATAAAGTTTTATTTTTTAGTAATTTTTTATGACTAGAAAATTTTTTTATTTTATTAGCGAGTTGTGAATAATTTCCTACATTAAAAAGATAGCCATACTTCCCATTTGCCAATATTTCTTTAGGACCTGTGAGACAATTTGATGATATAATAAATTTTTTTAATGACATTGCCTCAAGTAAAACATTAGGTAATCCCTCATATATTGAGGACAAAATAAACAAATCTGATTTTTTTATATAGGGGTAGGGATTTTTTTTGTAGGAAATAATTTTTACATTTTTTAAAGAATTATTTTTAATATACTTTTTTAAGTTTTTTAGCTCTTCTCCATCACCAATTATTAGTAGTTTATATTTGATATAATTTTTTAATAAATTTACAGCTTTTAATATGGTTAGTTGATCTTTTTGTTTTACTAATCTACCCAAACTGACAATGTTAATATGTTTTTTTTTGAAAAAATTAAACTTAAAACTTTGATTAGCTTTTTTATTTATTTCTTTTAGATTTTCAAGTGGATTGTAAATATATTTTGCATTTAAATTGAATTCGTTTTTAATTTGGTTTTTAAATTCTAAACTATTAACGATTAATTCATCAGCAAATTTAAAAAAAAATAAAAAAATCTTCTTTTTAATGGGATTGCCTGAATATGAAAGGGGAGATGTATTTGATCTTATAATAACCTTATAGTTAAAAATAATACCGATCAAAATTGCATACAAATTACTATTAAAAGAAAAAACAACAATTTTATTTTTATGTGTTAATAAAAATTTAATAAATAATTTTAAACAAATTAAAGTTTTTATTAATCTAGATTTATGGATCCAATAATGGCTAGTTGGAGCTATTACATTTATTTTTCTATTAAATTTTCTTTTTTTGTTAGTATTAGCTGTTATTAAAAAAATGTTATCGATTTTAGCTGAAAGAAAATTACTAATATTAAATAAGTTTTTTTCTACACCGCCATCTTCTATTGTGGGAGAAAAAATTAATAATGTTTTTTGATTTAACAAGTTTTTGATTGTAAAATATTTATATAATAACTATTAATTATCATAGTTGGTAAAAATTTAATAAATATTTAACATAAAATTATGAATAAAATATTCTATTGGTCACCTTATTTGTCTAATGTGGCAACAATTAGAAATGTCATAAATTCTGCTTTATCTTTAAAAAAATATAATTATGATTCTTATGATGTGTCTTTACTGGATACTATGGGTGAATGGAAATTATACAAAGAAGAAATTATTCAAAATAAAGTCAATATTAAAAAAATAAATAATCTTAATTTGAATTTTGATCTTAATAAATCAGGTTACTTTAAATCACGTCTTTATTTTATTTTTATATTTATCTTTAATTTTTTTCCACTCTTAAAGCTATTAAAGGTAAAAAAACCTAATTTCCTAATTGTGCATTTATTAACATCTTTACCATTGACCTTATTACTATTTTTTCATTTTAAAACAAAGTTTATTTTAAGAATTTCAGGATTACCCCGTTTAAATTTTATAAGAAAATTGTTATGGAGGTTAATTGGTAAAAAAATATTTTTAGTAACATGTCCATCTAAAGAAACTTTGAATCATATTAATAAATTAAATATTTTTGATCCTCAAAAAGTTACCTTATTATATGATCCAATAATTGATGTTTCAAAAATACACAATAATTTGAAAAAAAAAATCGATGTCCTGGATTTGCAAAAAGATTATTTTATTAGTGTTGGTAGATTAACTAAACAAAAAAACCATACCCTATTAATTAAGCTTTTTAAAATTATGTGTAATAAAAATAGAAATTTATTTTTGTACATACTTGGAGATGGTGAGGAAAAAATAAATATTATAAAAGAAATAAAACAATTAAAATTAGAGGATAACGTTATTTTACTTGGGTATAAAAAAAATCCATATCCATTTATATCTAAAGCCAATGCTGTTTTGTCACCATCTTTATGGGAGGACCCTGGTGCAGTTATGATAGAGGCTGCATTTTGTAATAAAATAGTTATTTCAAGTGATTGTATTTCTGGTCCAAAGGAATTTCTTTTGGATGGAAAAGGAGGTTACCTGTTTAAAAATAATAATCTAAGCTCTTTTGTAAAAACAATTAATGACTTTTTACAAGACAACAATCATAATATTTTATTAAAAAAAATAAATGCAAAAAAAAATTCCAAAAAATATACTTTGTTTAATCATTTCAAACAATTGGATGCATTGTTATGTTAAGCATATATGTTAATTTAATTATATTTTTAATTGTAAGTTCATTTTTCGTTTTATTTTTATCTCAAAAGAAAAAATTCTTTTTAGATATAAAAGATAAACAACATAAAAAATTTGTAACTAAAACTAAAAACTATTCAATCGGTGGAATTATATTATTAATATTTTTTATTTATTTTCATTTCTTTATTGAAAAATTACAAAATACCCATATTTTATTTTTTGGATTGATATTCTTGGTAGGTTTTTTTTCAGATCTTAAATTACTAGATGATCCTAAGAAAAGATTTTTAATACAGGTAATACTTTTGTTTACTTTTATTTATTTAGTTGATTTAAAAATACCTCTCACAAAAATTACTTTTATCGACCATTACCTCAAAAATATTTATTTTAATAAATTTTTTACTATATTTTGTCTAATGATATTTATTAATGGAAGCAATTTTATTGATGGATTAAATACATTATTGATTGGTCATAATTTTTTAATATGTTTATTTTTAGTTTTATTTTTTGAGCCTATATTGCCAAATATCTTAATTATAAAATGTCTTTTATTAGCTTTATTAGTTATTTTAATTTTTAATTTCTTTGGCACAATTATTTTAGGAGACTCAGGTTCGTACCTATTATCTTTTTTTATGGGAATTTATTTAATAAATTTTTCTAATTCAACAAACTCTATTTCACCCTTTTTCATAATTTTGCTACTTTGGTATCCTTGCTTTGAACTACTTTTTTCAATGATTAGACGTTTGTTTTTTAAACAAAAAATGTATGAGCCAGACACTAATCATCTTCACCAAATTTTATTTAAATTTTTTACTAAAAAAATCAAAAATCAAAATAATAATCATTTAACTGTTTCTATGCTTATTAATGGATACTTTTTTTTAATTTTATTTGTCACAATTAATATGGATACATACCTGAAAGTCAGCCACATACTTTTGACAATATTGATGAACCTTACTATTTATATATTGTGTTATTTTCTTTTTAAAAAAGCTTTAAAATATTAGTAAGATTAAATAAAACTTATTTTCTTTTTTTCAAAAGCCAAAACTAATCCTACGTTAGTCCAAAATATTATTGCACCGTAAGTTGTAAAAAAGCTACCAGACGGTAAGGGTAAAAAAATTGTTGTAAATATAAATATTAGTGCAGATAAGTGAAGTAGATTTTTATATTTTTGGTAATTAAAAAAACCTCTGATTAAAAAATATGAAATAAATGTTAAAAATATTAAATAGCCAATAATTCCTAGCTGAGATAGTATTTCTAAATGTAATTGATGCGGGTGAGTCGTGCATTTACTATCGTTAGATAGAAATTTTTCATCACTATATATATCTTTATTACACTCGTTATAAAAAGTTCTCAAGCCAGTGCCCATTATAGGATAATTTTTAAAAATTTTTATAGCAGCCCCATAATGTGCACCATATTGAGAATTATAATAATAACCTGTCAGTCCATTGTTTGTTAGATATGTAATGAATTGACCTTTAAACCTACTGTTTAAATCTTTATTTAAATTTATTAATGATAATGATGTAATCACAATCGTTAAAAGTAATAATATTTTAAATTTTAGTTTAAAATTATACCAAAAAAATATGAATAAAATTGCACCCAAAAATAATTTTATAAAATTAGCCCTTTCTCCAATCATTAATGAAATCGTAATAAACGTAAGCATCCCAATAATGCTAAGGGAGTTCTTTTTAAAAGTTAAAATAATTAGAGATAAAGAAATAAAACAAAACCCATAATAATAGTGACCAATTTTCAATTCATCTCCAAGTATACTAGATAATCTTCCCGGAAAAGTATTATTCATTCCAAACATGTTATATCCAAAAATAATTTCAAAAATAAGGTCTACAGAAATTAGAAGAAATATTACAGTCCAAGATTGTAAAATTAATTTTATATATTTAAAATTATTTTTTTTAAAAAAAAAAGCGATTGCAAATGGTAATAAAACAAAGCGAATAAAACCAATACTTCTTGAAAGGGAAACCTCAAAGTCTGTAGAAAAAAATAAATTGACCAAAATATAAAAAAAAAATATTAGTAAAAAAATAAAAAATGGATCTTTAAAAAAAAACAAGTTTTTTTCTTGAATAGTTAAGAATACAAAAAATAAACATAGGATTACAACTGAAATATTAGCTAAACTAGATGATAATAGTAATATCAAGGGAAGTAATGAAATTAGAATTAAGGAAAAAGAGTAGATTTTTTTCTCTTTTTTTAACAACAGCAGATCACGCAGCAAAAAACTATCCATAATTTTTAAAATTTTCTTTTCAGTGAATTAATTGAAAGTATTATTACTGAATAAAAAGACTTTATAAAAGAAAATTTCTGGTATTTATTATACACTTTAAAGGCATCAAGTGTTTTTTGTAAAAAATTAGTAGATAAAGAATTTTTATCAAAATTCCAAGTTACGAGAGTACTATTTAAATTGTATGCTTTATAATTTTTTTTTGTGATCTTAAGCCATGCCACAAAGTCTTCTTGTGTTTTAAGATTTGGAAACAAATTATAATTAATAATATTTTTTTTAATTATTACTGTTGACAGTCCAATAACACAAGATTTTAATAAATTTTTATATTCTATTGACTCTTTTTTATATTTAACCTCAACTATTTTGTTAGGAAATTTTTTTTTATAATTACTAAAACTAAAATCAATATCGTTATTATTCATAAAAGCTATTTGCTTACCTATTTTTTGCTTATGCCAAAGATCATCAGCGTCAATAAAGGCTATAAATTCACCATGGGAGTTTTTTATTCCAATGTTTCTTGAATAACCAGCACCTATATTTTTAATGTTTTTAATAATTTTAACCTTAGGATTTTTTTTAGTAATTTTTGTTAAGATATGAAAGTCAGTCAGATCTTTATCGTCATATATTATTATTAATTCGTAATTTTTATAGGTTTGCCTATCTATAGAGTCTAAAGTTTTGCGTATATAGTCTATTTTTTTATAGTAGGGTAGTATGATTGAAACTAATTGCATTGCTTAAATTCTTATCATTGTTTAAGTATTGCTACTATATATCAAAAAAAAATAAAACACATGTATGTTAAAATAATAACTTATTTTTTATCTTTTTTTGATAAAGTAAATAAAAATAAAATAATTGAATTTTTTAAAAAAAATATCACAGAAGATATTGTTAATTTTATTGATGTTGGCGCGCATCATGCTGAAACAGTAAAGCTATTTGATAAAGAATTGATTATAAAAAATTTTTTTTGTTTTGAATGCAGCCCTTTAAATTTTAAGTTTTTAATAAAAGAAATAAAACGAATGAATAAATCTTCGATTAAATCATTTAATTATGCACTCGGTGAGGAAAAAAAAACTATGATTTTTAATCAATCCATTGAATCACAATCATCTAGTTTAATAAAACTAAATAAAAACTCTAAGTATTTCCTTAAAAAAAAAAAATTCTTAACTTTTTTTAATTTTAAAAAATTTACAGAAAATGAGTTTATAGTAAATGTAGATACACTAAAAAATTTTTTAGATGAGAATTTGTTAAATAAAATAAAAATACTAAAAATTGATACAGAGGGATATGATTTTAATGTGATTAAAGGTTTAAAAGATAGAATTAAAGATGTGGAGTACATATATTTTGAGCATCATTTCCATAATATGTTAGATAAAAATTATAACTTAAGTGATGTACATGATTATTTAATTAAAAATGGTTTTAAAAAGGTATTTAAAATTAAAATGAGATTTAGGAAAACATTTGAATATATATATAATAATAGTAAGTATGTGAGTTAATGAAAGATTTAACGTTAATCATTCCAACAAAAAAAGAAGTAGAATCACTGCCTATTTTTTTAAAAGAATTAAAGCATTTTAATTGTGTTAAATTAATTGTATTACAAAAAGAAGATCTTAAAACAATTGACTCAATAAAAAATATTCCTGACATAAAGATTTTAGAACAATCTAGAAACGGATATGGTAACGCCCTTATTGAAGGTATTAATGCAGTTGAAACAGAATATTGTTGCATAATAAATGCTGATGGATCAATGGATCCAAAATATTTACAATTAATGTATGATGAATGTCAAAATAAAGATTTTATATTTGCATCAAGATATCAAAAACCTGAAGGTGGCAGTGATGATGATGATTTAGTAACACTTGTTGGCAATAAGTTTTTTACTTTTTTTGGAAATTTTTTCTTTAAATTAAAAATTTCTGATATTTTGTTTACTTATATTATGGGAAAAAAAGATTCATTTAAAAAACTAAAACTTAATAATTATGATTTTAGAATTTGTGTTGAACTACCAATTAATGCAAAAAAATTAGATTTAGTGTATAAATGCGTGCCTAGCTTTGAAAGATCAAGAATAGGTGGAAAAAAAAAGGTTAATGCAATAAAAGATGGGCTATTAATATTATCTGAAATGATAAAATTATTGGTAAAAAAATTTTAATTATGAAAAAAATTGCTCTTATTTTTGGAATCACTGGTCAAGATGGATCCTATCTTGCAGAATTTCTATTAAAAAAAAACTATATTGTTCATGGTGTGAAAAGACGTTCGTCTTCAATTAATACAGGAAGGATAGATCACATTTATCAAGACCCACATATTCAAAAAAGATCTTTCATATTGCATTATGGAGATATTACAGATTCTTTAAATGTTACACGTCTAATTAAGCAAATTAAGCCAGATGAAATATATAATCTTGCAGCGCAGTCACATGTTGCAGTTTCTTTTGAGTCACCAGAATATACGGCTAATGCAGATGCATTAGGGACTTTAAGAATTTTAGAAGCTATTAGATTTAATAATTTAATAAAAAAAACTAAATTTTATCAAGCAGGTACTTCAGAACTGTATGGCAAAACTGAAAAAATACCTCAAAATGAAAATACTCCATTTCATCCAGCCAGCCCTTATGCGGTTGCAAAATTATATGCGCACTGGATAACAATTAATTATAGAGAGGCGTATGGTATGTATGCGTGTAATGGAATTTTGTTTAATCATGAAAGTCCTAGGCGTGGGGAAACATTTGTAACCCAAAAAATCGTTCAAGCATTATGTAGAATTAAATATGGTAAACAGAAAACCCTTTTTTTAGGTAATTTATACTCAAAAAGGGATTGGGGGCATGCAAGAGAATATGTTGAGGCTATGTGGTTGATGTTAAAACAAAAAACACCGGAAGACTTTGTTATCTCAACAGGTAAACAAATAAGTGTTAAAAGTTTTATCAATATAGTTGTAAAGCAACTCAAAATTAAAATTACCTGGAAAGGAAAAGGAGTTAATGAAAAAGCCTATGATTTAAATGGTAAATTGATTATAGCATGCGATAAAATTTATTATAGACCACTAGAGGTCAACACTCTTCTTGGAAGCTCAAAAAAAGCATTCAAAAAACTGAAATGGAAACCTAAGATAAAAGTAAATGAGCTTATTAAAGAAATGATTAGTGAAGAGATAAAATTATTAAACTAATTAAATAATTTTAAATGAATACAAATATTGATAAAAAAATATTATTTTCATGCTGTATTTCAATTTTACTAGCACTATCAATTTTTTATATCTCATTAAATTATAATGTATGGTCAAGTATTTGGGGGTTCTTAAAAATTCCACCTAATGTTGTACCATTTTCAGATTTTAAAGCACACCTACTTTTTTTACAATGTGGAGAATTAGGTATAAGCATAAGTCAAGAATGCACCTTAATCTCAGCTGGTAATGCAAAGATCAGTACACATCCAAGAATTTGGATATATTTATTTGATATCCTAAATTTAAAAAATACTTTAATATATAATTTAAGCATAATAACCCTATTAACTCTTTATTTTTATGCACTAATTAGCTTTATTGTTAACACCAATCATAAATTCACTAAAGTTTTTATGATAGTTTTGTGTTTTTCGACTTCTAACTTTATAATGATAGAAAGATTGTCTACTGATTTAATAATTTTTTTATTAGTTTATTTTCTTTTAAATCAAAAAAATAAAATTTTACAATCTTTTATAATCTTTATAGGTTTTGTTTTAAAATATTATCCAATATTTTTAACATCACTGCTAATAGAAAAAAAAAGAGACATTTTCATCTTCGTATTTTTTGTATTATTTTTTATATTTTTTTTTTATTACGAAGAAATTAAATTAGCAAACAATAGTATTGTAGAAATGGCATTACCGATTGCATATGGATCTAGAACAATGTTAAAAGCTTTTTTCCATCTATCTCAAGAGTATAATTTTTTTCTTAACAATCAAAACATTAATTTTTTTAGAAATTTAGTTATGTTAATGTTTTTTGCATATGCTTTTCTTCTAATTATAGTTGGGTACAAAGAAAAAATTTTAATAAATATAAATAATAAGATAGATAAGTTTTTTTTATCAGGGGCCTCGATTTATGTGGGTACCTTCATAATAGGTGCTAATGTTGATTATCGTTTAATGTTTTTAATCCTAACAATCCCATATTTGATGAAATTGGAGCTTGGGATCTTTAAATATTTAATCCTAATTTGTTATTTTTTATCATTTAATAGTTTTTATTCTTTATCAGGTGAAGTGCTTAGTTATTCTTTTTTTATTAAATCAGCATTAATTTTCTTTTGTAAGTTTATAATTTTTTCATTACTTTCTGTTTTAATTGGATTACAATTAAAGAAAATAAATTTTTTTCAATTATAAATTAATATGTATAAAAAAAAAATATTTGATAAATTAGAAAAAAAATATAACACATATCAAGACAAAGGAACTGTTGGCTTATTGATGAAAAATTGTCATAACCAACTGGAAAAAAATAAACATTTAAAAAAATTTAATAATAATAGTAGAGTTCTTGAAATAGGCGCAGGTTCTTCACCTCATTTAATGTATGTTTCTCATAATTATGGAAAATACATATTTTTAGAAAATTCAAAATTTGCAATTCATTATTTAACAAAAAAATTTAAAAGAAATAAAAAAATTCTTTTTAAAAAATATAATGGAAAAAGAATTCCATTTAAATCAAATTATTTTGATAGAATTATTATTTCCCATGTTTTAGAGCACATACCAGACCCTGAATACTTTCTTAAGGACATGATGTCTAAATTAAAAAAGAATGGTATACTGTCTATCGCATTGCCATGTGATCCAGGTTTTTTATGGAGAGTGGGAAGGTTTTTTCTTAAAATATTTAGTGTAAAAATGAAATTAAATATTTCCAATATTGAATACGATTATATGATTGCCTCAGAACATATTAACTCAATATTTAATTTAAAATCTATAATAAAATATTACTACTCAAAAAATATCATTAATGAAAGTTATTTACCTTTTAAACTTAAATCTCTGGATTTAAATTTATTCTATAATATAACTTTAAAAAAATAATTTTCTTTTGATTATTAAAGCTATGTTTAAATATATAGTTTGAAATACTTTCATTTTTGATTCACCTTTTTTCAAATCATATCTTAGATCTATGGGTAATTCATAAAAACGTAATTTATATTTGTATAGTTTGAGTAAAATGTCAGCAGATGCAGAAAAACCTGTTTCAGAAAAAAATTTTTTATTATTTTTCCAAGCCAGTTTAATTGGCTTAAGTTTAAATACTCTAAAACCAGATGTATAATCACTGACATTTTTAATCGGAAAAAAAACTTTATATAATATTGCAGCACCAAAACTTAAAAATTTTCTTAATTGATTTATTCCTGCTGTTTTAGAGTGTTTCTTAAATCTAGATGCGATTACAATGTCATAATCATTATGAGTTAATGTCATTACCATTTTATAACTTAGGCTTACCGTATGTGAGTTGTCTGTATCCATGGTTATTAAAACATCGTCATCTTTTCCTTTTAAGAAGCAATATTCGAAACCTGTTTTAAGAGCCTTACCTAGTCCCATATTTTTTTTATGTTTTATGATCTTTATAGAAATATTTTTTTGTGAGTTTTGATGTTTAAAATTATTAATTATTTTGACTGAGCTATCTTTAGAACCATCATCTACAATAATAATCTTAACTGATATATTTTTTGATTTATAAAAGTTATTAAGATCTCTTAGTATTTTATTCAGATTTAAACTTTCATTATAACATGGAAATATATAAAAAATTTTTTTAGACATTTATTTTAGCTTAAATTCTTTAGTCAAAATTTGTAAAATTTTTTTACTTATATTAACCCCATAAGGGTTATTCCATTTATTTTTAGATTTCATCATTTTATTTAAAGCATAGTCAATTTTTGTTCAGTTTTAATTTAAATAAAATTTTTTTATTGATCTTTATTTTATTTTCTTTTATTCAATCAGAAATAGTGTTGCCTACTATAAAAATTTTAAAACTTGTAATATTTTCTTTTAAAAGATTTTTTTTTGACTCTTTGGTTGGTACCATTAATATGTCACTTAATTGATCTGTAATAATTCTATTTATTTCCTCAGGCATAGATTTGTCATACGATCTAAGTCCAGCTTCTACATGAACTAATTTAGTTTTTTTACCATTATAATTTAACTTATTGCAAGCTAAAGACGAGGCCAAAACAGTATTGGTGTCTCCTTGATTAATTACAAAATCTGGTTTTTCTTTTAAAATAATTTTTGATAACTCAGTTATGGCAGTAGGTAAAAATTTTTTTTTAATTTTAAGTGAGTACTTAGGAATAACTTTAAAATCATCTAAGAATTTCCCATCCATTAAATATGTATAATGTTGTCCGGTATGAATAATAAAGTATTTAATTTTTTTTTTTTCACACAATTTTATTAATGGGGATAATTTTATTATTTCGGGTCTAGTACCTAGAACAAAGCAAATTTTCATTAATAAATATTATTTATAATTAATTACTATTTTAATAGTATTTATATATGCAATAAATTATATAAAAAGATATACAACTATTTTATGAAAATATTTCTTGCTGGACATAAAGGCCTTGTGGGGTCTGCAATATTGAGAAAACTAAAAAAAAAAGGTTATAAAAAAATTATTATTGAGGATAAAAAAAAACTTAACCTATTAAATCAAGATGAAGTTTTTAAGTTTTTAAAAAAAAATAAGCCTCAAATTGTGATAATTGCTGCTGCTAGAGTAGGGGGTATTCATGCGAATAGTGTTTACGGTGGAGATTTCATTTATGAAAATTTACAAATACAAAACAACTTAATTCATTCTAGCTATCTAAATGGAGTAAAGAATTTAATTTTTTTAGGTTCCAGCTGTATTTATCCTAAGTTTTCTAAGCAACCGATTAAAGAAGATTATTTACTATCTGGAAAACTTGAGGAAAGTAATGAGCCATATGCTGTAGCAAAAATTGCAGGAATTAAAATGTGTGAAGCGTACAATAAGCAATACAAAACAAATTATAAATGTCTTATGCCAGCTAACACTTACGGTCCAAATGATACGTATGATTTAATGAACTCTCATTTTTTTCCTGCTTTAATACATAAAGCACATTTATGTAAATCAAATAAAAAGAATTTTTTAGAAGTATGGGGTAGCGGTCAGCCCTTGAGAGAATTAATTTATGTTGATGATGTTGCGGATGCTTGTATTTTTTTTATGAATAAAAAAATTAAAGATACATTAATAAATATTGGCACAGGCAAAGATATGAAAATTAAAGAATATGCTAAGTTTATAATAAAAAAATTAAACTTAAGTGTAAAAATTAAATTTAAATCTTCAAAACCAGACGGTATGAAAAGAAAAGTTTTGGATATATCTAAAGCAAAAAAATATGGGTGGGTTTCTAAAACCTCTTTAGATGATGGATTTGATCAAACATACCAAGAATTTTTAAAAAAACTTGATAGAAAATGAAAAATATAATTGTTGTAACTGGAGGTGCGGGTTTTGTAGGAACAAACTTAATAGAACTATTTATAAAAAAAACTAAATATAAAATAATTAGTATTGATGATTATTCATCTGGAAAAAAAATAAATCATATACAGAGCAAAAGAGTTAAATATATAAAAAGTAACACTAAGCATATTTCAAAAATTTTACACAAGTTAAGAAAAAATATTAATTCAATTTTTCATTTTGGTGAGTTTGCTAGAATTTATCAAAGTTTTTTAAAATTCAATCAGTGTATTGACTCAAATACTATTGGCACAAATGAAGTATTTAATTTTTGTTTAAAAAATAATATTAAATTAATCTATTCAGCAACTTCTGCGACACTTGGTAATGCTGGACAGGATAAAAATTTATCCCCATACGCATTCACCAAAGCAAAAAATCTTGAGATGTTAAATAACCTTAAAAAATGGTTTAATTTTAAATTTGAAATAGTTTATTTTTACAATGTTTATGGACCAAGACAAATATGTGAAGGAGATATGGCAACCGTAATTGGAATATTTGAAAACAGTTATAAAAAAAATACTAAGCTGCCAGTAGTTTTGCCAGGCACACAAACAAGAAGATTTACCCACATAATGGATACCGTTGAAACTTGTTATTATGCTTGGAAAGAAAATAAATGCAGACATTACAGTATTTCAAATAAAAAAAGTTTAAGTATTTTAAAAGTAGCTCATTTTTTTAAAAAAGGCGTCAAATTACTACCCAAAAGAAAAGGAGAAAGGTATGCTTCTGCTTTAACAAATATGAGTTTATCAAACAAGGTTTTTAAAAGATTTGGAAAAGTTGATTTGGGTCTTTATATTAAAGAATTTATTAAAAATAATTGATTATTAATTAAAAAAAACATTTACAATCTAACATTTTCCTATATACCAGCGTTGCCTGGTGATTATTGCGAAGGGGTTATACCCGATCCCATTCCGAACTCGGAAGTCAAGCCCTTCAGCGCCAATGGTACTTTGTCTTAAGACACGGAAGAGTAGGACATTGCCAGGCTATTATTTAAGTTTTAGTTTTATTTTTTAAAAAAAAAATCTAAACATCCTTTGTAAAATCCTAAAACTTTATCTTTTTTTCTAATCTTAAAAGCTAACAAGATAAAGAAATAAGGAACCCTAAGTATGTGGTAGATGTAACCGATTATTTTGTCTGAGAGTGTGCCAGTTTTTTGAATCAACATTAGAAAACCTTTAGTTTCATTATAACTCCTGAAATACCATCCAGAAACATTAATACTACTAGCTATTTTGTGGAAAGTTTCAGAATTAAGATTGACAACAAGTTTTCCTATTTTTTTTAATCTAAATGATAATTCGGCATCATCTGGTCCAAAAATAAAATCTTCATCTTCTAGACCAGTAGTTTTAAAAACTTCAGTTTTATAAAAAGAACAGCAGCCAGCGATCATATCAGTTTCAATAATATCTTTATAGCTTGAGTTATCAATAATTCTTTTTTTTTGTAAATTCATTGTCCTTTGAAATTTCAAATATGACCAAGTTGATTTAAAACCTTTCCACCAAATAGTATTTCTAAGATACGCATGTTTTATTTTCGGTGAAGCAGCAACAATATCATTTTCATCTAAAAATATAGATGACATATTTTTTAAATAATTTTTAGTAATTATAAAATCACAATCAATTCTTGCTGTAAGGTCATATTGATTTTGGATAGAGAATTTGAATCCAATATTAACACCAGGGGCCAAACCAATATTCTCTTTTAAATTATGCAAGTAAATATTTCTATTACCTTTTGAAGCTACTTTAAAGTTTTTGGTAACGTCAATGATTTGAATTTGTTTATTTTTATTAAATTCAATTTCAGGATCATCTATTTTAATTTTATTTTCTGACCAATCTTTAATTTTTTTAATGTGGAAGTTTTCAGATCCTTGATTTACTAAAAGGATATCAAAATTTTTATATTCGTTTTGGAAAATACTCTCGAGACAAGCCACTGTATTTTCCCAATCATTCCAAGTAAGAATTGTTATTAAAATACTTTTATTCATTATTTCCAATTTTAAATTTAAGTAGACTTTTAGAATTTAATTAACATATTTATTAGTTTATAGTTGAATATTAATATTTTTTAAATTTAAATTTATAAAAGGTGTTTTACATTACTTTGGACGCATGGTATCTAATTGGTTTGAAAATATCATGAATTCAATATCAGTAGTAATTTTAGTTGGAGGTATTGGCTCAAGGTTTTCTGCAATTAATGAGCCTCCAAAACAATTATCCAAATTAAACCAAAACGTAATTTTAATAAATATTATAAATAATTTTAAAAGATTTGGATTTAATCATTTTATATTTCCGCTTGGATCAAAAAAAAGTTTTTTTATTAAATTTTTTAACAATAAAAAAAACATAAACAAATATAATTTTAATATTATAAAAAATAATTCTAAAAATCATAAATTAAAACTAAATAAAATAAATATTTCATACTTTGATGCAGGAGAAAATACAAAAAAATTCTTAAGAATTAAAAAATCTTTTAATTATACTAATAATGATGACATACTAGTTGTTTATGGAGATGACTTAGCCAACGTTAATTTAAGAAATCTTGTAAAAAAATATAATTTAACGAAAAGAAAAAAAGCAATAATTACAATATATAAAAAAAGATCTCAATATGGACATCTTATCGTCAATAAAAGTGGTGACGTTAAAAAATTTATTGAAAAACCACCACATGAGCATCCAATAAATATAGGGTTTTATTTATTTTCTAAAAAAATTTTAATGTCTTATAATAAAAATAATCTCGAACTCGAGAGTCATTTTTTGCCAAGATTGACTAAACTTAATTTATTAAAAAGTTATGAACATAAAGGATATTTTTATAGCATAAATGATAAAAAAGAATTAATGAGTGCAAAAATCAAGTTAAAAAATTTATGAAAAAACAAAATATACTTATAACTGGCGGGTTTGGCTTATTGGGCAAGCCATTGACTTTAAAACTTATAAATTTAAAACACAATATATTTATTTTAGAAAAGAAAAAAAATTCTAAAAGATTAATATTTTTACCCAAAAAACCAAAAATGATTATTCAAGGAGATTTTACTAATAAAAAATTAGTAGAAAGTATAATAAAAAAAAATAAGATAAACGCAATTTTTCATCTTGGTGCGATAACGCAAGTTTTAGATTCTCTGAAAAAACCATACGAAACCCATTCAGTCAATGTGATGGGTACTATAAATTTTTTAGAAAATATTAGATTAATAAATAAAAAAATTACCTTTATTTATAGTTCAAGTGATAAAGCATATGGCGAACTCAATAAAAGAAAAGAATATAAAGAAGATGATACCTTAGACGGAATATATCCGTATGATGTATCAAAATCAGCATCTGATTTAATATGCCAATCGTACAGCAAAACATATGGAATGAAAGTAGGCATTATAAGATGTGGAAATATATATGGTCCTGGAGATTTAAATCTTGGAAGGTTAATTCCTGAAGTGATTTTATCTACTATCGCTAAAAAAAAATTTATAATTAGATCAAACGGCAGAGCCAGAAGAGATTATGTTTTTGTAGAAGATGTTGTGGATGCTTATTTAAAATTATTTAATAAAATTAAATCTTCAAAGGATCATCTAAAAATTTACAATGTAAGTTCAAAATTTAATTATTCAGTTTTGCAAGTTGTAAATATGATACTTAAAAAAATGAATAGTGTTAAATTAAAATCAATAGTATCTAATACATCTAAACAAGAGTTAAATTTTCAAAGACTCAATTATTCTAAAATTAATCGGGATCTTGGGTGGAAACCTAAAACGGATATGCAAATAGGGCTCGAGAAAACAATTTCTTGGTATATTAAATTTTACAAATTTTTAAAAAATAATAAGAAATAGCAGTTAAAATAGAATCAAAAGTAAGTGTTTGCTTTTTTTTAATGAAAGAATAGTAATTATGTTGCATGTACCTTCTGATCCAAAATTTTTTACTAAATAAGTTTAAGTACTGATTGCCTAAGTTATTATTGTGAATATTTTTTTTTGTTAATTGTTCTAAATCACATGAAATATCGTAATTTATTTTACAAAATATACTAAGCTGTGCATCGATAGCTAGATACTTCCAATTAAAAGGTTTTGCTTTTTTAAAGAATGTTTTTAACACTTTTCGTCTTACAAGAATAGAGCTTGTTCCATAGATTTGTGGCCAGTCATTAATAAATTGTTTAAATAGAAAATTTAACTTGTATCTTTTTTTTTTAATTTTTTTACTAATGGTAAAATTCTTTTCAACTAGCATTGGATTATCTTGATTGAAGAAAATTTTTTTTTTATTTATTAATTTATCTAAAAAATAAAGTTTGTTTTTACTGAAATAATCATCACCATCCATTAAACAAATAAAATCACCTTTAGATTTTTTAAAACCAATTTGAATTTTTGCCATTTGGTTTTGCTCAGCTTGTTTATATTTCGAGGGAAGATGAAAATAGTGTATATTTTCTTTAGAAAAAAATTTATTATTTTTTATATATTGTTTTTTATCTGATGTGTCACATATAATAACTTCATAATTTCTAAAGGATTGATCTAAACATGACTTTATTGCTTTATTTAAATGTTTATCTTGATTATGTGTGTTTATAAGAATACTAAATTTCATTATATCAGTCTATGGACTAGAATTGTTTATTAATAAAAATATTGACCAAATATATTATTAAAAGTACAAGATTGACATTAATTAAATAAAATAATTTAAAATGAAAATTAAAAGCTCACTAAAATCATTAAAAAAAAGAGACCTTAATTCTAAACTGGTAAGAAGAAGAGGTAGGGTTTATATAATCAACAAAACAAACCCAAAATTTAAAGCAAGACAGAAGTAATTTTATGGATAGCAATGACCATAAAGATACCTGGGATGTTTTTACAAAATTTGTATTGTGGGGAACTGTCGCTGTTATAGGTGTTTTAGTTTTAATGGCAATATTCTTACTATAGAGTTTGCTCTATGAGAATCGTTTCAATTTTAGAAAATCAAAAAGTAGAAAAAAGAATAGCAATCACCCCTGATATTGCAAAAAAATATATAGCCCTTGGTTTTAAAGTTACTATAGTCGAAAATTATGGAGAACACTTAGGATTTAAAGATAGTGACTATAAGGATTTAGGTGTCGAAATTTCAACCAACGAATCTGAAATTTTAAATAGTGCTGATATCATTATTCAATTAGGTTTATTATCAGATGAAAATAATTCCAATTTAAAAGAAAACCAAACTCTAGTTGGGGTATTTAATCCTTTTGCTAATAAAGAAAAAATAGAGAATTTATCTAAAAAGAATATTAATATTTTTTCTTTAGAAATGCTGCCTCGAATAACTAGGGCACAATCAATGGACATACTTTCATCCCAAGCCAACTTAGCTGGTTACAAAGCGGTAATAGAGTCATTCGCAAACTTCGAAAAAGCAATACCAATGATGATGACGGCAGCGGGCACAGTTCCTGCAGCAAAAGTGTTAGTGGTTGGTGCAGGAGTGGCTGGTCTTCAAGCTATTGCAACAGCAAAAAGAATGGGTGCTATTGTATTTGCTACAGATGTAAGAACGGCCTCAAAAGAACAAGTTGAAAGCTTAGGTGGAAAATTTTTAACTGTTGAAGGATCAGAAAACCTCGAAACAGAGGGTGGTTATGCGAAAGAAGCGTCCGATGAATTTAAGAAAAAACAAGAAGATCTTTTAGCCGAAACTTTAAAGAAAATTGATATTGTAATATGTACTGCTTTAATTCCAGGCAAAAAAGCTCCATTAATCATTAAAGGCCCCATGATTGATAATATGCAATCAGGCTCTGTTATTTATGATTTGGCAGCAATTCAAGGTGGTAATTCAGAATTTACTGAGGTTGACAAAATTGTAACTAGAAATGGAGTAAAAATTATGGGTGAAACAAATATCCTTAATAAACTTCCTGTTTCGGCTTCAAATCTTTATTCAAAAAATGTATTTAATTTTGTGTCAAATTTATATGATAAAGAGAATAAAAAAATTAATATTAATTTAGAAGATGAAATAATTAACAAAACATTAATTAAGTAGATTTATGGAAATAGACCCTTTTATATTTAGATTAAGCATATTCATTTTATCAATTTTTATTGGTTATTATGTTGTGTGGAGTGTGACACCATCTTTGCACACGCCATTAATGTCAGTTACTAACGCAATATCATCAGTAATTATTGTTGGTGCTATAATTGCAGGTTTAGCAGGAAGTGCAGACAACGTTTTTACAATATCGAACATTCTTGGTTTTTTAGCAATATCTCTTGCAGCCATTAATATATTTGGAGGATTTTTGGTCACTCAAAGAATGCTTCAAATGTATAAAAAAAAGAAGAAAGATAAATAATTATGTCAGCAAATTTATCAGCAATTTTTTATTTAGTTTCAGGGGTATTATTTATATTGGCATTAAGAGGTCTTTCATCACCAGAAACTTCAAGACAAGGTAATTTTTTTGGAATTTTGGGAATGGTGATAGCTATCACAGTTACCTTTTTATCTGTTGGAAGTTTTTCTACTGGTCTGACTTATGTATTAATTTTTTTACTAGTAGGTGGCCTTATAGGAGCATTCATAGCTTACAAGATACCAATGACTGCTATGCCAGAATTAGTGGCAGGTTTTCACAGTTTAGTTGGTTTGTCAGCAGTTTTTGTTGCAATCTCAGCTTTCTTAAATCCGGAAGCATTCAATCTAGGATCACCTGGAGCCATTAAACTTGCGAGCTTAATTGAAATGTCAATTGGAGCTGCAGTTGGTGCTATAACATTTTCAGGCTCAATAATTGCCTTTTTAAAACTTCAAGGAATAATGTCTGGGTCACCAATCACATTTAAAGGACAACATTTTCTTAATGCTTTATTGTTAATTTCAATTCTAATTTTAACTTACTTACTAAGCTCATCGCAGTCATCTAACTTTTTTTGGGTATTAATAGCAGTTTCATTTTTAATAGGGTTTTTATTAATCATTCCAATAGGTGGAGCAGATATGCCGGTAGTAATTTCAATGTTAAATTCATACTCTGGTTGGGCTGCTGCAGGAATAGGTTTTACTTTAGAAAATACTGCATTAATTATAACGGGCGCGCTTGTTGGATCTTCAGGTGCAATCTTGTCTTATATAATGTGTAAAGGTATGAACCGTTCATTCTTTAATGTAATTTTAGGAGGATTTGGTGCAACAGAACAATCTGCATCAACAGAAAATAAAGAGCAAAGACCAGTTAAGAGTGGTAATGCGGAAGATGCCGCCTTCTTAATGAAAAATGCATCATCAGTTATAATTGTTCCAGGTTATGGTATGGCAGTAGCTCAAGCACAACACGCGCTAAGAGAGATGGTAGATACTTTAAAGAAAAATGATATTAAAGTTACTTATGCAATTCATCCAGTTGCAGGAAGAATGCCTGGACACATGAACGTTTTATTGGCTGAAGCGAATGTCCCTTATGATGAGGTTTTTGAACTAGAAGAGATTAATAATGATTTTGCAAATGCAGATGTTGCGTTTGTAATTGGTGCAAATGATGTAACAAATCCAATTGCAAAAACTGATCCACAAAGTCCAATTTATGGAATGCCAGTATTAGATGTAGAAAAATGTAAATCAGTACTGTTTGTAAAGAGAAGTTTATCTCCTGGATATGCTGGAGTTGATAATGAATTATTCTATAAAGACAACACACTAATGTTATTTGCAGATGCAAAAAAAATGACTGAGGATATAACCAAAAATCTTTAAATTGATGAAAACAAAAATATTTTGTGATATTGCAGAATTAGATCAAATAAAAAAATTCAATAAGAAAAAAATAGTTAAAGGTTTTACGACTAATCCTAGCTTAATGAGAAAAGCAGGAGCAAAAGATTACAAATCTTATTCAAAGAAAATATTAAAAATTTGTAATAACAAACCTGTTTCATTAGAAGTATTTGCAGACGAATACAAAGCAATGAAACAACAAGCCCTTCAGATTAATACTTGGGGAAAGAATGTTTATGTAAAGGTGCCAGTTACAAATTCTAAAGGTGTTTTTATGGGTAAAATTATTAAAGAACTTAATAATTTAAAAATTAAAATTAATATAACAGCGATTTATAGCGCAAAACAAACAGAAAAAATTCTAAAATTAATTAACAAAAAAACTAAAGTTATAATTTCAATATTTGCTGGTAGAGCAGGGGACACTGGCAAAGACCCGGTTCCAGAGTTTAAAAAAAGTATAACAATGGCAAAAAAATTTAAAAATGTAGAGATACTTTGGGCGAGTGTTAGAGAGCCTTACAATTATTTACAAGCAAAACAGTTGGGTTGTCATATTATTACTATTCCACCAGTAACCATTGAAAAAATAGAAAATTTTGGAAAAACATTCGACCAACTCACAAAAGAAACAGTTAAGGATTTTTTAGTGGATAGTAAAAAATCAAAGTTTAAGATTTAATTTTAAGTAAAATCTATGAATATATTTAAATTTTCATTATCATTTTCATTTCTAAAACATGCATTTTTATCTTTTAGAGAAAGAAAATCACCAATGAGAATTATACATAATTTTTTTTTAACTAACGTAAATATAAATGGCCTAACACTAGATTTAGGTGCTGGAAAAAATCAAAGTTATTTTAATTTTTTGAAAAAAGAGGATTTGTCTCTAACAAATGTTGATCTATACAATCATTCTGAAATTAAAATAGACCTAGAAAAAAACTTAAGTTTAAGTAGTAACAAATATGATACAATTATTTTATTTAATACACTTGAGCATATTTACAATTATAAAAACTTAATTTCTGAAATTAATAGAATACTAAAAGTAAAAGGCAAATTAGAAATATTTGTACCATTTTTAATAGGATATCATAAAGACCCAAACGATGTTTTTAGACCTACTCATAACTATTTACTAAAAATTTTAAAAGAAAATGGATTTGAAGGAGAAACTAAATTAATTGGTGTTGGGCCATTTATTGTAGCTTACCAAATGTTGCATAGATATTTTAAATTTGCTTTTATTAAATTGTTTTTTTTAATAATTGTTCTTTGTCTTGATAAGATAATATCAATTTTTTCAAAAGATTACTCAACATACTATTGTGGAACTCATATATCTGCTTCAAAAATATGAACAGAATAGGAAAAATCAATAATTATAATTTTTTTGCTTTTTTTTTATATTTAACTTTAATTTTAGGATTTATATTTAATGAGAATTTAAATTTCGGTTCTTATTATGATTGGATTAACGTCTATAAAGTTCCAATAAATGATTTCTCGTTAAATTTTAAAGAGACATTACTATCCTATGATCAATATGGACAGAGACACTCACCAATATATTTAATTTTTTTATCAATATTTTTAAAACTAGGCTTAAGTTTTGAAGTTATAAGAATTATTCATTTGCACTTATGTTTAAGCTTAATTTTAATTTTTTATAATTGTCTCAAGTTAGTTTTTAAAGAAGTTAAAGCTGAGTCTTTACAATTATTGTCATTAATAATTTTTCTATCTCCAACATTTAGATCTTTATCAATTTGGCCAGATAGTAGATTGCCAGGTCTAATTTTTTTTATTCTTTCTATATATTTTTTTTTAAAATTTCTAAGTAATAGTAAAATTAAATATGTATGGTTAAACTCGATTTCATTAATAATATCATCCTATATCAGTCCTAATTTCTGTTTATTTATAATTTATTTTTATTTTTTCTACATAAATAAGATTGATATAAAAAAATTAATTCCAATAACAATTTTTAACTTAGCTTCAGCTATTCCTGCCTTTTATTATATATTTATCATGAAAATAAATTTTTTAATTTCTGGTAGAACTAGTGGCTTAGATGGAGATTCTATAACACTAAGTTTTAATTTGGCTGATAAAATTATGATAATAAGTACTATAATCTTATTTCATATATTACCCATCTTGTTCTCTATTAATATTTACAAAGATTTTTTATTTTTTGTAAAAAAAAACATATATAAAATTCTTATATTTTTTATTCCTTTGGTTTATTTTTTTAATTACCAATTAGTATTTACTGGTGGTGGTTTTTTTTATCAATTATCTCACTTACTATTTGAGAATAATTACTTGTTTTATTTAATATCTTTATTTTCAATTATACTCATTTGGTATTTTGCTAAATTAAGTATTAATAATTATATTTTAATTTTTTTAATAATTATTTCAAATATTCAAAATACAATTTATCATAAATATTATGAGCCAATGTTTTTGATAATTTTTTTCATACTATTTGATAAAATTGATATGCAACTTTTTTTTAAAGAAAAAAATAATCTTATTTACTTATACATTTTTAGTTTTAGCTACATTTTTTTCAGAGTATTCAAGATAATGTATTTAATTTGAATTGGTTGCGGGGGACGGATTTGAACCGCCGACCTTCAGGTTATGAGCCTGACGAGCTACCAGACTGCTCCACCCCGCGGTATATCTAAATTCTATTTTTTAGCTTATTAAGCTTTTTAACTCTTTTAATATTTTCTTGTAAAATTCTTTTTTTCTTTTCAGAAGGTTTTTCATAAACGCTTTTTAATTTTACAACTTTAAAAAAACCATCTCTTTGTAATTTTCTTTTAAGAACTCTAAGAGCTTGCTCAATATTGTTATCCTTGACTTCTATTTTCATAAATATTTTTAAGAATGTTTAAGTAGCACTATATAATTTTGGTGTCTATTAAAATTATTCAATGTTTGAAACTTCTCTTGTTAATTTTGCCTTTTCTTTTTCTTTTTTCTCTCTTTTTATTCTTCTCTCAGCCTTTTCAATAGCATCAATTAAATCTTTCTGTGAAAAGAGCCCTAATGCAACAGGATCTTTAGGGCTTAAGTTGTTATAATTCCAATAACTTTTATTTTTAATTGCAGTTACAGATGCTTTAGTCACACCAACTAATTTTGCAATTTGAGAATCTTTTAATAATGAATGATGTTTAATCAACCATAAGGCAGAATCTGGTTTATCTTGTCTTTTTGATAAGGGAATATATTTTTTGATTTTTTTATCTTCAGTTGAAATTTCAATATCAGTATTTTTTATTTGAAGATCTTTATTTTCGTCTTTTGACACCATCTCAATTTCTTCCCTAGTAAGCTGACCAGATATAATTGGATTGTAAGCCATTATTCCTTTTGCAACTTCACCGTCAGCAATTCCTTGTACTTCAACTTCGTGTAAATTGCAGAATGTAGCAATCTGCTTGAACGTAAGTGTTGTATTTTCTACTAGCCAAACAGCAGTCGCCATTGGCATTAATGGTACGTTTGACATTTAATCCTTCTTTTCTGATCTGAAGTTTTGGAATTTTTTATTGAATTTACTAACTCTACCCTTATCCATTAACTTTTGTTTTCCGCCGGTCCAAGCAGCATGAGATTTTGGGTCGATTTCTAGTTTTAGAATTTCTCCCTCTTTACCCCAAGTTGATCTTGTTTCAAATTGAGTTCCATCAGTCATTTCTACTTTAATTGCGTGGTAGTTTGGGTGTATGTCTTTTTTCATATCGAGACTTATAGCAAAAGAATTTTATAAAACAATTAAAAGTTCTTTAATTTTTCCATCATTTTTTCATTAATTGCCATGCTAGAGGCTTTTATTTGGATATTTTTATTTTGAGAAAGGTCTATTTCATTAATTATTCCACCTGCCTCTTTTAAAATTATTATACCTGCAGCTATATCCCATAGCTTAAGGTTATTTTCGAAATAACCATCATATCTCCCTGCCGCTACATACGCGATATCAAGGGCCGCACTACCAGATTTTCTTAAAGGTAAATCAACTTCCGTATTTGAAACACCGCCTGTAGCAAACAAGCAGCTATTAAGCTCTTTTTTTTTAGACACCCTGATTCTTTGGTTGTTAAAGAATGCACCACTTTCTTTCTCAGCATAAAACATCTCATCTTTAATTGGGTCATAGATTAAACCTGAGACTATTTCATTGCTAGATTTTAAAGCAATTGATATTGCAAAGTGTGGAACGCCATGTAAAAAATTTGTAGTACCATCTATAGGGTCTATAATCCAAGTGTGATCTTTATCTTTATTAGTTTCAGAACCATCTTCTTCACTTATAATGGAATAGTAGGGTCTGGCTTTTTTTAATTCTTCAATAATAATTTTTTCAGCTTTTAAATCTGCGTTCGAAACAAAATCAGCAGGTCCTTTGATGGATACTTGTAATTTTTCTATTTCTCCAAAATCTCTAATTAGAGCCCTGGATGCTTTTTCTGCAGCCTTGATCATTATGTTTAGATTGGCTGATATGGATTGCATAAGATTTATATTTTTTTAATATATTCCATAGTTCTAGTATCAACTATGATTTTATCTCCACTTTCAATAAATGGAGGGACTTGAATATTTACACCATTATCTAAAGTAGCGGGTTTATAAGAAGAGGAAACTGTTTGCCCCTTTAAAGCAACATCAGTTGTATCAATCGTGCCCGTTACTTGATTGGGTAGCTCAACTGTTAAAGGTTTTTCATTATAAAAACTTATACTGACTTCTAAGTTTTCTGTTAACATTTTACCTTTTTCTCCAATTGTTTCTTTTTTAATATTTATTTGCTCGTAAGTTTTAGGGTCCATAAAATAATAATCAATTTCATCGCTATAAAGATAATTAAACTTTGTTTCATCTAATGAAGCTTTTTCAACAGACTCACTTGATCTAAATCTTTCATTTAATTTTGTATTTTTATTAACACTTTTCATCTCAACTTGAGCAAAAGCACCACCTTTGCCAGGTTTCACATGCTGTGTTTTTAAGACTTGCCAAAGATCATTTTTATATTCAATTAACATCCCAACTCTAATTTCACTTGCGTATAATTTCATTTTAATTTTTTAATAGCTTCTAATGGTTTATATTTTTTATTATTCCAAATGTAGCCTGAAATAGCTAAAAAGTTAGCTTTATTCAATAAAAGCTTTTTATAATTGCTTAGCTTTATGCCGCCAATAGCAACAACTGGTATGGACGTTATTTTTTTAATAGATTTTAATACAGTTAAACTAGCTCTATATTTAACAATCTTAGTTTTGGATGCATAAAATGCACCAAAAGCTAAGTAATCAGCGCCAGCATTAATAGCTCTCTTTGCTAAATTAATAGAATTATGACAGGTCACACCAATAATTTTGTTCTTTAATATTTTTCTAGCTTTTATTAAGTCCATATCTTTTTGACCTAAATGACAACCGTCTGCATCCAATTTTTTAGCAAGAAGAGGGTTGTCATTAATTAAAAATTTAACCTTGTATTTTTTGCAAATTTTCTTAATTTTTTTTCCAATAATTAGTTTATTTAAATTTGTTTCTTTTTTAAGCCTTAGTTGAAAAAAACTTATTTTTTTGGAACTTAATACAAGAGCCAAATCATTATAAAAATTTATATTAGTTATTTTATTTGGAGAAATTAAATAAACAAATTTCTTATTTATTTTATTTTGCTTCAAGTTCTTTTGACCATTTACCTTGAGCAGCTAATGTGCACATGTTTGCTCTGTGGTTAAAGACTTTTTGAGTGCCACTAGTATTATTAATATCTTTTGACCAAAATTTAAGTGCACTTTGTTGTAAGGCTCTACCATATGAATAAGTCATAATAAAATTTGTGTCATTACACTTATTAATTAGGTTTAAATTTTCTGTTGCTTCCACCTCTGTTTGCCCACCAGATAAAAAAGCAATTCCTGGTACGTCAGTTGGTACATTTTCTTTTAAGCATTTTAAGGTAAGTTTTGCAACTTCTTCACTTGATATTTTTTTATCAGAAGTAGTTCCTGCTAAAATCATATTAGGCTTTAAAATTATTCCACTTAAATCAATTTTGTGAATCATTAATTCTTCAAAGCATTTTTTAATAACTTCAGAGGTTTTATTAAAACAAGTTTCAGCAGAATGATCTCCATCCATTAAAACTTCAGGTTCTACAATTGGGACCATTCCGCATTCTTGGACTAAGGATGAATATCTTGCTAGTGCATGAGCATTAGAATGTATAGATAGTTTGCTTGGATACTTATCTGAAATATTATAAACACCTCTCCATTTTGTAAATCTTGTTCCAAGTTTATAATAGTTCTTTAGTCTTTCTCTTAAGCCATCTAAACCTTCTGTAATTTTTTCTTCATGAGAGCCTGCTAGAATTTTTGCACCTGTATCAACTTTAATTCCTGGAACCGCTCCTGACTTAGAAATTAATTCTGGAATAGTAAGCTTTGATCTAGATGTTTGATTGATAGTTTCATCATATAAAATAACACCACCAATAAAATCATTCATTCCACTTGCAGAAAAAAGAGTTTCTCTAAATAGAAGTCTATTTTCTGGGGTAGACGGTACATTAACTGACTCTAATCTTTTAGTCATAGTTCCATTGCTCTCATCAGCAGCAAGGATTCCCTTGCCACCAGACAATATTTTTAATGCAATTTTATTAAGTTCTGACATGTTAATTAAGGGCTTTTATACCAGGAAGTTCTTTTCCTTCAAGATATTCTAAAAAAGCACCACCTGCAGTTGAAACAAAATTAAAATCACTAATTGCTTCAATGCTATTCAAAAGAGAAACAGTATCACCGCCACCTGCAACTGAGTAAATTGTATTATTCTTATTTTTTTCAATAATTTTTTTTGCTATTTCAATACTTCCTTTGGCAAAATTAGGATTTTCAAAATAACCTGCAGGCCCATTCCATAAGATAGTGCTACTTTCTTCAATTAATAAGTTAATAGCCTTAATTGTTTTAGGGCCAATATCTAAAATTAATTCATCTTTAGAAATATTATTTATTTCTTTTATTTCAGCTGATCCAACTAAGTTTTTCCCTACAGCAACATCTACAGGGTAAATTATCTTACAGTTTTCTTTTTTTGATAAAGAAAATATTTCTTCAATAATTTTATCACAATTATCTTCTTGAATAGATTTTCCAATTTCATACTCTTTATATTTGAGTATATTGTTGGCCATCCCACCAACTATTATAATATTATCAAATTTAGCAATTAAATTCTTAATTATATTAATTTTAGAAGATATTTTAGAACCACCTATGATGCATGTTATAGGTCTTTGAATCTCAGATGTAATTTTAGATAGTGCATCAATTTCTAAATTTAATTGAAGGCCAGCGTATGAAGGGATAAATTTGGTGATTTCAAAAATTGAGGCATGAGCCCTATGTGAACATGAAAAAGCATCATTGACGTAAATATCAGCTAGACTTGCTAAATGTTTTGCAAAACTATTGTCATTTTTTTCTTCTTCTTCATAGAATCTAATATTTTCAAGTATTACAATTTTTTCATCCTGTTCATTAAATAAATCGGTAGATTTAATTTCTTTTATATTTTTTGAAACTAGTCTTATATTTTCGTTTAGTTTATTTTTTAGATCTTCACAAATTGGCTTAAGAGAAAATTCATTTACAATTTTGCCATTGGGTCTGCCCACATGAGATAGTATTATAATTTTTGCTTCACTTTTTAATAAAAAATTAATAGTAGGTAAAATTTTATCTATTCGAGTGGTATCAGTAATTTTTCCATTATCTAATGGAACGTTTAAATCCAACCTAAGTAATACTTTTTTTTGATTGAGATTAGTCTCGTCTTGAATATTTCTCATTAAGAGATTTGATGAAGATGTTCTGCTATGTCACACATCCTATTAGAAAAGCCCCATTCGTTATCATACCACGCTGAAATTTTTCCCATATTTTTACCAACTACATTGGTTAAAGACAAATCAACAATTGCAGAAGCTGAATTATGATTGAAATCAATTGAAACTAATTTTTCCAATGTAACTTCTAAAACTTTTTTTGACTGTTCTTTAGAGGCGATAGCAAATGCCTCATTAATTGTTTCTTTGCTCATCTCTTTTTTTGTACAAAAAACTAGTTCTATAAGTGAAACATTTGGGGTTGGTACTCTCATTGCAATACCTTCAAGCTTCCCTTTTAACGATGGTATAATTTCACCAATTGCTTTTGAAGCACCTGTAGAAGTTGGCACAATAGATTGACTGGCAGATCTTGCTCTTCTGGGATCTTTATGGGAATTGTCTAGAATTCTTTGATCACTAGTGAAAGCATGAATAGTTGTCATAAACCCTTTTTCAATTTCAAAAGTTTTATTTAAAATATTAGCAACAGGTGCAAGACAGTTAGTCGTACAAGAGGCTGCAGAAATAATTTGATCATTTTTTGTCAAAATATTTTCATTTACTCCATAGACAATAGTCTTGTCTGCATTTTTGCATGGAGCAGAAACTATAACTTTTTTAGCCCCATTTTTTATATGAGTTAATAATTTTTCTTTTGAGTTGAATTTTCCAGTACATTCAAAAACATAATCAACATCAAATTTTTTCCAATTGATATCTTCGATATTAGATTCTTGTGAAAATGTTATTTTATTATTATTAATAATTAAATGTTTTTCATCATAATTTAAATCTGCATTAAATTTACCATGAATAGAATCATATTTAATTAAAGAACAACTGGCTTCAGAATTTGATCGGTTATTGATGTGTTTGATTTCTATGTTTTTGTTTTGGCTTTCAATGATAGCTCTAATTACCATTCTACCAATTCTTCCCATTCCATTGATGCCAACTTTTATTGTCATACTTAACTCTTTATTAGTTTCTTAGTTTTTTGTGAAATATTTTGAACTGTTAATCCGAAATATTTATAAATTTTTTTGTATGGTGCACTTTTACCAAATGTATCTATTCCAAAAGCTAAACCCTCAGTTCCAATATATTTTTTCCAACAATCTGTTGAAGCAGCTTCAATAGATATTTTAAATTTGGCTTCATTAAGTATTTTTTTCCTATATGATTTTGACTGTAAATCAAAAATATCTTGGCATGGTACTGACACAACTTTAGAGTATATCTTATCTTTGGCTAATTTATGGCTAGTTTCAATTGCTAAATTAACCTCAGAACCACTAGCAAATATCGTTAAATTAATTTTTTTATTAGTTCTTAAAACCTCATAAGCTCCTAAAGAACATTTGTTTATATTTGAATATTTTTTTCTAACAGGTTCAAGATTTTGTCTAGTTAAAGATAACACACTTGGTGTCTTCAGGTTTTTTAATGCTAATTCCCAACATTCGATAGTTTCCATTCTGTCTGCTGGTCTAAAAACATTTAAATTAGGAATAGATCTTAATCCAGACAGTTGTTCTATGGGCTGGTGTGTTGGTCCATCTTCTCCTAAGCCAATTGAGTCATGGGTCATCACATAAATAACACGTTGTTGCATCAAAGCAGATAAACGAATGGAAGGTTTGCAATAATCAGAAAATATTAAAAAAGTTCCCCCGTAAGGTATAAACTTGCTATGAAGTGCTAGTCCATTCATTATTCCAGACATGGCATGCTCTCTAACCCCGTAGTGAATATAATCACCATTAAAACTACCAGAATTAATAGCATTATGATGTTTTGTTTTAGTGTTGTTGGATCCCGCTAAATCAGCTGAACCACCAATTAATGTATTATTTTCTTTCGTAAGAGCATTAAGAGTTAGTTCAGAAGCTTTTCTTGAGGCTAGACTTTTGTTTTCTTTAAGAGAATTTTGCTTTTCACTTTTTAAAGCTTTAGAGAAATTATTTTTAAACACTTTATCTACTAAATTTTTTTTTCTTTTATAAATTTCACTCCATGCGGAATCAAGTTTTGCACCCTTGTTACCAACTTTTCTCCATTCATTTAAAATATATTTAGGAATCTCAAAAGGTTTGTGCTTCCAATCTAGCACTTTTCTAACTAATTTAAT
Source organism: Candidatus Pelagibacter sp. Uisw_130 (assembly GCF_047722505.1). GTDB lineage: Bacteria > Pseudomonadota > Alphaproteobacteria > Pelagibacterales > Pelagibacteraceae > Pelagibacter. The sequence goes on from NZ_CP159814.1 coordinate 192,268, forward strand.
TTCATCTAAACCAATTGGACTACCGTGCGAAGAGGCTTTACCAGATTTATTAGGTGAGCCATAACCAATTTTTGTTTTGCATGAAATAACAGTTGGTCTTTTTGCATTTTGAACTTTTTTTAATGCTGCAAAAATTTCTTTTTCATTATGACCATTAATCAGCATGTAATCCCAACCATAACTTTCAAATCTCTTTTTGAAATTATCTGAAACTGCCAAGCTAGTTGGTCCATCAATAGATATTGAATTATTATCAAAAAGCATAATTAGATTTTTTAACTTTAAGTGTCCAGCTAAACTCATTGCTTCATGGCTAATACCTTCCATTAAACATCCATCTCCAGCTAAAACATAAGTTTTATGGTTTATTATTTCTTTACCTAATTTTTTCTTTAAAATTTCTTCCGCAATAGCAAACCCAACTGAATTAGCAATTCCTTGTCCAAGGGGACCCGTCGTCGTTTCAATACCTGTACCAGCGTGATATTCAGGGTGACCCGCACAAATAGATCTTAATTGTCTAAAATTTTTAATATCATTCAAGGAAATACTTTTGTACCCAGTTAAATGTAATAAAGAGTAAAGAAGCATAGATCCATGTCCAGCAGATAAAACAAATCTGTCTCTATTCAGCCAGTTAGGATTTTTTGGATTAAATCTAAGAAAATTTTTAAATAAAACTGTTGATACATCTGCCATACCCATGGGCATCCCAGGATGGCCCGAATTTGCTTTTTGTACAGCGTCTATCGATAAAAACCTTATTGCGTTTGATAAATCTTTATGTAATTTGTTCAAAATATCCTATCTAGACTTAGAAGACTCAATTTAATAATATAAATATATATATATGAAAACAGACAGTGAAAAAGAAAAAAAGCTTAGTTTTGCACTTAATAAATTGAAGAGTTTAAATTTACAAAACCCAACGTTAAAGTTTAATCTAGAAAACTTAAACACTCAAAAAAATCAATTAGAAATTGAAAAAAAACAAATAGAAGAAAAATATCAAAATTTAGAAAGTGAATACAAAGCTCTTAATCAAAAATTAAAGGATATTAATCAGCAAAAAATAGAAGAACAAAAAAAAGAGACAGAATTTTCTGAAAAAATAGATGAATTAAATCAAGAAACAGATACTTTATTAGAAGAAATAGATAAATGGCAAATGTAAATATTAAATTTAATGGCAAAGAATTTCTACTATCTTGTGATGATGGGCAAGAAGAGCATCTAGAAGAATTGTTAACTCATATTAATGAAAAATTTAACAATTTAAAGAATGACTTAGGAAATATAGGGGAAAATAAACTTCTATTGATCACTTCAGTTCAAATCATGGATGAATACTTTGAAACTAAAAAAAAAGTAGAACAAAAAAAAACTGAGTTACTAAATTTATCAAATAAATTTAGAGAATTGAAATCTTTAGTTTATAACTATAGAGATAAAAAAGAAGATGAGATGCAGCAATTGCAACAAGATCATGAGAATTTTAAAAAAGAAATTGAAAAAAATAAAGATGATTATGAAAAAATAATAGGAGCAGCTGCAGATGAAATTGAAAATTTTGTCGAAAAAGCAAATTTAGAAAATCCAGTTCAATAGATTTGTGTTAAAATCTAAATTAAGAAAGAAAATTCTTAAAGTTAGGCAAAAATTTAATACAAAAAATATCCAGCTCAACTTTAGCCAAATCATAAAGATTCTAAAAAAAGAAAAGATAAGCAATAAGATTATAGGTGGATACTATCCAGTAAACTTTGAGATAGATGACTTGGCACTGTTAAAAGATTTTAAAAAGAATAAATTTGATATTTCTTTGCCTGTAATTAAGAAAAACTTTCAAATGGATTTTTATTCATGGTCATTCTTTGAGCCATTAAAGATAAATAAATATGGGATACCTGAACCAGAAAAAGAAAATATAGTTTATCCTGATGTTTTATTAATTCCCTTAGTAGCATTTGATAAAAATTTGAACAGACTTGGATATGGTGGAGGATATTATGATCGATTAATTCAAAAATTATCAAAAAAAAAAAAATATTATAAAGATAGGTTTAGCTTTTTCAGTTCAAGAAATTGATAAAGTGCCAATTAATATGTATGATCAAAAACTAGATTATATTTTAACAAATGAACATATTATAAAATGAAAATACTTTTCTTAGGGGATGTAGTTGGCATTTCAGGTCGATCAATGGTTCTGAATAATTTACTCTCAAAAATTAAAAATGAAAAAATCGATTTTGTAGTTGTTAATGGTGAGAATGCAGCTGACTCAGGTGTTGGCATTACAGAGGAAATATGTAAAGATTTTTTTAATTGTGGAGTAGATGTTATTACAACAGGTAATCATGTATGGGATCAAAAAGAAACAATGTCTCATATAGAAAAAGAAAATCGACTTCTAAGACCTAAAAATTTATTTGAACCATCTCCAGGAAAGGGCTTTGGAATATTTAATGCTAAAAATGGTATGAGAGTGGGAGTACTTAATTTGATGGGAAATGTTTTTATGAAGAAATGTGAAGATGTATTTGAAGCAGCTGAAAAATTTATGAAAAAATATAAGCTTAAAGAAGATTATGATTTTCTATTAGTCGATTTTCATGGAGAAATAACAAGTGAAAAGGCAGCTATAGGTCATTTTTTTGATGGAAAAGCGACATTGGTCGTTGGAACTCACACGCATATTCCAACAAATGATACGAGAGTATTAAATGGAGGCACTGCATATCAGACTGATGCGGGAATGTGTGGTGATTACGACTCAGTTATTGGAATGAATAAAGAGAATTCAATTAACAGGTTCTTAAAAAAAAAGTCTACAAAGCACTTTCCATCAATTGGTGAAGCTAGTTTGTGTGGTGTGATTGTTGAATGTGATATAGAAACAGGGTTAGCTAAAAATGTAGAAAATTTTATATATGGAGGAGAATTAAAAAATTCTCAATAATTATTATGTCGGGTCATTCAAAATGGGCAAGTATAAAACACTCTAAGGGAAAAGCAGACAAACAGAGATCTAAAGTATTTTCAAAATTATCTAAAGAGATAAGTGTAGCGGCAAAACTAGGCGATAAAGATCCTGCGATGAATCCAAGACTTAGATCTGCAATTCAAGCAGCAAAGTCAGCTAACATGCCAAAAGATAATATTGAAAGAGCTATTGCCAAATCTTCTGTTAACTCTGAAACAAATTATGAAAATTTAAGATATGAAGGATTTGGTCCAGATAAAATAGCAGTGATCGTAGAAGCGTTAACTGACAATAAAAACAGAACAGCTTCCAATGTTAGATCTATATTTGTAAAAAGTGGTGGAAATTTAGGAACACAGGGTTCTGCATCACATAACTTTAATCAGTTAGGAATTATCAAAATTGATAAAAGAGAAATATCAGATGAACAAATTTTTGAACTAGCAATTGAATCGGGTGCAGATGAGTGTATTTCAAATGAAGAATTTCATGAAATTCAATGTCCTATGAACAAAATTTATAATGTAAAAAAGAACTTGGAAAAAACAATTGCAAATTTTATTTCAACAGAGATTGAATGGGTTCCGTTAACTAGTGTAGATGTTGAAAAAGATAAAGTGGAAGCTGCAATAGAATTTTTAGAATCATTAGAAGATGATGATGATGTTCAAAGTGTTTATTCAAACATAAACTTTAATAATAGTTAATGCTTATTATTGGAATAGATCCAGGAATAACAGGTTCTATTTGCTTTTTTCAAGATGGTAAAATAATTGATGTTATTGAAATGCCAAATATGCCAGAAGGGAAAAAAAATAAAAAACAAGTTAATGGTGCTCAAATTTATTATGAAATTTTCTCAAGGATTAAAGATATAAAAAAGGAAGATATTAAAGTTATAATTGAACAAGTATCAGCCATGCCAGGTCAAGGCGTTACTAGTATGTTTAATTTTGGACAATCATTTGGTATTTTAAAAGGAATCTGTTCTGCAATGCAATTACCAATGTATTTTGTAAGACCGACAAAATGGAAAAAGTATTTTAACCTTATTAATTCAGAAAAAGATGCTAGTAGAACAAAAGCAATAGAGGTATTTCCATATTTTTCATCAGAGTTATCAAGGAAAAAAGACTCAAATAAAGCTGATGCAATATTAATAGCCAGCTTTTATTACGAAACTTACAAACTAGAAGAATAATTTAAGACTTTAAAAGTCAAATTCATGACACATTTTAGTGTGAAACCTTAAACATGGAAGCAGACATTACATCTCAAGCAGTAGGCTTAGCCTCAAATACAGATTTTTCTTTGTGGAGTTTATTTTTAAGAGCAGACTTTATAGTAAAATCGGTAATACTTATGTTGATTGGTTGCTCAATATACTCATGGGCAGTCATTATTGAAAAGTTTAGATTATTTAAAAAAATAAATCTAGAATCTGAAGAATTTGAAGAAAAATTTTGGAAATCAAAATCAGCAGAAACTTTTTATAATAGTTTGCCAGCTAATGTAGAAAACCCAACAGCTTTATTGTTTAAAGATACTATGCAAAGTTTATTAAAAGCTAAAAGTAAAACTAATCTTAATGAAAGAATGGTAAGTGTACTTGAGGTTAATATTGAAAAACAAATTTCAAAAATAGATAAAGGTTTTACATTTTTGGCAACAGTTGGTTCAACAGCACCCTTTATAGGTTTGTTCGGAACAGTATGGGGAATAATGAACTCGTTTCAATCCATAGCAATATCAAGAAATACAAGTTTAGCAATTGTGGCACCAGGAATAGCAGAAGCTTTATTTGCAACTGCTCTTGGATTGCTAGCTGCAATACCTGCGGTTGTTGCTTACAATAAATTTAACAATGATTCAAAAAAATATTCTCAAAGATTAGAAAATTTTTCTAAAAGATTTTTATCAATAATATAAAATGGCTTTTAAACTCAATCGTTCATCAAAAGAGCCTATGAGTGAAATAAATGTAACTCCATTTGTTGATGTAATGTTGGTGTTATTAATTATATTTATGGTTACAGCACCATTATTAACAGTTGGAATACAAGTAGATTTACCCGAAAGCTCCGCGGACTCATTACCTGAAGAATTAGAACCATTAACATTATCTATAAACTCTAAAGGTGAAATATTTATTCAAGAATCTAAAGTTGAGTATGATAAAATAATAGCAAAAATTTTAGCTGTATCTAAAAATAGAACTGATACTAGAATTTATGTCCGAGGAGACAAATCAATAAACTATGGTAGAGTTTTAGAAATAATGGGGATGCTATCTGGCTCTGGTTTTACTAAAGTAGCATTAATTTCTGAGCCATACAAAGAAAGGTAAATAGAGTGAATAGAAATATGGTTATTTCTTTTGGGCTTCATATATTTCTTGTGATAATTACAGCTATGAGTTTACCATTCCTTGCTAAAAAACCGATTGATCTTCCGCCAATTATATCAGTTGAGTTAATTCAAATCACAGACAAAACTAACATTCCTTTTGCACCTAAAGCAAAAAAAATAATAGAGAAAGTTAAAGAAAAAGAAAAAAAATTAGTTTCTGAACAGGCACCACCAAAAAAAATAAAAAAACAAAAGCCAGATGCTGTTCCATTGCCTGATGAAAAAATAGAAAAAATAAAGAAAATTAAGGATGAAAAACAAAACCCTGAAAAAGAAGAGACAGAAATTAAACAAATTTCAGAATTTGAAAAAAAAGAGCTATTTGACAGCAACAGTATTGCGGCATTAATTGATAAGTCTAAGACTGAAAGTGCAGAAACAAACAAAAAACTAGATAAAGTTACTCAAGATCAAGATAAAGAAATGGATTTTGCCGGATTAACCTTAAGCGAAGAAGATGCTCTAAAAGCTCAAATTTTTGGTTGTTGGAGTATTCCTCTAGGGTTACCGTTTAACGAAGATTTATTAGTTAGAATTAAGTTACAATTAAAGCCAGATGGCTCTATTATAAAAACTGAAATTCTTGATCATGCTAGAATGAATAGGCCAGGACAGGGGTTTTATAAAGTATTAGCTGAAAGTGCACTAAGAGCAATAAAACTTTGCCAACCCCTTAGAGTACCCAGTACAGGGTATGAAAGATGGAAAGATATGCAACTAAACTTTGATGCCAGAGAAATGTTAGAAGGATAAAAATGTTATTAAGATATTTATTTATATTACTTGTTATTATTCCCATAAAAGCTTTTGCTTTAATTGAGGTTGATATTACTAGAGGGAATTTAAATCCACTACCAGTTGCTGTATCCCCTTTATCAATAGACAATAAATCAAAAGAAAATTTTAAAAAAATTTTAAAAAAAGAAGATCTTGGATCGGAAATATCAATAGTTGTTGAAAATAATTTAAGACAATCTGGTCTATTTAATCCACTAGATAAAAATGCATTTCTTCAAGAGCCAGATGTAGCTAATTTAAAACCAAGGTTTGAGGATTGGAATTTAATCAAAGCACAAGCTTTAGTAACAGGCAAGGTTACGTTTGTAGATGAAAAGCTAAGAGTAGAATTTAGATTGTGGGATGTTTTAGCTGGAAAAGAAATGATGGCTTTAGCATTTACTACCGTTCCTAGTAACTGGAGAAGAGTAGGTCACATTATTACAGATAAAGTCTATGAACGTTTAACTGGAGAAAAAGGTTATTTTGACACTAGAATAATTTACGTTTCAGAAGAAGGACCAAAAACCAATAGAATAAAAAAATTAGCTATCATGGACCAAGATGGTTTTAATAATAAATATTTAACCCTTGGAAATGAATTAGTTTTAACACCAAGGTTTAGTCCAACCAATCAAATGGTTACATATCTTTCTTATTTTAGAAATTTACCAAGAGTTTATTTATTAGATATCGAAACAGGAATGCAAGAAGTGGTTGGAGATTTTCCAGGGATGACATTTGCGCCAAGATTTTCTCCAGACGGTAAAAAAATTATAATGAGTTTTGCAAAGGATGGAAATTCAGATATTTATACTATGGACCTTGAGAATAGAATTGTTGAAAGAATTATAAACCATCCCTCAATTGATACGTCTCCCTCTTACTCACCTGATGGAAAATATATTACCTTCAATTCTGACAGAAGTGGCTACCAACAAATCTATGTAATGGAAAGTAATGGAAAAAATGTAAAAAGGATTTCCTTTGGCAATGGTTTATATGGAACGCCAGTATGGTCACCAAGAGGAGATTTGATTGCGTTTACAAAATTACACAAGGGCAAATTTTATATTGGGGTGATGAGAACAGATGGAACTGGTGAAAGACTATTAACAGAGAACTTTTACCAAGAAGCTCCATCATGGTCACCAAATGGAAGAGTACTTATTTTTTATAGAGAGACTAAAACTAACTCAAGAGGAGAAGGATTTTCAGCTAAATTGTGGTCCATTGATTTAACAGGATATAATGAAAAGATGGTTAAAACTGAAACGGATGCTTCTGACCCATCTTGGTCATCATTATTGAGCAATTAATGTTTAAATTAGTTGATTTTTTAGCTTGAAACATCTAATTAGTTGTGAAAAAGTAAGTTATTTAATTAAGAATTAAGGAGCAACAATGAACTTAAGCAAGATTTTAAAAAATGCATTTCTAATTATATTAGCAAGTTTGGTATTAACCGCTTGTGCAACAAAAAAAACAACAACAGGACAAATTCAAGGTGATGTTTATACAGGAACAGATTCTGTAGAATATTTAGCATCCGGTGTTCCAGATAGAGTTTTCTTTGCAACAAATGAAATTGTACTTACAACAGCTTCAAGAGAGACTTTAAGAAAGCAAGCAGGATGGTTAAGAAAAAATTCAAAGATTAATGTTGTTTTAGAAGGTCATGCTGATGAAAGAGGTACAAGGGAGTACAACTTAGCATTGGGTGAAAGAAGAGCGAATTCAGCAAAAGACTATTTAATGACTTATGGAGTTTCTTCAGACAGAATTTCAGTGTTAAGTTATGGAAAAGAAAGACCTGTAGATTCAGGATCTAACCCTTTAGCTTGGTCAAAAAACAGAAGATCAGTTACGGTTAAAGCAAATTAAACTAGAAAAATTAATTTATAAAAGACCCTATACACTTAAGTGTTAGGGTCTTTTTTTTGCCATCATTATAATTACTACTCAGTATATTATGTTTAATTATAAAAAAATATTTCAATTAAAAATAACTATCATGTTTATTTTTTTTTCCAATATTACCCTAGCAGACAATCATAATTTCAATGAAGTTTTAGAGTTAATACAAAAAGATTTAAAAACGCTGGAGAAAGCAGTTTACTCAGGATCAGTTAATACAGGAAATTTAAGTAGTGTAGAAAGTTTTGATAAAAATTCCGAAGATGTTTTGACAAGACACTTATTAAAACTGTCAGATATTGAAAATCAATTTCAAGAACTTACTAATAAGTTTGAGGAAATAAATTTTAAATTAGATAAACTATCTAGTAGACTTTCTAAAGTTCAGGCTGATAATCAAGTAAGATTTCAAGATGTTGAAAATACTTTATCATCAGGTGAGGTTAGTCAAAAATTAACATCCATACCAAAAAAACAAGCAGAAAAAGTTTTACCAGGGTCTTCACAACCTCAAGACCTAGGAGCTATTTCATATAAAGATACGAATAATAATGAAACTACTCAACAGATACAATCTGTAGAAACTATATCTTCAATAATAACCGAAACATTTGAAGCAGAGCAAAACATACTTCCAAAGGATAATCCAGAAAAACAATATGAATTTGCAACCAGTTTTTTAAAAGTTGGAGATTATAGTATGGCAGAAAAAGCCTTTAGAGAATTTGTAATAACAAATGAAGAACATAAATTGGCAGGCAATGCACAATATTGGTATGCTGAAACATTCAGAATAAGACAGCTTTATACTGATGCTGCTACAGCTTATTTAGAAGGTTATCAAAAATATCCAAAAGGCGAGAAGGCTCCTATAAATTTATTAAAACTTGGTGTATCAATGGTCCAGATAGGAGAAAAAGAACAAGGCTGTAAAATGATTGAGGGTGTTGAAGAACAATATCCTAAAGCAAATCAATCAGTGCTGCAAAAAGCAAAATATGAATCAAAAAAGTTTGAGTGCTCAAAACAAAACTCATAAACAAATTCTTAGTTTTTTAAAAAATCAAAAAATTTCTAAAGTTTATACTGAATTCTCTTCATCTTTAAATACTGGGAAAAATTTAGCTGTAGCAGTTTCAGGCGGACCTGATAGCTTGGCGCTGGCTTACTTGGCTAAATGCTACTCAATAAAAAATAAAATAACAGTTAAATTCTTTTTAGTTGACCATAAGCTTAGACCCGAGTCGGCAAAAGAAGCTGCTTCAGTAAAAAAAATTTTACAAAAAATTGGCATCACCTGTAAAATATTAAGCTGGAAAGGTAAAAAACCTTCTAGAAATACTCAATCTTTAGCAAGAGAGGCAAGATATTCTTTACTAGCAAAAGAATGTAAAAAAAATAATGTTGAACACTTATTGTTAGGACATCATTCAAATGATTTATTTGAAAATTTTTTAATTAGAGTTGTTAGAGGAAGTGGGTTAAATGGACTGGTATCTTTTAATAAAAGTGTAAAATATAAAGATGAAGATCTAAATATTTTAAGACCATTACTTAACTTAGAAAAAAATGATTTAATTAATATTTCTAAAATAGTATTTAAGTTCTTTATTAAAGATCCATCCAATATTAATAAGATATATAAAAGAACAAGAATTAGAACTTTATTAGAATCTCTTGAACAAGAGGGATTGGATTTAAAAAAACTTAAATTAACTATTAATAATTTAAAAGACTCAGACAAATCAATAAGATTTTATGTTAAAAAAAATTTGGAAGAAAATTCTGTACATATTAAAACAAAAGATACTTATATCTTAAGTCATAATTTTTTTGATCAATCTCATGAAGTTGTTTTTAGATCTTTGACATTTGTTATTAAAAAAATAGGTAAAAAATACTATCCTGTTAGAGGAAAAAGTATTAATGAGTTGATTAATCGAATATCTCTCAAGACATTTTCAAAAATAACTTTAGGAGGCTGTTTTGTTGAAAGTGTTAATAAGACCATATTAATATCAAGAGAAAACTCTAATAAAGTTAATGTTTTGTAACAATTTGACACTTGTTTAATTAATAATAATTATTATCTTATGGGTATGAATATGAAGAATTTAGCAATGTGGGCAGTAATTGTTTTTTTAACAATAGGTCTTTATAATATGTTTAAGAACCCTCAGGCTAATGTGGGCAAAGTTAATTCTATTATATTTTCAGAATTCTTATCAGAGGTTGATAATGGTGGAGTTGTAAAAGTTGATATTCAAGGAAACAATATTAGAGGAGTATTAGCTAATGGAAATACTTTTTCTACTTATTCACCAAATTATCCAAATTTAATTGAAAAGTTATCTGAAAGAGGCGTAAGCATATCAGCTGCTCCTTTAGAAGATAAGATGCCCTCTTTGTTTGGAGTTTTATTGTCGTGGTTTCCAATGTTGTTATTGATTGCTGTTTGGATTTTCTTTATGAGACAGATGCAGGGTGGCAAAGGTGGAGCTATGGGCTTTGGAAAGTCTAAAGCAAAAATGATGAATGAATTAAAAGGTAAAGTCACCTTTGATGATGTTGCTGGAGTAGAAGAAGCCAAAGAAGAAGTTGAAGAAGTTGTTCAATTTTTAAAAGATCCTAAAAAGTTTAGTAGACTTGGTGGAAAAATACCAAGAGGATGTTTGTTAGTCGGTCAACCAGGAACGGGTAAGACTTTACTTGCTAGAGCTATAGCTGGAGAAGCAGGAGTTCCATTCTTTACTATATCAGGATCAGATTTTGTTGAAATGTTTGTAGGTGTTGGAGCCTCAAGAGTTAGAGATATGTTTGAGCAAGGTAAAAAAAATTCGCCCTGCATTATTTTCATAGATGAGATAGATGCTGTCGGAAGAAGTAGAGGTGCTGGCCTTGGTGGAGGTAACGATGAAAGAGAACAAACTTTAAACCAATTATTAGTTGAAATGGATGGCTTTGAAACGAATGAAGGTGTAATAATTATTGCGGCTACAAATAGACCTGATGTATTAGACCCTGCATTATTACGACCAGGTAGATTTGATAGACAGGTAGTTGTTGGACTTCCAGATATAATAGGTAGAGAAAAAGTATTAAAAGTTCATGTTAAAAAAATTAAAATGGCACCTGATGTCAATTTAAGAACGGTAGCTAGAGGAACTCCTGGTTTTTCAGGTGCAGATTTAGCAAATATAGTTAATGAAGCAGCATTACTTGCTGCAAGAAAAAATAAAAGACTAGTTACTCTAACTGACTTTGAAGAAGCTAGAGATAAAGTGATGATGGGATCAGAAAGAAGATCTATGGTTATGACTGAAGAAGAAAAAACATTAACAGCATATCACGAAGCTGGACATGCAATAGTAACTATTAACGAGAATGCAGCTCACCCAATTCATAAAGCAACAATCATTCCAAGAGGTCGAGCCTTAGGAATGGTTATGCAGCTACCTGAGAGAGATCAATTATCTCAAACAAGAGAACAGCTTCATGCTCAATTAGCTATAGCTATGGGTGGAAGAGTAGCGGAAGAAATCATATTTGGTGAAGATAAAGTTACAACTGGCGCATCTAGTGATATTGAACAAGCGACTCAAAGAGCAAGAGCGATGGTGATGCAAGCAGGCCTGAGCAAAGAGTTGGGACCAGTTGCTTATGGTTCGAATGAAGAAGAGGTATTTTTGGGTAGATCTGTTGCTAGAACTCAAAATATGTCTGAAGAAACTTCAAAAAAAGTAGACGCAGAAATTAGAAAAATTGTAGATAAAGGTTATGAAAGAGCAAGAACAGTTTTAACCGAAAAAATTGATGATCTTCATAAATTAGCTAAAGCTCTTTTAACATATGAAACACTCTCAGGTGAAGAAATAGAAAACCTGATAAATAAAAATATATATCCAAGCAATAAAGAAGATTTAAAAGTTGAAAATGAAGATAAAGGCTCTGCTTTAAGCTCAATGGGTCTTAAGCCAAAAATAGTTCATTAAAACTAAATGAAAAAATATTACACAAGAGTGTGTAATTTTGCTTATGGTAAATCTTCGATTGAACTAGTTAAAAAAAAAGAAAATCTCCCACTAAATGGTAATAAGAAAATTTCCTTTGGACAAATTGAAATTCTTACACGAACTTCAATTGAAATAATTGATCTTAAGGATATAAAAAAATTACCTAAACCACTGAAAGAAAAAATTAATAAAGATCTTAAGATTATTGTTAAAAAAAGTAAAAATTTTGCTAGTTTAAATTTTAATAAAATTCCTAATATAATGGGTATATTAAATTTAACACCAGATAGCTTTTCTGATGGGGGCAAGTTTAATAAAAAAAAAACAGATATATCTCATGCAAAAAATTTGTTTAGATCCGGAGCGGACATTATTGATGTTGGTGGAGAGTCAACGAGACCTGGATCTAAACCTGTAAGCAAAAAAGAAGAATGGAATAGAATAAAAGAAATATTAAAAGATGTTAATAAAAAAATTCCACTATCATTAGATACAAGAAAATCAGAAATCATGAATAAAGGGATTCAGTTAGGAGTTAAACTTATAAATGATGTATCAGGGCTAAGTTATGACTCTAAAACAGTTGGTGTATTGAAAAAAAATAAAACTCCATTTGTAATTCAACATTCACAAGGTACACCAGAAAAAATGCAAAAAAATCCTAAATATAAAAATGAATTATTAGATATTTATGATTTTTTTGAACAAAAGATTAAATTTTTAAGGTCTATGGGCATAAGACACAATAATATCATGATTGATCCAGGGATTGGCTTTGGAAAAAATTTGAAACATAATATGAATTTAATTAGGAATGTTTCTATTTTTCATACTCTTGGTTTTCCTATACTACTTGGACTTTCTAGGAAAAGATTTATTAAGGATTTATCTGGAAAAAATGACAGCAAGGAAAGGTTAGGTGGAACAGTGGCCTCTTCCATGTATGCAATAATGCAAGGAGTTCAAGTTCTAAGAATTCATGACGTGAATGAATTAATACAAAGTATAAAGATATTTAAAGAATTAATTAAAAACTGATGGCAAAAAAATATTTTGGAACAGATGGAATAAGAGGTGCCGTTAATAGTAAAAATATTAATGGAGATATGTTTTTTAAATTTGGACTTGCAACAGGAACTTACTTTAAAACTCAAAAAAAAAAGAAACAAATAGCAATAATTGCTAAAGATACGAGACTATCAGGGTATAGTTTGGAACCTGCACTAGTATCAGGGCTTACATCAGCTGGTATGCACGTTTATACATTGGGCCCACTTCCAACCAATGGTTTAGCGATGTTAACCAAAACTATGAAAGCTAATATGGGAATTATGATTACGGCATCTCATAACCCATATCATGACAATGGGTTAAAGTTATTTGGACCTGATGGGCTAAAACTGTCAAATAAGATTGAAAAAAAAATTGAAACTTTAATTGATCAAAAAATTGAAAAGTCATTTTCAAAACCAAAAAAATTAGGTCGTGTAAAAAGGTTAGAAACTGCAAATAAAGATTATATAAAAATTTTAAAAAGTAATTTTCCAAAAGATTTTAATCTTAGGGGTTTAAGAATAGTGATTGATTGTGCAAATGGTGCTGGATACAAGGCGGGACCCGAATTGCTAAAATCTTTAGGTGCCAAAGTATTTTCAATTGGGATAAATCCTAATGGACTTAATATTAATAAGAATTGTGGCTCTACGTTTCCAAATAAAATTAAATCTTCAGTAAAAAAATATAAAGCGCATATAGGAATCTCTCTGGATGGTGATGCTGACAGAATTATTATGTGTGATGAAAAAGGAATTATAATTGATGGAGATCAAATAATTGCCGCAATAGCAATGAGATGGAAAAGAAAAAAAATGTTAAGAAGAGGTGTAGTTGGTACTTTAATGTCTAACTATGGATTAGAAAAATTTTTTAAACTACATAATATAAAATTCTTAAGATCAAATGTAGGAGACCGTTTCGTAAAAGATAAAATGCAAAAAAATAATTTTAATTTAGGTGGTGAACAATCTGGGCATATTATCTTAGGCAAATTTGCAACTACTGGAGATGGCTTACTAGTTGCTTTAGAAGTTTTATTTTCCTTAAGAAAAGGAAAAAAAGCTAGTAGTTTTTTTGATACTTTTAAGAAAACTCCACAAATATTGGAAAATATCGACGTTAAAGACATAAGTATAATTAAAAATATTAATATTAAGACTTCTATAAAATTAGCAGAAAAATTAATTAAAGGACAGGGTAGAATATTAGTTAGAAGCTCAGGCACTGAAACTAAAATCAGAGTAATGGGAGAGAGTAATAATAGTAGATTACTTCAAAAATGTTTGAAAATTGTGTTAAAAAAAATTAAATAAATTGATACCAAAATCTAAAATATTAGTTATTGCTGGATCAGATTCATCTGGTGGTGCTGGCATTCAAGCTGACATTAAAACCATCACTGCTTTAGGTTCGTATGCAATGACAGCAATAACGGCTGTCACAATTCAAAATACAACAGGTGTAAAATCAATAGTACCAATCGATCCAAAGGAAATTTCAAATCAAATAGAATTTACTGCAAAAGACATTAAACCTGATGCTGTAAAAATTGGAATGTTGCACTCTACAAAAGTAATAAAATCAGTAATTCACTCACTAAACCTTATTAAAGCTAAAAAAATAATTTTAGATCCTGTTATGGTTGCTAAAGGTGGTGCAAAACTTATTGATGATAAAGCAATTCAATTATTAAAAAATGAACTAATTAAAAAAGTTAGTTTAATAACTCCCAATATTCCAGAGGCCGAAATATTAACGAATACTAAAATAAGAACAAAAGAAGATATGATTTTTGCTGCCAGTATATTAATTAAATTAGGAGCAAAAAATGTTTTTATAAAAGGTGGTCATTTAGAATCTAAAATTGTCCAAGATATTTTTGTTAATAAAAATGAAATTTTCATTATAAAAAATAAAAGAATTACAACCAGGAATACACATGGCACAGGTTGCACTCTTTCTTCTGCTATTTCTACATTCTTTTCATGTGGAAAAACCTTAAAGAGATCTTGTGAGCTCGCAACTAAGTATGTACACAATTCAATAAATTCAAACCTTAAATTTGGTAAAGGTCATGGACCTATCAACCATTTAAGTTCAGTAACAATAGAAAAAAAATTTAGATAATGAAAAATGTTGTAGTTGTTGGATCTCAATGGGGTGATGAAGGAAAAGGTAAAATAGTTGACTGGCTATCAGACCAAGCAGATGTTGTTATTCGTTTTCAAGGAGGACATAACGCTGGACACACATTAGTAATTGATGGAATAACTTATAAATTAAGACTACTACCTTCTGGAATTGTAAGAAAAAATAAAATTTCTATTATAGGAAATGGAGTTGTTGTTGACCCTTGGGCATTATTAGAGGAAATAGAGGAAATTAAATCTATGGGTGTTGAGGTTAATGTAGATAATTTTATAATTTCAGAATCTGCAAATCTTATTTTACCATTTCATAGAGAGATGGATGAAATAAGAGAAGATGCTGCTGGAAAAGGAAAAATTGGAACAACAAGAAGAGGGATCGGACCAGCTTATGAAGATAAAGTGGGAAGGAGATCAATCCGTGTTATGGATCTAAGATCTGAAACTAATCTAGACCATAGATTAGAAACAGTACTTCTTCATCATAATGCAATTAGAAAAGGGTTGGGTAAAAAAATTTTTGAAAAAGATAAACTTAAAGAAGAACTTTTAAAGATTGCTCCAGAAATATTAAAGTTTTCACAACCTGTTTGGCTTAGAATTGATGAATTTAAAAAACAAAAAAAAAGAATATTATTTGAGGGTGCGCAAGGAATACTACTTGATGTAGACCATGGAACGTATCCTTTTGTAACATCATCTAATACTGTTGCATCTGCTGCTGCCACAGGAACTGGTTGTGGTCCTAATTCTATTCATTATGTGCTTGGAATAACAAAGGCCTACACCACTAGAGTTGGCGAAGGACCTTTTCCTACAGAGTTAACAGATGACATTGGAGAGTTACTTGGTTCTAGAGGTAAAGAATTTGGTACTGTCACTAATAGAAAAAGAAGATGTGGTTGGTTTGACGGTGTTTTGGTTAGACAAACAATTAAAATTTCAGGTATAGACGGAATAGCATTAACTAAATTAGATGTTTTAGATGAATTAGATGAAATTAAGATGTGTGTTGAATATGAACTTGATGGCAAGAAAATGGATTACCTGCCAGCTGCAGTTGAGGATCAGTTAAAAATTAAGCCGATTTATAAAACTTTCCCTGGATGGAAAAGTTCTACCCAAGGAATAAAAAATATTGAAGCCTTACCAGAAAATGCTAAAAATTATATTTATGCATTAGAAAATTTTATAGGGACGAAAGTTTCAAGTATTTCAACAAGCCCTGAACGAGAAGATACAATTCTTTTAGAGAATCCTTTTGTGGTTTAGTTTACTGGAAGTAAATTTTTAGATTTAGCAGATAGCAACATGTGTTTTTGAAGCTTTTCAAATGCTTTGTTTTCAATTTGCCTAACTCTCTCTCTGCTAATTTCATATTTTTTGCTTAAATCTTCAAGCGTTGTAGGCTCATCATTTAATCTTCTAGAGTACAAAATCTCTCTTTCTCTTTCGTTAAGAATTTTTAAAGAATCTTTAAGTAAGCTTTGTCTTTGACCCATTTCTTCTTGATGTGCAAATTTAAGATCATGGTCTAGCTCTTTATCTACCAACCAGTCTTGCCATTCGTCACCATCTTCTCCAACTTGAGCATTTAAAGAAAACTCTTTACCAGAAAGTCTTCTATTCATTGACACCACTTCATCTTTTTTAACATCTAATTTGTTAGCAATTTCGTCTACATGTTCAGGTCTTAAGTCACCTTCAGACTGAGGAGCGATTTGATTTTTAATTTTCTTTAAATTAAAAAATAATTTTTTTTGTGCAGTTGTTGTTCCTATTTTTACCAAACTCCAAGATCTTAGAATGTATTCTTGGATAGAAGCTCTAATCCACCACATTGCATAAGTTGCCAATCTAAATCCTTTCTCAGGTTCAAATTTTTTAACAGCCTGCATTAATCCTACATTTCCCTCTGAAATCATTTCGTTTACTGGAAGACCATATCCCCTATAACCCATCGCAATTTTTGCAACGAGTCGAAGGTGGCTAGTAACAAGTTTTTCTGCAGCTTTAACATTACCTGTTGCCTTCCAATTTTTTGCTAGCATATATTCTTCTTCAGCTGCCAACATAGGAAATTTTTTAATTTGTTCCAGATAAGCAGATAAACCACCTTCATTAGATAGTGCTGGAAGATTACTATTCATTGTATTACCCATAAGTTGTATTTATTTAATTAACTATAGTATTATTTCAAGGTTTTATTTGTCAGTATTTCTAAGCAATACTAAAATATTTTCAAGTTCTTGTGGCAAAATTGAGGTAAAAGTCATTTCATCATTAGTTTTAGGGTGAATAAAGCCCAGTTTTTGCGCGTGCAGAAATTGTCTATCCAATTTATAAATTAGGTTTTCTAAACTAGTATCGATATTTTTAAGTTTTTTATATTTTTTTTTATATTTTCCATCACCCATAATGCTGTTGCCCATATGTGTCATGTGAACTCTTATCTGATGCGTTCTTCCCGTTTCCAATCTACATTCGACCAAACTTAGTGTGGGTGTTTTATCATTTTCAAAAATCTCTATAGTTTTGTAATTAGTGATTGCTCTTTTACCTTTAGAACTACTAACCTCCATCATTTGTCTATTTTTTGAACTTCTAGTTATGAAGGTATCAATTTTCCCAGAAGAAGGTCTAAGTTTTCCCCAAATTAAGAGCCGATAAACTCTTGTAATTGTGTGCTCACTAAATTGATGAGATAAATTTTCATGTGTTACGTTATTTTTAGCTATAACTATTAATCCAGAAGTATCTTTGTCTATTCTGTGTACAATACCAGGTCTTAATTCATCTCCAATTGTAGATAGTGAATCTTTATTATAATGCATTAAGGCATTAACAATTGTTTCATCATAATTACCCGCACCTGGATGCATAATTATTCCAGCTGGCTTATCAATTACTAATAAATCATCATCCTCATAAACAATTTCTAATTTAAAATCATAAGGTTTTAAAGATGCTTCTTTGGGTTCTGGAATTTGAAGATCAATTTTATCACCAGTAGATATTTTTTTTGAAGGACTGTTAACGACTACATTATTTAATTTTAATTTTTCTTTAAGAATTAAATTTTTGATTCTAGTTCTACTAATCAACCCCTCTCTTTTGTTAACGAATACATCAAGTCGAAGGTTATTCTCATCTGTTTCAACTATTAAATTAATGTTTTTTTCCATAAAATGTAATATTAATACTATATGCGCTGCTAGCTCAACTGGATAGAGCACCAGATTTCGAATCTGGGGGTTATAGGTTCGACTCCTATGTGGCGCACCACATCCAAACTAGATATCTAGTACTTTGATGCCCTCCGCAATCTATCATTTATAGCTTTACCAAGACCTATATTAGGAATTTTTTCCACAGCAATTGATTTATAGCCTTCATTTTTTATATTTCTTAGACATGAGTAGAGGTTCTTTGCTGCTTCATCTAGGTTGTTTTTAGTAGTTAAATAAAAATAATTTTTGAGTTTAGTTTTTTTTCTCTTAATCATTATAAAAGCTTCATCATTTTTTGGTTTTGTGACATTCATGCGTAAAGGAATACCAGGAGAATAATGCAATTGAGATTGACCAGGAGCTATTTTTTTTTTAGGATTAATAGATAAACTTATCTTAAAACCCAAAGTTTTTTGAATTTTTAAGATATCTAGACCACCCAATCTTAGTATAGATGGTCTCCCTATAAGGTTAACTATTGTAGATTCTATTCCAATAGCGCATGCACCTCCGTCTAAAATATATTTAATTTTATTACCAAATTCTTCTTTAACATCTTTTGCTTTAACAGCGCTTACTTTTGTTGTGATATTAGCACTGGGCGCAGCTAATGGATAATCTAACTGTTTTAGTAAATCTTTAAATATTGTGTGTTTTGGAAATCTTACTGCTAAACTTTTCTTATTATTGGTAACATATTTAGAAATCTTAGAATCTTCCCTTAATTGTAATACGTATGTTATTGGGCCAGGAGAGAATTTTTTATAAAGTTTAGTAAAATTATCATTTATTAGGCAATCTTTTTTAAGAGAATCGATATCGTGATAATGTACGATTAAAGGGTTGTTTTTTGGTCTTTTTTTTAAATTAAAAATCTTTTTTACTGCTGAATTCTTGTATGCATTAGCTGCTAGACCATAAACAGTTTCAGTAGGTACGCCAATACAGTAATTTTTATTAAGGTATTTTTTTGCTTTTTTGATATTTGATTGATTGGATTTCATGTATTAATAATTATTATTATATGAAAGATAAAAATTTACCACCTGATAATAACACGCAGTCTCTTGAGGAACTAACAAAAGAAGCAAATAATATTATTGAATCTTTAGAGTCAGAAAAAGACTTACAGAATTCAATTGATTCATACCAGCAGTTATTAAAATTAAATAATACTATTGAAAAAAAATTCTATAAAACTTCAAAAATGATCAATGAAGAAACAAAAAAAAAAATTAACAATATAAGTTCAAAAAAAAATGCAAAATAAACTTGCTAGAATAGCAAAAGATACAAACTTATTTTTAAAGCGATTTATTAAAGGACAAAAAAGAACAGAATTAGTTGCAGCTATGGAGTATGGCTTATTTCCAGGTGGAAAAAAAATTAGATCAAAAATTTTATTTGATATAGGAGCTATATTTAAAATTAATTATAAAACATTAATTGTTATTGGCGCAGCAGTTGAGTGCATTCATGCTTATTCATTAATACATGATGATTTACCTTGTATGGATGATGATAAAATACGAAGAGGAAAAATTTCTACGCACATTAAATTTGGAGAATCAACAGCGGTACTTGCAGGAAACTCACTTTTAACAATGGCTTTTGAAATCTTGGTTAGTTCGAACTTAAAGATAAATGAAAAGATAAAAGTAGATCTAGTAAAAAAACTATCTGAGTCTTCTGGACATTTAGGAATAGCTGGTGGACAGTATTTAGATCTTAGTTTTGAAAAAAAAAAAGTTTCTAAAAGTAAAATTATAGAGATGGAAATAAAAAAAACTGGTAAGCTTTTTAGCTTTTGTTGTGCTGTTCCAATTATTATTAAGAGAAAAAATGATAAACAAATAAAGTTTTTTGAAAATATAGGGTCTAATATTGGACTTTTATTTCAAATTGCTGACGATTTAATAGACTTTAAAGGCTCTACAGCCATTGCTGGTAAAATAACAGGTAAAGACAAGAAAAAAGGTAAAGCTACTTTAATCAGTTTACTAGGATATCAAAATGCTATTAAGTATGCTGACAAAATTAAGTCTAAAATAATTAAAGATTTAAATAAATATAGTTCAAACACTAATAGTTTAAATGAAACCTTAGACTACATTCTAAAAAGAAATAAATGATGCAAGACTACAAGTTTTTAAAAGATATTAAATTTCCTTCTGATTTAAGAAAATTATCAGAGAGTGATCTTCAAGAGGTTTCTAATGAGGTTAGAAAAGAGATGATTGATGCAGTATCTGAAACGGGAGGACATTTAGGTGCAGGTCTTGGGGTTGTTGAGCTAACTGTTGCCTTGCATTACGTATTTGACACTCCAAATGACAGGCTGATTTGGGATGTGGGTCATCAAACTTATCCACATAAAATTTTGACTGGAAGAAAGTCAAAAATTAAAACTTTGAGACAAGGTAATGGATTGTCTGGTTTCACAAAAAGATCTGAGAGTGAGTATGATCCATTTGGTGCAGCACATAGCTCAACATCAATATCATCTGCTCTAGGTATGGCCGAAGCAAGCAAATTATCTAATAAATTAAACAATATAATTGCAGTCATAGGAGATGGTGCAATTAGTGCAGGTATGGCATATGAGGCAATGAATAACGCAGGTGCTTCAAAAACTAAAATGATTGTTATCTTAAATGATAACGATATGTCGATTGCAAAACCAGTAGGTGCTATGAGAACCTATTTAGCTAAACTTTTAACAGGAAAAATTTATTTTAGTTTAAGAGAAACTTTTAAATTAATAGCTTCTGCTTTTTCCAAAAGATTTAGTGCAAAAGCTGGAAAAGCTGAGGATTTTTTAAGATCAGCTGTAACTGGTGGTACTCTTTTTAATTCTTTAGGTTTTTATTATGTTGGTCCAATAGATGGACATGATTTATCTACACTTATACCAATTTTAAAAAATGCAAGAGACTCAAAACATCAAGGCCCAATAATGATTCATGTAAAAACTCAAAAAGGTAAAGGCTATTCTTATGCTGAAAAAGCTAGTGATCATTATCATGGTGTTTCAAAATTTAATGTTGTAACCGGTGAACAGGTGAAAAGTGGAACAAACCTTCCAGCTTATACAAAAGTTTTTGCAAATACCTTAGTTAAACATGCAGAAAGAGACAGTAAAGTTGTAGGCGTTACTGCTGCTATGCCAGGAGGAACAGGTATGGATATTTTTGCTAGAGATTTTCCAAAAAGAATGTTTGATGTTGGAATTGCTGAACAGCATGGAGTGACTTTTGCTGCAGGACTAGCAACGGAAGGTTATAAACCATATGTTGCAATCTATTCGACTTTTTTACAAAGAGCTTATGATCAAGTAGTTCATGATGTCGCTATCCAAAGTTTACCTGTGAGATTTATAATAGATAGAGCAGGCTTGGTAGGTGCTGATGGATCAACTCACGCTGGTTCATTTGATATTACTTATCTCTCTACTCTTCCTAATTTTATAGTAATGGCACCAAGCGATGAGTCAGAATTAGTTAAAATGATAAATACATCTATGATTATTAACGACAAACCTTGCGCTATTAGATACCCAAGAGGAAATGGCATTGGAACGGAATTACCATCTATAGATGAAAAAATAGAAATAGGAAAAGGAAGGATTATTCAAGAAGGAAAACAGGTTTGTATTTTAAGTATAGGAACTAGATTGGAAGAATGCAAAATCGCAGCTGCAGAATTAAAAAATAAAGGAATTGAATCAACGATAGTTGATGCACGTTTTGCTAAACCTTTAGATCAAGAGCTTATTTTAAAGTGTGCGAGAGAACATGAGGTAATGATTACTGTAGAAGAGGGGTCTATTGGAGGTTTTGGCTCTCATGTAGAAAATCTATTATCAGAAAAAGGTATATTTGATAAAGGTTTAAAATTTAGAACTATGATACTGCCTGATATTTTTATTGAACAAGACAGTCCAAAAAAAATGTATGATGTTGCTGGTCTTAATGCATCTCAAATATCAAAAAAAATACTAGATATTTTATTTACAAAAGAGTCAATAAAAGTAGTTAAAAATTAAATTTAAAGAAATTAGCTACACTGAGCTTTATTCATCAGATAATGGTCTAATAAAACGCAATTCATCATTGCTTCTCCCACTGGTACTGCACGAATGCCAACACAAGGGTCATGCCGACCTTTAACAGAAATTGTAGTATTTTTTCCAAACTTATCTATAGTTTTTCTAGTTGTTAAAATCGATGAAGTTGGTTTAACAGCAAATGAAACAACAATTTCTTGTCCCGTTGAAATACCACCAAGAATTCCACCAGCATTATTGGAATCAAATTTTAATTTTTTACCTTTTTGTGAAATTTCATCTGAGTTTTGTTCTCCACTTAATTGCGCAGAGCTCATTCCCGAACCAATGTTAACACCTTTAACAGCATTAATACTCATCATTGCAGAAGCAATATCCATATCTAATTTAGAATAAATTGGAGCACCTAAGCCAACAGGAATTCCTCTAGCTTTTACCTCAATAATTGCACCACAAGATGATCCAGATTTTCTTATATCTAGCAAATATTTTTCCCAAATTTTTAGCATATTTTTATCGGGACAAAAAAAGGGATTTTTATTAATTGTTAGATCGTTCCATTTGCTAGTATCACATCCCAATATTCCCAGTTGAGTAACAGCACCTACAACTTTAAATTTTTTACCTAATTTATTCTCTAAAACTTTTTTAGCAATTGCACCTGCAGCAACTCTTGCAGCCGTTTCTCTTGCAGAGGATCTTCCACCACCACGGTAATCTCTTATTCCATATTTCTTAAAGTACGTAAAATCAGCATGACCGGGTCTAAATTTATCTTTGATATTTCCATAATCTTTTGATCTCATATCTTGATTGTAAATAATTAAAGAAATAGGCGTCCCAGTCGTTTTGCCTTCAAATACACCTGATAAAATTTGTACTTTATCATCTTCTTTTCTCTGTGTTGTAAATTTTGATTGTCCTGGTTTTCTTTTATCTAGCTCAACTTGAATATCTTGCTCTTTTAAGTTTATATTAGGTGGGCAACCATCAACGACGCAGCCTAATGCTGGGCCATGAGATTCTCCCCATGTTGTGAAACGAAATTGCTTTCCAAAAGTATTAAATGACATTATCTATAGTATATAGATTATTTTGTTAAAATTATGAATCAAAAAAACTCATTAGGCCTTAATAAATGCTTTTTAGATAAAATAGATCCAATAGATTTATTTGAAGTTTGGATGAATGTGGCAAAAAAAACAGAATTAAATGATCCAAATGCACTAGCTTTAGCCACATCAGATGAAAATAATTCTCCATCAATTAGAATGGTCTTATTAAAAGACTTTAACAAAGATGGATTTGTTTTTTATACCAATCTAAATAGTCAAAAAGGAAATGAATTAAAAAATAACCCGAAAGCATCAATGTGCTTTCATTGGAAAAGCCTTCTAAGACAAGTAAGAATTAATGGAATGGTACAAAAAGTTTCTAATGAAGTGGCGGATGAATATTATAACAGTAGAGGTTATGAGAGCAGAATTGGAGCATGGGCCTCAAAACAAAGCACTATATTAAATAATAGAGATGAGCTTTTAAGCTCAATAGAAGAATATAAAAAAAAATATAGTAATAAAAATGATGTTCCAAGACCAGAGCATTGGTCAGGTTGGAATTTAATACCTACGAGTATAGAATTTTGGTTAGATGGAGATAGCAGAATTCATGAAAGACTTAAATATACCAAAGATAATGAGGATAACTGGGTTAAATCTTTATTAAGTCCTTAAAAGGTTCTTTGTAGACTAAACGAAGTGAGACTTTCTAAAATCTTTTTTTCATCACTATCTTTAAATACAGTTAAAGAATTTGATGCAAGATTAATAAAATGTTCAGCTTTTTTGTGACACTCATTGATTATGTTGTATTTTTTAATAAGCTCTAAAGTAAAATTTAAATCTTCATTTGATCTTGGCTCTTGCTTAAAAATATTTTTCAATTTATCTTTTTCTACTGGTGATACATTTTGAAATAATAAAATCACAGGTAGTGTAATTTTACCTTCAAGAAAATCTTTACCAATTTTTTTACCAAAAAATTTTAGATCAGAATTATAATCTAGGGTGTCATCAGCAATTTGAAATGTTAAGCCTAAGTTTTTTCCATAAAACTCTAGTGCTTCTTTTTCTTTTGTTTCTTTGTTAGATAAAATTGCACCAACTTTAGTTGCTGCAGAAAAAAGTTCAGCTGTTTTTGCTGTAATAATCTTAAAATAGGTTTCCTCCAACATATCAACTTCATCCTTGTGTTGTAGTTGTAATACTTCTCCCTGAGCAATCTTTGACGAAGTTGAGGATAAAAGTTTTAAAACTTCTATATTCCCATCATCAACCATCATTTCAAAACATCTACTTAAAAGATAGTCTCCAATTAATACAGAAGAGTGATTCCCCCAAATTGAATTTAATGTTTTCTTACCTCTTCTAATATTTCCAAGATCAATGACATCATCATGCATTAAAGTTGCCCCATGTATCATCTCTACACATGCAGCTAAATTAATGTCTCGGCCTCCTTTAGTGTAGCCACACAACTTAGCAGAACCAAGAGTTAATAAAGCTCTTAATCTTTTTCCACCAGAGTCAATATGATATTCAGTCATTTTTTGAACCAGATCAACTTCACTTAGGAGTTTTGATTTAATTTTTTCTTCAACTAAAACTAATTTTTCATCTACTGAATCTTTTAGTTGATAATATGAATTATTTATTTGGTTTCTTAGCTGAACTACAGTTCCCATAAAAAATAAGTTAGTATAATTAAGTTATATTTATTACTTATCAATTGACGCACCTCAATCTTCAACTATAAGTAGGCTTTATATTAAATCAAAAAATTCTATAAGGATTAACAATGTTCTCTTTTTTTAAAAAGAAAAAAATAATAGCTCATATCAAGCTAAATGGTGTGATTGGTAATGCTGGAAAGTTTAAACAGGGCATAGATTTTGCAGGACAAGAAGAGATTATAGAAAAAGCTTTTTCATTAAAGAAAGCTAAAGCAGTGGCAATTACAATCAATTCACCAGGTGGATCACCCGTACAATCACATTTAATCTATAAATTTATTCGAGCTCAAGCCAAGAAAAACAAAATAAAAGTAATAGTATTTGCAGAAGATGTTGCAGCTTCTGGTGGATACTTAATAGCTTGTGCAGGTGATGAGATATATGCAAATTCAAGCTCAATTATTGGATCTATAGGAGTAATTTATTCATCTTTTGGTTTTACAGAATTGATTAAAAAAATTGGTGTAGAAAGAAGAGTTCATACGGCAGGAAAAAATAAAAGTTCACTAGATCCATTTCAAGAAGAGAAGTCAGAGGATATTGAGAGACTTAAGAATATTCAATTAGATCTACATAAAGATTTTATTAAAGTTGTAGAAGAAAGCAGAGGATCTAAACTTAAAAAAGATGGTATTGAATTATTCTCAGGAGAATTTTGGGCAGGTAGTAAATCAAAAGAGCTAGGTTTGATTGATGGATTAGGTAATGCTAATGAAATTTTAAAAGAAAAATTTGGTGAAGATGTTGTTATTAAAAAATTTGAAAAATCTAAAGGCTGGTTAAGCAAAAAACTTTCCTCATCAAGCAATCAAATGGATCAACTAGCAAATATTTTAGAGGAAAGATCTATCTGGCAAAGATATGGCTTCTAAAGAAAAAATTATAAAATCTAAATTTCAATCATTTCAAGATACTATTTTGAATCTTCAAAAATATTGGGGTAAACATGGTTGTGTTATTCTTCAACCATACGATATTGAGGTAGGGGCTGGAACCTTTCATCCTGCTACAACTTTAAGATCTCTAGGATCTAAGCCGTGGAAGGCAGCCTATGTTCAGCCATCAAGAAGACCTACTGATGGAAGGTATGGAGAGAATCCAAATAGATTGCAGCATTATTATCAATTTCAAGTTTTAATAAAGCCATCACCAGATAATATCAAAAAACTTTATTTAAATAGTTTGGCTGTTATCGGTATTAATCACAAAGAACATGACATTAGGTTTGTTGAAGATGATTGGGAAAGTCCAACTTTAGGTGCGGCAGGTTTAGGATGGGAAGTTTGGTGTGATGGAATGGAAATTACTCAATTTACATATTTCCAACAAATGGCTGGATTTGAATGCAAGCCTGTTTCAGTTGAAATTACATATGGTCTTGAAAGAATTTGTATGTTTACTCAACAAATGAAAAATGTTTATGATCTATTATGGAATGATGAAGGTGTAAAATATGGGGATGTGTTTCTTCAAGCAGAAAAAGAGTTCTCTGCATATAATTTTGAACACGCTAATACAGATAATCTATTCAAAATGTTTGATATGTTTGAGCTTGAAGCAAAAGCATTAGTAGAAAAAAAAATTTCACTACCTGCATATGATCAATGTTTAAAAGCAAGCCATGTATTTAATATTTTGGATGCAAGAGGAGTTATAAGTGTTGCTCAAAGAGCAGGTTATATAGGCCGTATTAGAGACATTACAAAAGTAGTTGCCGAAAGTTGGTTGAGCAGTCAAACAGATTAATGTCAGAATTTTTTTTAGAGCTGTTCAGTGAGGAAATACCAGCTGGTTTACAGCGTAACTCACGTAATACCTTATTAGAAAATTTTCAAAATTTATTTAAAGAAAAAAAAATTTCATTTAAAAAAAGCTCTTCATTTTCAACACCAAATCGTCTTATAATTTTATTTGAGGGTCTATCTAAGGAAATAACACAAAAAGCTGAAGAAATAAAAGGACCAAATGTTAATGCACCAGAAAAAGCTATAGAGGGTTTTTTAAGATCAAATCAAATAGATAAAAAAGATCTCTTTAAAAAAAAGATAGAAAAAGGAGAATTCTATTTTTTCAATAAATCATCAAATAAAATTAATACTATAGATTTACTTCAAAAATATACACCTCTAATCCTTGATAAATTACAATGGAAAAAATCCATGGTTTGGGGAAACTATAATCTTAGTTGGGCAAGACCGCTAAAATCTATTTTAGCAGTTTTTGATGATAAAAGTCTAGATTTTAAATTTCATCATTTAATATCTTCTAATACAACATTTACCGATAAAGAGTTTGAAGATAAAAAGAAAATATTTAAAAATTTTAAAGGTTATAAAGATTTCTTCAATCAATCAGGAATAATTATAGATCACGTACTAAGAAAAGAATTTATTATTAAAGAAATTGAAAAAATATCCAATAAAAAAAATTTTATTGTTGAGTCAAATAATAAACTTTTAGATGAAGTCACAGATATAGTTGAGCAACCGAATATTATTATATGTAAATTTGATCAGAAATTTTTGAATATTCCAAAAGAAATTTTGATAATTACAATGCAATATCACCAAAAATATTTTCCAACATTTAACAAAAAAGGAAAAATTACCAATGAATTTTTAGTTGTGGCAAATAACAATGATGAAAAAGGCTATATCAAACTGGGTAACGAAAGAGTTGTAGAAGCAAGATTGAGTGATGCACAATTTTTTTGGGAGAAAAATAAATCTCAAAATTTAGTTAAACAAGTTTCAAGGTTAAAAAGTATGAATTATTTTAAAGGTCTTGGATCTTATTTTGACAAGATTCAAAGAATGAGAAAACTTGGAGGAATGATATCTGATGAACTATTGATTAGTAAAGATCAAGTTGAACTATCAGCATCAATTTGTAAAGTTGATTTAGTTTCTGATATAGTTGGTGAATTTCCTGAGCTTCAAGGAATTATGGGTGGACATTTTGCTGAAGTACAAGGTTTTGATAAAGAAATAGCTTTAGCTGTAAGTGAACATTATCTACCAACTGGACTTAATAGTAAGACACCAAAAAAACCATTTAGTATTGCTCTAGCTTTAACTGATAAAATTGACACTTTAGTTGGGTTTTTTGGGATCAATCAAAAACCAACAAGCTCAAAAGATCCTTATGCACTTAGAAGATCTGCACTTGGTGTAATAAGGCTATTAATCGATAATAATAAAGAATTTAAAATTAAAGATCTTATTAGTTATTCTACTTCACTTCATAAAAACCAAGGTTTTAATTTTTCAAACGATTCATCCCAAAAAGAATTGTCTGATTTTTTAATGGACAGATTAAAATATTATATGAGAGAGAAAAAAATTAGAGCAGAGTTAATAGATGCCAGTATAAAAGCGCATGGAATAGACCACCTGAATAAAATATATAAAAAAGCTTCAACACTTAATGAACTAATTAACAAAGAAATAGGAGGAGATATTATTACAAGTTACAAGAGAGCCTCTAGTATACTTGATAGTGAGTTGAAAAATACAAATCTTGAACTATCAAATACAACCGACCCTGGTATTTTTAAAAATGACTATGAAAAAAATCTATTTAAAAAGATCAATGAAATAAGAAAATATTTTGCTAATATTGGTAATGATGAAAACTATAAGGAAACGCTTGAAATTCTAGCTGGCGCTAAAAAAGTAACCTCAGAGTTTTTTGATAATGTTAAGGTCAATGATGATGATAAAAATATTAAAAAAAACAGATTGGAACTTTTACAAATGTTATGTAGAACATTTGACAATTACATAAATTTTTCAAATATAGAAATCAAATAGTGAATAACTTAATTTTAAATTTTAAATCAAAAGACTCTAAAAAAATTAAAAATCCAAAAAATTTTTTAGGTGGAAAAGGTGCAAACCTTTCTGAAATGGGTAGAATAGGACTCCCAGTTCCTCCTGGTTTTACAATTTCAACAAAAGTTTGTGAATTATTTTACAAAGATAAGAAAAAACTAAATTCAAAATTAGTTAGTACTATAAAAAAAGAACTAAAAATTATTGAAAAAGAAGTTGGAAAAAAATTTGGTGATTTAAAAAATCCTTTATTATTATCTGTGAGATCTGGTGCAAGAGTTTCAATGCCAGGAATGATGGATACAATTTTAAATTTAGGTTTAAATGATAAAACTGTTATTGCACTTTCAAAAAAAACTTCTAATAGCAGATTTGCAAATGATAGTTACCGAAGATTTATTCAGATGTATGGTAATGTTGTAATGGATGTTGAAGGCTATCACTTTGAAGAGTTAATTGAAAATTACAAACTAACTAAAGGTGTTCTTTTAGACACAGATCTTGATGCGGATGATTGGGAGGGATTAATTAATGATTTTAAGAAAGTTATTAAAGATCAAACAAAAAAAGAATTTCCTCAAAATGTGTATGATCAATTATTAGGTGCTATTAGTGCTGTATTTTTATCCTGGGAAAGTAACAGAGCAAAAGTTTATAGAAAATTAAATCAAATTCCTGCTGAATGGGGAACTGCAGTTAATGTTCAATCAATGGTATTTGGTAATATGGGTAATGATTGTGCTACCGGGGTTGTCTTTACAAGAAATCCATCAGATGGTGTTAATGAAGTATATGGTGAATACTTAATTAATGCTCAAGGAGAAGATGTGGTAGCAGGAACAAGAACTCCTCAGTACATTACAAAAAAAGCAAGAAAAGATGCAAAAGTAAAAGAAGCTTCGATGGAAGAATCTATGCCAAAAGTATTTAAACAATTGGATAAGATTTTAAAAATTTTAGAAAAACACTACAAAGATATGCAAGACGTAGAATTTACAGTTGAAAATAATAAATTGTGGATGCTACAAACAAGGTCTGGAAAAAGAACCTCAAAGTCAGCTGTTAGAATTGCAGTTGATATGGTTAAGGAAAAACTGATTTCTCAAAAAGAAGCAGTAATGAGAATAGATCCTGCTTCTTTAGATACATTGTTACATCCTACACTGGATGAAAAAAGTACACCAAACGTTATTGCAAAAGGCCTGCCAGCATCTCCAGGTGCTGCAAGTGGTAAGGTTGTTTTCACATCAGAGGAAGCAGAAAGATTAAATAATGTTATGCAGGATACTATTTTAGTACGTGTTGAAACGTCACCTGAAGATATTCATGGAATGCACGCTGCTAAAGGAATTTTGACAGCAAGAGGTGGGATGACTAGTCATGCAGCGGTGGTTGCAAGAGGCATGGGTAGACCATGTGTTTCTGGTTCTAGTGAGATTGATATAAACTATGATGCAAAAACTTTTAAAACATCTTCTGTTGAAATTAAAGAAGGAGACATTATTACAATAGATGGATCAACGGGAAGAATTATTCTTGGAGAAGTGCCAACAGTTAAACCCGAAATCTCAGGAGACTTTTTTAAATTGATGAGCTGGGCGGACAATTTTAGAAAATTAAAAGTAAGAACTAACGCGGAAACACCATTAGACACAAAAACTGCAAGAGACTTTGGTGCCGAAGGTATAGGGCTTTGTAGAACTGAACACATGTTTTTTGATGAAGAAAGAATTTTATCTGTCAGAGAAATGATTTTATCAAAAACAGTAGAAGACAGAAACAAAGCACTAGAAAAGCTTTTACCACACCAAAAAAAAGATTTTGTTCAAATATTTAAGATTATGAATGGCCTCCCTGTAACAGTGAGATTGTTAGATCCACCATTACATGAGTTTCTTCCAAAAACAGAAAAAGAAATTAATGATGTAGCAAAAGTTGTGGGTTTACCATTAAAAGAAATTGAGTCTCGAATTAATGAGTTGCATGAACAAAACCCAATGTTAGGTCACAGAGGTTGTAGATTGGGAATTTCATTTCCAGAAATTTATGAAATGCAATGTAGAGCAATTTTTGAAGCTTTATCCGAGCTTAAGATAAAAAAAATTAAGTCGGCATTTCCAGAGATTATGATCCCTCTAGTATCAACTGAAGCTGAGATTAGAATAATGAAAGATTTAGTAGTGAGAGTTGCAAAAGAAGTTCAAAAGGATAAAAAAATTAAAGTAGATTATTTAGTTGGCACAATGATTGAATTACCAAGAGCAGCAATTAAAGCTGATGATATAGCTAAACATGCAGAGTTCTTTAGTTTTGGAACTAATGACTTAACTCAAACAACATTTGGTTTAAGTAGAGACGATAGTGGTAAATTTTTAAATGATTATCTTGATAATAAGATTTTTTCTATAGATCCATTTATCTCTATAGATGATGGAGTAGGTGATTTAATAGAAATTGCAGTCGAAAAAGGAAGAAAAGCAAATAAAAAAATTAAACTTGGAATTTGTGGAGAACACGGTGGAGACCCTAAAAGTATTCACTTTTGTGCAAATGCAGGTTTAGATTACGTTTCTTGTTCACCATATAGAGTTCCAATAGCAAGATTAGCTGCTGCACAAGCAGAGCTGTCTAAAAAAAATTAAATTTCTAATTTAAAATCTATAGCAGGCACACTATGAGTGATGCTACCAATAGAAATTCTATCAACACCAGTTGCTGCAATTTTTTTAACTGATTTTAGGGTTACATTTCCAGAAGCTTCAGTTTCGTAATGTTTTTTGGCTATCTTAACACCAGCTTTAAGTATTTTATTGTTCATATTATCAAACAAAACAGTATTAAATTTTAAACCCATAATTTGTTTGAGTTGATTTAAATTATCAACTTCTACTGTGATTTTTCTTCCTTTTTTATTTTTGATTGCAAGAGACACTAAAGTTTTAATATCAGAGCTTGCTATGTGATTGTCTTTAATAAGAAATTCATCACTTAAGTTAAATCTATGGTTTGTACCACCACCTAACTTAACAGCATATTTTTGTATTACTCTTAAGGTTGGAATCGTTTTTCTAGTACAGCAAATTTTACATTTTTTATTAACCAATTTAACAAATTGATTAGTTTTAGTGGCAATTCCAGAGACATGACTCATAAAATTTAAAGCAACTCTTTCACCAATTAAAATGTTTTCAGCCTTACCCTCTATTGTTCCAATTAGTGTATTTTTTTTAACTAATGAACCTTCTTTTTTTTTTATAATAAATTTAATTTTACTATCTATTAATTTAAATGTTTGTTTCGCAAATTCTAATCCAGCTACCACAGCTTGTTGGTTAGAAATTAATTTAACTTTTATTATCTTACTATTTTTAACTAAGCTTGAAGTAATATCACCAGAGGGATATAGATCTTCATTTAAAGCAAGCTTTACAATATTCTCGATATAATAATTACTTAATTTAATTTGAGACACTTTTGTTATCTGCCTATTGCAACCATTCTTTCAACAGGAATTCTTGCTTTTTCTATTGTCTCTTTATCCATTATGATTTCACCTGTTTCATTTTCTAGGCAATCTAAAATTTTTGGTAATGTAATTTTTTTCATATGAGGACAAAGGTTACACGGTCTAATAAATTCTACATTTGGGTTTTCTACTTGAATATTATCACTCATTGAACATTCAGTAACCATCATAACTTTTTTAGGTTGATTGTCCTTAACATATTTAATCATCCCACCAGTTGATCCAGCAAAGTCACTTGCTTTAATTACGTCAGGTGGACATTCTGGATGAGCTATTATTTTAATACCAGGATTTTTTGCTCTAATATCATGTATTTCTTTTTCAGTGAACTGGTCGTGAACCATACAAATACCTTTCCAAGCAATAATTTCAACTTTAGTTTGAGAAGCAACATATTTTGCTAAGTAATCATCAGGTAAAAAAATAACCTTCTTAACACCAAGAGATTCTACAATTTTAATTGCATTTGCAGATGTGCAACAAATATCTGTTTCAGCTTTTACATCAGCAGAAGTATTTACATACGAGACAACAGGTACACCTGGATATCTTTCCTTTAATAATCTTACATCTTTACCTGTGATTGATGATGATAAAGAACAACCAGCAGTCATATCAGGAAGTAAAACTTTTTTTTCTGGACTCATTAACTTAGAAGTTTCAGCCATAAAATGAACACCTGCCATTACAATAATATCAGCCTCAGTTTTTGAAGCCTCAATTGCAAGTGCTAACGAGTCTGCTGCAACATCTGCAATACCGTGATAAATTTCTGGAGTTTGATAATTGTGAGCAAGTATAATTGCATTTTTTTCTTTTTTTAATTGATTAATTCTATGAATATAAGGAGCATGAACTGACCACTCAATCTCAGGCATAACCTTTGAGATTTTTTGATAAATAGGATCAGTTGCTATTCTTACTTCTGGGGTAAATTCCATGTCAAAACTTATCAATTAGGTTAATACTTGTCATTCCTTATTATGCCACACTATTATATCCAATTTGGTATTTTTATTCTTAAAACTGCATTTTCACTTTTTAATTCACTATCTTTTTTAAAGTTTTCATCTAGATATTTGATTAATGCAAAGGGATACTCATCGTTAATCAATACTTTGCCTATTTCAATATCATTAGCATAAATTGAAGCACCCTCAGTTAATTTTCCACTAATTAATTGTATAGCTAATAATCTTTTAGAAAGTTTATTTTTTAGTTTTATTCTGGCTGTATTTTCTTGTCCAACATAACAGCCTTTTTTAAAATCTATTCCATTTAGCTCCTCAAAATTACACTCAATTCCAAATAATTTATTTTGTAATTTATTCATTTCTTTTTGAGCAATTCCTAATTCATGACTTAATTCGTAATATTCATCAATTGGGGAATCTTTTAGCTCTAATTTTTTTAAAGATAAGTAAAGTTTTTCTAAATTGATAATAAGCCTTGCGCCTAGGTCTTTATTTCTTGGATCTAATAAAATAGGATCCTCCCTATATTTTATTGTGTTTCCAGGTTGATCCTTGGCACCTTCAAATTTTAAAAACTTTTCACGACTAAATGCTGCAATTACAAATTCATTACTTAAATTCATAATTTCAACTTTAGATCTAAGCTTGTAGATGCTCAGTTGTTTAAAGAGAGCCTCTGTTTGAGACTTTTCACAATCTATTAAATAACCAGATTTATGTTTTACAACAATAAAAGCAAATAGAAATTTTCCCTGTGGAGTTAGCAGTGATGCAAAACAACTATTGTCTTCATTTACCTTATTAATGTCATTACTAATCATATTTTGTAAAAATTCATTAATATCTGCTCCATTTATGTAGAGAATTCCTCTATCTTCCAAAATATATACTTTTTGCATATTCATAATTGATTGATATATGGATATGATATAATTACTTTTTTCATTAATGTTAGATCTAATAATTAAAAATGGCTCATGCTACATAGATAAAGATCTTAAAGATCAAGATATAGCCATTAAAGAAGGAAAAATTATAAAAATTGGCAAAATTGACAGTGAAGCGAAAGAGACTTTTGATGCCAAAGGGTTTACAGTTTTACCAGGGTGCATTGATACACAAACTCATTTTAGAGAGCCTGGGTCAACAGATACAGAAGATTTACACTCTGGAAGTAGGGCTGCAATAGTAGGTGGCATAACAAGTGTGTTTGAGATGCCAAACACCAATCCACCAACATCTACTAAGGTAGAGTTTCAAAAAAAATTAGATCTCGCCATAAATAGAATGTATTGCAATTATGCATTTTATTTTGGTGCAACAGCTGATAACGCAAGTGAGTTAGCAGATTTGGTGAATTTAGAGGGTTGCTGTGGAATTAAACTGTTTGCTGGATCATCAACTGGAAACCTTTTAGTTGCTGAGGAAGAGGATATTGAAAAAGTATTTAAAAGCAGCTCAAAAGTTGTTGCAGTACATTCAGAGGATGAAGCAATTTTAAATATTAATAAAAAATTAATTAAAGAAGGAGATGTTCACTCACATCCAATTTGGAGAAGCGCCGAATGTGCAATTTCATCTACTAGAAGAATAGTTAGAATTGCTGAGAGATATAAGAAAAAAGCCCATATTCTTCATATTACCACGAAAGAAGAGATTGACTTTTTATCACAACACAAAGGCAACATAACATTTGAGATTACCCCGCAACACTTAACAATCTACGCTCCAGACTGTTATGACAAACTTGGAACTTATGCTCAAATGAATCCACCATTAAGAGACAAGTCTCATTATGATAGATTGTGGTATGGAGTAAAAAATAATCTTAATGATACAATTGGTTCTGATCACGCTCCACACTTAAAAGAGAATAAAGAAAAAAATTATCCAAACTCACCATCTGGCATGCCAGGTGTTCAAACACTTTTACCAGTTATGTTAAATCATGTAAATGATGGAAAATTAAGTTTAGAGCAATTAATGAATTCTATATGCGAAAATCCAGTAAAAATTTTTGGGATACAAGATAAAGGTTTTATTAAAGAGGGTTTTGATGCTGATTTCACAATTGTAGATATGAATAAAAAAATTATAATTAAAAATGAAAATATTGAAAGTAAATGTGGTTGGTCACCTTTTGATGGATATGAATTTAAAGGCACACCAGTATCAACAATCATTAATGGTCAAGTTAAAATGAGGGATGGTAAAATTTTAGGTGATCCTGAGGGTAAGCCTTTAAAATTTTAAATAGTTTTTACAGAAAAGCTGTTTACAAGCACAACTCCAAAAACAATAAAGAATAATCCTAATACAGCCTGCCAAGACAATGATTGTTTAAAGAAGATATATCCTAATATTGCGACTGTAAATACTCCAAGACCATTCCATGTTGCATAAACAATTGAAATTGGAATTTTATCAACAACAAAAGTTATAAGATAGAAAGACAGCAAATAAAAAACTGCAAGAGTAGTGGTTGGGATAATTTTTGTAAAATTTTGTGATACAGGTAACAATATAGTTCCACCTACTTCAAAAAAAATTGCAACTATTAAAATTAGATATGTTTTAATCACTACTTAAGAATATTATGTTTAATTAAGTCTTCTTTTATCTCAGTTAAGATGGCAGGATCATCAATAGTTGCTGGCATCTTATACTCTTCATTATCAGCAATTTTTCTAATAGTTCCTCTTAATATTTTTCCAGATCTTGTTTTTGGTAGTCTCTTGATAACAATTACAGTTTTAAATGCTGCTACTGGTCCAATAGTATCTCTAACCATTTTTATGCATTCTTTTGAAATAGTTTCGTTGTCTTTTTTAACACCTGTCTTAAGAACGACTAGACCAATTGGTAATTGCCCTTTTAATTTATCAGCAATTCCCAGTACTGCACACTCAGCTACAGACTGGTGTTCAGAAAGAACTTCTTCAATTGCACCTGTCGATAATCTGTGGCCTGCAACATTAATAATATCATCTGTTCTAGACATAATCCAAATGTAACCATCTTCATCAATATGTCCGGCATCATAAGTTTCATAGTAACCCACATAATTAGTCATGTAGTTGTCTTTATATCTTTTATCTGCATTCCATAAGGTTGGAAAAGTTCCAGGTGGTAAAGGTAATTTTACAACTATATCTCCCATCTCATTAGGTTTTGCTAAAGTTTGATCTGGCTTCATGATTTGAACATCATAACCAGGCACAGCTTTACAAGCTGAACCATATTTTGTCTTCATCATTTCAATTCCTGTACAATTAGAACTAATTGCCCAGCTAGTTTCTGTTTGCCACCAATGGTCAATTACTGGAACTTTTAATAAATTTTCTGCCCATTTAATGGTATCTGGGTCAGCTCTCTCACCAGCTAAAAATAATGATTCAAATTTACTTAAATCATATTTAGAAAAAAACTTACCCTCAGGGTCTTCTTTTTTAATAGCTCTAAAAGCTGTTGGAGCTGTAAAAAGTGATTTTACTTTATAGTCTGAGATTATCTTCCAAAAAGCTCCAGCATCAGGAGTGCCAACGGGCTTTCCTTCAAATAATACTGTAGTGCAACCCTTAAATAAAGGTGCGTAAACAATATAAGAGTGTCCAACAATCCATCCAATATCACTTGCTGACCACCAGACATCATCAGCATCAATATTGTAGATATTTTTCATAGTCCATTTTAGTGCAACTATATGACCACCAATATCTCTAACTATTCCTTTAGGAACACCTGTAGTTCCTGAGGTATATAAAATATAAGCTAAATCATTTGAATTCATTTCGACACAATCTACTTCTTTTGCATTTGAAAGTGCTTCGCCCCAACTGATTTCTTTTGGAGCATTAAGCTCAACTGTATGATCTATTCTTTGGAATAAGATCATTTTATCAATTTTATGAGAAGCCATCTTAATTGCTGCATCAACCAATGGTTTGTACTCAACAGTTTTTCCAGGTTCAAAGCCACATGAAGCTGTAACTATTACTTTTGCTTTACTGTCATCAATTCTGCTAGCAAGTTCATTTGAAGCAAACCCCCCAAACACCACAGAGTGAATTGCTCCAATTCTTCCACATGCTAACATTGCTATAACTGCCTCTGGAATCATAGGCATGTAGATTATAACCCTATCACCTTTCTCGACTCCTTGATTTCTTAGTGCTCCTGCAAATTTTGAAACCTTTTCTCTTAATTCTTTGTAGGTAAATTGTTTTTTGTTTCCAGTTATTGGACTATCATAGATTAAAGCTAGCTTGTCACCTCTGCCTTGATCGATATGAATGTCTAAAGCATTGTAACAAGTATTAGTAACACCATCTTCAAACCATTTATAAAAGGGTGGGTTAGATTTATTTAAAATCTTAGTTGGTTTTTTAAACCAAAAAATATCATCTGACACTTCTTGCCAAAAATTTTCGGGATTTTTTAAAGAATTTTGATAAATATCATTAAATTTTTTTGTCATATGATTTGATTCAATTTTTGTTAGTTTTTTAAGCTTATTAAATTAAAAATTGTATTAAAATTTAAAAAGTAAGTAAAATCAATACAAATTAGATACAATTAAACCTTCTAAAAACTAGATAACTTTGATAGTTAATCCTCAGCATGACTTAAGCATTAGTTTAGGTCTAGTTTATATAAACTAAAGTTAAAAACTAACAAAAGAGGGAGTTTTTTATGAAAAAACTAAAATTGTTTGCTCTTGCAACTGTAGCCCTAATGGGTCTATCAGGTGCAGCAAATGCAGAAACAGCCTTATTGGCTTCTGACGACTTCGTTGGGATTTCATTCTGGCTTGTATCAATGGTGATGTTAGCGTCGACTGCTTTCTTTTTCCTAGAAGCAGGAAATGTTGCAGCAGGTTGGAGAACATCAATAATTGTATCTGGTCTAGTAACTGGTATTGCCTTTGTACATTACGTGTATATGAGAGATGTATGGGTTATGACTGGTGAGTCACCAACTGTTTACAGATATATTGACTGGTTAATCACTGTGCCATTACTAATGATAGAATTTTATCTTGTTCTAGCGGCAGTAGGTAAAGCAAATTCTGGAATATTCTGGAGATTGTTAATTGGAACAGTTGTGATGCTTTTAGGTGGATACTTAGGAGAAGCAGGATACATTAATGCTACACTTGGTTTTGTAATCGGTATGGCTGGATGGTTCTACATTCTTTATGAAGTATTCTCTGGTGAAGCAGGGAAAGCTGCAGCAAAAAGTGGAAACAAAGCTCTTGTTACTGCATTTGGTGCAATGAGAATGATCGTTACAGTTGGTTGGGCAATTTACCCATTAGGTTACGTATTTGGTTACCTAACAGGTGGTGTAGACGCTAACTCACTAAACGTGATTTACAACATAGCTGACTTGCTAAACAAAACTGCATTTGGTCTAATCATTTGGGCTGCAGCAATGCAATCAGGTGGTAGAAAAGCTAAGTAATTAGTAAACCTAAATAATTTAAAAAGGGCGAGTACATTTTGTGTACTTGCCCTTTTTTTTTATGTAATTATATATAGTTCAATGCCTAAAATTACCTACATTGAAAATAGTGGAAAGTCTCATACTATAGAAGTTTCTAATGGGTTGAGTGTAATGGAGGGTGCTGTTCAAAACGATATTCCTGGGATTGACGCCGATTGTGGAGGTGGAATGGCTTGTGCTACTTGTCATGTTTATGTCAAAGAAGAGTGGTTTGATAAACTCCAAAAAAAAGAGGATGGTGAAGAGGATATGTTAGATATGGCTTTTGAGCCTAATAAATTTAGTAGATTAAGTTGTCAGTTATTAGTTTCAGATAAACTAGATGGGCTAACAGTTAGCATTCCGTCAAAACAAGGTTAAATGATCAAAACAGATACTTTAATAATAGGCGCAGGACCAGTTGGATTATTTTGCGTTCATCAACTAGGAATAATTGGATTAAAATGTGAGGTAGTAGACAACCTAGATAAAATTGGAGGTCAGTGCATTGAACTTTATCCAGATAAACCTATTTATGATATTCCTGCAGTGCCCGAATGCACTGGTGAAGAGTTAACAAATAGTCTCATTGAACAAATAAAAGCATTTAAAACAAATTTTCATTTAAATGAGAGAGTAGAAGAAATCAAAAAAATTGAAAAAAAATGGTTAATAAAGACAAATAAAGGAACTGAATTTGAAGCATCAAGTATAGTTATTGCAGCTGGTGTAGGATCTTTTGAGCCAAGAAAATTTGCAACAAAAGAAATTGAAAAGTATGAAGGAAAACAAATACTTTATTCAATTAAAGACAAAAAAATCTTTAAAGATAAAACAGTTACCATTTTTGGTGGAGGAGACTCCGCATTAGATTGGGCAATTGAATTATCAAATACTTCTAAAGTTATACTTGTGCATAGAAGAGATGAATTTAGAGGTATGCAAGCAAGTATTGATAAAGTTAACCAATTAAAAAATGAAGGTAAAATAGAAGTTCATACAAAATATCAATTAGGTTCAGTTAGTGGTAATGAAAAAGTTGAAAGTATTAACATCAAACATGATAATGAAAGTATTAAAGAAATTAAAACTGATTATGTTTTGGGCTTTTTTGGATTAATAATGCAATTGGGACCGATTGCTGAATGGGGATTAAATTTAGATAAAAAGACAGTTCCAGTTAATACTGAAAGCTTTGAAACTAATAAAGAAGGAATTTTTGCAATTGGTGATATTTGTACTTATCCTGGAAAACTTAAATTAATTCTTTCAGGTTTTCATGAGGG
This sequence comes from Candidatus Pelagibacter sp. Uisw_130, assembly GCF_047722505.1. Lineage (GTDB taxonomy): Bacteria > Pseudomonadota > Alphaproteobacteria > Pelagibacterales > Pelagibacteraceae > Pelagibacter. The sequence continues at coordinate 232,763 of NZ_CP159814.1, forward strand.
AGCATTAGCTGCTAGAGGTTGTTTTAAATACGCTAAACCAGATGAAAAATACAGATTTGAGTTTACCACTTCTTCTAAGACAGTAAAAAGCAGACTAGGTGTTAAAGAGTGATAGAGCTATTTACAGCAGATACTCCAAATGGGAAAAAAATTACAATAATGTTAGAAGAAATAGGTTGTGATTTTAAAGTTACTAAAATTGATTTGTCAAAAGATGATCAATTTAAAAAAGATTTTAAAAAAATAAGCCCATTTGGAAAGATACCAGTAATTACAGATCATGAAAATGGACAGTCATTATTCGAGTCTGGTGCAATACTTATATATTTAGCTGAAAAACATAACAAATTTTATGAAGCAAAAGATAGGCATACCATAAACCAATGGTTGATGGCGCAGATGGGAATTATAGGACCAATGATTGGACAGCATCATCAGTTTCATCATTACAATCCTGGAAAAAGTGAATTTGGAGAAGAAAGATATTTTAAAATTACAAAAAGAATTTATAGCGAACTAGATGAGAGATTATCTTCATCAAAATACTTAGCTGGAAATGAATATACGATTGCAGATATTGCAACTTGGCCATGGATAGCAAGACACGAATGGCATGATATTGGTCTTAATAATTATAAGAACTTAGCTAGATGGTATTTAGATATTGCAAATAGAGAAGCTGTTGTAAAGGGGTACGATCTTTTAAAAGATGGCTCTGAGATACCAAAACCTTAATTAGAAATTTCCTTTTTTAGTAGAACCTGGATAAAAAATCCCTTGTAAATCTTCATTTGCTTTTTTTCTTATTTTCATATCTTCTTGATCCATTAGCGTGCTCGGTCTTTTAGTATGTTGATGATATTTAAAGGTATCATCTCCTCTTGCTTGCTGAACATACATTTTACCTAAAACTTGATTTACATTACTGCCAATATAGCTTTGAACTACAAAACCAATTCTTCTATCATTACTTTTGTTTAGTCCTGAACCATGAACTATTGTTGGATGATGTAATGACATTTGTCCTGCTTTTAAAACCAAAGGTGTTGTTTTATCTAAGGGAACATTTTCTACAGTTTGACCTCTTGTTAATAAGTTACCTTCATCATATTTTTGTTCATGATGTCTGATGTTAGCTTTATGTGAACCAGACCACATTCTCATACAGCCATTTTCTTCGTTAGCATCAGTTATTGCTAACCAAGCAGTTACCCAATTATGTGGTTCCAACCCAATGTATGTTGCATCTTGATGAAAACTTACAAATCCTTTTTTATATGGGTCTTTAATAAATAAAGTTGTTCCACAAATAAGAATATTTTTTCCAATTATACTCTCAACAGCATCTAGCATTTTTGAGTTATGGCAAACTTCATCAAGTATAGGAGAAATCATATGCACATAATTTCTTCCAACTCCTTTCAGTTCATCAGGCCAACGGGCTTCAATATTTTCTATTTCTTTTCTTATCTCAAATGCTTGATCTTTAGTTAAAACTTCTATTGGAGCAACATAACCATTATCGTTATACTCTTGAAGTTGATTTGAAGACAATTTAGGCATATTATTTAAAAATATTATATGAGCGTAACTATTTCTTCAATAAATTATTGTCCAGTTAAATCCATATCATTTCAAACTATTGATAAGTGTGAAATTAAAAAAGATATTGGAATTATAGGAGATAGAATTTTTGCATTTGCTAAAGATTTAGATTTAGAACAAGTAAAGCTATTTGAAAAAAATCCTGAAGAAAGAAGAGGAAAATGGAATAAAATTTTAACTCTAAAAAACTCTCCAGTATTGAATAAATATAATTTTTTATTTGTTGAAAATAAATTAACATTAACTTTTAAAAATGAGAAAATTTTAACAATTAATGTAAATGAAATGAATGAATATGATTTACTTTCAAATAAAATCTTAGAATTGGAAAATTCCCTAAAAAAACCAATAGTATTAATGAAAAATAAAGATTTTCCTTTTTTTGATACATCGATATCAAATAAAACAGTTTTATCTCATTCGGTATCTCTTTTAAATAATAAGAGTATTGAGGATTTTAAGAATAAAATTAATCAAAAAATTGAGGCTCAAAGATTTAGAGGCAACATTCATATTGATGGAGTTGAACCATGGAAAGAACGAGAATGGATCGGAAAAATTGTTAAAATTAATGGTGTTTCTTTTAAAGTTGAAAAAAACATACCAAGATGTGTTGCAATTAATCTAAAACCAAACACAGATGACAATTCTTTAAATTTACTTCAGTCATTAAAAAAAACTTATAATCATTTTGAAATGGGAATTTATTTGACTGCACTTGATGATGGTGAAATTAAATTAAGTGATAAAGTTCAGATAATTAATTAATATAAATATTTTATTAAGCAACTTTAAGTTGTATCTATTTTTTTTGATGTACAAACAACTTCAATTTTGTTTTAATTATTAAAATAAACTTAAATAGAGGAAAAAAAATGAATAGATTTTTAAAATCAATTGGAGTTTTTCTTGTAATTCTTTTTAGTATTACTGCAGTTAGCGCTGAAACGTTGACTAGTAAATTAAAAGGTGGTGACAAGTTAAGACTTGGGTTTGGAACTGCAGTGCCATGGGCTTATGCAGGAGATAACGGTCAAGCTTTAGGATTTGTTAATATGATAGCTTTAACAGTTCTTGAAGAAATGGGAATCACAGAAGATCAAACTGAAACTAAAGTTTTTGAATGGTCTGGATTGATACCTGGATTAAATGCAAATCGTTCAGATATGGTTACTGGTGGTATGTATATTCTAAAAAGTAGATGTGCAAACATGAACTTTTCTGATCCTATAGGTGTTTTTGGCGATGCCATGATGGTTCCAAAAGGAAATCCTCAAGGAATTAATAATTATGCAGATGTTATTAGAACTGGTGCAAAACTTGTAACTGGTGCTGGATTTAACACTGTTGAAGCTGCTAAAAAGTATGGTGTTCCTGAAAGTCAAATGATGTTAGTTGAAGGTGAAGTTGGAATTCTTGCTGCAATGAAAGCTGGAAGAGCTGATGTTGCTGTACAAACATTCTTTGGTGCAAAAGAGCATGAAGCAAAAAGTAACGGTATGTTTGAAGTGACTGACCCTAAATTAATGCCTAAAGAAACTTTAAACGTAGTTGGTATTGGTTTTAGAAAAAGTGATGTTGAATTTAGAGATAATTTCAATGCAGCTTTAGCAAAAGTTATGGCTAACCCAGCAAAAATGTTAGAGAGAGCTGGTGAGTATGGTTATGATAAAGCTCAACTACCACCTCCTTCAATGAGTACTGAGTGGGCTTGTTCAACTAAGTAATATTAGTAATAGATTAATTTAATCAGGCGATGAATAAAAAGTCGCCTGATTTTTTTTTAAATTTAATTAAAGGTTTTAAAAGTGAGTTATTTTTCATTCTTAGCTGAACACGGATCTACTTTATTGCTAGGAACAGTTACTACAGTTAAGGTGTTAATTTGTGCTACTATTCTCTATGTAATAATTTCCATAATTTTTGGGTTAATGAGAGTGTCAAATAATTCAGTTATTCAGAGCACTGCAACTATTTATATAGAATTTTTCAGAGGTACATCTTTAATGGTGCAATTATTTTGGGTTTATTATGTCTTACCTTTTTTTGGTATGTCTCTTGAGGCATTCACTTCAGGTGTTGTAGCTATAGGGATGAATTTTGGTGCTTATGGAGCCGAAATAGTAAGAGGTGGAATAATAGCAGTACCAAAAGGTCAATGGGAAGGAGCTTATGCTCTTAACTTTAGTCCAGCAAAAAGAATGAGGAGAATAATTATACCACAAATTTTTCCAATTATACTTCCACCAGCAGCAAACTTGACTGTAGAACTTTTAAAAGCTACTGCACTAGTTGCACTAGTAACTGTTGTTGACTTAACATTTGAAGCAAAACAAATTAATTCTATTACATGGTTATCTGCGCAATGTTTTGGAACAGCACTTATAATATATTATATTATATCGAGATTTTTTCTTGTCCCTTTTTTACGTTGGTTAGAGGTTCTTGCTGCAAAAAAAGTAGGAAAGGAGAAGATATAATATGAACGCAGAATGGAAATGGGATTTTGCTTATCAAATATTACCTAAAATGTTATGGGCAACCTTAAACACTATAATGGCTGCGGGAATAGGTTATTCAATAGCAGTTGTAGTAGGTATGCTGTTTTTATTGGGTCAACGAACACCTTATAAGTTTGTAAATATTATAGTTAGAGAAATAGTAGAATTTATTCGTTCAACTCCACTTCTTATTCAATTATTCTTTGTATATTTTGTTGGACCTCAATTTGGTATAGTTTTATCTGCCTGGATGTCAGCAATGATAACTATAGGGCTTCATTTTGGTACTTATCTTTCAGAAGTTTATAGAGGCGCATTAGAGGGAGTTCCAAAATCTCAGTGGGAAGCTTGTAGGGCGCTAAATTTTTCTGCAATATACACTTATAAAAGAATAATTTTTCCTCAAGCTTTTCCTATAGCAATTCCAGGAATGGGAAATTATTTAGTAGGAATCTTTAAAGATACACCCTTATTATCAACTATTGGAGTTGCAGAATTATTTCATGCAGCAACAGCAGTAGGTGGGTATCATTATCGTTATTTAGAACCATACACTATGGTTGGAATTATTTTCTTAATTTTATCTATACCTGCGGCAATGGGTATTAGAAAATTAGAAAGATCAGTTAACAAAGCACAAGGAAAGGTAAAAAACTAAATGAATAGTTCAGATGATGTTTTAGTAAAGTTTTCTGATGTTACAAAACAATATGGAGACCTTGTTGTTTTAGACAAGCTTAATTTGGAAATTAAAAAGAATGAAATGGTTTCAATTATAGGCCCATCTGGATCAGGTAAAACTACAGTATTAAGAACTTTGATGACTTTAGAGAAGATTGATAAGGGAGTAATTTATTTAGAAAATGAACCCTTAACTCATATGCCTGATAAAGAAGAGAAGCTAGTTATAGCTAATGAAAAATATTTAAGAGAAAGACGATCAAAAATAGGAATGGTCTTTCAACAATTTAATCTTTTTCCTCATATGACTGCTTTACAAAATTGTATTGAGGCTCCAGTTGAAGTGTTAGGTATGAAAAAGGTAGAAGCTGAAGAAAGAGCTTTAGATTTGTTAGATTTAGTAGGGTTGTCAGATAAAAAAGATGAACATCCTTCAAGACTATCAGGTGGTCAACAGCAACGAGTTGCAATAGCCAGAGCCTTAGCAATGAGGCCAAAGGTTATGCTTTTAGATGAAATTACATCTGCATTAGACCCGGAAGTTGTTGGCGAAGTTTTAAATGTAATTAGATCTTTAAATAAAGAACATGATCTTACTATGATTATGGTTACACACCAAATGGGCTTTGCTAGAGAAATATCAGATCGAGTATGTTTTTTTAATGAAGGTAAAATATTTGAACAAGGACCTCCAGAGCAATTATTCGACAATCCACAAAATGATAGAACTAAACAATTTTTACATGCTGTTCTTGATGCCAATTAAGTAAAATATTTAAATATTAATCGTCAGCGTATACTTTTTCATCTTTTTCATGCTTTTCTTGTGCTGCAATACAAAGATGTGCAACTGGTCTTGCCATTAATCTTTTTATTCCAATTGGTTCAGCAGTTTCTGCACAAAATCCGAAAGTTTTATCTTTTATTCTTATTAAGGCTTGGTCAATTTTAGAAATTAATTTAATTTGTCTATTAATTGCTTTCATTTCTACAGTTTTATCTGTGTAAGAGCTTGCTTGATCGACAATATCTGCTGAAACACTATTGTCATCCATTGAACCATTGTAGAGAGCTTCATTATTTGCTTTTACTAGTTCTTTTTTCCACTCAGTAAGTTTTATCTTGAAAAAGGATAAGTGCTTATCACACATGTATTTTTCTGTATCCTTTGGGATGTAGTTTTTTGAAATTTTAATTGGTGCCTTCACTTTAATTTCAGGGGTACTAATTTTTTTTATTACTTTAGTTGGCTTTTTTGTTTTAGTAGTAACTTTCTTTGCCTTAACTGTAGTTTTTTTAGCAGGTGATTTTGAGATTTTGGGCATATATATAAATTTAGTGGCCGGAGTATATTCAGCAATTAATACGTGTCAAGCAAGCTTAATTCATATAAAATCAATGAAATGTTAATCAGTAAAAACAATATAAATAAATTGTTTTATAGTTTTCTTATAATTCATTTAATTTTATGGACATTGGTTCCAACATTAACAAATAACAATTTACCACTTGATACAATTGAAGCCCTGGCTTGGGGAAGTAATTTAGATTGGGGATTTAATAAACATCCACCAGGTAGCGCTTTTTTCCCAGAAATGATGTTTCAAATTTTTGGAGCACAAGATTGGGCATATTATTTATTAAGTCAATTGTTTGTAGTAACAGCATTTATTATTGTTTTTAAATTTGCTGAAGAACTATTTAAGAATAAAACTTTAAGTTTAATATCGGTACTTCTCCTAGAGGGTATTTATTTCTATAATTTTACAACACCTGAATTTAATGTGAATGTTTGCCAATTACCTTTTTGGTCGTTATGTGTTTATTATTCTTGGAAATTATTTGATAAAGAAACAATAACTTTTAAGGATTGTTTTTTGCTTGGAGTTTTTGCAGCTATAGGTTTCTTATCAAAATATCTTTTTATTTATCTTTTGATATCAATAGACTTATTATTTTTTTATATAATCTTTATAAAAAAATATAAAAAATTTGATTTCAAATATCTAATATCTTTAGAGGCCTTTATTGTTTTGTTGGTCCCTCATTTAATTTGGCTAGCTAATAACGATTATATTACAATTACATATGGGTTAGCTAGAACAGGTCTAGAGAATTCAAGTTTATTGGATCATATAACTTACCCTTTAATATTTTTAGGCAAACAAATAGGAATACTAATTCCATTTTTTATAATGTCATTTTTTTTAATAAAAAAAATTAAGTTAAAAATAACTTTAAAAGATAAAAAATTATTATTCTTAATATTTATTAATCTAATTCCAATTGGACTAATGTTCTTAACTTCCATGTTAACAGGATCTAAAATAAGAACAATGTGGATGACCCCATTTTATTTATTTTTTGGTGTATTGATTGTTTATATTTTTCAAGCTCAAATAAATCTTAAAAAGTTAAATGGATTCATATCAGTGTTTTTAATTTTATTTATTTTTTCACCTTTTGCTTATGCCTATATTTCAATTACAGAAACAGATAAAAGAACAGATTATTTGGGTAAAGAAATAGCAATTAAAACTGAATACTTATGGAAGCAAAATTATACATTGCCAATAAACGTTGTACTGGGTGATGAATGGCATGCTGGAAATTTATCATACCACCTAAATTCTAGACCAGTTTGGGAAGGATTGATTACAAAAGATAAGCTTAGTTCATTGTCGAAATTTATTTGTATTGATAATATTTGTATAGGAAATAGATGAGCAAAATAAAAATTTTAATCCCTATATATAATGATTGGAAATCATCTTTTAAACTTTTAGAAGATATAGACTTACAAGTTAATGATCTAAATCATGAGTTTTCAGTTATAATTATAAACGATTGCTCTACCGAAGAAAGACCCATTAATGATTTTAATTTTAATAACCTTAAGTCTATTAAAATAATCAATATGAAAAAAAATAAGGGACATGCTAGATGCAATGCATCTGGGTTAAGATATATTGATGAGCATGAAGACTATGATTATATAATTCCAATGGATGGAGATGGTGAAGATAGAGTGGAAGAAATAACTCTACTTATTGATAAGGTAAATGACTATCCTGATAAAATCATTACAGCTAATAGAGTAAAAAGATCTGAAGGGTTTTTCTTTAAACTTTGTTACCTTTTACACAAATATTTAACTTTTGTTTTTACTGGACAATCTATTAAGTTTGGTAATTTTATTTGCTTACCTAAATTTGCAGTTAATAAGATGATAAAAGAAAAATCAACATGGAGTAGTTTTTCAGGAGCTGTTGCTAAACTATTTAAAGATAGAAAATCTATCCCATCAATAAGAGGTAAAAGATTTTTTGGGCCATCAAAAATGAGTTTTATTAACTTATTAAAACATTCAATATCAATTATAGCTGTTTTTAAAATGACACTGTTGATTAGATCTATATTTTTTTTAATTGCTTACTTACTTCTAGTTGTAGGTAATCTATCATTGATTACATTGTTACCTGTTATAGGAGTTGTTATTATGATGATTTCAGTAATTATACTTTCTCAGAGAGAAAATATTCAAGAATTTGAAAACTCTTTAGAAAATATTAGCAGTGTAGATCAACTTAAATAGCTTTTATTATTGGTAGTGAATGAAAGTCAGCTGTATCTATTTTTGAAGAGTGATCTCTTCTCATATTCCATTTTTTATTTACTCCTGCACTAGCCAAGCTTAATGTTGATCGTCCATATCTATAATTTGTGCTATCAATAGATCTCATTAAGCTTTTAATTTTCTCATCTTTTTCAGTGGAAAATAGATTTTTACTACCACTCGAACTAACTAAACCAGTCAGTGTTATGCCTGCTTTTTGATATCTGTATCCATTAATAAAGATTTCATTTAATGCAATCAAAGCAGTTTTAACTATTTCAATACTATTATTGGTAGCTATTGGAAAATCTATAGTTTTAGCATTTGAATAATACACTCCTCTATTTTGAAAAGGGCTTGTTCTAACAGACACAGTTATCGATTTTGCTATTAAAGATTCTGATCTAATTTTTTCTGAAGCATTTAAACAATAACTTGCAACTGCCTCTTCTAACTCTTGAAACTTTTCAACCCTTGTACCAAATGATCTTGACACTACACAACTTTTTCTTTTTGAAGTTTTAGTTTCTAGTGGGATACAAGAAATTCCCCTAAGTTCTAAAGCAGTTCGAGAGCTTAAAACATTGGAACTTTTTTTGATCCAAGTATTTGACATATTTTTTAATTGTTTTGCATTATAAATTCCATTTTGATGATAGAATTTAGTTAGTTGCTTACCAACTCCCCACACATCGTTGATATCTATTTTTTCTAACAATGGATCAATATTTTCAATTCCTATTAAGTTCGTGACACCAGATTGTTTTTTTTTTGCTATATGGTTTGCAATTTTACTTAGCGTTTTTGTTTTAGCAATACCAATGCTAGTTGGAATTCCCGTCCATTGTAAAACAATGCTTCTAATTTCTTTTCCTACATCTTCTACTTCATCATCTGGATAATTACTTAAATCTAAAAAAGCTTCATCTACTGAATATATTTCTAACTCAGGATTAAATCTTTTTAAAGTCCTCATCACTCTTCTGGATAAATCTCCATACAAAGAATAATTTGAAGAAAATACATAAACTTTATTTCTAAGTATTATTTCTTTAGCTTTAAAGTAAGGCTCACCCATTTTGATACCAAGAGACTTTGCTTCATTCGATCTTGCAATAATGCAGCCATCATTATTAGACAATACTATAACTGGCTTATTTCTAATTTTAGGATTGAACAATCTTTCACAGGAAACATAAAATGAATTACAATCTACTAATGCTATTTTTTTAGTACGTTGAATGAATGACATAAGTCACAACCCCCCAAATAAATACTTCAGTTTCGTCACCAATAATTATTTTATCCTCAATATTTTTTGAACCTGATGTTAAAAATTGACCATCTTTTGATTTAACAAAACTTTTAACAACTAATTCATCGTGAACATTTGCAACCACTGTTGAAAAATTTTTAGGTTTTAAGCTTCTATCAATAACTAATAAGTCACCATCATAAATTCCAACATCGGTCATCGATTTTCCCTGAACTCTAATGATAAAAGTAGCAGGGACATTTTTGATTAAGTGAACATTGAGATCCACATCCTCTTCGATATAATCTGTTGCGGGAGAAGGAAAGCCAGCTCCAGCTTTATGTAAATAAAAGGGAATAGTTAATTTCATGTTCTTGTTTTGTTCTATTATATAGACTAGTTATGCAGCACACGCAATAGGTTGTATTTTGAGTCTGTAACTGAATCAAAGGTGAATCAAAACGTGAACATTGAAACTACATTTTGTGCTCTTGTGGATAACTTCAACCAGAGATAGTTTAGACCTCATATTATAATGAAAAAAATTCTATCAATTGTATTTTTTGGCTTAATCATAACTTCTAACTGCATGGCTTATGAAGAAGCAAATTATAAAGTAGTGAAAAAAAATAATATTTACGAAATCAGAAAATATTCTGATCGTTTAGTTATTGAAACATCAATATCAAATGAAAGCAGCAGTTTTAGAAAATTATTTAACTACATATCGGGCAATAACGATAAAAATGAAGAGATTAAGATGACAACACCAGTTACCCAAATGAAAAAAAAAGGAAATATGACCATGCAATTTTATTTACCTTCAAAATTTAATAAAGAAAACACACCAGCTCCATCTAACCCAGATATTAAAATTTTAAACATTAATGAAGGTTATTATGCGGTTATTAGATACTCTGGAAGAGCTTCTGATAAAAATTTTACTAAACACAAAAGTATTTTAGAAAACGAATTAAAAAAAGATAATATATCAATTTTGAGTGTACCCATTAAAGCAACTTATGATGGACCTTTTACACTACCTACGAATAGAAGAAATGAAGCAATGTTTGAAATTAATATAGAAAATAAAGGAGAAATATAAATGAAAAAACTAAAATGCCATTGTGGAGAGGTAGAAGCAGAAATAAATGTGCCTGAAAATTTAGAAAAAGTTTTAAAATGTAATTGTTCTATCTGTAAGAGAAAAGGAGCAATTATGTCTATGGTTAAGAATGAGGATTTTCAGATTATTAAAGGTAAGGACAAATTAATATTGTATCAATTTCATTCAAAAATCGCAAAACATTATTTTTGTTCTAATTGTGGAATTTATACGCATCATAATCCAAGAGCCAATCCAGCTATGACAGGATTTAATCTTGGATGCATAGATGAAATAAATACTTTTGAATTAAAAAATATTGCGATCAACGATGGTCAAAACCATCCTCTTGATAAAAAATAATTTTTATGCGAGAAGTTAATGATTGTTTTAACAAGGTAAAAAAAAATTGTTTTAAATTTATTTCTTCTCAAGAAACTAAGAAAGATAAATTTAAAAAAAAAGATAAGATGATTAAATCTTATCTAATTCCTGTTAGTTTTTGGATAGTAAAAAAAATTAATAAAAAAAAACCATTATTAATTGGCTTAGCTGGAGGACAAGGGTCAGGCAAAACAACTATCTCATCAATTTTAACTTTAATTTTAAAAAAATATTTTAAGTTAAATGTTTTTAAAGTTTCTATCGATGATTTTTATAAAACAAGAAAAGATAGAAAGGCATTATCTAAAAATAAACATCCTTTATTAATGACAAGGGGAGTGCCAGGAACTCATGATGTAGATTTAATGTTAAATTTTTTTAAACAGATTAAAGATAAAAACTTTAAAAGTTTACAAATTCCATCATTTAATAAAGCAATAGATGATAGGTGCCAAAAAAGTTTATGGTATAAAATCAAAACAAAGCCAGATGTGGTAATTTTTGAAGGTTGGTGTGTTGGAGCAAGAGCTCAATTAAGTAGTCAACTCAAAAAACCAATTAACTCACTTGAAAAAGTCTATGATCAAAAAACTAAATGGAGAACCTATGTCAACAATCAATTAAAAACTAAATATAAAACCTTATTCAAGCAATTGGATGGATTACTATATCTAAAGGCTAAAAACTTTAGCTTATTGAGAGAATGGAGATTAAAACAGGAGAGAAAACTCTGGGTTCAAACAAAAAACAAGAAAAACCTAAAAATTATGAGCAGTAGAGATGTAATAAACTTTATGCAAACTTATCAAAGAATTACTCAACAAATGTTTAAAGATGCGATAAAAAACTCATCAGTTATAATGAATTTAAATAGCAATCATCAAATCGAAAAAATAAAATTTAAAAAATAATGAAAAAAATAATTTTAATATTCTTATCTATTATTCTTTTTAATGGAAAAGCTTTTTCGATACCTTTGTCAAAAGCATTATTACAAGCGTACAATGAAAACCCAGTATTAAATGCAGAACGTGAAAATATTCAAGTTTCAAGAGAAGATGTAAAAATTTCAAGAAGTGAATTTTTACCAAGTGTGACACTATCTGGGTCTAAGAGCCAAGAAAATACTGAAAAACAAACTGATGTTTCAGGTGCCAACTCATCTTTCACAGATGTTGATCCGAAAACCCAATCTATAAATATCGAACAAAAAATATTTCAAGGATTTGCAGGTATAGCAAGTATGCAAAAAAGTAAGATTGGATTAACATTAGCTGAAGCAAAACTTTTAAAAACAGAACAAGAAATTTTATATCAAGCAGTAGAAGCTTACTCAGGACTTATATTCGCTGAAGAAAAACTTAAGATCAATCAAAACAATATTAATTTATTAGAGAGACAAGTTGAAACAGACCAAGCAAGATTAGAAAGAGGTCAGATTACCTTATCTGACTTAGCGCAATCAGAATCATCACGTGCAGGAGCGCAGGCAAAATTCCTACAAGCAAAAAATGAAACTATAACAGCTAAATTAATATATGAAAAAATTATAGGTCCAATTATTGATGTAAATTCTTTAGACAAGGAATCCGACTTAAATTTTACAATGCCAGGAAGTTTGAGTGAAGCAATTGAAATTTCAAAAGCAAAAAACCCTAATTTAATTATTTCAAAATTAGAATATGAACAATCAGAAAAAGAAGTAACGATAGCTAGATCTGATCTATCACCTTCTGCATCTTTATCTTTTAATAGCTCAAAATCTGACGATGTAAGCTCAACAGTGGGTGAGCGTGATAAAGAAGTGTTAAAAGCAACTATTTCATGGCCAATTTTTAATGGTGGAAAAAACTCTGCATCTTTAAACAAAAGTAAAAATCTAAAAAATAGAAAAAAATTATTGCTAGATAATGCTTTAAAGACTAATGATACTAATGTTGCAAGCACATGGTCAAGTCTCCAAGTATCTAAAAGCTTATTAGATTCAGTTACAGCACAAGTTAAAGCTGCTGAGATTGCTAATGAAGGAATAACAGTCGAGTATGAGTCTGGACTTGAAAGATCAACTTTAGACGTAATTCAATCAAGCTCAATTCTACTAACCTCAAAAATAAGCTTAGCAGATTCTGAGAGAAACTATTTACTTTCACAATTTAAATTATTGCAGTCCATTGGGCTTTTGAATAATAACTATTTAAAACTCCAGTAATTAAGCCATCTTTTCATTAAAAAAAATAACTATTGAAAATAAGAACAAAATGTGTACATTTAAACCACGATTCGAATACTAATTATTAATAAAAAAGGCATAAAATGACTAAAAACAACCTAAAAGTAGTTAAATCTACAAAAGCACAGCAAGCAGAAGGCAACGAGAAAAACAAAGCTTTAGACGCGGCAATGAGCCAAATTATCGATAATTTTGGAAAAGGATCAGTAATGAAACTTGGCCAAAGAAGAGCAATGGACGTTGAGTCAGTTTCAACTGGATCATTAAGTCTAGACGTGGCGCTTGGAATAGGCGGTTTACCAAAAGGAAGAGTTGTTGAAGTCTATGGACCAGAATCGTCTGGTAAAACAACTTTAGCATTACAAGTATTAGCAGAAGCTCAAAAAGCTGGTGGAATATGTGCGTTCATAGATGCAGAGCATGCTTTAGATCCAATTTATGCAAAAAAACTTGGTGTAGACACCGAAGAATTATTAATTTCACAACCTGATACTGGTGAGCAAGCTCTTGAAATAGCTGATACTTTAGTTAAATCAGGATCAATTTCTGTTATCGTAATTGACTCTGTAGCAGCACTAACACCTAGAGCTGAAATTGAAGGAGAAATGGGAGATCACCATGTAGGACTTCAATCAAGATTAATGAGTCAGGCTTTAAGAAAGCTAACAGGCTCAATCTCAAGCACAAATACTATGATGATTTTTATTAATCAAATTAGAATGAAAATTGGAGTTATGTTTGGAAGTCCAGAGACTACATCTGGTGGGAATGCACTTAAATTCTATTCATCTGTAAGATTAGATATTAGAAGAATTGGTGCCATTAAAAATGGGGATGAAATTATTGGTAACTCAACAAGAGTTAAAGTGGTAAAAAATAAAGTAGCCCCACCATTTAAAGTTGTTGAATTTGACCTGATGTATGGCAAGGGTATTAGTAAAGTAGGTGAATTAGTTGATCTTGGTGCAAAAGCTGACATTGTTGAAAAAGCTGGAGCTTGGTATGCTTATAAAGGAGAAAAAATTGGCCAAGGAAGAGAGAATGCTAAAATTTATTTAGAGCAAAATCCTCAAATTGCTGCAGAAATTGAAATGGCAATTAGAGAAAAAGCTGGGGTGATAGCAAAAAAAATTGAAGGTAATCCTCTTGATCCAGAAAAAGCAGCAAAAGATCAAATTGAGGATCCTAAAGTGGAAATAAAAGAAGAAGTAACACCTCCATCTAAAAAGAATTAGTTAAAGTCATCTTTAATTATTAAAAGGCGCTTAATTTAAGCGCCTTTTTTCCCTTACTATCTTTAGGAATACCAACGCTTATTCAAACAAACTTACATCAGAAACTTGTTTTATCTCAAAAGTCTCTAGTCTGGACACTAGTCATCCTATAAAATCCTATAATCCAGAACCACGATCCCTAAAAGTTTTTTCATTGTCTAAAGTCCTCTGGCACCCAATTAATATTTTTCACTATACTGTTCCCGCTAATAACGCAATTAACACAAAAACTATTATACCTATTACTGGTTTTAGAATTTTAATAATTTCATCTTTACTTTTTCGATGTTTGTATAAAAGATAAATTATTATAAGTGGAACTGGACACCCTCCTACAAATACCCAGATTGCTAAAAAAGAACCGATTGTAGTAGCTAGAGCTAAATAGATGTTTACAAAAAAATCTAATGCTATCACTATATTTTATTACATTTATAAATAGCACCTGTAACTTTTGTAACATCTCGATACTCAATTTTATCAAGTAAATTAGTAATTATCATAAATTTTTCATATTCTTGTTTTTTAGTGCCTAAATTTGAAACTGTATAATAATCGTAACCAAAGCTAGATTTGATTTTTGGAGAAACTAAAAGAAAGTATTGTTTGGTTCCTTAAATAAAATTTATTACTTTACTGCAACAGCATAAATAGATTCGAAATGGCGTTCTTTTAAATCTAAATCTTTTTCAAACTCGCGAAGCATCACTTGTTCAAAACCGCTTTTTTTAATTATATTAACCAAATTTTCCTCATCAAATAAATAATGGTGATGCCCATTTAAATAGGCAATATAATTTACTTGATCTATGTGAGAGCCAGTGTTTGTGAGTCCAGGCTCGTACCAATTTTTTCTTTCTTCAAAATTTTTTTTATTTAGATATGATTCTATGTATAATCTTGAATTTGGAACGCAAACTTTAAGCTTTCCCCCTATTTTTAAAATTCTTTTACACTCCTTTAATATTAAAATTATATTATTGGAGTTAAAATGCTCAAGGGTATGTGATGTATAAATTTCGTCAACAGTGTTTGTGTCTAATGGCAAAGGTTTTATTAAATTATGCGCAATATCACCACCTAAATAGTCAATTGTTACAAAATCATTTCTCCCTTTTTTATTTGAACCTAGATCTAATTTTATTAATTTTTTTTTTTTTAAAATTTTCCATTTTTTTATCTGAAGAGAGTAAATTATACTTTCTTTTATAAAATTATAAAACTCTTTAAGACCAGGTATTTTGACTAAAAATTTTTTGATCATTACTCTTTATAAATACCTAATTGTTTATTTTTAGCTTTTTCTACATATTGTTTTAAATGTTTTTTTATCTTTTCAAGTTGACTAGGGTAAATATAAGAATTTCCAATTTCATTTACATCAGCAAAAACAACACTGCACCACAACAAACCCAGGACCATGATTCTTAAAATCTTTTTCATTATTAAATTTTATCAAAAGATCTGAGAATTAACAATCTGATTTATCTCAAAAAGTTCTAGTCGCGGTTCTAGTTTATTGCTTCATTTGATCAGTCTTTACGCAAATTATTTTTAATCAATTTTAAATCGTCCGCATAACTAGTGTGAGCTAGTGTCAGCTAGTGTGAGGTAGTGTGTTCCTCAAGTGCATAATTTAAGCACTTTTTTTCCCTACACTTATCTAGACATCAAATTAAAAAGCTGTATTTTAAATGTATGGCTGACAAAACACTAAATCAAATTAGAACAACTTTTTTAGATTATTTTAAAAAGAATGATCACAGGATAGTTGAGTCTAGCAATTTAGTTCCAAATAATGATCCGACATTAATGTTTGCAAATTCAGGAATGGTACAATTTAAAAATGTATTCACTGGATTGGAAAAAAGAGACTATGTAAGAGCCACAACCTCACAAAAATGTGTAAGGGCAGGAGGTAAGCATAACGACCTTGAAAATGTAGGCTATACACCAAGACATCATACATTTTTTGAAATGCTTGGAAATTTTTCATTTGGAGATTATTTTAAAGAAGAGGCAATTAGTTATGCATGGAATTTAATAACTAAAGAGTTCGGAATTGATAAAAATCGTCTTCATGTAACAGTTTACCATGACGATGAAGAAGCATTTAACTTTTGGAAGAAAATAGCTGGTTTTAGTGATGATAGAATAATCAAGATAGCAACATCAGATAACTTTTGGTCTATGGGTGACACAGGACCTTGCGGACCATGCTCAGAAATATTTTATGATCATGGTGATCATCTAGAAGGGGGCTTGCCAGGCACTAAAAATGAAGATGGTAACCGTTTTATAGAAATATGGAATTTAGTATTCATGCAATATGAGCAAATTTCAAAAGATAAAAGAATAGATTTACCCAAGCCATCTGTGGATACTGGCATGGGTCTTGAGAGAATAGCTGCACTATTACAAGGAACACACGATAACTACGAAACAGATCATTTTAAAAAACTAATACTATCTGCATCTGACACATTAAATGTTAAAGTAGATGAAGTTAACCAATCTAGCTTTAGAGTAATAGCAGATCATTTAAGAGCAAGTTCATTTTTATTAGCAGAGGGAGTTCTACCTTCAAATGAAGGAAGAGGATATGTGCTTAGAAGAATTATGAGACGTGGAATGAGACATTCACATTTATTAGGTTCCAAAAAACCAGTCTTCTATAATATTTTTAAAACACTTCTAGAAGAAATGTCTAATAATTATCCTGAGTTAGAAAGAGCACAATCATTAATAAAAGAAACTTTGAAAACTGAAGAAGAAAAGTTTTTAGTTTTACTAGACAGAGGAATAAAAATATTAAATGAAGAGTTAGAGAAAGTGGAAAAAATATTACCTGGTGAAGTTGCGTTTAAACTTTATGATACATTTGGTTTTCCATTAGATTTAACAGAAGATATTTTGAAAAACAAATCATTGACTGTTGATGGCGATAAGTTTGATTTATTAATGAAAGAAAGTAAAGAATTAGCAAAAAAAAATTGGAAAGGATCAGGGGATAGTTCTATAGATCAAATATGGTTTGATATAAAAGATCGTTTAGGTGCAACTGATTTTTTAGGATATTCCACAGATAAAGCAGAAGGTGTAATTACTTTGATTCTTAAAGGTGGCAAAGAAGTTCAAGATCTACAAAAAAATGATGAAGGAATTATAATTACAAATCAAACACCTTTTTATGGAGAATCTGGTGGGCAAGTTTCCGACACAGGAATAATTTCTAATGAGGTTTTTGAATTTGAAGTGACTGATGTTCAAAAAAAACTAGGGGATTTATTTATCCATTATGGAAAAGTTATAAAAGGTTCGATTAAATTAAAAGATAGTGTTGAATTAAAAATAGATACACAGAGAAGAAATAATATTAGAGCCTACCATTCTGCTACACATTTATTACACGAGGCATTAAGAAGAGTATTGGGTGAGCATGTAACTCAAAAGGGGTCTTTAGTTCAGTCTGATCGCTTAAGATTTGATTTTAGTCATATGAAACCTATCTCAGATGAAGAGATGGTGAAAATTGAACATTATGTTAACTCAATAATTCAAAAAAAGTCAGAGGTGAAAACAAGAATAATGACACCTAAAGAAGCAGTTGAGAGTGGTGCCCTAGCTTTATTTGGAGAAAAATATGGTGATGAAGTGAGAGTTTTGTCTATGGGGGATGAGGAAGGTAAATTTTTTTCAACAGAACTATGTGGAGGAACGCACGTTGTAAATACAACTGATATTGGAAAATTTAAAATTATAAGCCAATCATCTATTGCAGCAGGTGTTAGAAGAATTGAAGCCTTAAGAGACACACAGTTAGTTGATTTTTTAAAAGAGAAAGAAAACTTATCTAATCTGTCAGATCAAAAAAATGAAGCAGTTATAAAAGAATTAGAGACAAAGATTGTTAAATTAGGAGGAAAACCTAACCTTCAAAATATTGATAAAGTAGACCTGATAAAAGATCTTAATAAACAATTTGATCAACTTTCAGTTAACTCAATATTAAAAGATAAAGAAAAAAATAAAATTAGTGATCAAGTTATCAATGGATTTAAAGTCAGGTTTCAAAATATTATAGATTTACCATTTAAAGATCTACGTAAACTAATTGATGAAGGAAAAAAAGAAATTGGCGAAGGATTAGTAATAATTTACGCAATCAATGACAATAAAGTTGGATTAGCTGTAGGTGTTACCAAAAAATTAGAAGACAAGTTTGATGCTGTAAAAATTGTTAGAGCTGGATCAGAAATTATTGGTGGTAAAGGTGGCGGTGGAAGAGCTGACTTTGCTCAAGCAGGTGGAACATTGCCTGATAAAATTGAACAGTCTTTTGAAAATATTAAAAAATTAATTAATTAAGCTTTTTTTTAAGCTGTCCATCTAACTCATCTAAGAAACCATTAGTAGTTAAATACTTACTTGAAGGACCAATTAAAATTGCTAAATCTTTAGTCATTGATCCATTTTCAACACAATCAATACAAACCTTTTCTAAAGTTTTTGAAAAATTAATCAACTCTTCGTTTCCATCCAATTTTCCTCTGTGTGCAAGACCCCTAGTCCAAGCAAATATAGATGCAATTGGATTTGTAGAGGTTTCTTTACCTTGTTGATGCATTCTATAATGTCTTGTTACAGTTCCATGTGCTGCTTCAGCCTCCATTACTTTTCCATCTGGAGTTAATAGAACACTAGTCATTAAGCCTAAAGAGCCATATCCTTGTGCCATAGTATCAGACTGAACATCACCATCATAATTTTTACATGCCCAAATATACTTACCACTCCATTTCATTGCACATGCTACCATGTCATCAATTAGTCTGTGTTCATAAGTAATTTTTAATTTTTCAAATTTTTCTTTAAACTCTTCATCAAATATTTTTTGAAAAATATCTTTAAACCGGCCATCATATTGTTTTAGGATTGTATTTTTTGTTGATAAATAAACAGGCCATTCTTTAATCAAACCATAGCCGAAACAAGACCTTGCAAAATCCTCTATTGATTTATCTAAATTGTACATTGATAAAGCTATACCTGGCCCAGGAAAATTAAAAACTTCATATTTTATTTCTTGGCTACCATCTTCAGCTGTCCATTTAACTTCCATTTTACCTTTTCCGGGAACTTTAAAATCCGTTGCTCTATACTGATCTCCAAATGCATGTCTTCCAATAATCACTGGGTCTGTCCATGAAGGTACTAATTTAGGAATATTTTTACAAACTATCGGCTCTCTAAACACAGTTCCTCCAATAATATTTCGGATAGTACCATTTGGAGATCTCCACATCTTTTTTAAATCAAATTCTTCAACACGGGCTTCATCTGGTGTTATTGTTGCACATTTAATACCAACACCAATTTTTTTAATTGCAGTGGCTGAATCAATTGTTATCTGATCATTAGAATTATCTCGACTTTTCATGCCTAGATCAAAATATTCAATGCCTAAATCTAAATATGGAAGAATAAGTTTACTTTTAATAAACTCCCATATTATTCTTGTCATTTCATCGCCATCGAGTTCGGCAACTGGATTTTTAACCTTGATTTTAGCCATATTTGAATAATTTATATTAGTAATTGTAATTTAGTGCTTTATATACATATTAATAAAAAATTATCAAATATAAGCTTATGTTAGAGAAAATTTTTCCAAAAATTCATTCTGAAGGATACAAATTTTTAGCTATATCTATTATTATAACAATTTTTTTATACTTCTTTAGCACCTTTCTAGGATTAATCGGTTTATTGTTATCGATATGGGTTTATTATTTTTTTAGAGACCCTGAACGAATTTCAATAAATGATGAAAATTATTTAACAAGTCCAGCAGATGGTGAAATTTTAATGGTTCATGAGGTAAATGGACCAAAAGAGCTAGGTTTAGAAGATAAAAAATTCACTAAGATAAGTATTTTTATGAATGTATTTGATTGTCACGTTAACAGAACACCCTGTGAAGGTAAAATTTCAGAAATACTTTATAAACCAGGAAAATTTTTAAACGCATCACTTGATAAAGCAAGTGAAGATAATGAAAGAAACTATTACAAGATAACGAATAACCATGGAGAAGAAGTTATTGTTGTTCAAATTGCAGGTTTAATTGCCAGAAGAATAGTTTGTGAGTCTTCAAAGGATCAACAATTACAACAAGGCGAAAGAATCGGAATGATAAGATTTGGAAGTAGAGCTGATGTTTATTTTGAAAATTATGAAACGTTAGTTAAAGTAGGACAAAAGACAATTGCTGGTGAAACGCTATTAGCTAAAAAGTAGCTTATGGAAAAACCTAAAAATAATTTTAAAATTGTATCAGATAAAAAAGCTAGAATGCTTTTGCCGAATGCACTGACATTAATAAATGTATGTATTGGATTAAGTTCCATTAAATTTGCATTAGATGAAAAATTTGAATTATCTATTATAGCTATTATTTTTGCAGCAATTTTTGATGCATTAGATGGTAGAGTTGCAAGAATGTTGAAAGGAACCTCTTTAGTTGGAAAAGAATTAGACTCATTGGCAGATTTAATTAGTTTTGGAGTAGCTCCAGCCTTTATAATGTATTTCTGGTCTTTAAATAATCTAGGTAAATTTGGTTGGTTACTCACGATGATTTTTGTAGTTTGTGTTGCACTTAGACTTGCACGATTTAATGTTAGCTCAAGCTCAGAGCCATCATGGAGAGACAATTACTTTGAAGGAGTGCCGTCGCCAGCAGGAGGAATTTTGGTGTTGATGCCATTAATATTAAGCATAAGCGAAATAGATTTAATCAAAATTAATTATAATATAGGAGTTCCAGCACTCTTTATTTTGATATCATTTTTATTGATCAGTAAAGTTCCAACATTTGCATTTAAAAAAATTTCTATACCACGCCACTTGACAATATTTGCATTGTTTGGAGTTGTTTTATTTTTTGGACTTTTATTAATATATACGTTTAAAGTTTTAGTTATTTGTGGGTTAATTTATATTTGCTTAATTCCAATTGGATACTTTAGTTATCAAAAAATTTATAAACAAAAAATTTTAAGCGGTGAAAATGACACCAATGAAGATCTTGAAGACATATTGTAGATGAAAAAAAATGTAATTGTATCTCTGGCTGATTCAAATTACTTTGAATTACTCAATGAATTAGTCGATTCTATTAAGAGTTTTGAAAAAAGCAAAGATACAGCAATTTGTATTTTAGATGCCGGTTTGTCTGAGCAACAAATAAACATATTATCTAAAAAAGTAGACGAAATTAAATCAGCCGAATGGGATATTGATGTTCCAGCGTTTAAAGTAGAAGGAAAAGAGTGGTTAAAGAGTCAAGTATCTAGAGCTTTTTTACCAAAATATTTTCCCAGTTATGAAAAATTTCTATGGATTGATTGTGATGCGTGGGTGAATGATTGGAATTCTGTTGAATTATATTTTAAAGCTTGTGAAAATGGTAAATTAGGAATTACTCAAACATTAGGACCAGGATACAAAATAATGTCAAAAGTAAATTGGCTATTTGGGAAAGTAGCAATAATTAAATCTCAAAATTTTAAACATGCAATAAAATCAAAAGTTGGAATTAATAAAGCAAGAAAATTAGCTTTTGCTCCACATATAAATATTGGAGTTTTTTCATTAGAAAAAAATTCACCAGGTTGGATTTCATGGCAAAAAAATCTAGAACAAACATTAAAAAGTGGAAATATCTTTGGCTCAGAAGGTTTGGCTATCAATATGTCAGTTTATATAGATGAATTAGAAACTGAATTTTTACCATTAAACTGCAATTGGATTGCTAGTAATTTGTTACCAAAATTTGATGAGATTAAAAATACATTCGTTGAACCTTACTTACCAAATTATGAAATAGGAATTATGCACTTAGCTGCTGGAATTTGGGATTCTGATAAAGATATGAGGTTACATAAAGAAGTTAAAATTAATATTAAGACTATTCAGCAAAAAGTATTATTTAAAAGTCTAAGATTTGGTCATTAATTGAAAAAGAATAGAATCTCTAAGAACTGGATTAACAAACAAAAAAGAGATATCTATGTTAGACAGTCCCAGGTGGATGGTTATCGAGCTAGATCTGCATATAAATTAATAGAAATAGATGAAAAATTTAAGATATTAAAAAATGGAATATCAGTAATAGATTTAGGTGCATCACCAGGTAGCTGGTCTCAATATATTTCAAGAACAGTGAAAAGTGGAAGATTAGTTTCAATTGACATAAAGGGTATGGAGGAAATTGAGAATACAATTCAAATCAAAGGTGATTTTACTGATTTAGATTCTCAAGAAAAAATAAAAGCTTTATTCAAATCAAAAGTTGATGTTGTCGTGTCCGATATGGCTGTTAATACAACGGGTATAAAGGATATAGATGCAATTTATACAGGTGAACTTGCCATGGAAGCCATGAATTTCTCTAAAGAAATGCTGGTTAAAGAAGGCCGATTTGTCTCTAAGATTTTTCTAGGTTCTTCTTTTAACGAAATTGTTGCATTGGGCAAAAAATTATTCAAAGAAGTTAAGGTATTTAAACCCAAGTCTAGTAGAAAAGAATCTAAGGAAAGTTTTATTATTTGTAAAATCTTAAGATAGAGACTTTTTTTTTGAGGGGAATCATATATAAATGATTATGGATCCTATAAAAGAAGCACTCACATTTGATGATGTTACGATGGCACCAAAATACTCAGAAGTTCTACCTTCTGAAGTTGATACCAGTACAAAACTGTCATCTAACTTAATACTAAAAATACCCTTATTATCCTCTGCAATGGATACGGTTACTGAGAGCAAAATGGCTATTGCAATAGCTAAAGCTGGAGGTATTGGTGTAATTCACAGAAATCTTGATATTAAAAAACAAGTAGAAGAAATTAAAAAAGTTAAAAAATTAAACTTATTAGTTGGTGCAGCTGTTGGAGCTGGTCCTTTAGAGCTTAAAAGAGCAGAAGCTATTTTAAAAGAAAAAGTAGATTTAATTGTTGTTGATACAGCTCATGGACATAGCAAAAAAGTTGGTGAAATTATTAAAGTTATAAAAAAATTAAAAACAAATAAAACAACTTTATGTGCTGGAAATATTGCAACAGCAGATGCTGCAAAATTTTTAATAAAATTAGGAGTAGACATTGTTAAAGTTGGGATTGGACCAGGGTCAATTTGCACTACTAGACTAGTTGCGGGCATTGGTGTGCCACAGTTAAGTGCGATACTTGCTGTTAAAAAAGGTGTTAAAAATAATAAAGTAAAAATTATTTCAGATGGTGGAATTAAATATTCAGGTGATTTAGCCAAGGCATTGTCTGCAGGTGCTGATGCTATAATGATTGGTTCTTTATTTGCAGGTAGTTTAGAAACGCCAGGAAAACTAATTAAAAAAAATGGTAAGTTATTTAAAAGTTTTAGAGGAATGGGATCAGTTGGGGCAATGAATAAAGGATCAGCTGATAGATACTTTCAAAGTAAACAAAAAGATTTATCTAAATATGTTCCAGAGGGGGTAGAGGGGTTTGTGAAGTATAAAGGTGATGTTAAAAGTATAATTTACAAATTAATTGGAGGCTTAAAATCATCTATGGGTTATCTAGGTGCAAAAAGAGTTCCTAACCTTAAAAATAAACCAAATTTTGTAAAAATAACTAAAGCAGGCTTTTATGAAAGTATGGTTCACAATGTAGATGAAGTAAAAAATGAGAGTAAGTATTAATGAAAAAAATAAATAAATTAACAATTGTACTATTAATGCTTTTAAATTTTGGAAGTTCTGCTTTAGCAGAAAACAATTTTTTTGAAAAAGGAAAAAATAAATATGATGAAAAGAAATATGAAGAATCTAAATTTTTATTTCAAAGAAGTATTGTTTTTAATCCCAAGGATCAAAATTCATATCTATATTTAGCAAAAATTTATAATTTTGAAGAGAATAAAAAAGAAGAACAAAAAAATATAGATACTGTGCTCTTACTAGATCCAAATAATGAAGAAGCAAACTATATGCTTATGGAAATAGAGTTAAAAAGATCCAATTATTCCAAAGTAAAAGAATTAGCAGATAATTTTCCTAAAATCTGCAATCAATTGTGTGATAAAAAAAATTCTATTTTAGAATCCTTAAAGAATTTGGAACCTAAAAATGAGTCTTAGCAATAATTTAAGTAAAATTTTAATAATTGATTTTGGTTCTCAATTTACACAATTAATAGCAAGAAGAGTAAGAGAATTAGGAGTTTTTTCAGAAATTGTTAGTCACAAAAAAATAAAGATAATCCAAATCGCAAAAGAAAATATTACTGGAATAATACTCTCTGGTGGCCCTCTTAATGTTTATGAGAATGATAAATTTAAATTTGATAAAAAGATTTTAAAATTAGGAGTTCCAATCCTAGGTATATGTTTTGGACACCAGATATTATCTAAATTGTTGGGTGGTAAAGTTAAAAAATCTAAACACAGAGAGTTTGGTCTTGCTACTATAAAAAAAGTGTCAAATAGTATTTTAACTAAAAATTTTTTTAATAAAAATAAAACAAGTAATGTTTGGATGAGTCATGCTGACCAAGTATCTAAAATGCCAAAAAATTTTAAGATTATAGCATCTACAAAAAATTCTAGATTAACAATAATTGAAAATACAAAAGATAATTTTTATGGAGTACAATTTCACCCAGAAGTAACACACACGGATAAAGGTAAAATTTTATTACGTAATTTTGTTTTTCATATATGTAAAATTAAAAAAAACTGGTCTTCGAAAGATCAAAAATTAAGATTAATTAATGAAATTAAACAACAAGTAGGTAGTAACAAAGTAATTTGTGGATTGTCCGGAGGTGTTGATAGTAGTGTTGTTGCGCAATTGTTAAGCAAAGCAATTGGAAAAAATTTAATTTGTATTTTTGTTAACAATGGTCTTTTAAGAAAAAATGAAGAAACGCAAGTAGTTAATACTTTTAAGAAAAAATTAAAGATTAATTTAATTTATGTTAATGCAGGAAAAGAATTTATTACAAAATTAACAAATGTGTATGACCCTGAAAAAAAGAGAAAAATTATAGGAAATCTATTTATTAAGATATTTGAAAGATATGCAAACAAAATTAAGAATGTTCAATTTCTTGCACAGGGTACTCTTTATCCAGACTTAATTGAAAGTAAATCTGTTACAGGTAGTCAAACCTCAAAAATAAAATCGCATCATAATGTGGGTGGTCTTCCTAAAAGAATGAAATTAAAATTAGTAGAACCTCTTAAATTTTTATTTAAAGATGAAGTTAGAAAATTAGGCTTAGAACTTAACTTATCTAAAGACATAATCTCCAGACATCCATTTCCTGGTCCGGGTTTAGCAATAAGAATGCCTGGCATTATAACAAATGAAAAAATTAAAATTTTGAAAGAAGCAGATTTCTATTTTATTAAAGCTTTAAGAGATCATGGATTATATGATAAAATTTGGCAAGCTTATGCAGCTTTGTTGCCTGTAAAAACAGTTGGTGTTATGGGGGATAATCGTACCTATGAACATATTTGTTTATTAAGAGCCATTACATCTGAAGATGGCATGACCGCAGATTTTTTTGACTTTCCTAAAGGCTTTATGCAATCAATTTCTAATCAAATTATAAATAATATTAGAGGAATTAATAGAGTAGTTTATGATATTACTTCAAAGCCGCCAAGCACTATTGAATTAGAGTAATTATTCATTATAGAATATAACCTATACGAAAATAGATGATATATTAATGAATAACAAATTTTCTAAAATACTTAAAAAAAAAAATAGATCCAAGATTATTTGTTTAACAGCATACTCTAAAAATATTGCTCAAATTATAGATAGACATTGTGATATCGTTTTAGTTGGAGACTCATTAGGATCTGTTTTATATAATTACAAATCAACTAGAAGTGTAACACTTGATATAATGATTGAACATTCTAAGAGTGTGAGGATGGGAATAAAAAAAAGCCTCATGGTTGTTGATATGCCACATAACACTTATAGAAATAGCTCAGAAGCTTTAAGAAATGCAAAAGTAATTATTTCAAAAACAAAATGTGATGCAGTTAAGTTAGAGGGTGGAAAAAAGATATATAATATAGTTAAAACACTCATTAAAAATAAAATTCCGGTAATGGGGCACTTAGGAATTCTTCCTCAGTCAGCCAAAAATTTTAAAGCTAAAGGAAAAAAAACAATCGAAAGAAATAATCTTTTAAAAGATGCTAAAATTTTAGATGAATTAGGTGTTTTTTCCATTGTATTAGAATGTGTAGAAAGTTCATTAGCAAAAGAGATTACAAAAAACATAAAGATACCTACGATTGGAATAGGAGCATCAGTTTATTGTGATGGCCAAGTCTTGGTTACTGATGATTTGATAGGATTAAATCTTATTAAGGTTAGGTTTGTTAAAAAGTTTGCAAATATTACACAACAAATAAATAATGCTATAATTAAGTTTAAAAATGAAGTTAAAAATAAAAAATTTCCAAAGAAAATTAATAGTTATTAAGATATGAATTTTAGCAAAGAAGAATATAAAGCAAGATTAAAAAAAGTTCAAAGCTCAATGCAAGAAAAAGGCATAGAGTTATTAATCTCTAGTGATACAGCAAATATAAACTATTTAACTGGTTATGATGCCTGGTCATTTTATTATGCCCAAGCTGCAATTGTGCATGTAAATGCTGATGAGCCATTATGCTGGGTAAGAAAACAAGATTCAGGTGGGGCTTATATAAAAACTTATTTAAAAAATGAAAATATTCTAGTTTATGATGAAAAATATATTCATACTTGGCCACTTCATCCATTTGATAATTTAGTAGAAATTATAAAAGAGAGAAAATGGGATAAACTTACAGTAGGTTTAGAAATGGATAGCCATTACTTCACTGCTTATTGTTATGAAAAAATGAAACAAGGGCTGCCAAATATTAATTTAAAAGATTCTGAAAGATTGGTTAATTGGGCTCGTGTCGTTAAATCTAATGCAGAGATAGAACTTATGAAATCTGCAGCAAAAATTTCTCAAAAAGGAATGCAAACAGCAATTGACGTTATAAATCCTGGTGTTAGACAATGTGATGCTGTTGGTGAAATTCAAAAGGCATTATTTTATGGAACCTCAGAATTTGGTGGTGAATATTCAAGTATTGCAACACTACTTCCAACAGGAAAAGGTACTTCAGCATCACATTTAACAGCAACACAAGATAAGTTTGTTGAAGGTGAGGCTACAATTATTGAACTTTCAGGGGTATATCAAAGGTACCACTGTCCAATGGCTAGAACAGTTTTACTTGGAAAACCTGATCAAAAGAAAATTGATACTATGAATAAAACAAATGAGGCTCTTCAAGCTGGAATAGATGCTGCAAAACCAGGGCAAACTGCAGACGATGTTGCGCAGGCTTTTTGGAAAATTCTGGATAAATATGGAATAGAAAAAACCTCTAGAACTGGTTATTCAATAGGAATTGGTTATCCCCCAGATTGGGGCGAGCATACCTTAAATATATCAAAAGGTGATATGACAATTCTAGAACCAAATGTCACTTTTCATATGATTGCAGTAATGCAATTTGGTGATTGGGGCGTTGAAGCATCAGAAGCAATACGAATAACCGACAAAGGTTGTGAGTTATTCTGTAATTTTTCAAAAGATCTGCATATTAAGTAATTGAAATAAAAAAAACTTGATAAACAAGCTAACAAATGTTTTAAATTCACTTTAAAATATGACTAAAAATAAAGAATTTGTAAAATTTGACAATGTAGACAAAAGCTATGATGGCAAAGTATTAGTTGTTAAAGGACTAAATCTAGACATTGAAGAAGGTGAGTTTGTAACAATGTTAGGACCCTCTGGTTCTGGTAAAACAACTTGTCTTATGATGCTTGCTGGTTTTGAAACTCCAACTCATGGAGAAATCTATTTAGATGGCAAGGTTATCTCGAATATTCCACCTCATAAAAGAGGAATTGGAATGGTATTCCAGAACTATGCTTTATTTCCACACATGACTGTTTATGAAAATTTAGCTTTTCCGTTAAGAGTGAGAAAAATTCCAAATGATGAAGCAGATAAAAAAATCGATAAAGCTTTATCAATGGTATCCCTTCATGGATTTGAAGCAAGAATGCCAATGCAATTATCTGGTGGACAACAACAACGTGTTGCTGTTGCGAGATCCTTAGTTTTTGATCCTCAGGTAGTACTGATGGATGAGCCACTTGGAGCTTTAGATAAGAATTTAAGAGAGAGTATGCAATATGAAATTAAACATATTCATGAAAGCATTGGTGTAACAGTTGTTTATGTAACACACGATCAAACTGAAGCATTAACAATGTCAAATCGAATTGCAGTTTTCAATGATGGTAAAGTTCAACAATTATCAAGCCCTGATGAATTGTATGAAAAACCTGTTAATTCTTTTGTTGCTGAATTTATTGGAGAGAATAATAAATTTTTAGGTCAGGTTGCAGATATTTCAGGTGATAAATGTAAAGTAAAATTAGAAGATGGCACAGAAATTTTAGCAAATCCGGTTGCTGTAAAAGCAAAGGGAGATAAAACTAAAGTTTCACTAAGACCTGAAAGAGCAATTATAGACCCTACAGATAAAATGGATAATAATCATAAGGGTAAAATTGAAGAAATTATTTATCATGGTGATCACACAAGACTTAGAGTTGATTTATTAGGAAACAAAGAATTTATTCTTAAAGTGCCAAATAGCACTGCAAGACTAGATCTTAAAAAGGGTAATGTGCTTAATATTGGCTGGAACAGTGTTGACTGTAGAGCTTTAGATCCAAAATAAGCTTTAAAAACTTCAGAAAAAAATCCAAATAAATAAAGGCAAAATAGACATAATTGGCTGTTGACTAAGCTTATCTATATTGTTTTACTTTCACTTTATAAATTAACAAACGTTAACGTTAAATAGGAGAGAAAATGAAAAAATTAAGTAAACTATTACTTGCTCTATCTTTTGTACTTTCTATCACAACTTCAGCATTTGCAGTTACTGTAGTGTCTTGGGGTGGTGCTTACACTGAAAGTCAAAAATTAGGGTATGGTGATCCTACAGCAGCAAAATTAGGAATACCTGTTAATTGGGTAGACTACACTGGTGGATTATCAGAGATTAAAGCTCAAAAAGAAGCTGGAAAAATCACTTGGGACATCATTGATGTATACGCAAAAGATACAATCATAGGATGTGATGAAGGAATTTTTGTTGAATTCAATTTCGATAAAGACTTCGCACCTGCTCCAGATGGAACTCCTGCAAGTGAAGATTACTTCACTGGTATGCCCTCTAAATGTGCAGTTGGAAACATCTTGTACTCTTGGAACTATGCTTACAATGACGCAACAATTGGTGACAAAAAACCTACCACATTAAAAGACTTTTTTAACACTAAAAAGTTTCCTGGTAAAAGATCAATTTACAAAGGCGCAATGTCTAACTTAGAAATTGCTATCACTGCAGACGGTGTAAACCCTGGTAAAGGTTCTGACAGAACTTACAGATTCTTGGAAAAAGATGGTGGAGTTGACAGAGCAATGAAAATGATTACAGACCTTTGTACTGATCCAAATGGTGGATGTGTATTTTGGAATGCTGGAGCTCAACCGCCTGAATTACTTGCTAACGGTGAAGTAGTAATGGCAACTGGTTGGAACGGTAGATTCTTTAATGCGCAAATGGAAGGAACTCCTCTTGTACAAGTATGGGATGGACAAATTCTTGACTATGAATACTTTGCAATGGTTAAAGGTGGACCTAACGATGCTAACGGTAAAGCTATGAAAGTACTTAGAGAAATGACAAGTACTGAAGGGTTAGCTGGAAGTGCTAAGTATATTGCTTACGCTCCTTGGAGAAAATCTTCAATTGCTATTATAGATGCTGGAGAGCCATGGTATAAAGATGGTAAAACAAGCATGGTACAACACATGCCTACAGCACCTGTTAACACTAAAAAATATATCCTAATGAATCCTGATTTCTGGGCAGATAACCAAGATGAAATCAACGAGAAATGGGAAGCAATGAAAGCTGGACTATAATTTAGTTTTATAGAATAAGTTTTTATTATAAAATATTAGGGCGGTTACTAAATAACCGCCCTTTTTTTTTAAGAATTTTAAAATATGAGTACAGAACAAATATTATCATCAGACGGTTTGCCTTTAGAGGTAAGTTTAAAGAAGGCTGAGAGAAAAAATAAATTAAGAGCAGTAATGCTTGTAGCGCCATTATTTTTATTTCTTGTAATCACATACGTATTTCCAATAGGTGACATGTTATTTAGAAGTGTCGATGATCGAATGATTACTAAAATGTTACCAAATACCTTTACAGCGATTGAAAAATGGGATGGTAAAGATTTACCTGACGAACCAGTTTATGCAGCACTTTATAAAGATTTAGCATATTTAAAAAAGACTAAAACTTACGGTAAGATTATAGCAAGACTGAATTATGAAAAAGGTGGATTTAGTAGCTTAATTAAAAAAACAGTTAGAAAACTTGGAAAATTTGAAGAAGGTGATTACAAATCACAATTTATAGCAACTCATAAGAGGTGGGGCCAACCTGAATATTTGGTTGCTTTAAAGAATGCTGCACCAAATTGGACTTATGCTAAATATCTAAAAGGTGTGGATTTAAAGTTTAATCAAGATGGAAAAATAATTCAACAAGATGAAGATAGAAGAATTCACAAAATTTTATGGTTAAGAACTCTCAAAGTTGCTTTTTGGGTAACCATATTCTGTTTCATTCTTGCTTATCCAATTTCATACTTATTAGCTACATTACCTATGAAATATAGTAATTTACTAATGATATGTGTACTTCTTCCTTTTTGGACATCACTATTAGTTAGAACCTCAAGTTGGATGGTTTTGCTTCAACAACAAGGCCCAATTAATGATTTAATTGTATTTCTTGGACTTGCAGCGAACGACGCTAGGCCAGAACTAATGTACAATGTAATTGGAACTTTTGTTGCAATGACTCAAATCTTATTGCCATTTATGGTTTTACCCCTTTACAGCGTAATGAAAACAATATCTCCAAGCTTAATGAGAGCTGGAAAATCTTTAGGTGGAACACCATTTGTAGCATTTAGAAAAATATATTTTCCATTAACAGTTCCAGGAATTGGTGCTGGATCCTTGTTAGTTTTTATTTTAGCAATAGGTTATTATATAACTCCTGCATTAGTTGGAGGAGCAAGTGGATCTTTAATTAGTAATACGATTGCTTATCATATGAAAAGTTCTTTAGATTGGTCATTTGCAGCTGCATTAGGTACAATGCTGTTAGTTGGTGTTTTAACAATCTATTGGATTTATAATAAATTAGTAGGAATAGATAATATTAAACTAGGATAAATTATGTCATTACCAACTTATACAGCATGGAATTATAGAATTTGGCACTACACATATTTAACTATTTGTGGATTAGTATTTTTCTTTTTAATTGCACCATTATTTATAATCTTACCACTTTCATTTAATGCTGAACAATACATTCATTTTTCTGCAGGAATGTTAGCACTTGATCCAGATGCATTTTCGTTAAGATGGTATGAGGACATGATTTATGGAACTAAAAACCCATGGGGACTTGCTGCAAAAAATAGTATTATTATTGCTTTCTTTGCAACAATTGGCTCAACAATTCTTGGAACGGTTGCAGCATTAGGTTTAAGTAGTAGACATATGCCTTACAAAGCAGCTTTCATGGCTTTATTGATATCGCCAATGATTGTGCCGCTAATTATTTCAGGAACAGCAATTTTTTTCTTCATGGCAAAAGTAGGATTGGCTGCAACACATACGGGAATAATTTTAGCACACATTATTTTAGGTACACCATTTGTAGTTATTACAGTAACAGCAACATTAACAGGCTTTGATCATAGTGTTACAAGAGCTGCTGCAAGTTTGGGAAGTAATCCAGTAAATACTTTTATGAAAATAACATTACCATTAATTTTACCAGGTGTTATTTCTGGTGCACTATTTGCCTTTGTAACTTCATTTGATGAAGTTGTAGTTGTATTATTCTTAGCAGGACTAGAAAACACTACTATTCCAATTCAAATGTGGGTTGGTTTAAGAGAGCAGTTAAGTCCAACAATAATGGCTGTGGCAACTTGTTTGATTATAATGTCTACATTAATTCTAGTTAGTGCAGAACTTTTAAGAAGAAGGTCTGAAAGACTAAGAGGAATTAATAGGTAATTTATTTACTAAGTTCATTTTTTTTATTATAAATAGTTCTTCAATTTTTAAATCTTATGGAAATTAAAAAAGTAGTAGTTATTGGGTCAGGTACTATGGGTAGCGGTATTGCTGCACATTTATGTAATGCAAATATTCCAGTAACTTTATTAGATTTAAAAACTGAAATAAGTGAGCAAGCACGAGATAAAATTCACAAATCAAGACCTCCACTTTTATTAGATAAGTCAAAAATAAATAACATAAAAGTAGGAAATATTTTAGATAATTTTGATGAAGTAAAAGAAGCTGACTGGGTAGTAGAAGCTGTTGTTGAAAGAATAGATATCAAACATGATATTTATGAAAAAATATTTAAGGAAAGAAAAAAAGGTGCAATAGTTTCTTCAAACACATCCTCTATCCCCATTAAAGTCTTATCTGAACATTTATCAGAAGAAGAAAAAAAAGATTTTTGCATTACTCACTTTTTTAATCCAGTTAGATACATGGGGTTATTAGAGATAGTTAAAAATGAAAATAATGATTTAGATAAAATAAGTGCTTTAAAAGATTTTTGTGAAACAGAACTTGGAAAAGGTGCAATTGTTTGTAATGATACTCCAGGTTTTTTAGGAAACAGAATAGGAGTTTTTGCAATGCAAGTTGCAATGACTGAGGCTTTTAAAATGAAACTCAGTATAGAAGAAGCAGATGCTATTTTTGGTAGACCAATGGGTATACCAAAAACAGGTGTGTTTGGTCTTTATGATTTAATTGGTATTGATTTAATGGCGGATGTTTTAAAAAGTTTTATTAAAGAATTATCAGAAAATGATCCTTTTCAAATAGTTGCAAAAGAAATTCCTTTAGTAAAAACGTTAATTGAAACTGGGTATACAGGTAGAAAAGGCAGGGGAGGTTTTTACAGGGTTAATAAAACGGGTGAAGTTAAAGTTATGGAAGCTATTAATCTTGAAACTGGAGAATATTCAGCAAGTAAAAAGATTAATATTAAATCAGATAATGTAGATCTTAAAAAATTAATCTCAAGAGACAATAAGTATGGTCAGTATGCTTGGTCTGTTATTTCTAAGATTATTAAATATGCTTCTTCTTTAGTTCCATCAATTACAAAAGATTTTAATGATATTGATGAAGCAATGAGGTTAGGTTTTAATTGGACTAAAGGTCCATTTGAAATGTTAGAAGAGATTGGAGTTGATACTTTTTTTGATAAGATGGATGACTTTAAAGGAAATGCTTTTTTAGAAAATCTATTTCAAAGTAGAAATCAAGATTTTTATGGATCTAGACAAAAATATACTGACATTGAAACATTTGGAAAAGCAAAAAAGAAAGCATTAAGTGTTGATGGAAATAGCTCTGCTCAGATATATAGATTTAATGATTATAATATTGTTGAGTTTACCACTAAAGCTAATGCTCTAGATTATGACTCAATGGATGCTTTAAAAAAAGCTACAGATAAACCGTTGATTATAATAAATGAAAGTATGCAATTTTCTGCTGGAGTAAACTTGAGTTATACGATGGATTTTGCAAATAAGAATGATTTTAAATCTATAGAAAAATTTATTAGATATTTTCAAGAAACCTGTAAACACCTTAAATATTCAAATTATCCGGTTGTTTCTGCACCATCAGGATTAACACTTGGTGGAGGATTTGAGGTTATGGTTCAAAGTAATTTTGTAGCTTCAC
This sequence comes from Candidatus Pelagibacter sp. Uisw_130, assembly GCF_047722505.1. GTDB lineage: Bacteria > Pseudomonadota > Alphaproteobacteria > Pelagibacterales > Pelagibacteraceae > Pelagibacter. The sequence goes on from NZ_CP159814.1 coordinate 267,438, forward strand.
ATACAAATATTGTAATTGGATTAGTGGAAACAATAGTTGGATTGATACCAGCTGGAGGGGGATGTAAGGAAATGCTAGCAAGATGGCTTGATACAGATGAGGCTAAAAAAAATCCTCATTACGCACCCCTTAAAGTCTTTGATATTATTGGGTATGGTAAAACAGCTACTTCACCAGTTGAGGCAGAACCATTAAAATATTTAAAACCTGAAGATAAAAAAATAATGAACAGAAATAGTTTGCTTGAGGTTTCAAAAAAAATCTTAGATGACAATAAAGAATTTAAAGTCCCATCAGAGACGAAATTTAAATTACCAGGAAAAAAAGTTTTAGTAGAAATGAATAAAATTCTAGAAAAGCTTTACAATGAAAAAGTAATACGTGAGCATGGTGTTACAGTTGCAAAGGAATTAGCGCATGTCTTGAGTGGGGGAGACACAACTATTGATAAAACTTTATTGGAAGATGATTTATTTAAATTAGAATTAGATGCCTTCATGAGACTAATCGAAACAAAAGAAACTCAAGATCGAATTAAACACACACTTAAAACAGGAAAACCTTTAATTAACTAATATCTTTCGTCTTCTTTTTTCTTTACTTCATTTTCCAATATTACTTCTTTTTTTTCTTCTATTATTTCTTCTTTTTTAAATTCTATTATCTTTTCACTTTCTTCTTTTTCTCTAATTAATTGTTCATTAAATTTCTTAATCAATTCTTCTTCTTTTGCTATTTGCTCCTTATCAAATTTCCTTTCCCACTCTTTTATTCTCTCTTCTTCATCTTTAACTCTTTTCTCTTCAAGAATTCTGGCTTGAATCATTTTTTGTTCTTTTAAATTTTCTAATCTTATTTCTTCTTCCTTTAATTGTAATTCTTCTTGAATTTTTCTTTGATTGAAGTCATTTAATTTCAATTCCTTGAGTTCTTCTATTTCCAATTGTTCTTTTAGTCTAAGTTGTTTTTCTTTTTCTCTTAACTCATCAGCTTCTTTTAATATTTTTATTTCTTTTTCTCTTAATCTTTCAACTTCAATATTTTTTATATTTTGTTCTATTTCTTCAAGTTTTTGCTTTTGATAATTTAATTTATGTTCTTCTTCGTTTAATCTTTGTTCGTCTTTTTTTTGTCTATCAATCTCAATATTCTTTAATCTTTCTTCCTCATCTTTTATTTTCTGTTTAGCTTCACGGGCATTCTGTCTCTCAAGAGTCATTAATTTATCATTTTCGATTTTAGCTTTTTGTTGTTCTTGTCTTATTCTTTGCTTTTCCAAAAAATCTAATCTTAGTTTCTCTTCTTTTAATCTTAAATCATCTTGTCTTGCTTTTTCTTCTTCTTCATCCCTTAGTTTTTGCTCTTCAGCTTTAATTCTTTGAGCTTCAAGTTTAATTTTTTTTCTTTCAATTTGTTCTTGTTGTTTTATAATTTTTATCTTTAGTTTTTCTTGATTATCTATTCTTTGTTTTTCTTCCTTTATTAGATTCAATTCATTTTGCTTGATTAACCTTATTTCTTCATTTTTTTGTTTTTCTTGTTCTAACTTTTCTTTTTTTAATTCTTTAATTTTTTCTTCTTTTAATAATTTGATTCTATGTAGTTCTTTTTGTTTAGCTCTTTCTTTGAATTTATTGTATTTTTCTATTAGAGATGATGATGTGAATTTTTTTAATTTTTCTATATTAATTTTTTTTAAAATTTTTAAGGGTTGTTCAATTAACTTTTTTCTGCTCAAATTAATTTTTTTACCAATTGTGCTTTTAAGGACATTTTTCACAAGCCTATCTCATCAACTTTTGGTTAATAATAATAGTATTAGAGTGGCTATAATGGGTTCAACTTGAGATTTTATCCCTTATTAATTAAGCATTTTAAAGGAATTAATAAAATCTGGTCTCAATATATACTCTGATCGTCTTTCATATTTTATTTTTTTTAGGACTTCTAACCCATAAAGAACTCTGCCGACAGGCGTATACTCTCCTTCAAATAAGGGTTCATCCCGTAAGATTATGAAAAATTGACTATCTTCAGTGTCGTTCTTAAATGTTCGAGCTAATCCAACACTTCCTTTGGTATAATTAAAGTTATTGTCGATTTCTGATTTAATTGCACCTAAACCTGATTTGCCAGTGCCAATTTTTCCATAATCTAAATTTCCTTTTTTCCCAAATTCCAAGTCACCTGCCTGAACAAGTTTATTTTCAATTACCCTATGAAAAGCGTTATTTTCATAAGCATTCGATCTAATTAAAGTTATAAATCTTTTGACGGCATTAGGTGAGATATTCGGATAAAGTTCTATAATTACATTTCCACATGGTGCATTTAAAATTGCAATATTATTTGGCTTCTTAAAGGTAATATCTCTTGGATTAATATCTTTGATAAATAAACATTTATTTTTAACTATAAAATATGTGCAGAAAGTTGTGATAACTAATAAAATTAAAAAAACAAAAATAAATTTTTCAGATTTAGAGGCTTTAATTTTTTTTATCATTAAAAAGTAAATGAACTATCTAATTCTTTTATTCTATTTTCAATATATGAAATTTTACTATCTAAAATAGGATCTGATTTACGAATTTGGTTAATTTCTTTTTCCTTTAAAAAGATCATATGTGAGTAAACTTCTGCCATATCCTCTGAGGCTGTTGACTTAGAGTATTCTGTAAAAAAACCTTTCGTTTCTTTGTATTGTTCTAACCCTATATTTTTTGTGCACGTAGAACATTCAGCATACTTAAATTTAGAATTATTAAATTTAATCCACTCTTCTTCGTTAAAAATGTTTTTATGTTGAAGATGCATTATATGAAATAATTCATGATGGATTACTCTTTCAAAGTAATCTTCATTAAACTTAATATCTAGAATTAATGTTTTCATTACATTATCTGGAATACCAGCTGTATATAGTTCTGAGATGGATAAATTTTTGCACATAACAATATATTTGAGATTAATTTTTTTTAGATAATCATAAGAATATCTATTAAGATTTTTATGAATAATTTTATATTTTGCATCTAAATTTTTCTTATTTGGATTTGAACAAACAATATTTTTTTGAGTTCCCAGTCTAAAGGGTCTTGCAGCATAAAAATATTTAAGCTTATTTTTAGTATTTATTTCATAAATTTCCAAGTTGGGTATTTTGATAAGATTATAAATAGTATTAGCTTTTAGTGGGGTAATAAAAATAATTAGTAGTAAAATAGCTCTTATTAAGTGCATAATTATAAAGATAGAAGATATTCCATTATCAAAGAATATGGTACATTTTATTTATAAATGAAAAAAGAAAGAAATAAAAACCCAATTCAGCCAGTTAGTGGAACTAAAGTTCCAAGATTTGCAGGCCCATCTACATTTGCAAGGTTGCCAGAACTAAGAGATGTTGAAAGTTGTGATGTAGCAATTCTTGGAATTCCATTTGATGCTGGCACTAGTTACAGACCAGGAGCTAGATTTGGTCCAATGAGTATTAGACAAGCTTCAAGACATTTAAGAACCAATTATCATCCAAGTTATGATGTTGAACCTTTTAAAGTACAACAAGTTGCTGATGCTGGTGATATCACTTGTAATCCATTTAGTATTGATGAGTCGATAAAACAGATTGAAGCTGGAGCAACAGATTTATTGAATAAAGTTGGTGGTATAATTAGCCTAGGTGGTGATCATACAATTGCAGTACCTTTATTAAGAGCAATCAATAAAAAATGTAATGGACCTGTTGCCTTAGTACATTTTGATGCACATTTAGACACTTGGGATACGTATTTTGGTGCTCCTTATACACATGGAACTCCCTTTAGAAGAGCAAGAGAAGAAGGTTTATTTCTAGATGATGCTTCAATGCATGTTGGAATTAGAGGCCCTCTTTATAGTAGAGATGATATTAAAAATGATGAAGAATTTGGTTTTAAAATTATTCACTGTGATGAGTTTCAAACACAAGGCACAGATAAAATTGCTGAAAGAATTAAAAAAAGAGTTGGTAACAATCCACTTTATTTGTCTATTGATATAGATGTTTTAGATCCAGCTTTTGCCCCAGGTACAGGCACACCTGAAATTGCTGGTATGACTACAAGAGAAATGGTTAATGTTTTAAGAGGACTGTCTGGTTTAAATCTTGTTTCTGCTGATGTGGTTGAAGTTTCTCCAGCATATGATCATGCTGAAGTTACTTCGTTAGCTGCAGCAACCATTGTTTACGAACTAACAAATTTATTTGCAAAATCATAAAGAAAGGATAGTTTCTCAAAATGTTAGATAAGAAAAAATTTTATATCAATGGTGAATGGGTTTCCCCAAAAAAATCAAACGACTTTAAAGTAACAGATCCCTCAACAGAGGAAGAGTGTGCTGTTATATCTTTAGGTGGAGTAGAAGATGTAAATGATGCAGTAAGCGCAGCAACTAAAGCTTTTGAAACATGGGCATTTTCAAAAAAAGAAGAAAGATTGAAATATTTAGAAGCTTTATATGTTCTTTATAAAAAGAGATGGGCTGATATGGCTAAGGCTATAACTCTTGAAATGGGAGCACCAATTGACTTTTCGACACAATTACAAGCAGGAACTGGAGCTAGCCATATAAAATCTTATATAAAAGTTTTAAAAGAATACACGTTTGAAGCAAAGTTAGGAGAACATGCTCTTAATAATAATATTTTACATGAACCAAAAGGAGTTTGTGCGTTAATTACTCCATGGAATTGGCCGATGAACCAAACTTGTTTAAAAGTAATTCCAGCAATCGCTGCAGGATGTACAATGGTACTTAAGCCATCTGAAATAGCTCCATTATCTTCGATGATTTTAGCAGAGATGATTGATGAAATTAAATTACCAAAAGGTGTATTCAATTTAGTCAATGGAGATGGCGCAGTTACTGGAAATGCATTAACAAGTCATCCTGATGTAAATATGGTTTCATTTACAGGATCTACTAGAGCAGGAGCTTTAATTTCTCAAAATGCAGCAAATGATTTTAAGAGAGTTAGTCTCGAACTTGGTGGAAAAGGAGCGAATATTATATTTAAAGATGCGGATGCAGAAGCTGTTGAAAGAGGTGCTCTAAGATGTTTTAGAAATTCAGGGCAATCTTGTAATGCACCAACAAGAATGTTAGTTGAAAAATCTATTTATGATGAAACTGTTGAAAGAGTAAAAAATTTTGCCAATTCAATGAAAGTTGATATTGCAACAAAAGAAGGAGATCATATTGGTCCGGTAGTTTCAAAAACTCAGTTTGATAAAATCCAAGCTTTAATTCAAGTTGGTATTGATGAAGGTGCTAAATTAGTTGCTGGTGGAACTGGTAAACCCGATGGACTTGATAAAGGATATTTTGTTAAACCTACTGCTTTTGCTGATGTTAATAATCAAATGCAAATTGCAAGAACAGAAATATTTGGACCTGTTTTATCAATTATACCCTTTGAAACAGAGGAAGAAGCAATTGAAATTGCAAATGATACTCCTTATGGATTGTTAAATTTTATTCAAACTCAAGATCAAGAAAAAGCTAATAGAGTTGCTAGAAAACTAAGATCAGGAATGGTTGATATTAATGGTGCAGGCTTAGCTCCAGACGCTCCTTTTGGTGGATACAAACACTCAGGTATTGGCCGTGAAGCTGGAAAATTAGGTCTAGAAGAATATTTAGAAGTTAAAGTAGTAAGTGGTTGGAACGATTAACTAGGAATAGAATTATTTTTAATTCCACCTAACAAATCTAAACATTTTTTAAGTTCATCTAAAACTATAAATTCATCTATTTTATGAGCTTGTTCAATTGATCCTGGACCACAAACCACTGTACTAATTCCAATTTCTTGAAATAATCCAGCCTCTGTTCCAAATGAAACAACTTGTCTAGAATTATCACCTGTTAAACTGGAAATTAATTCACAAGCATCTGACTTATCTTCTCTATCAAACCCAACTATTTCACCAATAATATCTTTTTCGATTGAGGCATTAGGAAAAACTTTTTTCATTTCAGGTAGTAACACCTCATTTGCATACTTGTCGATTTCTTGATTTAAAAATACTCCATCTTCTTTAACAACTGGTCGTGTTTCCCAATTAACATGACATTTGTCTGCTATTACATTATGAGCAATACCACCAAACACACCGCCAATAGAAAGAGTAGAGTGTAGTGGGTCAAAAATAGAATCTTTTGGCGCTCTACTTTTAAGCTTATCTCTAAGCTCAATTAATTTATTTACATATCTTGATGCATATTCAACAGCACTTACGCCTTTGTGCGGTGCCGAACTATGTCCCGCTAAACCTTTAAAATAAGTTGTGTATTCATAACACCCCTTATGAGCATCAATAATTTTCATATTAGTTGGTTCACCAATAATACAAATACCATCTTTAATAGCTCTTTTTTTTAATTCCTCTATTAGTATAGGTGCACCCTGGCATGCCGTTTCTTCATCAAAAGTATATGAAAAATGAATGTCTCTATCCAAGTTTGCTTTTGCATAAATTGGTGCAAAAGCTAAAGTGCAAGCAATAAAACCTTTCATATCACAAGCGCCCCTTCCAAAGAGTTTGTCATTTTTTATCGTTGCAACAAATGGATCTGTACTCCATCCTTTTGAAACAGGGACAACATCTGTATGGCCAGATAAAATTATTGGTTTTTTCCCACTTGGTTGTTTAGCTTTCAATGTTGCAAAAAGATTAACTCTTTTTTTTTCATCATCATAAGTTTTAAATGATGTTGCACCAAGTTTTTTTAGAATTTCATCACAATAGTTAATCAAAGAGCTATTATCTTCTCCAGATATTGTTTTGAAGCTAATTAGATCAGTTAAAATTTTAACTGAATTATTAAACAATTGATCTGAAATATTTTCTGTACTCATAAATAACATCTATTATATATTAAATATATGAAAGAACAAATAACCTATGATGACTTTGATAAAATAGATATTAGAGTTGGAACTGTAATCTCTGTAAAAAAAAATGAAAAAGCACGCAAACCTTCTTTAGTTATTGAAGTAGATTTTGGCATAGAAATTGGAATTAAACAGTCTTCAGCGCAAATTACCCATTACTATAATGAGGAAAATTTAAAGGGAAAACAAGTTGTGGGTATTTGTAATTTTCCTGAAAAAAATATTGCAGGAATAGTTTCACAAGTTCTTATTTTAGGTTCAATTGATAGAGAGGGAAAAGTTATATTACTTAATCCATCCCAAGAATCTGAAAACGGTCTTCCAATAGCTTAATTTTTTATGCATCCAGAATTATTATTATTAATAGGAATTTCTTTATCGTTGGGATTTACACCAGGACCAAATAATGCTGTTGCAGCTTATTCAGGTTTTAATTTTGGTATTAAAAAAACTTTACCATTAATCTTAGGAGTTGGTTTTGGTTACACAACTTTAATTATATTGATTAATTTTGTTTTAATATCAACTTTCAAAAATTATCCAATCATTCAGGAAATCATCAGAGTTCTTGGAACAATTTTTTTAATTTATCTAGCTTATAAAATTTCATTTTCAAAAATTCCTTCAGATGGAAGAGCAGAAAATCCAGTAAAGTTTTTAGATAAATTTATCTTTCAGTTTATAAATCCAAAAGGAGTAATGGCTGGAGTTACACTGAGTTCAAATTTTGTAGAACAAGGGGAAAACTATTTGAATCACTCTATTTGGGTAATTGTAGTTTGTAGTGTAACAGCGTTTTTAAGTATCACTTCATGGACATTTTTAGGTAAGTTTTTAAGGAAATTTGCCACAAATAATAATTTTATTAAACGATTTAATTATGCTATGTCATTGCTACTTGTCGTTTGTATAATAGGGTTCTACATCTAAAACTAAATGAAACCAGGAAACAAAAATTCATATAACTCTTTAAAATCTATCAGTATAAATGATACTGAATATAAATATTATTCTTTATCAGAAGCGGAAAAAAATGGTTTAGATGGAATTTCAAAACTTCCAAAATCCCTTAAAGTTTTATTAGAAAATTTATTAAGATATGAAGACGATCTATCAGTTACTAAAAGCCAAATAGAAGCAATTAAGGAATGGTTAAAGACAAAAAAATCGTTAACTGAAATAGCTTATAGGCCAGCTAGAGTTTTGTTACAGGATTACACAGGAATTCCAGCAGTTGCTGATCTTGCGGCTATGAGAGAAGCTGTTAAAGAAAAAAACAAAGATCCAAACACAATCAATCCACTTTCTGCAGTTGATCTAGTAATTGATCATTCAGTTCAAGTAGATAAATCTGCAAATAAAGACTCATTTGAAAAAAATGTTGATATTGAATTTAAAAGAAACGGTGAGAGATACTCCTTCTTAAAATGGGGACAACAAGCATTTAATAACTTTAGAATTGTTCCTCCTGGAACTGGGATTTGTCACCAGGTTAATTTAGAATATTTATCAAAAGTAGTTTGGTCTGAAAAATTTCAAGATGAGGACTATTTATTTCCTGACACGTTAGTTGGCACTGATAGTCATACTACCATGGTTAATGGTTTGTCTGTTCTTGGATGGGGTGTAGGTGGAATAGAAGCTGAAGCTGGAATGTTAGGACAACCAATTTCCATGTTAATTCCTGAAGTAATTGGATTTGAAGTTAAAAATAAAATGCCAGAAGGTACGACTGCAACAGATTTAGTTTTAACAGTCGTAAAAATGTTAAGAGATAAAGGGGTTGTTGGAAAATTTGTTGAATTTTATGGAGAAGGTTTAAAGAATTTAACTCTTGCTGATAGAGCAACAATTGCAAATATGGCACCAGAATATGGAGCAACGTGTGGCTTTTTCCCAATTGATGAGGAGACATTAAAATATTTAAGATTTTCAGGAAGAGATGAAAGTACAGTAAATATAGTTGAGAAGTATGCAAAAGAGCAAGGTTTGTGGGCTAATGATCAAGTTGAATTCACAGACACCGTATCATTAGACATGTCTACAGTTGTTCCGACAATTTCAGGACCAAAGAGACCTCAGGACAAAGTTTTATTAACGGATGCATCTACTGGATTTAAAAAAGTTTTTGAGGATGCAACTAATAGAAAAAAACAACATGTTTCAAAAGTATCCGGAACAGATTATGAAATTAAAGATGGTTCAATATTAATTGCAGCTATAACATCATGCACAAATACATCTAATCCAAATGTATTAATTGGAGCTGGGTTATTAGCAAAAAAAGCAGTTGAACTTGGTTTACAAACTAAACCATGGGTGAAAACATCATTAGCACCAGGATCACAAGTGGTTACTGATTATTTAGCAAAAGCAGGACTAAATATATTTCTAGATAAACTGGGTTTTAATCTGGTTGGATATGGTTGCACAACTTGTATAGGAAACTCAGGGCCTTTACCGGAAGAAATTGTTAAAGCCATAGACAAAGAAAACATTTATGCCGTGTCAGTTTTATCAGGAAATAGAAATTTTGAAGGAAGAATATCTCCACATATAAAAGCTAATTATTTAGCTTCCCCTCCATTAGTTGTAGCTTATGCACTTGCTGGTCATATGGAATTTGATTTATACAAGGAACCTTTAGGAAAAAGTAAAGAAGGTAATGATATTTTTTTAAAGGATATTTGGCCATCAAATAAAGAAATTGAAGATACATTAAGAGAATCTCTAAATGCAGAAATGTTTGTTAAAAGGTATTCAAATGTTTCAGAGGGCCCTAAGCAGTGGCAAGAAATTAAAACTGAAAATACAAGTATTTACAATTGGGATTCTGGTTCAACTTATGTAAAGAAACCTCCATTCTTTGAAAATTTGTCCGATTTGCCTGAGGGGTTTAAACCTATTAAAAATGCAAGACCACTTTTGATTTTAGGAGACATGGTTACGACTGATCATATTTCTCCAGCAGGAAATATTCAAAAAGAAAGCCCAACGGGTGAGTATTTTATGGAACATCAAATACTTCCGACGGATTATAACTCTTATGGATCAAGAAGAGGCAATCATGAAGTAATGATGAGAGGAACTTTCGCAAATATTAGAATAAGAAATGAAATGGCACCTGGAACAGAGGGTGGGTTTACAAAACTATATCCAGAAGAAAAAGTGATGCCAGTTTATAATGCCGTAGAGGAATATAAAAAAAGAGGAACAGACCTTGCTGTTATAGGTGGAAAAGAATATGGAACAGGATCGTCAAGAGATTGGGCTGCCAAAGGAACAAAGTTATTAGGTGTGAAAGTTGTAATAGCAGAAAGCTTTGAAAGAATTCATAGATCTAATTTAATTGGAATGGGTGTTTTACCGCTACAATTTACTGAAGGAAACAATAGACTTAATTTGAATTTAATTGGATCAGAGTTAATAACGGTTCTTCAAATAGAAGAGGGTATAAATGCATCAGATCATGTGCAAGTTGAAATAAAATATGCCTCAGGAGATATTAAAAAAATTAAAACTCTTTGTAGAATTGATACGAAGAACGAATTAGAATATTACAAAAATGGTGGAATTCTTCAATATGTTTTAAGGAACATGATCTAGTTATGGATGAAGAGATTTCAATAATTGACACAAACACAAGAAACGAAAAAGTAAAAAATTTTTTTATTAAAAATAAAAAAAACTTAATTATAATCATTTCAACAATAATAATTTTATTAATGGTTTTTATTTCATTTAATTTAATTCAAGAAAAAAACCAAGTTAACTTGGCTAATAAATACAACCTAGCTAAAATAAAATTTAAAAATGATAACACGCAAAAAACGGTCGATGATATGATAAATATTGTTAAAGCACATGATGTTACTTATTCACCCTTAGCTTTATATTTTTTAATAGACAATGATTTAATCAAAAACCCAGAAGAAATTAATACTTTATTTGGTGAGCTAATAAATAAAACTAATTTAGAAGAAGAAATTAAAAACCTAAATATCTATAAAAAAGCACTTTTTAACTCTAATTTTGTGTCGGAAAATGAATTATTACAAATTTTAAACCCTATTATTAACTCACAAAGCATATGGAAATCACATTCTTTATACCTTGTTGCTGAATACTTTTACGCAAATGGAGAAAAAGAAAAGGCAAAAGAATTCTTTAATCAGATTTTAACGCTACCTAAAGCAAATAATGATATTAAGCTAGCATCACAAAAAAGAGTAAACAGAGATCTAGGTGAATAGAATTTTAAATTTATTATTTTTATTAGTTTTTATTACCAGTTGTTCATTTCATAAAAATTCAAAGTTCTGGAATAAAGAAAAAATAATAATCGAACAAAATACTATTGATAAAAAAATATCAAAAAACGAAAAAATTATTAATTTAGAGCTTAACGCTAACTTAAAAATTAATCTTAAAGAAAATTCTATCAACAATAGTTTCATAAACAACCTTAGCAATAATAATGGAAGAATAAATTACAAAGGTGTTCTTGAAAATAAACAAAAATATAAATTTTCTAAAATTAAGAACTTTGATCAATATGAACCAAAAATAATATTTCATGAAAATAATATAATTTTTTTTGATAATAAAGGGTCAATATTGAATTTTGATAATAAATCAAATTTGTTGTGGAAAAAAAATTATTATTTAAAACCAGAAAAAAAAATAAATCCAATTTTATTTTTTGCAAATAATAATAATTTTTTAATTGTAGCTGATAATATTTCAAAACTATATGCGCTAGACATAAATACTGGTGAACTTTTGTGGTCTAAAAGAAATAATGCTCCATTTAATTCGCAAATAAAAATCTATAAAGATAAATTTTACGTAATAGATTTTGAAAATACTTTAAGATCTTACTCAATAGAAAGTGGTGAAGAAGAATGGAGTGTTGTCACAAAAAAATCACTCGTAAGATCACAAAAAAAATTATCTATTGTAATAAAAGAGGATAAAATTTTTTTTAATAATTCTTTAGGTTTAATTACCTCAGTGGACATCAATACAGGTCAATTATTATGGCAAATTCCTACAGAAAAAAGCATAGTTTATGATGAAAGTTTTTTTCTTAAAACTTCAGAACTTATTGGTAATGATAATGCATTATTCTTTTCAAATAATAAAAATAATTTTTTTTCATTAAATATGGAATCTGGTTATATTAATTGGCAGCAAAAAATAAACTCATCATTAAGACCTACAATAGTGGGTGACCTCTTATTTACTATATCAGAAAATGGATATCTATTTGTAGTAGAAAAAAAAACTGGTAATATAATTCGGATTAGTGATGTTTTTGGAAAATTTAAAAAAAAATTGAGAAAAAAAATTCATCCTACAGGATTTATAGTGGGTAAGAACAGCATTTATTTGACGACTTCGCATGGTAGGCTTTTAGAGATTGATACCATAAGTGGTAAAAATCAATCAATATTAAAAATAGATAAAAATAAAATTTCTAGACCATCAATATTAAATCAAGATATGTTTATTATTACTGATAATTCTATTATTAGACTTAATTAAATAATGATCCTAAAACTATTGGATAAACTAGGAAGAAAAAAAGTTGTTTTAGATCGAGGACCTTCCCACCCCAAGTTTAATGAAGCTAAACCTTGGATGAATAGATATTATGTCTTATTAAGACATAGACCAAAATGGTTTCCATTTAATGTTTTATTGCATGAAATGTTAGCTGATGATCATGGGGAAGGGGTTCATAACCATATATTTCCATATATAACTATCATATTAAGGGGAGGTTATTGGGAAACATCAAGTTCTGGAAGATTGTGGCGACCAGCTGGATATATTGGATTTAGGTCAGCAAACAATTTGCATAGAGTTGATCTTAAACCAGGAACAAAACCTCTTACACTGTTTATATCTGGACCCTTTGGATTAAGAAAAGGGCCTAGGTCAGAGTATGGCATAGATTTTAAAACAAAAAAATGAATTTAAATAAATTATTTCTAAATTATTGTAAAAAAAATAATTTAGAAATTAATCCTAATCAACAAGATCTAATAAAAGAACTGAATTTATTTTACAATCAGAACTTCAATAAATCACTTTTAAAAAAAATATTTACTAAACAGAATTCTAAAACAGGATTTTATTTACAGGGTGATGTAGGTGTGGGTAAAACTATGATATTGAATTTTTTTTATAATAATTTTGATAAAGCTAAACAAAGATTTCACTTTAATGAGTTTATGATTAGTTTTCATGATTTTGTTTTTAAAAATAAAGAAAATAACCAAGAAAATATTATAGATAAATTTGTTAAAAAATTAAAAAGTAAAGCTAGATTAATTTATTTTGATGAGTTTCAGGTCACTAACATTGTAGATGCTATGATTTTAGGCAACCTATTCAAAAAAATATTTGATGAGAATATAAAAGTTTTATTTACATCAAATGCAAAATTAAATGATCTTTATAAAGATGGGTTACAACGTGATCAATTTCTTCCCTTTATTAAAATAATGAAAGAAAGATGCTTTCAAGCAAAGTTAATCATTGAAGAAGACTATAGAAAATCGTCAAAAAATAAAAATGAAAGATATTTTTTTCCATTAAATGAAACAATAAATTTTAAACTTAATAAGTTTTTTAGAAAAATAACAAAAAATCTTCCTAACAAAGAAATGACCTTAACTATTAAAAGTAGAAAGTTTATTATTAAGAATTATTTTAATGGAATAGCACGTTTCGATTTTAAAGAACTATGTTCTAAAAACATTGGAGCAGAGGATTATATAAAAATAGCTGAAGTGTGTAACTTTATCGTCATAGAAAATATTCCCATTTTTAATATTGATAATTCTAATCAACAACAAAGATTTATTACACTAATTGATATTCTTTATGAAAAAAATATACCTTTAATGATATCATCTCAATTACAATTAGATTTATTAAGTTCCTCGGAGGATTTAAAAAAAATATTTAAAAGAACTATTAGTAGATTATATGAATTAACATCTATCAAATATAACAAGCTATGAGACAAGAATTTTTTAATTTAGAATTAGATACAAATGGTCAAAGTCTTTATGAATTTACCAACCAAACAAATCAATGGGTTAATGATAATGAGTTTAATAATGGAATTATCAATATAAGCATTCAACACACTAGTGCTTCATTAATAATACAAGAGAATGCAGACCCAGATGTTCAAACTGACTTAATAAATTTTTTTAATATGCTCGTGCCAATGGATAATTCCCTTTATATCCATACAGCTGAAGGAAAAGATGACATGCCCGCACACATTAAGTCTTCGTTAACTAATAATCAAATTTCTTTGAGTGTTAAAAATAATGAGTTGTTACTTGGAACTTGGCAGGGGTTATATCTTTTTGAGCATAGAATTGAGAAACAGAACAGATTGATTGTTCTTCATTACTTAGGTGATTAGCTTTTCTTAATTGTTTTAAAAGCTTCTAATGCAGCATTTCTTGCTTCAACGTGGTCTACAATTGGTTTTGGATAATCTGCACCTACAATAACTTTAATCTGTTCTTGGTATTTGCTTTCTAGTTCCCATGGCTTATATAAAAATTTATTAGGCATGTTTTTAAGTTCTGGAACCCATTTCTTTGTATAAATTCCATCTTTGTCAAATTTTTCACCCTGAAGAATAGGGTTAAATATTCTAAAATAAGGAGCTGCATCAGCACCACAGCCTGCAACCCATTGCCATTGGGCAACGTTACTAGCTTCATTATAATCAACCAAACAATTTTTAAAATGTTTTTCACCTTCGTTCCAATGAATTCTTAAATGTTTTACAAGAAATGAAGCAACAATCATTCGTACCCTATTGTGCATCCATCCTGTTTCGTACAGTTCCCTCATCCCAGCGTCAACAATGGGATATCCTGTCATACCTTTTTTCCAAGCTTTAAGAAATTTATCATTTTTAACCCAAGGAAAATTATCAAAATCTTTCCTAAGATTGCCTTTTAGCATTTGGGGAAAGTAATTAATTAGACTATGAGAAAACTCTCTCCATCCTAACTCATTAATATACTTTCTATATCCCATTTTTTTAATTTTAATCTCTTGGCATTTCTTCCAAATTGTTTCTACATGTATTTGGCCAAATTTTAAGAAAGGAGATAACTTTGAGGTTCCATTAACACCTGGAATATCTCGTGCTTCACCGTAGCCCTCAATTCTATTTTTTATTAATTCTTGTAAATATTTTTTAGCTTCTTGTTCAGACGGTATCCAGTATTTCTCAAACTTTTTATGCCAATTTTTCTTAGGTAAAATTTCTTTTATTGGAATTGATTTTTTAAATATATTTATTTTTTTTATTTTTGATTTAACTTTTATAGATTTAGAAGGTACTTTTGAGATATAAAGTTGCTCAGTTTTTTTCCAAAAAGGAGTGAATACTTTATAAGGTGTGCCATCATCTTTAGTCATTTCCTGAAACTCTACAAGAATATTTCCTTTAAAATATTTATATTGAATTTCATTTTTAATGAATTGATCTCTTATTTTTTTACCTTTATTAATTACATCTGGTTCATATACTTTACTCCAATAAACAGTAACATCATCTTTCTTCTTTAAATTTGATAATACCTCTAGTTCATCACCTAATTGAACTTCCAATGTGATATTTAATTTTTTTAGATCTAGGTTAAAATTTTCTAAAGCTTTAGAGATCCACCATTTTTGAGCCTCTCTTTTTTTATCAAAATTTTTTGGGTTATAAATATAAAGAGCACTTACAAACTCATGATTTTGAGATGCAATAGCTAGAGCTTCATTATCTTCAATTCTAAAATCTTCTCTTATCCAAACAACAGCTTTTTTTGTCATATTTACTTAGATTTTTTGCAATCCATCGTTTAGTAGCTTTTGGTACATTGCATTATCAGTTAAACCCTCACAACCAAATAAAAGTACACTTGATTGTTTATTTAGCTCTAACTTATCTAAGTATTCTTTATTGTTAAATGAGCCTATTAACGCAATTATACCTGGCACAGCACATTCACCAGCTATTATTTTTTCATCAGATAAATGTTTTTCTGCTAGCAGTGCAACAGTAGTTGAGATTGCTTCATCTGGTACGGTTAAGCAGTAGTTAGTAGAATTTTTTAAAATTTCCCAGGCAATACTTGAAACATCTCCACAAGACATTCCACCCATTATTGTTTCTTTTTTTATATCAACAGTTGTAGGTTTATTATTCTTAATACTTTGAAATACACAGGCTGCATTTTCTGGTTCAACAGTAATAAACTTTGGGATATTTTTAGATAATTTTGCAAAGCCAGCAATCATTGCCGCTGCCATTCCCCCAACACCTGCTTGAAGAAATACGTGTGTTATTGAATTTGAGTTTATTTCATCTAAAATTTCTTTAACCATTATTGTGTACCCAGCCATAATCAATTTTGGTACTTCTTTGTAACCTTCCCAAGACACATCTTGTACGATTTCCCAATTATTTGTATTAGATTGTTTAATGCATTCCTTTAATGAATTGTCATAATTCCCTTTAACTCTAATAACCTCAGCATCCAGATTACGCATGGCTTCAGCTCTAGACTCGCTAACAAATTCACTTATAAATATTTTACATTTTAAACCTAGTCTTTGTGCACCCCATGCAACTGATCTTCCATGATTTCCTGCTGTAGCTGTCGAAACTGTTATGTTCTTTTTTTCACTTGCAATCTTGTAAACAGCAAAGGCTCCACCTAATGCTTTAAATGATTTAAGTTCAAATCTTTTATCTTCATCCTTGTAGTAAATATTTTGGAATTTTAATTCATTGTTTAATTTATTTAATTTAATCAGTGGAGTAGGAGCGTAATTATCCCAGCTAGATATGGCCTCTATAGCTTCATCTATAAATTTTTCTGGTAATTGAGTGAGTATATTTTCTTTATTAAAATTATACTCTTTATTTTCTAAAAAAGATGTAATGGACCAAAGGTCTTTCTGAAGAATTGATTTCATTTTTATTAACAATCAAGAGTACTATTTTTTTCCCAGTGAGTTACTGAGCTTTTCTTATCAAATTTTTCTTCTTTGTTAAAATCTTTAATTTCTATATTTTTTAATTTTATGTAACTTGTTATAACATCATCTCCAAATGCTTCCTTAAGTTCTTTGCTATTTTGAAGAAAATTTAAAGCATCCTCAATTTCATTAGGTAATTTTTTTAAATTTGGGTAATTTTTGTAATCAGTGTACATATTACAAGTTAATGCTTCACCAGGGTTAATCTTATTATTTAAACCGTGAAGTCCTGCAGCAATAATACCAGCTTGAAGTAAGTAGGGGTTAGATGAACCGTCCATTAATCTTAACTCAAATCGACCTGCATCTGGCACTCTAATCATATGTGTTCTGTTATTTCCTGTATAAGAAATACTACTTGGTGACCATGTTGCACCAGATTTTGTTGGTGGTGCATTTATTCTCCTATAGCTATTAATTGTTGGGTTAAAAAATGCAGAAAGTGGTTGGGCTAAATTCATTACACCTCCTAAGAAATTATAAGCAAGTTTACTTATACCAAGTTTATCACCGGTATCTAAAAATTTATTCTTGTCATTATTCCAAAGAGAAACATGAGCATGACAACCATTCCCAGTTAAATTACTAAAAGGTTTTGGCATAAATGTTGCTCTAAGCCCATGTTTTTCTGCTAAAGATTTTACCATATATTTAAAGAAGACATGTCTATCTGCTGTAATTAAACAATCATCATAATCCCAATTCATTTCAAACTGTCCATTAGCATCCTCATGGTCATTTTGATATGGATGCCATCCCATTTGAATCATGGCATTACAAATTTCTTTAATTAAATCATACCTTCGCATTAATGCTGATTGATCATAACAAGGTTTTGATTGAGTATCTCGTAGATCTGCAACACTTGAACCATCTTGAGAAATCAAAAAATATTCACACTCTACCCCAGATTTCATTTGTAATTCTTTTTTATTCAATTTAGCTATTTGCTCTTTAAGCATAACCCTTGGGGATGCTTTTACAGGTTTCCCACCCATCCATAAATCTGATGCAAGCCAACCAACTTCTTTATTCCAAGGTAATTGAATTAAACTATCTGGATCTGGAATAGCAAACATATCTGTATCAGCAGGTGACATATCCAACCATGTTGCAAAGCCAGCAAAGCCAGCACCATTTTTTTGCATTTCTCTAATTGCTTCAGTTGGGACTAATTTTGATCTCAAGATACCAAATAAATCTACAAAGCTAATTAAGAAGTATTTAATCTTTTTTACTTTAGCAATTTTAGATAAATTTTTTGCCATTATCTTAAAAAAGAAAAAATAGCTTCCTTGTAATAGATTAAATTTCCACCAATAATAATTATTATAGCTGTAATAACCCCATACTTTGCTTTTGGAAAAACTACACCAATCATTTTGCTTGGTCTTTGATCCTCGTTATTATTTTCAGTCATATTGAATTTCTATATAAAAAAGGGCACCACAATTATGTAGTGCCCAAAGTTTATTTTATATTACCAGTCGGTAATATTTCTTTTATGATCATTAGCACCATGTCTTTTTCTAGCCAATCTTGAGAGTTTTTCACTCTCAGATCTAGCAGTCAAAACATGCCAGCCAATCCAAAAAACTACACCAAGAATAACTAGTAAAGTTTCAGTGGATCCAGCTCCCGGATAAACTGCTCCGACAACCTCTTTTGCACTTAAATGATCTATCCAGTTTGTAACTGTAGCCATATTTTTCTCCTTTACCTAGTTGAAGAGGCGACCGCTTTTTCAGCTTCTCTATCGTCCTCCATTATTTCATAGTCTAGTCCTGCTATTTCAACTTCACGTGGTATCCTTAATTTACCAAAAGCGCTTAGTATTCTAGCAATAACGTAGCCTGGTAGCATTCCAAGAACTCCGAACATTATAATTGCTCCAAGAAATTGCCCCAGTGGATTGATTGATGCATAAGTTGATCCGTCCCACATAGCTCCAACATTATATCCAGATGCTGGGTAACCATTTAAAACAAATCCACAAATTATAAGACCAACAACACCTGCATAACCATGTACTGCTACTGCACCAACTGCATCATCAATTTTGAACTTACGTTCAACCCAGTAATGCATTTTGTATGCTATAACAACACCGATCGCACCAATAAGCATTGCTTGTATCGGGTGATACAAATCATTACCTGCAGATGCACAGATGATCCCAGCTAGTCCACTTGAGTAAGTCCAGAATGGATCACCTTTAGCGACCACGTATCCAGCCAATAATCCACCTGATAATGACATCAGAAAGTTATAGGTTATTCCGCTCAGTGTGGTTGGGGTTACATATATATTTGTTGCTGTCCAGTACGTTACACCTTCCATTCCATACTCAGGTCCAAGATCAAATATCGGTATATTACATGCCGCATAAAATCCCCAGAAACCAGTATAGATTAAAAATAATCCAACTGTGACTAGCCATGGGTTTCTTGGTCCTATATTTCTTGGTTCACCACTTGATGAGAACTTTCCAATTCTAGGTCCTAAAACGATTAGAACACCTAGAGCAAAACCACCCGCAATTGCGTGAATTACTCCTGATGCGTAAGCGTCATGATATCCTAAAATTTTAAGCATCCATCCATCAAAGTGCCATCCCCAAGCAGCATCAATTACCCAGAAGCACGAACCAATTGCAATTGCTAAAATACCAAATGCAAAAGTTGTAATTCTTTCAATGATTGCTCCAGAAACAATTGAAGCAGCTGTCCATGAAAATAGTAAGAATGCAGCCCAGAATACTCCACTTATACGGTCACCTAAGTTGACAGCCATAAATTCAGTATTTGCTACATACCATTTCGCACTAAAAGTACTTTCGTCAGTAATTAATGCTGAACTCTCATTCATTATTGATGGAGCTATCCCCGGTCCTGTTGGGAATGCCCAGTAAATCCACCAACCAAAGAAAAACCAGGTTACCGTTACTAATGGTATTACCATGGTATTTTTCATTAAAGTGTGTTGGTGATGTTTATAACGCGAGGCTCCAACTTCATACATACAAAACCCGACGTGAATCAGGAACATTAATACTACTGTTACCCAGTAGTAAAATTCTGTAAATATAACTGTAAGAGCGCCTAATTGATCATCCATAATCTCTCTCTCTCCTTGTTAATTTAGGAAAGCTTACGAGATTTTAATAGGTGTGACAAACTATACAGTGCTTAAATAGATAAGCAATGACGTTATATTTAAAAAAATAATCAACCTTTGATTGATGGACTAAAACTTAAGGTAAGCTTTTTTCAAATCAACAAGAGGGTGCTTTTTAGACATTTGAAACTTAACTAAAAGCTCTCTTGCAATCATATCCCTGTCTTGTTGGTTATTAGGTAATTTGATTGATTTTGGAATTGTAACCCAACCATTTGCATTTCTGCAAAATACAGCAGGTCTGTCCTCTTCATAACCCATATGAATATCTTCTAACCAGTTAAGATCATCCCATCCCATAGCTTCTACATATTTTTTTAAGAATGGAGTCATCTTCTTATAATCAGGTAATAGGTTAACGTCATATCTATAACCGATATGTTGCCCAATCATTTTTTCTCTAGCAGTCTCTTTAGATTTTCCACCTAGATTTTCTTTTTTTACTTTTGTTTTTGTTTTTTTCTTAACCATATTTACCTCTTATATTTTGTGATAGTTATCAACACCAACAGTGAAGTTAGTTCCTGTTAATGGAACTTTGGCTAATGCAGATGATTCCATTGTTAGAGCAGCTAAATCTTCAGGTTCTAAAGAGTGAATATTAGTTTTACCACAAGCTCTTGCTAAAAGTTGAGCCTCTAATGTCATTGCATGAAGGTAATTATAAACTCTTAATGCAGCATCATCAGGATTTAATCTAGCTCTTAATTTAGGATCTTGTGTTGCAACACCAACTGGGCAACGACCAGTATGACAGTGATAACATTCACCAGCTTTTACACCCATTTCTTTTTCAAAGTTTGCTTCTGGTATATCTTTATTACAGTTTAAAGCCATTAAAGCGCCAGTCCCAATTGCTATTGCATCAGCACCTAGAGCTAAAGCCTTTGCCATATCAGCACCATCTCTAACACCACCTGCGTAAATTAAAGTTACTTGTCCAGTTTTACCAACATCATCAATAGCTCTTCTAGCTTCTCTGATTGCAGCAATTCCAGGAATTCCAGTATTTGCAGCAGCTATATGAGGGCCGGCTCCTGTTGAACCTTCCATACCATCTAAAAATATTGAGTCTGGATTACATTTTGCAGCCATACGAACATCATCATAAACTTTTGATGCACCTAGTTTTAACTGAATTGGAACTTTGTTTTTTGTAAGTTGTCTTAATTCTTCAACTTTTAAAGCTAGATCATCTGGACCTAACCAGTCCGGGTGTCTTGCTGGAGATCTTTGATCAATACCAGATGGTAGAGATCTCATTTCTGCAACTTGATCAGTAACTTTTTGACCCATTAAATGTCCACCCATTCCAACTTTTTGTCCTTGGCCAATAAATACCTCAATTGCATCAGCTAGTTGAGCGTGATGAGGATTAAAACCATATCTTGATTGGATACATTGGTAATACCATTTTTCAGAATATCTTCTCTCATCTGGAATCATTCCACCTTCACCTGAACATGTCGCGCTTCCAGCCATTGTTGCTCCTCTTGCTAAAGCAGTTTTTGCTTCATAAGAAAGTGCTCCAAAACTCATACCTGTAATATATACTGGTATATCTAGTTCAATTGGGTTTTCACAATTTGGTCCAATAATAGTCTTTGTTTCACATTTTTCTCTGTAACCTTCAATTACAAATCTTGTAAGAGTTCCTGGTAAAAATACCAAGTCATCAAATGTAGGAATTTTTTTCATTAATGCCATTCCACGCATTCGGTATCTTCCAAGTTGAGCTTTAATATGAATATCATCTATAACTTCAGGAGTAAAAATAGCGTTATGACCTAATAGACTTTTGTTTCTTTTACCTTCTTCGTGTGCATGAACATCAGCTTTTCCACCAACACTTCCATTAGTTTTCTTTAGTTTTTTACTATTTTTTTTAACTTTCTTTTTAGCCATTAGATAGCTCCTTTCTTTTCATGAGGTTCTAGATTATCATAGTTCCAAAGTTTTTTCCCTGCGACTATTTTTGTCATTTTACTGACGTCAAATTTTTCACCTATCTCTGCAACTTTTAATTTTCTTTTTAACCAATCTTGATCACTGTCTGTAAGGTCTGATGGAACAGCATCACTTCCAAACGATCCTATTTTTCCACCAATGAATATTGTTCCATCATACATTGAGTCACCTAAATTTATTCCAACATCACCTAGAATAATAATTCTTCCTCTTTGCATCATAAAACCAGTGAATGCTCCAGCATCACCACCAACAATGATAGTTCCACCTTTCATGTCAATACCAGTTCTTGCACCAACACTTCCTTTGCAAATTAAATCACCACCTCTTATAGCGGCACCAAAGCAAGATCCTGCATTTTTTTCTATAACAACTTTTCCTGCCATTAAGTTTTCAGCACAAGACCAGCCAACTCTACCATTAATTCTAACAGTAGGTCCATCACAAGAACCCATACCAAAATAACCCAAACTTCCTTCAAAAATTAAGTTTAATTTATTTAAAATACCAACACCCAAACTATGTTTTCCTTGAGGGTTTTTAATAACAATTGTTCCAAAACCTTGGCTCATTAAGTTGTCAATTTCTTTATTAGCTTCTGGAGCTGTCATTTCTTTAACATCTAGATCTGTTCTTTTATTAAAATCTACATCATAAGTTCCAAAATAATAAAGATTTTCACCTTCGTCAGGATTAAAAAACTTTTGCTGAGTTCTTCCTGTTAAAACTTCTGTGTGCATACCCATTGACTGGGACTTTGTTTTTTTCTCTGTAGTCTTTAAATTTGCCATACTTTTACCTCTCCATCATATGGATCATATGTATCAATTTCTTGAGGAAGAATTGCTCTAATTGCAATTTCTTCAGATCCCATTGCTATTAAATTATCAGATTCATAAAGAACTAATGGTTTTGCTGCCATTGTATCTTTTGCCATTCCCAATGAGTCTTTTGTTGCAACAAAGTAAGTAAATACTCCATCAAGACCTGTTAAAGAATCTTTCATACCTTCTTCAAGGGTTGCACCATCTCTCAATTTTTTTGCTAGGTATACTGCAATTAATTCTGAATCACATTCAGACATAAATCTCATACCTTCGTTTTCTAGCATTCTTCTATTATTCCAATAATTTGTTAATTGACCATTGTGAACTACAGACACATCACTAAATGGATATCCCCAAAAAGGGTGGGCTGATTTAATATCTACACCAGATTCAGTTGCCATCCTTGCATGGCCGATTGCATGTGTCCCCACAACTTTATCTAAATTATATCTATCACAAACGTCTTTTGCATTACCCAAATCTTTAATAACCTCTAAAGACTTACCCATAGAAAGAATTTCAACACCAGGAACACTCTCGATTTTTCTAGAAAACTCCCTTAAGTCTTTTTCATCATAACTGACCTCATATCTTAAAGAGTAGGGAAGTATTCTTTCTTCTTTAATAATTTTTGCACCCATACCTAAGATATATGACTTAACTGTTTTAATTCTTTCGTCATAAACAGAAGTTTCTTCACTTACAGACGAACTACCTTCACCAACATTTTCTCCAACTTTAAAACGCATAATGAAATTTTTTCCATCTGTATCTCCATAAAGAGCATAACCAGTAGAATCCTCTCCTCTATGCTTTAATGCCTGAAGCATTCCTTGCAATTGAGTTCCGATATTTACTGATTTATCTTTATAAATTAATCCCGCTATTCCACACATATATTTCTCCTATTTCTATTAAAGACTATGGTAGGCAGTCCAGATACGTATCTAGATCCCACTGAGTTGTTGCACCTAAAAATTTTTCCCACTCATCATTTTTATACCAATGGAAAACTTTATACATTTCATCTGGCATAGCTGATTTTATAACCTCATCTTCTGCTAAACGATTTAAAGCCTCACCAAGACTCATTGGTAGTTTTTTAACTATTTTTCCAGCTGCTTGAGCTTCATACATACTTCTAGACTCAGGTTTTCCTGGATCAATATTATTTGTTATTCCATCATCAAAACATTTTAACAATCCAGAACCCATTAAATATGGATTATGCATTGAATCAACTGATCTATATTCAAACCTACCTGGAGCAGAAACTCTTAAACCACAAGTTCTATTTTGAAATCCCCAGTCAGCATAAACAGGAGCCCAAAATCCTGTATCCCATAATCTTCTGTATGAGTTCACAGTAGAAGAACCAATTGCAGTTAGCGCACCCAAATGTTTCATTACTCCACCAATCGCTTTTAATCCAACTTTACCAGGTAATTGAATATCATCAGTATCGGGCATAAAGGTATTTGTTCCACCTTCAACGTAAGTGAATACCTCATCCATTCCTGGCAAAGATTTATGAGATAGTTTATTAATCACATCTTTTCCACCCGTCCACAAAGACATATTGGTGTGACAACCACTTGCAGAAACACCCATAAATGGTTTTGTCATAAAACAAGCTATCAAATTAAACTCTCTAGCAACCTGTGCACAAATTTGTCTATAAGTTGAAAGTCTATCTGCATTTCTTAAAACATCATCATACATCCAGTTTAATTCTAATTGTCCTGGCGCATCTTCATGATCTCCCTGAATCATGTCAAAACCCATTGCTCTTGCATATTTAAAAACTTGCATGAAAACTGGTCTTAACGATTCAAATTGATCAATATGATAACAATAAGGTTTAGAAAAACCCTTACCAGTTGGCGAACCATCCTCATTTTTAGTTAACCACATCATTTCTGGCTCCGTTCCAACTCTTAATTGGTAACCATGTTTCTTTTTAAATTCTTGAGCGTGTATTCTTAAATTTCCACGACAATCTGATGTTAAATGTGCACCTGGATTATCTCTTTCTTCTCTATTTCTAAAGCAAGTAACAAATACTCTTGCAACTTTTTTATCCCAAGGAAGCTGACAAAAAGTTTCAGGATCAGGTATACCAACCAGCTCTTTTGCTTCAGGCCCATAACCAATATAATCTCCATGACGATCAACAAACAAGTTTGCTGTAGCACCATAAACTAATTGAAATCCTTTTTCACAAGTTCTTTCCCAATGATCAGTGGGTATACCTTTTCCAACAACTCTTCCAGTTACAGAAATAAATTGAAAATAAATATACTCAACACCCAGCTCGTTGATTTTAGCTCTAACTTGTTTTACTAACTTATCTCTACCAGGTTGTGCTACGTGCTTGTCTAAATCAGTCATTATCTCTCCCTCTAATGAATTTTTATTTAACGAACCGTAACTGAAAAAATTATTTGTGTCTAGGCTTGAAGTTTAACTCCAAGGGAATGGACTGTTAGAAGTTGGATGAAGTTCACCCTTCTCGTAACGGTTGAATCTAAACGGTTTTAATAATTCACTCTCAGTTCCAAGAATTTCTTGTGCAACAAGTTCACCTACACCAATCATTTTGTATCCATGGTTAGCATCAGCAATCATGTAAACATTTTCTAAAAATCTATCAAAGATTGGAAAATTATCTGGCGTCATACATCCAAGACCACCTGATGGTCCTTTTCTATATAAATTCGATTTACCTTCAAATCTTTTTTGACAATGTGCTAAAGCTGAACACCACATATCATTAAATGCTTCTGTAGTTTGAAACTCAGGAGAATCGAGTCCATAAGGATCAACATCCACTTTATCAAAATGTTTATCAACTATGTAAGGAGAAGTACCGCCTTGAACACCAAGACCTTCAATGTCTGGCTTATAATAAATTCCCCAAAGTTCTTCTGTAATTAATTTTTTAGTTTTATCAGAATATAAAGGAGCAGTTGAGTCAACGTGCATTACCGGTGGTTGACCACCATCGTTCATTCTTAGAAAATCTTTATCAACACCAATAACACCTTCTTGCAACATCCAATATTTCCACATATCTTCTTTGTGAAATTTACCATCTTGTCCTTTAATATTTGCAAACTTTGGAAGCTCTAGCATATTCCAAAAATCTCTAACCCACGGACCAGCACCAACAACAACCTGTTCGCACTCAATAATTCCCTTGTCTGTTTCAACACCTGTAACAGCTTTGCTATTACTGCCTCTTTTAAATCCTGTAACCGTCACACCCTTAATAACCTCAACACCATTTGTAGTAGATTTTTCTTCTAGAGCTTTTATGGAAGCTTTGTTGAATGCATAACCACCTTTTTTTTCATGAAGTATAGATGTGATGCCTTGTGCTTGCCAATCATCAAACATTCCCTTCATATATTTAGTGCATTCTTTTTCGCCTTCTATAAATTCTGATTCATACCCAATAGCTTTTTGTTGTTCATAAATTGAAGCAACATCTTCATGCATAACTTCTGGAGATATTTGTAAATACCCTACGGCATTATATTTCCAAGCTTTAGGGTCACTTTCCCATACAGAAACTGAATGAGCCATTAACTCTCTCATAGCTGGTTGAAAATAATTATTTCTTATAACACCACAAGCAATTCCACTTGCACCTGCTGCAGTATCTTTTTTTTCAAGAATTACAATGTCACCTGGATTTTTATAAGTTTCTGAAAGTTTCCAAGCTGTACTTAGGCCATGAATTCCGCCTCCGATGATTACTACTTTAGCTTTAGTTGGTAATGTTGACATATGAAAATATTATTTTTTCTAAAAAGTAATTAATATAATTATATTTATAACTAAATTTTATATATAAAAGATATCAACTTAAAGAGATTGTTGAATTAGGTGCTAATAGCTTAGCTTTTTTAAAGTTGCCAGGTATTGTTTAAACTCATTAATAAAAGTCTCAGTAGGTATAATATTTTTTATTCGCTGATCAGTTGAAGTTTTTTCCAAACGAAAGAATCCTTTCTCACAAGCCTCATTAATTATCAAAGCAGATTTTGGCCTAGAGGTTTTAAATAATTTTGTTTTTAGCCCTTCAACAGAAAGCTTTTCATTAAGTTTATGCGCTGACATTACAAGTAACATCATATGATAATGTGAAGGAGATTTTCTAAAAAAATAGTTACTAGATGTATGTGATTGTTTCATCTGGTCTTCCCAAAAATTTAAAAGATCTTTGCTGTTATCGGGCATTTTATTATGCTCTAACTCTTGATTTTGTAGGATCATAGAAAGGGAAGGGAACAACTTTTGCAACAATTCTTTTTTGATGACCATCAAGTTTACCAATCTCAACTTCTGTTCCTATTTCAGAATATTTTACATCTATTTTACAAAGTGCAATATTTTTTCCAAGTTTAGGTGATAGCATTCCACTTGTTATTACACCCACTTGACCACGACCAATATGAACACAATCTCCATTTACTGCTGGTTCATGACCAACCAATTCCAAACCAACTAATTTTTTTTGTGGATTTGCTTTTCTTTTAATTAATTCTTCCTTACCTATAAAATCATCTTCTTTAGTTTTAAGCGGAACTGTAAAACCAATACCTGCTTCAAATGGATCTGTTTGATCATCGAACTCATAGCCATAAAAAATTAGTCCAGCTTCAATACGAACCATATCTAAAGCTTCTAAGCCTAATGGAGCAATATTAAACTCTTTACCAGCTTCCCACACTTTATCCCAAACCTCTGAAGCATCTTTTGGATGACACCATATCTCATAACCAAGTTCACCAGTGTAACCTGTTCTTGAAATAACAATTGGTGTACCTGTTTCATGATCTATTCTTGCAATATTAAATCTGAACCATTCAAGCTCAGTGATGGATGGCTGTATAGGAGGCGTCCATACAAATTTTTCTAAAATTTTTCTACTATTTGGTCCCTGAACTGCAATGTTGTGAATATGATCTGTTGCAGATTTAATCCAAACTTTATAATTTTTCTTTTTAGCTTGTTCTTTTAACCATTCACCACTGTATTCATCTCCACCAATCCATCTAAAATTATCTTGTCCTAATTTAAATAAAGTACCATCATCTAGCATGCACCCATTTTCATAACACATGGCTGTATAAACAACTTGCCCTATAGATAATTTTTTTACATTTCTAGTAAGGGTATATTGCATTAAATTTTCTGCATCAGGTCCAAGAATTTCAAATTTTCTAAGAGGTGATAAGTCTGTTGCAATCGCACTTTCTCTACAAGCTGTATATTCTTTTATAGTTCCTGAATTTGTAAAATTATTAGCAAGCCAAAAACCTTTATACTCAACAAAGTTTCTTGTTAGCTCTGAAGTTTTTTTATGGAAACCTGTTTCTTGAGTTAGTTTAGGTTCTGAGTCTGTTTTCATTCTAAATGCTATTGCTTTTGAATACTTTTTTTCCTTTGAATAAGTCCTAACAAAAATATCAGTGGGATTCCAGCCATTTGCACCATCAACATCACAAGGACAAGCTGATGATATACATGTTAGATCTTTTAAAGCTCTAAATAAAACATAATCTCCAGGTCTTGACCAAGGTTCATCAAAAGATGCAACATTATTAGCATCAATTGCAGTATTAAAAAAAAGATTTATTGCAGACCAACTTTTTCTAGAATTTATGTCATATTTATCCAGTCTATTATTAAAATTGTCAGTACAATTAATATGACCCATATAACCCATATCTTCATAATATTTTGATGTGCAAGCAAGATTGAAAGTATCATGTCTTCCAACTGTATCTCTTACAACTTCAATCATAGCTTCATGATCACCATCATAAAACTTTGAAAACAAACCTGGCCCAGGGTAAGCACCACCCATAAAAGTTCGTGTTGCTTTATCATCAATAATACTTTCAATGCCGTCATTTAATTTTTGTGTATCAAAAGCTAGAAAATCAGAGCATTGCCTTCCGCCTGGATCAATTATCTGGATATATTCACCAGCTTTTACCTCATAAGTTTCAGCAGTTCTTCTTTTTACAAGTTGTTCAATAATTGGATCACTAAGCGGATCTGGCAAAATAAATTGTTCATCTGTTTCAATAAATTTAGCTTTATTTAAAAAAATAGTTAAATCTGTAGGTGGATTTTGTTCATGGACATTCATAATATCACTAGGTGCAGCAATCATAACTATACATTTGTCTTTAGAGGTTAAGGTAATCTTTTCTCCCATTAAACAATTTTCATTAAAAATAATGGATGATTTTGCTTTATTAAGATCTAATTTTTTTTTTTTAAATAGTTTTGAAATTTTTTCATCATTAGCAATAGCTTTTTTTGAAAAGTTAGCATTTGCATTTTCTTTTAGATTTAAAATTGATAAATCAGATTTGCCTTTTGAATTAAAAACAATTATTTCACAAATTTGCCTTCCTTCTTCATTTATGATTTCTATTTTATCATCTGGTAAAACTTCTATAACTGAGAGACCGCCACCTTTTACATAATATCTTTCAACTCCAGATGGTAAAGTTCTTAAACCAGGATTTTTAATATCTTTACTAGTATGTAGCATTATCAGTATAAATTAAATAATTCAGTCTCAGCATAATATAATCAAAGACCATTGACTATAAATTTAATAAATGAGAACATACTAACTTAAACATTAATATTAAGGAGAGAGAATATAATGAAAAAAGTAATATCATTAATATCTGCCTTGGTAATTTCAGCAGTAAGTTTTGCTGGAGTATCTAATGCAGCAGATAGTAAAAAACCTATCGTTATTCCAACTCATAACTGGTCAAGCCAAATTGTAATGGCACACGTTATTGGTGGAATTTTCGAAAGTATGGGAAATAATGTAAAATATGTAAACACAGACTCACAAGCTGTTTATGAAGCAATTCGTATCGGTGATGTAAGTTTATCTCATGAAGTATGGGAATCTGCGTTTGGAAAATCATTTACTACAGCGCTAGACAAAGGTGGTTTAGTTGACTGGGGAGATCATGAAGCTCGAACGCTTGAAGATATGGGATATCCAAACTGGGTTGCTGAAAAAGGATTATGTCCTGGTCTTCCAGACTGGACTGCATTAAAAAATCCAGCTTGTGCTAAAAACTTTACAACACCTGACTCAGGTGGAAAAGGACGAATGCTAGAAGGTCCACAAAGTTGGCATGGAGATTTAATACCTCAAAGGGTTGATGCTTTAGGACTTGGAGATCTTTGGACTGTTAAATTTGCTGGAAGTGCAGATGCACTTTGGGCAGAACTTAAAGCAGCTGAAAAAGAGGGAAGAGGAACTATAATATTCAACTGGACACCAAACTTCACAGATGGTGCTGGTTTTACTTTTATAGATTTCCCTCCATATTCAGCGGGTTGTAGACCAGAAGATGGTGGTGATGGAAAATGTGGTTCGCCAGATGGTTATTTGAAAAAAGCTGTAACTGCAGACTTTCCAAAAACACATCCAGCAGCAGCAGCGGCATTTAAAAAAATGTCATTCTCTACAAGTCACATTGGTGCAATGGCTGCTTTAGTTGACCTTGACAAATTGACTCATGAAGATGCAGCTAAAAAATGGTTAGCTGATAATAAGAGTGTTTGGCAAGCTTTTACTAAATAAGGGTAACAGTTAATAAATTGAAATCTCTCCCAACAATGTTGGGGGGGATTTTTTTTAAAGAATGTGCTTTCGCACAAATTCAAATTACGGACCTGTTAATTAAATGATAAAGTTTTTTTTATATATATCTATCAGTCTATTAGTTTTTAATTCTTCTTTTGCAAAAAATATTGACATACAAGAGGATATTAAAATTGGTTTTGTATGTGAACTAGAAAAGAAAATACTCAAGAACTCAGAATATAATTATAAAACTTTTTTAGCAAAAGATTTAGATAATCAAAATTTAGATAAATTTGAAATCGATGCAAAACAACCAGAAAAACTTTTGATCAACGGGTTATCAATTTTCCTCTCACAAACTGAAAAATTTGAAGTAAAAGTTGTAAATAAAGACATAGTTTTATTCAAAGCTTTTGATGAAGGAAAAAATTACTCTGAGTCAGGTATAATTAACAGAAAATCAGGTGAATTAGTTCACGAAATTACAATAGGTATAAAAAGTGATAATCTTGAAAAAAATATTTCTTTTTATTTATGCAGCTAAATTTAAAAAAATGAAAAAATATTTATTTTATATAGCTTTAAGTTTTTTAATTGCAATATCGGTATCAGCTCGAAAGACAGGTTGTGAAGGAAATTGTAAAGATGGTTTTGGTAAATGGACATACACTGACAAAACAACATACGAAGGGAATTGGATTGGCACACAAAAACAAGGACAAGGAGTTGAGACTTGGCCTAATGGATATATTTATAAAG
Source organism: Candidatus Pelagibacter sp. Uisw_130 (assembly GCF_047722505.1). Classification (GTDB taxonomy): domain Bacteria; phylum Pseudomonadota; class Alphaproteobacteria; order Pelagibacterales; family Pelagibacteraceae; genus Pelagibacter. Next base: position 298,831 of record NZ_CP159814.1, read on the forward strand.
GTGAGTTTAAAAATAGTGTGTGGAGTGGAAAGGGTATTTTGACTTTTCCAAACGGTGCAACTTATGATGGGGAATGGGCCAATGGGTTTATGAATGGAGAGGGAACATTTACATGGTCCGATGGAAAAGAAAAAAAAGGAATTTGGAAAAATGGCAAATTTCAAGAATAGATATAAATGTTACAAAATATATATTTAAATAAATTGAAGAAGATACCTGAGCCAGTTAGACAATTTGGAGGTCTTATCATCTTAATAATTATTGTAATTTTTTCCTTTGCTATCTTAAATAATATTTTTGGTGAGGGTGAAGAACTAATTGCTAAAATGAAAAAAGAAGAAGAAAGAATTGCGGAGACAAGAAAGCAAAATGAACTGATTTCAAGTTTGCCATCAGGAATTTTAGTATTTTATGATGGAACTGATCATTATAAGTTGTCTTTAGAACAATATGAAAAAGTCTGCAACGCAACAAAGATTATTCCTCAGCGTGCAATTATGGGTGCCAATTTTTTGAATTTTAGAGCACATCATATTTATACTATTAATGGCAATAAAATTGACGAAACGTTTGTTAAATGGAATAAGGAAAATAATAAATGCTTTGCAGGTTTTACAGTTAGTGGAAATAATGTTGGGGTAGATGAAATAATTACTGTTAAAGGAGAGGTTTTAAATTTTTTAAGTACTGGAATTGATACAAGAGTTTATTTTATTAAAAATTTTTAAGGAGAAAAACGATAAGTATAAATAATATAAAAAGTGTTTTTTATTTTTATTTCGTATAACTTATTAAAACATTATGACCGATACTGTAATCAAATGTGAATCTATTTATAAAATTTTTGGAACAAATGCCAAAAAGATGCTTCAAGATGCAAATGGAAATGTAGACGCTAAAACATTTCAAGAAAACGGATGTATAGTGGGTGTGAATAATGCCTCTTTTGAGGTTTCAAAAGGCGAAATGTTAGTTGTGATGGGTTTATCAGGCTCAGGAAAATCAACATTGTTAAGATGTATTTCTAGATTAACAGATGCAACTGCTGGAAAAATTTTTATAGAAGGACAAGATTTGCTTTCATTAAGCAATAAAGAGCTAATTGAACTTAGAAGAAATAAAATGGGAATGGTGTTTCAAAGCTTTGCTTTACTTCCCCACAAAACAGTTGTGGAAAATATTGCTTTCCCACTTCAAATAAAGGGTATTAAAACTAAAGATAGCATCAATAAAGCAATGGAAATGGTAAAGCTTGTTGGTCTTGATGGTAGAGAAAATTACTTTCCAAGAGAGCTTTCTGGTGGGCAGCAGCAAAGAGTAGGTATTGCACGATCATTAGCTGTTGAACCTGATATTTGGTTTTTAGATGAGCCATTTTCTGCATTAGATCCATTAATTAGAAAAGAGATGCAGGATGAATTTTTGAGACTTCAAGAAAAATTACAAAAAACAATTATGTTTATTACACACGATTTTGATGAAGCTTTAAAGCTTGCTGATCGTATTGCAATAATGAAAGATGGTATAATTGAACAACTAGATACCCCAGCTAACATTGTGTTAAATCCAGCAACAGAGTATGTAAAAAAATTTACTGAAGAAGTTCCTAGAGAGAAGGTTTTAAAAATAGAAGATGTGATGGAAAAACCAAATAATGAAAATTTAAGTGATTTAAAAGTTTTAAGAAATGAATTAATTGAAAATGTTGCTGAAAAAATCTTAACTCAAGAAAAGTCAGTATCTGTAATTGATGAAAATAATCAAATTGTTGGCACCGTTCATCCATCAAAAATAATATATACAGTTTTTGGTGGAAAAAAAAATAATGATTAAAATATGGAATTATTAAAAAAATATCCAAAAGTATTTCAATGGTTATTTTTGTTAATTGCTTTTTTTACTTTATATTTTGCAATTGATGTTCCAGAAACTTATAAATTTATTAGAGGTCAAGCAGAATTTATTAAAGATCCAAATCAAAGCACTTACACACTCTTTGGTGCAGAAGTAAGATATTATGCATTTGATGTTTTTTGGAGACTACCTCCTTTACTTGGATGGTTACCTATATGGATAAATGATTCATTATTTTTTTTAATGAATGATTGGATGCTAATAGAATTTTGGAATGAAGACACTCAAGAATTCAAAACCCAACCTTTAGTTCTCCAAATAACAAGAAATTTAACTTCATTTATAACATTTCTCATAGAATTAATTAGAGAGATTCTATTAGGTGGTGTTGAAACTATTGTTGCATTTACAAGTTGGGATTGGATAAGTGAAAATTCATGGGCAGAATTGCCAGGACTACCTTGGACAATTGTTGCAGCAGGCGCAGCAATACTTGGATATAAATTAAGTGGCAAAGGTTTAGCGCTATTCGCTGCTATAGTCATGATTTATATTTCTATTTTTGGTCAATGGAAACCTTCGATGCAAACACTTTCTTTTATATTGGTTGCAGCACCACTATCTTTTATTTTTGGTTTGAGCTTAGGGATCGCAGCATTCAAAAGTAAACGTGTGGAGAAAGCTTTATATCCAATACTTTTAGTTATGCAGACTATGCCTCAATACGCAGTATTGGTTCCTGCAATTGTTCTTTTTGGCGTTGGTGATCATGCTGGAGTAATCATAACCATGGTTGTAGCTGTTCCACCAATGATACTACTGACATTGTTAGGTCTCAGAGGAGTATCTCCTGAAGTTATTGAAGCTGGAAAAATGAGTGGATGTAATAATTTACAGCTTATGTTTAAAGTACTAATCCCAACTGCAAGAAGAGATATTTTGATTGGAGTAAATCAAGTTATCATGGTGTGCTTTTCTATGGCAGTAATTTCAGCGTTTATAGGTGCTAAAGGTTTAGGATTTAATTTATTATTAGCTTTAAATCAGTTGAATATCGGATTGGCATTAGAAGCAGGTTTATGTATTAGTTTAATTGCGATATTGCTAGATAAACTATCTTTAGCTTGGGCAAATAAACAAATAGATTATTTTGGGAACCTAACTTTTTTTCAACGTTATAAAAATACATTATTTTTTTCTGGTGCAATATTGATTGGAATCATATTTGCTTATGTAGGATCTTTTTATTTTAAAGAAGGTTTTAACTATTTATATGAAATTCCACATAACAAGGGAATATCAACTGCAGATTTTTGGAACAAAGGCGTTGATTGGATTTGGGATACTTTCTTTCAAACTTTAAAAATTTTTAATACATGGTTAATAGTAGATGTATTGCAGCCTATGCGTGCTTCTTATTTACGTATGCCTATTGTTGCAACATTTGTTTTGGTTATGGGTGCTGGATATATAATTGGAGGAATACGTTCAGCTTTTGTAGTGGGTGCTTTGACATTATTTATAGCATTAAGTCCGTGGTGGGACAGAGCTTTAGTTACTACATACATGGCAACTTTTGGAGTTATCTTATCTTGTGTAATTGGCTTTACTGTTGGAACTTTATGTTTTCAGAATAAGCATACAACAAGTTTTATGTTAGGAGTCTGTGATATTTTTCAAACATTCCCTTCATTTGTATACTTAATTCCAGTAATGATGCTTTTTGGAGTTACAGATACATCAGTATTAATTGCAGTAGTTGTTTATGCAACTATACCTGCAACGAGATATACTATTGAAGGATTAAGAAGTGTTCCAGCTTCATTGCATGATGCTGCTTCAATGTCAGGTGTAACAAAGATACAAAGGTTGTTAAAAATAGAATTCCCTTTAGCACTTCCTCACATGATGCTTGGTTTAAATCAAACAATTGTATTTGCGTTATTTATGGTAATTATTGGAGCATTTATTGGAACAGAGGATTTGGGACAATATATTTTAAAAGCCATATCTGATAAAAAAGGTGCAGGTATTGGGTTAACACTGGGTATTTGTGTTGCCTTTATAGGCCTAGTATTTGACCATCTAATTCGAACTTGGGTTGGGCAAAGAAAAAAACATCTTGGTATAGATTAGTAAGTATTATTGTATATTGATATCCACTAATATTAATTTCCTTTAAAATATTTTTAATCCTATAACACCTAAAAAAATTAATATAATAGAAATTATTTTAGCTAAATTAATTTTTTCATCTAGGAAAAAAATACCAATAAATATTATAAATACAATGCTGCTCTCTCTTAAGGCGCTAACCATTGGTATGGGTGCTTTAGTAAATCCCCAAATAACTACTCCATAGACTAAATATGATATAGATCCGCCGATCCAAAAAATAGCTTTGCCATCATTAATAATGTTTCTAAAAATATTATTATATTTATTAATTTTTAAGAGAATTGGAAACAACATTGCACTTAGTATAAATCCCCAGCTCATATAACTTATTGCAGATAAACTAACTCTTGCACCATAACCATCAATAACTGTGTATAGCCCTATAAAGAAGCCAGTAATTAAGGAGTATTTAATAATATTTAAATTATTTATGGTTTTATAATTAAAAAGACTGATGATTATAATGCCAGCACAAACAAGGCTTATTGATAGTATTGAAGCTTTACTTATTATTAATCCTAAAAAAAAAATCGATATTATTGTTGCAATAATTGGACCAAATCCTCTAGCAATAGGATAAACTTTTGTTAGATTACCTAAGCTATAAGACTTTAATAAAAACCAATTATAACCTTGGTGAATAAAAGCACTAGCAATTATATATGGAAGAGACTTAAAAGATGGCATGGGCAAAAAAATTACTGCGATTATTGACATTGGGACATGCCCAAGAATAACAGCTGAAATGGCTGTAACTTTATTTGAATGTTTTTTAACCATTCCATTCCATGTAGCATGGAACATTGACGCTATAATAACCACAGTAAAAACAATAGGATCCATATTAATATAAAATTATTTTTTATCTTTGATATTCAACAAATTTTTTTAGAGATTTATTTAAAAATTTATAAAAAAAAATATTATTACCTTTATTTTTTAATGATTTACTTAAAAAAGAATAATTCATCTTAAAATCATAAGAAGGTTCAAAGAAAAAAGGAATAGACATTCTTTTAGTTTTATTCCAAAGAACTCTATGATTGGTAGCTTTAAATTTTCCTTTAGTTAGAAATTGTAAAGCCATACCTGTATTTACAATTAAGGCATTTTTGTTATGAGGGACACTGTGCCATTTTTTAGTTTTTCTATTTTGTACTTGAAGTCCTCCTTTTTTGTCTTGATATAAAATTGTAAAAACCCCACTATCAACATGCGTTTCGCATCCTAAAGCAGCTCCATCTTGTTTAGATATTTCGACTGGTTTTTGTTGATTTGGGTAACAATTAAATCTTAAAGTGCTTAAAGTTTTTAATCTAGAAAAAGCTAATTTTGAATTCGAAACATCTTTTTTGTAAAGTTTAATGACACCTTTAAATAAAATCTCTCCTAAAATAAATAATTGATTGAAATAATCACTCAATATATTGATTGATCTTTTATTTATAACTTTATTAAGTTCAAGGTATTCTATGTATTGATTTTTTAATTTTAATGCATCTTTTTTTGTTACTTTTGGGTCTCCAATATCTAATCCTTCTTTTCCGTTAACATTATTTGGGAAATAACCTCTATAAACATTTTTATTTAATTGGTTCCATTTCTTTGGTGCTAATTTCATTTTATTCTTAATAGATGAATTAAAAAAATTATTTCCAACTTTTGAAATATTAGCAATATTTTTTTTGTTGATCCCATGTCCAATGATTTGAAAAAAACCAATATCAACACATGCAGCTTCAATTTTTTGTATAGTTTTTTTTGAAGAAATTGAACTAAAGTTATTTTTTAATAATGAGGAAATATTAATAGTTGGTATGTAGTTTCTCATTATCTTGTTGGTGTATCAGTAACTATCATTTGGTCTTTTGCTTTTTCCCTTAAGTAAATATATAGCCCTGCTCCTATAATTATTGAAACACCTATAAAAGTTCTTAGAGTTGGAATATTATTAAATAAAAAATACCCCGTTAATATTGACCAAATTATTAAAGAATATTCGTAAAGAGAAACAACAGAGGGGGATGCAATACTGTATGCATTTAAAATAAAATAAAATGCAAATGCACCAATACATCCCATCACAAAAATAAAAGGCCAGGCATGTGATGGATTTGTAAACCATTCTCTAAAAATGAATTGAAATGTTGGATCATTAAAATTATCAAACTGTCCTTTACCTGTAAAAAGAAAAAATAAAATACTGATTAAAATTGCACCCAAATATAAATGTATCATCTGAGTGTAAACATTATCTTTGTCCGAAGTTATTTTTGTAATTGTCATTGACACAGCATAACATAGCGCACAAGCAACAGGTGCTAATTTCATATAATCAAAATCACTAAAGTTTGGATTTAAAATAATATACACCCCTATAAACCCAACAAAAATTGCAGACCATCTTTTAATACCAACTTTTTCTTTTAAGAAAATAGTAGCTAAAATTGAAACAAAAAAAGGGCTTGAAAAAAAAAGTGCATTTGCCATTGCTAGAGACATGTATGTCAGTGAAATATAGAAAAAACTAAATCCGAAAAAGAAACATATAACTCTGACAATTGTTAAAAAAAGATAATGCGTTTTTAAATTAATTTTTTTTTTTGAAAATTTAAGATATGAAACCAATAAAATTAACGCCACAAAAGTTCTTCCGAAGTATAATTCGTATAAAGCTGAATCCTCATAGATGAATTTAATTAAAGCATCTTGAATAGAAAAAAATGCCATCCCAAATAAAATAAAAAGAATACCTTTAGCATTATTTTGAGCAGGCATCATGAACTAAGAATAAAATCCGATGCTCGTTCAGCTATCATTATTGTTGGAGCATTTAGGTTTCCACTTGTGATTTCAGGCATTACAGATGCATCTACCACTCTAAGATTGTCTAGCCCATGAACTTTAAGTTTTTCATCAACTACAGCCTTATTGTCTGTACCCATTTTTAGAGTGCAAGATGGATGGTAAGCTGTTTCAGCCTTAGATCTAATGTATTCTTCAAATAATTCGTCTGTTTGCACATGTTCACCAGGTCCAGTTTCTTTTCCAGCAAAAGGTTTTAAAGAATTTTGACCAAGTATCTTTCTTGCTACATGAATGCATTCTATTGTTTGTTTAAGATCATCTTCATGTTCTAAATAATTGAATTGAATTTTTGGATAATCATAAGGATTAGAGCTATTTAAAGTAATGTGACCTCTACTTTTTGGATGATTTGGGCTTGCATGTAGTTGATAACCATGACGATCAGGATCAACCAACCCATGATCAACCACAAAAGCAGGAAAAAAATGAAATTGAATATTTGGATATTCTCTTTCAGGTGAAGATTTACAAAAACCACCAGCTTCTAAAAAAGAGGTTGAGCAAGGACCAGTTCTAGATAAAAACCACTGGATACCAATTCTCAACATATTTAATTTATTTACATAGGAATACAAAGTGTCTGAAGTTTTACACTCTTGTTGCACATAAGTTTCTAAATGATCTTGTAAATTTCTGCCAACACCTTCAAGATTATGAACAACATCAATGCCTTTATCTTTAAGATGTTCACTTGGACCAACCCCTGAAAGCATCAATAACTGAGGAGAATTTATAGCTCCACCACTTAAAATAACTTCTTTATTTACATAAATTTTTTCAACTTTATCTTTTATTTTAACTTGAATGCCAATTGCTTTTTTTCCATCAAAAACAATTTTTTCAACAAATGCATCTGTAAAAACTTTTAAATTCTTTCTTTTTTTTGCAGGATTTAAGTAATATTTAGAAACACTAGCTCTTTCACCTTTGTGGATAGTAACATCATACATCCCAAATCCTTCTTGATCTTTACCATTCATATCTTCATTAATTTTGTATCCAGCCTCTCCAGCAGATTTGACAAATGCTTTAAATAAAGGGTTTTTATTTTTAGATTGGTTTACTGGTAAAATTCCATTTCCGCCGCGATAATTATTTTCTCCTTCAGACCAAGTTTCTATTTTCTTAAAATAGGGTAAAACTTTTTCATAAGACCAATCTTTTAGACCAAATGAAGCCCATCTTTGATAATCATTAGGGTTTCCTCTAACATAAACCATTCCATTATGAGCCGAACATCCACCTATCATTTTTCCTCTAGGACAAAACAGTTTTCTATTATTTAATTGAGGCTCAGGTTCTGAATAATATTTGTAATTATATTTTGGATCATGCATTGTATAAAGAATTGCAAGTGGCATGTTTACTTTCCAAATATCACTTGGCTTTCCAGCTTCAAATAAAGCTACGTTATATTGTCCATCGGTAGTTAAACGATTTGCAAGGACACATCCAGCTGAGCCTCCACCAATAATAATATAATCATACTTCATATAATTTGATCGACTATATTATACATGCATTAAAATTAATGTGGTTGATCACCTTCAATAGCTATTCTATCCATTATTCTTTCATGACCCAAACCTCTGCCTGGATAAAAATCAGCTATTGCATAATGTATAACACTTCTATTATCCCAAATTGCAACTGCATTTTCAGTCCAATTAAATCTGCATGTCAGGTCTAATCTTGCCTGGTGTTCAAATATTTCTTTTAATATTTCATCATTTTCTTTTTTTTCTAAACCAACTATTTGCTTTGTGTAAGTCCAGTTAACATAAAGTATCTTTTTTCCTGTTTCAGGATGGGTTCTAACTATTGGATGTTCATTTGAATACTCGTTATAATTTCTTTTTTCATGACCCGACATACCTTTATAATTATCTATAAAAAATTCTGCACCTAATGAGCTGTGTATAGCTTTTTTATCTTTAATTTTATTTTTAATTTTATCATCAAGAGTTTCCCATGCTAGTTCCATATTTGAAAAACATGTATCTCCTCCAACTGGTGGAATTTTTATTGATTTTAAAATGACTGCTTTTGTAGGTTTAACATTGTAGCTAACATCTGTGTGCCAATTTTCACCCCATTGATTTTTTTCATCCTTAGTTTTTACTATTCTTACTATTTCAGGATGCTTATCCACGCCTTTTACATATGCATGAGTTTCAAGTGGGCCCCAATTTTCAGCTAGTGCAATTTGTTCTTCCTGGGTAATATTTTGATTTCTAAAAAAAATTACTTTGTGCTCTAAAAGTAGAGCATTAATTCTTTCATAGTTTTCTTTGGAAGAGTCCTTAAGATTTATACCTGATATTTCAGCTCCTAGAGCACCTGATAAAAGCTTAGCATTCATTAAAAGAATATATTTCTGGAATTTTAATTTGTCAAAATATATAAGCAACTTATGACTTTAACACAGGCTTATATTTTATTAATGGTGTCGATTTTATTAGAAATTACTGCTACGGGATCATTAAAAGCAACCGAAGGTTTCACTAGGTGGATTCCTTCATTAATTTCTGTAATTGCCATAAGTGGTTGCATGTTTTTAATGTCTCATGTAATGAAAATTTTACCAGTTGGTATCACTTATGCAACTTGGTCTGGTGTTGGAATAGTAGCATTAACATTTATTGGAATAATTAAATACAAACAGATACCAAATCTAGCAACAATTTTTGGACTAGTATTAATCATTATTGGTGTTGTAATTGTTAATGTAATGAGTAAAGCAAATATAGATGGCTAACCTATTTTTTTAATCTATTTGAAAATTTTAAATCTTCGTCATTAAAATTAATCTCATTTTTTAAAATAAAGTCATTCATTATTTTAATTTTTTCATCTTCAAATTCAGCAACTTTTCTCTTGTTTAAGTCAATGTATAAAGACAACATTTCAAGAGTTGCTGATAATTTTTGTGAGGATTTTTCAATCATTTCCATTTTAAAATGTAATCTTTTTTTATCGTGATCAAAAAATGTTAAATTAACTTCAACTTCATCACCTTCTTTAACCTCATTATTATAGGCTGTATAAGTCTCAACAACCATAGTACTCATATTTTTTGTCTTAGCTGAATTTTCACCCATTTTAAATTTTTCAAGCATATTTTCCCATACTTGATCAAACACCAACACATAATAAGCCATGTTCATATGATTATTATAATCAGTCCATTCTTTTTTAATAATTTGATTTGCTATATGTACAGACATTTAACTCTTATATTCTGGTTCTTCTTTATCTAAAATTAATTTTATTTGATCTAAGTGCATCTTAGCTAAATTAATTGGATAATTAGCTGTCTCTTGTGCTGTTTTTTCAGCCACCTCATCACTTGCTATATTTAATTCTTGGTTAGTTGATAGAGCTGTTAAATAAGTTTCTGCAGCTTTTTCAAAATAATATAAAGCATTAAAACCATCAGCTATAGTTTTTCCAGTTGTTATTATTCCATGGTTTGCCAATAGCATATGCTGCTTATTGCCTAAAGCATTTACCATTTTGCTAGATTCTTGTTCAAAACCCAAACCGCCAAATTCATTAAAGATAGAAACTCTATTAAAAAACATCATTGTATTTTGATCGATAGGTTTTAAGACTGGATCTTTAAGAGTAGAAAGTGCAGTTGCAAATTTAGAATGTGAGTGAAAAATACATTTTGCATGAGGGACTTTTTCATGAATCGCACCATGAATATTGATAGCTGTTGGGTCCACTATTTCTGGTTTATTTTTTAACTCTTTTATATTTTCCTTAGTAACCAATATTAAATCACTGGCTTTTATCTGGCTGAAGTGAATTCCAGCTTTATTTACATAGAATTCAGTAGAAGATCCAGGCACACATGCACTAAAATGGTTTGCAACGCCTTCGTGCATATTTAGTCTAGCAGTCCATCTAAAAGTTGCTGCTAAATCTTTTTGTAATTCTGTTATTTCCATTTTTATTAATTTAAACTATATTTTAATTATAAATTATGAACAATAAAGTTTTTGTATCTTGTGCAGTAACAGGCTCTGGTGATACAGCCAGTAAACACCCAGATTTACCAAAAACACCAAAACAAATTGCAACAGCAGCAATTGAAGCTGCTAAAGCTGGAGCAGCTATTGCACACATTCACGTCAGAGAAAATGATGGTACACCAAGTAGAAGATTAGAATTATATAAAGAGGTAGTTGATCTAGTTCGTTCAAGTAATACGGATGTTATTTTAAATTTAACGACAGGTATGGGGGGTGATTTAGATATTGGACAAGGAGATAATCCATTAGATTTTGGTCCAATGACAGATATGGCAAATGTAATGGAACGAATTGCTAACGCAGAACAATTTCTTCCTGAAATATGTACACTAGATGCAGGTACTTTAAATTTTGGTGATAGTTCAACAATCACAGTAAATACACCAAACGATTTAAGGAAAGCTGCTAAGAGATTAAAAGAAATTGGTGTTAAACCAGAAATAGAAGCATTTGATTTAGGAAATATGTGGTTTGGTGCTCAATTATATAAAGAAGGATTATTGAGTGACCCACCAATGTTTCAAATGTGTTTGGGAATACCATGGGGTGCTCCAGCAACTACTTTAGCAATGCAAGCCATGAAAGATATTATGCCAAAAGAAGGTGTGTGGTCTGGGTTTGCAATTTCAAAAAATGAAATGCCTTTCGTTGCTCAAACAGTTTTATTGGGAGGAAACCCAAGGGTTGGATTAGAGGATAATTTATATTTGTCAAAAGGTAAACTTGCAACTAATGCTGAATTAGTTGAAAAAGCTATAAGAATTATTGATGAGATTGGTTACACACCAATGACACCAGCAGAAACACGGGAAAAACTAAAACTCACAAAACAAAAATAAAAACCATGCCTACCAAGATTAATAAAGTCGCAGTGATTGGAACTGGGGTAATTGGAGCAGGTTGGATCATTCGATGCTTAGCACACAACAAAATTGTATATGCTTATGACAAAGATATTAAATTAAAAAAAAATTTAATAGCTGAGATTAAAAGAACTTGGCCTTATGTAAAAAAACTTTTTAATAAAAAAAAACTTAATCTTAAAAATTTTAAATATTTTACTTCTATTGAAGAAACTTTAAGAGATGCAGATCTGATTCAAGAATGTGCAAGTGAAAACTATACTTTAAAAACTAAATTAATGAGTACCATTGGAAAATATGCAAAACCTAATGCAATTATTTCATCAAGCTCATCAGGCTTACTACCAACAAAAATTTATTCAAAATGCATAAATCCTGAAAGAACAATGATTGGACACCCATTTAATCCTGTTTATCTGTTACCTGCAGTAGAAATTGTACCTGGAAAAAAAACTTTAAAAAGATATCTAAACAAAGCTAAAAAATTTTATAAAGAGATTTCTATGAACCCGATTATGGTTAAACATGAGTTACCAGGCTATTTATCAGACAGGTTACAAGAAGCTTTATGGAGAGAAGGGCTTCACATAATTAATGAAGGTTACGCAACTACAGAAGATTTGGATAGAGCAATTGAAGATGGACCAGGTTTAAGATGGTCACTAATGGGCACTTTTCTAACTTTTCATTTAGCTGGAGGAAAATCAGGAATGAAGCATATGTTAGAACAATTTGGACCAGCTTTAAAACTTCCATGGACAAAATTAAAAGCTCCAAAATTATCAAATAAATTAATTGATAGATTGATTGAGGGAACTAAAAAACAATCCAAAGGAAAATCAGTTGTACAGATTTCAAATATTAGAGATGAATATTTAGTCGAGCTTCAAAAGCTTAGGAAGAAATATGAAAAAAGACTAAGATAAATTAATCATTTCTTTCTGTGTGACCATCAACTGAAATTACTTGTCCAGAAACTTTACTCGAGTCATCAGAGATTAGAAAAGAACACATTTTTCCAATATCTTCTTCTAAGATCCATTGTTTCATTGAGCTCATCGAAACAAAATCTTTTTCAATTACTTTTGTTGAAACTTTAGTAAATTTTGATTTATCTCTTATTACTCTTTTCATTCTATCGCCCTTAATAGTTCCTGGGCAGACAGCATTTACTCTTATATTGAATTTTCCAAGTTCCATGGCTAATGTTTTTGTGACACCAATTATTGCCCATTTGCTTGCAGCGTAAGGAGAGCGAAGTGGAAAGCCTAGTATTCCAGCCGTCGATGAAATATTAACTATTGATCCATTCTTTGATTTTTTAATTAGAGGTATAGATTTTTTCGTAAAATAAAAATGGCTATTAACATCTACATGCAAAGTATTTTCCCAGTCTTTTGATTTTAATTTTTCAAGAGAACCTGTAGGTCCAGCAATACCTACGTTATTAATTAAAGCATCAATTTTCTTAGTTTTTTTTTTAACTTTTTGGAAAAAATCAGAGACCTGATATTCATTTGAAGCATCGCAAAGATAAGCAAATAATTTTTTATTTATCAAAGGATGTTTGTTCAATTTATTTAGAGACTTACTGTCTATATCGCAAAGATAAACATAAGCACCTCTAGCAAGACAAATTTTTGTAGTTGCCCAACCAATCCCAGAAGCACCAGCTGATATAATAATCTTTTTATTTTTTAATGATTGGTTAATCATTAATTATGATTTTGTTAAGGATTCTTGAAGTTCTTTATTGGTTATATATCCCTTAACATTTCCACTTTTATCAACAACTTCACAGTTAGAACTTGTGCAAACTATTTGTGGTAAAAATTCTTCAATAAATTGATCTTCATTCACTTTGATTAAATTTGATTTATCAATTCCATTAACCTCATTTACATTTTTCATAATAATTTTTGCTTTTATGACTCTTGCTCTATTAACGTCTTTAACAAAAGCTTTTACATAATCATCTGCAGGTTTCATTATTATATCTATAGGTGTTCCAACTTGAACTAGTTTTCCAGCATTTAGTATTCCAATATGATCACCCAACCTTAATGACTCATCTAAATCATGGGTAATAAAAATTATTGTTTTTTTTAACTCTGATTGAAGATCTATTAATTGTTTTTGCATATCACTTCTAATTAAAGGATCTAATGCACTAAAGGCTTCATCCATTAGCATTATATCTGAATTTGTTGCTAAAGCCCTTGCTAAGCCAACACGCTGTTGCATTCCACCAGATAATTGATTTGGAAACTGGTTTTCAAAACCATTAAGACCAACGTCATCAATTTTTTCCATAGCAATTTTATCTCTATCCTCTTCAGATTTGCCTTGCATTTCTAAACCATAGCCAACATTTTGCATCACAGTTTTGTGTGGGAATAAACCAAATCTTTGAAAAACCATGCTAATACGATTTCTTCTCCAATCAATTAATTGATCTGGTGTGCAATTCATTATATTTGTGCCATCTATATGAATCTCACCTTCCGTAGGATCAATTAGTCTATTTATATGTCTTATTAATGTAGATTTTCCTGAACCAGATAAACCCATACAAACAAAAGTTTCACCTTCTTCTATATTTAAAGAAACATTATCTAATCCTACCGTATGACCAGTTTCTTCTAGAATGTCATCTTTTGTCCCACCATTTTTAACCATGGGCATTATAGATTTTGGTTTATTGCCAAAAATTTTATAGATATTTTTAATTTCTATTTTTGACATTATTTTTTTGCTTCCTTGGTCGGAGAATTTCTTTCTTGGAGCGTTTCGCCATAAGATTGGGTAATTCTATCCAGCACAATTGCCAATAATACAATTGCTATTCCTGCTTCTGCAGCTCTACCAACATTTAATTGTTGAAGACCTAGAAGAACTTCATCACCTAAACCTCTTGTTCCAATCATTGATGCGATAACAACCATTGATAATGCCATCATTGTACATTGGTTAACTCCCTGCATTATATTAGGTAGTGCGAGTGGAATTTGCACCCCCCATAATTTCTGTTTTTTGCTAGCTCCAAATGCGTCTGCTGCTTCTGTAACTTCTGTGTCAACCAGTCTAATACCAAGATCTGTCAATCTCACTAATGGAGGTACTGCATAGATAAATGTTGCAATAATTGCTGGAACAGCACCAAGACCAAATAACATTATTCCTGGAATTAAATACACGAAGGCTGGAATTGTTTGCATTAAATCTAGTATAGGAAGAATTTTTTCTCTTACTTTGTTGGCTCTAGACATCCAAATTCCTATTGGAACACCGATGATAAGACATAAAAAAATACTAATTAACATGATTGAAGTTGTTTCAATTGCCTTATCCCAGAAACGAGGATGTAAAAACCCAATGAAAAATGTGCAAAAACCAACTGCAACAGTAGTTTTGATTTTTTTACCACTTGCATAATAAGCAAGTATTACAACACCAATAATTACTAAAGGCCACGGAGCTTGAACTAAAAAGTTTTTTAGCCCCATTAACATAGCAAGTAAAACATTATTTATTGCCTCAAAAATAAAACCATAATTTTCATTAAGAGCTTTGAACCATTTGTTAATTAATGGCATCAATGGTAAATCTAACCATTTAGGCCAATCACTTAACCATGAAAAATCTTTAAATAATTCACCTACAGTTTCAGGTTTTCTTTTTGATGAATTATAACTTGAAATTAATAACCATATAAAAATTCCTAATAAACTTAAGTTAAATAGATTTTTTTTATTTTTAAACATATGATTATTTTTTTTGTGAAGAAAGAGCCCCGTAGGGCTCCTTCAAATTATTTGTTACCTAAAATTAAAGTGCTGCTTTTACTTTTTTAGCAACATCAGCAGGAACCCATTTTGTCCAAGCTGACTCGTTTTTTAAGTATTCTCTTGCAGTTAACTCCATATCACCATCAGACTCATCTTCGTAGAAGGCTAACATTCTATTAACAGTAGCAGTAGGAATTGAGTACTGTGACAAGAACTTAGTCTCTGCAGGATGAGCAGCAGCCCATTTAGTCAATACAGATTTTGTTAAGGCCATATCTCTGTACTCACTTGCACAAGATTTAGTATATGCCTCTGGTCCTTCTGCTTTGATTTTTTCAACAACTACAGACATATCATCCCAACATTTTTTAGACCACTTAGGCTCAGTTAATCTAACTAGATCAACTTTACCCATTAAACCAGTAGGTGCCCAATAGTAGGTAAAGATAGGTTTCTTTTTAGCAAAAGCACCTGCGATAGCAGCATCTAATGCTCCCCCTGAGCCTGGGTCAAAATTTGTATAGAATGCATCTAATCCATACTCTTTTTGTTTGACTAAGTTAACAGTGTAACAAGTCCAACCTGAAATACAGCTAGTCATTCTACCTTTTGAAGGATTTTCAGGATCTTTAAATAGCGCGGCTATTTTAGGATCCTTCATATCTTCAACAGATTTTAAATTGTATTTATCAGCTGTAGCTTTATCCACGTAGAAAGCTTGTTGTGAATCTGGAGTATTAACTCCAATATTTTTGATAGTACCATTTTCTACATACGGTTCGTAGTTAGCAATAATATTATCATACCAAACTTCAGTAATTACATCTAATTGACCATCGTAGTGAGCAGCCATTATAGGTGTTGTACTTCCTTTTGTTACAGCAACTTCGCAACCGTATCCTTTTTCAAGAATGAAGGCACTAATTGCAGTATGAATATTAGCACTACTCCAGTCGAAATCTCCCAATCTTGCTTTACAAGCTGCATTCGCACTAGTTCCTACCAATGATAATGTAGATATAAAGAAAGCTGAAAGAATTAATTTTCTTAAAAACTTCATATTTTCTCTCCCTTAAGTTAAGTTTTAATGTGTAGAGTTAATAATGTATGAACAACAAATTCAAGCAACAATTGCTTTAATACAACTATAAAGTGCATTGAAAAGTACATAAAATTAAATAACCATTGGAAATGGTGATTATTAAAAAAATAGAAAAAAATAAGTCCAATCTTAATATTGAATGGAGTGATGGAGAAAAAAGTAATTTTAATTACTTTTGGTTAAGAGATAACTGTCCTACAGCGCATGATAAAGACTCTAACCACAGAATGTTTAATATTCTTGAAATTTCAAAAGATTTAACTGTAGAAGAATCAAAAATAAATGAAGAGGGTAAACTAGTAGTAAAATGGAGTGAGGGAAATCATATAAGTTACTTCGATCCAAAATGGTTAAGAGAAAATTGTTATACATTAAAGAATAAACAAAAATTTATTTCACCATATCAATTATGGAATAGCTCTTTAGAAAAAAATTTAAAATCAATAACCATAGATCATGATAAAATTTTGAATAGTGAAGAAGGTTTGTTAAAGTGGCTTGAGCTTTTACACTATAAAGGGATTGCAATTGTTAAAAATGCTCCAATAGAAAAAGAGTCTGCTTTTCCTGTTTTAAATAGAATTAGCCATACAAGACAAACATTTTTTGATACTCCTTTTGAAGTTATAAATATACCAAAACCAAATAATTCTGCCTATACTGCACATGCCTTAAGAAATCATATGGACCTACCTTGGTTCGAGACACCTCCTGGTTACCAGTTTCTTCATTGTTTGGTTAATTCTGCAGAAGGAGGAAATTCGTCATCTGTAGATGGATTTGCAGTAGCAGACTATTTAAAAAAGAATGAAAAAGAAATTTTTAACACCCTGGTAAGTGTACCTCTTAAATTTAGAGATAAAGATTATACACAAGAAACGGTTAGAAACTTCCATGCTCCTGCGATTTCATTAACTAAGGATGGAGATTATAATGATATAAGATTTAGTGTAGCTACAATGGATACGTTAGACTGTCACCCTGATATTATGGACAAGGTATACGAAGCACATCGTAGATTTGGAAACCTTTTACATGATGATAAATTTCAAATTAAGTTTAGATTAGAGCCAGGTGATATTTTTTCATTTAATAATAGAAGAGCTCTTCATGGAAGAACAGCTTTTGATCCAAATTCTGGTCACCGTCATTTACAAGGATATTATATGGACAGAGATGAAATTTTGGGAAGGTTAAACTTTTTAAAAAAATAATTTTATAAGTTTTCAAATATTAAATTATTGTTTTTATTATATTTGTTAAATTCTAATTTTGTTTTAATCGTATAATAATATTTTTCAATTTTTAAATTCTGAATATTTCTACTTTTTAAATAAGATTTATCTAATATTAAACAATTAATATTTTTATTGTTTGATTTTTTAATTATCTTTTTAATGCTTGTTGGTGGTGAAAAAGATAATCCTACTTTGGTATTTTTTTTAATTTTTAGAAGATTATAAATATTTTCATGTTTAAAGGAAATGAATACACTTTTTGTAAATTTTGATGTTTCTTTTAAGAGCTTTTTTAGAAGAAATTTTGAAAAGATTGGTTTGATTTCAATGTGTAGGGGGTGCCTATTTTTTGAGCATTTCAACAAGTCTTTTAAGAGTGGAATTGGTTTATTATACTTACTGCTAATTGCATTAATCTGAGAATAATTAAGATTTTTTATGCTTAGATTTTTTTTAAAAGCTCTTTTTAAAGTAAAATCATGAAAACAAATAAATTCATTGTCTTTTGTTACGTGAATATCTGTTTCAATACCGTACCCTTTTTTAAATGATTGTTTGAATGATTGAAGAAGATTTTCTTTATGGTGTTTGCTTACAATTCCTCTATGGATTAAGTGCATACTAATTATCTATTTTAGCAAATGCGCAAATTTTATTCCCATCAAGATCTCTCAAATAACAATAATATTCACCTGATGGTCTTATGCCTGGTCCTCCTTCATCTTTTCCGCCCAACTTAATTCCAAGATTATAAAATTTATCAACTGTTCCTTTTGAGTTTACTACGAATGATACTTGTGCACCGTTACCATAAGTTGCCTTTTCTTTGTTGGCTGGATTTGTTACATAAAACTCAATGTTCTCAGGCCTTTCTTTTGACGAATATCCTGCATATTTTTCATTAGTTACAGCTCTTTTTAAATCAATACTTTCAAGTAATGCATCATAATAATTAATTGCTTTATCAAGATCATTAGTCCCGACCATTACAAATCCAATCATAAGTTATTTCCACCCAGTGACAGTTTTAACTTCTAGGTATTCTTCAAGACCCCATACTCCACCCTCTCGACCATTTCCTGACTGTCTAAATCCACCAAATGGGGTTCCTGGATCTGCAGCATTACCATTTATATATACACAACCTGATTTAAGTTTTTTTGCGACTCTATGAGCTTTTTCTTTATCTTCAGTTTGTAAATAATTTCCCAAACCATATTCAGTATTATTAGTAATTTCTATTGCCTCTTCTTCTGTCTCAAAAGGAATGATGGATAGAACAGGGCCAAAAATTTCTTTTTTTGCTATTTCCATATCATTTGTAACATTTGTAAAAATTGTTGGCTTAATAAAATAGCCCTTATTTAAATTATTTGGTAGGTCGGGCCCACCTGCTGCTAATGTAGCACCTTCTTCAATACCACTTTTAATTAGACTAATAATTTTATCATATTGTATTTTTGAAACTACAGGACCAATATGATCTCCTTTTTTTGAGGCTTCATCTACTTTTATTAGATTTGCTTCTTCTGCAGCCTCTTTAATAGCCCTTTGATAAATAGATTTTTCAACTAACATTCTTGTTGGTGCGTCACATGATTGTCCAGAATTACTCATAACGTTCCTAATTCCATCTCTAACTGCATTGGGGTAAGAGTCTGCAAAAACAATATTTCCACCTTTACCTCCTAACTCTAGACAGACTCTTTTGATTGTTTCAGCTGCATTTTTAGAAATTAATCTTCCAGCTCTTGTTGACCCAGTAAATGAAATCATATCAACATCGGGATGACCAGATAAATGTGTCCCAACTCCAGCTCCATCACCGTTAATTAAATTAAAAACACCTTTTGGAAAACCAACTTCATCAATCATTTCAGCAAACAACATTCCTGAAATAGGAGCAATTTCTGAAGGTTTTAAAATCATTGTGCACCCAGTTGCTAATGCTGGAATAACTTTTAGAGCAATTTGGTTAATAGGCCAATTCCAAGGAGTAATCAGTCCACAAACACCAATTGGTTCATAGCAAATATGGTTATTTGATTTTTTATTAAAGTGCTCGTCAAATTCAAAATCTTTAAGCCTTAGAATAAAATCTTCTAAATGTAATTGGCCAGAGGCAGTTTGTACTTCTGTTGCCCAATCCATAGGTGCACCCATTTCTAACGATATAGCTTCAGCCATTTCTCTAGATCTTTTTTTATAAACTGAGAGTAATTTTTCTAGATAGTTTAATCGGTCTTCTTTGGTGGTTTCTTTCCATTTTTCAAAAGCATTTTTAGCAGATTTAATTGCATCATTGGTGTCTTCTTTTGAGCCTAAAGAAATGATTGCACATGGATCTTCATTACATGGGTTGATTACATTAAAGTCATTTAGTTTTTTTGGTTCAACCCATTGACCATTGATATAAAATTTTCTCTTATCTAGCATAATATTACTTTAACATGATAATTATATTTCATATCCTTTTTCTTCTTGTTCGTTATCAATTAATTTATCTGGAAACCCATCTGCTCTAAAATCTACATTGTTTAAATCTTCCATTCTCTTAACAATCATTGAAGACCAAGCTCTTGAGCCATATTCTTTTTGACCATCTTTAAATATTTTTACAATTAAAGGAGAAATTTCTAAAGGTGCATTCAACTTTTTAGCTAGATTATCAAACAGACCAGTATCCTTAAGAACAAGATCCATTGTGAAATTAATATTATATGAGCCATTTAAAATTACTTGGCTTTCAGTTTCATGAACAAATGAATTTCCAGAGGAAATAGCTATACCTTTATAAACTTTTGATAAATTTAAATTAGATTTTTTAGCAACAGTCCAAGCTTCGCCAAGAGCAACTAAATGAGTAGAGGCTAAATAATTTGTAATTACTTTCAAAACAGTTGCTGAACCAAGTTCTCCAGTATGTAAAATTTTTCTACCCATCACAGTCAACGCAGGTAATATTTTTTCAAAAGCATTTCTTTCACCGCCAACAAATATTGCAATATTCCCAGTTGCAGCTCTATGACAGCCTCCACTTACCGGACCATCTAAAGGTAGACCATCTCTTTCTTTAACTAATTTACCTAATCTTTTTAACTCAGACTCATCTGTTGTGCTCATTTCTAACCAAACTTTATTTTTAGAAATACCAGCAATTACACCTTCATTGCCTTCCATCACTTCAGCACAAATTTTTGGAGAAGGGAGACATGTTATTATTAAATCAACTTGTTGTGCTAATTCTTTAGGTGAATTTGCAATTTTTGCACCTTTATTTTGAAAATTTTTTGTAAGGTCTTCATCTAAGTCTCTAACAGTTAATTCAAATTTATTTCTCAATAAACTACTAGCAAGTTTACCACCTAGATTTCCAAGTCCTATAAAGCCAATCTTCATTATAATCCTATATTTTAATTAATTCTTTTTAACTAATATACTTAAGATTTTAGCTTGTTGAAATATACTCAACCTCAGAAAAACGATCTTTTGGAAAAATCCAATAAAATTCTAATGTTTCTTTACCAGTATTTTTTAAAGCATGCTCTGCATTTCCTGCTATATAAACCACATCACCTTTCTTAATCTCTTCAAGTTCACCAGATTTATTTAGTATTCCTGTGCCATTAGTAACTACATATATTTCTGCAGGCGAGTGATAGTGTAGGGTTAAATCTCCTCCAGGAGCAATTTCAGCAAAACCAAGTGAAAGTCCAGAACTTCCCATAAAATCTGCATCAATTAAGAATTTCCACCTAACACCTGGATATTTCTCGGTTGTTGACCACTCTTGATCAGAGACAGATTTAAGGTTTTTTACAAATATCATAAAAATTCACAACTTATTAATCATATTTTGGGCTGATCTAAAAAAGTTTTTAAAGAATCATCCATCGCAACTTCCCAGTCTGTATGATGTTTTGGACCAATTGATCCAGTTACAGGTGAAGCAAAGGACTTATTTCTATATGTCATAATATTTTCTACCTTATGATGCTCCCATTCTTTAAAAGTTTTTCTAATTAATTCAAAATCAATTTTTGGATAATCAGATAAATTGTGAAGTTCTTTTGTGTACTCTGTTTGGAAATCAATCATTTGATCTGCATTTTCTAACTTTTCTTCAAGAGATACCCATTTATTAATATCTTTTTCAATCTCCGTGTCACTTGGAACTTTAATTTTTCCCATTATAATATCTCTTGCAAACCAAGCCTGACAATCAAACATATTGAAAGTATGAAATTGATCTTGCATACCAAGGTATATTAATTTGTGATTATTTTGCCAAACCACACCTTTATATAACTTTGATGGATATAATCTGTTTCCTGTTTTTAATTTAAGATCTTCAGATATAAAAGGAAAATGATGGAGATAACCTGTGCATAAAATTACAGCATCTGTTTCTTGAACATGACCGTCTTTAAATATCGCCTTATTACCTTCAAGTCGATCTAGGTGAAAAACTTCTTTCATTCCATCGGGCCATTTAAATCCCATTGGATTATGTCTATAAGCTATAGTCACACTTTTTGCCCCATACTTATGACATTGAAGAGCTACATCTTCTGCAGAATAGCTGCTTCCTAAAACAACAACATTTTTATCTCGAAATTCTTCAGCATCTCTAAAATCATGAGAGTGCATTATTCTTCCAGGAAACGCTTTCATTCCTGGATATTCTGGAATAAACGGAACTGAGAAATGACCAGTTGATACAATTACATAATCAAAAACATCTTTTGAAATTTTATCATTCTTTTTATCACGATAAGTAACTTCAAAATTTTTACCATCAAAAGACACATTGCTAACCGAGGTGTTAAATTTAATTTTAGACTTTAAATTTCCCTTTTTAACTCTACCCAAAATATAATCGTATAAAACTTCTCTGGGTGGAAAAGATGGAATTGGTTTTCCAAAGTGTTCATCAAATGAATAGTCAGCAAACTCTAGACATTCTTTAGGACCATTGGACCAAAGATATCTATACATACTGTTAGGTACAGGGTCGCCGTATTGGTCAGAACCTGTTCTCCAACTGTAATTCCATAAGCCTCCCCAATCTTCTTGTTTATCAAAACAAACTATTTCGGGTATCTTTTCACCTTTTTTTTCAGCTTGTTCAAAAGATCTCAAGGCAGATAAACCACAAGGCCCAGCACCAATAATTGCTACTTTTGTCATAAAATCACCTCTCCCTAATAAATTTATAACTGTACATTACCAACAAAATGCTAAAAATTAATATAAAAAAATACAGTATTATGAAAAAAATTATTATTATTGGTGCTGGAGCAATGGGGTCAGCATTCGCTGTGCCATGCCTTGACAACCAGAATGAGGTAACACTTGTTGGTACGCACTTAGAAGATGATTTAATAAATAATATTCAATTAAATAATAATTTCCATCCAGCTTTAAATATTGAATTACCATCAAAATTGAAGGTAGAAAAATTTAAAAAATTACAATCAATACTAGAAAGTAAGGTAGATATAATTGTTGCTGGAGTTAGTTCTGTAGGAATTGAATGGTTTGTTAATCAAATATCAAAAAATTATAAAAAAAATATTCCCATTATTTTATTAACAAAAGGTTTAGCCATAGAGGGCAATGAATTGATAACACTTTCAGATAAAATTAAAAAACTTCTCAAGGAAAAAGGTCATGAAGAAGTAAATATTTCAGCAATCAAAGGACCTTGTTTAGCAGCTGGTCTTGCATATAAAATGAGAACTGGCACTGTTATTGCAAACCCAGATATTAAAGAAACTGAAAAATTAAAAAAAATTATATCAACATATTATTATTCAACAGAAGTGTCAGATGATTTAACTGGTATCGAGTTATCAGGTGCAATTAAAAATATTTATTCAATGTTAATTGGAGCTTCTGAAGGATTAAGCAATTCAAAAGCACCTAAGGAAATTCAATCTAAATATTATTTAAATACATCAGCCTCATTAATTCATAGATCAATTTCTGAAATGGTTGAATTTGTTTCTTTCTATGGAGGAAGAGCAGAAACTGTTTATGGCTTAGCTGGTTTAGGAGATTTATATGTAAGTGCAATAGGGGGAAGAAATAGTTTGATGGGAAAATATTTAGGTGAAGGATATTTATATAAAGAAGCTAAAGAAAAATTTATGAAAAATATTACAGTAGAGGGTGCGCAACTTGCATTAGAAATTGGACCTAAAATCTTACAAGATCTTAATTCTAAACATTTTCCATTAATGTTTAGTATGCTACACACTATATGTGAAAATAAGAAATTAGAAATTCAATGGTAAAAAATATATTAATATTTGTTTTTATAGTCCTTGGAATGGTGGTTATTTTAAATTTTAGTGATTATAATTTAAAAAGAGCTGTCGATGCCTGCCTAGCTGGAAGTCAAAAATTATCCAAATCAAAAATTACAGATCTTGAAGAAGCTAAAAAATTTTGTGAAGAAGAAATTAAAAAAAATAAAAATTAAAAAGAGACCCTTAAATGAAGTCAAATTGGAATTATCCAACAACTATGTGGGTTGGAAAAGATAGAATTAAAGATCTAAGTATTGCTTGCAAAACTTTAAACATTAATAAACCATTGTTAGTAACTGATAGTGGTCTTGTTAAATCAAAAATTGTAATCAATGTGCTAGAGAATTTAAAAGAAGATGGTATTTCAGCGGAATTATATTCAGATGTTGTAGGTAATCCAACTGGCACCAATGTAACTGAGGGTGCCGATTATTATAATAAAAATAATTGTGATGGAGTAATAGCTTTTGGAGGGGGTAGCGGCCTAGATGTTGGTAAAGCAATTGCATTTATGTCAGGTCAAACCCTATCTATTTGGGATTTTGAAGATGTTGGTGAAAATTGGACTAAAGCAAACTCTGACAAAATTGCACCAATTATTGCTGTACCAACAACTGCTGGAACAGGATCAGAAACAGGACGAGCATCTGTAATTTTAAATGAAGAAACTGGTGTAAAAAATATAATTTTTCATCCTAAATTTTTACCTTCAATAGTTATTTTGGATCCGGTATTAACACTTAGTTTGCCTGCAAAGATTACAGCTGCAACTGGTATGGATGCGCTAGCTCACAATTTGGAAGCATATTGTGCACCAGGATATCACCCAATGGCTGATGGAATTGCTTTAGAGGGTATGAGATTAATTAATGAATGGTTACTTGAAGCAGTTAACAACGGATCAAATATTGAAGCTCGACAAAACATGTTAACAGCAGCAAGCATGGGATCAACTGCATTTCAAAAAGGCTTGGGAGCAATTCACTCATTAAGCCATCCAGTAAATGCTTTAAATAATATTCATCATGGTTTATCCAATGCAATATTCATGCCTTATGTATTAACCTTTAATAAAGATGTAATTGAAAAAAAAATAATAAAGATTTGTGATTATTTAGAACTTAAAGATAGATCTTTTGATGGCTTTGTTAGCTGGGTTTTAGATTTAAGAAAAAAACTAGATATACCTCACAAATTATCAGAAGTGATTGATGAAAAGGATTTTGATATTGATAGATTATCAAAAATGGCTTTAGCAGATCCATCTACTGGAGGAAATCCAAAAAAATTAACCAAGGATGATATGAAGATAATGTATCAGCACAGTATGACAGGTGAATTGTTTAAATGAGTGATTTGAATATTTTAATTGTTGAAGGAAATATTAGAGAAGATAGTGAGTTTTTTATTAAAGCAGCTGGAGCTTCTGCAGCAGATAACTTAAAAAACTTAATTTTAAAGATAGAACCATCTGCAATTACAGAAATTATAAATCCTGGTCATGATGATGAGACAATGAATGCTCTAAAAAATATGAATAAATATAATGGTATTGTCTTTACGGGTGGTGCAATGAGAATAAATGATATGACAGATGTGATTAAGAAACATATTAATTTTGCCTCTAATTGTTTTAATCATAAAAATAAAATTTTAGCAATTTGCTGGGGATTACAAGTTTGCTCAACAGCAGCTGGAGGTAAAGTAAACCCTGGCAAAAATGGTGCTCACATTGGAATTGCATCAGACGTAATTATTAATAATGAAGGTGAGAAACACTTTATATACAAAAACAAAAAAAAAATTTTTACCACACCAGCATTCAATTTTGATGAAGTAAGTGAATTACCAAAAAATAATACTCTTTTATCAAGTGATGAAGTTAACAATGTAATGGGTGTTAGCTTTAATGCAGGAAACTCTGAAATTATTGGCTTACAGTATCATCCAGATTATGAGTACTTTCAGATGCTTAAACTTATCGAAGGTCGTAAAGAACGACTATTTGTAAATAAGAATTTTTTAAATGAAGAAGAGTATGAAAGTCATATCTCATACATAAAATCTCAAAACGAACTATTAGATTTTAATAATAGAACATGTGAAGTTAGAAACTGGCTTAATTATCTACGTAACTAGTTTCTAAAATAGACCTTCAATTTCACCATCTTTATTTAGTTTAATTGAATCTGCCGCTGGAACTCTTGGTAGTCCAGGCATTGTCATAACAGCCCCACATATAACAACAATAAACTCTGCTCCAGAAGAAAGTTTAATCTCCCTAATTGGCAAAGAATGTCCTGTTGGTGCACCTTTTAAGCTTGGATCTGTTGAAAAGCTGTACTGAGTTTTTGCAATACAAATTGGGAAGTCACCATACCCAGCATCTTCAAAGCTTTTTAATTGATCTCTAATTTTAGTATCAGCAATAACCTCATCTGCTCTATAAATTTCTTTTGCAATTGTTTCTATTTTTTTAAAAAGAGGAGTTTTGCTCTCATATAAGAATTTAAATTTGTCTTCATTTTTCTCACATAATTCAGCAACATGGCTTGCAAGTTCTATTGTACCCTCACCACCGTTTGCCCAATGAGTACAGAGACTTGCTTTAACACCAATAGTGTCACAAAATTCTATCAAAGCTTTTACTTCATTATCTGTATCTTTAATAAAATGATTAACAGCTACTGCAACTGGTAAACCAAATTTTTTAACATTTTCTACGTGTCTTTGAAGATTAACTAAACCTTTTTTTAAGGCTTCCACATTTTCTGTTTTAAGGTCATCTTTTGCTACACCACCATGCATTTTTAAAGCCCTAATAGTTGCAACAATTACAACACAGCTAGGTTTTAAATCTGACTTTCTGCATTTAATATCAAGAAATTTTTCCGCACCAAGGTCTGCACCAAATCCTGCTTCTGTAACAACATAGTCAGCAAGTTTTAGTCCAGTCTTTGTAGCAATTACAGAATTACAACCATGTGCAATATTAGCAAAAGGACCACCATGAATAATTGCAGGATTGTTTTCTAAAGTTTGAGTAACATTAGGTCTAATTGCATCCTTTAATAATACAGTCATCGGACCTTGTGCTTTTAAGTCTTTAGCATAAACAGGTTTTTTATCTCTAGTATATGCAATTGTAATATTTCCAATTCTTTTTTCTAAATCTTCTAAATCATTTGATAAGCAAAAGATTGCCATGATTTCAGATGCAACAGTTATATCAAAACCATCTTCTCTTGGAAAACCATTTGCAACTCCACCTAAATTTATATTTATAGATCTTAATGAACGATCATTCATATCCATTACTCTTTTCCAAACAATTCTTCTAACATCGATATCTAATTTATTTCCCCAATAGATATGATTATCAATTAATGCTGATAATAAATTATGAGCTGATGTTATTGCGTGGAAATCTCCAGTAAAATGTAAATTAATTTGCTCCATTGGAACTACTTGAGCATAACCACCACCTGCTGCTCCACCTTTCATTCCAAAAGAAGGACCAAGACTTGGTTCTCTTAAACAAACTATAGATTTTTTTCCAATTTTATTTAGACCATCATTTAAACCAACTGAAGTTGTGGTTTTTCCCTCACCAGCTGGAGTGGGAGTGATCGCTGTAACTAATATAAGTTTTCCATTTGGTTTATCTTTTAAAGTATCTAAATATTCTAAATTAATCTTTGCAATATGTCTGCCCATTGGACTAAAAGCTGAGCTTTCATCTGGTACATTTATCTTGGCTAAAATATCATTTATAGGTTGCATTTTAGCTTCTCTAGCTATTTGAATGTCTGACTTAACTTCGCTCATTTAAAACTCCTATAAGATTTATTTTTTAATGCTCAATTGATATCCTATTTTAATTTTTTGGAAACTTCTAAAAAATATATATAAAAAAAATAAGAACTATTTATATTCGTTTGTATAAAATTATTTTATGCAAAAATATTCTATATTTAATTTGATCAAAAATGCTTTCTCCGGTCATCAAAAATGGGACCTAGCCTGGAAAGATGCTACTCCAAAAAAAGAATACGACGTTGTTATTATTGGTGGTGGAGGTCATGGCCTAGCAACTGCATATTATCTCGCAAAAGAACATAATATTACGAATGTAGCTATCATTGAAAAAGGATGGCTTGGTGGTGGAAATATGGGAAGAAATACTACAATCATAAGATCAAATTATATGCATGATGACAATGCATTATTTAGTGAGTTTGGAATGGATCTTTGGAGAAAGATGAGTCAGGACTTAAATTACAATGTAATGTTTTCTCCAAGAGGAATAATTAACCTTGCACACTCAGACGCTCAAATGAATATTTTTGCAAGAAGAGGAAACTCAATGCGCTTAAATGGTATTGATGCAGTTTTATTAAATAGAGAAGAGGTAAAAGAAATTATTCCAATGGCAGATTTTTCAGACAATGTAAGATTTCCTATATTTGGTGGATTAATGCAACCTAGTGCTGGAACAGCAAGACATGATGCTGTGGCTTGGGGTTATGCACGTCAAGCAGACTCAATGGGTGTAGATATAATTCAAAATTGTGAGGTAACAGGTTTTGATGTTGTGGGTGGAAAAATTCAAGGAGTGAGAACTTCACGAGGAGATATTAAAGTTAAAAAAATTGGTTTATGTGTTGCAGGTAGCACAAATATTTTAGCTGAAAAACTAAATATGACAATACCAGTAGAAACCCATCTTCTACAAGCATGTGTTACAGAACCTGTAAAGCCCGTATTAGATAGTGTGGTTACTTTTGGGGCAGGACATTTTTATATTAGTCAATCTGATAAAGGTGAAATGGTAATGGGGGGAGATCTGGATGGATATAATAGTTATGCCCAAAGAGGAAACCTACCTACACTCCAGCATGTACTAACAGAAGGAATTGCAATGATGCCATTTCTTAGTAAATTAAAAATGCTTAGAACTTGGGGTGGGATTATGGATATGTCTATGGATGGTTCACCCATAATAGATAAAACTCATATTGAAGGTTTATACTTAAATTGTGGATGGTGTTATGGTGGATTTAAAGCAACTCCAGCTTCAGGCTGGACATTTGCACATACAATTGCTCAAGATAGAGTTCATAAATTAAATGAAGGTTATTGCTTAAGTAGATTTAATACAGGTCACTTACTAGATGAAAAAGGACTTGGAACCAAAACATGGATCTCATAAATGCTGCATATTAAATGCCCTCATTGCGGAATGAGATCTCAAAATGAATTTTCATATGGTGGTGATGCAACCGTTAAAAGACCAGAACTTAATAAGGAAGTTTCAGATCATGATTGGGATAACTTTGTCTATAATAGAAAAAGCTTAAGAGGAAAACACAAAGAGCTATGGCAACATATATCGGGATGTAGACAGTGGATCAAAGTAGAAAGAGACACTGCAACTCACGAAATATTTAAAACAGTTAAAGCTAACGAAGATATTTAATATGACTCAAAATTATAGATTGGATAATATTGGATTGATAAATAGAGATAAAAAAATCTCATTTAAATTTAATGGAGTAACTTACTTTGGTTATGAGGGTGACACCTTAGCCTCAGCATTACTTGCTAATGGAGTTCATTTAATTGGAAGAAGCTTTAAATATCATAGACCTAGAGGCTTTTTTGGTGCAGGGGTGGATGAGCCATACGCAATTGTTCAATTATATAGAAATAATGAAACTGAGCCGAATGTAAAAACTACAGAACAAGAACTCTTTGAAGGTTTGGAAGCAACAAGTGTTAATTGTTGGCCAAGTGTAAATTTTGATATTGGAGCAATTAACAATTTTTTAAAGATATTCCTTCCAGCAGGATTTTATTACAAGACTTTTATGTGGCCAAAAAGTTTTTGGTACAAAGTTTACGAACCATTTATAAGAAAAGCTGCTGGACTTGGAGTTGCATCAACTAAACATGATAAAGAAAGATACGAACACAAATATGAGTATTGTGATTTACTAATTGCAGGTTCAGGACCTTCTGGTTTAGCAAGTGCATATGCTGCGGCTAAAAATGGAGCAAGAGTAATCTTGGCAGAAGACAAACCTAGATTTGGTGGAACTTTATTAACGAGTGAAGTTAATATTGGAAATCAAACAGGAAAAGAATGGGCAGAAAATATTATTTCTGAACTTAAAGAAATGCCTAATGTTATTGTTAAAAATAGATCTCAAGTATTTGGTTACTACGATCACAATATGTTAGTGATGTCAGAAAAATTAAGTGATCACTTACCTAAAACTAAAAAATATAATCCAAAACAAAGACTTTGGTATATTAGAGCAAAAGAAGTTTTAATCTCATCAGGTTCAATTGAAAGACCTTTAGTTTTTGGGAACAATGACACACCTGGAGTGATGTTGTCCTCTGCAGCAAAAGAATATTTAAAAGTTTATGGAGTTTTAGTTGGTAAAAAACCTTTAATATTTACAAATAATGATAGTGGATATGAAACTGCTATAGAATTTAAAAAAAATGATATTGATCCTATTATTTTAGATACAAGAAAAGATCCTAAATCAGAAATCATAGATGAAGCAAAAAAATTAGATATTCAAATTAAATTTTCTTATGTAGTAGTTGCAGCTAAAGGGTATAAAAAAGTTAAATCAGCTGAAGTTGCAAAAATTTCAGATGATAAAAATGAATTAGGAACTTTAGAAAATATTAATTGTGATTGTATTTGTGTTTCAGGTTTTTGGACACCAACAATACATTTAGCATCTCAGTCAGGAAATAAAACTACATTTAATAAGGATATTGATGCATTTTTACCTGGAATATCAAAACAAAATGAAACAACTTTAGGTGCTGCTAATGGAACTTTTACATTAGATGAAACTTTAAAAAGTTCATTTAATAGTGGATACGAATTATCAAAAAAAATTACTAATAATGATAACAAAACATCATCACCAACGGTTATGGAAAAAAAATCAACTACACACGATAAATTTTGGTGTGTACCTTTGCCTAAAGGTAAAACATATAAAAGGTTTTTAGATTTTCAAAATGATGTAGCAGTTTCTGATATAGAAATTGCACTAAAAGAGGGTTATCGATCTATTGAACACGTAAAAAGATACACGACACTTGGAATGGCCACTGACCAAGGAAAAACAAGTAATCTCAACGGCTTGCAACTGGTTTCAAATATTGAAAATAAAATAGTACCAGAGGTAGGTCATACAACTTTTAGACCTCCATACACGCCAGTTACCATTGGTGTAATTGTTGGAAGAGAAATTGGCAAACATTCTAAACCAACAAGAAAATCACCAATGCACACTTGGCATGAAAAAAATAATGCAGTGTTTGTAGATGCAGGAGTTTGGTTGAGACCAAGATATTACAAAATTGGAGAAGAAACTTTATTTGAAGGTTCAAAAAGAGAAGCTAAAAATGTTAGAACAAATATAGGAGTTTGTGATGTAACTACATTGGGTAAAATTGACATTAAAGGACCTGATGCAGCAGAATTATTAAATAGAGTTTATACTAATGCTTGGTTAAAATTACCAGTTGGTAAAGCAAGGTATGGTGTAATGTTAAGAGAAGATGGAATTGTCATGGATGATGGAACAACAACAAGAATTTCTGAAAACCATTACCACATGACAACAACAACAGCACAAGCAGCAAATGTTTTGTCTCATCTAGAGTATTATTTGCAGCTTGTATGGCCAGAATTAAATGTAAATGTAGTATCAACTACAGAACAATGGGCAGGAGCTGCAATCGCAGGACCAAAATCTAGAAATTTATTGCAAAAATTATTTCCAAACATTGATGCTTCTAACGAAGGATTGCCTTTTATGGGATATCAAGAAGCTGATTTATTTGGAGTTCATGCACGAATTTTTAGAATTTCATTTTCAGGAGAACTTGCTTATGAAGTTAATGTCGAATCTGATAATGGAAACTTTATGTGGGAGAAAATAATGGAAGTAGGGCAAGAATTTAAAATTCAACCTTATGGAACTGAAGCATTATCAACTTTAAGAATTGAAATGGGTCACATAGCAGGATCAGAACTAGATGGCAGAACCATTCCATATGATAATTCTCTAGAAGGATTGGTTAGTATAAAGAAAGACTTTATAGGAAAACGTTCTTTAGATAGAGAAGCTTTTGTTGCAGAAGATAGACAAAAAGTAGTAGGTGTTGTTCCAATTGACAAGAAAACAAGTATCCCTGAAGGATCTCATTTGGTTAAAGATTCAAATGCTCCAATACCAAACCCTAAATTAGGGTATATTTCCGCATCTTGCTGGAGTGTTGAATACGATAATCCGTTTTCATTAGCAATTCTTAAGGATGGAAAAAATATGATAGGTCAAAAATTATTTGCAATGTCACCTTTAAAAAATAAAACAATACCGGTAGAGATAGTTTCATCACACTATGTAGACCCAAAAGGTGAAAGGGTAAGATCATGAGCTCAATTTCTGCATTAAAGAATACTCATATCAAAGGACTATTTGGTGATCATGAAGGAAAAAATAATGATGAGCAGCTAAAAGTAAGTGAATTAAAAGATTTTTTAATCATTCAAATAGTTAAATATAAGAGCTCCTTAACAGCTATCGAAAATATCAAGATAGATAATATGAGTTTAAAAAATGAGGCGCTAAATATAAGCTGCAACACCAATACAAGAATTTTATGGAATGGCCCAAATAACTGGCTTTTAGTTTCTTCAAAAAAAGAAACTTTAAAAGAAATTAAAGAAAAATTATTAGAAGCAGATTTTGCTATAACAGATGTATCTCATAGTAGAGCAATAATTCAAATAGAGGGAAAAAATACAAAAGAGATATTAAAAAAAGGATGTCCCTTTAATTTTAATGAATTAAAAAAAGATACCTGTCTAAATTCAACTTATAACGGAATGTCGGTCACAATTGATATGTTAGATGATAATCCAGACAAAGTTAGAATATTTACACTGAGAAGTTTTGGAGAATCTTTTTACCATTCTATTACTGATGCATGCTTAGAGTTTGGCTACAAAGGTATTTAAAATTTATTGCTTTCTAGTTGCAATATAAACACCAAGAGTTGCTACAGCAAAACCTATTAGGTCTAGATTATTTAATTTTTCATTTAAAAATAACCAAGCCATTATAGCTGTAGTTGGTGGTATTAAAAAAAATATAGAAACAGTTTTACTTGCAGAGTTATTTTTTATTAAATACATTAAGATTGTGAATGCTCCAAAAGATACAAGAAATATCTGATGACTCATTGCTATTAAGAATGTGGATGTAAAATTAATATAAGGTTCACTAAAAATAAAAATAATTACTATATGAAAAAAACAGCCACCTATTGCTTGATACATATTGCTAACTGATAAAGGTAAATTGTTACTTATTTTTTTTTGCCATAAAGTTGATGTTGTGATTGCTAGAAGAGCTATAAATGAAGCTATCACTCCAAAAACAGGAAGGCTTGATCCAATATCAAAACCTAAAACTAAAGCAGCACCTATAAATCCAAGGATTACCCCAATCCATTGTTTGAAAGTAACTTTTTCACCTAAGAATTTTCCTGCCAAAGCATTAGTTAAGATTGGCTGCAAGGTTACAATTAATGCAGCAATACCTGTAGGCATTCCGATTGAAACTGAATAAAAAACACCACCTAAATAAACACCATGAAAAAGTACTCCACTAAAAAGTGACTGTAAAAGATTTCTCGAATTTGTTAAAATTTTTTGTTTTGTATAAATTGAAAAAATATAAAAACCAAAAGCTACAACAAAAAATCTAAAAGCTAATGCTGAAAAGGGATCACTATTGTCTATTATTGGCTTTGTTGTCACAAAAGCTGAGGACCATAAAATAATAAAAATGAATGGGTAAACTTTAATCATTTTTGTCTTATAATGTAAATTTATACTCATTTTTAGTTATTATTGACGGAAATACCTATATTTGACCTTGTGTTGCTCGTAAAAACCCATAAAAAAACTTAAGAGCTGTATATGATTCTAAAAAAAATAATTGTTAGCGCATTTGCTATGTGTTTTCTGACTGGTTGTTTGCAAAATACGGCATTTTTAGGACCAGCTATGACAGTTGCTAGCACAGGAAACTTATATCAAGCTGGGCTGTCTTATGGATCTAGTGAAGCTATAAAAAAAATGACAGGAAAAACACCAACTGAAAATGTTAAAAGTTTTTTTGATAGTAATAATACCGCAGATAAAGAAGAAGAAATTTATGATGAATTTTTTGTGTTAGTTAAAGATAAAATTGAAAAAAAAAGCAATATTTTAAACCTAGCTAATCAGTAATATTTAATAAAAGCTGTTCTGATTGCCCAGTTTCTTTACACCACAGCTCATAACTTTCACACATTCTCCATAAAAAATCAAAAGCACGCTGAGAAATTTCAAGTGGAAAAGAGCTTTTAGCATAATATAAGTCAGGGTACTTTATTAGTTGTTTTACTGTGGCATCTTTTTGTACATTCAAAAGTTTAATAGTTTCATCTGGTATTTTCTCTCCACTATTTTTATCAATAAATTTATTATTTTTTAAATACTCAAACCAATCATCATGAAACTTACCACTACTTATTTCCTCATAAACTTTTGTACCTATAAAACCTTCAATGGCATCTATATTAGAAATATCTAAATTATTTTTTTTAATTTCAGTTATATTTTTATAAATAATTTCAGCTAAATAAATAACATAAGGTTTTTTTATTTTAGAAAGCATTACTTATTTTTATATTTTGCCATAGCAGCATTGGCTAATATTAAATTTGGATCTAAATACAGTTTTGACATTTTGACATTTTTCAATGATTTAAATGCAAAAATTGCTATAGGTAATTCTGTACAACCCAATATAATTTTTTTACAATTATTTTTAATTAAATAATTAATTGCTAGTTTAATAGATTTTTCAGCTAGTTTTATATTCCCCATTTTTACATGTTTGATAGTTTTATTAACTGATTTAATTTGAAGATCTTGAAGAGGTGTAATTAATTTATATTCATTTTTAAATAGTTTTTCATAAATTTTTGTTTTTAAAGTACCCTCTGTTGCAAGAAGCCCAATTTTTGAATTTTTTTTATAAATTTTTTTAGTATGTAAAAAAACCTCTTTAGGCATATTTACTATTGGAATTTTTATTTTCTTTTTTAAATCTTCATACCAAAAATGAGCAGTGTTACAAGGTATGACAATAAATTTACAACCACTTTTCTCCAGTGATCTGCAACCTTCGAGTAAGCTTTTTAGAACTTTATTATACTTTACATTGCTTTTAAAATTTCTTGGAAGATCTGAAAATCTTTTAGTTTGAACCCCAATTGACTCTGGTCTTCCGGGTATATTAGATTTATTGTAAAGCATGAAAAGAGGGTATTCTTGATCAATTTTACCTCTATTAAGCATTGCAAGTTTGTTACAGAAATCAAGCCCAGCTTGTGTTCCCATTCCTCCTAATATACCAATCATAATTATTAATACTTTTTAATATTGTTAAAAATTTGTTTTGTGCTCATGTTACAAGGGTTGATTAATACCTCTCATGAACACTAAAACCAAGCAACCATTTATTGTGTGTGATGAATGTTTTGATCCTGGTTCAAAAGATATAAAATCACCTTTTTTAAAAATTTTTCCATCTGGATCTATTAACTCTCCATCTAGCATTAAAAATTCTTCAAAACCCTTATGTTCATGAGGTAGGCTTTTTGCACCTGGTTCCATTTTCAAAACATATGTTCCTTGACCACCGTTTTCTCTACTATAGCTAATTTTATGCCAGCTCATGCCAGGCACAACTGCTCCGTAATTATCAAATGGTATAAATTTAATATCGTTTAGATTTGTTATTTTTCTTTTAATCATAATTGTTATATTCAATGATTATTAATAATTAATGAATATGCAAGAAATATTTGCTGAAGATGTGGGAAATGGAATTCCTTTAGTTTTAGTCCATGGGTTTTTAGGCTCTTCTGAAATGTGGAGGCTGCAAATAGATTTCTTTAAAAAAGATTATAGAGTTATTGCACCAGCTCTTCCAGGTTTTGGGAAAAGCAATAAAGTCAACTCATGTAATTCAATTGAATGTATGGCTAAATCTATACTGACAACTTTAGATAAAAAAAAAATAAAACATTTTTATTTATTGGGTCACTCTATGGGCGGTATGATTGTGCAAGAAATGGTTAAGTTAGCAGGTGAAAAAATCCTAAAGTTAATTTGTTATGGCACAGGACCCAGGGGAAATATACCTGGCAGATTTGAAACTATAGATGTTTCTAGAGAAAAACTAAAAACTAATGGACTGGGCGATACAGCTTATAGAATTGCAAAAACATGGTTTATTGAAGAGGACAAATCTAGATATTTTTATCTTTGTGAAGAAGCTGGAAAAGAAACTTCTATAGAAGCTGCAGACAATGGATTAGTTGCTATGAAAAATTGGGATGGAGTTAAAAATTTACAAAATATTAAAAATGAAACATTAATAGTTTGGGGAGATAAAGATAAGGCTTATAATTTTAATCAAGTTGAAACCTTGAATGACAATATTCCTAATAGTAATTTAAAAATAATTAAGGGATGCTCTCATAATGTTCATTTAGAGAAGCCAGATGAATTTAATACGATAGTAAGTGAGTTTATTAAAAAAAACTGATTGGTATTGGCTGAAATATTTAGCTAAATAATTAAAAAATTAATTTAATTAAAAAATCGCAGCCAATAGAAAGTGTGAATATTATGCAGTTTTTAAATTTACCGCTGAAGGACCTTTTGGACCATCTTCAACTTCAAAAGTCAAAGCTTGACCTTCATCTAAACCGTTCATACCAGCATCTCTTACAGCTGAAACGTGAACGAATACATCTTTTTCTTTATCTTCTCTTTCAATAAAACCAAAACCTTTAGTTGGATTGAACCATTTTACTTTTCCTTGTAGACTCATATTTATCTTCTTACTTTTTATTATGTTACTTTTATTACTTATAATTAAGCAATCCAGGCTTTGTTTAGATTTATTGGGGTTTTGTCAACTAAATTTAAAAGATTAAATAATTAAAGATTTATTTGTTGCTAATTAGCATTGTCATATAAATAGAATTAATATCTTTTTTGTAGTGTGAGAAGGGCTCACAGGGCTCAAAACCACACTTAATAAATAATTTTCTAGCAGTCAAAAAGAAGTCACCAGCTCCAGTTTCTAAACTTAATCTTTTAATATTGAGTTTTTTTGCCTCATTAATTAAGTGATTTATGACCTTGGTGCCATTTCCTTTGCTTTTAAAGTTGTCACTAACCCTTATAGATTTGAATTCACCATGCTCTTTATCTAAGAATTTTAATGCACCACTACCCATTAAGTCATTTTCTTCCCACAGGCTCCAAAATTTAATAGATGGATCTTTTAATCCTGCTATATCAAGTACGTGAGCACTCCCTTTGGGTGATACTGATCTTAACTCAATGAAATGCTTTATAAGTAGTTCATGAACTTCTGGGTTATCAAAATTTCCTTCAATTGATTTTAACATTAAAGTAATATCTACTTAAGAAGTGTTGTTAGGTGTCCCATTTTTCTTTTTTGTTTAATTTCATTCTTAAGATAATCAAAGAAAAATTCATTTTCATTATGTTCTTTATTTCTATAATTAGTAATTTGCTCACCAATTATATTTGTCATCATTGCATTGGATATTTTTTTAAGAGGTATCTGTTCTAGCTTACAAACTGCTCTTACATGATTTTCAAATTGACTTACATTATATGCATTAATTGTTAAGTGCCCTGAGTTATGAACCCTTGGTGCAATTTCATTTACATAAAGGTTATCATTCCTATCAATGAAAAATTCAACACATAAAGTTCCAACATATTTTAATTCTTCAGAAATTTGAGTTGCCCATAGTTTTGATTGTTTTAATATTTTATCACTAATCTCTGCTGGAATTTTAGAATTTCTTAAGATTTGATCTTCATGCACATTTTCAATAGGTTCATAAATTTCATATTTTTGATCACTAAAACGAGTAATAATTATTGAGATTTCTTTTTTAAGTTTTACTAATTTTTCTAAAATATAACCTTTTGAGTAATCAACATTAATTGAGTCTAAATTTTTCAAACTACTAATTGGGTGTTGCCCTTTACCATCATATCCTAGAGTTGTAGTTTTTAGTATACCAGGTAGCAATTCCTCAACTGATTCCATATCAGAATTTTTTTCAATAGATGTATACTGAGTAGTTCTTATATTAAGATTATTGATAAAATCTTTTTCTGCTAATCTATGTTGAATTATTCTATTTACAGAAGGTTTTGGTAAAACAGGTTTTATTTTATTAATTTCATTTAATGTTTCATATGGAATGTTTTCAAATTCATAGGTTACAACATCAACTTTATTCAAAAACTCTTTAATCTTATTTTGATCATTATATTCACCGTGTACAAAATCATTTGAAAAATTTTGTGCTGGTGCATCAATATCATCACAAAAAATAATTGTTTTAATTTCAAGTTTATTTGCAGCAATAGCGAGCATACTACCTAACTGACCTCCACCTATAATTCCAAGAATTGGTTTAGACATATTTGAAAACTATTTTGGTTTTTTTTTAACAGATTTGCTTTGACTTAAACGGAACTGGTTTAATTTTTTCTTAACAGTCAAATCACTAAGACCAATAATAGATGCAGCTAATAAAGCAGCATTAATTGCACCATCTTCTCCAATTGCTAATGTTCCAACGGGTATCCCTTTTGGCATTTGTGCAATGGATAAAAGACTATCAAGTCCTTTTAGCTTTTTACTTTCAATTGGAACTCCCAGTACCGGTAGAGAGGTAAGGGCTGAAATCATACCTGGTAAATGTGCAGATCCACCAGCTCCAGCAATAATTACTGCAATACCATTTTTTTCAGCATTAATAGCAAATTCATACATTCTTTTAGGAGTTCTATGAGCTGATATTATTTTTGATTCAAATTTTATATTTAATTTTTTAAGAATATTTTGGCAAAATATCATGGTTTTGTAGTCAGATTGACTACCCATAACAATTGATACTTTGTTTAATTTATTTTTAGCCATTTGTTGTAATTTTATTCTAACGTAAATTGTTATTTCAAATTAAGCCTAAAATTTCAATAAAATTAATAGAATTTATCTATCTTATTGATATTCTTTAAAACAAATAAGATCACAATGAATTTTAAAATTGATAATTTACAATATTGCAACTGGTCTAGAGAAATTTTTCAGATCAATAAACAAGCAGGACTGGATGCAATCCATGTAACCATAGTTTATCATGAAGATTTTGATGAGTTAAAAACGGTATTAAAAAATTGGAAAAAGCACTTTTCAGAAAATTCCGACTTAATTTTTCATGGCAAAAATTTTAAAGATATTGAAAAAGCTAAAACTGAAAATAAAACTGCAGTTTTTTTTGGGTTTCAAAATTGTTCACCTATAGAAGACGATATTGGATTAGTTGAAAAAGTTTATGATTTAGGATGTAGGTTTATGCAACTTACTTATAACAATCAGTCCTTACTAGCGACAGGATGTTATGAAGCAATAGATAGTGGGGTTACTAATTTTGGTAAAGAGGTAATTAAAGAAATGAATAGACTAGGACTTGTAATAGATATGTCTCATTCAGCAGAAAAAAGCACAATTGATGCAATTAAGATAAGTGAAAAACCAATTGCAATAACCCATGCAAACCCATCATTTTGGCATCCAGCTAAGAGAAACAAGTCAAACGAACTATTAAAAATTTTATCCGAACATAAAGGAATGTTGGGTCTATCTTTATATCCTCATCATTTAAAAGATGGAACTGATTGTTCTTTAGAAAGTTTTTGTCAAATGACAGCTAAGACAGCTGAGATTATGGGAGTTGAAAAAATAGGAATAGGTTCAGATCTTTGTCTAAACCAACCAAATACTATTGTTGAGTGGATGAGAAATGGTACTTGGACTAAAAGCAAAAATTATGGAGAAGGATCAAAAAACAAACCTGGTTTTCCAAAACAACCTGATTGGTTTTTAGATGCAAGAGGCTTTGAAAACTTAGAAGTAGGACTTAAAAAAGTTGGTTTTTCAGAAAGTGAAGTTAATGGAATTCTTGGAAACAACTGGTACAATTTTTACGAAGAAATGAATCAATGAATATCTCCTTAAGAGATCCTAATGTAGTAATGAAGCTATCAAGATTAGGGTCTTTTCATCAATCTAAACTTTCATTTTTAAGAAGTTTTTTAAAAGAGTTTAAGGATTGGGATTATAAAAAAGATTTATTTGAATTAAACGAACATGGTTATGGTACTGCGGTCTATTCATTTAAGAAAAAAAATAGAGTGTATTCATTAATTTGTTTTGCAAACGAATTGAATGAAGATGAAAGATCAGACAGGGTTATTGCTACTAAATGGGATGCAGCTTTTACCCTTTTTGATGGTGTTCCTTTAAAACAAGATATTGAAAGATTAAAAAACGAAGTACCTAAACAAGAGTTTGGCAGACTTTCTTATAAAGAACTAACGCTTTCAAGAGCTAATAAATCAGTTAGAGTTTTCAATCATGTGGTTGAATGTTTAAGCGAAGGTAAGCAGCCTGATAATGATTTAATAACTAGCGTTGGTTATTTATATAGAACCACAGCAGTTTACGGGTCAGGTAAATTTGGCTTAGCAGATAGATTTAGAATTAAAGATAGAGAAGAAATATATGGTCCTTTTAGATTGGAAATGATGTTGGTTTATTTAGTTAGGCAATTTACTTTTGATCAGGTTAATCACGTTGCAAAAAGTAAGAACCCAAAAAAAGCTGTAAGCCTTGATATAAATATTTGTAAAAGCTTAGGAATAGGAAATTCTACAGGTCTAGGCATGGCTCCATTTATTGTTAACCATCCAACTCTTTTAAATAATTGGATTTCTGCAAGAGAGATTTCTTTAAAAAAAATAAGAGAGATAAAAACAATATCAGAGAAAGATAAAAACTTATTTTTAGAATGTTTAAAAAAATCAATAAAGAATATCACTTCTTGGAATACTGAAAGCGAATATCAAATAAATAAGATTAAATCCTTATTAAAAGATCTTAATAAATTTATTATCTACTTAGATAACGATTTTAGTTTTGAGCAAGATTATGCTTTTAATGAATTATATCTTTATTTAGAAAAAGAATATTGTGAAGAATGTATTGAATATGTTGTCTCAATGATGATGGAACCTTATGATGATATAACGTCTCCGTTAATTAAAGAAATGAGTTCTGAAGAAGAAAAATATTTTAATATTCCAACTGAGCGAACGGTAGAAGACTTAAAGCTGATTTTAGAAAAAAAATATCCAGATATCCTAACTATAGATTTTACTAAAGATGAAAATAATTTAAATTTTTGGTTTATCTCAAAAAATAAAGAAGAGCCTAGACTAGCAAATAGATTTGATGAAGTGGGTGCTGAATTAGAGCAACCTTTAGCAATAGCAAGAGACATTAAAAAACTTTATGAATTGTTATCAGTTACTAAAAATAGTTGGACCATTGCTAAATTTTTATCAACTAATAATGAATTGAGACACGTTGTTAGAAGAGCATTTATAGTAGAGAAATTTCCTTATTCTGAAATACAAGACAATACTATTGGCCAAAAAATAATGCCTATTGATATGCTGAGATTAAAGTTATCATTTTTTGGAGCATTAAAATTTGATCCACGTTCTGATAAATGGTTAAGAATATGTATGTTTCAAGGAGCGCCCTTACCAGAGCAGTTAAAAAACTATGATGAACATTGGGTTTATAATTAATCAACATGAGATCATTAAGTGAAATAGATACAGTTTCTAAAAGATCGAGCAAGGCTGCTGGATATTCATGGGGGATTGCAGAAGAGATTGGAAAAAATATAAGACTACTTGAAATTTTTAGCCTACCTGGAATTAAAAACTTAAATAGTTTTTTTAAGAAAAAAAAAGAATTAAGGCTGGAGAATATCAGCATCATAAAGCAAGACAATGAGGCCAATAAAAATGAATATTGTCCAATAATTGCAGGGGTAAATTTTTTAGATCAGATTAAAACTTTAGAAACTTTAAATGAGATAACGTTTAAAAAAGTCTCATATCCATTACTTTTCCTGCCATTTGTAAGTAGGGCTGCTGAGGTGATTGGTAAAAGAATATTCTTAAA
This sequence comes from Candidatus Pelagibacter sp. Uisw_130, assembly GCF_047722505.1. Taxonomy (GTDB): domain Bacteria; phylum Pseudomonadota; class Alphaproteobacteria; order Pelagibacterales; family Pelagibacteraceae; genus Pelagibacter. Next base: position 341,336 of record NZ_CP159814.1, read on the forward strand.
AATGGATGATAGGGAATTTTTATTAAACTTTAATAATAATATTTATTCAAATTACACTAAAAACGAAATCATCGAGTCTGCTGAAAATATTTATTTAAAAGTTTTAGAAAATAGAGACTCGTTTGAAGAAAAAGAATGGAATGAACTTTATAAGCTTTCAGAAGAAACGTTTGTTGAAGAAAATGAAAGCTTAAAACAAGGCGGAGCAGGCGCTGGTCTTACTGATAATGACTAAAGATTTTGATGATCAAGCTAATAATGATGAAGAAGTTCTTCAATTAGATGATTTTTGTGAAGAGTGCAAAAAAGAAGACCCAAGTGTTTCTCAAAATTTAATTTTAACAGGATTTAAAACCTGTAATTCTTGTAAACTTTCAAAAACTATATTTCCGATTTAACTAATATTGCTAATGGGTAGAGCATTCATTTTGCTCATTACAAACGATATTGAAAGAAAAGCAATTATTAAAAAAGCTAAAAAGACTATTCCAAATGATTTAAAATTAGACTTTAGATTTAAAACTTGTTTTGTTGAAATGATCAATCCTGCAAATATCCAAAACTGAGTTAGAAATATTATTGGGATCATTAAATCTGGTGTTACAGCAAAAAACCTTAATAAACCTGGTGCATGAGCAAATCCCACAGCTGTTAATACTTTTTTAAATGGTACTTTTGTTTCTTTATCTGGAAATAATTTTACACCGATCACATAAATAAATAGTCCCCATACAAACCAAGTAAGAATGGCAGTTAAACCAGACATTGCAACAGCAGTTTTAATAACAGTATTTGCAGCAACGGCTCCTGCTAAGCCATCTAATATCATGATAAGGCCTGCAAAGTATATGGCCGCTTCACCAAAGTTCTTATTATCTTTGTAAAGAGTTTTATCTAATTTAATAGACCGAACAATTATATTTAAAAATTGACCAAACATTATTTATTTTTTCTATTTTTCTGTGCTTTGTAAGAAACAAATAGTGGAAAGAGTATTAAAGCAATTACTATTATTATGCAAACTACGATTAGGAATGTTTTTGTCATTATAAATTGTCACTTTAAGTCTATATTTTAATAATAATTTATCAATAATCAGTTTCATACTACTTGTTAGTATTTGAAACCTGTTAAATTTTAAAATTTAATATATGAACATAAATAATATTCTTTAAAATTAATGATTTTATCTTCTAAAAAATACGGATTAAAAACTATTGCAGTGCTTAGGAGTATTAGGGGAGTGGGCGCTTTGTTGTTAGCTGCTACCTTATTGTATGTTTCTTTTTATAAGGAAGAAAGTATTGAAATTAACACTAGCTTAATTAATGAGAATAGATTTTTTGAACAAATTACTCATTGGTTTCCACAATTAACCCAAGAACACTTTTTTGTCTTTGCATTCATAGCTTTGCTTATGTCTATTACTAGGTTTGTAGAAGCATTCGGGCTTTGGTTTGAAAAGAATTGGGGCAACTATCTTACAATTACCACAGGATTAATTACTTCTGTTATTTTGTTTATTCAATTAATGAATGAATTTTTGTGGATTGTCTTATTTTTTTTATTAATAAATTTACTAATTGTTTGTTACTTACTTTTAATAGTAAAAATGAATAAAGTCTCTAAGAGGCAAAAAGCTTAACAGCCATCTCATAGCACTTTTGCTGATGTTCTTTAGAGCCGGCAAAATTATTATCCTCTAAAAAAGGTTGTTTAACATAGTGAGCATGAGCACGTATAGAATCTCTAAATTCTAATTCATCCATTTTTTTGAAAGTATTTGTTTTATCTCTAGCGGCTGCTTTTAGATGCGGGGCTGTTAAAACATCAAAGTGTTTTTCAAGCTCTTGATTAACATTAGATTTATCAAATATTTTATATAGTTTCTTAACTAATGATAGGCGAAAAGGTTTTTCATTAAATCTTTCAAAGCTATAGCTTGTAAGTTTTTTCATGAGTTGCTGAACTGTTTCATCAGTTGGATGATCTTCTATAATTTTTTTTTGATGTAATATTCTTTCATTAGCCATTCGTAAAAAAAATTTATTGTACAAAGTATTGATTGATGGAAAATAGTCATAGAATCTAGAGTGATTAATACTCAGCTTCTTTAAAATTTTCCTCATACTAGGTAATTGACCTTTTGATTCCTCCGATAACTCTCTAAGATCTGATTGTAAGATTTGATCCACCTTCTTTTGAGAACGTGCTTGCTTAGGTACCTTAATTTTTGAAGGTTTTTTTAATTCCATAAGGATGAATGTTTATAGATTCTATTTAAATTTAACAGATGCAAAACAGACCACTTTGTAAAATGTACCTTAATGACCCCAGAAGTGTTGTACTACAATAGTTTTAAGGGCTTAAGTGCTATTAAAAACTTACCATTTTATATTTTTTTTTTAGTTTAATGATTTTTTTAAACATAAATTTAAAATTATTAAAAAAGTGTCACAGAATAATCCTTTTGCAATAAATCAAGTAAAACCAAAATTTAAATCCAAAGCCATTCACTATATTACAGACAAAGAAATTAAAGGCGCTAAAGCTCTGGTATTAAGTAAAGTAGCTTTAACTGTAATTTTTTTAACTTTCTTATTTCTTCTAATTTTTTCAAATCAACAAGCTAATGCAGATTGTATAATTGATGGAGTCCAATATGATATAGGAGGTAGAGCTGGCAGCGGTGTTACAGCCGTTGATCATTCACGTCCTATTCATCTTGATGCATTCTCAGGTTGGGATACCATAGGTGATGATGTCTCAACTTGTGATGTATCTCATATGACTAATTTAAGAGGTGCTTTTCACAATAAAACTTCTTTTAACCAAGACATTAGCAGTTGGGACACAGGTAGTGCGAGAAATATGTCGAATATGTTTTATAATAATGATTCATTTAACCAAGATATTAGCGGTTGGGACACGAGTAGTGTGACCAATATTAGCTATATGTTTAATGATGCTACCGCATTTAACCAAGATATTAACGGTTGGGACACGAGTAGTGTGACCAATATTAGCTATATGTTTAGTGGTGCTACCGCATTTAACGGGGATATTAGCAGTTGGGACACAAGTAGTATGATGAATATGAGCTATATGTTTAATGGTGCTACCGCATTTAACCAAAATATTAGCGGTTGGGACACAAGTAGTGCGACGACTTTTCGATATATGTTTAGATCTGCTTCCTCATTTAACCAAGATATTTTTAGTTGGGATACAAGTAGTGTGACGACTTTTGTTAAAATGTTTTGGAATGCTACTGCAATGGCTTCCGCATATAGCAATATAAGTGGTTCTTCTGGTGAATCTTATGAAAATCTTTTTGATACTTCGCCAACTTTATCTTCTTCAACCCCAGCTGATAATGCAACGAATGTTATAAAAGATGGAACCATTGTTTTAAACTTTAGTGAAAATGTTGTTGTTGGAAGTGGTAATATTACCATTAAGATAGCTTCAAGTAATGTATCTATTGAAACTATTGAAGTTAACAATCCAGAAGTTACCGGATCAGGTACCTCTCAAATAACTATTGATCCACAAACTAATTGGGGACAAAATACTGAATATTATGTGCTAATTGATGCAACAGCATTTGACGATACTAGTGGTAACTCATATGAAGGAATAAGTTCGACAACTGCTTTAACCTTTACAGTAGCAAATGATACACCAATTTTAAGTACATCTGTACCAGCTAACAATGCAACTAGTGTTGCGCTTGATGCAAACATTGTTTTAAATTTTAGTGAAAATGTTACTGCTCAAAGTGGTAATATTATTATTAAGAAAGCAGACAACACTATTTTCGAAACCATTAGTGTAACAGATACTACTAAAGTTACAGGAACAGGAACCAATCAAATAACAATTAATCCTTCTTCTGATTTTGTTCTAAATACTGACTATTATGTATTAATTGATGGAACTGCATTTGATGATTCTAGTGGAGGATCATATGCAGGAATAGGCTCTACAACTGCTTTAACTTTTACAAGTTTTGCAAATGTATTACCAACTCTAAGCTCATCCACTCCAGCTGATGATGCGCCCAATGTTGCAAGGGACGCAAACATTGTTTTAAACTTTAGTGAAAATGTTACTGTTCAAACTGGTAATATTACAATTAAGAAAACAACTGACAACACTATTTTTGAGACCATTGATGTAGCAGGTAGTAAAGTTACCGGAACGGGTACTTCTCAAATAACTATTAACCCATCATCAAATTTTGACGCTGAAACAGAATATTATGTTTTGATTGATGGAACAGCATTTGATGATACTGGTAGCGGATCATATGCAGGAATAAGTTCTACAACTGCTTTAAGTTTTAGCGTTGAAAGCATGGTGGATCCAACAACTGATAAAGATACCACAGGATCAATTGATGCACAAAGTACGCAAATACAAAGTACTTTTATAAAATCTATAAGTACGGTCTCTACTAGACTTAGTTATTTAAGACAAAATAGAAGTAATGATAACTTTGCAAAGAATAATATTAAACTAGAGGGTGGCAATGTTATGCTGACATCTTTAGTAAAAACTATTTCAAACTCAAACACCACATCCCCTAAACTTTATTTAACTAAACTTATTCCTGATAATTGGTCACCTTGGTCAGAGGGTTCTATTAGTCTTTCAAAAATAAAAAACAATTCTTCAGAAATAGAAAGTCAAAGTTTAGCTTTTGGTTTTGATAGAAAATTAAATAATAATAATTTATTAGGTTTTGCTATCCAATACGGTCAAAGTGATACAGATATAGGCACAAGTGGAACTGGAATAGATAGTAAAAACTATAATCTATCACTTTATCAAACACGACCACTCAATGATGATAATTTTATTGAAGGATTAATAGGGGTTGGGATAATTGAAAAGAATCTGACAAGAAAAAGTGGAGATAATACACTTACTGGATCTAGAGATGGTGCTCAAATATTTGGTTCAATTAATTATGGTAAAACAATTGATAAGGGTGATTTTAATTTAACCCCAATTGCACGTGTTGATTTGGGTTACACTGAACTTGATGCTTACACAGAGACAGGAACTGATGCTTTATCCTATGACAAACAAACAGTTGAAAGTGGTATGGTCTCATTGGGTTTAGAATTTAATGATATCATTAATTTTTCTAATAGTTCATTTAAACCATTTGGTTTAGTGGAGTATGGTTTAGATTTTAGTAATTCTTCCGATGTTCAAATGAATTATGTATCAGATACCTCTACTACTTATACTTATACCCAGAGTGTAAACTCAACTCATTTATTAACTTCAGAAGTTGGGTTTAATTACGAAGCATTAGAAAATCTAAATATTAAAACAAGTTATAAACGTATTCAGGGTAATGAAAATGAACATGTAGATACGGTTAAATTTGCTTTTAAATTTAAATCAAGACGTGAGACAGAATACGCAATGAACATTGATGGATCTGAAGATTTAAAAGCTGGATTTAATATCTCTAAAAATATTAATGGCTTTGATCTAAAATTTAATGCCAACCAATCATTCAACGAAACTTCTGATCGGGAAGCTAAAGTTTCTCTATCTAGTGTGTTTTAAATAAATAGTAATATTTCTTGAGGGGGGGGTATTAATTATTTATAATAGAGAGGGGAATTTACCCCTCTCTATAAAAATTGATTTAACCTTTAACGACTTCTCTTGTGTTTGCGTTATAAGATTCTGTAAATGGAATATCCACTACCACAGCATCAACAGGTGTTCCTGGAGTGTCAGAATATTTAGCAGGTAAGTGAACTTTGTACTTAGTTCCAACTTTACCTTTTGGGAAACCATTAGCATTTAATGTTCCATCAAATGGTACATATCCCATTGCAATATTTTGACCTTTTTCAGGATGATACCAAGGTGATGTGATAAATCCTACAGGATCTCCACCACTCTCAGGTGACACTAACCAAAAATCAGGAGCATATTCTTCAATTGGTTTTCCACCCAATTCAAGACCTACTAACTGAAGCTTATAAGGTTTTTTTCCATCCTTAAGCTCTGCGCCCATTTTCTCTAGTGCAGCTTTACCAATGTAGTCAGCTTTCTTGTTCCATTCGCCTTTGCCGGCTAATGAAACTTGATAACCAAGGTTACACTGGAAAGGATTGTGTTGATGATCCATATCTTGTCCCCAAGATAGAATTCCAGCTTGAATTCTTCTATGGTGAGCAGGAGCAATAACCATTAGGCTATGTTTTTTTCCAGCTTCAAGAACAGCATTCCACATATCATCAGCGTATTTAGTCGCTTCTCTTAAGTAGATTTCATATCCAGCTTCACCTGAGAAACCAGATTGTGAAATCACACAACTTCTGCCGCCAACTTTAACTTCAGCTAAACCGTAGAAAGGCATATTGTCAAAATCAACTTGATCTCCACAAAGGTCTTTCATTAAAGCTTTTGATTTAGGACCTTGAATTTGCACAGGGCAAACATCAATTTCTTCAATTGTACAATCAAATCTTCCATCAGCGTTAACACCTTGAAGATACATTCCAATATCAGAGTCTGATAGTGAGAACCAAAATTCATCTTTTGAAATTCTAAGAAGAATAGGATCATTTAAAACTCCACCATAAGCATTACATAAAATTACATATCTTGCTCTCATAGGTGAGATTTTAGTTGCATCTCTAGTTATAACGTAGTCAGTAAACTTTTCTGCATCAGGACCTTTAACTCTAATTTGTCTTTCAACAGCAACGTTCCACATCGTAACGTGATTTTTAATTGCTTCATATTCAACCATCGCTCCACCATCTTCAGGTTTTACATAACCTCTTGGGTGATAAATACGATTGTAAACAGTTGCTCTCCAACAACCAGCTTCCATTGATAGATGCCAGTACGGAGATTTTCTTACTCTTGTTGAAATTAACATTTCAACTTTTGTAGGTCCACTTTGTCTTAAGTTATATGGTACTTCACGATCTGATTGATCAACTGATGTAGCATGATTTAGTTTAGTATAGTCAAATTCATTAGACATAACCGTTCTCCTTCAACCACTTGTTAGTTTCCTTCAAGCCGCCGAATGTATAAATGTGGAAGTTGCCAGTAAACTCTTTCACTTTCCCAATTAATTCATTAGGGTCTTTAGGTTTCAATAAATCTAATGCCTTACTAAAATTAGACTTAAGAAAATTTATAGAATTTTTTGCCCCGACAATATTAGCAAATTTAATCAAGCTAGTTATTTTCATTGGCCCAGTAATTCCTACATGCACTGGTACTGACTGCTTAGAAATGAAATCTACGATAGGTTGACTCTCTAATAACCACTGGGTCACTATATAGTCGGCGTAAGGTTTTTTATCTATCATAGCCTTTTCTAATTCTTTATCAGAAATATCCTGACTACCCTCTGGATGTCCTGCTATTCCTATTTTAATTCCATCAAAAAACCCTGTCTCTAAAACTTGAATTGAACTATCAAATTTTCCAACTGGTTCTCTACTTCCACCAATAACTAATGCTTGTTTAACACCCACATCTTTACATCTTGCAATGTAATCTTTAAGCTGAGTATCATCCGTGATTGATCTTGCTGGAAAATGCGGAACTGGATTAAATCCTTTTTTAACTAATTCAGCTGACTGGTCAGCTGTCTCTTTATAATCTCCTCCTGGAAGCATGGTTACATAAACATCCTTAACTGGAGGCAATGTATCAAGATCTGTTTGAGGTCCAACCTCAAGTGAAAAATTCATTTTTCCCGATGATTATCTTTTTTGTAAATGCTGTCAAAGAAATTCATCTTGTGGACAAAAATAATTGTTGCCAAAAATTTTGCTGGTGATATTTTTTTTTAATGTCTAAAGATCCTAAAAATCTTGAACTTTCAAAGATCTTGGATTTGGATAAAATTAGAGTGGTTGGGAGCCCCATCGAGAAAGCCCATGGCTTACCAAACGAGTGCTACACTAGCTCTGATTATCTAAGAATTGAAAGAGAGAGGATTTTCAAGGATAAATGGACAGTAATTGGGGTTGGAAGTTCTGTGCCAAATGTGGGAGATGCTCAACCTTATAATCTACTTGGTATCCCTCTTATTATTCTAAGAGACAAAGAGAAAAAAATAAGAGTATTTCATAATGTTTGCAGCCATAGAGGCTTCAAGCTTCTAGATGAGCCTTGTACTTTAAGAAATGTCTTAAGATGTCCATATCACTCCTGGTCCTATGATTTTGATGGAAAGTTGGTTGCGACACCTCATATAGGAGGTCTGAATGTTCATGAGACAGAAAAATTCGATAAATCATCAAGTAATTTGAAGGAAGTTAGAACCAAAGTTTGGATGGATATAATTTTTATTAATATAAATGGTAATGAATTAGAGTTCGACGAGTATATCAAGCCTCTCGAAGAAAGATGGTCAAAATTTATATCTAAGGAAGATCAAAAATTACTTAAACACTCAAAAGATCATGGATACTTCAGTCTTGATGTTAAGTGTAATTGGAAGTTTGCAATAGAAAATTACTGTGAAAGTTATCATTTGCCTTGGATTCATCCTGAATTAAATAAAGTTTCAAATATTAGTGACCATTATCACATTCAAGGTTTACCAAATAGATTTGCTGGCCAAGGTACAGATAAATACGACCAACCTGTTAAAGGAAATCAAAGTTTTAATAATTTTTCAAATTGGCCAACAGATCTGTCTAAAAAAGCTGAGTATATTGCTTTATTTCCAAACGTAATGATTGGTCTTCATATAGATCATTTTTATGTTTTTTGGTTAGAACCTAAGTCTATTAGTGAAACTAAAGAACATTTAATGATGTATTATGTAGGTGATGATAGTGCGAATGGAACTGAGTTTATTGACATGAGAAAAAAAAATGTAGAATTTTGGAAGGAAGTTATGATTGAGGATGTAAAAGCAATTGAAGGTATGCAGGAAGGTAGAAATTCACCAGCATATAATGGTGGAAATTTTTCACCAATAATGGATAATCCTACACATGAATTTCATAAATGGATTGCTAATAATTTAACTTAATGAAAAAGTAAATGTCTTTAAAAGATGTGGGAAATAAAATCCCAATTTATAAACTTAAAACTACCAAAGAAGTAATGGATTTTTATGACGAGTGGGGCGACAACGATAAGTATAATAAAGATATGGTTAATTGGGATTATTCAGGTCCAAAAGAAACAGTAAACACTTTTAAAAAATACGCTCAAAGCAAAGACATATTAATTTTTGATGCAGGTTGTGGCACAGGTCTTGTTGCTAAAGAATTAAAAAATTTTGGATATAAAAATTTTCATGGAGCAGATTTATCTAAAACCTTATTAGATACGATACCAAAAGATTTATATAAAAAGCTATATAAAGTAGATCTAAATCAACCAATTAAAATAGAAGATAATTTTTATGATGCGGTTATGTGTGTTGGAACTTTTACATATGCACATGTCAAACCCAGCGCTTTAGATGAATTTGTAAGGATTACAAAAAATAAAGGTTTAATTTGTTTTACGATTAATGAAGGAATTTATGAGGAATATGGGTTTAATAAAAAAATAAAAGAATTAAAAGATAAGAATAAATGGAAAGAAATTGAATTTTTTAAATCAGATTATATTGCCAGCAAAGATGTAAATGCGTGGCTGGGTCTATATGAGGTTATAAAATAAAATGAAAATAATATTAATAATGGGTCTACCAGGATCTGGCAAAACAACTTTAGCAAATGAAATTGCCCCATCAATAGATGCTAAAAGACTTAATGCTGATGAAGTTAGAAAAGAAGCCAATGATTGGGATTTTTCAGAAGAAGGCAGAATAAGACAAGCCAAAAGAATGGCAGATTTTGCAAAAAAATTAAAAGATGATGGAAATTATGTTATTGCAGATTTTGTTTGCCCAACGCCTGAAGCAAGAAGTTTATTTCCCGCAGATTATATAGTTTGGGTAAATACAATAAAAGAGGGACGTTTTGATGATACTAACAAGATGTTTGTTAAACCTGAAAAATTTGACTGTCAGGTTACAACTCAAGATGCTAAACATTGGGCACCAATAATATTAGAGGAGATCAAATAATGGCTTACGAATGGGATAATAAAAAACCGACAGCACAAATGCTTGGTAGATGGCAGCCATTTCATGATGGTCACTATGCTTTATTTCAAGAAATTGTTAAAAAAACAGGTCAAGTTTGCATTCAAATAAGAGATGTTCAAGGTGTTGACGATAATCCATTTGATTTTGATACAGTAAAAAAAAATATTGAAGAAAAGTTAAACCCAGAATTTGAAGGAAGATTTAAAGTAATGATGGTTCCTAATATTACTAATATTTGTTACGGAAGAGGGGTTGGTTACAAAATAGAAGAAGTTGTTTTGTCAGAGGAAATTCAACAAATCTCTGCAACAAAAATTAGAGCTAAAATGAGAGAAGATGGCAAACTTAAGTAATATTAAAGTTAAACTTTTAAATAAAGATATTGCTTCAATCATCATTAATGAGCCAAAAACATATAACGCACTTTCATTTAAAAATTTAGAAGATTTAATTAAAGCCTTTAAAAAATTAGATGAAGATAAAAATATTAAGGTAATAATTATTGAAGGGTCTGGAAAAGGTTTTAGTGCGGGTCATAATTTAAAAGAAGTAAGTGGATTAAAGAAAAGAGAAAAATATCAAAAACTTTTTAATCTTTGCTCAAAATTAATGCTTCAAATAGTTGAAGGAAAAAAGCCAGTTATTGCAAAAGTTCATGGGGCAGCATTTGCTGCAGGATGTCAGTTAGTTGCGAGTTGTGATCTTGCTTACAGTGCTAATGATGCAATATTTGCTACACCAGGAGTAAATATAGGCTTATTTTGTAGTACACCGATGGTAGCTGTTAGCAGAAAAGTTAATAGAAAAAGAATGATGCAGATGCTGTTAACAGGTGAACCCATTAAAGCAAATTATGCAAAAGAAATTGGATTAATTAATAATCATTTTTCTAAATCAAGATTAAACAATGAAGTATTAAAAGTTGCTAAAACTATTGCTTCAAAATCAAGTTTTACAATTAAAATTGGCAAACAAACTTTTTATAATCAATTAGAAATGCCATTAAGAAAAGCATACACATACACAAGTAAAATGATGACTAAAAATATGATGGCAATGGATGCAAAAGAGGGAATATCTGCATTTTTACAAAAAAGAAAACCTAAATGGAAAAACAAATAATAGACGATAAAATTAAAGAACTATTTGTTAGCTCAAGAGTAATAGCTTTAGTTGGGGCAAGTAAAAAAAAAGAAAAAGATTCAAATATAGTAATGAAATTCTTACAAAAATCTGGGTATAAAGTCATTCCTGTAAACCCAACATGTGTAAATGAAACAATACACGGAGAAAGAGTTTATGGAACCCTATTAGATATAAAAGAAAAAGTAGACATAGTTGATGTTTTTAGGCCAAGCGTAGAGACTGTAGATATAGCCAATCAAACTAAAGAAATTGGGGCACATGTTTTGTGGCTACAACTTAATATTGAAAATGATAAGGCTAAAGAAATAGCAATAAAAAATAAAATTTATTACATTGCTAACAAATGTACTAAAATTGAATTTCAAAAATTGTTTGGAATAATTTAGAAATTATCTCTATTAAATTAATAATTAATATTTTGAGGATAAACCTAGTTTTTCCATTTTTACAGAGTTAGTTTTTGACTACCCATGCTCGATGATAAAAATCATCTATATTTTTTTGAATTAACCCTTTGGCAATTTGAGTAGCTTCTTGCTCTTCAAAAGGGCCATGTTTTTTTTCAGTATTCTTTAATATTGTTTCAATCTCGTTAGGGTTAGTATGCTCACCTTCAATTACATAAAAATTTTTCATGGCTTTCTTATAGAACTAGTTTAAAAATACACAAATGAAAAAAATATTTCTTTTATATGGTCATTATAACGAAAAATCTTTTAACGCTGCTATTAGAGATACATTTATAAAAACAGTTGAAGCAAATGGTCATTCAGTTGATTGTGTAGACCTATATAAGGAAAAATTTAACCCTGTTTTTGCAGGTGAAGAAGCAGGTGAAGATGTTTTGAATCATCGTAAAAGAATAGAAGACTGTGATACAATTGTTTTAATTGCTCCAATTTGGAATTTTAGAATGCCAGCTATAGTTGAGGGATGGATAGATAAAGTTTTAGCACCACCTTGGGCGTTTACGTTTAAGCAGTTATGGGGAAATTATGGATATCCAATTGGCAATTTACATAAAAAAAAAGCAATTATATTTTGTACTTATGGATCTCCAAGGCTCGCTATTACAACCTTCTTTTTAAACCTGCCTATAAGAAGATTAAAAAGAGGGGTATTTCATATGTGTGGCATTTATAATATTGTCTACAGAAGATATTTTGCTGTACCGTTTGTTAGTGATAATAAAAGAAAACAATTTTTGGAAGACGTCAGAACAACTGCACAAAATATATAAAGTAATTTTAATTACTTTATTTTTTACATCTCCATCATTTGCTGAATTAGTTAAGCCTAATAATGGGATAGAGCCCTATCAAGTTGTCAAAATCCAATTAAGAAGTTTAAAACAGAATGATAATCCAAAAAAAGATAATGGAATTGAGCAGACTTGGGAATTTGCACACCCAAATAATCAAAAAAATACAGGTCCTTTAGATCGATTTAAAACAATGATAAAAGGAAAATCTTATGTGATGCTTCTTAATCACTTGGACAATAAGGTTGTGGAGATAAAATCTGATGATTTAACTGCTCTTTTTGAAGTAACAGTTCTTGATAGAGATAAGGTCTACTATAAATTTAAGTGGGCAGTTGAAAAATATATAAAAGAAGGTCCTCTTAAGGACTGCTGGCTGACCACAATGGTCTCCGCACCAATGCCTCTTGGATCTTCAGTTTAAACTAATAACTAAACGATTTTTGTTTCGTTAATAATAAAAAAATAGTAGGAATCGGACTAATGAAATCTAAAGCTAAAGTTGTTGTAGTTGGTGGTGGTGTAGTAGGAGTTAGTGCACTTTATCACTTAGCAAAAAAAGGTTTATCTGATGTTGTTCTTGTCGAGAGAAAAGAATTAACTTCAGGATCAACTTGGCACGCAGCAGGTCTGCTTCCATTATTTAATATGAGTTATTCAGTTGGACAGCTTCATAAGTATGCGGTTGATCTTTATAAAAAATTAGAAGAAGAGACAGGACAAAATGTTGGCTTCAGTGTTGTCTCAAATATTCGTTTAGCAAGCACTAAAGATAGAATGGATGAGTACCACCAATATGCAGGTGTTGCACAAACCATAGGTGTTGATGTAAAATTTTTAACACCAGATCAAGTAAAAGAAATTTGGCCTTTATGTCGTACGGATGATTTACTTGGTGCAATACAACACCCTGAAGATGGATATATTCAGCCAGCTGACTTAACACAAGCAATGGCTACGGGTGCAAGAAACATGGGTGCAGAAATTTATAGAAATACAGCTGTAGTTGGAATTAAACAAACTAAAGATGGATGGATTGTTGAAACTGACAAAGGGGCTATAGAGTGTGAACATGTAATTTCTTGTTCAGGAAACTTTGCAAGACAAACTGGAAAAATGGTTGGTTTAGATATTCCAGTTATCCCAGTTGAGCATCAATATATTGTTACAGAAGCACACCCAGATATTTTAAAAAGAAAAAAAGAAGGCTTACCAGAGATGGGAGTTTTAAGAGATAGCGATAGTAGATGGTATATGAGAGAAGAAGCTGGTGGTTTAATTTTAGGACCTTATGAAGATGGTGCTCCAGCTTGTTATGTAGATGGGCCCTCAAAAGATTCAGAGTATGAATTATTTCAAGAAGATTTAGATAGACTTGCCCCACACATAGAAGGCGCAATTCATAGAGTTCCAGCATTTGGTGAGGTTGGTGTAAAAAAAGTTTATAACGGAGCAATTTGTTACACACCTGATGGAAACCCAATTGTAGGACCAGCGTGGGGACTTAAAAATTTTTGGATAAATGAAGGACATAGTTTTGGTATTACTGCAGCAGGTGGTGCTGGATGGCAACTTGCAGAATGGATTGTAGATGGAGAACCAACAATTGATATGCTTGGTGTTGAACCTAGAAGGTTCGGTGATTATGCAACAAAATCTTATTTAAAAGAAAAAAATGAAGAAGCTTACAATCATGTATTTAAAGTTCATTATCCAGACGAAGAAAGAGGTGCTGCTAGAGAATTAAGAACATCACCTTGCTATGATAGAATGAAAGCATTAGGTGCTGTTTTTGGGCAAAAATTTGGTTGGGAGAGACCTAATTTCTTTGCAGTAGATGGAATGGAACAAAAGGATGATTGGTCTTTTAGAAGATCCAAGTGGTTTGAAGCAATAAAAAAAGAATGTAAAAATGTAAAAGAAAATGTGGGTCTTTTAGATATGACTGCATTTGCAAAATGTAGAATTAAAGGATCTGGTGCAGAAGAATTTTTAGATTATTTAGTAGCAAACAAACTTCCAAAAAAAATAGGAAGAATTGGTTTATGTCACGCCCTTAATACTAAAGGAGGAGTGCATTCTGAATTTACGATAATGAGAGAAGCTCCAGATAGTTTCTATTTAGTTTCTGCAGGAGCGAACCAAAGATTAGACCATGACTGGATTCAAAAATGGATGCCAACAGATGGCACAGTTCAATTTGAAAATCTAACTAATAGTATGGGTGTACTTGTTGTGTCTGGTCCAAAGGCTAGAGATTTAATGACAAGAGTTTCTAGTGATGATTTTTCTAGTGAAAACTTTAAATGGTTGAGTGCTAAAAATGTAAATGTTGGAAATGCACCAGTGAATGCTATGAGAGTAAACTTTGTTGGTGAATTAGGTTGGGAGCTTCATCATCCAATTGAATACCAAAACCATATATTTGATAAATTAATGGAAGCTGGTAAAGATTTAGGTATTAAGCCTTATGGGATTAGAGCGATGAATAGTTTAAGACTTGAAAAATCTTATAAACTTGTTGGGACAGAATTATCAATTGAATATTCACCTTACGAATCTGGACTAGATAGATTTATACATCCTAATAAAGGAAACTTTATTGGCTTAGAAGCGCTTAATAAGTGGAGAGAAAAAGGTTTCAAAAATAAACTAGTTACCATGGAAATTCACAACGTTGAAGATGCAGATGTTCTAGGAAACAATCCAATTTATGAAAACGACAAAGTTGTTGGACGTGCTACAGGAGGAGATTTTGGATTTAGACTTGGTAAATCGATTGCATTAGGAATGGTGAACCCTGATGTTGCGACAACTGGTCAAAAATTGAAAATTGATATTTTAGGAAAAATGTACGATGCTACTATATTAGACGAGAGTCCTTACGATCCAGAAAATAATTTATTGAGAGCATAATGAAAATATTAGTCGCTGTTAAAAGAGTAATTGATTACAACGTTCAGGTTAGAGTTAAAGAGGATGGAACTGGTGTTGTTACTGATAATGTAAAAATGTCGAGTAATCCACCTGATGATAATGCTATTGAAGAGGCTGTAAAAATTAAAGAAGCAGGTAAGGCAACAGAAATTATTGCAATTACAGTTGGTGAAGAAAAATCACAAGAAACTGTTAGAAAAGCATTGGCAGTTGGTGCTGATAGAGGAATTTTAATTAAAACTGAGGGAATTGTTGAGCCATTAGCCGTAGCAAAAGCATTACAAAAAATTGTTGAAAAAGAAAAACCTGACCTAGTTTTTATGGGTAAACAAGCAATTGATGATGACTGTAATCAAACAGGTCAAATGTTAAGTGCTTTATTGAATTGGCCTCAAGCAACATTTGCATCAAAAATTGAAATAAAAGACAGAACTTTAGAAGTAACAAGAGAAATTGACGAAGGATTAGAAACAATCGAAGTTAATCTACCAGCTATTGTGACATGTGATTTAAGATTAAATGAGCCACGTTATGCTTCACTACCAAATATTATGAAATCTAAAAAAAAACCTTTGGAAATTTTAACAGCTGCTGACTTAGGAGTTGATACAACACCTAGAGTTCAACTAATTAAAGTAGAAGAACCACCAAAAAGAAAAGCAGGAATTAAAGTTGCAAGTGTTGCCGAGTTAGTTAGCAAACTTAAAAATGAGGCAAAGGTAATATAATGTCAGTTTTATTAATAGCAGAGCATAATAATAAAGAAGTAAGACCTTTTACATTAAACGCAATTACTGCAGCATCTCAAATGGATGGAGATGTACATGTCCTATTAATTGGAAATAATTGTGGAGATGTTGCTAAATTATTATCTGAAATGCCAGCTGTTAAAAAAGTATTACATGCTGAAGCTCCTCACTATGAAAACTATTTAGCAGAAAACTTTACACCACTAGTTGTAAAAGTTTCAGAAAATTATTCTCATATTGTTAGTTCTGCAAATACATTTGGTAAAAATTTGATGCCAAGAATAGCAGCACATTTAGACATATCTCAAGTAAGTGATATTACTAAAGTGATATCAGCTGATACATTCATAAGACCTATTTATGCGGGTAATGCATTTGCTACTGTAAAAAGTACTGATGCAAAAAAATGCATAACAATTAGACCAACATCTTTTGAACCTTGTGAAACTTCTGGTGGCTCTGCTCCAATTGAAAAAATTGAAGCTACTGAAGAGTTTACATTATCAAAATTTATTAAAAGAGAAGAAGTTAAGTCAGACAGACCTGAACTTGGCACCGCAAGAATTGTAGTTTCTGGTGGAAGAGGAATGCAAAATGGAGAAAATTTTAAATTAATAACTGATATTGCGGATAAATTAAACGCAGCAATTGGAGCATCACGTGCAGCAGTTGATGCGGGTTATATTAGTAATGAACATCAAGTTGGTCAAACTGGTAAAGTTGTTGTGCCAGATTTATATATTGCAGTTGGAATTTCTGGAGCAATTCAGCATTTAGCTGGAATGAAAGAAAGTAAAATTATTGTTGCTATAAATAAAGACGGTGAAGCACCAATATTTAGTGTCGCAGATTATGGTCTGGAAGCAGATTTATTTGAGGCGTTACCTCAATTCTTAGAAGAATTGAATAAATTAAATAGTATACAAAAATAATCAGTACTGTAAAAATTCAAGATATGCCTAGAGAAGCAATGGATTATGATGTGGTAATCGTTGGGGGTGGTCCTTCAGGACTATCTACGGCAATTAAACTTAAGCAATTAGATCCAGAATTAAATGTATGTTTACTTGAAAAAGCCTCAGAGATTGGTGCACATATTTTAAGTGGTAATGTGTTTGAAACTAGAGCTTTAGATGAGTTATTACCAAACTGGAAAGAACTTAACTCACCAATTAAAACTAAGGTTTCTAAAGAAAAATTCTTATTTCTAAGCAAAACAAAATCTTTAAGTTGGCCGACATGGCTACTTCCATCAGTTCAACAAAATCATAATAATTACATAATTAGTTTAGCAAACCTATGTAGATGGTTAGCAGAACAAGCAGAAACTTTAGGTGTTGAAATATTTCCAGGCTTTCCAGCAAGTGAAATTTTATACAATGAAGATGGATCAGTTAAAGGAGTTGCAACTCAAGACATGGGTGTTGATAAAAATGGAAATAAAAAAGATAGCTTTGAACCAGGCATAGAGCTTTTAGGAAAAGTTACTGTTTTTGCAGAAGGATGCAGAGGACATCTTGGAAAACAATTAGTTGAAAAATATAATTTATCAGAAGGTAAAGATCCTCAGCAATATGGAATTGGGTTTAAAGAAATTTGGGAAATCAGTGAACAAAATCATGAAGAGGGAATGGTAATGCATACTGCAGGTTGGCCACTAGATAACAATACTTATGGCGGAAGCTTTATCTATCACGCAGAAAACAAACAAGTTTTTTTAGGTTACGTAATTGGTCTTGATTATAAAAACCCACATCTTTCACCGTTTGATGAGTTTCAAAGATTTAAAACTCATCCTGCAATTAAAAAAATAATTGAAGGTGGAAAACGTATTTCATATGGCGCACGTGCTTTAATTGAAGGTGGACTTCAAAGTTTACCTAAAATGTCAATGCCAGGAGCACTACTTGTAGGATGTGATGCTGGAACTTTGAATATGCCTAAAATTAAAGGATCTCATACTGCAATGAAAAGTGGAATGATTGCAGCAGAAACTATTTTTGAAAATTTAAAAGAAAAACAAGATTTATCAATTTATGACGATAAATTTAAAAAAAGCTGGTTATATGAGGAACTCCACCAAGCTAGAAATGTTAAGCCTAGTTTTAGCTGGGGTTTAATATTGGGAATAATATTTACAGGAATAGATCAAATTTTATTTAGAGGAAAATTGCCCCTAACACTTAAACACAAACATGCTGATCATGAAACTTTAAAGCCAGCAAGTGAAATGCCAAAAATTGATTATCCAAAACCAGATAATATTATTACATTTGATAAAACAAGTTCTGTTTATTTAACAGGAACCAATCATGCTGAAAATCAACCTGTACATTTGCAGCTTAAAGATCCAAATTTACCAATTAGTTACACTTTAGAAAAATTTGATGAGCCTGCACAAAGGTATTGTCCTGCTGGCGTTTATGAAGTTCAAAATGAAAATGATGTTAACAAGTTTGTCATAAATTCTCAAAATTGTATTCATTGTAAAACTTGTGATATTAAAGAGCCCTCTCAAAATATTACGTGGGTAACACCAGAGGGAAGTGGTGGACCTAAATATGGAAATATGTAATTAGAAAGATAAGATTAGCCCAATAGTAAACAGCACAGAAACTATCAATCCTAAAAAAACTAAGTTTGTTAAAGTTTCTTTTGCTCTAACTTTTCTAGCTCTATTTAAAAGAATATTTATATCAACTCTACCTGATGATGAAACTTCCTCACTTTTTCCAGGGGTCCCCAAAGGAGGAAGATTATTTAATTCTGTAGAACTTACTTTTTCTGAACTCATGAATAATGATTACTAGCTTTATAAAATATTAAAACAAACCAATTGTCCAATATGGGTTGACTCTTATATATCAATTGTCCAATATGGGTTTTTTAAAATCATGAACACTATACCAAGTATATCATCTCAAATTGATGAAAAAATAATCTTCAAAGTAATTGATAAACACTTTAGTAGATTGGCACCATATTATTATAAATGGATAAACAGTTGGTTGATTGGAGCCTACGAAAATTTTGGAAATATAGATAAATATATAATCTTAATTTACATAATTAACCAAGATTTTATATTCTTCAGAAAAAATGGGTTAATAGTTGATTATAACACATTCTATAAAGATAAAACATTAGAAGTAGCAAAAATTAATATCAGCAAAATTTCAAAAGATCTTCAAATACCAAAAGAGAGTGTAAGAAGAAAAGTTGAAGAACTAGAAAAAGCAGAGATAATTAAAAGAAAAGGTAAACAAATTTTTATAAATAGAGCAGCAATTCCTGTAGTTCAAGCAAATTTAACTTTGAAAAATATGAGTGTTTTATTGTGTGAGTTTAATAAAATTCTTAAAGAAGAAGATATTGTTGAAGTAGCTTACCCAACTACAGAAATTTCAGATTCAATTAAAAAAAACTTTTCTTTTGTTTGGTATCAATTTTATAAATTCTTATTCATATTTACTAAAAGATGTAGAAAATATGTTGGAGACTTAGAAACTTTTTGTATTGGACTTTTAGTTTTAGTTAACTCAGCTGATAACAAAAACTTTAAAATAAAAGATTTAACTAGAAAAAAATATACGACTTCAATTCAAGGCTCTGATGATAGAGGAGTTAATACAATGTCTATTTCTGATGTAACAGGAATTCCAAGAATAACAGTTATTAGAAAATTAAAATATTTGATAAAAAGAAATATACTTCAAATTAATGAAAAGAAGTTGATTACTTTAAATATTTCAGGTGTTGCATTTGATGAAATTGAAGAATTACAAAATAAAAATATGAGATCTTTAAGTAATTTTATTTATAGAGCTTTTAATCAAATTAAAGTTATACGCTAATTGTTTTTTCTCAAAATTAACTAAGATAAATCAATAGCATTTTTTTTTAAAACTTCCATAGAAACAAGTTTTAAAGTTTTTTCATGAGTTCTTTTTAAATATACAGGACAAGGTTTCCCAGCATCAGCAGCTCTTGCATACCAACTAGCACAAACACACCAACCATCTCCAGCTTTTAGTCCTGGAAATCCAAATTCAGGATGAGGAGTTATTAAATCGTTACCAGCTTCTTTACACCATTCTAAGAATTCTGTTGTAACTTTTGCACAAACTGTATGAACGCCATGATCATTTTCATCAGTACTACAACATCCATCTCGGTGCCATCCTGTTAAAGGATCGTTAGAACATTCCTCTAGATCTTCACCTAGAACATTCTTTTGCTTGTCACTCATTTAAATTTTTGTAGGATTGGGTTGACCTTTGTAGACAACTTCAGGATCAAAAGATTTTTCTTTCTCTTCAAATTTCATTTCAACTTCTCTACCATTTTCAATTGGACCAAGTGGAATTGATCTATAAAAACATGATCGATAACCAACATGACAACTTGAACCATCACCAATATCAACAGTTAACCAAATTGAGTCTTGATCATCATCAATTCTAATCTCAATTACTTTTTGAGTAAAGCCACTAGTTTTACCTTTATGCCAAATTTGTTGTCTAGATCTACTGAAATAATGAGCTTCTTTAGTCTCAATGGTTTTTTTAAAAGCTTCAACATTCATATAACCGTGCATCAAAACATCTTTAGTCTTTGAACACATTGTAATAACTGGAATTAACCCATCATTATCAAATTTTGGTGAAAGGAGTTTCCCCTCTTCAATTTCGACAATATTTTCTCTTTTTTTAAACATAAGTAGGTGATTATGTAGCATATTAAGAAATATATTAAATATTTTAAAAACAATGATTTACTGTATAAACTTGCCTTATGAAATTAGTAGAAGACACAGATAACAAAATTTTAGATACTAAAAAAGTTTCTGACAAAGAAGCTGAAGAGGCTTTTAAAACTATTTTAACTTGGATGGGTGAAGATCCTAACAGAGAAGGATTATTAGAAACTCCCAAAAGAGTAGTTAAAGCATACAAAGAATATTTTGGTGGGTATGCAGAAGATCCTAATAAAATTTTAAATAAAACTTTTGGAGACGTTGAGGGTTACAATGATATGGTTGTAGTAAAAAATGTTTCTGTGCAAAGTCACTGCGAACACCATATGGCTCCAATTATTGGTACAGCACAAGTTGCATACATTCCAAATGAGAGAGTTGTTGGCTTAAGTAAACTTGCAAGGGTTGTCGAGATTTTTTCAAAAAGATTACAGACACAAGAAAGACTAACGATGCAAATTGCTAAAACAATAATGGAATCTCTAGATGCAAAAGGTGTGGCTGTAACAATAGATTCAACACATCAATGCATGACTATGAGAGGTATTAAAAAAGAAACCGCAACAACAGTTACAAATTATTTCTTAGGACAATTTAAAGAAGACCTTAGTATTCAAAATAGATACTTAAGATTTATTAGTAAGTAACTTTCCCAGGGAGGAGATCAATGTCAGATAAATTTAAAGCACTAGTTATTAATCAAGAAGGTGAAAATTTTACCCGAGAAGTAAAATCAATAGTTAAGTCATTTTTAAAACATGGTGATGTTACTGTTAAAGTAGATTATTCAGATTTAAACTATAAAGATGGAATGATTTTGAAAAATGGTGGTCGTCTTGTTAAAGAATTTCCACATATTCCAGGCATAGATTTTTCTGGTACTGTTCTTGAAAGTGAAAATCAAAAATTTAAAACTGGTGATGAAATAATTTTAACTGGATGGAGAGTTGGAGAAGCTTTTTTTGGTGGATACTCTCAGATAGCGAAAGTTAATGCCGATTTTTTAGTTAAGAGACCTTCAAACCTAACTAGCAAACAGGCTATGATGTTAGGAACAGCTGGCTTTACATCTTTAATGAGTGCTTTTGCTATTCAAGCTAGAGAAGAAATTTTATTAGGCGATAAAGTAAATGATGTATTGGTTACTGGAGCTACCGGTGGGGTGGGAAGTGTAGCGGTAATGGCTCTTACTAAATTAGGATACAATGTAACAGCTGTTACAGGAAAAGATTCCAAAACAGATTATTTAAAATCGTTAGGAGCAAAAAATGTTGTTAATAGAGCTGATTTTGACAAAGATCCAAGACCTATTGATAAAGGATTATGGGATGGTGTAGTTGATACAGTAGGAGGTAAAATTTTAGCTAATGCAATAGCTCAAACTAGATCAAATGGAATTATAGCTGTTTGTGGTAATGCAAATAGCAATGAACTAAATACAAATTTATTACCATTCATGCTAAGGGGAATTAAAGTTTGGGGAATGGACTCAGCAAATTGTAGCATTAAAAGAAGAGAATTTATTTGGGCAGAAGCAGCAAAGCTTGTTGATTTTGAAGTTCTTGAAAAATCAATCTTAACTGTAAGTTTAGATGAATTGTTAGAAACATACCCAAAAATTTTAAAGGGTGAAATTTCAGGAAGAGTTTTGGTAGATTTAAATAAATAGATGGATTGGGATAAATTAAAAATATTCCACGCAGTTGCAGAAGCAGGTAGTTTTACTAACGCAACAATAAACTTAAATTTAAGTCAATCAGCAATAAGCAGACAAATTCAATCATTAGAACTGGATCTTAAAGTACAACTCTTTGAAAGACACGCAAGAGGTCTTACTTTAACTGAAAATGGTGAATATTTATTTAAAACAGCTCACGATGTAATTAGTAAATTAAAAGAAGTTGAATCTACATTGGGTGATCAAAAAAATAAACCAAGTGGTAAATTAACAATTACAACTGTTAGAAGTTTTGGTACTCACTGGTTAACACCTCGTATCCAAGAGTTTATGACTTTAAACCCTGAAATAGAAATTGAATTAATTTTTGATGATAAGGAGTTAGATTTAAGTACTCGACAAGCAGATATAGGTATTTTCATGAGAAGACCTAAGCAGCTTAATTATATCCAAAAAAAATTAGTAGATATTAAATATTATATTTATGGATCTAATAAATATTTAGAAAAATATGGAATGCCCAAAACAATCTCAGATCTAAATAAACATAAACTCATTTCATTTGGTAAAGGAGCACCATCTCCCGTCTACGATCCAGATTGGGCTTTAAAACTTGGAATTAAAGATGCTAAAAAAAGAAAACCAATAATGAAAGTTAATAGTGTTATGGGTTTACTTTTAGCCGTTGAAGCTGGTGTAGGTCTTGCAGCACTTCCTGAATATTTAGTTTCAAATTCAAACAACGTAATAAAGGTTCTTCCTAATTCAGAGGGTCCTATAACAGAGGCTCACTTTGTTTATCCACAATCATTGAAAAATACAGCTAGAATAACTGCTTTTAGAAACTTTTTATTTAGTAAAATAGGTGACTGGAAGTAGTCTATTTACTTTTATCGTTAACATAAACTGAAACTCCCCTAGAATTAATATCTACATCAAATTTTTTATGTAATGGTGGAAATGCTCGTTGTGAACAGTCTAACCTATCACAAGTTCTACAAGAAACACCAATAGGAATTTCAGTTTTCTTATCTGAGATATCTAAATTTTCTGTGTACACAAATTGTTTTGCATATTTTGCTTCACAACCTAAACCAATTGATAAAATACTTTTTGATAAACCATATCGACCAACACCTTTTTCAACAGTTCTTGCAATACATACATATTTTTCACCGTTAGTCATTTTACTTACTGCTGCTTGAATTACACCAGGCCTTGTAAAGGCTGAATAGACATTCCACCTAGGGCAAGCACCACCATATCTTGGTATTTCAATACCAGAAAGTGAAAAACGTTTGGAAATATTTCCTGCAATATCAGTTCTCAACATATGAAAAGGTATTCCTGGTAATTTAGGATCTTGAAGGCAAGTCACCCTATGAGCAACTTGTTCAAATGAAGTTGCAAAAGTATTTTGCAAAAGTTCTAAATCATATTTTAGCTTTTTAGATTCTAAATGAAATAATTTATAAGGCATTAAGATTGCAGCACCACAATAATTTAATAGAGCAACTTGAGTTAATCTTTTTGATTCTTCTGATGGAAAATTAAAATTAGATAGATATTGATTGATTTCTTTTGATGCACCTTCTTGTGCTATTTGAGAGGCTGCATGTAATTTTTTTGTCTCGAGTGTATTATAATCACTTAATAAAAGTTCCCCCTTTTTTTTATTAAAAATTTTTGAAAATGGTTTGCCATCTTCAGGAATAATATCTTTAACTGTTATAGAATATTCTTTTTTCAAATATTCACATAATGCAATATATCTAGTTCTATTGTTAACTTGAATTTTTTCAAAAACTTTATTTGCAAACTCTTCTAATTTTGGAAAATAGTTTTTATTTTCTTGAAGAAAATCAGATATTACTTCGCCAGGAAATGAATTTTTTCTATTATCAACTATTTTGCCAGATAGTTTTTCTATCTTATTTATTAATTCATGATCTTTTTTTTTAAGAATATCTCCCAACCTAACAAGAGCTCTACCAATTTTTGGATTTGTCCCTACTAAATCTTTAACTTCGGGTCCGAGTATATCTAAATCTTCGAATAATTTATCATCTAGTATTTCTGAAATAGTATTTTCTAGATTGATATCTGACTTTGTTGTTAAATCAGAAAGTTGAATATTCAATTTTTCACAAACTTTAAGTAATAAATCACCATCTATTTTTCTTTTACCACTCTCGATTAAATTTAAATAACTAGGTGATATCTCAAGTTCCTCAGCAAGTTTATTGGCTTGTAAACCTAGCTGTCTTCTAAAAGCCTTTATTTTTGGTCCTATTTTAAGATCTAATTGACTCATATTGTTAATTTGTAAATTTTGTAAATTATAATTTACAAAAAGTTTCTTTGTTTTACAAGGTTTTTAAAGAATTTAATGGATTTAGTAAATTTTGTAAATTATAAAGGTTTTATGGAAAATAAAAACAATAAAAACCAAGAAAATCAGTCTCGTATCACGAATGAAGAAGATCATACTCAAAACAGCCAGTCTGGTATTTACTTGAGAGATGATCATTGTGATTGGGGTTCAAGCGGCATGAATGAATTCACTAACGAGTTTAGTGAAGACAAGTAAGCCTCTTAAAATCTAATTTTCTTAACTACATAACCTAGAAAGATCCCACTCATGAGCTCAGAAGCTAAAGTTTCATACCACTTAAAAAGATTTGCTGGAATTAAAAGAGATTATACGCCTGAAGAAGTTGAGAGACTTAGAGGTTCAATAAAAATAGAATATTCGATGTGCAAACATCAATCAAAAAAATTATGGGATTTATTAAATTCTGAAAATTATATTAATACATTAGGATCATTATCTGGAAATCATGCAATTCAACATGCAAAAGCTGGGTTAAAAGCAATTTACTTGAGTGGATGGCAAGTAGCAGCTGATGCAAATACAGCTGGCGAAATGTATCCTGACCAATCTTTATATCCATATGATAGTGCTCCAAAATTAGTTGAGTCGATGAACAACGCTTTAATTAGAGCCGATCAAATTCAACATATGGAAATTAATGATGGTGATATGAAATCAAAAGATAGAACAGACTATATGTTACCTATCATTGCAGATGGAGAAGCAGGTTTTGGTGGACCGTTAAATGTTTTTGAATTAGCAAAAAAATTTATTAAAGCAGGTGCAGCTGGAGTTCACTTCGAAGATCAATTAGCAAGTGAAAAAAAATGTGGTCATATGGGTGGAAAAGTTTTAGTTCCAACTGGTACAATGATCAAAAATTTAAAAGCTGCAAGACTTGCCGCAGATATTGCAGATGTACCATTAATAATTTTAGCTAGAACAGATGCAAATGCAGCAAAGCTAATTACTAATGATCATGATGAAAATGATAAACCTTTTTTAACTGGTGAAAGATCACCAGAGGGTTTTTATTATGTTAAACAAGGAATTGAACAGGCTATTTCAAGAGGTTTAGCTTATGCTCCTTATTCAGATTTAATTTGGTGCGAAACAGCAACACCTAACTTAGAAGAAGCAAAAAAGTTTGCTGATGCAATTCATGAAAAGTTTCCTGGTAAATTATTAGCTTACAACTGTTCTCCCTCGTTCAATTGGAAGAAGCATTTATCAGATGCTGAGATTGCAACATTTCAGCAAAAAATTAGTGAGATGGGTTATAAGTTTCAGTTTATTACACTTGCAGGATTTCATACACAAAACATTGCAATTTTTGAACTTGCAGAAAAATATAAAACTGAAGGAATGACAGCTTACTCTAAAATACAAGAGCTTGAATTTGCTAGAGAAAAAGATGGTTATACAAGTGTTAAACACCAACGAGAAGTTGGAACATCTTACTTTGATGCAGTTTCAAATACCATAAGTAGTGGAAAAAGTTCTACTACTGCAATGGAAGGTTCTACAGAATCTGAACAATTTTAATTAGTCTTTAATAAGCTTTCTAAATATGATTAAATATTTAGATGCTTATAAGTAGTTTACTTCTAATTATTCTTTATTTTTCTCACAGATATATTGTTGCTTGGATAATATTCTACAATAATCAAGATGACCGTTTTGGTAGCTCTATATGGCGTTGGTCATATGATTATCAAGTAATTGGAGAAAGAGACGTTTCAGATCTTGATGACAAGCCTTTTGTAAGAAAAAGAAGAGTTAGAAACCGCACTGTTTCAATAATGTACTGCAATTTCTTTCTAGGGTTCTTTGTATTCATGTCTTTTTTAAGTAACTTACTTATACTGATTTTGAAGTAAGTAATTATTTTAGTGCGACACTTAATGCGATTGATAATCATTCGCAATGTTAATAATAAGCATTCTAATCTAAATAAATTAACAATTAAGGGAATAATAATGAAAAAAATTACGATTATTGCATTTTTCATGGCTTTATTTGCAAACATCACGTTTGCTGCTGAAGTCAATGTATTCAGTGCAAGACATTACGATTCAGATATTCAACTTTACGAAAAATTTACAGCTAAAACTGGAATTAAAGTAAACGTTGTATCTGGTAAAGATAAAGCTCTTCAAAAAAGAATAACTGAAGAAGGCGCTGATTCAAAAGCTGATCTTTATATTACTGCTGACGCAGGAAGATTAGGTTCATTCGCTGCAAAAGGAATGTTCCAAAATTCTATGACAGCTGCAATCAAAGCTGCAGTTCCAGCAAATTTTAGAACTTCTAAATGGACTGGAATAGCTAAGAGAGCAAGAATTATGTATTACTCACCTGAAAGAGTAAATGCTAATGAGCTTAATGGCATGACTTACGAAGGTCTTGCTGATCCAAAATGGAAAGGTAGAGTTGTTATAAGACAATCTAACAATATTTATAACCAATCTCTTGTTGCATCATTAGTAAAGAATAATGGTAAAGCATCAACTTGTTCTTGGGCAAAAGGTGTTGTGGCTAATATGGCTAGAGACTCTAAAGGAAATGATAGAGCTCAAATTTTAGCTGTAGCCGCAGGTGAAGCAGATCTAGCAGTAGCTAATACATATTATTATGCTTTGATGTTATCTGGAAAAAAAGGGGCCGAACAACAAGCAGCTGCTAAAAAAGTTTTACCTTTTTTCCCTAACCAAGGAGATAGAGGAACTCACATGAACATTAGTGGAGGAGGAGTAATTAAAACTGCACCAAATCCTGATAATGCAAAAAAACTACTTGAGTTTTTATTAACTAAAGAAGCTCAAGAACATATAGTTAATAATACATTTGAATATCCAATGATTGATGGCGTTGAACCTCATGCATTAGTTAAACAAATGGGTCTTGGATACAATCAAGATTTAGAAACTAAAGTTGCTAATTATGGAAAACAACAAGCTACAGCATTAGAGTGTATGTTAGCTGCAAGTTGGAAATAATAAGCTAGTGAAAAAGAATTTATTTAATATTGATTTAGATAAATCTTCTGACGTATATGGATCACAATCTCTGAAAGCTTGCGATCCATGTGCAGCAGAGTGTGAAAAAATCAATAGAAAAATAAATAATAGAAAATTATCAGATATTGAAGATAAAGAGGTTGCACATATCCTCTCTCCTTTTAATACATAATTTTCTTTTTAATGATTGTGCTCATAGCTCTTCAAAAGGTATTTACCCTACCTAATTTAACTATGGGCACTAAAAAATTAAAATGCAAGTAATTCAATTAAACAAACACTTAATAAAAAACAGGAATAGAATGATAGAAGGAAAAAAATGTTCAAATGTAGTTTTGAAAACAAGAAAAATTGGAAAATGGGTTGATGTAAGTACTGATGAAATATTCAAAGGTAAAAAAGTAATACTATTTTCATTACCAGGTGCATTTACACCAGTATGTTCTGAAAAGCAGTTACCAGGATTTGAAGAAAATTATGATAAATTGTTAGGCCTAGGTATTAATGAAATTTATTGTATTAGTGTTAATGATGGTTTTGTGATGAATGCTTGGGCTGATCAACAAAAATTGAGAAAAGTTAAGGTATTACCAGATGGAAATGCAGATTTTACTCGTTCAATGGGCATGCTAGTTGACAAAAAGCATGTTGGTTTTGGTCTAAGAAGCTGGAGATATAGTACAATTATTGATGATGGTGTGGTTGAAAAATGGTGGCAAGAGGATGGTATGAATAATGATGGCAGTGATCCTGATCCATATGAACAAACAACTCCTGAGAACTGTATCAAATATCTATCTAAGTAATAAAAGATGCAAACCCATAGCTTATAAGAAAATTTTAAGAATTAGCTCTATAATCTCTCTCTCAAATTGGTTTTAGAGTTGGTATTAACTTCCCTTGATAACGAGGGAAGTTTCTTAAAAATAATTATTAAGGTAATGTAGATTATGGAATTTAGAAAAATAAATATTTGGTATGTATCATCACTACTTATTTCTTTAGTAGTGGCTGCACCGATTTTAACTGTATTCAGCAGTTTTTTTGAAACTACTGGAGATTATAGTTTAATTTTAAAAAATACTTTTCTTTATGATTATATTTATAATTCTTTAATACTTTTAATAGGTGTTTTATTTTTAACATTTGTAATTGGTGTTGGATGCGCTTATTTAGTTTCATTTTATAATTTTCCAGGTGTAAATTTTTTTAAATGGTCTTTAATTCTATCTTTTGCTGTCCCAGCTTATATTTATGCATATTCCCTAACTGCTTTTTTTGAAAATTATGGAACAGCTTTTTCAATCTTAAAAAATTTATTTGGAGAAGGTAATTATAATTCCCACATTCCTAAATTTGATGGAATGATTGGAGCCATAATTTCAATATCATTTTCATTATTTGGTTATGTTTACGTTTTAACCAGAACATCATTTCATTATCAATCTCAGAATTTAATAGAGCTTGGGAAAAATCTTGGTTTCTCAAAAGAAAAATCTTTTTTTAAAATAATACTCCCCTCAGCAAGACCTGCTATAGTTGCTGGCTTGTCATTGGTTGCAATGGAAACTTTATCAGATTTCGGATCTGTATCTTTTTTTGGCATATCTACCTTTACTACAGGAATATACAATGCTTGGATTTCTTTTGATGATCTTACTCTTGCTAACAGATTGTCATTTTACCTATTAATTTTTATTCTTGGATTGTTTATTTTAGAAAACTTTTCTAGAAAAAAAGCTCAGTATCACACATCTTCTAAGGGTGGATTTAAATCTAAATCAGTTATCAATTTAAGTGGATATAAATCATTTTTAGCATTTTCTTTCTGCATGTTAGTTTTTTCTATAAGTTTTTTATTTCCTGTTCTACAAATGCTTTATTGGACAATTATTTTTCCAAAACATTTAGCTGATTTAGATTTAATTAACTTATTTTCAAATACTATAATTTTAGTAATTTTATCTAGCTGTTTGTTAATTGCCTTAGCTTTTATTTCAAATTATGGGAATAGAGTTTCTAAAAGTAAATTTTTAGAAGCACTAACTACATTTTCAATATCAGGTTATGCAATACCAGGGATTATTTTGGCGGTAGCATTCATTACCTTTATTTCATGGTTTGACAGCAGTATTCTAGGTCAATTTGAAATGAACAGTATAAAACCAATTTTTATAGGCTCTATTCTTGGTTTGGTTTTGGTATATTTTATAAGATTTTATTCATTAGCAAGTAATGGAATTAAATCAGGATATTTAAAAATTAATTATTCCATTGATGAAGGTGCATATCTGCTTGGTTACTCAAAATTTAAGACATTTAAAAACATACATGTTCCATATCTAAAAAATTCAATTTTATTGATAGGAATTTTATTAGCTATTGAAATCATTAAAGAATTGCCAATTACGCTAATTATGAGACCATTTAATTTTGAAACTTTTGCAACTAAGGCATATATCTATGCCTCTCAGGATTTATTAGAAGCTGCTGCAGCACCATCATTATTTCTTATAATTATTGCAAGTTTCTTTATATTAATTACATCTAAATATATTCTTAAAGATTAAAATTATGACAAAAAATTTTCTAGAAATTGATAATGTAACATTTACTGCTAGTGCACAAAATAAAGTTAGCAATGTATCATTAACTATTGAAAATCAGGGTGATATTATTTGTTTACTAGGTCCATCTGGAATTGGTAAAACTACAATACTTAGAACAATTGCAGGTCTAGAAAAAATTAATACAGGAAAAATTATATTAAAAGACAAAACACTCTCTTCCAAAGATATTCATATAGAACCAGAGGATAGGAACATATCAATGGCTTTTCAGGATAATTCACTTTTTCCACATTATAATGTTTTAGAAAATATAAAATTTGGTGCTGAAAGAAATAAAAAGAAAAAAAAAAGCTTAAATATAAATGAGATAATTAAATTTCTTCATATTGACCATGTGGTTGATAAATTTCCACATCAGATAAGCTCAGGTGAGGCTCAAAGAGCTTCTTTAGCTAGATCTTTATTATCTAACCCAGATTTGTTATTATTGGATGAACCCTTATCAAATGTTGATCAAAGCTTTAAAGAGGAAATCCAAGTTAAGTTAAAACAAATATTAACTGAGCAAAAAATAACAACCATTATTGTTACACATGACTCGTATGAAGCTTTTTATCTAGGTACAAAATGTGGAATAATTCTAGACCAACAATTAAAACAGTTTGATGATCCATATAATGTTTATCATTTTCCAAATTCTGTAGAAGTAGTCAATTTTCTGAATAGAGGAATTTTAATTCCAGCAAAAGTTACTGGCGAAAATAGTTTAGAGAGTGATGATCTTGGAACAATAACTGGAGATTTTATAAAACATTACCCAAAAGGATCTGAGGTTCAACTTTTACTACAACCAGAAGATCTAGAACATGATGATCAGAGTAATTTAAAATTAGAAGTAGTTGATAGAAAATTTAGAGGAACAAATTTTATTTACACCCTTAAAACTGTGAGTAATAAATTAATACCTGTGTTTGTTCATTCTCACCATATTCATCAGCATGAAGTAGATGAAAAATTTGGTATCAAGAGACCAATTAATATTGATCATATAGTCTGTTTCTAATACAAAACTTGAATTAAAATGAACGAAAGATTAAAAACCTTATCTAGAGGAATAATTGACGTAACTCCTTTAATGATACCTGTAGTTCCATTTGGAATTATCTTTGGAGTTATTGGAATGGAATTAGGACTGAGTTCATACATGACGTTTGGCATGTCCATTATAATTTTTGGTGGAGCTTCTCAAATAGTTTTGCTTCAGTTATTTTCAGGTGGAGCCTCTTCTTTAGTTACGATAACATCTGTTGGTGCAGTAAATTCTAGACATTTGTTATATGGTGCAGTTTTTTCTGAATATTTATCTCATTTAAAATTAACGTGGAAACTTATTTTATCTTATGTGATAATTGATCAAGCTTTTGCAGTCTCAAATACATATTTTAAAAATAATAAAAAGAATAACTACAAGCATTACCACTTATTAGGAGCTGGTTTTACCTGCTGGACAGTTTGGCAAATATCAACAGTTTTAGGTATAGTTCTAGGGTCAGTTATTCCAGAAGAGTTAGGTTTAAGTTTTACTATTTCTTTAACCTTTTTAGCTTTGTTAATTAACGATTTTAGAAAGCTTAAAAATATTGTTGTAATGTTGGTATCAGGGGTAGTTGCAACTATCGGTTATAATATAATACCATTTCAAGCATATATCATCGTTGCAGCAATAGGAGCTTTGCTAGTTGCTTCACTATTAACCTTGATAACTTTAAAGAAAAATTAATGCATTGGTCGACAATTATTTACTGTGGAATAATTACTTATCTAACAAGGTTTTCTATGATTTTTTTATTAAAAGAGGACATATTAAACGTTAAGACAAAAAAAATACTTTCTTACGTGCCTTCTGCTATTTTTCCAGCAATAATTTTTCCACCAATATTTCTAGATAGTGCTGGTTCCTTAGACTTTGAAAGTAATCCTAAAATTTTAGCAGCTGTATTTGCCATAATTATTGGTTATTTCAGTCGAAGTATTATCGCTACAATATTTGCAGGACTTATTTCTTATTGGTTTTTAATTTTTGTATATTACCAATAGAAAAACTTATAATTAAACCCCTCATGTTTCATAAATTTAAAGTTAGCAACGATTTACTTGGCATATTTTATATGCTTTTATGTCAATTCTCATTTGCAACAAATGATGCTTTTGTAAAAGTAATTTACCAAAACTATGATGAAATATTTGTTTTAAACCAAATCATTTTTATAAGAGGTATTTTTACATTATTTTTCATTTTATTATTTCTTTATATTAAGAAAGAACTTAATTTTAAATTAATCTTTGCTTCAAATGAATTAAGAGTGAGAGGTATCTTAGAGTCTTTAGCGGCTTTATTTTTTTTCATTGGTATAGCTTTACTGCCCTTTGCAAATGTTTATATTTTACTAAGTATGGCACCAATTTTATTAACTGCATTTAGTGCAATATTTTTAAATGAAAAAGTTAGATGGAGAAGATGGAGTGCAGTATTGTTGGGTTTTATTGGTGTAGTGGTAGTGATAAATCCTGGAAAATTAGAGACTAGTTATTATTTTATCTTTCCGATAATTGCAGCAATTATGCTTTCGATTAGAGATATGTACACAAAAAATTTTAAAAAAAACTACCACAGTCTACAAGTCGCTTTTATGACCTGTTTTGTTGTAACTGCTCTTTTTGGCCTGTTAAGTATTTATAAATTTTACGATTTTAGTTTAAAGGATATCTTCATTCTGTTTATTGCTGCATTTTTTCTAGCGCTAGGCTACATTTTTTCAATAGCAACAATCAAAATTGCACTAGTTTCTGTCACTTCAACATTTAGATATTCGGTTATTTTATGGGGAATACTATATGGATATTTTCTATTTGATGAGGTGCCATCAACTAACAGCTATATAGGAGCTTTAATAATTGTTATTAGTGGGTTAGTTATTATTTCAAGACAAAAAAAGATTGGCGTTATAAAATAAAATCAAATTCTTGTTAATCGAATTTTTAAGACATATGATTGTTAGATGAAAAAAATATTAATTATAATTTTTACATTATTTACAATGAAGACTTTTGCGGTAGATAAAAGTACAACTTTTAATAATGAAATTTTTCAAAAAGCTCAACTAGAGGGAAAAACTGTTGTTATTAATTCTTGGAATGAAACTTGCACAACATGCAAGGCACAGATAAAGATTTTAGATCAAGCGGAAAATGAATTTAAAAATGTTCTTTTTTTAAGCTTTGAACAAACCAAAGATAAAGATATAGCAAAACAATTAGGCATTGATTATTGGACTACAATTGTTGTGTATAAAGATAATAAAGAAGTACACAGAAGTATTGGTCAAACTAACAAAGCTAAAATCTACGAATTAATAAAATCCTAATATCAAATAATAGGCTCATTATCTTTTATTTGATAATCCAAAAGATGATATTAATTATATAAACTAAAATACCATAAAATAAAAACATGAGTATTTTATCTTTTCCTGTTTTTTCCTCCCAGTTCAATTTAAATAATACTGATGGAGAAACCACCAATAAGATAACTCCAATCACGATTACAAGTATTGATAAAATTATAAATACATTCATATTAAAAATTAAATAGCTCCAAGTTTAATATTGCTTGCAACATTTATGTCCATTAATTTTGGCTTAGATAAATTTAAATTATTCATTATATCAATATATTCGTTTATACTGTTCACCTGTAGCCTAGGATTAAACTTTTGTTCTTTACCAATACTGCTTACGGTCTGTCCATTATAGTCATGAGCAGGATATAATAAAGTTTCTTCAGGAAGTTTTAATAATCTATTAAAAATAGAATTATACGAGTCTTCTGGATTACCACCTTGAAAGTCAGTTCTACCAGTTCCATTAATTAATAAAGTATCTCCTGAAAAGAGATAATCATCCATAAGAAAACTGTAACTATCTTTAGTATGTCCAGGTGTATAAATTACCTTTATTTCTAATTTATCGACATAAATTATCTCATTATCTTTAACTTTAATTTCAACTGCATCAGATGGAGTATGTTCACCCATTATTGTTGTGCAATTTGTTTTGTTTTTTAATTTTGAAGCTGCAGTTATATGATCAGCATGAATGTGTGTATCTATAACTTTTACTAATTTTAAATCCAATTCATTAAGAAGTTTTATATACTGTTCAATATTCTTTAATACAGGATCAATGATTAATGCCTCACGACCTTTAGCGGATGCTATTAAATATGTGTAAGTACTAGAGGTTTTATCAAATAACTGTCTAAATAACATAATGAGATAATATCATAATAATAAGTATTCGATTAAGCAATATTTTTTGATTAACTATAATTTAGAGATACAATTACTTATTAAATTTTAAATAAATTCTATCCATGTAATAGTATAGAGACAGGGCTCTTAAGATCATAAAAATACACAATGAAATCCAAACACCAGTGTTACCCATTAAACCAGTTAAGAATATAGATATAGGAAGATAACTAAATACTGAAAAAATCATGGCATTTCGAAGCTCTTTTGTTTGTGAAACTCCAATAAATATTCCATCAAATTGAAAACAAAAAGAAGAGATTAAAGGCATGATAATTAACCATACTGCATAAGAAGAGCTAAGATTTCTTATCTTCTCAATGTCAGACATTAAGTTAATTACATAATTATTAATTAAAAAATAAATAATTGAGATAATAAGCCCAGTAATAGAGCTTAAAATAAAGGAGTTTTGAACAATTTTCTTAAAAAGAGTAATGTCTTTTTTACCGAGTGAATACCCAACCATACCTTCAGTAGAGAAGGCGTAAGCATCAAGAATAAAAGCTGATAAAAAAACTAAATTAATCAAAATTGCATTAGCTGCAATATAATCTTCACCGATTTGACTACCAAGGTAGGTAAACCACAAAAAAGAGAATGTTAAAAGAATGGTTCTAATAAATATGTTTATATTTATATTAAATATATTTTTAATTTTTTTTAGATCAATTAATTCATCAAACTTGATCTTTAACTTCGACATTCTGTTTAGATACAAAAAAGTATAAATTAAAAAAGATATTGAAATAAATAAAGCGGAGAATAAAGTTCCATATGCAACACCTTTAATATTTAGATCAAATTTAGAAACAAAAATAATACTTAAGATTATATTTAGTATTGAAAATAAACTTATAGCTAAACTAGATATTTTAGTCTTTTGTAACCCAATAAATAACCCAGTAATAATGTATAATGTTAATTCACCAGGTGCTGACCAAATTCTAATTTGAAAATAATCTTGATAAAATTTTTCAGTTGTCTCAGACAACTCAAATATATTTAAACTTAATCTATAAATATAGCTTTGAAGAGAAATTATGATTAAAGAAATTACCAATACAAAAACCAGATTTCTGAGAATAATATTAAAAACTTCAGAATAATCCTCTTTACCATATGCCTGAGATACCAATCCGACCGTACCCATTCTTAAGAAGCCAAAACTCCAAAAAATCATTGAAAATAAATTTGCTGCTACAGATGTTGCTGACAAATAAGATACATTATCAAGATTACCCATCAATCCAGTATCAATAATCCCAACCATTGGAATGGCTAAATTTGCAAAAAAAATAGGAATGGATAATTTTAAGATGTACTTTACTGAGGAGTTTTGCATTTAAGCAATATACTTCAATATATTTTTTGCAGGATTTGTTTTTTTAATCCAATCTTGAGGGATACCTTTTATACCTTTATAAGCTGCAAAATAAGCACCAACAAAATTAGCACGAGAACAATTACATCCACCAGCTTTAATTGTTTTAATAACTGCTGTTTTAAAACTTTTAGAGGTGATAATTGCATGTATTGCCCCATTAAAAGTTCCTGGATAACTACACGCTTTACCAAATTTCTTTACAACAAAATTATGAGGTTTTGATTTTATTTTCTTAACCTTTTTGATGTTTTCAATAACGTTTTTGAAATATTTGTTTTTTATATTTTTTCTTAAAAAAGTACTAATAGGATCTTTGTCTCTTTTATCAGCTAACTCAATAATCTTAAGTTTTGCCATAGCAAATTGTTCACTAATTTTTCCATTAGCAACTGTTCTTATAATTTTTTTTGTTTTTTGGTCAGAATTATTTAAAAAATAAAAAGGTAGACTTGCACAATATCCATCAGACTCGTTAACTTTAATTCCACCAGTAATAGTTTTTTTTAATTTAATATTTTTAATAGTTTCTAAGATATTTTGATGGATCCAAGGACCTTTCATCGCTGTTTTCCATTTAATCTTTTTGTATTTTTTTCTTAAGGATAAGTTTTTCCAGTACTTTGAACCTGGTCCAAAATTTTTGACAATATTATTTTTAAAAAGTTTAATGACTTCTTTGTAATTAGTTGTCTTAGTTAATGTTTTAAACATCACCTGACCTACATCATTGTATCCAGAAACTTCACCAGTTTTAATAGAGTAGAATGGAGACCTATTTTGATTAAAGAAAGCAATATTTTTTTTTCCTTTAATATAAGAACTTAGTTTTTTTTTATCATACACCCAATGCAAAGGTCTTGCTGCTGCATCTGCAACTGTCGCTCCAAGAAATATATGTAATTTACGAAACATGAATAACTAATACTTTATTTGAATAAAAGTTAAAATGTTTTAAATTAAATAATGTTAAGTATAAAAAATTGGGACAACAATACTTGGATTTCATCTAAAAAATATATTAAGTCCTTCAATAATTTTTTGGTAAAACAAAAAAAACTGACTAAACACTCAAAAATTTTAGATATTGGATGCGGTCGTGGTAAGATTATGGGCTCATTATCCTCTAAACTTAAATTAATAAATAAGCCCATCGGACTTGATATCGAAAATCATAAGGATTTTGACAAAAGGATTTCCTTTAAAAAAATAAATGCAATTAAATATCTTACAATTAACAAAAAAAAATTTGATTTAATTTTGATTAAACAAACCATTCATTTTTTTAATCTAAGAGATATTAAAAAGATATTAAGATTTGCACATGATAGTTTAGAAGCAGGAGGGGTTATTTTAATTTTAACTTTAGATACAAAAAATAATGAAATTCCTACATTTTCTTTAATGAAACAAAAACTTAACCACTTATTTAAAAGAGAAAATCTTATTTGGAAAAAACTACTTCAACTTAATATTAAAAAAAATATCACTAAATTTAATTTTAAAGTGAATGTTAAAAAAAACACATATTTAAAGATAATAAAGCAGCGTTATATATCTACTTTATTAAAATTTAGCTCACTTCAAATTTCTAATGGAATTAATGAGATTAATCTTAAATATAAAAAAAACATCTTATTTAATGATAAACTTAAATGTATAATATTTACAAAAGTCTAAAGAATTCTTTTCAAGATATTTTCTTTTAAAAAAAATTTATGAAATAGTACCGCTAAAATATGTAATGTAATTAATCCAATCAATGCATAATTAGCCAATATATGCATTGAATAAAACTGCTCAGAAAGTTCATAATTGTAAGTTAAATTAATTTTTTTAAAAAAAATAATCAGGCTTTCACCATTAAATAGTTTTTTTAAGATACCTGAGGATGTGACTGATAACAAAGTTAAATATAATAGTAGATGATTTAATTTTGATATAAATTTTTGTCCTAGAAAAGCACTACCTTTAAAATCAGGTGTTGGTGATAGTAATTTAGAAATCAACCTTACCAGGGTTACATAAAATATGATTAATCCAAATAATATATGATAATTTTCTATATCAACTCTAGTTTGATCAAAATCTAAATCTACCAAATAAAAGCCAAGTGGTATTTGAATTAATAATCCTGCGGCAGTTAGCCAATGGAATAATTTGTTTAGTAATCCATATTTTGATTTATTATTTAATATAGACATGATTAAATTAAACATATTATGACAATAATTAAAAATACTTTATTTTTTATATTTATATTACTATTTAGTTTCAGCGCTTTTTCCGAACAAACTGTAGAAGAAATTATCAAAGAAAGAAAATCTATTTTTAATAAAAATTACAAAACTGCTAAAAGAGTCCAAGGTCTTGCTTCTAATGGAGATATAGTTGAAGCAAAAAAACTAATGATTGAAATGAGTGATAATTATAAAAGATTATTAGAGCTTTTTCCTGAAAATTCAAAAGTAGGATTTAAAACGGAAGCATTGCCTTCTATTTGGGAAAATAAAGATGAATTTAATTTATTAATGACAAAAGCTTCAAATAATATGATTGAGCTAACGTCTGTTATTGATGGAGCAGAAGATGTGAGGACAGCTCTTGGAAAATATATGTGGAGTAGCTGTAAGTCTTGTCACTCAAAATTTAGAGCAGAACATTAAGTTGAAAATTTAAAAATGTTATCTGATAAGATTAAAGAATATCTAAATGAATATATAAGCCAGGAAGTCTATGTTCAAGTAGCTGTTGCTAAGGGTAAGAATAAAATCTCAACTAATGCTGCGATTAGTAAGTACTTTGAAAGCAATCATTTCACTGGATTAGTTGAAGGTAAACCTTACAATACTTTTTTAGACGATCTTAAAGATAAGTGTTTAGGAAAATTAGTAAACTCTCCAATGAAAGATAGCAAAACAGAGGATGAAATTATTATTGAGTTACAAAAAAAACTTAACACTTTAAAAATTGAAGAATTAAATGATACTTACTGGGAAGTAGAGACTGGTGAATATTTAAGTGGAACAGATATTAAAGAAATTGAACTTGAGAGAGATACTTTAATTAAATTTTTAAGCTCAGAAAATGAAGCGCATGAAACGGTTAGCACTCTTTGTAAAAACTATGAAAAACTTTGTATTGAAAAGTACCCAGAAGCTCCATTACCTCTAGAAATTTTAAGCAACTAAAAATTTAGACAAAACTTTCCCAAAAATTTCTTTCAAGGATAGTTGATCTTTTAAAGTTTCTTTTAAGTGTATTTAATTTTTTACCCTTATTATTTTTCAAGAGAATATCTAAATACTCAATATTATCTTTAGCTACTTGTTGGTATTCTTTTGATGAATACATTTTAATCCAAGAACTATATTTACTTTTTTTCCAGTTTTTAATTTTAGAAAGATTAAACCCAATTTCACCATAGCCAATGATACACACTGATAGGCATGAGAAAATATCAAGATTGTCTCCATTTTTACCCACTCCTAGTACATGATCAGTATAAGCACTATTAGCTTTCTCGACCTTGATGTTATTAAGAGACTTAACGGATATCTTCCACTTTTTACAATAATTGATGTGGAGTTTGATTTCATGATCTATTCCTTTAATAAAGTTTACCGATCTATTAATTTCCTCAAAGCTCTTAGATTTATAGACACTAAGTGCTAAAATTTTAAGAAATTGCTGCAAGAAAACATAATCTTGAATTAAATAATTTTTAAAATTTTTATCTGGCAGTTTATTACTTACTAAATTAGATAAAAATTTATGATTAGTATATTCAGACCATTCCTTCTTACAGCTATCCTTTAATTTATAAAAAAAGGTTTTTTTATTATTATAAATATTCACTATTCCTTAATTGAAGTTTTAATCTTAGAAAAGTTAAAGTTGCTATTTTTTTTAAAGATCATCACTGTAATCATAGGTGCAAATGTTGCTAAAATAAATGACCAAAACAATAATGCTGTAGATATCCAAATAGGAAATACTTCAGTTGGAAACAATCCACCAATTAAAATACTTTTATCAAAAGTTTGGTTGGGAAATAAAAGCAATCCAGATATCAGTCCAATTATAACTGAAATTAAAGAAAGTTTTTCATCAACATCGCCCCTGAACATCCCATAAAAAATAGGAAATACTGCAGCACAACATAACAAATCAGCAAATAAAAACATAAATAAGACGCTGTAACCTTTGGATGCGATCAAAAAAACAATTACTGATAAACCACATATTAAGTATTTAGAAAGTGTGAGATAACTATTCTTATTTTTTAAACTAATAAACTTATTTCCTTCAATAGTGATAGTACTTGAAAGTGCATTGATAAGTGTATCCATACTGCTAATCACTAAAGCTAAAACTAAAATTAATATTGAAATAGTTAACAAAGAATTAATCCCAGTAAATGGCTCTAATAAAAGAATAAAGAATAAAGTACTAGGGTCTGTTGCTTTATCAACTGATACTGCAAGAATTCCAAAGAAACCTAAAACAAGCATAAATGGAATTACAATAAAGAAGGCAGACATAAATCCTTTTCTTAAATCATCTGAACTTTTTGCTGCAAATACTCTTTGCCAAACACCTTGATCAAATAAATTGGTTGCAAAAACTGCAATGAAGAAAGTTAAGCCGGCAGTATAGCCATAAAAATATTTACCACTCATTAATGTGCCAGCTTTTTCATTAATTAAATCCATAGAAAAAGTATTATTTCCAGAATTAAAAATATGATTGATGGCAAATATCAATAAGATCATAATTATAATAAATTGAATTTTATCTGTAAAAATTGAAGCTCTAAGTCCTCCGTAAAGAGTGTAGGATAAAGTAGTTACAATTATTACAAGAGAGGTTTGCCAAAGAGGAAACCCTGACATTAAGTTAACAACTTTTGCAATCGCTGTAACTTCAGCTGCAAAATAAACAAACATGTACATTATTGTTAATAATAAAACTAAACGAAACATTGCCTTACCAAATCTAATTAGAACAAATTGAGTAAGAGTATTGCCATTAGGCATAATTTTTCTCATTCGTTGCCCAATTGTAATAAAGGCTAAGAAGGGTAGAGCTTGACCTAAACTATAACCAATTATAGCACCCAAACCACCCCAAGTAGCAGCTTCTGATGGACCAATTAAAATCCACACACCAAAACATGATGCAACTAGAGATGCAGTTAAAGATCTTTTGCCAATTGATCTATCTGCATTTAAATACGAGTTAATTGAAAGTTTACCTCTTGAATAAACTATTCCAATAGCAGCAAAAGCTAATGAAGTTAGAAGTAAAATAGTTATAGTAGTACTTTGATCTAAGTATATTGTGTTCATTTTTTCCCTTCGTTGTGATTATACAACAGGTTCTTTGGGTATATTCTCAGCTTTTTACAGCACCCCAGAAACTGATATTCTTAAAAAAAGAATATAAAAACTAATTAAAGAAATAATTAAATTAAGTCAATTTTTAACCCCAAGTTATGAACATTAAGTGGTGGAATAATGGACTAAATTATTGTGTTTGTTGAATTAACCTTATTAATAACTATATACACTTCAACAAATGTCAGAGATTCAAATATCCATTAATAACTTATCCAAAGTTTATGATAATGGTTTTAAAGCCCTTAACAATGTTAGTCTTAAAGTAAAACAAGGTGAAATCCTTGCAATGCTTGGACCTAATGGTGCTGGCAAAACTAGTTTAATTAGTATTATTTGTGGAATTGTCAAACCTTCTTCAGGCACAGTTACAATTGATAACTTTGATATTATAAAAGATTATAGAGAGACAAGATCAAGAATAGGACTTGTTCCTCAAGAATTAAATCTAGAATCTTTTGAAACTGTTTTTGATACTGTATCTTATTCCAGAGGGCTGTATGGAAAACCACCTAAACCAGAACACATTGAAAAAATTTTAAAAGACTTAAGTTTGTGGGATAAAAAAGATCAAAGGTTAAGACAATTGTCAGGTGGAATGAAGAGAAGAGTTTTAATTGCAAAAGCTTTGTCTCATGAGCCTAAAATACTATTTCTTGATGAACCAACAGCTGGTGTAGATGTTGAACTTAGAAGAGACATGTGGACGGTTGTTGAAGAGTTAAGAAAAACAGGGGTCACAATTATCTTAACCACTCATTACATTGAAGAGGCAGAAGCTATTGCTGACCGTGTAGCTGTAATTAATCAAGGAGAAATTATTATTGTTGAAGATAAAAAAGAATTAATTAAGAAAATGGGTCATAAAAAACTAACCATTGAATTACAAAAAAAGATTAAAGAAATTCCTGAAGATTTACTAAAATACAGTCTTGAAATAGGCAATGAGCATATGTCCTTAATTTATACTTATAATGTTCAAGCTGAAAAAACTG
Organism: Candidatus Pelagibacter sp. Uisw_130; assembly: GCF_047722505.1. Taxonomy (GTDB): domain Bacteria; phylum Pseudomonadota; class Alphaproteobacteria; order Pelagibacterales; family Pelagibacteraceae; genus Pelagibacter. The sequence goes on from NZ_CP159814.1 coordinate 384,092, forward strand.
GTATTACAGATTTATTACAAGACATAAAAGATACGGGCTTAAAGTTAAAAGATTTAAAAACAGAGCAAAGTACTTTGGAGAAGATATTTGTTGATTTAGTAAAGGAGAATAATGAAATTTAACTATTATGGTTTTAGAGCTATTTATGCTCATGAGATGAATAGATTTATAAGAACTGTAGGTCAGTCTATTCTTTCACCAGTAATATCCACCTCATTATATTTTGTAGTGTTTGGCTCAGTTATTGGGGGTTATATTGAAAAAATTGATGGTGTTAGTTATGGATCATTCATTGTACCCGGTCTATTAATGTTAACTCTATTAACTCAATCAATAAGTAACACTTCGTTTGGAATATTTTTTCCAAAATTTAATGGAACTATTAACGAGATTTTAGCAGCACCTATCTCAACGCTTGAAACGGTTCTAGCTTTTGTTGGGGCAGGAGCTACTAAAACATTAATAGTAGGTGCTGTAATTTATGCAACTGCTTCTTTCTTTGCAGATGTGACAGTTAAATATCCATTTTTAATGATATTTTTATTAGTTTTAGTTTCTTTTACTTTTGCTTTATTTGGATTTTTAATTGGAGTTGTTAGTAAAAACTTTGAGCAAATGTCTATCATTCCATCATTAGTGATAACGCCTATGGTATTTTTAGGGGGAAGTTTGTACTCTCTTGATATGCTGCCACCATTTTGGCAAACAATTTCTTATTTTAATCCCGTAGTCTATCTAATTGATGGCTTAAGATTTTCTTTCTACGGTGTATCAGATTTTAATATTTGGATAAGTATAAGCTCTATGGTATTTTTTTTAGTCGTTTGTGTAATCTTAGTCACAATACTAGTTAAAAAGGGCTATAATATTAAAAGTTAAGACTAATAAAATTATTTTATGAAAACATACAATATTGCATCAATCCCAGGAGACGGAATAGGAAAAGAAGTTGTTCCAGAAGCACATAAAGTTTTAAAAAAAATTTCAGAGCAACATCAATTTAAATTAGTAATTGATGAATTTGATTTTTCATCGTGTGATTACTACGAGAAACATGGAAAAATGCTTCCAGATGATTGGAAGGAAAAAATTGAAAAACATGACGCTATTTTTTTTGGTGCCGTCGGTATGCCAGAGCGATATCCAGATCATATAACTTTATGGGGCTCATTATTAAAATTTAGAAGAGAATTTGATCAATACATTAATCTAAGACCAGTAAAATTATTTCCTGGAGTTAAATCGCCATTAGCAGACAAGACACCTGGTGATATCGATATGATTATTGTTAGAGAAAATACGGAAGGAGAGTATTCATCTGTTGGTGGCAGAATGTACGAGGGAACAGAACGAGAAATAGCTCTTCAAGAGACAATAATGTCCAAGCATGGTATTGATCGAGTGCAAAAATATGCTTTTGAAATAGCAAAATCACGTAAAAGAAAAAAATTAACTAGCGCAACAAAATCAAATGGTATTTCAATTACAATGCCATACTGGGATGAAAGATTTAATGCTAATAAAAAAGATTACACTGATATTGAAACCAATCAATTTCATATTGATATTTTAGTGGCAAGATTTGTTTTAAATCCTGAATGGTTTGATGTTGTTGTAGCATCAAATTTATTTGGTGATATCTTATCTGATCTAGGGCCAGCTTGTACTGGTACTATTGGTATTGCTCCATCGGCAAATATAAATCCTGAAAAAAAATTTCCATCTTTATTTGAACCCGTTCATGGTTCGGCTCCTGATATTGCAGGTAAAGGTGTAGCAAATCCTATAGGGCAAATTTGGTCAGGTGCTCTAATGCTAGATTATCTTGGTGAGAAAGAAGCAGCTAATACAATCATGTCTTCAATAGAAAAAACATTATTAGATAAAAAAAATAGAACAAAAGATTTGAGTGGAGAAAGTAATACGCTTGAATGTGTGCAAGCTGTATTAGATAATTTATAATTAAATAGAATGATTAAAATAATTCCAAATAAAAAAGATATTGGAGCAGAAATCATTTGTGATCTAACAAAACTTTCAAATCTAGATTTTAAAAAAATAAAATCAGCACTTAATAGATATGGTGTTATATATTTTAGAAAACAAAATTTAAGATCTAGTTCTTATGTTAAATTTGCCAAAAATTTTGGTAAATTAGCAAATTATCCAAGGCTAAAAGGTCTAAGTAAAAAATATCCTCAAATTACAGTTGTTCAAAGAAAATCTTCAGATAAAGGACCTAGTTTTGGTGAACAATTTCATACAGACTCAATTTATACAAATAAACCACCAAGGTTTACCATGTTGTTTTCTAAGCTTGTTCCAAAAAAAGGCGCTGCTAATACAGAGTTTTGTTCTCAATATTTGGCTTTTAGAAATTTACCAATGGACATTAAAAAGAAATTAAAATTAGTCAAAGGTGTTTATTCATCAGAAGGTCCAATATCAATTACCACCAAAGAAAGAGTTAAAGAAAAAGGAAAAAAAATTAAAGAGTTAATATCTGTTCATAAAATTTTTAAAAAAATAAACTTAAATTATACAATTTATTGTAGCCCGGGACATTTCATAGGCTTTAAACCAAAAATTAAAGATCAATTAAAATTAAAGAAATTTTTATTAAAACATCAAATTAAGAAAAAATTTCAATATTCATTAGAATGGGAAAAAAACCAATTAGCAATTTGGGATAATAGATCTATGCTTCATCAAGCAACTCCATTTAAAGGTAATAGAATAATGCACAGAATAACAATTCATTAATCAAATCAGATTATTTATATTTATCTTCGATTTCATAGTATTCATTAAAACCAACAATATCTCTTAGGTCAGAGAATTTAGAAACATTAGTATTGTAGGTTTTGTTCTTCATATTTTTTAAAGATTCTTGCATTGTCTTAACAGAAGCACTCATCAAAGTTAAAGGAAATACTGCAATCTTGAATCCAATATCTTCCAGTTCATTCATTTCAAGCAAAGGAGTTTCCCCATCTTCTATTAAATTAATCATATGATGACCTGGCACTTCTTTGATCACTCTTTTCATGTCTTCTTTAGATTTGATCGCTTCTATAAAAAGAATATCTGCACCAAGTTCTGAAAATTTTTGCATACGCTTAATCGCATCATCCAATCCTCTGGTAGCTATAGCATCTGTCCTTGCCATAACTAAAATATCTTTATCATTCATTTTGCTAGCATCTACTGCGGCTTTAATTCTGGAATTTGCCTCATTTATTTCAACCACATCTTTCCCTTTAGTGTGGCCACATTTTTTTGGCCATTTTTGATCTTCAATCATTATTGCTGCAGCACCAGCATCTGCAAATCCTCTAACTGTTCTATAAATATTTACAACATTTCCATAACCTGTATCTCCATCAAAAATAATAGGTATAGAGGTAACGTTACAAATATTTCTTACCTGCTCAGCCATCTCTGAAAAAGAAATCAAACCTGTGTCTGGCATTCCAAGCCTAGTCGAAGAAACTGCAAACCCAGACATAAAACCTACGTTTAGCTCTTCTCTTTCAATTAATTTTGCAGATAAAGCGTCGTAACAACCAGGCATAACAACAATACCTTTCTGGTCTAATAAATTTTTAAGCTTATCTGCTTTTGGCTTTGAATTCTGTGATGAAAATAATGTCATAATTTAAAGGGTATATATAATGCAATTTCTGGAAATAAATAAACTAAAAAAACTGTAAATAACATGACAATAACAAATGGTATAACCCCTTTTGCAATTTCTGACATTTTTGCATCACATATTGCCTGTAATACATAAATATTAAGGCCAACAGGTGGGGTAATTAAAGCACACTCAATCATTAATGTAAAAATAATACCAAACCAAATTAAATCTATATTCATTGCTGCAATTGAAATTGCAAAAATAGGCATCATAATTAAAATTAAAGACAATGTTTCCATTATAAATCCAAGAATTAATAGGGTAATACAAACCACCAATATAAACATTCCTTGGTCACTAATATTAGTTACAATTATTGCTGATAGATCCTGAGGAATTCGATAAAGAGAAATTGCCTTACCAAAAATTTTAGCTCCAGCTATAATAATAAATATTGTAACTGTTGTTTTCATCGTCTCAAGACCAGCTTGAATAAATCCCTTAAAGTTTAATCTTTTTTTAACAACTACATATATAAATGAAATTAAAAAACCTATACCGCCAGCTTCTGTTGGAGTGTAAATACCTGCGTAAATTCCCCCAAGCATTATGAATGCCATTAAAAGTATTGGAAGTCCCTTTTTAGTATATTCTATTTTTTCTTGATGTGTAGTTTTCACGTTGGTAACTTCCTTATTGAAGAAAATTACATACAAAACTGAAAATATTATAAAGAGCAATGCCAGCAATATTCCTGGACCAATTCCTGCTAAAAACATACTCAATACAGATTCTTCAACTACAAAAGCATAAACAATCATAGGTATTGATGGAGGAATTAAAATTCCTAATGTTCCTCCGGCAGCTAAAATACCTAAACAAAAATTTTTATGATATCCTCTTTTAATCATTGCGGGATAAGCAACAGTTGAAATGGTTGCAGCAGTAGCTACAGAAGAGCCTGAAATAGCTGCAAAAATACTACAAGAAAGAATGGTAGCAATTGCTAGACCTCCAGGAAAATTTCCTACCCAAGCTTGTGCAAAACCAAATAGATCGTCTCCAATTCCAGCTTTTAATAGAATATTTGACATCATTAAAAACATAGGAACTGCAAGAAGTATAAAATTATCACCCACACTATAAAATGTTTGGGGAACCATTAGCGGTGAGATATCTCCCAGTAGCATTAATATTAAACCTATAGATCCAAGCCCGAATGCAATAGGAACACTTAAAAACAGCATTAAAAATAGTGAAAAAATAATTAAAGCAATAGTCATTATTTTATAAGTAACCCTAACTTTCTAACAATTTCTATTGAAACCCTGATGACTAATAAAAAAAAACAGAGTGGGATTGCGAGTTCGGTTAAAAAAGATGGAACATCTAAAATTGTTGAACTTGTTCTACCTACTTTTAAAGAATCGTAGGCAATCAACCATCCGTAATAAACAACAAATGAACTAAAGAACAAAATAAAAAGCATTGATATGAAATCGAGTATTTTTTTTCCAGACTGTCCAAGTCGATCATAAATGACTGTGATTCTAATAAAATCATTTTTATGAAAAGAGTACGTAAGAGCTAAATATGTAGCCCAAATTTGCAAGAATCTAGATATTTCATTTACCCATATGGTTGGAGCATTAAAAATATAACGAGATATGACTTCAAATGAAACTATAAAACCTATTAGGATAAACAAACCTGAGGATAAATATCCTGAATATTTTATAAGTTTTTCTAAATTCATTTTAAAAAAAAGCCCTACACTATTAGTAATAACGTAGGGCTTGATTAATTTTATATTAAAGTTTGTTAGCTGCTTTAACTAACTTATCTCCAACTCCATCTTTTCCACCAGTTCTTTCAATGTAGTCAGTGATCACTGAAGAAGAAGCTTTTTTTAACACTTTAAGTTCAGCACTAGATAATTCTACTATCTTCATTCCATTATCTTTTGCTTCTTTATAAGCTCTGGCTTCTATTCCAGACATATCATCTCTAACTGCTTTTTCTGCAACTTTTGATGCCTCGGTTATTGCTTTTCTTTGTTTATTAGTTAGTGAGCTTAACCATTTTTGATTAGCCACAAGTACAAATTCAATATCACCATGATTAGTTACTGTTAAGGTATCCATCACTTGATAAAGTTTTCTAGATTTAACTCCAGATACGCCTGTCATTCCAGCATCTACAGTTCCTCTTTGGTAAGCTAAATATTGCTCAGATCCTGAAATTAAAGCAGGCTTTGCACCAAGAGAGCTAACAAATGCTCCTAAAGTTTTTCCAAATACTCTGATTTTTTTATTTTTAAAAGCAGCTGGAGTGTTCATCGGAGTTCCATTAGATAGCATCACAGCAGAACCGTAAGCTTGATAGTATAAAGGTACAGCTCCTGTTTTTGAAATCGCAGGGTCTAATACTTGTCTAATCTTAGATCCAGATTTAGTTGCTTTTCTGATTTTCTTCTCTGAGTCAAATAAGAATGGCAAATAAAAAATATCTACTTCAGGATTTGTACCAGCAAACCTTGTAAGTGATGCCACACCCGCTTCGATTGCTCCTGAACCTACTGCTTGTGGAACTTCTTTATCTTTGTAAAGTTGCGCAGAATCATAGATTTCAACTATGATATCTGATCGTTTCTCCAATTCTTTTTTAAATACCAAAAGGTTTTGACCTAAGTGGGCTTTTAAAGGAAGTTGAAGGGTGATTCTCATTTTAGTCTCTGCAAAAACTGCAGATGCAAACAAAACTAAAATAGAAGTTAATACTAGCTGTTTAATTGTTTTCATTATTTCCCCTTTAAATTGTTTTCCTAAGTAGATCTTATTTTTAAAAAAAAAACAAGTTCGATTATTTATTCATTTCAAAATTTTTTATATCCGGGCTCTTAAATAACGATTATATATTTTAATAAATTTAAAATCTTAAGTAATATTAATCAAATAGATAAAATAGATGAACTGGATATTAGTTACAATATTTGCTGCTTTTTTTCAAAATTTAAGATCAAGTTTACAAAAAAATCTCAACAAAGACATATCATTGGTTGCTTCTACTTATGTAAGATTTGCTTTTTGTTTACCGTTTGCTTTTATATTATATTTTTCTTATTTTCAAAACTTTGAGATGTTGCGTTTTACGATTCAACAAGATAATTTTTTATTTTATATTTTTTTAGCAGCCATCTCTCAGATTTTTTTTACGTTTCTTCTTCTGTATTCTTTTCAATTTTCTAATTTTATGATTGGAACAACTTTAAGCAAAACGGAAGTAGTTCAAATTGCAATCTTAGAAGTTGTTATTTTACACGATAGATTTAATTTTTTGACTATTGTAGGTATCGTTATTTCTACAATTGGAGTTTTTATATTTTCTACTAAAGATCGTAATGTTATTTTTAAAAATTTATTATCAAAATCTACTTTGGTAGGATTAGCCTGTGGCTTTTTATTAGCTTTAAGTGTGGTGGCTTTCAGAGCGGCAGCACTAAGTTTAACAGACTTAAAGTCTAGTTTTGAAATGGCTTTAAGCACTTTGTTTTTTGGGGTTTCGATTCAAACTTTTATTTTGACAATTTATATTTTTCTGTTTGAAAAAAAACAGTTTAAAAAAATATACCAAAACAAAAAACAATGTATAGCAACGGGCTTTTGTGGCTTCATAACAACCTTATCTTGGTTTTATGTGTTTACTTTAATACAAGCAGCAATTGTGAGAGCGGTTGGACAAATTGAATTATTGTTTAGCTACATATCTTCAAGATATTATTTTAAAGAAAAGATTAGATTAATTGAAATAATTGGAATTATAGTATTTGCGATTGGCGTCATTTTGATCTTGATGGCAAAATAAAAAATACTCTATATCTAAATTAACATTGAGTATTTAGAAATATTCAATTAAAATAATTAAATTATGCTTTCATATATATTACCCTTTATAGCTTTAATTGTTGTCGTTGTGTTTATTCACGAATATGGGCATTATTATTTTGCAAAACGTTTTGGGGTAGGGGTTACTGATTTTTCGATAGGTTTTGGTAAGGAAATGTTTGGTTGGAATGATAAATCAGGGACTAGGTGGAAGGTTTGTGTCATACCACTTGGAGGTTATGTTAAATTTTTTGGTGATAGAAACGTATATAGCCAAGCTGATAATGATAAAATTATAAAAGAATATAGTAAAGAAGACCAAGATAAACTGTTTGTACTAAAGCCTTTATATCAAAGAGCTTTAATTGTATTTGGTGGCCCTTTAGCTAACTTTTTATTAGCAATTCTAATATTTTTCTCAGTTTATACCTTTGCTGGAAAAGACTTTACCCCAGCTGTAATCAATGAAGTTCAAAAAGATAGTCCCGCAATGGTAGCCGGCCTTAAAGATAATGATATTGTGGTCTCAATTGATGGCAATGAAGTTACTAGTATTATGGAAGTTTCAAAATACATCATGATGTCTACCGATGAATTCATCAATTTTACAGTAAATAGATATGATCAAGATTTAACCTTTAGAGTAAAACCTAATATTGTTGAAGGGGAAGATAATCTTGGAAATAAAATTAGTAAACGAATGGTTGGTATTAAACTTGGAGCTTATAATAATGAAGTAAATCACGTTAAACTAGGTCCTGCTAAAGCACTGTTTTATGCTGTTAATGAAGTTTACTACGTAAGCACGTCCTCTCTTAAATATATTGGTAGTATGCTTACTGGAAATGTTGATAGTTCACAGTTAGGTGGTCCAATTCGTATAGCAAAAATTAGTGGACAAGTTGCAGAATATGGAGTTTTACCATTTATAAGCCTCATGGCTTACATTTCTATTAGCTTAGGACTAATAAATTTGTTCCCAATTCCAATGTTAGATGGTGGGCACTTAATGTTTTATGGAATTGAAAAAGTATTAGGTCGTCCTTTATCTCAAAAAACTCAAGAAGGTTTTTTTCGAATCGGAATGTTTTTATTGTTATTATTGATGTTTTTTACAACGTTTAATGACCTAAAAGACGTTGGTTTATTTAAGTTTTTTAACAATTATATTTCTTAAATAATCCTTTAAAATCAATGTTAATTTAATGAATCACCATATATTGGGGTTTCTATTTTAAGAGACACTAATAAAAAGCTTGATTTATGGGGTTTAATGTAAAATATACGAAAATAACCAATAAAACCGGAGCTAAATAAATGAACAAAAAACAATTAATAGCACAACTTTCAGGTTCTTTAAACCTAAGTAAAGCTGATGCAGAGCGTACTTTCGATACTATTACAAACACTATTCTAGATGCTTTAAAAGGTGACGATACAGTAAAAATTGCTGGATTTGGAACTTATAAAGTTGCAAAAAGAAAAGCTAGAGTTGGAAGAAATCCTCGAACTGGAGAGCAAATTCAAATCGGCGCTTCTCAAAAAGTTAAATTCTTACCAGCTAAGTCACTAAAAGAGATGTTCAATAAATAATTAAGACCCAAATTCATTAGCAGCCTTTTACAGAAATGTAACAAGGCTGTTAGTATATGCAAATACTGCATATCTAAATTTCTCAATCAACAATAGTTTTTAAGATCATCATAAATATAAGTGAAGACTTATATGGGAGGTCTTATGACTAAATTAAAAAAAATAATATCAACGTTTTCATTGGGTCTAGTTTTTTTTCTAGGTCTAACAAGTGTTGGAAGTGCAGAGACAACAGTTTCTGGTGAAGTAGGGTTTGTATTTAACACACTCTTTTTCTTAATTTGTGGTTTCTTAGTAATGTTCATGGCAGCTGGATTTACAATGCTTGAATCAGGAATGGTAACTTCAAAAAGTGTATCAGTAATTTGTGCAAAAAATATTGGTTTATTTTCAATTTCTGGAATTATGTTTTGGCTGGTTGGTTACAATCTAGCTTATGGAATACCTGAGGGTGGATTTATAGGTACATTTACTTCATGGTCTGATGCAAGTGCATTAGAGACTGGTTATTCAGATGGATCAGATTGGTATTTCCAAATGGTATTTTGTGCAACTACAGTTTCTATTGTATCTGGTACAATGGCTGAGAGAGTTAAACTATGGCCATTCTTCTTATTTGCAGCAATTTTAGCTGGGATTATTTATCCAATCGTAATGGGTTGGCAGTGGGGTGGTGGCTGGTTAGCTGCTGCTGGTTTCTCTGACTTTGCAGGATCAACTCTTGTTCATTCAACAGGTGGATCTGCAGCATTAGCAGGAGCGCTATTGTTAGGTTCAAGAACTGGAAGATTTGACGCTAAAGGTACGCCTAAAGCATTACAACCTTTTGCAGCTTCTTCTGTGCCTTTGGTAACACTTGGTGTTTTTGTATTATGGCTAGGTTGGTTTGGATTTAATGGTGGTTCACAATTAGCATTAGGAACATTTGATGATGCTGTTGCAATTTCAACTATTTTTATTAATACAAATCTTGCAGCTTGTGGTGGTGTAATGGTTGCAGCAATTGTACCAAGATTATTGTCAGGTAAAACTGATGTGATCATGATGTTAAATGGTGCAATTGGTGGTCTTGTAGCAATTACCGCAGAACCTTTAGCTCCATCTCCATTAGCTGCTATCTTAATTGGTGGCGTCGGTGGTTTGATAGTTGTACTTGGGACTAAGCTTTTATTTGCATTTAAAATTGACGATGTAGTAGGTGCAATACCAGCTCACTTGTTTGCAGGTATTTGGGGAACATTGGCAGTTCCACTAACAAATGCTGATGCTTCTTTTGGTGCTCAGTTAGTTGGTGTGCTTGCAGTCAACATTTTTGTATTCATAGTTGCTTATATAATTTGGGCAATAATGAAAAATACAATGGGTATTAGACTTAGTAAGGAAGCAGAAAAACTAGGGACAGACGTTGCTGAAACTGGCGTTATTGCTTACGCTATCAGAGACTAGCAATACAAGTAATTGAAAGAAATAGGCCCCTTAACTGGGGCCTTTTTATTTTTGAATGCTCTTTAAGGTATCAAGTACTTCTTTAGCGTGATCTTTAACTTTTACATTATCCCAAATTTTTAGAATTTTACTATTTGGATCAATTAAGAATGTTGTTCTTACTATACCCATAAACTCTCTTCCCATAAATTTTTTCTTAGCCCAAACTTTATATTTTTTTAAAATAGTGAGTTCTACGTCAGATAAAAGATCAAATTTGATCTTATATTTTTCTTTAAATTTATGGTGGCTTTTTAGATCATCTTTAGAAACACCAAATATTTCACAATTTAGTTTTTTAAACTTAGATAATAAGTTATTAAAATCATTAGTCTCAATTGTGCATCCTGGAGTGTCATCTTTTGGATAGAAGTAAAGTACAACAAATTTACTCATAGAATCTTTTAATGAATAAATTTTTCCATCAGTTGAATTTAGATTAAAAATTGGGGCTTTAGTATTTATTTTAAGCATAACTAGTTTAATTTTCTTCCCACAATTTTTTATAATCTATAAAGGGAGATAGTCCATAGTTTGAATTAACATTTGTTAGATGTAAAGAAAGACTTTTTAATGGTGAGATACAAAATTCTTTTGTATAGATTTCGTTTAGATGTTTTTCAAAAGGGTCGTTTCTATCTAGACAAGTATTATAAAAATTATCCCAATATTTATCTAATAAAGATTTTGTGGTCAAGAATGTACATAGAGTTTGATTAATTGTTCTCCAATGTCTTTTGTTTCCAATCAAGATATTTGTTTTTTCATTATTCATATATAGGTATGGATAATCAGCAGGACACATAAAAACATCCTTATTAATTTGTGAAGCTATTCTCTCGTATGATGCAATCATTTCTTCCATCATAGGTTCAAAATGCAAGTAATCATCTTCAACAAAGAAAATTAAATCCTCACCATATTCCTTTCCTAGCTCAAAAGACTGAAGTAAGCTTGCTAAATTAGAAAAAGTTTGATCATTTTTTTGCTGTTTTATTGTATCTTTATATTTGTCATGGTTTAGTGGGGTAATACTTATATCCAAACCACTTCCATCCATAAGCTTCTTTAGCTTATTTAAATTTTCTTCTTTAGATTTATCATCAACGATTATTATCTTAAATTTAATGTTTGGGTATTTTGTTTTAGAAAAGTTAACTGACTTTATTAATGAATTTAAAGCTTTTAAAGAATATTCAATTTTTGGCTGTTCATATAATCTTCTTTTATTCTGATCCCATATTTCAACATCAGTATTAGTTCTAAATATAATCAATACAGAGTTTATTTTTTTAGTAATCTTTACTTCACCTAAAGGTAAAACAATTGATTTTTCATTTATGATCGAAAGATCTTCATTTAATTGTTTTTGAAGAGTAGGTGAGCTAAAATCACTTTGGTCAATTATTTCATAACCCAAAACTTTTGAGAGTTTAATAAATAGTTTTTTAATGATGCTTTTTTTCATTTAATTGTTTATAATTATTTTTTACAATATTATGCCTATTAAATCATCACAAACTCTAGTTTCTGAAGCATTAAGTGAAGTTAAAACTATAACTGCCGATGAAGCATTAAAACTGTCAAGTGAAGCTAAATGTACTTTAATTGATATTAGAGAAAAGGGTGAACTAGACAAAACTGGTAGAATTGAAAATTCAAATCACATACCTCGAGGAATGTTAGAGTTTTGGTTGGATCCAGATGGTCCTTATTTTAAAAGTGGAAAAATTGACATGAATAAAGAAATGGTTTTATTTTGTGCTGGTGGTTTAAGATCTGCACTAGCAGCCAAATCTTTAAAAGAAATGGGTTTTGAAAAAGTATCACACATAGAGGGTGGCTTTGCAGCAATAACTCAGAGTGATTTTAAAATAATATAAACTAATTATTGTACTCGTCTAAAACAAACTCTAATCTATCCTGTCCCCAAAATATTTTATCATTCACAATAAAGGTAGGAGCACCAAATACTCCCTTGTCATGAGCTCTTTGAGTAACAGATTTTAATTCATCTTTAATCTTAGTATCTTTAATACCATTAAAAAAACTAATTACTTCAATCTTGCATATTTCAAGAAGAGTTTTTAAAATTCCTTCATTAGAAATATCAAGGTTGTCTTTCCAATAAGCATCAAACATAATATTTAGATATAAATCTTTTTTTTCAACATTAATATAAAGGTATCCTCGCATGATATTTAATGAATTAATAGGAAACTTAGAATTCCAAATAAAATTTGATTTATCTTTTTTTGCAATTAAATTACAATCACTTATCATGTGCTTTAGTTTGGGTTTAATAAAAGCTGGTGCTGTTATTCCTTGTAGATTATGAAGGCCACCTAATAAGATTGGTTTATAATTAATCTTAATATCTTTTGGTAAAGATTGGATTTTTTTGTAAGCTAAATACGTATAGGGACTAATAAAATCAAAATAGAAATCTATTTCTTTAGTCATATAGATTAATTCTTTTTGCGTAAAAAATTCTTATAATCCAATAAAGAGTAAGCCCTATTGGACCAATAAAATATGTTATTAATATAGGAAAAGACATTATTATTTTATTGATACCAAATTTTTGTGAGTCTTTAACAATCCATCCACCACAAAATAAATTAATAGATAGAAAATGAGTCCAAAATAAAATTAAGAATGATTTATCGTTAAACAAATAACCAATTGAATCTAAACCTAAGTATAGTTCAAAATTTCTAACAAAGTCATACCCTTCATTAAACAACAAATAGGTTAAATAACCGTAGGCAAAACTTAAAATAATAAAAGGAAAAATTGATGTAATGAAAACTCTACATATTTGTGAGTGTGGAAAGAACACCAATATTAACCAAAAAGGTAATACACCTAGATTTAACCAAAGAAAAACCATTTCAATTGTAAAGTATGTATAGATTTGATCGATCATATTTTAGTGTATTATATAATATGTTATCAGGATTCATATGAGAAATAGAAAAAAAACATTGCAAGTTACTGTAGAGGAAATGAGAAATTTCTCATTTGCATATATTGAAAGATATGCCCCATCTAAACAGCAACTTAGAACATATCTATTAAAAAAGTATCTAAAAGCAAATTTAGAAAATATTAAAAAACAAGATATTACAGATTTAATTGACGTTGTTTTGCAAGATCTTGAAAAAACTAAGTTTATCAATGATAAATTCTATTCTGAAAGCAAATCAAGAAGCTTAATTCAAAGAGGCAGTTCAGTTAATAAAATTAGAAATTATTTAATGACTAAGGGAATTAACGATCGCTATATTAAAGAAACAATAGATAAGATCAAAGAGGATAACTCTGACCAAGATTTTTTTTCTGGAATAAAAATATGCAAAAAAAAGAGAATTGGACCAGCTAGGGTAGAGGATAATAGAGCACTATTTTACAAAAAAGATATTGCTTTACTAGCAAGAAATGGTTTTGATTTTGAAACATCTAAAAGGATCATGGATATAGACCAAGCTGATTATATTAAAATAATTAGATTACTTTAATTTCTTTTCTTTCTCTTCCTCTTCAACAAGAGATTTAATTCTATTTCTAATAACATTTTTAATAAATACAAAAACTAATAAGCCAAAGATGGAAACAGACACTATAATTATTAAAATTACTCTTAATTGTTCATCCATTATAATATATTTTTACTTTTTAAGATTAAACTTGGGTTTTTAAACTCAGGTTTCCCGTAGAGTATTTCATTATAATTAAAATCAGTTACTTTACCTCCAGAGTGCTCAAGGATTGCGTGACCTGCAGCAATATCCCATTCACAAGCTCTTGGTTCAGCAACATACATGTCAAATTCACCTGCCGCAATAACACAAAATTTTAATGAACTTTTCATTTTTTGAAAGGAACTTATTTTATATTTTTTATGAATTTCTAAAATTTCAGGCTTAAGAACGTTTGAATAACTTACTGCAGTATATTCATTTAAGTCTTTCTTTTTATTTATTAAAGAAATTTCTTGGTTATCAATTAGCTCATAACTATGGGATAGACCGTAAGAGTAAAAAACTCTTTTTTTCGCTGGAACTGTTATGATTCCAATAGCTGGTTTTTTATCTAATATTAATGCTGCATTTAAAGTAAATTCATCACGGTTATTTATATAATCTCTAGTGCCATCAATTGGATCGATTAACCAAAAATTATTTAAATCAGAATCCATCTTATGATTTGCACTCTCTTCTGAAACAACAGCAATATTTGGAGTTATTTCTTGGATCTTGCGGGTTAAAATTTTATTAACTTCAATATCTCCATTACTTACAGGAGTATTGTCTGACTTAATTTCTTTTTTTAAACCAGCTTCTCTTAAATCTAAAGCTACCCTACTTGCTTTATTAAAAGTTTCTATTAGTGAAAGAGTAATTTTCTTTTTTTCTTCAAGGTTCATTTATACAATTTTTCTAATTGAATTATTTTTGAATTAATAACTTTTTTCCCAACATTTTCAAAATTTACAGTAACTTTACCATTAATTATTGATTGAACTTGTCCAGTTCCCCAATCTTTGTTGTTAGGGTTAGTAACTTTGTCGCCTGGCTCAAAATCTAAAATCATTAATTTACTTATAGTTAATATACTAATAAATATCATTAAATATGACAAAATTGAATTCCATTGGAATAGCTAAAGAACCAAAAAATACTTTAGTTGTTGTTGCAATGTCAGGTGGAGTTGATTCTTCAACAGTCGCAGCCATGATGAAAAATGAAGGTTACAACGTTATTGGTATCACTTTAAAACTTTATAACGATAGTAAAGAGACAGCTTCTTCAAAACAATGTTGTGCAGGTCAAGATATTATGGATGCAAAAAGAGTAGCTGATAAATTAAAGATAGAGCATAAAATCTTATATTATCAAAATAGATTTAAAGAAGGTGTTATTGATAATTTTATAGATAGTTATTTAAATGGAGAGACTCCAATCCCATGTGTTCAATGCAATAAAACAGTTAAGTTTACAGACTTATTTGGAGAGGCTAAAAGATTAAAAGCAGATGCCCTAGTTACAGGTCATTACGTTAAAAGTATCACAGATGAAAATAATACAGATATGTACAGAGGAATTGATTTAAATAGAGATCAAAGTTATTTTTTATTTAATACCACAAAAGATCAATTAAATTTTTTAAGATTTCCTTTAGGCAATCTTCTTAAAGATGAAACTAGAAGTATTGCAAGAGAGCTTGATCTTAATGTTGCAGATAAACCTGATAGTCAAGATATCTGCTTTGTCCCAAATGGAGACTACGCTTCAGTTATAGAAAAGTTTAGACCAAACTCTTTTAGCAAAGGTAACATTAAAAATATGAATGGTGAAGTGATAGGAGTTCATGATGGCATTATCAATTATACAATTGGTCAAAGAAAAGGAATTAGAGTTTCTGATAAGAACCCATTGTATGTAGTAAAGATTATCGCTGATAAAAATGAAATTATTGTTGGTGTTAAAGAGCATCTTGTTAAAACAAAAATAAATTTAAAAGATTTAAATATTATTACAAATGATCAAAATGATTTTGAAAATGAATTGTTTGTAAAAGTAAGATCTACTGGAAGATTGATTAAAGCCAAGATAGATATCAATGATACCAATGCGAACGTTAATTTATTGGAAGAAGAACATGGTATTGCACCAGGCCAAGCATGTGTTTTTTATTCAAAAAATAATAATGGCTATAAGGTTCTTGGTGGGGGCTGGATAACAAGTTAACTTTTCTTTTTCCACATAAAATAAGTTAACAAATAAAAAGTTATTACACCTAAAAAATAATTCCATTCGAGTGCATGTTTAACAAATTTAAATGTATTTCCAGGCCAACTAATTATTGGAATAGCAATTATGGCAACTAAGATTAGCACTGAAACTAAAATTAATTTTAATTTTAAAACTTTAACATTTATAAATTTAGATAACTCTTTTTTAAAAGAATAAAGTGCTACTACTAAGTAGGCCTGTGCTGCAACTTCAAATATGATAAATAACAGCATTATCACTCTTCTAAATAATTTATAAAAATTATTATCAAATTCAATTCCAAGAAATATTGAATGAATTATTAGCGCAGTTGCTGACCCTAAACCAAAAAATAAAATTTTCTTGAGATGCTTATAGTTCTTATTAAAGCTTAGTAATATATCTCTATTAAGGTACCAATATTTTATGAGCAAAAATGATGTTAAAAACATAGCTGGTTTAAATATTAGCCAGCTAGGGTAAGGTCTTGCGGTTCTACTAATTGATGCACCCCCATCAATATATGGAAATGTATTGTGTATAATGTCTTCTTGGTCAGGAAACAACCATTGGAATTCTGTAATCAATATTAGGCAAGCATTTACTGCAACGAATGGAATAATAAATATCCAAATGCTTATAGATTTAGCTTTGTTAATCTTATCCATTAAAGGAACTATTTTTTTTTGTTTTTTCGCTTAGCTCTTCTTTTTTTAGAGCCCTGTTTTCTTCGACCTCTATGTTTTTTTGGGTAACCCATATTATCCTATTATTAATTTTATTGACGTAATTCGAGGGATATAGCATTGTCCCTTTAACATATCAAATTTTTTATGACAAAATCATTTAAGACTTTTCTCAAACATACTGCAAAAGATTACCATAATCAGTCAGTTAACCCCCCTGTAGTGAGAGCCTCGACTATTATCTTTAAATCCATGCAAGATATCAGGAAAATGCAGGATAAGAGTAAAAATGATCCAACAGGTGGACATTTTGATTATGGAAGACAGGGAACATCAACAACCCATGTTTTATCTCAGATACTTAAAGAAATGGAAGAGTGCTATCATGTATTTTTAACACCGACTGGCTTTGGATCAGTTTTTTTATCTATCTTTAGTGTTGTTCGTCCTGGTGACGAAATTATTGTAGCAGACCCAGCATATTCACCTACGAGAATTTTAACTCAAGATTTTTTAAAAGAATTTAATATAAAATCTATTTTTTACGATCCACATGATTTAAAAACTTTAGAAAAAGCGATTACAAAAAAAACAAAATTAATTTTTGTTGAAAATCCAGGAAGTAACACATTTGATTTTCAAGATTTAGGTAAAATAGTATCGATTGCAAAAAAGAATAAAATTTTTTCAGCTATTGACAATACTTGGGGAACACCCTATTTTTTAAAACCCATTAAACTTGGATTTGATATGTCAATTGTATCTGCTACGAAATATTATTCAGGTCACTCCGATGTTATGGGTGGAAGTCTTGCGGTTAATAAAAAAGTTTTTAAACAAATTGACAAGACAAATAAAATAACTGGTTTAAGACTTGGACCAGATGATGCATATTTAATAACAAGAGGACTTAGAACTTTAGACATTAGATTAGATAAGCACGAAAAAAGTGCAAAGCAAGTAGCTGAATTTTTATCTAATTATAAAAATATAAAACTTTTATACCCTCATAAAAAAGATTCATTTAATTTTAGAATGTGGAAAAAATATTATTCTGGTGCTTCAGGATTGATGGGCTTAAAAATTAAATCTAAGAATAAAAACTCAGTAATTAAGTTTGTTAATTCTTTAAAATTATTTGGTTATGGGTATAGCTGGGGTGGATTTGAAAGCCTTGCATTATATCAAGATAAGCGTGAACAAGGGAATAGAGAGTATCTAAAATTAGCAAAAGATGAACATCTGGTTAGATTGCATATTGGTTTAGAGGATCCAAAAGATCTGATAGATGATTTAAAAAAATCTCTTAAACACGTTAAATGAATTCAGAAAAATTTATTAAAAATAAAACAGCTTTAATAACGCTGATTGCAGCCTGTGTTGTAGTTTTGATTTCTCTTGGAGTTAGACAAACCTTTGGTCTATTTTTTATGGATTTTAAAAATGACCTAGATATTTCAATAACTCAATCTGGATTAGCAATAGGTATTCAAATGTTAATGTGGGGTTTAACAGGTCCTATATTTGGAGCCATTGCTGATAAATATGGTGGACATAAAGCAATTTGTTTAGCATTTGTTTTTTATATTTTAGGGATTTACTTTTTGTATACTGGTCCAAATACTGGAATTTTTTTTCAAATCGATTTAGGACTTTTAGTTGGAATTGGTTTAGGCGGAACTGCAATTAGTATTCCAATGTCAATTGTTGGTAAACATTTCCCACTATCAAACAGAACTATAGCCATGAGTATAGTCACAGCCGTTGGTTCTTTGGGTTATTTTATCTCTCCACTTTATACGAGTTATTCGTTAATTAAAAATGGATGGGTGGACACACTTTTTGTATTCACAATATTCTTGTTTATTGGACTTATAATAGCTTTTTTTGTCAGATCTCCATCTGCAGCTCAATCTATTGAAAAACCAAACAACCAAAGTGCCTTTGACGCTCTAAGGGAAGCTTTTAAAAACAAAAGTTACATACTGCTTACATCTGGCTTTTTTGTATGTGGTTTTCATATAACTTTAGTTGGAACCCATGTTCCAAAATACGTAATTGATAGAGGCCTAGAAAGTTGGACTGCAGCTGCAATTCTATCCTTAATTGGACTATTTAACATTTTTGGTTCTTTATTAAGCGGATATCTTTCTACAAAAATTAGTAAAAAAATTATTTTAAGTTCTATTTATGCACTAAGGGGTGTTTCAATAATCTTATTTATATTTTTACCAGCAAGCAATATTAATGCATTTATCTTTGGTGCAAGTTTTGGTTTTCTATGGCTATCAACAGTACCTGCAACAAGTGGTATAGTGGCTCATATTTTTGGAACAAAGTATTTAGGTGTATTATATGGAATAGTTTTTTTAAGTCATCAAGTAGGTTCATTCTTTGGAGCTTTCCTTGGAGGATTATTTCATGATTTATATGGCTCTTATGATTATGCCTGGTATTTAGCAATTGCTTTATCTGTTTTTGCAGCAATAATACATTTACCAATTAAGGAAGAAGCAGTTCTAAGATTAAAAACAGAATAGAAAATTGAATAAGAAAAAATACTTACTAGATTTAGATAATTCAAAAAAACCTTTTATAATCTATAAATCAGATGAGGGATTTGATCTTTATACAGACTTTTCAAAAAAGATTATTTTAAATAATAATAATATTGAAAAATTCATTAACAAAAATACTAAATTAAAATCTATCCGTAAAGAAACAGACCTGTTTATTGGTTTTTTTGGCTATGAAATACTTAATAACTTAATTGATATAAAAATCAAAAAACAAAAAACAATAAATTTCCCTAAAGGAATATTTTACAAACCTGAAACAAAAATAAAATTTTCAAATAATTTAGAATATAAAAAAACTAGATCATCAAATCCTAATGATTTGTTTAGAATAAATATTAATAAAAAATCGTATAAAATAATATTTGATAAATTTAAAAAAAAAATAAAATCTGGTCAAACATACCAGATTAAAATTTGCACCAAATATAGTAATAAATCTGAAATAGATGCTTTAGATTTTTTTGGAAGGCTAGTAAAAAGTAATTTAGCGCCTGAAGCTTTTATGATTAAGGATAAAAATTATTCTATAATAAGCTGTTCACCTGAAAATTTGATAACAAAAAAAAATAATTTTATAACAACAAAGCCTATAGCGGGCACTTTAAAGAAAACCAAAAAATTAGATAAGAATAAAGCCCTTACTTTTTTTAGAAAAAACTTGAAAGAAACCAAAGAGCACAACATGATTGTTGATATGGAAAGAAATGATTTATCTAAAATATGCAAACCAGGCACAGTAAAAATCTTAAAGAAAAAGATAGTTGAGGAATACAAGGATCTTTATCATTACGTAAGTTTAATAGGAGGTCAGCTCAAGAGTAAAGTTACTTCATTAGAGATTATAAAAGCGATGATGCCTGGTGGATCAGTAATTGGATGTCCAAAAATTAGCACTTTAAATTTGTTAAATAGGCAGGAAAAACAAAATAGAAATATTTACACAGGAAGCTTTGGTTACTTAAAATTCAATGGAGATATGAGGTTTAATATTATTATTAGATCAATATTAAATTTTAAAGGTAAATCAGAAATATCAGTTGCTTCAGGGGTGGTAATAGACAGTAATGCTGTACATGAATTTAATGAAAATTACATTAAAGCAAAATCATTAATAGATCTTTACAAATGATATATATCATTGATCATCAAGACTCGTTTACTCACAACGTAGTACATCAATTTGAAAATTTTGATGAAGTAGTTTGTACAAATTTTAACAAAATAAACGAAAATAAATTAAATAAAGCAGGTATTATTGTTTTTTCACCAGGCCCAGGTGCTCCAAAAGATTATCCCACAAGTTCAGAGATTTATAAAAAATTCAAAGGTAAAAAAAAAATTATTGGAATTTGTCTTGGGTTCCAACAAATTCTGCATTGTGAAAATGGAAAAATAATTGAACAAAAAAAGATTTATCATGGTTTTCAATCTAAAATAAAAGTAACTAGCAAAAACTCATTATTCAAAAAAAATAGTCAATTCACTGTAGGTAGATATCACTCTCTAAAACTAAAGGAGCCATTTACTGCGAAAAATTTTGAAATTACAATGAGGTGTGCTATCTCCAATACAGCAATGACAATAGAAAATAATAAAGAAAAAATATATGGCTTTCAATTTCACCCAGAATCTTTTTTAACTGAAAATGGTAACTTACTTATTAAAAAAATCTTATCAGCATAAAACCTACAAAGAGATTAATTTTAAAGATCTTTGGGGGGATAATGGTGTATTTACCACTATGTGGATTTTTGGAAAACCAACTAAGATACTTTTTTTTAAAAAACATATCAAAAATTTAATAAAATCTTTAAAAGTTTACAAACTAAACACCACAAATCTTGAAAAAAATATTCTTAAATTAATAAAATTAAATATCGATAAAAAAAAATCTTATAATCATCTCCTTAGAGTTGCTGTAAATAAAAAGATGATATCAATTTCTTTAAGAAATAGAATAACTCCTAAATTAAATTTTAATTTAAAGCTTATTAGTCACAAACGATTTGACCCTAAGTATAAAAATCTTAAATATAGCTTTATACTAAAACATTTATCAAAAATGGATAACGCCACTTCAGATGTAGGACTTTGTTATAAAAATATGATTTTAGAAAGTGGAACTTCAAATATGTTATTTATAAAAAATGATAAAGTGTACTCTCCAATAAATAATATTTATAAGGGTATCACTTATAAGTTTTTTAATAAAAAATTAGGCAAGATTATTAACAAAGATATTTTGATAAAAACTTTATCTGAATATAATGAAATTCTTCTTATTGGTTCTGGAAAAGGTGTTGCATCAATAAAAAATATTAATGAAATTAAGTGGAAGAGAAAAAGTTTAAAATTTTATAGAATGTTATCTAGTTTTTATAAAAGTGAATTTAACAAATGCTCTATTTATAGATAAAATTATGTTTGACCCAAACAACCCTTGTTTATTCTGTAATTCCAAACAAAGTGGTTTAACTGCTGAAAATGAGTTAGCTTATGCTAGTTATGATACATATCCTGTGTCTGAATTTCATTGTTTAATTATTCCAAAACGTCATGTTAAGGACTATTTTGATTTAAGTGATAATGAAGTGATTGCGTGCAATAATCTTATTAAGCAAATTAAAGAAGAAATATTGTTAAAAGATCCTATGGTTAAAGGATTTAATATTGGAACAAATGCTGGAAAAGTTTCAGGACAATCAATTTTACATTGTCACATTCATTTAATGCCAAGAAGAGAGGGTGATGTTGAAAACCCACAAGGTGGTGTAAGGTCAGTTATTCCTTTAAAACAACATTATAAACGTAAAGTGTAAGTTGTATTTTTATTGTTAAATAGCGCACCTAATAACGGTTGATCTATCATTTCAACTATATTAAAAACTCAAAATTAAGTTTCAATAAAATAGTTATAAAGGGTAATATTCTATATGATGTCAATTAGTCCATTTTCTGCATTAGGAGAATCAATTTCTCCTTCTGTAATTCAAGGCTTTGTTTTAGCAATGTTGGCTTTAATCGTTATTGGAACGATAGTTCAGATGATACATCACAAGAACGTTACTTATTTTTTCAATAATGCAAAAAAAGCAAAATTAGCTGCTGAAAGAGAAATTGGTGCTGGTGAAAAAACAGCAATTATTTTAAAAACTGTAGTCCATGATATTGCAACTACTGCAGAACTAGGTGCAGGCAAAAGAAGAGTTGCTCATGTTATGGGGATGTATGGAACTATCTTATTTTGGGTTGCATCTGTCGTATTAGTTTTTGGTTACACGGGAACAGGAACAGCTGCACCAACAATCTGGCCTATGATTTGGCATGTTGGAGCAATAATGACTTGTGTTGGTGGTTATTGGTTTTGGTTATTTTTAAGAGTGGATGTACTTGCAGAAGCTCATCCATGGTACAGAATTATTAAAGCAGACTTGTTTGTTCTAGCACTTCTAGCATGCGCAACTACTGGGCTTGCTTGGTCTTACTTTCAATCCTCAGGATCAACTGGACTGGGATATATATTTTTAGTTTTATTTATTACCTCAAACATTGTTTTATTTGGGGGAGTTTATTGGTCAAAATTTGCACACATGATTTACAAACCTGGTGCAGCAATCCAAAAAAACTTAGCAGAAGCAGATGGTTCAAGAGACAATCTTCCACCACTTGCTGATGCACCAAAACAATTTGGATTAGGAATTAAAAGAGAACAACCAAAACACTATTAAAAAGAGAAAGGTAATATAATATGTCAACTTTTGTATACATGACGAGATGTGATGGATGTGGTCACTGTGTGGATATTTGTCCATCAGATATAATGCACATCGATGAAAATATTAGAAGAGCAGTAAATATTGAACCAAACTTTTGTTGGGAATGTTATTCTTGTGTTAAAGCCTGTCCTAATCATGCAATTGACGTTCGTGGTTATGCAGATTTTGCTCCTATGGGTCACAGTGTTAGAGTTAGACGTGAAGAAGAAAAAGGAACTATCTCTTGGAAAATTAAATTTAGAAATGGAACTACAAAAGATTTTGTATCTCCAATTACAACAAAACCTTGGGGAAAATTTATTCCAAAATTAGCAGAAGGTGAAAAGCCTAACCAAGGTGAGATCAATTCTCAAATGCTCTATACAGAACCTAATGGTTTAAATATTGACGGTAAATTACCATCGGTACCAAAAGATACCTTTAAAAAAGGAGTTTACTACTAATGGCTAAACACAAAACACATTTTGAGGATTGTGATGTTCTAGTTGTTGGTGGCGGTATGGCTGGAACTGGTGCTACTTTTGAAGCTAGACACTGGGGAAGAGATATGAAAATTATTTGTGTAGAAAAAGCTAATATCGATAGAAGTGGAGCAGTTGCTCAAGGTTTATACGCTATTAACTGTTACATGGGTATGCAGTGGGGTGAAAACCAACCTGAAGATCACGTAAGATATGCACGTAATGATTTAATGGGAATGGTTAGAGAAGATTTAGGTTACGATATGGCTCGTCACGTTGATTCAACGGTTCATATGTTTGATGAATGGGGCTTACCAATGATGAAAAACGAAAAAACAGGTCGTTACCTTAGAGAAGGTAAATGGCAGATCATGATACATGGTGAAAGTTACAAGCCAATTGTTGCAGAGGCTGCAAAAAAATCAGCCGATAAAATTTATAATAGAATAATGATCACTCATCTTTTAATGGATGAGGCTCAAGAAAATAGAGTAGGTGGAGCCGTTGGTTTTAATATGAGAACTGGTGACTTCCATGTATTTAGAGCAAAAACTGTAATTGTTGCAGCAGGTGGAGCATCTCACATTTTCAAACCAAGAGCAGTTGGTGAAGGAATGGGAAGAACTTGGTATGCACCATGGAGTAATGGTTCTGCTTATGCATTACCTATTGCTGTTGGAGCTAAAATGACACAAATGGAAAATAGAATTGTGTTGTGTAGATTTAAAGATGGTTATGGTCCAGTTGGAGCATACTTCTTACACCTTAAAACATATACTCAAAATGCAAATGGAGAGAATTATGAGAAGAAATGGTATGATCAAACTAAAGAATTAGTTGGTGAATATATTGATCACCATCCAACTCCTACATGTTTAAGAAACCACGCATTTATTCAAGAAACTATTGCAGGTGGTGGACCCATTCATATGGTTACAACTGAAGCATTCCAAGATCCACACTTAGAAACAGTTGGTTGGGAAAATTTCTTAGGTATGACTGTTGGTCAAGCGGTTGTTTGGGCTTCTCAAAATATCGATCCAAAATATACAAATCCTGAATTAACTACATCTGAGCCTTATGTTATGGGTTCACATGCAACTTGTTCTGGAGCTTGGGTTAGTGGACCTGAAGATTTATCTCCACCAGAATATTTCTGGGGATATAATAGAATGTTAACAATTGACGGTCTTTTTGGTGCAGGCGATACTGTGGGTGGAAGTGCTCATAAATTTTCTTCAGGATCATTTACTGAAGGTCGTTTAGCTGCAAAAGCTGCTGTAAAATATATTGAGGATAAAAAAGCAGAGGGCATTAAAGTAACTGACAAACAGTGTGAAGACTTTAAAACTGCTATATTTAAACCTTTAGAGACTTATCAAGTAGCTCAAAATGAAATTACCGGTGGAACAGTTTCACCTAGTTACATTTCACCTATTCAAGGTCTTCAACGTCTACAAAGAATTATGGATGAGTATGTTGGGGGAATTGCAACTAACTACATGACTAATGGTAATATGCTTAAGAGAGGCTTGGAATTACTTGCTTGGTTAGAGGAAGATTTAGAAAAAGTAGGTGCTGAAGATTTACACCAACTTATGAGAGCTTGGGAGCTAAAACACAGAGCTTTAACTTCTCAATGTGTAACTGAACACACTATGTTCCGTGAAGAAACACGTTGGCCTGGTTACTATTACAGAGGTGATCATATGAAACTTGATGATGATAATTGGCACTGCTTAACAGTTTCTAGACGTGATCCTAAAACTGGTAAATTTTCTCTTGAGAAAGTGCCGGTTTATCACATAGTTGACGAGAACGAGAAGAGAAAAGCTTCTTAAACCAAAAACTCAAATTATGAATCTTTTAGAGAAATCTGATGATGAGATTATAGCAATTGCTAATCCTATTTGGGATAATCTTGTTAAAACTTCAAATATGAAAGATTATGGCGGTTTCACTAAAGACTTTGGAACTCAAATGTTATTTGGTGCAAATGAAGTAGAGCTTGGAAAACAGTGGGCTAATAATAAGCTTTTGACTAGTTTAAAAGAAGATTATCAAGCATTTGGATGTTTAAGACGAGGTCAAAATATTACCGTTCTATTTAAACAAAGAAGCAAGGAAATAGAAGGTGAGTTCCTTGGAAGATTAGTTCTTGGCGTTGAAGGTGAAGATGTTAAAGTCTTTGGAGCTACCATCTACTAAATTGATTGATTAAAATTTTTTAAGTATTATTTGACAAATATTAATGTCATGTTAGTTAGGGACATCAGTGCCTGAATTACTAAAAAAATTACCTTCTGAAATTAAAAAAAATAAATTAAAAACTGGTATATTTCTAGGATTATCTGCATATTGGGGCCTAATTCTTATAGGTACTCTAGTAACATTCAATTAAATCCTATTTAAAAAGATACATATATTTTAGAATATTGTATAATTCTATAATGTTTCTTAACTAATTTTTTTAAGCAAGTATGAGTAAAATTTTACTAACTGGTGGGGCAGGTTATATAGGAAGTCATGTTTGTCATCTATTAATTGACAAAGGACACGAAGTTACTTGTATTGACAGTTTAATTACAGGAAACAAAGAATTACTACCTAAGAAAGTAAAACTTGAAGTATTTGACATAGATGAGAAAGAAAAAGTAAAAAATTTAATAAACAATAATAATTTTGATTTAGTAATGCATTTTGCTGGTCTGATTAGAGTAGATGAATCTGTAGAGCAGCCAGAAAGATATAATGATTTTAATTATACAAAGGCTAAAATATTTTTAGAAACTTGTTTTGAGAATGAATTAAAAAAAGTTATTTTTTCTTCAACAGCTGCTGTTTATGGCAACCCAAAAACTCAAAAGGTTACAGAAACAGATCCAACAGATCCACTTAATCCTTACGCATCATCAAAACTAGAATTGGAGAATTTTATTAGAGAAACTTCAGAACACTATAATTCAAAATATATTATATTGAGATATTTTAATGTAGCTGGTGCTGATGAAAAAATGCGAACAGGATTAATTTCAAAAGTTTCATCGCATTTAATTAAAGTTGCTTGTGAAGTAGTGGTGGGCAAAAGAGATAAATTAATTATTAATGGAGATGATTATGCCACTCCTGATGGAACGGCAATAAGAGACTATATTCATGTTTCTGATTTAGCAGAAATTCATCTAATATCAGCAAATCATTTGATAGAGGGTGGTGAGTCTAATTTATTCAACTGCGGATACGGAAATGGATTTAGTATCAAGGATGTAATCAAAGAATTAAATAAAATTATAAATAAAAATTTAAAAACCACAATTGGACCAAGAAGGCCAGGCGATAGTGAAATGATAGTATCCAACGTAGACAAATTTATGAAATATTTTTCGTGGAAGCCAAAGTATAATAATTTAGATTATATCTTAAAAACAGCAATTGATTGGGAAAAAAAATTAAAATGAAAATAGCTTATTTTGTTTCTATGAAGGAAAATTTAGAAACATTTATAGCTAATGAAATTGATTTGCTATCAAGTAAAAATATCAAAATATCGATTTTTTCAACTCTAAGTATAAAAAATAATTTAACTATTGGTGGTTTAGAATATAAAATTCATAAGTTTAGTATCTTAAATTTTATTTTGGGGTTTGGATTTTTATTGTTTACAAGACCATTAAAAACTTTTGAATTATTTATAAGTTCAATTAAATACTCTTCTTTTTTAGAATTTATTTTTGCAATAAATTGGCTGATTAAAATAGAAAAAAATTTTGATCTAGTGCATGGTTCATTTGGAGACAGAAAGTTTTTTATTGCTTATTATCTAAGTAAATTTTCTAATATAAAACTTTCTGTAACAATTCATGCTCATGAAATTTATGCACAACAAAATAAAGATCTATTCATTTGTGCAATGAAACATGCTTCATCAGTAACAACGATATCTAACAAAAATAAAGAATTATTAATTAAGAAATTCTTAATTGATAAAAATAAAATTAAAGTTATCAAACTTCCTATTGACACTAATTTTTGGCACCAAGAAAAAAAAATAAATATCCTTACGGTAGCCAGGTTCACTCCTCGAAAAGGATGGTTTGATTTATTAAAAGTAGCAAAAATAATTAGTAATAAATTTCACTTTATTGCAGTTGGTTTTGGAGATTTAAACCTTGAAGAAGAGATTAAAAAAAGAAAATTAGAAAAAAAGATAACTGTTTACAGAAATTTAAATTCAAATCAGATAAAAAAAATAATGGAATTTTCAGATATTTTTTTTCTTCCCTCAAAATTTAATAAAAAAGAAGGATCTGAAGGAATACCAGTTGTGTTAATGGAGGCAATGTCTATGAAAATGAAAATAGTTTCAACTGATGATGGTTCTATTAATGAGTTAGTTCATCAAGAACTTGTAAAATCAGGTAATATTAAACAAATGATTAGCATATTAAATAAAGTTAGCAAAACTAAGAAACTCAGCATTGGCCGCTCCAATAGAGATAAAGTCATTAAATTACACAACCTTAATAATATTAATAAACTTAAAGCTCAATTTGAAAAATTTAAAAAAGACTAAAATAGTTATAATTTGTTTTGGTTTCAAAAAAAACAAGTTGAGAAGTCAACCTTGGGTTTCTGTAAATCATATTTGTAATAATTTTTTATTAAAAAAAAATGACTTTTATTTAATTTCAGACTGTAAAAAAAAATTTTTATATAAATTTAAAATAATTAACTTACAAAAACTTTTTAACTTAAATTCTCCTTCATTTGAATTAAAAAAAGTTATAACATCAATTAAGCCCAAAAAAATAATTATACTTATTGGATCACAAGAATTATTATTTCCATTAAGATTTTCTTTTTTCAAAAATTTAACATTAATAATAGGAAATAATAGATTTAGTTTTAAGGAAATTAAAAGAATATCTTTTTTTAATTTCTTAAGAGAATTTAGGTTGCTGTTAATACCTATTTTTGCAAGTTTAATACCTGGATTTATTCTAAATATTGGATTTAAATTAAGTGGCTCTAAAGACGTAATTTATTTAAGCAAAGAAGCTCAAACCCGATATAAAAATATTGGTTTACCGCATGGAAAGGTTTTTATTCCTTTTAAAAAAAAAATTTATAAAAAAAAAGAGGTATTAATCAATGAAAGTAAAAAGATATTTTTAACTTACTTTGGGCCACCTCTTAACTTAAGAGGTTTGGATATTGTATTTAATGCATTTGAGTATTTAGTTCATAAAAAACCTAACCTCTATCTTAATTTATTAATTAGAAATAATAATGAAGATTATCTCAAAAATAATATGAGTAATCTGAAACATAAGATTTTACGATCAAAATTTAACAAAAATATAATTTTAGATACAAAATATTACTCTTCAAAAATGTTAAAAGAAAAAATAAAAAAAAGCACAGTAATTGTATTGCCATTTAAAATTACAGTATCGGATACACCTATTGTAATTGATGATGCAATAAAAACAAAAATTCCATTATTTGTTCTGAATACCCCTGGAATTACAGAACATGCCACAAAAACTAATACCTATATATGTGAAGATGAGGATGATCTTATTAAGAAATTAAAAAACTTCTTAGAAAAATAATTACTATGATTAATACTAACAAAAAATATATTTGTATATCTGGTTTAGATGGTACTGGAAAAACATTTCTAGCATCTAAAATATTAGAAAATATTAAAAAAAAAAATAAAGCTAAACATATTTGGAGTAGATATAGAAATTACACCTCAAAACCTTTGTTGTTAATTACCAGACTGACAGGACACAATAATAAAGTAATAATTAATGGAACAAAAATAGGTTATCACGACTTTCATAATAGTAAAATACTATCAATTCTGTTTTTATTTTTTCAATGGATTGACCAATTTTTTGATATAATATTTAGATTTAGAATATCTAAAATTTCTATAGTAGCCGACAGATCATTAATTGATACACTGGTGGATATTTCAACAGATACCAGATTAGAAAAATTTGTTTTTGGTTTTTATGCAAAAACTCTATTTATGTTAATGCCCAGTAATACAATTTATATAATTATACAGAGAGATTTAGATTTAATAAAAAAAGATAGACCAGATGTTTTATACGATAAAAATCGAAAACTAAGAAATGAATTTTATGAAAAAATTTCTAAAATTTATCCAATTTATATTGTACAAAACAATAATAACTCTAATGAAGCCTTAAATAAAATTCTGGATATAATCAATAAACATGAAAAAAATTGTTAATATATACAATGGTTATATAGCTTCATCTGATCAAGGTGGAGGAATTAAATATGTTGAAAATTTAATAAGTTTGCAAAAAAAATATTTTAATAAAATTTATCTGTTATCACTAGGCTCAGGAAAAAAAAAAATTCTTAATATTTCTGGAACAACTGTTCATTTTTACCCTATTTCAAAATCACATAATTGGATTACATTCGCAATAAAACTATTTTTATTTTTAAAAAAAAATAAAAAAAAGTTTATTAACTGTAATTTTCATATTCACAGGCTATATTTTGCTCCTTTTATTAAAGCAGTAAAAGCAAGAAAAATAATAGCTACTATACATACTAAAACTTTTGAAGTTTTTAAACATAATTTTCCATATTTGAAAATTCTTGTTTATTTTTTTATCAAAATTGAGAGAATTATCATAAAGTATTGTGTAGACGAATTATCATTTGCTGGAATTTTTAGTAAAAATTTGTACAAATCTAGACACAATAAATTAAACAAAAAATTATGGTATCTACCACCCGCATTTGACTTCAAGAAATCAAGTAATTCAAGTTTTTTTAGTGGTGAGAAAAAAAAAATAATTCTAGTAGTTGGAAGGTTATCTGTAGGAAAGAGACCTTTTTCTGCATTGCGTTTATTTGAAAAAGCAATTCAAGAAGATAAATATATTAGAAATAATTTCAAATTATGTTTTGTAGGTCATGGAGAACTATATAATGAAATTAATGATTATATTAAGAATAAGAAATTAAATAAATTTATTTTACCTATAAAAAAAATTCAAAGTACATTAATGCCAAGTGTTTATAATAGCTGTTATGCTGTTTTATTTGTATCTGAAAGTGAGGTTAATCCTTTTATTATCAAAGAGGCTCTTGTAAGCGGTAAACCAATTTTCACAACTAATGTTGGCACTGCACAAAAATTAGTTTCAAAAAAAAATGGAATTATAATACCAACTAAAAATCCATCACAAAATGTAAATAAATTTATTAAATTTCTTAAAAAAAATTATAAAAGTAAAAAAGTTATTCAAACTTCTAAAGAATTTATTTTAAAAGATGAAAAAATTTTAAGCACAAATATAAAAAAAATATATGAATAAATTACCATTAAATTATAATTTTTTATCACAAATTTATTTTTTTTTATTAATTATACTTTCTTTAATACCGAGTGCTTATGTAGAAATTAATCAACTTCGCCAAATTACTATTATTACTTTTTTAGGATTAGTTTTTTTAGTTTTTTTCTTTTCAATTAATTTGAATTTAAAAACAGAAAATAGTCAAAACTCAATAGCAATTATTCTAATATTATTAATTTTTATTTCATTTATATTATCATTAAATCAAAATTTTTATCTTAAAGGATATAAATTTTTAACAATTATTCCCATTATAATCTTTACAAAGCACGTAGTTCAAAAAATTAAATTTGATAGATTTTTAGATATTTTTTTTATGATTTTATCATCCTATATAATAATATCTGCAATTTATGCCTTATCATTTGATGTTAGCAAAGTTTTCTCACCATCTGCTCAATTGGCTTACACTAGATATGAGTTTACAGATTCAATTACTAATCATTCAATCAATTGTTTAGTATATTTATTTTTATCTTACTCATCCTATAAAAAAACGACTTCTCTTTTTAAAAAAAATTTTTTAATCATTACCTCACTTGCTGCTATAGTAATGATTTTTTTATCTGCTAGTAGACAGGTAATTGTTGTTATTATTTTTTTTTATTTAATTTCAGTACTTATAAAAAGAGACAAAAAAATTATTGATTTTATAAAAGTTATTTTTATTTTTACTATTTTATTTACCATATTTTATCTTTTTAGTTACTTTATCGAAAATAGTTTTTATATAAGAATTTTTGAAAATGAAGAAAATTTTTCTTCTGGCAGATTTGATTCAATTAAGTTTTGGCATGATATGGTTAAAAATAAAGGTATATTAGGTTTTGGCTACATTATAAACAATACGAGTCTTTTTATCGTAGAATCTCCCCACAATGAATTTGCACGTTTTTATTTTGAGGGAGGTATACCAGGTGCTCTTTTTATAATAATTTTATTTTTTTATTTGATTAAATGTTTATCACAAATTGTTAATTCTCATATAGATAAGGAATTAAAATTTATTTCAGTTTTATTTTTTTCGGTAATTCTTGGGCAATCGTTATTAAATAATATCTTTAATGATATTTACAGACTGTTTATTTATATGTTTCTTTTGGTTTCAATCTACGAAATAAGTTTAATTAAATATAATAATCCTGACAATGTATAAAAAAAAATTATATAAAAAAAAATTTAAATATTTTGCAAAGTACCCTAAAATTAATAATATTATAAATACATTCACAATAGTTTTATTTATCAATTGGATATTTCAGGGTATGAGAGGAATGCAGTATAAAGAATTATCTTTTAGAGTTATAATTGAAATTCTATGTATTTTTTTAATTTTTAATTTTTTAAAAATTAATTTGTTGTTAAGTTTCTTTTTTGTGCATACTTTTTTTTGGATTTTTTTATGTCAATTTTGGTTAATTAACAGATATTCGTTAAATTATACTAATGATTTAAAAAAAATGAATCATGTATATAAAAAAATTATCCATAAAGTTTTGAAGTTTAAAACATTAGATGAGGCAATAGTTATTGGATCTCAGTCATCTCAAAAAAAAATTTTAAAAATTAATTCTGATTTAGATTTAAGAATTTTTTTTACTAATGGTGTAAAAAGTTTTTTTATCCTTAACTTATTTTTATCTCATTTAAGAATGTATTCATTCATTAATAAATTTCCTTTAGATATTTATTGTTATGATAATTTTGATGTATTTAGTACTGTTATTAGTAAAAATGATAAAATTTTGATCATTAAAGACAAAAATAAAAATATCAAAAATTTTTTAAATGAACGATGATTGTTAAAAGTAAAACTTGTTTAATATATTCTCCTGGTGGTCATTATAATGAACTTATTAAATCTATAAGTGGAATTAATTTCAAAAACAAATATAATGTAACATTCCAAACAAATTTAAGAAAAAAAACTAAAAATTATCTCATAACACATCCTAGAAGAAATTTTTTTCGTACTATTATAAATTTTTATCAATCTTTCAAGATTCTTTTAAAAGAACGTCCAAAATTAATAATTTCTACTGGTGCTGATGTGTGTCTTGGCACAATTATTTTAGGAAAATTATTTTTTAAAACACGTCTTATCTTCATAGAAAGTGCTGCTAATGTAGTAACGCCAACTCTCACTGGTAGAATTTCTTATTTTTTTTCTGATCTATTTATAATTCAACATAAAGATTTAATTAAGTATTACCCAAAAGCTAAATTATCTAAAGGATTTCTTCAGTGATTTATTTATCCGTAGGTACATTTCATAAAGGCTTTGATAGACTAGTCAAACCTTTAGATAATTTTTGTAGAATAAACAAGATAAAATGTATAGCGCAAATTGGTGGTGGGGATTATTTACCAAAATATATGAAATATTCTCGACAATTTAGTTTCAGCAAACATTTGTTAAATATAAAAAAAAGTAATCTTGTAATATCTCATGGTGGCTATGGTACTATTATGGATCTTATAAGTTTAAATAAAAAATTTATAGTTTTCCCAAGAAATAGAAATGAAGCTGCTCATGATCAAAAAATGTCAATTAAATACTTAAAAAAAAAAATGAAAATAACTGCATGCTATTCTCAAAAAAATTTAGAAAATAGAATTATGAAATTTATACTTAAAAAAGACATTAAGATAATAAACTTACCTAAATCAAATATACCAAAAATTATCAAAAATTTTATTAACCTAAGCTCTCTTTAATCTATGAGAAAATTAGTTATTTCACTTGTTTCTTATAATATAAATATTTTAGAATTATCTAAAGTTTTATCGTTTGTTAAAAAAATCAAAAACATTCAAATAAAAGTTCACATATTTGATAACGCTAATCAAAAAAGTTTATTAAAATTTTGTATAAAAAATAGATATAATTATTTTGCACCAAAGAAAAATATTGGTTTTGGTTGTGGACATAATTATAATATCAAACAAACAATTAAAAATAATCCTTATTACCTCATATTGAATCCAGACATTTATCTTAAACCCAATGATGTAATTTCCAGCATTAATCTTTTAAATAAAAAAAAAAAATTTGGATTACTTTCACCAAAGTTAGTCAATACTGATGGAACTACTCAATTAATTTGTAGATCTATTCCTAGTATATTTAATTTTTTTGTTAGGTTTTTCTTTAGTTATGATGCTTTTTCAATCAAAATTCATCAAAAAATAAATTCTTTTAAAAAATGTAAATTTATTTTAAATGTACCCTTTATTCATGGTGCTTGTTATTTTATAAAAGCTGAAGTAATCAAAAAAGTAGGATCTTATGACAAAAATTTTTTTTTATACGTAGAAGATCTTGATTGGTATAGAAGAATTTTTGAAAAATTTGATACAATTTATTTTAAATCCATTAAAGTAACTCATGTACATAATCAAACTTCTCATAAAAGTTTAAGAATATTCATAATGCATTTAAAATCTATATTATATTATTACTCTAAGTGGGGTATAATGTTTGATTTTAAGAGAAAGATAATTAATAAAAATTTTTTTAAAAAATTAACAAATAAAAGAATTTAATAAAAATCTAAAAAATTATTTGGAAAATTTGACAATAAATTAATGCTAACTATTATCGGTATAACTAGAGTTTCAATAAGAAATAATTTGCTAGTTATAAAGATTAGTAGATAAATATGAAATTAAATTTTGTAATTATAGGAACAGAAAAAGCAGGTACAAGTTATCTTGTAAAAATATTAAATAGCTCAGGAAAGATTTATTTACCAAAAAGTGAAATTTCAATATTCCAAAATCCAGATTTTAAAAAATGTTCAAATATAAAAAAATATTTCCTAAGCATTTTTCCAAAAAAAAACAAAAATTTAATTTTAGGAATAAAAAGACCAAATTATGTACATTTAAAAGAAGTACCTAATAGATTATATCAATATAACAAAAATCTAAAAATTATTTTGTGTATAAGAGAGCCAATTAAAAGATTTATATCTCACTATTTACACCATATAGCTTATGGATATATAACTTCAAAAAAAATTAATGCAAATATGATTAAACTTCTTAATAAAGACAAAGTTTTTTTAAAAAACAATCCTAGGGCAAAGGATATAACTAATGGGATGCTTTATTACAAAAATTATTTACGTTATAGAAATTTATTTTCTAAAAAGAATATATTAATATTAAACCAAAACGAAATGCGAGAAAAAAAAACATTTAAAAAATTATCGAAATTTCTTGGTATAAGTTTAAAATATACAGCTAAAATAAAAAGCAATGTTGGAAGATATGATTATTTTAGTATTTTTTTGCATAGAAAAATGATTAATTTACGTTTTAATAGAAATCAAAATAAAAAAAAATTAAAGAGTGATATATCGTTTTTTGATAAAATATTATTTTATTTTTTAAGAATTTTGTCAAAAATCACTATTCTAAAAGGTAAAAAAATTGAGATTAATGATTCAGTAATAAAAAAAATTCATATGGAATATAATAATGAATATTTAAAGATTCAAAGAATAAATATTAATCAAACTATTTAAACAGTATATTAAATTTTTTATTTTTAAATAAATTTACATTTAATATCTTTAATGGTATGAATAACTTGTGCATATGATTGATGAAAAAATACTTAAAATTTTAAGATGTCCTTTAACTCAATCAGAATTAAGTTCTTATAGTAATTCACTAATAAATAAAAATAATCAGAAGTTTCAAATTATTGATAATATTATGCATTTAATTGAGTCAGATAATAATGATCTACAAGATTATTATGAGAATATTAATGTTAAGAAAAATCCAGAAAATGCTTTTTCTTCCTATAAATCAGGTATGGAGGCTTATTATAGGGAAAGTAGAAAAAATGGACTGTTAGAAACTTTTCCAAAAAATCTAGGATTAGTTTTAGATGTGGGTGGAGGAGATGGAAATATTTTTAGATCTTTTTTGGAATTTATTCCTATAGAGCCTAGCAAGATAATTTTAGCTGATTTCGCTGCAAATCAAATGAGAAGTCCAGCAGAACGGTTAGATCCACAAAAATATTTTTTTTGTAAGGCAGATGCAACAAAACTGCCTTTTAAAGATAATTCTTTTGATACAATTTTTAATTCTGAAATGATTGAACATTTATATCCTCATGATTCCAAAAAAATGTTAGATGAATTTTTTAGAGTTTTAAAACCTGGTGGTAAATTGATTATAACCACTCCAAATAGATCTGAATATAGACGTTTAATACAAGAAAGTATTTTATCAATTATACTTTTTTTTATGAGAAAAAAAGGTCTTATGGAAAGAGAAAAATTAAAAAGTAAATTATTTAGAAATTATCTTAGGTTTACAGGACATACATTTGTTAATATTGATCAAGTTGAAAAAAATGAGTTAATAGGTCATTTTAATGTTTTAAGAGTTAATGATCTTAAACAGCAACTTATAAATGCAGGTTTTAAAATCAATAAAACCACGTTAAGTATATTTATTCCATTAATTGTTTTTAAATTTATGCACAAAATTGACAAAAAATGGTTTTTAAGGTTTGAAAAAATGATAAGATTTATTAAATTGGAGAAGCTTTTACTTGCTTCACAAATGCATCTAGCAGAAAAAATCTAAGAAAAAAAATTATTTAATCAATATATTAAAAAGATATAAAATTTAATAATCTAATATTCAATGAAGTTACTTAATTTATTTAAGATTCTTACAGTAAACTCTTCAGTACAATTATTGTTTAGAATTTCTAGTTTAATTTTAGCGATAGTATTAATTAATAATTTAAAAGTTGAAGATTTTGCAAATTTTCAAATAATAAAAAATGCTATAGGATATTTGCTTATATCAATGGAATTTGGTTTTTTTCATTATGGAAATACTCTCTACAACAAAAATTTATATAAATTCAAATCAATTTTATTTAATCTTATAAAATTACGAATTCTAATTTTCTTAATAGTTTTTCCATTAATAATTATATATTTTAATTTTAATGAATTTAGCAAAGAAGTTATGGTTTTATCGTCAATTATATGCTTTTTTTTAATCCTATCTTATGAAGGAGCCTTAGTTACAATAAGAAAGAATTTACAATGGAATTTAATTTTTTTATTTAAAACATTATTATTTTTACTTTTAGTTTTATTTTATAAAGATGAGCTTAATCTTATTAAGGTTTTAAATTTTTTCATTTATTCTGTAATATTTTCTATAGTCATTCAATATATAATTTATTTAAGTTTTAAAGATGAAAATGTAAAAACATTAAAAAACAGATTTTTTAAGTTTGCATTTAATGCAAAAAACTATCTTATAATTAGTTTATCAAATCATTTTACAGTTTATATGGGGCTTACTATTTCACCATTTTTAATTTCAAAAAGTGAAGTTGCGATATATGCAATTTTATTATTAGTTTTAGAGGTTTTATTAATTCCCCTATTTCAATTACAAAAAATTATTATGCCTGATTACTCCAAGTTCAAAAATAGACAAATGATTTTAAAGTCATTAACATTATTTTTGATTGCCCTTGTTGTTGGAATATTAATCCACTATTTTTTTGGAAACTTTTTCTTTAATCTTCTCTTAAATGATAACTACCCTATAGATCAAATAATTAGATACGTTTATTTTTTATTCCCAATTGCTTTATTAAGAGGTTTAATAACTATGATTAATCTATATTTTTATTATAATAATCTTATACTTTTTCAAAGAAGAATATCCTTAATTACTGCCTTCTTTTCTTTATTTGTATTTTTTGTTTTTGGAAAATATTTAGGCTTAAAAGGCTTTATTTTGAGTTTGTTTTTTGTGGAATTACTATTTTTAATATTAAGTTCTAAATTTATTATTAAACTTATTCGTAGTTAAGATTAATTTTATTAAGATATTTACCAAGAGCATTATGAAATTTTTTTGGTGAAAATTTTTTATTAATGCTTTCTTTAACAATATCCTGATCTATATCATTATTTTTTTTCTTTGCTGTGCCATTATTTTATTTAATAGGTACTACATTTAACATCAATTTTACGATAAATTTATTTATAGTGATATTTAATTTTTCTAAAAGTTAAATAAAATATTATACCAATTCCAATTCCAATAAAATTATATAAAATATCTGAATAACTAAACACTCTGCCCACTATAAACTGAAGAATTTCAATCAAAAAACCATAAAAAAAAAGTACTAAATAAACATATTTAGTAAGTATAAATTTTGAAAGACACAGTAAAAGTGAAAGAATTGAAAATATATATATATGTACTAAATTATCCCCACCATATGGAACATAAGCTATTGTATTTCTAGGAATTAAAGCAACAACTGTAAAAAAAATTATAATTAAAAAAAAGATGCTCAGCGTTATTAAACTTTTCTTCATAAATAGTTTTATTATAAAGTCTTTATCAAAAATAATTGATACTTTTTAATTTTACTTTGCAAGTACATCAACTATACGCTGGCATGCCTTACCATCACCATAAGGATTATGTGAATAACTCATTTTTTTATATTTATCTTCCTTGGTAAGTAGTTCGTTAACAGAGTTAACTATTTGATTTATGTCTGTACCAACTAATTTAACAGTGCCCGCTTCAACAGCTTCAGGTCTCTCAGTAACATCACGCATTACTAAAACTGGCTTCCCAAGTGAGGGAGCTTCCTCCTGAATACCCCCAGAATCTGTAAGGATGATATAAGATTTTGACATAAGATATTGAAAGTTAATATAATTTTGAGGTTCAATTAAAATAATATTTTCTATATTTTTTAATATTTTATTAACTGGGTCTTGAACATTCGGGTTAAGATGTACAGGATAAATTATTTGCACATCTTTATTTTTTTTTGCAATTTCTGAAAGAGCTTTACAAATACGTTGAAAACCATCCCCAAAACTTTCTCTTCGGTGCCCAGTTATTAATATAATACGCTTACTAGTGTCTATAAAAGAAAAATCTTTATCAAGTTTTTCTTTTAAACCACTATCTTTTTCTATTTTATTTTGGGTCCAAAACAAAGAATCAATTACAGTATTTCCTGTAACATAAATATTATCATTATTAACATTCTCTTTTATTAGATTATCTTTAGCAGATAAGGTTGGTGCAAAATGATATTTAGTAATAACAGTTGTCATTTGACGATTTCCTTCCTCAGGCCACGGAGAATAAATCTCACCAGTTCGTAAACCAGCTTCTACGTGAGCTATTGGTATTTGTTTATAATAAGACGCTAAAGCAGCAGCCAAAACAGTTGTGGTATCTCCTTGGATCATGACTATATCAGGTTTGAATTGGTTTAATATATCATTTAACCCTGTCAATATTTTTGCTGCAGTATTATTTAAATCAATTCCACTTTTCATTATATTAAGATCATAATCAGGCTTGATTTCAAATAAATTTAAAACATCATCTAACATTTCTCGATGTTGTGCAGTTACACAGACTTTAGTCTCAAACCTTTTATCGCTTCCTAGGTTATTGATTAAAAGTGATAATTTGATTGCTTCTGGTCGGGTTCCCAAAACTACTAAAATTTTTTTAGCCATGATTAACTGTTAAGTGTAAATTCTATTTAGATTGATAGTATTGATTTTTTAAAAATTATATATAATTAATTTGTTAATGATTATATAATGAACAATCTATGTTTTTAAGAATCATATTATTATTTTTATTAGTAGTAGGCTGTACTAATTCCACAGGTTTTAAAGGTGAGCCCAAGGGAAATGATCCAAAAAAAATAGGCATAAAACAAAGAGGTGTTGCTTTAAAATTCTATGATTTAAATACAATTAACACTGCATCTCTTCCAAAATTTGAAGATATACAAAAAAAACAAGATAAAAAGTTAACTCAATTAATAGGTGAAAACAAATATTATTATTCTATAGGTGCAGGTGATGTCATAAATATATCAATTACAGATATTGATGATATTGATGGCTCTTATACTATTAGTCCAACAGGTGACGTAACAATCCCTTATGTTGGTCAAGTTTTAGTAAATGATAAAACTAAAGAAGAAGCTCAAGAGTTTATAAACAATGTTTTAAAAGGATTTTATCAAGAACCAGAAACTATTGTTAAAATTGAACAATATAACAGCGCTTATGTTTATATCACTGGAGCAATAAATCGTCCTTTGTCAATTTTGCTTTCAGAGCAACCATTAAAAATATTAGATGCTCTAATAAAAGCTGGATATATAAAAGATCAAAAAAGTTATGCTAAAACTGCATTACTAAGAAGAGGAAAGGAAGTTTTTGAAATAGATTTGTATGAACTGTTAAATAACAATAATACTGATTTAGATATTTACTTAAGAAAAGATGATGTTCTCCATGTCTCAGAGTCTGATACAGACCAAGCGTATGCTTTTGGAGAATTTACAACATCTGGACCTATATCTGTTTACAAAGATTTAACTTTAACTGAATTATTAGCAACCAAAGGAATTAATAAAGCCACTGCTAAAACAAAAAATATTTATATATTAAGAGAAGATTTAACAAAATATTTACATGTTGATATATATACAATCAATTTGAATAATCCTGCGGCTTTTATAGCAGCAAATAATTTTCATATACTACCAAATGATATTGTATTCATACCTCAAACTAATTTAGTAAAATGGAACAATGTTATTAGTCTTTTAACACCATCAGAAACTTTATTTAAAACTTACAAACCTTATATTGCAGAGCA
The DNA here is from genome assembly GCF_047722505.1 of Candidatus Pelagibacter sp. Uisw_130. Classification (GTDB taxonomy): domain Bacteria; phylum Pseudomonadota; class Alphaproteobacteria; order Pelagibacterales; family Pelagibacteraceae; genus Pelagibacter. The sequence continues at coordinate 425,114 of NZ_CP159814.1, forward strand.
AGATGATTGGTATATTAGAAGTGCAGATTATAATTAAGAATCATTCCTTGTAAAATTAATTAATCCCATGGAAAAAATAGTTATTAGTAAAACTTGAATTCCAGGTATTTGTAATGAGTAGTCCACTATACTTTGGATAAATAGAATAAATACTAAGAGAGATAACAGTATAAATCTAGCAAACTGTTTTTTCTCATTAATATTATTTAATAATTTCTTAAAGTAAATAATAGTTATTATTGCAAAAATTGAAACACCAACAACTCCAACTTCTCCTAATAGTTCAATTCCATCATTATGGACATGTCGTGCTAAATAATCGTTAGGTATAGTTTCTGGTAATATATAAAAAAGTTTAAATATTTGCTCAAAAGCTCCATTACCATAACCAAATAACCAAAAATTTTTAAATTGCACTAATCCAAACGAATGTAAGTCAAGTCTAATATAATCTTTGACAATTGATACCTCAACAAGTCTTTCAATCAGTCTCGCATTTCCAAAAAATAGTGTCATTACAAAAACATCAAATATTAGAATAAAAATAATTATTATTGACAAAGGGTTAATATATTTTTTAAAATTTATTTTTGAATAAAATAAAAAAGATAATAAGATTAATATATAACTAAAATTTGCTACTCTTGACCAAGTTGATAAGATTCCAAGACTTAAAAATAGAATAAATATTCTTATAAAAAAAATTTTACTTTTTATTTGTTGCAGGAAGTTAAAATTTGTAATTTGATTTTTTAAAAAAAAAACAACAATATAATAAAGGCCTGAGAAAGCTGTTAAAAATAAGAATGTACCAAAAACTGCTCTATTAACGTATAATCCAGTACTAGCTCTAAGATAGTGAACTTTTTGAATTAAAAAATTTGATGGGTTGCCTAGCAACATCCAATAAGTAGCAAAAATTGCATGACAAAAACCCAAGATGCATACAAAAAATAAAAATTTCATCAAATATTTGTCTCTATTAAATAATGTAGGAAAAACTAAAAAGATTATAAAAAAACTAATACAGTTTAAAATTTTAAAATAAGAATTACTTGGATCAATACTTAATGACCATAATTCTTTATCAATTTTTATAGAAGTATATAAATTATAATTATTTGGAGCTATGATTTCAATTAAATTTAATGGAAGGGGTATTATTTGAAAAATTAAATAGCCTATATATATAAAATAAAAAATAAAAAATATCTTATTGTCTCTATAGTTTTCATTTATCCTTTCTAGAACCTTATTATTTTTTAAACATAGAATAAAAAAAAAAATAAAACTAACAGAAGAAGTTTGAATTAATAAAGGGTTGATGCTTCCATTAAAACTTACTGTGATAGCTAAAATAATTAAAAATAGATTTCGAAGACTATCCTTTCTTAAAATCATTAAGTGCAAATATTATCTGTTGGAGATACACATGTAGCATCTTTAGATATAAGCAATGTAAAAGTTCTATTGTTTGTTATTGTACCAGCCTGTATTGAAGCTTGGAATTCAAAAGAATATGTTGCTGCATTAAGTAATCTTGGAGCTATACCAGAAATTTGATTACCAGTAACTGTAATGGTCGTCCCACTAAGACCGAATGCATTTCCTGTATTACTTACTGAAATAAATGAATAAGTAGGCATGGAACCTTGAGATCCAGTTGCCACAACAGTTTCATTTATATTTTGTCCAGCATTTGCACTTGGCAATGTTTCTGCAGTTGTGAAATCTACAGTTTCTGCACCACCACTCGCGTTTATTGCTGGAAAAGAAACAAATAGATCTTCAGTATTACCATTACTATCTGTTGCTGTAAAAGTTACAGAAGTTGATGTTGCAGTTGATGAAGTAGGGGTTCCAGAAACTACACCAGCTGTTAAAGATATACCTGCTGGTAAAAATGCATCGTCACTATAAGTAATTGTACCAACACCTGTAGCAGATAAATTTATAGAAGTCATAGGTGAACCTTGAGTTAAGGTTAAAGTTGAAAATTCAGCTGCAATTGTAGTCCAAGTAACTGATCCACCGCCACCACTCGCGTTTATTGCTGGAAAAGAAACAAATAGATCTTCAGTATTACCATTACTATCTGTTGCTGTAAAAGTTACAGAAGTTGATGTTGCAGTTGATGAAGTAGGGGTTCCAGAAACTACACCAGCTGTTAAAGATATACCTGCTGGTAAAAATGCATCGTCACTATAAGTAATTGTACCAACACCTGTAGCAGATAAATTTATAGAAGTCATAGGTGAACCTTGAGTTAAGGTTAAAGTTGAAAATTCAGCTGCAATTGTAGTCCAAGTAACTGATCCACCGCCACCACTCGCGTTTATTGCTGGAAAAGAAACAAATAGATCTTCAGTATTACCATTACTATCTGTTGCTGTAAAAGTTACAGAAGTTGATGTTGCAGTTGATGAAGTAGGGGTTCCAGAAACTACACCAGCTGTTAAAGATATACCTGCTGGTAAAAATGCATCGTCACTATAAGTAATTGTACCAACACCTGTAGCAGATAAATTTATAGAAGTCATAGGTGAACCTTGAGTTAAGGTTAAAGTTGAAAATTCAGCTGCAATTGTAGTCCAAGTAACTGATCCACCGCCACCACTCGCATTCACTTGAGGGAAGGTAACATATTTGGTTTGTGAACCTATATCATCTGTGGCAGTAATCATTACACTTGACGTATAACCAACTTGCATACTAGGAGTTCCTCTAATATATTGTCCGTCAACATATAAACCCATCGGTAAGTTTGATGCTGTAAAATTTAAAGCTCCTGTTCCAGTAGCGTCTAAATACATATCCATCATTTCAGTGCCTTCAGTTAGTGTTGTAGGTGGATAAAGATATGTCGACCATGTTGGTCCGCTTCCACCACCACCAGCACCACCACCAGAATCTACTTGAGGAAAAGTAAGATTTGTACTTGCAGTATTACCATCTTCATCGGTAGCGACAATAGTTACACTGCTTGATGTAAAAGTTTGTGTGTCTGGACTTCCAATAATTGAACCAGTGATCGAAACAGATAAACCTGATGGTAAACCTGTTGCACTATAATTTATATTTCCAGTTCCACCTGATGTATAAAGATAAATAGGTGTAATTGCGTTATTAACTGTCAAAGTTGCAGGAGGGTAAGGAGTTGACATAAATGATAAAGTACCACCAGCCCCATTATTATAAGCTCCACCAGTATTATCTTCAACAATGTCAAAAGTTATGCTTGCTGTAGCAAAGCTATTGAAATCCATTATATCTGTTGCAGTAAGGGTTGTGTTCCAAGTTCCAGCACTTGTTGGTGTTCCAAAAATCATTCCAGTTGTATAATCAAAAGTTAATCCATCAGGTAAATCTGAAGCAGAATATGTTACTCCATTCATAGACGATGCTGTTCCACTTACACTTACGTAAGAAGTAGTTGAAAGAATACCAGGTGAAGTGGGGTAGGTTGTCCAAGATATAGCACCAGCAGCAAATGTAGTTGTATCTGTGTCTGTGGTTGTTGTCATATCTGTTGCAGAAGCAGTGTTATAAATTGAAGTTGTGTCTGTAAGTAATGATGCTGCTGTCATATAAGTAGGATCAACATCTTGAGCCATATTTTCATAGAGACTTTGGTTAGTTGAAGCCATAGTCATTATTGCATCTGATCCACTTTCAGTATCAGCAAGGTTTGTAAAAACATCACTAGTTAAACTTTGATCTCCTAAAGAAGCTATATTGTTAAAAACCATCGCATTCATTTGATCATTTCCAGAAGAAGATATTATATTCGCAATAGCCCCAGAGTCGTTTGATGATATATTTGTCATTGCAGTACTCATCATATTATTCACAAGATCACCTTGAGTTTCATACATTTTATCCATCACACCGGAATCAACGCTACTTAGATTGCTCATTAAATCCAAAGCAAAATTATTTTTTGGTGCAACACCATCAACAGCCATCATATTATTTTGTTCACTTACGACTGTTTCAAAAATTAATGATGCTGTTTGTTCATCAGCTCCTGCAACTAATTGTGCCATCGTACCCATGGTACTTTCATCTGAATAAGTCATCATATCCTTAAAAACTTCTGCTTTAAAATTTTGCATATCAGGATTGGTATCTACAAAAGCAGTCTCTGTAGCAGCATTAGCATCTAAATTATCTGTTCCTGTATTTTCAAAATGATTAAAAATATCAAAGTCATCTTTGACAAAACCTTGCATTACATCACCTATTATTTCAGGGTTTGTATCCATCATAGTTTCCATCATAAATACTGCACTATCACCTTGACTATTCATCATAAGTCCTGTTGTAGCTTCTGCAGCAGTTTGATCACTATTGTTAATGATCCCATTAAAAATTTGACCTTTTAAATCGTCATAAAAATTAGCTTGTGAAGCCATCATATTTGCTGGGTCAGTTCCTGGTGCTAATGGATCATTACCAGGTGTAGGAAAAAATGAATCATTACCTGGTGTAGCGGGGTCCATCTTAGCTGTCTCTATATGATTGAAAATATCAAAATTTTGTTCTGCTAAATTTCCGTACACTGAAGTGATCATCGTATCATTATTTTCCATCATGGAACTCATTAAATATGCTGAATTTTTTCCACTAGTTTGTTGCATCATATTAGCAATCATTGCAGCATCTCCTTCATCAGCATTTTGAAATGCACTTTGAGTAAAATTACCCATCATACTAGGGTCATCTTGCATATAAGCATCCATTTTATCTGGTGCCATCTCTGTAAAAGAAGCCAATACATTCATTGATAAATTATCACCAGGATTATTAGTTCCATAATTTGTAATTTCATTTACCAGATAAGAGCTCATTGATGGATCACTAACGGCCATTACTCTAGCCATTGTATCAATTGATTGCTCCGAGGTATCTTGCATCATACCCGAAACAAGAGCGGCTCTAACATCTTCAAAATTTGCATCACCACCTCTATAAATCATATTTCCATTTACATCCCCAGCATTGCTCATGTGTGAAAATACATCAAAGCCATCTTGAGTAACTTCACCCATCATCAATGCGGCATTTGCTGGATCATAATCCATCATTCCTTGCATGAGTTGCATAGATTGAGTTGGGTCTGAATATTTAATCATATCTGACATAAGACCCATGTCATTACCATCAGACATTTCCATGTAGTACCCCATTCTAGTTCCTTTAAATTCAAACAATTGAGCTTTGTATAAATCCATATCGTCTGCATCCATAATCCCATCACCATTAGCATCAGGAATAGTTCCTGCAGCTAGTTGTTTTGCAACAGCACGATTAATATTTTCTTCAGTATCAGTTTGAGCATCGACAGTAGCTTTTTTTATAAAACTTTTTACTTGATTTGTTTCTTCTTCACTTAAATTAGTTTCTTCAATTTCATTGTTACCTGATAAAGATATACCTTGGGATGGATCAGATATCACAGTAGTTTGATCACCTACGGTTATATTTAGTGTTCCAACATTCCCCATAGAGTCCTCAATAAGAGCTACTTGTTTTTCTTCTCCAGTGTTAGAACCAGTAATCAAAGTTCCATTAAGAACAACCTCCATCTCAGAAAGATTAATCCTCATAATGCCATTTTTATTTTTGGCGATTGTTCCAGACTCAAAAGTAAAACTACCTTTACTGACCAATATTATAAATTTTGGGTCTTGTGAAATATTATCAAAATCTTTTACAATAAAAGTGCTGTTCCTATTTAATGTAAAAATTGAATTATCCAAGAATGATATTGTTGCATTAGCATTTGATCCAAGAGTGATTTCATCATTTGTAAAAATTTGATCAAATACATTTAATTTAATTTTTTCTGTATTACTGACCTTGAATGCATTTCCTTCTAAGGATTCAATAAAGCCAACAAACTTCTCTTCAGCATTTGCGCTGAGACAAAAAAATAAAAAAGATAAAATTAATAGAAAATTAATTTTTATTTTGATAAGATTAATTGTGTTTTTCTTAAATAAGTACATAAACAAGTTACTAATTATTAGCTTAATTATAATCTCTTTTTATAATATTTTCTCCATTTTAATGTTATCCTTTAGCCCTAGAATCGAAGGTAAATTAATGAAAACCTTCAATTATCTACCTTACAAGTATTCAATTTTTTTTCAAAAACCCTTATTGTATTCGAGAAGAGATATTCAGACCAATAGTTCAAATGGTAAAAAGCTCCATCAACTTATAAGTAACAGTGAAAAAAAATCTGCATTAGATTATACATATTGGGAATTAAAAATGCTTTATCAAATCAGCTCTCAAGATATAAAAAAAGATTTTGAAACAAACTTTATTAATTTGGCAATTTTATCAAAAAATAATATTAAAAAAAAAAAATCACTTAAACTTTTCTATTTAAGAAACATTCCAAGATTTAGCAGGGATGTGGGAACCATAATTTTAAATAACTAATAATCCCATATCTAGTATTTCTAAAAATTTTGCTACTAAATAGAGTCAATTAATAAAAAACAACTTGTAAGGGAATATCTTTTAAGTAAAAATTCTGATTTAAAGTTTACAACAAAATTTAAACAAAATTTAAAAATGGAAAATAAAAGTTTTTTAAATAAATTAGAGTCTATTAATGATCAATTAAACTTAACGCATTATTGGATAATATTTTTAAAATACAAAAGAATAATTATTTTAGCACCAATTTTATTTGGCGTATTGGGTTTGTTTATAGCTTTAAATATTAATCCAATCTTTCAAAGCCAAGCAACACTAGTAATCGAAGAGTCTACCAAAAATATTGTAAATATAGAAGAAGTGTATGGATCCCAAAGTCCCCAGGGTGGATTTATGAATAACAATTATATTAATAATCAAATTCAAATAATTGAAAGTGATGAAGTTTTGACATCTGTAATATTAGACCAAAAAGTTAATGCTAAAGCAGTAGGGATGTATCAAAAAATACCAAAAAGTTTTTTTAGTAGCAATAAACTTCTCTCTTTTTTTAGTGATGAGCAAGACAAAAAAAAAACAATTAATATTAAGAAATATATAAAAGAAAATTTATCTGTTATTCAAGTAAGAAATAGTGATGTAGTTAATATTATAATCACCTCAGGAAATCCTGAATTAGCAAAATTTTTATTAGAAAAAGTAATCGACTCTTATTTAAAATATGATGTTGACACTAAAGTTAGAGTAACAAACTATGCTAATGCACAAATAAATGTAAGGCTATCAAAACTCCTAGAACAAATGGAGATAGCTGAACAGAAATTATTAAATTATAAAAAAGAAAATAATTTAATTGATATTGGGGATATTAAAGAATTAAAAATAGATCAAATTAAATCTGTTTCCAAAAGAATTATTGATGCAAACCGTGAGCTGCAAAAAAAACAAAATGATTTAACAGCAATTAAACTTGCAGATGGAAATGTTGAAGAGCTTTTGGCAATTTCAGATTTGAGAAGTAAAAAAGAAGTTGATGCTATAAGAACAAATATCAATGCAACAAATGATAACATTGAGGCACTTCAAATAATTTATAAAGATGAACACCCAAAAGTAAAAAAAGTTTTAAAAACAAAAATTAATCTTGATAATAGACTTAAAGAAATTTTAGATGAAAATATCGCAGCAGCAGCATATGAGTTAGCAAATTTAAAAGGATTTATAACAATAAGTGAAGAAGAGCTTAATAAGGCAAAATTTGAATTACAAGATCTTGAAGAAAAAGATGTATCTTTGAAGCAGTTTGTTCGTGAAGTTGAAACTAACAATAAAATTTATGAAACATTTCTACAAAGAATGAAGGAGACAAATGAAGTTAAAGAGCTTCAATCCTCTAATGTAAGAATTATTCAAAATGCACTATTACCCTTAAAGCCAATTTCTCCAGATATTTTTAAAATAACTATGTTATTTTATATCTTATCCTTTGGGGCAATTTTTGTATTGTTAGTTTATTTTGAATTTAATAGTAACACTGTTATGGAGCCATCTAATCTTGATGAATTAAGTATTCCAGTCTTAGCAACTTTACCTTCTGTAAAAAAGATAGATAAGGGATACCATTTATCTCAAATGTTTATCGAAGATGTTAATTCTGAATTTTCAGAGAGCATTAGAACGCTCAGAACACTTTTGGTGGCTAAATATCAGAAAAATAAGACAATATTAATAAGTTCAACTTATTCTGGAGAGGGTAAAACTACTATTTCATTAAATACGGCACTTGCATTTTCTAAAATAGGAAAAGTTCTTCTAGTTGAAACTGATATTAGAAGACCCTCTGTATTAAGCAAAACTACCCAAGTAGAAGAAGCGCCCAAAGTTGGTTTTAGTGACCTTATTCAGGGGGGTGTGAATGTAAGCGATTGCATAATGAAGCTTCCAGGCTCTGAGATAGAAGTGATGACATCTGGTGCAAGAAGATCAGATTTAACTGATCTAACAACAACAAAAAAACTTAAACAATTTTTTGACGTTTTAAAACAAAATTATGATTATGTAATTATTGATACTCCACCGATACAGCCAGTGAGTGACACATTGTTTATTAGTCAGGCAACAGATCACAATTTAATTGTTGTTAGAGCTAATGTTACAAAATTAGTTGGTATTAAATCTGTTTTAAAAAAATTAGACAATGTTGGAGTTAAAGTTGATGGATTAGTCTTAAATGACCTAGATACCTCAAAAGCAAGTTATTATGGCTATTATCAGTATGGTGGATACAGCAATAAGTATAAAAGCTATAGTTAATCAATACCATTTTAGCCCAAAATAAATATAATCCATATAATGTTGATTGAAAAAATATTTCAAAGAGATGATAAATCATTTCTTTTACTTTATCGATTATTCCTGGGTGCAGTTTTATATTTTAGTTCAACAACAGCCTACTTTATTAGAAATAAGACATGGGAGCTATCTGATATATACATAAAAGGTACAATATATATTGTAGTAATTTTTTTAATTTTATCATTTTTTAACTCTAAAGAACAAAGATATATAAAAGGAACAGTTCAATGGCTCAGAGTTGAATTTTTATTACTTGTTCAAACATTTGTTGTTGCAATTTTATTAACTGTTATGCTTAAAATCACAGATGATTATTCTCGTATCTGGTTGTTTACTAATATAGGTATATCTTTTTTATTATTTCTATTTACTAAAGTAACGTTTGATTTTATTTATACTAAATTAGTAAGCTCAAACGTAATACAAAGAAATATTCTATTAATTGGTGATGCTGAAGGTTGTCAGAAAATTATTAAAGGATTTCCAAAAAAAATAAGTAATTCTATCATCAAATGTTTGATAGCAATTGATCAGGTGGATAAAAAAGACCTACATTTTTATGGAATTCCAAGTTTTGGTTTGAACGAAAACTTTGGTCAGATATTAAATCATCACGCTATAGGGCAAGTATGGATCATTTCATCATCTAAAACACAATTATATATCGAAAGTTTGATAGACAGATTTCTAAACTTTTCTGTAGACTGTCGTTTAGTCCAACCTGAATCAAAATTTAGATTTGTTGAAGGGCTTGATAGTGATGCTGGATTTGATTTTTATAACATTTCATTTTCTCCTTTTTATGGAACAAGTTTTTTAATAAAAAGTTTATTTGATAAATTGTTTTCCACAATAGCCTTGATTCTCATGTCACCAATTATAATAATATTTGCTATATTAATTGTTATAGAAGACGGATTTCCAATATTTTTTAGTCAAAAAAGAACTGGTTGGGATGGAAAGTCATTTAATATTTTAAAATTAAGATCAATTAAAAATATGAAAAATAGCAACGAGGCTTTACAAGTTAAAGCAGGAGATAGTAGGCTTTTAAAAGTTGGTAAAATTATCAGAAGATTAAGTATTGATGAATTGCCTCAATTTTTTAATGTTCTTAAGGGTGACATGGCGATAGTTGGGCCAAGACCTCATATGACAGATCATACGAAGTACTATTCAAATGATATCAAGAATTTTATGCAAAGACACAAATGTTTACCAGGTATAACAGGGTGGGCACAAGTAAATGGATCAAGAGGTCCCACCGATGAAGAGGGAGCTATGAATAAACGATTTCAACATGACTTATATTATATAAAAAATTGGAATTTAATGTTGGATGTGTATATTTTAATCAAAACAATGTTTGTAGTCTTGTTCCAAAAAGTTGATTAAAAAATGAATATATTTGCTATTGGTGATATTCATGGTTGCTTAAATGAATTAACAGCTCTTCATAAAAAGATACTTACCCATGATAAATTTGATGTAAAAAATGATCTAATCATTTATTTAGGAGATTATATTGATAGAGGAAAAAACTCAAAAGAAGTTATTAATCAAATTCTTAAATTAAAAAATAATAAGATCAAAACTGTAAATTTAATGGGTAATCATGATGAATTCATGATTGATTTTTTATTTAATAACAAAAACAGTATTGAAAATTGGTTAAATTTTGGTCTTGATCAAACTCTTAGAAGTTATGGCATTGAAGTTGTCGACTTTATTAAAGATGGATTTGGAGATGATATTATTGATCAATTAAGGAATAGACTGTTAAGCATCATGAGTGAAGAACATATTAATTTCTTTAAAGGTCTAGAATTATCATTTTCATCAGAAAATTATTTATTTGTTCATGCTGGAATAGACCCCAATAAAAAATTAGAAGATCAAACTAGGCAAGATTTTTTATGGTCAAGATCCAAAAGTTTTTTTGATAAGAATTTCAAAGCAGAAAAAATTATTGTTCATGGTCACACACCTGAAGAAAATATCATTAATAACTTACATAGGATAAATATTGATACTGGTTGTTATTTTTCAGGAAAATTAAGTAGTATATGCTTAAGTGATTACGACGATAGTAGGCTATTTATCAACAATCTATTAAAGTAAAGGTATTGGTTAATACAACCAATACTTGAAAAAATATGACCATCAATTATAAATAAGTCACAATTGATTCTAAATATTTATGAAAATATATTCTATAAAAGAAATAGTAGAAGCTACAAATAGTTTTCTAAAGCCAAAAACAAAAACTTTACCAAAAAAAAGTAAAAAAATAAAAGATATAAAATTACCTCCCAAGACAGAAAGTATAATTGCTGAAGCAGAAAGTGCTATTTTAGATGAAAATAAAAAAAAGCCATTATTATTAAACAATGAGGCACCTAACGTACCTAACTATAGCATAGATTCATTTAATTATAAAACTAAGATTAAACCAGAAGTAAAAGATCATATGATAAATGAACTTTACTCGTATCTTAAAAAAAAGGTTAAGAAAAATACTCTTAAATTAATTATAGATGAACAGTTAGAGATAAAAAATTTAAGAAATGAAGTAAATATTTTAAAACAAACTGAGGCTAATTTAAAAAAAAGTTATCAAGTATTAAAAAATGACCATGAGTCAGTTTTGTTAGATAATAAAAATTTAGAAATAAATAAAATACAATTAAATACTAAAATCAATGGATTAAGAAATAATAATGAAGTTTTACAAAAGAATTTAAATCAAATTACTGAAAATAAAGAAAAGTTAGATAAGGAAATTATAGAATTAAAAAGTGATAATAATGTTCTGCATAATAATTTGAATCAAGTTGCTGAAAATAATAAGGAGCTAGATATAGAAAATAATGATTTGAAAGCTGATTTAAATAAAACAAAAAATGATTTAAATGAAAATATAGAAAAAAATAGGGTTACTGAAATTCATAATAATGAACTTAAAAACACTGTATCAAGATACATAGTTAATACAAAAAAAATACAAGAGAAACTTGATTTAGCAGAAAAATCAAATTATTTAAAATTAGATGCACAGACAGAAAAAGTAAAATTTTACCAAGAGGATAATGTTAGATTGTCTGGTGAACTTCTAGCAGCACAAAAGAAAAATATAACAATTAAAGAAAATTTAAACTTTATAGAAACCGAAAAAGAAGAAATATCAAATAAAATTAAAGAACTTAATAAATCAATTGATGAAAAAACCAATATTATTCCATCAAATTTCATAAAACAAAATTTAGTTAAAACTGAAGAAAAAACGGAAACACTAAATGATAAAGAGCAAAAAAGCCTTGATGAAGTAATTAATAGAATTTTTGCTAAAATTTAAATTTAATTTCAAACGATCCAAAATAACTAACAATTTATACAATTAACAATCTTTTGTAATTATTGACTCATAATTTTTAAAAGGTTAAAATTATTGAATAAATTTATGATGATACATTGCAAAAATTGTAAACAAAAATTCTATGTTATGAATGAAAATTCTGAGCTTGAAGGTAAAGTGATTCAATGTAAGTATTGTAATGATCAATCAATATACGAGACAAAAACAGTATATTTAGAAAATAGATTAGAAGAATTAAGTAAAGATTTAGATAATGCTGATATAAAAATAAATTATAAAAAAAAAGAACACCAAGATAAAATAGATCAGCTTCATAATGATTTAAAAGACAAAAATAATGAATTAAAAAAACAAACATTATTACAAGAAAAAGTTAATGTTTTTGAAAATCGTTTAAAAGAAACTGAAAAATTAAACTTAGAAGAATTAGAATTGGTAAATGAAGTTAAAAAAATTCAAAATAAAATTAGAACAACTTCTGAAAATATTTCCAGTCAAAACAAAGACATTGAGAATAAAACTAATTATTTAGAAACAAGAATAAGTTCATACACTACCGAGGAACCTGAAGAAAAAAACAATTCCTTAAACGAACAAAGTTTTAAAAATGATTCTGGTGAAATAGTAAGTATTAATAAAAATTTAGATACGTCAGAAAGACCTAATATAAATCAAAAAGAAGAGAATAATAAGATCAAAAAATTTAAATTTTTTACACCTGGTTTTTTAGAATAGTTTAAGTAAAGTTTTCATTTATGAACGATAAAAATGATGATTTGAATAAAACTAATCACCATTCACCTTTGGCATCTAATAATGATGATGCAAATTTAATAATTAAAGATGAGATTTTAAAAATTAATAATCTAATAAAAAATAAATTTCATTTACCAAAACTTGATCAAAACATTAAAGACAAATTTTTAGATATAAAAAAAGTTACTTTTGAATTAAAAAATGATTTTCAAGATCAATCATTAAAAATTTCGAACTTAATAAAAAAAGAAGAAAATGAAATTTATAACCTAAGTGAAAAAAATAATATACAATTCGAGATATTTGAAAATCAAAAGATATTAATTGAAACTTATAAGAGTAACAAAAATCAATTACAATCATATATCCTTAAATTAGAAAAAAAAATGGCTGAACAAAAGTCATCTAACAGAAATTTTTTGGTGAATAATACTGAATTAAAAAATACTGTAAGTCGTTTTATCAAACATAATAAAAACCTACAAAATGTCATAAACCGATTAAAACATGCTCAATCCGACTCTTTAAAGTATAAATTGCGTACTGAAGAAATGTCTAATCAAATAAAATTTTACCAAGAAGACAATGTTAGATTATCGAATGAGATAATAAATATTAAAAAAAAATATGAAACAATTAAAAATAATTTAGCTTCATCCGAAAAAGTAAAAGAAGATATTTTTAAACAAATTAAAGACTTAAACAATTCTTTAACTAAAACCAATATTGTTGGCACTCCATTTGTCAAAAAAATTGTTGAAGAAGAATCTATTAACTCAAAAGTATTAAACGATATTAAAGATAAAAACTTTAAAGATGAAGAAATTAAATCTGAAATAAATACAGATTTAGACGAAGAAATTAATAATATTTTTAAATAATTATATTGATTAATTTTATTCTGTTATTTCAAAAACTTCACATTTTTGACCAGTTTTCAATATTGTAAAATATGAATGCTCAGTTTCAACGTCCTCATAGGCTAATACTTGTGGACAATATGTCTTTGCTTGTTTGTAATGATTGCTATTATTAAATTCACATTCTCCACCTGAGCAATTTACAGTCGCTGCCATAAGACTATTAAAAACAAATAAATTTATTATCAATATATTGATAGATTTAATCATGTATAAACTTATATATTCTTTTTAATTAATTATCTCTATTGACTTACATATTATTGTCTTTATTGAAATGGTTGTATATGGATAATTATCATTTTTAGCTAAATATTTATGGATGTATTTTTACCTATAGCTCAAGTATTTGTTAATCCTATTGAGATACTTTTATTGAGTGCAATCGTTGGAGTGCTTTCAGGTTTATTTGGTGTTGGTGGTGGTTTTTTAATGACACCATTTTTAATTTTTTTAGGTGTACCACCTGCATATGCGGTTGCAAATGAAGCTAACAATATTCTTGCAACATCAGTTTCAGGATCAACAACTCATTATTTAAAAAATACTTTAGATTATAAAATGGGTTTTATGATTGTTATTGGTGGAACAATTGGGACCGCATTAGGTATTTATATTTTTACATATTTTAAAGGTATCGGAAAAATTGATACAGTTATTTCTTTAGCCTATATGTATATACTTGCAATAATTGGTACATTGATGTTAGTCGAAAGTCTTAGTGAAATAGACAGAGCTAAAAGAAATCTTATAGTTAAAAAGAAATTACACGTTCATTATTGGATACATGGTCTTCCATTAAGAATGAGGTTTCCAAAATCAAAATTATACGAAAGTATATTTACTCCAATCATAATTGGTTTATTTGTAGGGTTTATTGCTGCAATCATGGGGATAGGTGGTGCTTTTATATTGGTACCTGCAATGATTTATATAATTAAAATGCCAACAAAATTAGTTCCAGGAACTTCTTTATTTGTAACAATTTTTGTGAGTGTCATAGTTACTTTTTTGCATTCATTTAATTTTGGATCTATAGACTTGATGTTGGTAGCAATGTTAGTTGTTGGATCAATTATAGGTGTTCAATTAGGACAAAAACTTGGTGAAAAAATTGACAGTTCTGGTTTAAAAGCATTATTAGCAATTTTACTATTAATAGTTGGAATAGCTATTGCTTATGAAACATTTTTTGCTGAGCAAGTAGATAAAGAAACAATACAAGTGTTAGCTTTAGATTTAAACTTTTTCTCACTATTTATTTTAGAATTTTCTAAAGACATGCCATTTTTCTATGGACTATTTTCAATTATGTTTGCAATTACTTTAGGGGTAGGTGCCGCTCTTATTAGGCGTGTTTTTTCTAATTTTAAAAAAAAGATGTTATTGAAATCTTAGTTTAAAAATTTTTGTTTATAGAATTTATTTTTTTCTTATCTATCTGTGGTAATTTTTATACCAATCAACAAAAGCAGAAATTCCATTAATGTAATTTATTTTTGGTTTAAATTTAATTATTTGATACAAAAGATTTGTATTAGATAAAGTTATTTTTATATCACCTTTTTGCATAGGCATATTATTTTTATTAGCTTTTTTATTCAATTTTTTTTCTAAAGCAGATATAAAATTTTTAAGATAAACTTTTTTTCGATTTCCAATATTAATTATTCTAAATGGAGCCACATTTGATAGACTATCATTTTTATACTGTCTTTTTTTGTTTTGAGAGGGTATTTTATTAATTAGCAATTCTATAGATTTTGTAACGTCATCTATATAAGTGAAGTCTCTGTACATCTCACCTTTGTTATATACATCAATTTTTTTATTTTTAATTATTGCTTTTGTAAACTTGAAATAGGCCATGTCTGGTCTGCCCCAAGGACCATATACCGTAAAAAAACGTAACATAGTAATTGGAATTTTCCAAAGTGACGAGTATGAATGTGCAATACTCTCTGCTGATTTTTTAGTTGCAGCATAAATATTTAATTGAGTATTTGTTTTATCGGTTTCTTTAAAAATAGATTTCTTATTTGCTCCATAGACTGAAGAACTTGATGCCATCAGTAAATGTTTAACTTTAATCTTATGTGCAATTTCTATTATATTAAATGTTCCAATTATATTTGAGGATAGGTATTTTCTTGGAACATCTAAGCTATATCTGACACCTGCTTGTGCGGCTAAATGGATTATTACCTGAGGTTTAAATTTTAAAACGCTTTTATTAAGTTTTTTTTGATCTTCGAGTTCACCTTTTATAAAACTAAAGTTTTTAAATTTTTTTAATATTTTATTTCTAGAAAGCTTAAGATTAACGTCATAATAATTATCAATTGAGTCGTAGCCAAAAATTTTATGTCCTTTCTTAAGTAAATTTAAAGCTAAAGAAAAACCTATAAACCCAGAAGAACCTGTTATTAATATTTTTTTATTCTTATTCATTTGTTTAATATAATAATATAACAATATAACTGTTATAGAAATAGCTCAGTATATAATTTATAAAAAAACTTTAAGAAAAGTCTCAAGACTAACAATACTAACTATTCCCACTGTTACAGCAGCTATTAATCCAACAACAAATGGTTTGTATCCCATAGATTTTAGTTCATTTAAATTAATAGATATACCAACAGCAGCCATAGCCATAGTAAGGAAAACAGTAGCTAAGCTTTTAGTGTAATTGATTAAAGTTTTCCAAAATTCATAATTACCATTTTCTGTAGTAAATATTTGATCCCCAATGTTTCTTACAAAAATCATACCAATGAAACCAAGAACAAAATATGGGAAAATACTGAATATTGAGTAGTTTTTATCTTTAACCTTACCCCTATTATATAAAAAACCAAATAGTGGCACCATGATTACTAAAAATGTATTTCTTATTAGTTTTGTAACTGTAGCTACATTTAAAGTCTCGGGGCTATTAAATTGTTGGTCATAAATTAATCCAGCTGCTGCTACTTGTGAAGTTTCATGAATAGCAGTTCCTAAAAATAAGCCTGCCATTACAGGTTCCCCATTAAAATACCATTCTGCAAAATAAGGATAAACAAGCATAGCTATAACACCAAACAAAGTAATATTAGCTATTGCATATGCAACTTCAGTTTTTTTTGCTTCTATAATAGGTGCCACTGCCACTATTGCTGTTGCCCCACAAACACTTGTGCCAATTGCTATTAAGTAAGACATTTTAGAAGAGATTGGAACTTTTTTAATTAATAGTTTAATAAGAATAAGAACACTTAATATACACACAATAATTAAGGGAATAGCAACTGTTCCAAATTTTAAAAACTCCT
Source organism: Candidatus Pelagibacter sp. Uisw_130 (assembly GCF_047722505.1). Classification (GTDB taxonomy): domain Bacteria; phylum Pseudomonadota; class Alphaproteobacteria; order Pelagibacterales; family Pelagibacteraceae; genus Pelagibacter. The sequence continues at coordinate 442,291 of NZ_CP159814.1, forward strand.
CAAAACTTAATCTAATTCCTAAAAAAATTATCCCTAATTTAAGAATATATTTTTGAGTAAAATCTAAACCAATCATCATACCTGGTCTTGGAGTAAATGCATTTCCCATAATAATTCCAAGTAAAATTGCAATCATTACTGTCGAAATGGGACTTTTAGTGGTTCCAAATAATTCTATCCCAATAACATTGTTTATTCCTTGTGAAAATAAACAAAAGACTAAAGCGAGTATTACTCCAGGAAGAAAAGTAATAATTTTTTGAGAATTCATGTTTACAGAGTAAAGAACTGTAAAAGCTAAGCGCTTCTATAGAGTTTTGTCATCACAAACTCTTTATGTCCTAAACTTTCTGCACATGTTAATCTACCGTTAGCTACCCTAATCATTGACTTGATTAACTCATCACCAGCTTGAGACATAGTCATCTCACGTGATAAAATTTTTGATACATCGCAATCAATATGTTCACCCATACCTTTTACAGTTAATGGATTGGCAGTTAATTTTACAACTGGTTCAATAGGGTTACCCACTATATTACCTTGACCTGTTGGGAATAAGTGAATGTTAAATCCAGCTGCTGCCTGAAGTGTTACACATTCTGCTGCTGCTGAGGATGTATCCATAAAGTATAGTCCTTTACCTTTGGTTGGCTCTTCTGCTGGCTCTAATACATCAATAAATTTACATGAACCAATTTTTTGAAAGTTACCAAATGCTTTTTCTTCTATTGTTGTAAGTCCACCTGCAATATTTCCTGCAGTTGGTTGGCTCTCTGAAAGGTCATCTGTTGCTTCTTTAAGTATAAAATCATTATATGAATTCCATGTTTTCATAAATTTTTCTGATGCTTCTGGTGTAGCACCTCTTTTAGCACAAACCGTTTCAGCTCCAGTAAGTTCTGAAGTTTCTCCAAAACATAAATGAACACCCATTGGCTCTAATTTATCCATTAAATTTCCAACTGTAGGGTTTGCAGCTAATCCAGATGTTGTGTCTGACTCTCCACACTTAACTGATATCCATAAATCACTCATTGGACATTCTTCTCTTTGTTTTTCAGACGCGCACATTACAAATTCCTGAGCTTTTTTTGAAGCTTCCATGACAGTACCAATATCTCCAGTTCGCTCAATATGAAATCCTTCAACTGGCTTTCCTGTTTTTGCTATTCCATCAACTATTTTTTTTGTCCATTTTGGCTCTATACCAATAACTATTACTGCTGCAACATTTGGGTTGCTTCCAGTTCCAATCATAGTTCTAAAGTGTAAATCTAAATCAGCACCAAATTGAAGCCTTCCATAAGAGTGAGGTAAGGCCATTGTGCCTTTAATATTGTTTGCAACCGCTTCAGCACATGCATTCGAAATATCATCTACAGGCAGAATGATTACATGATTTCTTGTTCCTGCTCTGCCATTTTCTCTTTTATAACCTAAAAAACTTTTTGGAATTTCCATATTTTTTACCACTTTTTCGTTTTTACATTATGAACATGAACATGCTCACCTTTTTTGATTGATTTAACTACTTTTCCAATATCATGACCATATTTTAAAATAGTATCTCCTTCGTTAAGGTCAACCATAGCAATTTTATGCCCTAATTGAATTTCGTCTACTGATTGAATCTTAACTGTCTTATCATTTTCCATAATCCAGCATGCACAATCTTGTTTAGAAGTGATTTTATCAATAACAACTACTCCTACGTTGTCTTTCTCGTCATGTATAATAATGTCTGTAGCCATAATTGTGTCGATTTGTTTGTTTGAAATTTTTCAATTCTTATATATTAATCTTTAAAATTAACAATTTATTTATAGATTTTTTTAACAACTAAAGCAGGAAGGCCTAATTATTATGACTAAAATGACAACAGAGGAAGCTTTTGTAAAAGTTTTACAAATGCATGGTATTGAACATGCGTTTGGAATTATTGGTTCAGCTTTTATGCCTATTTCACATATTTTTCCAGATGCAGGAATTACTTTTTGGGATGTTGCTCATGAAACAAACGGTGGATTAATTGCAGATGGTTACACAAGATCTACTGGTAAAATGTCAATGGTTATTGCACAGAATGGACCTGGGATTACTGGTCTTGTTACCCCTATTAAAACAGCATACTGGAATCATACTCCTTTACTTTTAGTTTCACCACAAGCTGCAAATAAAACTATGGGTCAAGGTGGTTTTCAAGAAGTAGAACAAATGAATTTATTTAAAGATATGGTTTGTTATCAAGAAGAAGTTAGAGACCCCTCAAGAATGGCAGAAGTATTAAATAGAGTAATTGAAAAAGCAATCAGAGGATCGGCTCCAGCACAAATAAATGTTCCAAGAGATTATTGGACACAAGTTATTGATATTGATCTTCCTCCAATTGTTAGATTAGAAAAACAAGCTGGTGGTGTTGATGCAATTAAAAAAGCAGCAGACTTATTATCTAACGCTAAGTTTCCAGTAATATTATCTGGTGCGGGTGTTGTAATTGGTGGAGCAATTGAAGATTGTAAAAAATTAGCTGAAAAACTAGATGCTCCAGTTTGTTCTGGGTATCAACATAATGATAGTTTTCCAGGAAGTCATCCACTGGCTGCTGGACCATTAGGGTACAATGGATCGAAAGCTGGTATGGAATTAATTAGTAAAGCAGATGTTGTTCTTGCGCTTGGCACAAGACTAAATCCTTTCTCAACTTTACCGGGTTATGGAATGGATTACTGGCCTAAAGATGCAAGTATTATTCAAGTTGATATGAATTCTGACAGAATTGGTTTAACCAAAAAAGTATCAGTCGGAATTTGTGGAGATGCAAAATTAGTGTCTCAACAAATTTTAGATCAACTTTCTCCAACAGCTGGAGACACGAATAGAGAAGAGAGAAAAAACACAATTCACCAAACTAAATCTGCTTGGTTACAAGAGTTATCAAGTTTAAATCATGAAGATGATGATGAAGGTACAGTCTGGAATGCAGAAGCTAGAAAAAGAGATGCAAACAGAATGTCTCCTAGAGAAGCATGGAGAGGAATTCAAGCAGGAATGCCTGATGATGTAATTATCTCAAGCGACATTGGAAATAACTGTGCAATTGGAAATGCTTACCCTACATTTGAAAAAGGTAGAAAATATTTAGCACCAGGATTATTTGGTCCTTGTGGTTATGGTTTTCCAGCAATTCTTGGAGCAAAAATTGGATGTCCCAATACACCAGTAATTGGTTTTGCAGGTGATGGTGCATTTGGAATTAGTATGAACGAAATGAGTTCTGTTGCAAGACCTGAATGGCCAGCAATTACAATGGTAATTTTTAGAAACTACCAATGGGGAGCTGAAAAAAGAAATACTACTTTGTGGTTTGATGATAACTTTGTTGGAACAGAACTTGATCCAGAACTAAGTTATGCAAAAGTTGCTGATGCTTGTGGTTTAAAAGGTGTCACAGTTCGTACGATGGAAGAGACTACCGCTGCTATCAAGCAATCATGCGAAGATCAAAAGAAAGGAATTACAACATTTATTGAAGTAATTCTGAACCAAGAATTGGGAGAGCCTTTTAGAAGAGATGCTATGAAAAAACCTGTTAAAGTTGCAGGGATCAAAAAAGAGGACATGATCAAGCAACCTTCTTTGGTATCTTAAGATCTTTTAAAAATATCTTATCTGTCATAATCTAACTACATGAATGTAGTTAATGATACTGGTTGTAGTTGGATTAATGACCTTGATAGAAGGTCTAATATTAAAAATTTAGATAAAGATAAATCTTGTGACTGGTTAATAGTAGGTGCTGGCTATACAGGTTTGTCTGCTACTAGAAAATTATCAGAACTGCATCCAAATCAAAAAATTATTATTGTTGATGCCCAATTAGCAGGTGAGGGTGCAAGTGGAAGGAACTCAGGATATTTAGTTGATACTACCCTTAACGATGGATTTACCTCTAATAAAGAGCTTTCCAATTATAAAAAGAAAACAGACATTTACAAATTAGGAATTGATGTTGTAAAAAAGTTTATTAAAGATCATCAGGTAGATTGTGATTGGAATGAAAGTGGAAAATATTTTGCCTCATCAAATGAAAAAGACAGAAAGATATTAGAAAATTTTAGCAAAACTTTATTAAAATTAAACTTTGAGCATAATTTTTTAGATAAAAATGATTTGGGTAAAAGATTGGGTACGAATTTTTATAACTTAGCACTTTATACTAAAGGAGGAATTTTATTACATCCAGGAAAGTTAGTTAGAGCAATGGTCGACACTTTGCCAGATAATGTTGAGCTATTAGAAAACACTCAATTAAATGAATGGTCAAAAAATAGTGATACAATTATTTGTAAATTTAATAATCATAAAATAATTACTAAAAAGATTATTTTTTGTACTAATGGTTTTTTAAAATCACTTGATGTAAAAAATAATTATAATTTTCCCTTAACTTTAACTGCAAGCATGACAAGACCTTTAACTGATACTGAATTTAAATCCATTGGTGAGCCTAAGGAATGGGGTGTGTTACCTGTTAGACCAATGGGGGCGACTATTAGAATGACAAAAGATCAAAGAATTTTAATTAGAAATACCGCAGAAGTTCATAGTCCTTTTAAAATGTCTAAATCAGATTTAGATAAAAGATCTTTAAATCAAAAACTTGGAATCAAAAAAAGATTTCCAAATTTAGCAGATGATATTATTGAATCTAGCTGGTCTGGGATTGTATCTAGGACAAGAAATAGTTCACAAATTTTTGATAAAATTGATAACAATGTCTTTGTAGCAGGTTGCTATAATGGTTCTGGTATTGGAGTTGGAACTTTATTTGGTGAACAGATAGCAATTAAAGCAAGCAATGAAAATAGTGATGAAATTAATATAATAGAATCTAGAAGTAAACCTACTTGGCTTCCTCCTCAGCCATTTTTAAATATTGGAGTTAAAACAAGATTGATTTTTGAGAGGTTTAGATCGCGATCTGATGTGTAGTTATTGATTTCTTATAAGTGGATAAACTTTAGGGCTTAAATACTTAAAATTAGTAATCATAATTAAGATCAATGTAGCTAATCCAATCCCAGTAGTTACTTTTAAAAATATTGCCAAGTCAAACTTCCAAATGATTTGAAAAATATTTTCAATGATAAATTGCGAACCTATAACCGCAAAAAAGAGAGCTATTAGAATTATGGATGTGAATATAATAAAAAACTCAATAATTGAAGAGAGTACAACCTCAACTTTGGAAAAACCTAAAATCTTAAATATTAAATTTTGAAATTCTTTAATTTTACCCTGAACTATAATTGCACTAGATATTACAATTAAACCAATGACTATAGTTATTGCAGAGATAACTGTTACAGCAATAAACACTTTGTTTAAAAGATCTGTCACTTTCTCCAAGTAATTAGTGATTTTTATAATAGAAAGACTGGGCATTTTATCTAGTAAAGCAGTTTCGTTAAAATTCTCTAAGCTTTTAAACTTTGAAGTGGCCAAATATTCATGAGGGATATTTTTTGCAAATTGAGGGTTTAATAACATTGCAAAGTTAATAGTAAAATCTCTGTAGTCTACTAACCTGAAGTTTACTATCTCACCTTCAATTTTACGACCATAAATATTTAGAGTAAAAATGTCACCAATTTTAATATTAAAATCTTTAGCAATTTTGCTATCAAGTGAAATTTGAAGTTTATCGGGTCTATCTAAATCCCACCATTTGCCTTCTACAATTGGGTTATCTTTTAAAACTTTATCAGCCCAAGAAGACCTTCTGTCATTTCTAATTACCCAGTGGCTATCATTACTTGAATCGATATAAGTATTTGGATCTATTCCATTAATTCTTAGAATACCTGTTGAGACCATGGGAACAATTTCAAGGTTAGCTTTTTCATCCATTTCAAAAATTAAATCTTCAAATATTTGTCTTTCATCACTTTGAATACCAATGAAAAAATAATCAGGCGCAAGCTTTGGTATAGATTTTGCAATTTCTCTTTTAAAGTTTGAACCCACAAAAGCCAAAGTTAACAATAAGGTGACGCCCAAACCTAAAGACATAATAGTTATAGGGGTAATACTTTTAGTTTGAGTAATATTTTTAACTGATACTTTAATTGAAATATTTGGGTGCTCTTTAAGTCCTTTAAATAATCTAATAATTAAGTTTGATAATAAATAGAAGACTAATAGACAAATAAAGAAAGCTCCAAAATAACCTAAGCTATAAATGGGTAGAGCCGAGCCAATGGTAAATAAAGAAATTAAAATTGATAATAATAATAGACTTAAAACGATTGATTTTTTTGAATAATAAAATTGAAGGTTTTGAAATACATTTCTAAATAAGTTTGATGCCTTAACTTGATCAATTGCATTAATGGTTGGTATAGAAAATATAATTAATACTAATAACCCTACTGAAAAAACTTTGAAATAATTAAGAATAGAAAAACTACCTTCAATATTTAATCCAAGACCAGCTGACAAATAAACATCAACAATAGGGACTAGAAAGAAACTAAAAGAGTAGGTGGCAGTAGATATTATGAATAATAGAATGAGTAATTGTAGATAGTAGACTATTTTAATATCTTTTGAGAAAAAGCCTAAAGACTTCTTAACTGCTATAGACATATTGTTTTGATTAATGAATGAAAGCAGGGTGTTAGCAATTCCAATTCCTGCAATCAACATTGCACTAATTGATACAAGAGACAAAAACTGAGAGAAATTATCAATTATTCTCTTTAAAGGACCATCAGATTTTTCGTGATATCTAAGTCTAACCTTTTTTTCATCTTTGAATAACTGCTCAATTTTTTTAGATAAAGCTTTTGGATTATCTCCCCCATTAAATCTTACCTTATATTCATAGTTTAAAAAACTGCCTAAGTTGTTAAGTTTTAGTAATTCTAATGTTTGTTTGCCAGCCAAAGCAAAATCACCAAATACAAAAGCACCCCCAATATCAGGTATTGATTTTACGATACCAATTACGGTAAAGAGTTTGTCTTGAACTTTGATTTTATCATTTATTTCTAAATTAAGATTTTTGAAAATATTTTCATTAACAAGGATTGTATTCTTTGTAGTTTGTAATTTTTTAAATGCACCACTTGGCTGATAATTCACTTTGCCAAATAATGGATAATTTCGATCTACAGTTTTAATTCTAGAAAATATTGATTTATTTTTAGTTTTATTGGTAGTTGAGATCATGGTGCTAAACTCAACCATTTGTGAAACAGTAGCAAATTCTTTAACTTTGTTAATTAATTCTAAATTACCAATATTACGATTGTAATCAATTTCAATATCACCACCTAAAAGTGCTCTTGAATTATTATTTAATTCTTTATTCAAACTATCTTCAATTGTGAAAATTGAACTTAAGATAAATAAACTAATAAAAAGTGTTAAAATGATACTAGAAATTTTTTTATAATTTCTACTCAAGTCTCTTAAGACATATATCAAAGTTAACTTGTACTCTGAAAGCTTAGATAATTTTTCCATCTTTGATCTTTATTTTTCTTTTTGCTTTATTTGCAAGTTTTGGGTCATGGGTGACCATAATTAAAGATGATTTTTCTTCCTTAATATATTTAAACAAAATATCTGCAATCAATTGAGAATTTTCACTGTCTAAATTTCCTGTAGGCTCATCAGCTAATATTAGCTTTGGTTTCATAGCTATAGCTCTTGCGATTGCTACACGTTGCTGTTCACCACCTGAAAGTTGACTCGGTAAATTGTTAAACCTATTTTTTAACCCAAATCGATCTAATAACTCTTTGGCTCGTTCGTTAGGGTTTTTTAAATTATTTAACTCCAAGGTTAGGGCAACATTTTCAACTGCAGTGTAATTCGGAATAAGATAGAAAGATTGAAAAACTATACCTATGTTCTTTCTTCTAATTTTAGAAACTTCATCTTCGCTCATCTTAGATATTTCTTGATCTTCAAAAAATATCTTACCAGAAGTTGCTTTCTCTAGTCCTCCAGCTAGCATGATTAAGCTTGTTTTTCCAGAGCCACTTTCTCCAACTATTGAAATAGACTCGTGTTTTTTAGTCTCTAAATTAATATTTTTTAAAACTTTGATAGTATCATTATCAGTTTGGTATTTAAGATTAACGTTTTTTAGCTTAAGAAGACTGTCCATGATTAAAAGATTTATTATTAAAATTATTGCCTTCTGTCTACTGAGCATAAACGTCAATGCTATAGAAAACGTTATTTTATTTGGTGATAGCTTAATGGCTGGTTATGGTCTTCCCCAGGAAAAACGTTTAGCCACTGTTCTTCAAAACAATCTTAATGATAGCGGTTATAATCTTGAGATTGTTGATGGAAGTGTATCCGGAAGCACATCTGCTGGAGGAGTAAACCGAGCTGAGTGGTCTTTATCTCAACCTGATATTGATTTAATGATCTTAGGATTGGGTGCTAACGATATGTTAAGAGGAATAAGTCCGATTGAGACTGAAAAAAATTTAAAAAAAATTATTGAAATTGCAAAACTAAAAAATATAGAAATAATTTTAGCAGGAATGATTGCCCCAACAACTCATGGAATTATTTATAAAAAAAAGTTTGATAATATTTATCCAAGTCTTGCTAAAAAATATAATCTTAATTTAATACCATTTTTACTAGAGGGTGTAGCTTTAAAGCCTGATCTTAATCAAGATGATGGTATGCACCCAAATGAAAATGGAACTTTAATTTTAAGCAATACACTTAAAAAAAATATTATTAAAATAATTAAAAATAGAACAAATTAAATAAAATATATTAACTTAAATAATTTTAACTATAATTAGACTAAATGTATCTTAAAAAAAAATTAGTAAATTATTACAAAAATATAATATACAAAATTAAGAATAAAAAAAATTTAGATACACAAACATTAAATTTAAAATCATTAAATAATTTATTTAATTACTTTGGTACTGATAAGGGTACAGAGGTAATTGACCCTTATCAAAAAAAATCAATTAACCTTGATCAAAAATTTATAGGACATGGGTATGGAGAATTTTATGAAAAACATCTTAATGTTTTTAAAGATAAAAAGATTAATATTCTTGAAATTGGAACTTGGAAAGGAGCATCTGTCGCTTCATTTTACCACTATTTTAAAAAAGCAATAATTTTTTGTATTGATAAAAATTATAAGTTTCAATTTAAATCTAATAGAGTCAAATTTTTTAAATGTGATACGGAGAAATTAAATGAAGTTTATGATTTTAATAATTATCTCGAAGAAAATAAAATAGACTATTTCGATGTAATCATAGACGATGGTTCACACAATTATCATGATATATTAAATAACTTTCAAAGATTTTTTAAAAAAATTAAGTCAGGCGGATATTATATTATTGAAGATTTTAAACATCATAAGATTCATCCAAATTATGTGAATGATGCACCAAGTAACGCAATAGATATTGATGAAATTTTAATTAATTTAAATAAAAAAAAGCTATTTAAATCTACTATCCTTGACTACGAATTTCAAAATTATTGTTTTGATGTTATTTCAAATATTAAAACACACAAAGGTATTCAAGAATTTTCTTTTATTGCATTTATACAAAAAAAATAATTATTTTTTCTTTAAGATCATTTTATAGCTACCAATTTTGGAGCCAATTACATGACCAGAAGTATGTATACAAGGTGTTTTGATAGCCCAGCAACCTGAAAGATTGGTTGGAACATATATGTTTATATCATTTCCTATATCATTTTCAGTAAATTTTTGTTTAGGTGAGTTAAATAACGGAAAGTTATTTTTAGAAAACATATTAAGTTCACTCTTAATTCTATTAAAATTTTTCCCATTGTATAAAAAATAGGACAAAAATATTAGGAAATAAATAACTTTATATTTTTGACTAAACTTTATTTTTCTCTCTGCAAGAATTGAAGCACATGGAATGAAAATTAATGCAGTCAATAAGTAGTACCCCCCATACCTTAATGCAGGATGCTGATAGAACCATTCAGCAAATAATAAACCAGTAACACTTGCAATAACGATGGTGGGTTTCTTAAAAAATTTACTGTTAATTTCAAATCTATTTGTATCTTTTTTAATGTGTTTTTTATTTTTTGGATAAAAGGATATAAAAACTATTAATAATAAAAAAGTTATTCCAAGTAAAGTTTCTTTAAACTTATATAGAAAATATCTCTCGTACCAATTTGAAACCCAGTTGAATTTTTTGATATATTCTTTTGGATCATTTATTCTGTAATCAATACCAGCACCTGCTTTAGACCACTGTTGGTACCATTGATTCATCATTCCAACGTGTTCTTTTGATAGAGACCATTGTATATTTTTATCAAAACATGTTTGTTTAACTGGGTAGATAACACAACCTGTGTAAGAAAAATTTAAACTACTTAGCAGCAATATAGTTAAAAAAGAAAAAACATATACTCTTGGTAATATAATGGCATGAATATTTTTAATTTTTGTAAAAAATAAAAGTGGGAATAGATATAAAAAGTTTAATATCATAAACGCCTTTAGTGTTGTTACGTAAGTAATAAGTATGACTACTAAGCTTAATAAATTTTTATTTAATTGTTCAATCTTTTTAAAATCGTAAAGTTTATAGATCAGGGGAATTGTAGAAAGCATTATAATTTGTCCAGATAAATCTGTACCAAATGACCCAACTCTAAAAAATTTAAAATTTATAAATAAAAAAGATAATAAATAAAAAAAGAATTCAAAGTTTAATACATTATTTTTTTTAATTAAAATTTTTTCAATTAAGATTAGATTAATAAATAAAAGGGTGATCCAGCCAATAGAATGAAACAAGAAATACTTTATGATTGGAAGATAAAGTATAGAGTTTAGAAAGAAAATTGATGAATGGTGTGTATAGCCATGACCAAGGTTTCCCAACCCAAAAATTAATTTATCTTCAGTAAGATTTAATGAATATGTTAAATGGTAATAATTAAAATCATCATGATTCCTTAAAATTAACAAGCCAACATATAAAACTGAAAAAATTATAAAAAAAGTTTTAACTTTAAATTCTATCTTTTTATTAAGAAAAAAATAAATAAAAAGTGATAATCCAACTAAGTGAAGAATTACATTATGTAAGTATCCATGCTTGGTGAAAAAAATTGTTATATATGAGATTATGGTACAAGCTAGTAGCCCAGTAAGACCGATATATCCAATGTTATTTTTAAGTATTTTTTTACCTACAATACTTGCTAATAATGATCCATATCCCAAAAATGTTAAAGTTGCTAATAATGTAAATGTATAAATATAAAAGTAATTCATAAGTTTAATTTTTTTTTTTAAAAAGAATATCCAAGTAGCTTAAGCCATTTCTTGCATAACCAGTTTCTATGATCGAATCCCAGATAAAGTTTTTTTTATAGATAAAAGCAATTAGCTCATTTGGATTGTAGGTTTTAATATTCTTTAATCTTAATTCAACTACAAGAAAATTAACTTTTTTTAAAATATTACTTGAACCTTTTAGGACATTTAACTCATTTCCTTCTGTATCAATTTTTAATAGACTATTTTTAGTAATTCTTTCGTTTTTTAAAATAGTATCAAGTTTTTCAGCTTTTACGATTATAGGTTTATGTTTGTATTTGACATTGTTTCTTTTAAGAATTGATGAGCTTACATCCAACATGTAAAAATTTTTTAATTCACTTTTATTATGTGCGGCATATTTAAACAGTTTTCCTTTGTATGTTTTTAATAGATTATTTTCAATGTATGGATAAAATTTTTCATAAGGTTCAACCAATAAATAATTAGCATTAGGATAATTCTTTAATAAGAAGCTAGTTCCATTAGCAACACCTATGTCAATAATATTTTTGATTTTCAAATTTCTACTCATCTCTTCCTTTTTTGAATATAAAATTTGTAAACCAAAAAAAGAAAAAAATCCTTCTAGGACATAAAATAATTTTAATTTAATCTTGTATATCACGAAATTTTTAAAAAATTATACATGTACCAAATGTAAGAATATTTTTTTTTTGTTTGTTGATACACATTTAAAATATAATATATTAATTGTTGGCTTCAGAAAGTTCTTTTTTTATTTTTTCTATAAATCTATTGATTAATTTTGCATCTTCTTTTGAGAGATATCTATCTTTTTCAACACCTTTTCTTAATTCATTTTTAATTTTTTGAACAGTTTCTTTGCGACCATCTTTTGAATTAATACTATTAAGCTGATCTCCATATTTGTTAATTTGTTTTCCAATAGTAAACTCATAAATAAAGATTATAGCTAATATAAAAATTATTATTTTATAAACATATTGTTTCATTAACTACTTTTATGATTAATATTTTTTTCTTTTAAAATTTTTTTTAATTCTCCATTTTCGTACATTTCTTTAACAATATCACAACCACCAACAAATTGACCTTTGATGTAAATTTGTGGAATGGTAGGCCAGTCACTAAATTCTTTTATACCTTCTCTTAAAGGTTGAGATTCTAGAACGTTAATACCTATATAATTTACTTCTAAAATCTTTAGCATATTTGATACAGCCATAGAAAATCCGCACTGAGGAGCTTCAGGAGTTCCTTTCATAAATAAACAAACTTCATTAGTATCAATGTGACTTTGTATTAAACTTTTTGTTTGATCATCCATTATTGCTCCTTTGTTTTAATTGCTAATGCGTGCAGTTCGTTACCCATTTTTCCTTTTAAAGAATTGTATACCATCTTATGTTGTTCAATTTTGCTTTTGCCAGAAAATTCTTTTGATGTCACTGTTGCAGAATAATGGTTGCCATCTCCAGCTAAATCTTGAATTTCAATAACAGCATCAGTAATAGCTTCTTTAATTAGTGTTTCAATCTCTTTTAAATCCATTGCCATTTTAATTATCCATGTAGTTATTTAGCCAATTTGTATGTGATTTAATCAAATCGTCAATTGAAACTTTTGTCTTATCGTCAAATATTAAACTATCATCATTTATTGATCCAAGTTCATCAAAATGAACGGAGTTTTCTTGAAGTATTTTAACAACATTATCAAAATCATCTTTACTAATTTCTACAATGTATCTTCCTTGATCTTCACCAAATAAGTATTCGAACTGATTTATTAAGTAATTTGTTTTTTTAAGAGTTGCACCTTTTTTACCTTTAATACACATTTTAGAAAGAGCGGTAATTATTCCTCCTAAAGAGACATCATGTGCAGATTTAATAAACTTTTTATCAATAAGTTTTAAAATTGTTTCACCATTATTTTTTTCATTGAAAAGGTTAATTTCAGGAGGAGGTCCATTTTTTTCATTTAAAATATCTCTTGCAAATAAGCTTTGATCTAAGTGACCTTCTGTTTTGCCAATAACCAAAAGAATATTGTCAGCTTCTTTTAAATCCATTGTAACCATGTTTTGATGATCTTTAATTAAACCAACCCCACCAATTGTAGGAGTGGGTTTAATACCAATATCTTTAGTTTGATTATAAAAAGAAACATTCCCAGACACCACTGGGAACTCCAAATAAGCACTTGCTTCTCCTAAGCCTTTAACACACTCAACAAACTCACCCATATTCTCTTCATTTTCAGGGCTACCAAAATTTAAACAGTTAGTAATTGCAATTGGTTTAGCACCTACTGAAATTAAATTTCTCCAACTTTCACAAACAATTTGTTTTCCACCACTTAAAGGGTGAGCCCAACAATATACTGCAGAAGAATCAACAGATGCTGCAACAGCTTTATTGGTACCATGAACTCTAACGACACCTGCATCTCCACCAGGTTTTTGAATAGTGTCACCCATAACAGTATGATCATACTGTTGCCAAATCCATTCTTTACTACACACATTTGGACTTGATAATATTTTGATTAAAACATTCTTTACCTTTAAAGTTTTAAATAGCTCTTTTTCAATTTTAATTTTTTTAGGTAGTTTAGATTTTTTCCATTTTCTGTCATACATAGGAGAGTTTTCAACTAATGTATTAACAGGAATGTTTGCTACTTTTTCTTCATCAAAATAAAGTTCAATCTTTTTACTTTTTGTTGTTTTACCAATTACAGCAAAATCTAAATTCCACTTATCAAATATCTTTTTAGCCATTTCTTCTTTACCGTTTTCCAAAACAATAAGCATTCGTTCTTGGCTTTCTGATAGCATAATTTCATAAGGGGTCATGTTTGCTTCTCTACAAGGAACTTCATTTAAATTAATCTCGATTCCTAAATTTCCTTTTGAAGCCATTTCAATACTTGAAGAAGTTAATCCTGCAGCACCCATATCTTGAATGGCTATAATTGAATCTCCTGCCATTAATTCTAAGCAAGCTTCTAATAATAGTTTTTCTGTAAAAGGATCTCCAACTTGAACAGTTGGTTTTTTCTCTTCAATTTTATCATCAAAAGAAGCTGATGCCATACTAGCACCATGAATTCCATCACGACCTGTTTTAGAGCCAACATAAATTACAGGCTTTCCTAAACCTGCCGCTTTTGAATAAAAAATCTTATCTTTTTTAACATGACCTAAAGTCATAGCGTTTACTAAAATATTACCGTTATAAGACTCATCAAAACTAGTTTGTCCTGCAATTGTTGGAACCCCCATGCAATTACCATATCCACCAATTCCATGAACAACACCACGTAATAAATTTTTAGTTTTTTTATGTTGAGGCGAACCAAAATGAATTGAATTTAAATTAGCTATTGGTCTTGCGCCCATTGTAAAGACATCTCTCATAATTCCACCAACACCTGTTGCTGCACCTTGATAAGGTTCTATAAATGAGGGGTGATTGTGACTTTCAATTTTAAAAACTATTGCATCATCATCACCAATATCAATAACACCAGCATTTTCACCAGGTCCTTGAATCACGTTCTTTCCTTTAGTGGGTAAGTTTTTAAGATGAAATCTTGAAGATTTGTAAGAACAATGCTCATTCCACATTGCTGAGAAGATACCTAGTTCGGTAATATTTGGAATTCTTTTTAATAAATCACAGATTTTTTTATATTCATCTTTTTTTAAACCATGATCGATTGCAATTTTTTCGTTAACTATCATTATTTCAAATTATTAATTAAGTTTTCAAAAAATATTGAACCATCTTCACCTGATAGAGCAGGGTCTATCATTCTTTCAGGGTGAGGCATCATTCCTATAACATTTTTTTGTTTATTAAATACACCAGCTATATTTTGTAATGAACCGTTAGGATTTGATTGTTCATTAACATTTCCGTTTTCATCTGAGTAAAGTAAAGCTATTTGATTATTGTCATTAATTTCTTTAATTTGATCATTAGTACAAAAGTAATTTCCTTCATTATGAGCTATATGAAATTCATAAATTTCTTTTTTATCATCTTTAAAATAAGAGTTATCCTTATTATTAGCTTTAACAAAAACATTTTTGCAAATAAATTCGAGGTATTTATTTCTAAGAAGCACACCTGGTAACAAACCAGATTCAACTAAAATTTGAAAACCATTACAGATCCCCATAACTTTACCCCCACCTTGAACAAAGTTTAGAACTGATTTCATAATTTTTGATTTTGATGCCATACTTCCACATCTAAGGTAATCTCCGTATGAAAAGCCACCTGGCAAAACTACTAGATCACTTTTTGGAAGTTCAACATCATTATGCCAAACCATTTTATTTTTAAAGCCAAATTTTTTTAAAGCCACATCCATGTCTCTATCACAATTAGATCCAGGAAAAGTTATTACGGATGAATGCATTATTTATTATTGTGATCCAATAATTTTAAAGTCTTCTATTACTAAATTTGCTAAAAGTTTTTTACACATCTCTTCAACTTTTGCTTCAGCTTTTTTCTTATCATTTTCTTTTGTATCAATTCTAAAATACTTTCCTTGTCTTACTTCATTGATGCCTTCAAATCCCATACCATCTAATGTTTGGTGAATAACTTTACCTTGAGGGTCTAAAACATCTTTCTTAAGAGTTATAACTACAGATATTTTCATATTATTTTCTTTTTTTAATTGATCTTAGTTTTGTAACGTTAACAGCACTTAAGTTTGATTGTTCATGTAAAATACCAAGTCTTTTAGCAACCTCTGTGTAAGCTGGAATTAAATCACCCAGGTCTTTACGAAATCTGTCTTTATCAAGCTTTTTATCTGTAATACTATCCCACAATCTACAAGTATCAGGACTTATCTCATCAGCTAAAATAACCTCATTTTTCCCATTTTCTTTAAGTCTTCCAAACTCAAGTTTAAAATCAATTAACTTAATTCCAACACCTCTAAACATTCCAATCATGAAATCATTAATTCTTAAGATCATTTTTTTTACCTTTTCTAATTCAGATTTTGTAGCCCAATCAAAAGCTAAAATATGCTCTTCTGCAATGAGTGGGTCACCTAAATTATCATCTTTTAGACAATATTCTAATAAAGGTTGCTTTAAAACTGTTCCATCTTCAATACCAAGTCTTTTAGTAATAGAACCTGTTGCAACATTACGAACAATAAACTCAATAGGAATAATCTCTACTAATTTTATAATTTGCTCTCTCATGTTTAATCTTTTAACTAAATGATTTTTAATCCCAATTTGAGTTAGGTTTGATAAAATATGTTCAGATATTCTATTATTTAAAACACCCTTACCTTCAATGGTTGATTTTTTTAAGTTGTTAAAAGCTGTTGCATCATCTTTAAAATATTGGATAACTAAATTTTTATCAGAAGTTGCGTAAATAATTTTAGCTTTACCTTCGTATAACTTTTTACCTTTTTTCATTATTTAAAAACTCTTCTAAAGATTAAATCTACATTTTTAAAGTGTGATGAATAATTAAATATAGCCTTCAATCTTTTTGAAGAAATTTTAGCCATAATGAATTCATCATCTGAAATAACATCAAATAAATTCAGGTTTTCTGCAAAACATTTTTTTGCATAGTTTTGAACCATTTTATAAGATTGCTCTCTACTTAGCCCTGATTTTGTTAGCTCCAACATTACTTCTTGTGAAAAAATTAAACCTTTAGTGATATTTAAATTTTCAATCATCTTTTTTGGATAGACAATCATTTTATCTAAAATATTATTAAGTCTAGCTAATGCAAAATCTAAAGTTATGTTAGAGTCAGGACCAATATTTCTTTCAACACTTGAGTGAGAAATATCTCTTTCATGCCATAGTGCAATATTTTCTAGGGCAGGGATTACTGCACTTCTAACCATTCTAGCAAGCCCTGTTAAATTTTCACTTAGTATTGGATTTTTTTTATGAGGCATTGCAGAAGAACCTTTTTGATCTTTTGAAAAAAATTCTTGCACTTCATAAACTTCTGTTCTTTGTAAGTGTCTAATTTCAATTGCAACTCTTTCAACTGATCCAGCAATAATTCCAAGAATAGAAAAATAAAATGCATGTCTGTCTCTTGGTATTACTTGTGTTGATATAGGCTCAACTTTTAACCCAAGTTTTTTTGCTACATACTTTTCAACTTTAGGATTTATATTTGCAAATGTGCCTACTGCACCAGAGATTGCACATGTTGAAATTTCATCAATAGCATCAACTAATCTTTTTCTATTTCTCTTAAACTCCTCATAAAATGAAGCTAATTTTAAGCCAAAAGTGATAGGCTCAGCATGAATTCCGTGACTTCTGCCCATACAAGGAGTGTATTTGTATTTTTTGGCTTGTTTCTTTAAAACTTTGAGAATTTGATCAATATCACCAAGTAGAATTTTACCTGATTGAACTAATTGAATATTAAAACTCGTATCCACAACATCAGAAGACGTCATGCCTTGATGAAGGTATCTTGCTTTAATCCCTGCTTTTTCTGTAACAGAGGTTAAAAACGCTATTACATCATGCTTAACTTTACTCTCGATTTGGTGGATTCTTTTAACGTTTATTTTAGCTTTTTTTTTAACAACAGAAGCTACACCTTTAGGAATTTGACCTAATTTTTCCATAGCTTCAGCCGCTGCAACCTCTACATCGAGCCAAATTTGGTATTTATTTTCTTCTGACCATATGTCAGTAAGCTGTTTTCTAGAATATCTTTCAATCATTAATTATAAGTAAGGAGGCTTGGAATAACCTTTAACAGATTCTGTAAAGATTTCATAACCATTTTCAGTAATACCTAACGTATGCTCAAATTGTGCTGATAAAGATTTATCTTTTGTAACTGCTGTCCAGCCATCTTTTAGCATTTTTACATCCCATTCACCGGTATTTATCATTGGTTCAATTGTAAAGGTCATACCAGGTCTAAGCTCCATCCCTGTATTTTTTCTTCCATAATGTAAAATGTTTGGAGGTTCATGAAATGTTGTGCTTATTCCGTGACCACAAAAATCTCTAACAACAGAATAACCCTTTTTTTCAACAAAAGATTGTATCTCATATCCAATGTCACCTAATTTTAATCCGGGTTTTAGCAAACTTATTGCTCTCATCATCGATTCGTATGTAGCATCAATTAAGTTGTTAACTTTAACGGGAGTTTTACCAATACAGAACATTCTACTAGTGTCACCATAATGTTCATTAATTATAGCTGTTACATCAACATTTAAAGCGTCACCTTCAACTAAAATTCTACCAGAAGGTATGCCGTGACAGACAACATGATTTAAAGAAGTACACAATGATTTTTTAAAACCTCTATAAAAAAGCGGAGCTGAGTATCCACCATTGTCTCTAATAAATTCATAACCTAATTTATCCACAAACTCCGTGGTTACACCTGGCTTAATATTATCTGTAAGCATATCAAGAGTTCTTGCAGCAAGATTTCCAGCTATTCTCATCTTTTCAAATTTTTCTAAATAATCAGGCATTAATAATTTTAATTTTTTTATCTATTTTAATTTCTTTTGAACTTATTTTACATTGATATGCTAAAAAAATAACTCCAGCTTTTTTTGCAAGTAAATAATTTTCATAATATCTTTTATCAATGTCTTTTGCTATTTTAAAATTATCAACACCTTCTATTTGGACCAAGAATAATAGATAAGATTTATAACCTTTTTTAACTGCCTCTATAAGGGTTTTTAAATGCTTTGAACCTCTGGTAGTAACTGCATCTGGAAATTCTGCAGTTTTTTCTTCTCTAAACAAAGTAACATTTTTAACTTCTACAAATATTTTTTTTTTATTTTTTTCAATTAGAAAATCAAGCCGTGTTTCTTTATTGAAAAATACCTCAGGCTTAATACTGTCATTGTTTGCAACTTCTTTAACTAGATTATTTAATAAACCATGGAAGGCAATTTTATTTGCAAAATGGGTATTAACACCCACTAAATTTTTTTTAACTTTAATTATCTCAAGAGTATATTTTAACTTTCTTTTAGGGTCATCATTTTTAGATACATAAACCTCATTTCCCTCATCCAATAAACCCTTCATGGACCCAGTATTAGGGCAATGTGCCGTAACAATTTCCTTACCAATTTTAACATCTGTAAAAAATCTCTTATATCGTTTGATAAGTTTGCCTTTAATTAAAGGTTTGGTAAATTCCATATTTAAATTATATATTTAATAATGAACCAAAATACAAAATTTAATGCCGCAATACTTATCATTGGTAACGAAATTCTCTCAGGAAGAACACAAGACACTAATACTAGTACAATTGCCCAGTGGCTGAACTCAATTGGTGTAAAAGTTAATGAGGTTAGAGTTATCCCAGATATAGAAAATACAATTGTTGAGAGCGTTAATCATTTAAGAAAGGTTAACAGTTATGTATTTACTACAGGCGGTATTGGACCAACACATGACGATATTACCGCTCTATCTATTTCAAAAGCATTTAGCCTTGAGTACGAAATTCACAAAGAAGCTTTTAAAATATTAGAATCTTACTACAAAGTAGGTGAATTTAATGAGGGTAGACAAAAAATGGTATGGATGCCACGTAATGCTAATTTGATATTAAATCCAACAAGTGGTGCACCAGGATTTAATGTTGAAAACGTTTTTTGCTTACCAGGAGTTCCTTCAATTTTAAAATCAATGCTTGGAGGATTAAAAAGTAGAATAGTAGGGGGTGATCCCATATTAAGCCATACGATAAGTTTAAAAACTGTTGAAAGTGAAATTGCAAAATCTTTAACTAAAGTCCAAGATGATAATAAGGATGTTGAAATTGGAAGTTACCCTTTTTTTCAAGCAGGCAAACTAGGTGTATCAATAGTAATACGATCTGAAGACCAGCTTAAAATTGATAAGTGTAGTTCTGAAATATTAGAGTTTGTTAATCAAAAAAAAATAGAAGTAGTTGTTAGATAATAAATGCTTTATTTCGCTTACGGCAGTAATCTAAATCATTTTCAAATGAAAAAAAGATGTAAAGACAGTGTCTTTTTAAAGAAAATTAATTTAACTAATTTCACATTAAACTTTAGAAGTAAATATAGAGCTGCTGATATAGAGCCTAAAAAAAACTCAATTGTTCCAGGTGCTTTGTTTGAAATATCTAAAAGTGACGAAAAAAAATTAGATGTTTATGAAGACTATCCAGTTTTATATAAGAAATACTATTTTACTTATTATGGTAAAAAAGTGATGACTTATAGGATGACAAAAAAAACTCCCTTTATGTTCCCAACAGAAAGATACTTAAATGTTATTAAGCGTGGTTACAAAGATTGTTTATTAGATGTAAAATTTCTTCATAAAGCTTTAAAAAAAAATTTTAAATAAAACTAAATTTGTAAATAACATCACTAATTGCAATGATGTAGTATAAAAAATGATATATAATTAAGTTTATCGAGGCTATTTTATTATCTAAAAAAATATCTTTAAATTTGCTTTTACTAAATAAAAAGAAAAAAATAAAAAAAAGTGGCTCAAAGTATTTTTGAAGAGTAATTATTCCACTAATCACAATTAATATAGAAAATAAAAAGAATAAATCAAATTTATTATTAAATATTAATAGTATTAAAGTAAAATTGATTATGAAAATTATATAGAACAATAAATAGTTACCAAAAATTAGTTTTGAAGCTATAAAAAAAATACCACCATTTTGACCCATAGTATTTAAGTCATGCATTAAAAATATTATAAAAAAAAGAAATAAAGACAATACAAGATAGATTAAAATATTTTTAATTTTAATCATTTTAAAGTTCCCATAAAAAATATTTATTAGTAAAATTGGAAGAGTATAAATAAAAATTGAAACTACATTTGTGAATATTGTGTTAAAAATATTTCCTGAAAATACAAGATTTGAATACAGCATAGGAAATTTGTAGAGAAAATAAACACCTGGAAGTGCAAGCAATGCTGAGTAGACCAATAGAGAAGAGTATTTTTTATAATCTATTTTTTTTAAAAAAAATATGAGAAAAAAAGCATAAAAAACTGAATAATATTGCCTAGAATAACATGCTAGAGCTAAAAAAAAGAAAGAAATGTAAAGCTTAGAATCCTGTTCAAATTTTTCTGTATACTTTAAAAAAAAATAAACACCTAGAAGTATAAAGATGTAAGATAAATTATTATCATTAGCCCATATTGCTGAATAAATATAACTAGGAGTTAAAAATATTATTGCTGAGATTATAAATAAAATATTATTATTTTTGTTTTTATATTTAGTTTTTAAGCATAGATAAAATAAATAGGGAGTGATTAAAGAGATTAAACAAAAAATTAACCTTACATCATTTGGATCGCTAAATATAAAATTCAATCGCGATAAAAAAAAATAATGTAAAGGGAAATGAAGTGTCCATGGCGATGGATCAAAGAAAAAAGATTCTTTCAATTTAACAACATAAGGCCAAGTATCCCTAAAATCACCAGAAAGAGGCGTACCACTTCCATCAACATCAAAATAAAAACTTGTTAGTAAAACTATAATTGAAAAAATATAAATTATATAGCCACTTAAATTAATCTTATTATTGTTCATTTAATAAACTTTAAATAGAGCTTTTTGTGTGTTTTGTAAATCTCATTTGTAGCTTCAAAGATATCTTTTTTGGGAGACCAGTTAAATTTATTTTTAGCAAGGATATTGTTTCCTATAAGTCCTTTTGCTAATTTCTTAGGATAATTAATCTTAATATTAATTTTATTTTTGTTGACAATATTATAAATTATTTTATTTAAAAGCGTAAGCTTACCAGAGCTTAAAATAACAGCGTCCATATTTTTATCGCTAAACATTATTTTTATTATCCCCTTACAAATATCTTCTGCGTGAGAAAAGTCAGATGCAATATTGCTTTTTAGTATTTCATTTAGGAAATTTATATTTTTTTCATAGATTGCTCTTATTATCCTAGGAATAATAAATTTTTGATTTCTATATTTGGAGTCGTGATTAAATAATATTATGTTTGAATATTTTATCTTATTTATTTTCTTATATTTTAGCATTAAATTATGACTTTGAATTCTAAATTTTGTGTAATTTGTTGATGCTTGTATTTTTGAATTTTCATTTACAATACCATTTCTTTTTTTAAATATTTGAGATGAGCTACAAGAAATAAATTTAGCTTTTTTATTTGCTTTAAAAGTGGTGTAAAAAATATTTTTAGTCGATATTAAATTATTTTTATAAAACTTCTCATAATTATTTTCTAGATGAGAGGGGTTGTTAGAGGCTAGATGAAGAACAATATCTGGTTTTTGTTTTTTAAAAATAGCTTCTATTTTTTTTTTGTTTAATAGATTTGAAATTATATAGTTAATCTTTTTATTAACATTTACTTCTTTTGATTTAGTTATTATATTTATATTTAATTTTTTTCTTTTTAATAGTTTGCAGATAATCCTACCATCCTGACCCAATCCACCTGTTATAAATAAATTTTTAACCATTAGTTTATTTTTTTGATTATTTGCTATATATTTTCAATATATTTATTTAAATTAAACTACTATTTAATATTGTGAAAATTAAAAATTGCAGATCTTGTAAAAGCACCCATTTAATTAAGGTATATAGTCTTGGTAAACAATCTTTAACAGGGGTTTTTCCTCCAAAAAAAAACACAAATATTACAAAAGGTGATTTGAGCATGATTATTTGTAATAGATGCAAATTATTACAGCTACAACACAACTTTAATCCAGATGAGATGTATGGGAGTAATTATGGCTACATGTCATCATTAAATAAATCCATGGTATCTCACCTAAAAATGAAAGCTCTGAATTTAAAAAAAAAATATAATTTAAAAATTAAAAATAACATTTTGGACATTGGGAGCAATGATGGAACTTTTTTATCATATTTTAATAACAAGTTTAAATTATTTGGTTGCGATCCAACAATTAAAAAGTTTAAAAATTTTTATAGAAAAGATATAAAACAAATTCCTCTTTTTTTTTCATCAAAACATTTTGAAAATAAAAAATTTGATTTAATTACATCAATATCTATGTTCTATGATTTACCTGATCCCCTAGATTTTGCTCAACAAATTCACTCAATACTTCATGAAAAAGGAATATGGCATATTGAATTAAGTTACATGCCAATGATGATTAAAAATACATCATATGACACTATTTGCCATGAACACTTAGAGTATTATTCACTAAAATCTTTAAAATACTTACTGGATAGAGCTAACCTAAAAATAGTTAATCTTTCTTTTAACCAAATTAATGGTGGCAGCATAGAGCTTGATATTGCTAAAAAAAAGTCCACACATAAAGAGTGTACCCATTTAATTAACTGGGTTTTAGAGAGTGAAAAATTAAACAAATATAATGATATTGAAAGACAAAAAGTATTTTTTAAAGAGTGTAAAAATCACAAATATTTATTAAAAAAACTGCTTCTTACATTAAAAAAACAAAATAAAAAAATTTTAGGATATGGTGCATCCACCAAGGGAAATGTATTACTTCAGTACTGTGGCATAAATTCTAAAATTTTAGACAATATTGCTGAAGTTAATAAATTTAAATTCAATAAATTTACACCAGGAACAAAAATTAAAATTATATCAGAAAAAAAAGCTAAACAAAAAAAACCAGATTATCTTTTAGTTTTACCTTGGCATTTTAAAGACCATATAGTTAAAAGAGAGCAAAAATTTCTTAAAGAAGGTGGTAAATTAATATTTCCACTTCCAGACATTGAAATAATTTAATTACTATGAAGGCATGTGTAATAATACCAACACTTAATGAAGAAAAAAATATTTATAAGATATTTAACAAAATTAAAAGCACAAAGATAAAATTAGATATTTTATTTATAGATGACAACTCTAAAGATGCTTCACAAAATATAATCAAAAACTTAGAAAAAAAATTTAAATATGTTATGTATATTTTTAGAAACAGTAAGACAGGAATAGGATCTGCGCATAAAGAGGGAATTAAGTACTGCTATAAAAAAAAATATGATTTAATTATAACAATGGATGCAGACGGTACACATGACCCAAAATATTTTAAAAAAATGATAGCTGCTGCAAAATACTATGATTATGTTATTACCAGTAGATTTGCTAAACCAGGTTTGATTAAGGATTGGCCTCTACTAAGAAAATTCATCACTTATTCAAGACATGCTCTTGTTAAAATATTTTTAGATATAAGTTATGATGCATCTGGTGCTTATAGGTGCTTTTATAGAAATAAAATTAAGCTAAAAGACATTTGTGCTGCAAAAAACAATGATTATGCTTTTTTCTGGGAAATAACTTATATAATAAAAAAAAGAGGATATAAAATTCATGAAATTCCTGTTCAATTAATTTACAGAAAATTAGGAAAGTCAAAAATGAAAATTAAGCATATTTTTTACTCACTATTTTATTTATTTAAGATTTTTATTTTCAAAAAATAAAATGATCAAGCAAAACACAACACAAAACACAATCATTTTAATTTATATTGAAAAATTAATAAGGTTTATACCGCATATCTATTTAATTTTTAGAACCTTGGTAAGACACACTAATTATTTTGAAAATGATTTTTTCTACTTAAAAAAAATTTTTAGAGATAGAAAAATTAATATTATTGACGTTGGTGCATCTGATGGTATTTCTGCTCAATTTTTCATAAAAAATCTTAATCCAAAATATATATTTTGCTATGAGCCACAAAAAATTTTTTTCAAAAAACTAATTAATCTTAAAAAAAAACACAAAATGTTAAAAATTTTTAATTATGGCTTAGGTGAAAAAAATACAATTACAAATATATTTTTTCCATATATAAAATTTTTTCAAAAGAAATATTTTCTTTTAACTTATTCTTTCCCAATTAAAAAAGAATTAGAGAAACAAATCAATCTTGATTTTTTTATTAAACCTAAAATTACAAAAAGTCATATTATCGTTAAAAAATTCAAGATCACAAATGATAAAATTGATTTAATTAAAATTGATACTAATGGTAGCGAAATTGATATTGTTAAATCATTAAAACTTTTAATCAAAAGAGATAAGCCAGTTTTGATAATTGAAAATAATAATATTGGAAAAATATATAGAATTTTAAAGATCTATAAATATAAAAAATATTGTATTGTAAACAAGAAATTTGTAATTCATAAAAAACAAAATAATGCCAACATCATTTTTAAATAAAAATTTTAAAATAATATTATTTTTTCTTCTTTTAATAATTTTTTTTTATAGAAGTCCATACATACTGTTAAATGGAAGATTTGTGGCTGAGGAAGGATCTTTTTTTTTTAGGAATTCATATCTTTTTGGCTCACTAAAAGGTTTAACTCAAGTTTTTTGGGGTAGTGGTTATTTTAATTTTTGGCCTAATATCGCTACAGTTTTTGCATCATTTACCCCGCTTAATTATTCCCCACTTGTAACTGTATATTTTGCAGCCATTGTTCAAATTTATCTTTTGATCTTTATGGTATTTTCAAATTCTTATTTTTTAAAAACTAACACCGACAAAACAATAATTTCTTTAATCGTTTTAGTTGGACCTCCAATGGTTGCTGAGGTGTGGTTGAATACCTTAACCTCTCAAAGTTATTTTACAATTATAACGATACTAATCTTTTTTCAAAAAGATATTTCTACTAATATATTTAACAAATTGTCCCCATTAATCCTATTTATTTCAGGTCTTACGTCTTTGTTATCCTGTGCACTGTCTCCTTTTTTTTTATATAAATACCTTATTGATAAAAGTAAGTTTAATTTCAATAATTTCATTGCAATAATTTCTACATCTATTTTTCAAAGTTTAATATTCGCTTATTCCAAAATTCAAAACTTGGACTTAGCTGGAGAAAACACAAGATTCTTAGTTTCTTTTGATAAGATTGTTAATTTAATTTACAATATTATCATTAAAAGTTTTTTTGGAAGAGACTTAACTCATTTTTTATATAATAACATTTTAGTTTCTTTAAATATCTTCTTATTAATCTTTCTAATCGTAACTTTTTTCTTATTTATTATTAAATTTTTATTTAATTTATTCAAAAATGATAAGCTTTTTTTATCTTTATTAATTTTCTTTATTATTATCTTATTTATTACATTTTTTGGCGCTAAAGCTGAACAAGTTCAAGGTAGGTATGCTTTAATTCCTGGTATTTTATTAATCTTTATTACATATCGTGTATCTCAAATTTCAAATGGCATATTGAAGTTTTTAAGTTCTTTTTTAATTGTAATTTGCTTACTTTCTGGTTTTTATGAATATAAATCTAGAAACACTTACCCACAATTTTTAATATGCATGAATTGTCCTAACTGGAAAAATGAGGTTTCTACATGGAACGAAGATAATTCATATCTTCTTAAAATATGGCAATACCCAACAAAAAAAATGAGTCTTAAAAAATAATTAATTTCAATATCAATTATCTATGAATGCCTAGAATTATTATAATTAAATAATCCTCATCTGAAATTTAATTCTAAAACTTTTCTGTGCTTATTACCTTTATAACTTGCAAGAGGTCTGATTAATTTATTCGCAGCATGCTGCTCTATGATGTGCGCTGACCAACCAGTAATTCTTGAAATTACAAATATTGGTGTAAAGAAATCTGTATCAAATCCCATTAAGTGGTAAGTAGGTCCTGTTGGGTAATCAACATTTGGATAAATATTTTTCTCTTCAATCATTACCTTTTCAACAATGTCATAAATTTTTTCAAACGTTTTATCTTTTTTAATAGTGGCAACTCTTTTAAAGTATTCTCTCATGGTTGGAACTCTTGAGTCTCCACTTTTATAAACTCTATGACCAAATCCCATAATAACATCTTTGTTTTTTAGAGCTTTCGTAATCCATTTTAAAGCGTTCTCAGGTTTTTTAATTTTTTTCATCATGTGCATTACTTCTTCGTTAGCACCACCATGAAGCGGACCTTTTAGACTTGCTATAGCACCTGTGATTGCCCCATGAATATCAGATAAACTACTGGTAATAGTTCTTGCGGTAAATGTTGATACGTTAAAACTATGTTCAGCGTATAAAATTAAAGAGACATCAAAGGCTTTAACAATTTCTTTATTAGGAACTTTTCCAAAACACATATGGAAAAAATTCTCGGAAAAATCCAAATTTTTCTTTGGTGCTATAATTTTTTTTTCTTTTCGAAGTCTATAAAAAGCAGCTAATGCAGTAGGTGTTTTTGCAAAAATTCTAATTGCTTTTCTTAAGTTTGCTTTCGGAGAGTTGTCAGTAGTCTCTTTGTCTTCAAGAGCCATAATGCTGACAGCAGTTCTTGCTACATCCATCGGATGAGAGTTTTTAGGTATCTTTTTTAAAATACTTATTAAATTTTTTGATAAAGTTATCTCTTTAGATAATTCTTTCTTAAATTCTTTTAGTTGTTTTTTGTTAGGTAATTCTTTATTTAAAATTAAGTAAGCAACTTCTTCAAAATCACATCTTGCACATAAATCTTGTGCCGCATACCCCCTATAAGTAAGAGAGTTAATTTCTGGCATAACTTTTGAAATTTCAGTTTCATCAACAACTATCCCTAGCAAACCTTTTTTAATATCATCACTCATTATTCATGTCCTTCTGTGCTAAAATTATAAATTTTTTCATCTAACGAGTTATATTTTTCATACTCGACTAATTCATATAATCTTTTCCTAGTTTGCATTTTATCAATTATATTATTCTGATGTCCATTTGCAAATATGTCTCTAAGGCCATCTTCTACACCTTTCATAGCTAATCTCTGTGTTGTAACTGGATAAATCACTATATTATAACCAAAATTTTCTAATTCTTTATAATTAAATAATTTAGATTTACCAAACTCAGTCATATTAGCTAACAAGTAGCATGACAGTTCTTTTCTAACTTTTTCAAAATCTTTTTCATCCTGTAACGCTTCTGGGAAGATAATTTCTGCACCAGCATCAATATATGCTTTACATCTATCAATCATTTTATCTATTCCTTCAACCCCTTTAGCATCAGATCTTGCTATAATTTTAAAATTTTCATCTTGTTTAGCTGCAACGCATTCTTTAATTTTCTTAACCATTGCTTCTGTTGAAATTAATTCTTTGTTATCTAAGTGACCACATCTTTTACGTTCTACTTGGTCTTCTAAGTGCACAGCAGACACTCCAAACTCTTCAAAAGTTTTAATGGTTTCTTTGCAAGATTTAAAACCGGTGTCTATATCAACTATGGTAGGTAAACTTGTAACTCTGGATATTAAATAAGATCTAGTACTAACATCTTGCAGTGTAGTTAGACCTATATCTGGAAACCCTAAATCATTGGCCATAACTCCACCCGATACGTAAACTGCATCATAACCAATTTCTTCAATTAGTTTTGCAGTAAGTGGGTTATAAGCACCTGGAACTCTTAAAATTTTATTTGATTTTAATTTACTGACAAAGTCAGCTCTTTTTTCACTGGGCTCTTTATCTACAAAATGCACTAAAAAATTCCTTGTTTTGTATTTTTTTTTATCTGACTTCTTTTAACCTGGATATTTAATTTGTTTAACTCACCGGCTTTCAAGTTTTTAAGATTTTGAACAACTTTTAAGAAACGAGCACTCTCTTTTTTATCTAAAATACCATCTGTTAAAGTTAAGAACTTATTTATATAATTCTGTCTTTTAAATGGACGTGCTCCGTAAGGATGAGCATCTGCTCTATCCAATTGTTCTGTAGTTTTTTTACCGTTATTTAAAGTAACTACAACCCTTGCACCAAATGATTTATTCTTTGGATTAGGATCGTGATATTTTTTAGTCCATTTTTTATCTTCAAAAGTCGTGATGGATTTCCAAATTTTTATAGTACTTTTCTTGTTAGCTCTTTGTTTGGTATATGATTTTACATGGTGCCAATCAGCATCTTCAAGTGCTACTGCAAAAATGTACATGATGGAATGATCTAGCGTTTCTCTACTTGCATTTGGATCCATTTTTTGTGGATCATTTGCACCAGTTCCAATTACGTAATGAGTGTGATGACTTGTGTAAATATCAATTTTTTTAATTTGATTTAAATTTGGAATTTTCTTATTAAGTTTTTTAGCAATGTCTATCAGTGCTTGAGATTGGTATTCTGCTGAGTATTCTTTCGTATAGGTCTCTAGTATCGCGCTCTTAGATCTTTTTTCTTAGGAAGAGGCACATTATATAAAGCTTTCTTACCATCTAATATTCTAGCTATAACACTGTCTTCTCCTTCATAAATCGGACTTGGAGCACCTTCACCACGCATTGCTCTATCAACTGCTTCGATTGCAAGTTTACCAGCATGAGCAGGGGCGTAAGCTTTCCAACTAGAGATTTCACCTTTTCTAGATTGTCTTGTTGAAACTGTTGTATGTAATGCTTGCTGAACAGCTTGGTAAATTGTTTCAGTATTTAACTTTAACATTGTGCCCAAACCTGCTGCAACACTTGGTCCTAAGTGTGCAATGTGATCAATTTTATGTTTATGTAAACAAATTCCTTTAACCAAATTAACCTGAACTTCATAACCTGTGATAATTCCTTTTAATAAATCTAGTCCACTTTTTTTAGTTTGTTGAGCTACACTTAAAATAGGTGGAATGTTATCTCCTGGGTGACTGTAATCTTCTGCTAAAAAAGTATCATGGAAATCAAGCTCTCTGACAGCAGTTCCATTTGACCAAGCAGCCCACTCACAATCAAATTTTAATTTTGAATCTATTCCAAATAAACTCGCACCATTTTTTCTAGGGTGCTTTAGAGCCATTTCTCTTGAAGAAATAACTGCTTTTCTATTTAAAGATGCAATAGCAACTGAAGCATTATCAATTATTCTATTAATAACCATTTCAATAGCTGTTTTATTTAATTTTGCATTATCTGAAGCTATCTCAGCAATTTTCCATGCGAGTTGATTTTTTTTAGGTAAATTAATTTTTGATGGGTAAACTTTAACTTTATGTGAAATCATTAGGCCTCCTTAATTATGCAAACCTATTAATAGTAAGAAAAAAAATTAAATCAATCTTTTAAGTAAGTTGAAACTATTTTTTCCACACCGATAAAGTCTTTTATCAAATGATTATGGTAAATTTCGTTAGAATTTTTTTCTGTATAACCATTTTCTAATAAAATAACAGGAACAGAGGCAGCTTTTGCAGCATTTGCATCAGTTTCACTATCACCAAACATAAGAGATTTTTTTACATCACCACCAATGATTTCAATTATACTTGTTATGTGTCTTGGATCTGGTTTACAATAATCAAAAGTATCTGATCCAGCAACGTATTCAAAGTAATCATAAATTCCAATTTTTTTTAAAAGGTCGATCGCTAAGTGTTCTTGTTTGTTAGTACAAACTACCATTGAAATTTCTTTTTTTTTGCACCATTTTAAAAAATCTTTTACACCATTGATAAGTGTGCTTTCTTTAATGATATTTTTTCCATAATAATTAACAAAATCCTTAACCATTTCATCTTTAATTTTTTGGTCATCAATTTTACCAAACTCCTTTTTGGCTTGTCCCCATATAGATCTACCAATCATAGCCCCAGCTCCTTGTCCAACCAGATTTCTAATATCTGCAGTAGATTTTGTTGGATAACCATATTTTTTCATTACATGATTATGAGCATTCATTAAATCAGGCGCCGTATCAACTAATGTTCCATCTAGGTCAAATAATATTGAGTAATTTTGAGTCATTAAAGTATTTTTAAGAAATAAATTGTGAATTAAGATATCTATACACTTAATATAAAAATATTTCCAGATGAAACATATAAATTCCAACATCGAACAAGAAAAACTTCGTAAATTTTTTATAAAGTCTGGTGTAAAGATGATCGGACCTGAAACTATTTTTTTTTCAAAAGATACTAAGATTGGAAAAAACGTTACTATTAATCCATATGTTGTCATTGGAAAAAAAGTTAAAATTGGCAATAATGTAACTATCAATTCATTTTCGCATTTAGAAGATTGTAAAATTAAAAATAAAGTTGAAGTTGGACCTTATGCAAGATTAAGACCAGGTACTACTCTTGAAGAAGGATCAAAAATTGGAAATTTTGTAGAAGTTAAGAAAAGTACAGTTGGAAAAAAATCAAAAGTTAATCATTTATCGTACATTGGTGATAGTGAAATAGGTAAAGGTGTAAACGTAGGAGCTGGCACAATTACCTGTAATTATGATGGTGTAAAAAAAAGTAAAACAAAAATTAAAGACAATG
This sequence comes from Candidatus Pelagibacter sp. Uisw_130, assembly GCF_047722505.1. Lineage (GTDB taxonomy): Bacteria > Pseudomonadota > Alphaproteobacteria > Pelagibacterales > Pelagibacteraceae > Pelagibacter. Next base: position 474,036 of record NZ_CP159814.1, read on the forward strand.
TATTTATAGGTTCTAATTCTTCATTAATTGCACCTATTACTCTTGAAAAAAATAGTATTGTTGGTGCTGGTTCAGTGATCACAAAAAAAGTTAAAAAAAATTCATTAGCTTTATCTAGAACCACTCAAACAGAAGTTAAAAATTATAAAAGAAAAATAAAATAATATGTGTGGAATTATAGGAATAGCTAGTAATAAATCGGTGTCATCTGCAATTATCAATTCTCTTAAAAAGTTAGAATATAGAGGTTACGACTTTTCAGGTATTGCAACTTTATCAGATGGCATATTAAATGAAGCAAAATCTGAAGGTAGGGTTGATATTTTAGAAAAAAATCTTGCAGTAAAAAATATGTCAGGTCCAATTGGAATTGGACATGTTAGATGGGCAACTCATGGAATTCCAAATACTATTAATGCACATCCTCATTCATCAGAAAGTGTATCTGTAGTGCATAATGGTATTATTGAAAATTCTACTATTTTAAAAAAATATTTAATTAACAAAGGCCATGTATTTAAATCTCAGACAGATACAGAGGTAATTGTTCATTTAATAACAGAATATTTAAAAGAAATTAATTTAAAGGATGCAATTATTAAAACTTTAAAACAGCTTCATGGAAGCTTTGCTTTAGGAATAATTTTTAAAAATCAGCATGATCTTATAGTGGGTGCAAGAAGAGGGTCTCCACTTGCAGTTGGTTATGGTCCTAACGAAAATTATCTAGGATCAGATTCTTATGCCTTAAAATCTATGACTAATAAAATTTCCTATTTGAATGATGGGGAATTTTGCATCATAAAAAAAGACCAAGTTGAGTTTTTTGATGAAGAAGGCTTAAAAGTTAATAAAAAAATTTTAGAATTATCTTCAAAAGAGCAGGATTATGACAAAGGAGATTTTAAACACTTTATGGCTAAAGAAATTGAGGAACAGCCAACAACATTAAAGAACTGTATAAATGAGTATGTCGATAAAATTAATAACGACATCAATATTTATAATTTTCCATGGGATATAAAAGAAATTTCTTCAGTTACTTTAATTGGCTGTGGAACCGCTTACCATTCTTGCTTAATGGCAAAATATTGGTTTGAAGAAAATACTACACTTGATGTAACAATTGATGTTGCATCTGAGTTCAGATATCGAAAAAATAGATTTAAAAACGATAATTTATACATTTTTGTTTCTCAGTCTGGCGAAACAGCTGACACTTATGCGGCCCTTGATTTATGTAATAAAAATAATATGAAAACTTGTAGTGTGGTTAATGTTATAGAAAGTTCGATTGCAAGAGATTCTAAATTTGTTTTACCAATTCATTGTGGGCCAGAAATTGGTGTAGCTTCTACAAAAGCTTTTATGGGGCAAATGCTGGTTCTTTATATCCTGGTATTAAAACTAGGAATTTTGAGAAAAGATTTAGATAAAGATTTATATTTAAACAAAATTAAAGACTTAAAGATATTACCTAAGTTAGTTGAGCAAACTTTGCTTACAGAGAGCAAAATCCAAACAGTCTCTAGTTCATTTACAGATGCAAAAGGTTCGATGTTTTTAGGGAGGGGTTTTTCTTATCCAATTGCATTAGAGGGGGCGTTAAAATTAAAAGAATTAGCATATGTGCATGCTGAAGGGTACCCTGCAGGTGAAATGAAGCATGGTCCTTTAGCTTTAATTGAAGATGGAATGCCAGTAGTTGTTTTAGCTCCAAGAGATAATTATTATAAAAAAACAATTTCTAATATGCAGGAAGTAATAGCAAGAGGTGCTAAAGTTTTATTAATTACTAACAAGAGCAAAGACGAAGTTTTTTCAGAAAATATTTGGGAAACTGTATTAGTTGAAAGTGCTAATGATGACTTGTTACCTTTTTTATTAACTGTTCCATTACAAAAATTGGCTTATTATTCAGCTCTTAAAAAAGGTTATGACATCGATAAGCCTAGAAATTTAGCAAAATCAGTGACAGTTGAATAATAATTAAACTCTGCTACAACACCCCTAGGTTGAATATGAAAAATTGGAAAATAAATAGCTGGAGAAATTATCCTGTAAAACACATTCCGGAATATCCGGATCAAAAAGATTTGGATGGCGTTTTAGGTAAAATTAAAAGTTTTCCCCCATTAGTCTTTGCTGGTGAGACGAGACATTTAAAAGAACAACTTGCTGATGTTGTTGATGGAAAAGCTTTTTTATTACAAGGTGGAGATTGTGCGGAAAGTTTTGCAGAATTTCACCCTGATAATATTAGAGATACATTTAAACTAATACTTCAAATGTCGCTTGTACTTACTTATTCCGCATCATTACCAGTTATTAAACTTGGAAGAATTGCTGGCCAATTTTCTAAACCAAGAAGTTCCCCTGTTGAAAATATTGATGGCGTTGAACTACCTAGTTACCTAGGAGACAATATTAATGGAATGGAATTTAATGAAAAATCAAGAGTTCCAGACCCTAAAAGACTTTTTAAAGCTTATTCACAGTCTGCATCTACACTTAATCTTATAAGAGCATTCTCTCACGGAGGTTTTGCTGATCTTAAAAAAGTACATACTTGGAACTTGGGTTTTATTAAAAACTCTCCAGCAGCCAAAAAATTTAAAGATTTAGAAGATAGAATTGCAGATGCATTGGCATTTATGGATGCGTGTGGAATTAATTCAGAATTTAATAGAAGATTAAAAACAGTAAACTTTTGGACTTCACATGAAGCTTTATTACTTCCTTTTGAACAAGCTATGACAAGAGTAGATTCTACTACAGGTGAATATCATGATACTTCTGCTCACTTCGTTTGGATAGGTGATAGAACCAGACAGTTAGATGGAGGACATGTTGAGTTTTGTAGGGGAATTGAAAATCCAATTGGAATTAAATGTGGACCAACATTAAAAGCAGAAGACTTGATAAATCTTTGTAATAAAATTAATCCAAAAAATGAAAAAGGTAAAATAACTTTAATTTCTAGATTTGGTCATGAAAATGTTTCTAAATTTTTACCAAAATTAATTAGGGCAATTAAAAAAGAAGGTTTAGATGTAATATGGTCATGTGACCCTTGTCATGGCAATACAATTAAGGCTACAACTGGATTTAAAACAAGACCATTTAACAGCGTAGTTAAAGAAGTAAAAAATGTTTTTGAATGTCACCAAAGCGAAGGAAGTTATGCAGGTGGATTACACATTGAAATGACAGGTCAAAATGTTACAGAATGTACAGGTGGTGCTCAGAAAATATCTGATCAAGATTTATCTAGCCGTTACCACACTCATTGTGATCCAAGACTCAACGCTAACCAAGCATTGGAGTTAGCTTTTTTGATTTCTGACGAGATTAAAAAAAATGCTGCATATTCTAAAAAAAATATTAAAGCGGCATCTTAGAGCATTGTATTAAATACAATTTTGTTTAAATTTTATATAATGAAACCATTAGAAAAAGCACAATTTATAAGCAATTGGATTAAAGATTACGTAGAAAAGATGCCAAGTAAGGCTCAATCTTTAATCATTGGAATTTCTGGAGGAGTAGATTCTTCCGTATCAAGTACGTTGAGTGCAATGACGGGTATAAAAACAATTGTTTTATCTATGCCTATTAAACAAAAATCATCACAACATGACTTAAGCTTAAAACACCAAGAATGGCTTGTTAAAAACTTTGATAATGTTGAAGCACACACACTAAATTTAGATAAATTATTTGAAACATTTGAGAGTTCGCTATTTAATTTTAACAGTGAACTTGGTATGGCAAACTCTAGAGCAAGACTTAGAATGACTACTCTTTATCAAGTAGCAGCTGCAAACAAAGGTATTGTAGTCGGCACTGGAAATAAAGTTGAGGATTTTGGTGTAGGGTTTTATACGAAGTATGGAGATGGTGGGGTAGACATTTCCCCAATTGCAGATTGTAACAAATCAGAAGTATGGGAAATAGGTAAATCCATTAATATTCTTCAAGAAATAATTGATGCTGCACCAACTGATGGATTATGGGATGATGGCAGAACTGATGAAGGTCAGTTAGGTCTTAGATACGAAGAATTAGAAGAAGCAATGAATAATGTAAATTCAATAAATCGTGAAAAATACCAAAAAATAAGAAATATAAACTTGCATAAAATGGAGCCAATTCCAGTTTGCAAGATTCCCAACTAATCTAAAAGATTCACAAATCTATAATTAAAGTATAATTCTAAAGTAATGAATAAAGATATTTTTTTAACAAACAATCTTAGTAACCAAAAAGAAAAATTTATTCCCTTAGATAAAGAAAACATTGGCATGTATGTTTGTGGTCCAACTGTTTATGATAACCCACACATAGGAAATGCAAGACCTCTTGTTATTTTTGATATTTTATACAAAGTTTTAAAATCAAAATATGGGCATGATAAAATAAATTATATAAGAAACATTACTGATGTTGATGATAAAATAATTAAATCAGCAAAAGACAAAAATATTTTAATATCTGAATTAACGAACAATGTTATTAAAGATTTTAATGATGATTGTAATTATTTAAACTTAGATGACCCAACACAACAACCAAAAGCTACAAATCATATTAATCTTATGATTGAAATGATATTATCTTTAATAGAAAAAGATTTTGCCTACGAGGCAAATAATCATGTTTACTTTGAAGTAAGTAAATTTGTAGATTATGGAAAACTATCTAATAAAAAATTAGAAGACTTAATTGCAGGATCTAGAGTTGAAGTTTCAGAGAACAAAAAAAAATCTGAAGACTTTGTTTTGTGGAAGCCTTCTAAAGATGATGAGCCTGCTTGGGATTCGCCTTGGGGCAAAGGAAGACCTGGTTGGCATTTAGAATGTTCTGCGATGTCTAAGAAATACTTAGGTGACGTATTTGATATCCATGGAGGTGGAATAGATTTAATTTTCCCTCATCATGAAAATGAAATTGCACAATCAAGATGTGCTAATGATACTAAAGTTTTTGCAAATTATTGGATTCATAACGCATTTATTACCATGTCCAATGAAAAAATGGCTAAATCTACAGGTAACATAATAAAGATTAAAGATTTTAAAGACAAAGTTGATGGACAAGTTTTAAAACTTGCTCTTATGAGTGCTCACTACAAACAGCCATTGGACTGGAACGAAAAGCTCCTAGAAGATTGTAAAAATACCATTGATAAATGGTATGAAGTTTACATACCATCAAATGACAAAACAATTTTAGATGAAGATATTTTATCTCCGTTATACGATGATTTGAATACACCTGGTTACATTGCAAAATTACATCAACTTTATGACAAAGCTTTAAAGGGAGGTAACGAAGAGAAAAGTTTATTTGTTTTAGCTTGTAATTTCATTGGTATTTTAAACAAAACAAAAGAAGAATGGATTGAGTTTAAAAAGAAAAAATCATCTATTAATGAAGGTGAAATTTTGGAAATGATTGCTCTTCGAAATAAAACAAGAGAAGACAAGAATTATAAAGAAGCAGATATTATTAGAGATAAGCTTTTAGATAAAGGGGTTTTAATAGAAGACAAAGATGGTAAAACAATTTGGAAACTAAAATGAGCAAAGAACAACTTTTTATATTTGATACAACACTAAGAGACGGTGCACAAACACAAGGTGTAGACTTTTCAGTAGATGATAAATTGAAGATTGCCTTAGCTCTAGATAATTTAGGTGTTGATTATATTGAAGGTGGTTGGCCAGGAGCAAACCCTACTGATACTGAATTTTTTCAAAAAAAACATTCATTTAATAATGCTAAACTAACTTCATTTGGGATGACTAAAAAAACTGGTCGTAGTGCAGATAATGATCCAGGTCTATCAGCACTTTTAAATTCAAACACGCCAGTAGTTTGTATTGTGGGAAAATCTTGGGATTTTCATGTTGATATAGCCCTTGGTATTTCTAATGAAGAAAACTTAGAAAACATCAAAGCAACAGTAAAACACTTTGTTAAAGAAAATAAAGAATTCATTTTTGATGCAGAACATTTCTTTGATGGATACAAAGCTAATCCAAATTATGCTTTATCATGTCTTAAAGTGGCATTTGATGAGGGAGCAAGATGGATTGTATTGTGTGATACTAACGGAGGAACCTTACCTCATGAAGTTACCAAAATAGTTACAGAAGTTTCTAAAACTATCCCTGGGAAAAATTTAGGTATACATGCTCACAATGATACAGGTAATGCTGTTGCTAATTCTTTAGCTGCTGTTTGGGCTGGGGTTAGACAAGTGCAGGGAACTATTAATGGTTTGGGCGAAAGATGTGGTAACGCTAATTTAATGTCATTAATTCCAACATTTTTTTTAAAAGAAGATTTTTCATCTAAATTTCAATTAAAAATTAAACCTGAAAATATTAAAAATTTAACAGAATGCTCAAGACTGTTAGATGAAATATTAAATAGAAAACCTAATAAGCATTTACCTTATGTTGGTGCTGCAGCTTTTTCTCATAAAGGTGGACTACACGTTTCTGCAGTTCAAAAAGACCCAAAAACTTATGAACATATAAATCCAGAAGAGGTTGGAAACTCTAGAAATATTGTAGTGTCAGATCAATCTGGAAAATCCAATATAATCTCAAGATTAAAAACTATTGGTATTGAAATAAAGGAAAATGATCCTAAAATTAAAAAACTTCTAAATGAAGTAAAAGATAGAGAGTTTATTGGTTATAGTTATGACGGTGCAGATGCATCGTTTGAATTGTTAGCTAGAAGAATTATCAGCAAAATACCAAGATATATATTGATTAAAGAATACGATGTTTCTGTTAAAAAAGATTCGTCAGGGGTAATTGTTTCTTCTGCTAAAGCACAACTTGAGGTGGATGGTGAAAAAATTATTTGTGAAGGTGATGGTAATGGCCCTGTTAATGCATTAGATAATGCTATTAGACAAAATGTAGATAAATTAAATAAATATTCTAATTATTTAAAAGATCTCAAGTTGGTTGATTATAAAGTTAGAATTTTAAATACAGGTACAGAAGCCATCACAAGAGTTTCAATAGAAAGCACAGACTCAAAGGGTAAAAATTGGTTTACAATTGGTGTTTCAGCCAACATTATTGATGCTTCATTTAAAGCATTGGTTGATAGTTTGGATTATAAATTGTTTAAAGATAATGCCCCAGCAAGTCTTTAATGTCGTTTAATAATATCTCGTTTATCTTACATCAACCTCAATTATCTGAAAATATTGGAGCTTGTGCTAGAGCTATAAAAAACTTTAATTTTAAAAAGCTAATCATTGTTAAACCAAAAACAATTTTTCCAAATGATAAGATTTTAGCAACTTCTGTTGGTGCTAAAGATCTAATTATTAACGCTAAAGTACATGAAACTTTGGAATCTGCTGTAAAAAAAGTGGATTACGTTATTGCAACGTCTGCAAGATTTAGAAATAAAAACATTAAACACATTAATCTAGAGGATTTAAAAAAAATTGATTTTAATAAAAAAATAGCTTTTTTATTTGGTTCTGAAGCGTCTGGCTTATCTAATAATGAAATTAGTTATGCTAATTATACTATGCAAATCCCAACTAATCCTGATTTTAAATCTTTAAACTTATCTCACAGTGTTATCATTATTGCACATACAGTGGCAAGTATTATTAATCCAAAGGGTGCAAAGTACGCTAAATCAAAAAAAGTGACTTTAGCTAGCAAGAAGGATATCCAAGCAATGACTAACTTATGCATCAAAAAATTAGAGGAAAAACACTTTTTCAAACCGTTGGAGAAGAGACCTATCATGCTCGAAAACTTAAGAAGCATTTTTTCTAAAATGGAGCTTTCTCAGAAGGAAACACGTATTTTATTGAGTGTATTCGCTAGTTTGTCCAAAAAAGGTTGATTGACAAAATAAGGAGTAAGTTTATAAACCCTCCTATCATATGACAAAAAGAATAAGTGCTAAACATAAAATAGACAGAAGGCTAAAAATTAACCTATGGGGAAGACCTAAAAGTCCTTTTAATAAAAGAGATTATGGTCCTGGCCAACATGGTCAAGGAAGAAAAGGAAAACCATCTGATTACGGAATTCAACTACAAGCTAAGCAAAAATTAAAAGGTTACTACGGTAACATTAACGAAAAACAATTCAGAAATATTTACAAAAAAGCTGCCATGTTAAAAGGGGATACTGGTGAAAATTTAATTGGTTTGCTTGAGAGAAGACTTGATTCAGTAGTTTATAGAGCAAGATTTTCAACAACTGTATTTTCAGCAAGGCAACTTATTAACCACAACCATGTAAGAGTTAATGGAAAAAAAGTTAACATCGGAAGTTATATAGTCAAAGAAGAAGACGTAATTGAAATCAGAGACAAATCTAAAGAGTTAGCTTTTATTGATATTGCTCTAGCAAATAAAGAAAGAGAAACACCAGAATATATTCAGTTAGACGAAAAAAATAAAAAAGTTACTTTTGTTAGAACTCCTAAGTTTGATGAAGTTCCTTATCCAGTTGTAATGGAACCCAATCTGGTAATAGAATATTACTCAAGATAACCAACATTTTTTTTATTCTATATAAGCTTTATTTGTTTAAAATTTACAAATACTAAATTATTTCATAATTGAGATGACTAAAAAAAATTTAATATTACTAATTTTATTAACTATCTATACTTTGTTTGGTGTTTGGTTGAGCATCAATACTGGAATATCACACGATGCATATCACGAGCAAAAAAACTGGCTTATAAATCTAGAAGGTATTAAGTTATTTTTTACCACAGGTGAATATCAAAACTTGATTGATTATAGAGATAAATATCATGGAATTGGTTTTCATTTATTTAGTCAACCGATACAATTTGCTTTGTTAAGTTTAACTGAAATGGTTAGTGGTGCTAGTTTTTATGGATCTTATTTAATAGCCAAAAATGCTGCAGTGTTTATAATTTTTTCTATATCAGCAATCTTTTTTTACTTGTTAGCACAAAAAATATCTAAAAGTTTTAATTTTGCATTAATTTCAACTATAATTTATATTTTTTATCCTTACCTATTTGGTCATGCACAAATTAATCCTAAAGACATTCCTTTTTTATCTGTCTGGTTAATTAATTCATATTTATTTTTGGTTTTTATAGAAAATATAATTAATGATAATAAAATAAAAATTATAAATATTATTATTTTATCTTTTTTTTCTGCTTACTTGATTAGTATTAGAATTTCAGGAATTATCATTTTTATTCTATATCTAATTACATTATTGATAGCGTTTAACAATACTACTGTAGATTTCAAATCTATCATAAAAAAATGTTCAAATTTAATTTTATATTTTTTTATTTCATTTTTATTATTTCTTTTCATTTTGAATCCTGTATTTTGGCACAATCCATTAGAGTTTTTTAATTCCATTAAATGGATGGGTAAATATCAACAAAATGTTTGCACATTAACACTTGGTGATTGCCTTAAGTCTCTAAATTTACCTGCAAGTTACTATTTTATTTGGCTATTTTTTAAACTACCCGTAATAATAATTTTTGGATTTTTTTTATTCCCGCTGATTGAAAATAAAATTTTTAAAAAAGATACGATTACCAAGATTTATTATTTAACATTATTGATAAGTCCAATTTCAATAATTTTAATATTCATTCTAAAGGATATCGCTTTATATGATGAGATTAGACATATTATGTTTTTAATCCCAATGATTTTTTTAGTATCATTATTGAATATATTTTTACTTAATAAAAAATTGTTCTATTTAATGACCATACCATGTGCCTTATTTTTCATGGTTGAAAATTTTTCAATCAATCCTTATCAATACACTTGGTTAAATTCATTCGCCAAAACAAATAAAATAGACAAAACTTTTGAAGTTGATTATTGGGGTATCAGTAATAAAAATTTACAAAAAAAAATTATTGAATATACAAGTTCTAATTCTGTAAATAATGAAATCTGTGTTTATGGGGATACATATGTTAGGGAATTTTTAGTTAAAAGTGGTTTTTCTTGTTTTAAAAATTACACAGAACTAGACTCCGCAAAAGTAAGACCATTGATCGCTTATCAAAATGTTAGAAATATAAAAAGATCCAATCCTAGAGATTGTGAGTTAATTTATGAAGAAAAATACCAATACACATTTTCCAATCAAAATATCAAGGTAGCTAATCTTTGGTACTGCAATTAATTATATAATATTTTAAATGCAAAACTACGATTTCTAAAGAACAACTAAATCCAGTTTTTGTTTCCCTAATCTTTCATTGCCATTCTCTGTAACTAAATACGTTTCTCCTAAATTCATCGCTAAATTGCTATCTGAATCCATCAATATCATGTGCATGAAGAAGACATTGCCAGGTTGGATTACATAAGGATTACCTGTGTATAGCATTGGCCAGTCCATCCAATTGGGAGAGAAGGTCGAACCCAATGAATAACCACAAGCATTCATTCTTGCTTTATTGTAATCAAGATCATCAAAAGTTTTAGCATGTATATTAAATACATCTCCAGCAGTTTTTCCTGGTATTAAAGTTTTTGCACAATTATTTAAAGCCTCAACACAAGCTTCGTGCATTTTAATATGTCTTGGATCAGCTTTACCAATGGGGATAGTTCTAAACATTGCTGAGTGATAATGTTTAAATGTTCCAGCCCATTCAATAGTTAACTGATCAGTTTCAGATAAAACTCTTTTCTCTGATTGATACCTACATAGTAATGCATTGTGTCCTGATCCAATTATATATTCATTTGCTGGATAATCACCACCACCCTCCAAAACAACTCTTTGCATTTCAGCTAAAATCTTTGCTTCACTAGCACCAGCTTTTGCATATTTCCATGCCTCATCAAGTGCTTGATCAGCAAGTTCAGCAGCTTTTTTCACATAAACAATTTCTTCTTGAGATTTTATAATCCTATGTTTGGTGATTAATTCTGATTGATCTTCTACCTCACAATAACCTTCTAGTGATTTATTAAGTCTTAAAGCGTTACGACCTGTCATACCGTAAGCTTCATACTCAATACCAATTTTTTTACCTTTTAAGTCAAGTTCATTTAATATCTGCTTAAGGTCATTAGTTGGATTTATTCCATCTTTATCGACCCAAATTTTAATATCTTCAATATTAGATGTGTTTTGTGCCTGTCTTAAGTCAGGTGCACGAGTTAAAAGAATAACATTACCTTTTTGATCCAAGATAAGAGTTTGAAAAAAAACATATCCAAAAGTATCGTATCCTGTAAGCCAATACATAGACTCCTGCCTGAACATTAAAAGAGCATCTAAATTTTGCTCTTTAATAGATTTTAAAACATCTCGTTTTCTTTTAGAAAATTCTTCTGATGTAAAATGCAATCCCATTAATGGATGATAGCTTTTGCTGAACCTAGCTTATCAATTTTACCTGCATACAATCCCTTACCAAGTATGGGAACAACGCCAACTGTTGAACCGGTAAATACGTAGAAATCTTTACTAAGATTTACTTTATCTTTTTTAAGTTTGTTTAGTACAAAACGAAGTGAATTTAGAGGGCTAATATAAACAGCCCCTGTATTACCTGAGACAGTCTGATTTATTTTCTTATTTGAAATAATTGTTTTAAGGTTACTAATATTAATTTTTTTATACTTTTTCTTTTGTCCAATTAAAAATTTTACATTTGCACCAAAATCGCTAGATAAATCACCAAAAGATGTAACACCTTTCTTTTTTTGTCTATAACCTACAACCTCAATGCACGGTGCCATATGAGAAATATATTTAGAAATATTTTTCATAGTTATCGCACCTTTTGATAGAAAGAAATTTTTTTTAATCAAATAACAAACTTCTAACTCTATACCTAAAGTAAATTTGTTAATCTTAACCTTTTTTCCACTTTTTAGAAAATTTCTTTTGTAAATAGAAGCGTAAAAAGGTTCTTTCTCTTTTAATTTTTTCATTACAGGAATTCCTGTTCCACCAGCCTTAAATCCAATAATAGGTTCTTTAATTTTACTTTCACATAATTTTCTAAATTCATCAGCGTCAATAAGTTTTTTTGTAATTTTTTGAGGCAGTGGTGAGATTATTTTATTTTTTAAAAATGCGTTAACAAGCTTGTCTGAGATTTTATTTTTTAAATTTTTATTCATCTAACTTTTTTATTTCAATACCGACATGGGATCAAGCCTTGTTTGAAACCAATTAACTCTAAAATCTAAATGGGGTCCAGTAGACCTTCCGGTAGAACCGACAGTTCCTATAATATCTCCTTGGTTAATTTTTTCCCCAACTGAGACTAAAATATTTTCAAGATGAGAATATATTGTTGAAATACCATGTCCATGATCCATGATGATCGTACCACCTGTATAATATAAATCATCTTCGGCCATTGTAACAACCCCAGCTACAGAGGATTTTATCATAGTGCCCTTTTTTGCTGCGATATCTATGCCGTAGTGAGGCCATTTTGCTTTACCATTTAAAATTCTTTGACTGCCATAGACACCACTAATAATTCCTTTAACAGGCATCACAAATTTATCTTTAAAAAAATTTAAATTAGAATTTATTGCTCTTGCCTCACCAATTGCATTATTTTCTTTTTTAATTCTTTTATAAACAGACTCAGGAGGGGTCACTTTACTTTCTTCAAGACCATCAATTCTCTGAATGTTATACTTTCTTTTTAGAACTGTTTTTGTAATTATTGATTTTTTTCCATTTAATATTTTAGTAAAAGTTAAATCAAACTTTCTATCTCTATCAATTCCAAAAACAAAAAAACCATCGTTTGATATTTTTACTTCTTTTTTATCTACTAAGATTGAAGCACCAGGATCAGTTTTGCCAATAATATAGTGCCCTTGTATAAATTTTCCTTGAAACTCAACAGCATTAACTTGTGATGTTGAAAAAATTAATATTGCTAAAAGAAATTTATAAATTACTTTGCAGTCCATCCACCGTCTACTAGAATTGATGTGGCCGTAACCATTGATGATGCTGAAGAAGCTAAAAAACAAACACTTGTTGCAACGTCACTTTCTGTTGCTAATTTTCTCATGGGTATGTTGCCCAAAGCTAGCTTTTTAAATGCTTTGTTTTTAAAAAATTTTTTAACCATTGGTGTTGCAACAAAAGTAGGGGCTACTGTATTTACTCTGATATTGTTTTTTGCAAGCTCAACGCCCATACCTTTAGTCAAACCTTCAATACCAAATTTAGTCATATTATAAATATTTCTACCAGCCATTCCTACATGACCAAGTTGAGAAGACATATTAATAATTGATCCACCTCTTTTTTTATTCTTCAACATTTTTTTTACAACTAATTGAGCAACATTAAAAGCAGCTTTAAGGTTTAAATCTACTAAGTAATTCATATTTTCTTGTTTGATTTTTTCAAAGGGTTCAGGAATATTTGTGCCTGCATTATTGACCAAAATATCTATGATCTTAATCTTATCTAGATTCTCTTTTAATTGTTTGTAATTCATTACATCACAATTAATTTTGATAACTTTGCCTTTGATTTTTTTTATTTCTTTTTCAAGTTTATCAAGATCCGATTGAGTTCTACTTAATGCAATAATTGTTGCACCAGCTTCTGCAAGTGCAATAGAGCAGGCTCTACCTAAGCCTTTACCTGCACCTGTGACTAATGCATATTTATTCTTAAGATTTATTTTTTGTAGGTACATTTAAATAAATAATTTTAAGTCAGTATAAATTAATTCGATTGCAACCACTAGTATAGCAATTAAGCCAATCCATGCTATCCATTTATATTCATTAATCCATCTTGATATTACTGTAGCAGCTGTTGCCATAAGGATTATTGATAAAGTCAAACCAAATATTAGTAATACGTAGTGATCACCAGCAGCGCCAGCTACACCTAAAACATTATCCAAACTCATTGTAAAATCAGCAAGTAAAACTGTCCAAATAGCTTTCATGAAACTTGAATTATCTACTTTAATATCTTCATCAACTGACTGACCTTTAATTACATCCGTGTAGAGTTTGTAGACTATATAAAGAAGAAGCAATCCACCTATTAATCTTAAGCCTGTTATTTGTAATAAATAAGCAGTTAACATGGTTAAGATAATTCTTAAAATTACCGCACCACCTATTCCCCAAAAGATTACCTTTTTTCTTTGTTCCAATGGAAATTTCGAAGCTACCATTCCAATGATAATGGCATTATCTCCTGCTAAGACTAAGTCTATAAATATAATCTGACCTAAAATAACAAGTTGTTCAGGGCCGAATAATTCTGCAAACATTAGTTGGTTAGTATCATATCAGCACCTTTTTCGGCAATCATTATTGTAGGAGCATTAGTATTACCAGAGGTGATATTGGGCATTATAGAAGCATCAATCACTCTTAAATTTTTTATTCCATGAACTTTTAATTGTTCATCAACAACAGCCATATCATCTTGACCCATTTTACATGTTCCAACTGGATGAAATATTGTTTGAGCATAATCTGCTGCTGCTTTCAAAATATCTTCATCTTCTGTTAAATGAGGTCCTGGGCGATATTCTTTGGGGCTAAATTTTTTGAAAGTCTCAGATTCTAATACAATTTTTCTTGTTAATTTAAGACCAGCTGCTGCTATTCTTCTATCTTCAGACGTTGATAGGTAATTCATTTTCACTTTTGCATATACTCTAGAATCTTTATCTACAATGTTCACATGACCTCTGCTTGTTGGTCTTATGTTTGAAACAGTAGGGGTGAAAGCATGAAAGTCATGGTTTTTAGTGGCACCCAAGGTATCCATACTCATTGGTTGAACATGCCATTGCAAATCTGGCATTTCTAAAGAGGAATCACTTTTAGCAAACATGCCAAGCTGGCTTGCTCCTATGGTCATAGGACCGCTTCTATTAAATACATATTCTAATCCAATCAATAGCTTACCAAATAAACTATTAATTTTTTTATTAAGAGATTTTATATTTTGTATTTTGTATATTGGTCTAAACATTAAGTGGTCTTGTAAATTTTCACCAACTCCTTTTAATTCATGAACCATTTCAATTCCAAGTTTTTTTA
Source organism: Candidatus Pelagibacter sp. Uisw_130 (assembly GCF_047722505.1). Lineage (GTDB taxonomy): Bacteria > Pseudomonadota > Alphaproteobacteria > Pelagibacterales > Pelagibacteraceae > Pelagibacter. The sequence goes on from NZ_CP159814.1 coordinate 489,133, forward strand.
ATTTTTCTGAATTTCCTATTCCTGAGACTTGTAATAATTGAGGAGAACCAATTGCTCCTGAAGATAAGATGATTTCTTTATTTGCACTTACAGTAAATAATTTATTTTCCATCCAAAACTCAACTTCTTTAGCAACTTTATTTTCAAAGTTAATTTTCTTAACATGAGCTTTTGTAATTATTCTTAAATTAGGTCTTTTTTTTACAGGATTTAAATAACCAACTGCGGTGCTACATCTAAATCCATTTTTTACTGTTACCTGATAGTAGCCAGATCCGTGATTGTCACCTTTGTTAAAATCTTTTGTTTTTGGGACACCAAACTCTTCAGCAGCATTTTGAAATTCATCTAGTAATGGTAGATGCATTCTTTGGTTGGATATGGACAGAGGTCCATCAGTACCATGAAACTCATTTTTACCATCTTCTTGATTTTCTGCTTTTATAAAATAAGGTAAAACCTCATCCCAACTCCAACCTTTATTACCTAATTGTCTCCAAATATCGTAATCTTTATTTTGTCCTCTAATATATAATAATCCATTTATAGAAGAACTACCCCCAAGAGTTTTGCCTCTAGGATATCTTATAGATCTATTATTCATTGTTTCATCAGGTTCTGTATTGTAACACCAATCTACATTTGGATTATGCATTGTTTTAAAATAACCAACAGGAATATGTATCCAGGGGTAATTATCCTTACCGCCTGCCTCAATTAAGAGAACTTTGTTTTTTGGATTTTCTGAAAGTCTGTTCGCTAAAACACATCCAGCCGATCCAGCTCCAATAATGATGTAGTCAAAATTATCCATATATATTTTTATAAATTAATTTTTATTAATAATCTAATAATATCTAGAAAATCATATTTATTTCTGATAATTGAACAACTACAAAATAATGAAAAAAATATTAATACTTATATGCATAATTTTTTTATCTTTATCATTATCATTTCAAGTTCAGTCTGTTGAAATTGAAATTATCAATGATAAGCCTGGTACGGGAAAAAAGATTATAAGACATTCATGGGTTCAGCTTGAATACACAGGCTCATTTGAAAATGGGAAAGTTTTTGATACTAATGTCGGTAAGGATAGACCTTTAGTAGTGCAAATGAGTATGAAAGAGGTAATTCCTGGCTTTGAACAAGGAATAATAGGAACTACTAAAGGGACTAAAAGAAAGATTAAAATTCCTGCTGAATTAGCTTATGGAGTAAAAGGTGGTGGAGATATTATACCACCTAATACAGATCTGATATTTGAATTTGAAGTAATTGACGTTTTAGATCCTAGTTATAAATCAGTTTCATCAGATGAATTAATAGACATGATTGAAAATAATGCTGTAGCACTTGATATTAGAACGGAAGAAGAGTGGGATAAAACAGGTGTTATCAAAGGTTCATTCCCAGAAACTGCCTTTGATAAAAATGGTAAATTTCAAGTTTATGTAATGGATAAAATTAGAGCATTAGCTGCTGCTCAATCTCAAAATGTTAATCTGATTTTTATAAGTCATGATGGAGAAACGGCATCAATGTTAGCAAATTCATTTTCTGAAGATCTTGGTTTTACAAATGTCTCTGTACTTGAGGGTGGTATACTTCAGTGGTTAAAAGAGAGTAAAAAATTATTTTCACACAAAAAAGATTATTAGTTTTAAATTTTTATTTTACCTTTTTTGATCAAAAATTTTATTTGTTTTAGAGTGAGTTCATTTTTATATAATTCTATAAGCTCTTGATATTTAGACTTTAACTGCAGAGTATTTTCTTTTTTATTTACGGATCCCCATTTAATAAGTGGTTTTAAGAAAATATCTGTAGATTTTCCGTATTCTGTTAAAGAGTATTCAACGTGAGGAAGATTACTTTTAAAAACTTTTCTTTTAATTAATGAATTAATTTCCATTACTTTTAATTCTTTGGATAGACTCTGTGATGTAATTAATTTGAGTGCCTTTTTTAATTCTCCAAAACGCATTTCACCATAAGTTAATTTCTCAATAATTTGAATTTTCCATTTTCCGTTTAATATAGAAAGTGCTTTCATTAAATGATTGCTGTCAGTATAGTTTGTTTTTGCTTTCATGGTATATATTTTTGACTAGTATATTAAAAATTATACAATAATAAATAAAAAAGACTTGGATTAAATTAAAAAAAGGAATATTTTTAAAATATTAATAAAACTATAAATAATTATATGAAATTAAAAAATAGAATTGCAATTATAACAGGTGGTGGAAAAGGAATTGGAGCAGAGCTTTCATTAAAATTAGCAAGCGAAGGTGCAAAAATTATTATTGCTGAGATGGATGTTCCAAATGGAGAGCGCACTGCTAAAAAAATTAGAGAAAACAATGGAGAAGCTATTGTAATTAAAACAAATGTTGCTGATGAAGATAGTGTGAATAATATGGCAAATGAAGCAATTAACGTATTTGGTAAAATAGATATTTTAATTAACAATGCAGGGACAAGACATATTAATAATATATTGGATCATACTAAGCAGCAGTGGGATGATATGTTAAGTGTAAATCTTACTGGGCCATACCTATGTTGTAAGGCAGTTATTCCACATATGATTAAAGGTGGAAAGGGAAAGATTATAAATTTTGGTTCCATAGCAAGTTTCATGGGTAGACCAGATCGTGTAGCTTATGTTGCAGCTAAAACTGGCGTTCTAGGCTTAACAAGAGCCCTAGCGGTTGATTTAACCGGTAAAAATATAAATATAAATACTATTTGTCCTGGATTGATCTCAACCCCTTTTAACCAAAAGTTTGCAGAAGATCCTGAGCTAGGAGAAGTTTGGGGTAAAGAAACTATAGTAGGACGTTGGGGTAAGCCATCTGATATTGCTGGTGCTGCTATATTTCTCTCTAGTGATGACTCAGACTTTATTAATGGTTCTGAAATTAAAATTGATGGTGGATGGTTAGCAGCTAAGACTCGAAAAGGAGAAATAACCAATAATGAGTGATTTTAAAAATAATTTAGAATTAGCATTAGGTAATGCAAAAAGACTTTCTAATAAAATTTTAATAGATGGAAAGTTAGTTTCTGCAAAAGCTTCAGAAAAAATTAAAGTAATCAATCCAAGCACAGGTGAAACAATTGGAGAAGCTCCACAATGTGATAAGAATGATGTTAACACAGCAGTAGATTCTGCAGAAAAAGCTTTTCATAAATGGAAAAAAATTCCAGCTCGTGAAAGAGGAAAGATGATGATTGCTGCAGCAAGAAAACTTGAAGAAAAAAGAAATGAAATTGAAACTTTGTTAGCTTTAGATACTGGTAATGCTCTTAGAACTCAAGCTACACCAGAAACAGCAGCATCAATTGAATTAACCCATATGTTTGCTGGACTAGCAGGTGAAATAAAAGGTGAAAATTATCCACCAAATATTCCAAACACAATTCATTATACAACCAAAGATCCAATTGGAGTTGTTTGTGCAATTATTCCTTGGAACGCTCCTTTATTTTTAACTGTTGCAAAAATTGCACCAGCCATTGTAGCAGGAAATACTGTAGTGTTAAAAACTGCTGAGCAAGCACCACTTTGTGCTTTATTCTTATGTGAAATATTACAACAAGAACTTCCTCCAGGAGTATTAAACGTCATTTCAGGTTATGGAGAAGAGTGTGGCGAACCATTAATTGATCATCCCAAGGTTAGAAAGGTTACTTTTACAGGTTCGTTTTCTGTTGGAAAAATTATTGCGATGAAGGCTGCTCCAAAATTATGTCCGGTTACATTGGAATTAGGTGGAAAAAACCCAAATATTATAATGAGTGATGCTGACTTAGATATAGCAATACCAGGTGTAATTGATGGTATGAGGTATACTCGTCAAGGACAAGCATGCACCGCTGGATCAAGAGTTTATATACATGAAAAAATTTATGATAAAGTTTTAGAAGGTGTGGTTTCTAAGTTGAGCAAACTTAAGATGGGGAACGCACTTGATAGTAAATCTGATATTGGCGCAATAATATCTGATGAACAGCTCAAAAGAACCTTACATTATATGGATATTGCTAAAAAAACATCATCAGCCAAGGTTTTGCATGGTGGCAATCAACCTAAAGGAGGAGATTATAAGGAAGGATTCTTTTATGAGCCAACTTTATTGTCAGGGGTTCCTGTAGAATCTCCTGTATGTCAAGAAGAGGTATTTGGGCCTGTTGCTTGCGCAATTCCATTTAAGAGTTTTGATGAAGTTATGAAGAGCGCTAACGATACACCTTTTGGTTTATCAGCAGTTTTATGGACTCAAAACCTATCTAGAGCATTGCAATTTGTAGATGAGATTGAAGCTGGCTTTGTTCAGGTAAATCAATGTGTTGCTCCAAGAGCCAATGTTTCTTATGGAGGAATTAAAATGAGTGGCCTAGGTAAGGAGTATGCTTTTGATAGCATGATTAACCACTTCACACAAAGTAAAACAGTTTTAATTAATAGAGGCAAATCAAATTTAGATGACTAATCACATTGCATTTATAGGTGTTGGAAATATGGGAAACCCTATGGCTAATCAATTAGTAAAAGCTGGCAAAGAAGTAAAAGCTTTTGATGTTTCGCCAGAGGTAATAAAAATTGCAAAAGAGGCAGGTTTAAATGTTGTATCCACTATTGATGAATTATTAGATGGTGCCAGTACTGTTATATCCATGCTACCAGAAGGCAAACATGTTCGATCTCTTTATTTAGGAGACAAAGGAATATTAAATAAAATTCCAAAAGAATGCTTGATAATTGATTGCTCAACAATTGATATTGAGACTTCTTTAGAACTAGGTAATGAATCAAAAAAACTTGGAATTAAAATGATAGATGCACCAGTTACTGGTGGTGTGATGGGAGCAAGAATTGGAAAATTAAATTTTTTAGTTGGTGGAAGTGATGAAGCTGTAGCATTAGCAAAACCTTTATTTGATATTATGGGACAAAAAATTTTACATGCAGGCGCTCAAGGCAGTGGAGTAGGAGTAAAAATCTGTAACAATATGTCTTTAGGAATTTCTATGATAGCAGCATCTGAATCTTTAATGTTAGCTAAAAGATTAAAAATGGATATTAAAAAAGTTCATGAAATAATAAAAGCAGCTTCAGGAAATAATTGGGCTATGACTAATTATACACCTTTACCAAATCTTACTGATGGAGTTCCTTCAAATAATAAATACCGACCAGGTTTTACAGCAGCAATGATGAGGAAGGATTTAAGATTAGCCATGGATGCTGCACAGTCTGTTGATGCATCAACACCTTTAGGTAAAGCTGCTTTAGAAATTTTTTCAAAATTCTGTGATGAAGGTGATAGTGATACTGACTATTCAGGCATATCTAAAATGATTGGTGGTGCTGCTTGGAATTACCCATTTGATCCAAAGGGAAATAAATAAAATTTTATTTATTAAATAACTTAACAGTATAAAAAGCATACCAATAAGTTTGTATAACCATAATAAACCACAGGTTGTATCTTTGATGCTTACATTATTTAAAGTTTTACTTTTCACTCACAATAATGTTTATTTCTAGTCTTATTAAGACTTAATAAAAAAAACAGAGAGGGAAAAACATGAAAAAAATCACATCATTGATTTTAAGTTTAGTTTTTGCAGTATCTATTATTGCTTCTGCTTCAGCTAAAACTTTAAAAATACAAATGACCTTTCCAAAAACTTCTTATGATGCACAAATCGTAGGAATGTGGGCTGATAGAGTTACTGGCCTTACTGGTGGTTCATTAAAATTTGAACTTCTAGGTGCTGGAGAAGTTGTAGGTGTTAAAGAAACATTAGAAGCTGTTGACAAGGGTCTTGTTGATGGTGGTGCTGCTTGGACTCACTATTGGTCTAATTATCACCCTGCTGCAATGTTATTTGGTTCGCCAGTTGCAGGTGGTGGTATTGGTTTAAGTACTAAATCTTGGTTGGCTTGGTATTTTGATAACGGTGGAAAAGCTTTATATGATCAACTATGGGACGAAATGGGGATGAACATAAAAGGTTTTGTTATGGCATCTTCTGGTCCAGAAGCTTTAGGTTGGTTTAAAGAGCCGATCAACAGTATGGCTGATTTCAGAAAATACAGATTCAGAACTCCTCCGGGAATTCCTGGTCAAACATACAAAGACATTGGTGTTGCATCAGTTTCAATGGGTGGTGGAGATATTCTGCCAGCACTTGAAAAAGGAACAATCGATGCTGCTGAATGGTGTTGTCCAAAACCAGATCTAGTATTTGGTTTCCAAAAGGTATTAAAAAATTACTACCTTCAGGGCTTACACCAAAACGTTGTAAATGGAGACGTGTTCTTCAACAAGGATGTTTACAATAAGCTATCTAAGCAAGAGAAATATGCAATGGAAATTGCTTCTGAAGCGATGATAACTAGAAACATTACAAACAGAGCTGTTGAAAATGGAAAAGCGTTGATTGAATTAACTACCAAACATGGTGTTATACTTCATGATACTCCAGCTGATTACTTTGTTGAATATATGGCTGCTGCTAAAGCTACTATTCTAAAGAACTCAAAAGAAAATGCGTTCTTTGATAAAGTATACAAGCACATGACTGCTCACGCAAAAATCGTAGTACCTTTTATTGCTCAAATGGAAACATCTGATGCATCAATTGGAACTGCATTTGCAAAAGCGCAAAAGTAAATAGATAATTTAAACGGGGGCTTAATAATTTTAAGTCCCCGTTTTTTTAAATAAAAAATTTTAATCCAAGTTTCAAATCTATAAAATGGTAAAAAATAAATCTCATTCTGCTGGTGTTAAAGAAACTTTAGATATTACAGATGAGTTAATAGCAGAGCGTCGAACTAGTTTAAAAATGCCTAAGGACATGACTCCTTGGATGGCAAAAACTATAGAGTTTATTGACCTTAACATGTTAAGAGTTGGTAAAATAGTTAGCTGGATGGTAATTCCTTTAATTTTTGCAATAACTTTTGAAGTTATTGGTAGACACTTTTTTAACAGACCAACCCTTTGGGCTTATGATATTACTAGAATGATTGCAGGAGCATTTTTTATGTTGGGTGCTGGTTACGCATTGTCAAAAGGCATTCATATAAGAGCTGACTTTTTATATAGAAATTGGAAAGTTAAAACTCAAGCAAAAGTAGACTTATTTTTATATTTGTTATTCTTCTTTCCAGGTTTCATAGTCTTTTTTTGGGTAAGCTTTGATTATGCTTATGCTTCTATCTGCGGTAAATTTACTTTAGCTGAATGCTTAGATGGAAAAGTTAGAATTCAAAGAGCAATGGATACCACTTGGATGCCAGTAATGTGGCCATTAAAAAGTTGCATGCCAATTGGAGCTTTTTTGTTATTAATTCAAGGGATATCGGAATTATTTAAAACATATTATGCGTTTGTTAAAGGTAGATGGCCATAATGGAATTTTTTTCACAAGAAATAATTGGGGCACTAATGATAGGGGTAATGTTATTTGCCATCTTTATCGGTTTTCCTATTTCATTCACATTAATATTTTTAGGTCTTGTATTTGGTTACTGGGGTTTTGGAAAGTTAGTTTTTTATTTAATGACTCTACAGTTCAACATGATTATGACAGAAAACACGCTGGTTGCTGTCCCACTCTTTATTTTTATGGGGATATTAATGGAATCAGCAGGTCTTATGGAAAGACTATTTTCAGCTATACAATTAATGCTATCTAGAACAAGGGGTGCATTATTTTATGCAGTTATGTTTGTGTCCACAATTTTTGCTGCTGCAACAGGAATAGTTGGAGCATCAGTAACAATTCTTGGAATTATGGCAGGTAAAACTATGATTAGATCTGGATACGATACTAGATTGTCAGCAGGTTTAATATGTGCTGGAGGAACTCTTGGAATTTTAATTCCACCAAGCATTATGTTGGTAGTAATGGGGCCTGTTTTAGAAATCCCAGTAACAGATTTATTTGCTGCAGCAATAATTCCAGGAATAATGTTGGCATTTCTTTATGCTCTTTACACTACTGTTAGATGTTATTTTGATCCAAAACTTGGTCCAATTTTACCAAAAAGTATGCAACCGAAAAGTATGGGTAAAGTTTGGATAGAATTTTTTTTAGGATTAGTACCACCTGCTGGGTTAGTATTTTTTGCTCTAGGTAGTATATTATTTGGTTTAGCAACACCCACTGAAGGTGCTGGTATAGGAGCAATTGGAGCAATTATTTTAGCACTAGCATATAGAAAATTAACTTTAAAAACTCTAAAAAATTCTTTAATTAAAACTTTAGAAATTACTGCTTTAATAATGTTTTTAGTTGCTGCATCAAATTTCTTTGGAGCAGTTTTTTCCAAATTAGGAACACCATCTTTGTTAACAGAATTTTTGTTAAATCTTGATGTTAATAGATATGTTATTTTAGCTATATTAATGGCAGTAATTTTCTTATTAGGTTGGCCTTTAGAGTGGGTACCGATAGTTCTTATTGTGTTACCAATTTTTGTGCCATTGGTTAAAGAATTAGACTTTAACTTGACTTGGTTTGCAATACTTGTTGCGGTAAACTTACAGACCGCCTGGCTATCTCCACCTGTAGCTCTATCTGCGTATTTCTTAAAAGGTGTTGTGCCAGAATGGGAACTTAAAGATATTTATCTTGGCATGATGCAGTTTATGGGAATACAGGTTTTAGGTTTAATCTTAATTATTATATTTCCTCAAATTGCACTTTGGTTACCTAGTGTAATGTACCCTTAAGAGTTTATTTTTTATTTATATAAGGAATTACAGTTCCAACCAAAATAATTCCCAACGAAATAAATATCTTTAAAGTAATTTCAGCATCAATTACTAGCCAGGCAGATAAAGCTCCTATGGGTCCTGTTAAAGGATACATAAGACTAATTCTTCCTACTGAAACTCTTCTTAAGGCATAATTATAAAACAAATAAGAACCGAAAGTTATAAAAGATAAAGTGATTGCAGCTATTACTGATGGTGTAAAATCTAATTGAAATGAACGGCTAAAAGTAGAGTTAGGCCAAATAATAAATAATATTAAAAATGATAAAATGAAACCGGTAAAATATTGATAAGTATTTACACCTAGTTGGTTAACATTAGTTTGCATTTTTTTTCTACCAATAACTTCATTAATTGAAGCCAAAGTCATTCCTGAAAAAATAATAAAGTCCCCAATATAATTTCCCTGACCAATATTAGTTTGGCTTGATAACAGGATATAAGTCCCAACAATAGTTATAACAGCTCCTATTAAAACCTTTATCTCAATTTTTTCATTTAAAAATATTTTTGCAACAAAAGGCTGCATGATTGGCATCGTGCTTATAATAGCAACACCGTTTATAGGGGATGTAAGCATTAAGCCTATGTGAAAAGCTAAGGTTACAAGAAAAGGGTTTAATAAACCCATTAAGAATGGCGTTAGACCTATTTTTCTAATTGACAAGTCAACTCTCATTATCAGAGCAAAAATTAACATAAGCAAAAAAGCAATTGCAAACCTTACAGCTAGCAAATCAACAACTTGAAACTCTTCTAGAGCAAGTTTTACAAATGGGGGACCTGAACCAAACCCAATTACAGCAAGAAACATTGCTAAGTAACCAATATTTTTTTTAAGAAAGAGCATTAGATGCAAAATACTATTACAAATGAAAAAAAAAGATATTTCATTTTAACTTATTGGTTTATTATTTGCTTATGATTCAGCGTAAAAGTAAAATTAATCTTATTAACTGGGAGTTAGCATCTGTTAACCCGAATGATAAAACTTGGAATTGGAAGGATATTTTTTGTTTTTGGGGTATCAATATACAAAGTGTTATTGCTTTTTCTTTAATAGCCTCATTATATCTTGTTTATGATTTAAATATTATAGTAGTTTTTTTTGGGAGTTTGATTGGATCTCTTCTAGTTTATTTTTTTGCTAACTTGATAGGAAAACCATCACAAAAATATGGCCTTCCATTTCCTGTTTTATTAAGAACTTCATTAGGTGTATATGGGGCAAAATATTTTTCTTTAATAAGAGGCTTTGTTGGCATTTTCATGTTTGGAATTCAAACATATTTTTTATCAAAAGCACTTAGTTACTTAATTAGAATATTTTTATTTTCTATTGATAATACTTTCCTTCAACATGATATTTTTTTAGTTTTTATTTCAGGTCTTAACATTATTGATTGGGTCTCTTTTTTAATAGCAATTCTATTACAATCTATTTTATTCAGTAAAAGTCATAGATTTAATAAGTTAATTATTAATTATTCAGCAATAACAGTTTACTCTGGAATGTTATTATTTTTTTTTGTTGTACTTCTTTTGGATGTTAAGGAGGTTTCAAGATCATTTGCTGATATTTTTACTTATAATGATATATTTCTTAAGAGTAATATTGCTCCCTTAATTACTGTGGTTGGAATATTTTTTGCTTACTTTTCAATTATTCTTGTAAATTTTGGAGATTTTGCTCGTTACGTTAAAAATGAAGAAGAATTAAGAAAAGGTAATTTGAGTTTATTTTTAAATCTTATTATATTTTCATTTTTTGCTGTGTTTATAGTTGTCGGAGCTGATGTAATTTTTCATCAAAAACTTGAGGAAATTGGAAAGATACTTACAAATCCTACGGATATTATAGGAACTCTAGATAACACTATTATAACTGTAATAGTTCTATTCTTCATCATCATAGCTTCAGCATCTACCAATCTAATTGCAAATTATGTGCCTGCCCAAAATTCTTTGTTAAATTTTTTCCCAAGTAAACTTAATCTAAAAACTTCTTCTTATATTATTATTATTTTTGGATTTGTAATTGGTATTTTTTGGTTACCATTATTAAGCCAGATAGGAACTTTATCTTATGTTGATACTTTTGCCTCATTTTTTGGACCTCTTTTTGGTGTTATGATTATAGATTATTATTTAGTTAAAAAGTCAAACTTAGATAATAAGAATATATTTTCAACAGAATCTGACGGAGCTTACTTTTATTCATATGGATGGCATATAAAAGCTGTATATTCTATAACCTTAGGTTTTATTTTTGCAGCCTCAACAATTTGGAATGAAAGTTTAATGAATTTTAATTCTTACTCTTGGTTAATTGGAGCTTTTATCTCTTCATTGACTTACTATTTATTAGCAAGTAAATAATTTTATGCATCAATTTGATTTAAAAAATAAAACAGCAATTATCACAGGTGGAGCACAAGGTTTTGGTTTAGATATTGCTAAACGGTTTTTAAAGTCGGGAGTAAAAGCTATTATCTGGGATATAGATGAAGAAGAATTAAAGAAAGCTATTAAGGTTGTGAATGATCCAAATCTTTCATATGATATTGTTGATGTATCTAATTTTAAAAATGTCAAAGATACAGTTGATGAAATAACAAAATCTTCAAATATTGATATTTTAATTAATAATGCGGGTATCACTGGGTCTACGTCTTCACTTTGGGATTATGATGTAGATGAATGGAATAAAATAATAGAAATCAATTTAATGGGTACATTTAACTGTTGTAAATGTGTGGTGCCTTACATGATTAAGAATGATTATGGTAGAATAGTTAATGTTGCTTCGGTTGCTGGAAAAGATGGCAATGCAAACGCAAGTGCTTATAGTTCAGCAAAAGCTGGGGTTATTGGCTTAACAAAGTCACTAGGAAAAGAACTGGCTGATAAGAATATAGCTGTTAATGCTGTCACTCCAGCAGGGGCTAAAACAAGAATATTAGACCAAATGTCTAAAGAACATGTAGCTAGAATGTTATCAAAAGTACCAAGAGGTAGATTTTTGGAAATTGAAGAATTTACGTCTCTAATTTGTTGGCTTTCATCTGAGGAAAACTCATTTTCCACAGCTGCTGTTTTTGATATTAGTGGTGGTAGATCTACTTATTAAGACTAATTGTTAAAGTTTTTAAATCAACTTTATCTTCTTTAGAGATTACCGGCGCAAGTAAAATTACTGACCAATAAATTAAAAGTACAAATATAGAAATTGATTTCATTCTGTTTAATAATATTAAATATTGATCTTAGAATGTTTAAAGTGTGTTCAAATGTTGTTTTTTAAAAAATTTTAGCTATACAGTTTTCTTATGTTAAGAAATTTTATAATAACAATATTTTCTTCTTTTTTACTTCTAACCAATGTTAATGCTGAAAAAATTACTGTTTTTGATTTTACAGATGAGGAATTCAACACACTAAAAGTTGGAAAAAAATACAAAGGTGAAACAACATGGACCTTAGATAAGAATGAAAAAGGTAATTTTATTAAAGCAGAAGCTGAAGGTAAAGGATCTGGCTTAGGTAAAGAAATTAAAATTGATCTACTAAAAACCCCTTTTATTAATATTACCTGGAAAGTTGAAAAAGACTTATCTGGTATAATAGAAAACAGTAAAAAGGGACATGATTATGCTGCAAGAGTATTCGTTATTAAAAAAACTGGTTCTACAGCCCTTTCTAATAGAGCTATAAATTATGTGTTTTCCAGCAATAATAAAGTAGGAAAAAATTGGCCTAGTCCATACACAAAAAAATCAATTGATTATGTTTTATCAACAACTCAAGAAAACCTTGATAAGTGGGTGACTGTCAAAGCTAATGTTAAGGAAGACTTTATGAAACTTCATGGAATAAATGTGGAAGATATATCTGGAATTGCAATAATGACCGATACAGATAACTCAAAGTTAAAAGCTATATCTTATTATCAAGATATCTATTTTTCAGCAGAATAAGATTATTAAAATACTTTTTTAAGACCAATACTTAAAAAGGATAAAAGCACTGCTACAATTACATCTTCAATGGGTGCAGCATTCGGTACAGCAAAATTCCATAAAATAACACCAATTAACCAGATTATATAAACTTTCATCATGATGATTGTATCTTAGTTTAGTATTAAATATTTTTTTTTTTGTTATTATATATGAATGCATGAAAATTTTTTTCACAATGTTAAAGTTTATTATGAAGATACAGATGCTGGGGGCATCGTGTATTATGCAAATTATTTGAAATTCCTTGAAAGAGCCCGTACAGAAGCTTTAGTTACATTAGGTTTTAATAACAAAAAGATTAAAGATGACTTTGGAGCTCAAATTATAGTTAAGTCATGTAATATTGAATATAAAATTTCTGCTCATCTTGAAGATGAGCTAACTATAAGATCTTTTGTTAAATCAATTACAAAAACATCATTTTTTATGAATCAATTTATTAAAAGGGGTGAAGATTTAATAGTTGAAGCAAAAATTCATTTAGTATTTGTTAGTAAAGAAGGTAAACCTATAAAAATACCAGGCATCTTGTTTCAGGATTTTAAACCTTACTTTTGTGATACTATTAAGCTTTAGAGTACTTTTTAGCGGTGCTAAGTAGACTTATCATTTTTTCCTTATCAATTACCTTAGTGTTAACATTCCGTGGACTAGGGTGATAACAGGCAATTAAAACTTTCCCATCAGGCAATTTATATTTAATACCATGCTTAAATATAAATTTTTGCTTAATTAAATAATTTTTTTTATAAAATTTAACACAGTTATCAAAAGCAATTTTACCTAAGCTTATTATAACTCTTAAGTTTTTTAAATTTTGAATCTCATTATCAAAATAATTTGAACAGTTACTTAGCTCTTTATTTAATGGTTTATCTTCAGGTGGAACACATTTTAAGATATTTGTAATATATGTACTATTAAGTTTTAAGCCATCTTTACGGTGTGTAGAGGTTGGGATGTTGGATATACCAACCTTATGGAGACAGCTAAATAAAAAATCACCAGATTTATCACCAGTAAATGCTCTTCCAGTCCTTGTCCCACCATGCGCAGCAGGCGCAAGACCAATAATCATTAATCTGGCATCAATATCACCAAAGCCAGCAACTGGTTTTCCCCAGTAAACTTCGGTTATATTTTGCTTTCTTTTAGTTATTGAAATTTTCTTACTAAATTTAATTAACCTAGAGCATTTTTTACATTTAACTATTGAATTATTTAGTCTTTTAAATTTAGTATTCATTTATGAGAATAATTAAAATTACTTTACTCTTGCTTATATCTTTCAACGTATCTTTTAAAGTTATTTCAGAAAATGATCTTCAAAATATATTCAGTGATGACGGAAAGATAGTATTTATAAGGCATGCATATGCACCAGGTGGCGGCGATCCTGAAGGATTTGATATATTAAACTGTGCCTCACAACGTAATTTAAATTCTGAAGGTATTGCTCAATCAAAGCGAATAGGTAAGTTTTTCAAAAAAAATAATATAAAAATTGATAAAGTTTTATCTAGTGAATGGTGCAGATGTAAAGAAACATCAAAATATGCTTTTAACAATCATGAAACTAAAAGTTTCTTAAATTCATTTTTTAGTCAAAAGTTTGCTCATAATAAAAATAAGCAGGTAAAAGAACTAAAAGATTATATAATAAACTGGGAAGGAAAAAAAAACCTAATATTAGTAACACATTACGTTGTAATCTCAGAAATTTTAAATGTGTCTACTTCTTCAGGTGAGATTGTAATAACGGATAGAAATTTTAATATCCTAGCTAGTATAAATACAAGTAATAATTAAAACTATATTTCTTTATAATAAAATATAGAATAGGTTTTATGTCATCTAAAAAAGCAATGAAGTTAGCTCAAAAGCAGGCTTTTGCAAAACATCGAAGTAACATTACAAACAGTAAGTTTGGATCAAAAAAAATAGATTTAATTAATAAACTAAATAAGAAAAATAATGTTAATAAAAAATCTTAATTTTTTCTCTCCTGCTTGTCTGCATAAAATAGTGCAATTAAGAAAATAATTGTCCATATAAATATTGAAATAGTTTTTATAAATGATGTTTCTGCACCCCAAACTTTTAAAAAAAAAGCACCAATTAAGACACCAATAATATAGATCAATGTAACTAATGTTGTTTTATTCATTTTATCAAATTTTTTTTATAAAGAGAAATTCCATTTTCAATTTTATGACTATAAGACTCTTTAAAACTTTCTAATTGCCAGCCGACCAGTCTTGATTGGATATTCGTTAGATTAGATTTTTTCCATTCATCTGAGGTTTCTTCCAATTTCCATATCTTTTTTTCTTCATTATTTCTACCACAACCATAACAGTATCCAGTTTGAGGATCTGTTTTACATATGCTTATACAAGGAGAAATAATCATTTTTTTTAAATTATTAGTAAATATAATTGATTATTAATATATTTCATTATTATTGTCATTGGACAAATAGAAACTATCATATATAAAGCCACAAGAATTGTGGGCGAATGGCGGAATTGGTAGACGCGCTGGTCTTAGGAACCAGTATTGAAAGATGTGAAGGTTCGAGTCCTTTTTCGCCTACCAACAAGTTTAAAAATTATGAAAGTTACAGTAGAAAATAAAAAAGGTTTAAATAAAGACATTAAAGTTTTCATAGATAAAAAAACTATGAATTCTTATATGGATGAAAAATACGAAGAAATTAAAAAGACTGTTAACTTAAAAGGTTTCAGACCAGGGAAGGTGCCTAAAGAAGTTTTAAAAAGACAATTTGGTCAAGCAATTTTTAGTGAAGTTCTTGATAAAGTTCTTAAAGATACTTCAGTTAAAGCTTTAGAAGATAATAAAATTAAGCCAGCTGGACAGCCTAAGCTTGATCTTAAAACTTATGGTGAGGATAAAGATCTTGAATATGTAATGTCAGTAACGGAGCTTCCAAAAGTGGAACTAAAATCTGTTGAAAATATTAAATTTGATGAATATTCAGTTAAAATTGACACAAAAGAAACAGATAAAAGAATTAAAGAAATAGCCAAAAGTCAGAATAATTTTAAAGAAGTAGCAGCTGATGTTAAGGCACTAGACGAGAATTTAGTTATTTTTGACTACAAAGCAACAATTGATGGAAAAGATTTTAAGGGTGGTGAAGGAAAAAATACACAATTAATTTTAGGCAAGGACTTATTTATTAAGGGCTTTGACAAACAGCTTGTCGGTGTTAAGAAAAATGATGAAAAATCTGTTGATGTTACTTTGCCTGAAAATTATCCACAAAAAGAATACGCAAATAAGAAAGCTAATTTTATTTGTAAGATTGTAGAAGTAAAAAAATCAGAAGAAGTAAAAATAGATGATGTTTTTGCAAAAAATTTAGGTGCTAAAGACCTTGCTGATTTAAAAGTATTAGTTAGCAAACAAATTAATGATGAATATAAAAATTCCCTAGATAAATTAGCTAAAACTCAAATCTTGAAAGAAATTGAAAATTTTAAGGTGGATGAAATTCCAGAAAACCTAATCGATGATGAGGTTAAGATTTTATCCCAAGGCATGACTGAAGAAGATTCTAAAAAAAGTAGAAAAAACTTTGAAGAAATTGCTAAAAAAAGAATTAAGGTTGGATTAATCCTAAATGAATTTGGTGAACAAAATAAGATCAAAGTAACAGAACAGGAAGTTCAAGCTGAAGTTCAAAAACAACTTAGAATGATGCCTGGCCAAGAAAAGATGGTTATGGAATTTTATAAAAAAAATCCATCAGCATTAGCCAGTTTAAAAGGAACTGTATATGAAGAAAAAATTATTAATCTAATTAAAACTAAAGCGAAACCATCTAAAAAAGAAATTAGCAAAGAAGAAGCAGAAAAAATTTTAAAAGAACATCAAAAACAAGACCATAATCACGAACATGATCACGATCATCCTGAAGAAAAAAAGTCAAAACCTTCTTCATCTAAAAAACCTTCAGCCAAAAAAGCTGCAGAGCCTGCTAAAACTGAAAAAAAACCAAAAACCTCAGCATCTAAAAAACCTTCAGCAAAAAAAAGTTAGTAAAAAGTAATCACAAGTTGTATAAGTAAGAGAATCAACTTATGACAACAAATTTATTAGACCAGATGAATACTTTAGTACCTATGGTTGTTGAACAATCAAATAAAGGTGAGAGAGCTTATGATATTTATTCAAGACTTCTTAAAGAGAGAATTATTTTTTTAGTAGGACCAATAAATGATAACGTCGCATCTTTAGTTACAGCTCAACTTTTGTTTTTAGAGTCCGAAGATCCAAAAAAAGAAATTAATCTATATATTAACAGTCCTGGAGGACTAGTGACTGCAGGTCTTGGAATTTATGATACCATGCAATACATTAAACCAGATGTTTCAACTTTATGTATTGGTCAAGCGGCATCAATGGGTTCATTTTTATTAGCTGCAGGTAAGAAAGGTAAAAGATTTTCTTTACCAAATTCTAGAATTATGGTCCACCAACCTTCGGCTGGTTTTCAAGGACAAGCAACTGATATAGAAATCCATGCTAATGAAGTTATGGATTTAAAGAAAAGACTTAATGAAATTTACTCAAAACATACCGGAAAATCAGTTGACGATGTGAAGAAAGCACTAGAACGTGATAACTTTATGAAGCCAGATACTGCAAAAGAGTTTGGTTTGATTGACGCAGTAGTCGAAAATAGATCTTAACACACAACATATTGACACTCCTTTAAACTGATACTTGATTAATATGAGTCATCTATATTAAAGTATCATAATTGATTCGTTTATAAATTATATGACAACAAATAATAAAAATATTCTTTACTGTTCTTTTTGTGGAAAGAGCCAACATGAAGTTAGAAAACTAATTGCAGGTCCAACGGTATTTATATGTGATGAATGTGTTGAGCTATGCATGGATATCATCAAAGAAGAAAGCAAAGACACATTTGTTAAACATCAAGATGGATTACCACCACCAAAAGAAATTTGTGCTGTATTAGATGATTATGTTATTGGACAACCTCATGCAAAAAAAGTTTTATCAGTTGCTGTTCATAATCATTATAAAAGACTTAATTATGAAAGCAAAACAAGTAAAACAGTTGAACTTTCAAAATCAAATATTCTTTTAGTTGGTCCAACTGGTTGTGGAAAAACTTTATTAGCTCAAACATTAGCAAGAATTCTTGACGTTCCATTTACAATGGCAGATGCAACCACTTTAACAGAAGCAGGTTATGTTGGTGAAGATGTTGAAAATATAATTTTAAAATTATTACAAGCTGCTGATTACAACGTTGAAAAAGCACAACGTGGAATTGTATATATAGATGAAGTTGATAAGATTAGCAGAAAGTCAGAAAACCCTTCTATTACAAGAGATGTATCTGGAGAAGGTGTGCAACAAGCACTATTAAAAATTATGGAAGGGACGGTAGCAAGTGTTCCACCTCAAGGAGGAAGAAAGCACCCACAACAAGAATTTTTACAAGTAGATACTACAAACATTTTGTTTATATGTGGGGGTGCATTCGCTGGCTTAGATAAAATAATATCTCAAAGAGATAAAGGTACATCAATAGGATTTGGTGCAAATGTTAAAAAAACAGATGATAAAAAAACAGGCGAATGGATGAAAACTTTAGAACCTGAAGATTTGTTAAAGTATGGCTTAATCCCAGAATTTATTGGCAGGTTGCCGATGATAGCGACATTAGAAGATCTTGATGAAAAAACTTTAGTTAAAATATTACAAGAACCAAAAAACTCACTAATTAAACAGTACCAAGAATTATTTAAACTAGATGGAGCAAAGTTAAACTTTAAAGAAAATGCGATTAAAGAGATTGCACAAAAAGCAATTAATAAGAAAACTGGGGCTAGAGGCCTTAGATCAATCTTAGAAAATGTTTTATTAAAAACAATGTATGACCTTCCAAGTCAAGATAATGTGGAGGAAGTTATTGTAGATGCTAGTGCGGCCAAAGGCCTATCACAACCAATCATAGTTCATTCAAAAAATAGCAGCAAAACTAAGACTGAAAAAACTTCAGCTGCTTAATTTCACGTTAATAAGTAATAAATAGCTATTGCAATATCATATTTAATATCCATATTTAGAGTATGGATGTTAAAATTGAACGACCTTTATTACCGTTAAGAGATATCGTTGTATTTCCAAATATGGTTATTCCTTTATTTGTAGGTAGAGATAAATCTATAGCTGCTTTAAATGAAGTTATGAAAAAGGACAAAAAAATTGTTCTAGTTACACAAAAAAATTCAGAAATAGATGATCCCAAAAAAACTGATGTTTTTATATATGGTTGTGAAGGTAATATTTTACAATTATTAAAATTACCAGATGGAACAGTAAAAGTGTTGGTTGAAGGAAGCAAAAGAGTTAAAATCTTAGATTTTAAAGATAATGAGAAATTTATCGTTTGTGAATATGCTCATCATCATGATGTGATAACTAAAGATGAAGACCTTGTACCTTTAGCGATGACGGCTTTAAGAAGGTTAGAGAAATTAACTTCTATTAATAAAAAAGTTTCAAGTGAAACAATTAATAATATTAAAAAATTAACTAACGCATCACATATTGCTGATAATATTGCCTCTCACCTAACGGCTACTATTTCAGAGAAACAACAAATTTTTGAAACTATAGATGTTAAGAAAAGACTTAATTCTATAATTAAAATAATGGAGAATGAAACTAGTATTATTGGTGTTGAAAAAAGAATTAGAGGTAGGGTTAAAACTCAAATGGAAAAAACTCAAAGAGAATATTATTTAAACGAGCAACTTAAAGCTATTCAAAAGGAATTAGGCGAAATTGAAGATGGAAAAGATGAGACATCAAGTTTAAATAAATTAATTATTAAAGCAAAAATGCCAAAAGATGTAGAAAAGAAATGTATGGCTGAGCTTAAAAAATTAAAAAATATGAGTCCAATGTCTGCTGAAGCAACTGTTGTCAGAAATTATCTTGATTGGATGACAGATTTACCTTGGTATAAAAAAGACCAGGTTGATATTGATCTTAAAAAAGCGCTTGCAGTTCTTGATGCTGATCATTTTGGTTTAGATAAAGTTAAAGAAAGAATTATTGAATTTTTAGCAGTCCAAAAAAGAATGGAAAAAATTAAAGGACCAATTTTATGCTTAGTTGGTCCTCCAGGTGTTGGCAAAACATCATTAGGAAAATCTATTGCAAAAGCTACTAATAGAGAATTTGTAAGAGTTTCTGTTGGTGGTATGAGAGATGAGGCTGAAATAAGAGGTCATAGAAGAACTTACATTGGCTCTTTACCTGGTAAAATTATTCAAATGATGAAAAAAGCAGGTACAAAAAATCCACTTATACTTCTTGATGAAATAGATAAAATTGGAAATGATTACAGAGGAGATCCATCTTCTGCTTTATTGGAAGCGTTAGATCCAGAACAAAACTCAACTTTTAATGATCACTATTTAGAAGTAGACTATGACCTATCTGATGTGATGTTTGTAACCACAGCTAACACTTTGAATATACTGCCACCATTACTAGATAGAATGGAAGTAATCAGATTGGCAGGTTACACAGAGGATGAAAAAATTAATATTGCAAATAAGTATCTACTTCCTAAACAGATAAAAGATAATGGTGTAATGGAAAATGAAATGACTTTATCTGGTGACATTATTAAAGAAATTATTAGAAGCTATACAAAAGAATCTGGAGTAAGAAATTTAGAAAGAGAAATTTCAAAAGTTGCAAGAAAAGTTGTAAAAAAAGTTGTATCTGGTGAAGAAAAAAAAGTTAATGTTAATTTAAAAAATCTTAATGACTTTCTAGGTATACAAAAATTCAAATTTGGAGAACTTGAGAGCAAAGATAAAATTGGTGTTGTAACTGGCCTAGCTTGGACTGAATATGGAGGAGAAATTCTTAAAATTGAAACCGTAGTTATGCCGGGAAAAGGTAGAATGCAAATTACTGGAAAACTGGGTGATGTAATGCAAGAATCTATTAAAGCAGCAAAATCTTTTATTAGATCTAAAAGTTTAGATTATGGAATTATTCCACCACTATTTGAAAAGAAAGATTTTCATATTCACGTTCCAGAAGGTGCAACACCTAAAGATGGACCGTCAGCTGGTATAGGAATGGTCACATCTATAGTTTCTGCAATTACAAATATTCCTATAAGAAGAGATGTGGCAATGACTGGGGAAGTTACATTAACAGGTCAAGTACTACCAATTGGTGGGTTAAAAGAAAAATTATTAGCAGCACATAGAGCTGGAATAAAACAAGTTTTAATTCCTAAGGAAAATGAAAAAGATCTTATTGATATGCCTAAAAAAATTATAGATGATATAAAAATTACTCCAGTTGAACATGCTGATGAAGTATTAAAAATAGCTTTAACTAAAGAATTAAAAAGAGTTGAGTGGGTTGAGGTTGAGAAAATTTCTCAATCTAATGATAAATCTCAAGCTAGTATTCAATAATTACCAATTTACATTATCTATTCCTTGATGTAATAGTAGCGCTTGTTTTGGGCGGTTAGCTCAGTTGGTAGAGCATCTCGTTTACACCGAGGGGGTCAAAGGTTCGAGTCCTTTACTGCCCACCAAAACAACTAAAGTGGGGGTGTAGCTCAGTTGGTTAGAGCGATCGCCTGTCACGCGATAGGTCGAGGGTTCGAGTCCCTTCACTCCCGCCACTTTTCCTTATTAATTAACATTTATATTATTAAAAATGTGACGTAAGTACTCTTCAACATGAGGTAAAAACTGTTATATAGACTCACATGCTTTCAGAATTTTTAAAAGATTACTTACCAATTATTATATTTTTGATTATTGCTCTTGGTCTGAGTTGTGCTTTTGTTGTTGTAAACTTAATACTATCACCAAAACATCCAGATCCCGAAAAATTATCTGCATACGAATGTGGTTTTGAGCCCTTTGAAGATTCCAGAATGGAATTTGATGTAAGGTTTTATTTAGTGGCAATTCTGTTCATAATATTTGATTTAGAAATTGCTTTCCTTTTTCCCTGGGCAATATCATTGGGTAATATTGGAGGTCTTGGTTTTATTTCAATGATGATCTTTTTGTTTATACTTACAATTGGTTTTATTTATGAATGGAAAAAAGGTGCACTAGATTGGGAATAAAATTTTAAATTATGAATCTAGAAAATAATAATAAAGAAATTCCTGAAGAATTTAAGAAACTCGCTGAAGATTTTAGTAAAAATGGTTTTATAACAACATCCCTTGATAATTTAATAAACTGGTCAAGAGCTGGTTCATTACACTGGATGACTTTTGGTTTAGCTTGTTGTGCTGTTGAAATGATGCAAACAGCAATGCCTAGATATGATCTAGAAAGATTTGGTGCTGCACCAAGAGGTTCACCAAGACAATCTGATGTTATGATTGTAGCTGGAACTTTAACTAATAAGATGGCACCAGCATTAAGAAAAGTTTATGATCAAATGCCTGAACCAAGATATGTTATTTCGATGGGTAGTTGTGCAAATGGTGGTGGCTATTATCACTATTCTTACTCTGTAGTTCGTGGTTGCGATAAAATAGTTCCTGTAGATATTTATGTACCAGGCTGCCCTCCATCTGCTGAAGCATTACTTTATGGGATTATGCAGTTACAAAAAAAAATTAGAAACAAAGGATCTTTTGAAAGATAATTTATATGAAAAATTTAATTGATCTTGAAAAAAAAATAAACTCAGAACTTACAACAAAGATTAAAAAAACTGAGATTAGACATGATCAGCTATACATCAATATTGACAATGAAGATTTGACAGATGTTACGTTATTTATAAAAAGTAATGAAAATACAAAATTTAGACAGTTAATTGACATTACTGTTGTTGATTATCCTGAAAATGCTCAACGTTTTAAAGTTGTTTATTTATTTTTAAGTCATGAATTTAATCAAAGAATTATATTGAGTTATCTAATAAGTGAAAATGAAGTTATACCCTCACTAACACCTATTTATCCTGCTGCAAATTGGATGGAGAGAGAAGTTTTTGATATGTATGGTGTTAAGTTTAAAGACCACCCTGATATGAGAAGAATACTCACTGATTATGGTTTTGAAGGACATCCGTTAAGAAAAGATTTTCCTTTAACTGGTCATACAGAAGTTAGATATAGCGAAGAACAAAAAAAAGTTATTAGTGAACCAGTTAAATTAGAACAAAATTATAGAAATTTTGATTACGAAAGTCCTTGGGAAGGAACCAAATATATTAAAGACCAAACTGATCTTGAAAATGACAAAAAAAATTAAAACATTAAATCTAAATTTTGGACCTCAACACCCTGCAGCTCATGGTGTCTTAAGATTGATTTTAGAATTGGATGGAGAGGTTGTTGAAAAAGCTGATCCACATATCGGATTACTTCACAGAGGAACAGAAAAACTAATAGAAAACAAAACATATATGCAAGCAGTCCCTTACTTTGACAGACTTGATTATGTTGCTCCAATGAATCAAGAACATGCTTTTGCTTTGGCTATAGAAAAAATTTTAAAGATAAATGTTCCGATTAGAGCACAATTAATTAGAGTAATGTTTTGTGAAATAGGAAGAATACTAAGCCATATATTGAATGTTACAACTCAAGCACTTGATGTTGGTGCTTTAACACCATCTCTTTGGGGTTTTGAGGAGCGTGAAACATTAATGACCTTTTATGAAAGAGCATCTGGCTCAAGACTGCATGCCAACTATTTTAGAGCTGGCGGTGTTCATCAAGATTTACCAATGGGTCTTGAAGAAGACATAGGTAAATTTTGTGTGTCATTTCCAAAAATAATAGATGATCTTGAAACATTATTAACTGATAATAGAATATTTAAGCAACGAAACGTTGATATAGGAATTGTAACTAAGGAAGATGCATTAGATTACTCTTTTAGTGGAGTTATGATTAGAGGATCAGGTGTTCCATGGGACCTAAGAAAATCACAACCTTATGACTGTTATGAGCAATTAGAATTTAAAATTCCAGTAGGAAAAAATGGAGATTGTTTTGACAGGTATTTATGTCGAATTGAAGAAATGAGAGAAAGTGTTTCAATAATAAAACAATGTTTAGCTAAAATGACAAAAGGACCAATTAAATCATTAGATGGAAAAATTAGTCCTCCACCTAAAAAAGATATTAAGCAATCCATGGAGGCTTTAATTCATCACTTTAAATTATTTACTGAAGGTTATCGTGTTGATAAAGATGAAATTTATACTGCTGTTGAAGCACCGAAAGGTGAATTTGGTGTTTATTTAATTTCTGATGGAACTAGCAAACCTTATAAATGTAAAATTAGAGCTCCAGGCTTTTCTCATCTACAAGCAATGGATTATTTAATTAAAGGACATATGTTGGCCGATGTACCTGCTGTTTTAGGGTCATTAGACATTGTTTTTGGAGAGGTTGACAGATAATGAGCTTAAGAAAACCTGCAAAAGAACAGCCCGAAAAATTTGAATTTATGGCAGATAGTCTAGCTACTGCAAAAGAAATAGTTTCCAAATATCCTGAGGGAAAACAACAAAGTGCTGTAATGGCATTGTTGTATATTGCCCAAAAACAAAATGATAATTGGATACCACTTGCAGCAATGAAATATATCGGAAAGTTTTTAGATATGCCTTATATAAAAGTCTATGAGGTGGCCACTTTTTATACAATGTATAACCTATCACCAGTTGGAAAACACTTTATTCAAGTTTGTACAACTACGCCATGCATGATCAGAGGAGCTTATAAACTTGTTGAAGCATGCAAAGAAAAAATTTCAGAAAATGAAAGTGAATTATCTATTGATAAATCATGCTCATGGATGGAAGTTGAATGTTTGGGTGCATGCGTTAATGCCCCAATGATGCAAATTAATGATGACTATTATGAAGACCTTGATAAAGAAAAAACTTTAAAAATTTTAGATGAGATACTTGATGGTAAGACGCCAAAGCCAGGATCATATAGAGGAAGAGTTAATAATGAACCTGAAAATAACAGAAAAACACTATTGGATTTAAAAAATGCTTAAAGATAAAGATAGAATATTTCAAAACCTATATAACGACAAAGGTTCAGATGTTGAGTCTTCTAAAAATAGAGGCGACTGGGTAGACACTGCTGAAATAATTAAAAAAGGTCGAGAATGGATTATAGATGAAGTTAAATCATCGGAATTAAGAGGAAGGGGTGGTGCGGGATTTCCTACGGGTCTTAAATGGTCTTTTGCCCCAAAAGAAGTTGGTTCTAGACCTCACTATCTGGTTATAAATGGTGATGAATCTGAACCTGGTACATGTAAGGATCGTGATATTTTAAGGTTTGAACCTCACAAATTGATAGAAGGATGTTTGATTGCTGCTTACGCAGTTCAGGCCCATGTTTGCTATATTTATATACGTGGTGAATATTTTATTGATGGACAAAAACTTCAAAAAGCAATCGATGAAGCTTATGAGAAAAAACTTATAGGAAAAAATGCCTCTGGCACTGGTTGGGACTTAGATATTTATATTCATTATGGAGCAGGTGCTTATATATGTGGTGAAGAAACAGCCCTTCTAGAAAGCATTGAAGGTAAAAAGGGTCAGCCAAGATTAAAACCTCCTTTTCCAGCTTTAATAGGATTATATGGATGTCCAACAATAATTAATAACGTGGAAACTATAGCTGTTGTTCCAACGATTTTGAGAAAAGGTGGTAAATGGTTTGCATCATTAGGAAAAGCAAAAAATACAGGAACTAAAATATTTTGTATATCTGGAAATGTTAATAAACCATGTAACGTTGAAGAGGAAATGAGTATATCTCTTAAAGAGTTAATTGAAGTACATGCTGGTGGAGTAATTGGTGGATGGGATAATTTACAAGCTGTAATACCAGGTGGATCTTCTATGCCTATTATACCAAAAAAAACATGTGAAACTCTAACAATGGATTTTGATTCACTTGTCGCAGAAAAAAGTGGTTTAGGAACCGCAGGTATTGTCGTTATAAATAATGACCAAGATATTATTAAATGTATGGCAAGAATTGCTAGATTTTACAAACATGAAAGTTGTGGACAGTGCACACCGTGCAGAGAAGGTTCTGGATGGATGTGGAGAATGTTAGAAAGAATGGCCAAAGGAGAGGCATCAAAAGATGAAGTTGAAATGCTTGGAGATGTTACAAATCAAATTGCTGGTCATACCATTTGTGCTTTTGGTGAAGGGTCTTCATGGCCTGTTCAAGGTTTATTAAGACATTTTAGAAAAGAAATTGAAAGAAGAAACAATATTGAACCAACAATAAAAAAACTTAATAAAGTTCCTTATTTAGTTGATCAACATTTATTGGATAAAAAAAATGCCTAAATTAAAAGTTAACAATATTGAAGTTGAAGTTGAAGATGGCTTAACAGTCTTACAAGCTTGTGAAAAAGCTGGGGTTGAAATTCCAAGATTTTGTTATCATGAAAAGCTTTCAATTGCTGGAAATTGTAGAATGTGTTTAGTTGAAATAGAAAAATCTCCAAAACCAGTTGCTTCATGTGCAATGCCTGCTGCTGAAGGTATGAATATTAAAACAAATACCGAGTTTGTTGAAAAAGCAAGAAAAGGTGTAATGGAATTTTTGCTTGCAAATCATCCATTAGATTGCCCCGTATGTGATCAAGGTGGTGAATGCGACCTTCAAGATCAATCAATGTTTTATGGTGTGGATAAATCTAGATTTAAAGAAAATAAAAGACAAGTTCCTGAAAAAAACATGGGTCCTTTAATTAAAACTCAAATGACCAGATGCATACATTGCACTAGATGTGTTAGATTTGCTACGGAAGTTGCAGGTGTACCAGAAATAGGCGCTATAGGACGTGGTGAGGATATGCAAATAACAACTTACCTTGAAGAATCAATGCAATCAGAACTATCAGCTAATGTTGTTGATTTGTGTCCAGTTGGAGCTTTAACATCTAAACCATATGTTTTTGAAGCAAGACCTTGGGAATTAAAAAAAACTGAATCTATTGATGTCATGGATGCTATTGGTTCCAATATAAGAGTAGATACATATGGATGGGAAGTAAAAAGAATTTTACCGAGAATAAATGAAGACATTAATGAGGAATGGATTTCTGATAAAACAAGACATGCGTGTGATGGTCTATTAAATCAAAGATTAGATACACCTTACATTAAGTATAATGGTAAATTTGAAAAAGCATCATGGCCTGAAGTTTTTAATATAATTAAATCTAGATTTAAAAATACCGATAAAGAAAAAATTTGTGGATTAACTGGCGATTTAGTGAACATGGAAACACTTTATATATTTAAAGAATTTTTTAATAAAACATTAGGTTCTCAAAATATAGAATCTAGGAATCACCATTCTTATTTAAACCCAGAAAAAAGAGAAAATTATTTATTTAATTCATCAATTAATGGAATTGAAGAGACTGATTTTATTTTTCTTTTAGGAACAAATCCTAGATTTGAAGCAACAATTTTAAATGCCCGAATTAGAAAAGCTTATCTTCAAAATAAAACTAAAATTATTTCTCTAAATGAAATGGGTGACTTAACATTCCCATATCAGTCTTTAGATGGAAATACTGAAACTATTAAAAAAATTATTGAGGGTAAACATGAGGTATCTAATTTAATCAAACAAGCAAAGAGACCTATGGTAATAATGGGTCAATCTGCATTAAAAAGCAAATCATCAAAATATATTTTTGAAGCAATCAAACTATTTTTAGAAGAAAATAATAAAACTTCTACTGATTGGAATGCTTTAAATATTATTTCAGAAAATGCATCCACGGTAGGAGCATTTGATCTTGGTATATATAAAACAAATAATGGTGACAATGAAGTTTTGAAGGATTTGGAAGCCCACAAGTTTGAAATTGTTTATCTTTTAGGTTTAGACACTATCAATTTTGAGAAAAAAGATGAGTTTATTATCTATCAAGGCTCTCATGGAGATAAAGGAGCAGAAATAGCAGACATAATATTACCAGGCGCTGCCTACACTGAACAAAATGGTTATTTTACAAATTTAGAAGGCAAGTTACAAAAAGCTTACAAAGCATCTTATCCACCTGAACTCGCAAAAGAGGATTGGGTAATAATAAATGAACTTGCAGAATCTATGAATCATAGAAAATTATTTAATGATAAAGATGAGTTAGATAGTAGTTTAATTAATCAAATAAACCTACACATTGAAAAAAATAATTCTTTAAGCTCATCAAAAGATAAGGAATTAATTTTTGAAAATGAATTAATTAGAATAGATAATGATTATTATTATTCAAATGTAATAGCCAGAGCTTCAAAAACTATGTCTGAATGTAGAAATTTAAAGATAGATTTAAAATCTACAGGCACAGAAGGTTAACTCATGGATTATCTTAATATAATTTTTCTACAAACTTATAAAATATTATTTTTATTAGTTCCAGTTTTAGTTTCTGTGGCTATGATTGTATGGCTTGATCGTCGTATTTGGGCCTTTGTACAAAAAAGACAGGGACCTAATGTTGTTGGACCCTTTGGTTTGCTTCAATCTTTAGCTGATGCATTAAAATATATTTTTAAAGAAGTTATAATTCCATCAAGTTCAAATAAAGTAATTTTTATATTAGCACCAATTGTTACTATGACTTTGGCTTTAGTTTCGTGGGCTGTTATTCCCTTCAGTGCAACCCAGGTATTGGCAGATATCAATGTCGGCATCCTTTATTTATTTGCAGTTTCGTCTTTAGGTGTTTATGGAATTATTATGGGAGGATGGGCCTCAAATTCAAAATATCCTTTTTTAGGTGCTATTAGATCTGCTGCGCAAATGGTTTCCTATGAAGTATCAATTGGAGTCATTATTATCAACGTTTTACTTTGTGTTGGTTCTTTAAATTTGAACGACATAGTTATGGCTCAGGAAAATTTATGGTTTGTAATTCCATTATTTCCAATGTTTGTTATTTTCTTTATTTCTGCTCTAGCGGAAACAAATAGACCACCATTTGATTTGCCAGAGGCGGAAGCAGAACTTGTTGCAGGTTATCAAACAGAATATTCAGGCATGATGTATGCAATGTTTTGGCTTGGAGAATATGCAAATATTCTTTTGATGTGTGCTATGGGATCTGTACTTTTTTTAGGTGGGTGGTTATCACCTATAGACCTTTATCCATTTAACATAATACCAGGTGTAATTTGGATGATATTTAAAATATTATTCTTATTTGTTTTGTTTGCCTTGGTTAAAGCTATCGTTCCAAGATACAGATATGATCAATTAATGAGACTTGGATGGAAAATATTTTTACCATTGTCATTAACATGGGTAGTTCTTACTGCTAGCTATTTGTTCTACTTCAACTTATTACCAGTGAATTAATTATGAAAATTTCAAGAATATTTAAAACAATTTTTTTATTAGATTTTTTAGGTGGCCTAAACATTGCTATCAAAGAAATATTTAAATCAAAAAAAACAATAAATTATCCCTTTGAAAAAGGAAAAATAAGCCCAAGATTTAGAGGGGAACATGCTTTAAGAAGATACCCTAACGGTGAAGAAAGATGTATTGCATGTAAATTATGTGAAGCTGTTTGTCCTGCTCAAGCAATAACAATTGAGTCTTCAGAAAGAGCCGATGGTAGTAGAAAAACTACAAGATATGACATCGATATGATGAAATGTATTTATTGTGGTCTTTGTGAAGAGTCTTGTCCAGTAGATGCCATTGTTCAAGGACCTAATTTTGAATTTTCAACCGAAACAAGAGAAGAACTTTATTACAATAAAGAAAAATTACTCGACAATGGAGATAGATGGGAAAATATTTTAGCAGCAAATATTAAAGCTGATAACCCTCACAGATAATCATGTTAGCGCACGCTATATTTTTTTATACATTTTCATTTATAGCAATCGTTTCTGCTATAATGGTAACGGTATCTAAAAACACTGTTCATTCTGTTTTCTTTTTAATTTTAGACTTTATAAGCATTTCATGTCTATTTATAATGATTGGTGCTGAATTTTTAGGAATGATCATGTTGATCATTTATGTAGGAGCTGTTGCTGTTTTATTTTTATTTGTAGTCATGATGTTAAATGTTGCCCAACAAAAAAATCAGTGGTTCAGCGCAGAGAAAAGTTCAAAACATATACCCATTGGACTAATAGTTAGTGTGATAATATTTTTTGAATTATTAATAGTAATTGGTGGATGGAAATATAAACCTGATCTTGTCTCGGCTATGTCTTTAATAATTGATAAAGATATAACCAATACTCATTCAATCGGATACGTTTTATATACAGATTATATTCATGTTTTTCAGTTAAGTGGAATGATTTTATTAGTTGCAATGATTGGTGCTATTGTACTTACATTTAGACAAAGAACTGGTGTTAAAAGACAAAGTTATTTTAGCCAGATATCTCGTGAAAGATCTGATGGTGTTGAATTGATTGATGTTGAGAGTAATAAAGGAGTTAAATCTGATGATTAGTATAGGTTTAGGTCATTATCTTACATTAGCAGCAATAATTTTTACTATTGGCGTAGTTGGATTATTTTTAAATAGAAAAAACATCATAGTAATATTAATGAGTATTGAGCTTATTCTTTTAGCGGTAAATATTAATTTAGTCGCTTTCTCTATTTTCTTGAATGATATTACTGGACAAATTTTTACTCTCTTTATATTAACGGTAGCTGCTGCAGAAGCAGCTATAGGTTTAGCAATAATAGTTGTTTACTATCGAAACTCTTCAACAATTAGAGTTGAAGAAATAAATAGTTTGAAGGGATAATATGGAAATTGTATTATTATTTCTTCCCTTATTAGCTTCAATAACCTCTGGTTTCTTCGGTAAATATTTGGGTGATAGAAATTCAGAGATTGTAACTAGTCTTTTTGTATCAATTTCAGCAATTCTCTCAATTGTATTATTCTATCAAGTAATTGTTAACGGATATGAAAACAATGTAGTTGTAGCAACTTGGATTAACTCTGGAACCTTAGATGTTAATTGGTCTATTAAAGTCGACGCTTTATCCTCAATAATGCTCGTTGTTGTAACTTTAGTTTCAGCATTAGTACACATTTACTCAATTGGTTATATGTCTCACGATCCACATAAGCCAAGATTTATGGCTTATTTATCACTTTTCACTTTTTCAATGTTAACATTGGTTACCTCTGATAATTTCCTTCAGTTATTTTTTGGATGGGAAGGAGTAGGACTTTGCTCATATTTCTTGATCGGTTTTTGGTTTAAGAAAGAATCAGCAAATGCAGCTGCTATAAAAGCCTTTGTAGTAAATAGAGTGGGTGACTTTGGTTTTGCCTTAGGAATTTTTTTAATTTTTTATTTATTTGGTACCGTAAACTATGTGGAAGTTTTTAATCAAATCCCACAAATTGTTGAAAAAAAACTTTTATTTTTAGGAATGAATGTTGGAGCAATTGATTTAATTTGCATACTTTTATTCATCGGAGCTATGGGTAAATCTGCACAAATTTTCTTACATACTTGGTTGCCAGACGCAATGGAAGGGCCTACGCCAGTTTCAGCTTTAATTCATGCAGCTACAATGGTTACCGCTGGTGTTTTTTTAGTTGTAAGATGTTCTCCAATTTTTGAATACTCACCTCTCACACTAAACATAATTACAATTATTGGAATGACTACTGCTTTTTTTGCAGCAACAGTAGCTTTAGTACAAACTGATATTAAAAAGATAATTGCATATTCAACTTGCAGTCAACTAGGCTATATGTTTTTTGCTGCAGGAGTGGGTGCTTATAATGTTGCAATGTTTCATTTATTTACTCATGCATTTTTTAAAGCTTTACTTTTTTTAGGTTCTGGCTCGGTAATTCACTCATTTAAAGATGAGCAAGATATCAACCAAATGGGAGGTGTTTATAAAAAAATTCCATACACTTATGCGTTTATGATTATAGGAACATTGGCTCTTACTGGGTTTCCATTTTTATCTGGTTTTTATTCAAAAGATGCAATTATAGAATTTGCGTTTCTCAAGGGAAATACAACTGGATATTATGCAGCAGGAATAGGAATTTTGACTGCAGTTTTAACGTCAATTTATTCTTGGAGGTTAATTTTTAAAACATTTCATGGAGACTTTAATAATAAAAAAACCAATATTAATGAAATGCACGAATCTCCACTGATAATGCTTTTACCTTTATTTATACTTGCTATTGGAGCTATCTTTGCTGGTTTCTTATTTAAAGATTTATTTATTGGTCATGGTGGTGAAAATAGTTTTTGGGGTGATTCAATTAAATTTCTAAATCCATTAAGCACGGAACACCCTCCACTATGGTTTCTTTTAACGACACCAGCACTTGTATTAACCTCTATTCCAATTGCTTATTATTTATTTGTAAAAAATAAAAATGTTACACATCAAATTGCTGTGTCTAATAAGCCATTACATAATTTTTTAATAAATAAATGGTATTTTGACGAACTTTATAATGTTTTATTCATTAAATTTTCAAAAAAATTAGGTCTATTTTTTTGGAAGGCAGTTGATGTTAAAATTATTGATAAATTTGGACCTGATGGAGTCTCTTCGTTAATTAAGAATTTATCAATAAAAGCAAGTAAATTTCAAAGTGGATTTATCTATCAGTATGCCTTTATGATATTGTTAGGATTTTCTGCATTATTAACATTTTTGATTTTGAAATAATGAACTTTCCAATTTTATCATCTTTAATTTTACTACCTATAATTGGGTCTTTATTTTTATTATTTTCAAAAGATAAAAATTCTAATACAGGTAAATATGTTGCTTTATTTACTTCATTTGTTAATTTTTTAATTTCTATATATCTTTGGTACCAGTTCGACCCAAGCACATCTAACTTTCAATTTGTTGAAGATAGAGAATGGTTAAAAGGATTTATTAATTACAAAGTAGGTATTGACGGAATATCGATTTTATTTATTGTTCTAACTTCACTAATAACTCCACTTTGCATAATCTCAGTAAACAATACAATTAAAGACAGACTAAGAGATTTTTTAATTGCTATCTTAGTAATGGAAAGTTTAATGATTGGAGTTTTTTGTTCTCTTGATCTTGTTGTATTTTATTTATTTTTTGAAGCTGGATTGATACCTATGTTTTTAATAATTGGAATATGGGGTGGGACCAGAAGGGTATATTCAGCATTTAAATTTTTCTTATACACTTTGCTTGGTTCTGTTTTAATGTTAATTGCTATAATTTCGATCTACTGGATATCAGGAACCACAGATATAACTCAGCTTTATGATCTTGGTATAGACACCAAATATCAAAATTTACTATGGTTAGCATTCTTTAGTTCTTTTGCTGTCAAAACACCAATGTGGCCTGTACACACTTGGTTGCCTGATGCACACGTTGAAGCTCCAACTGCTGGCTCTGTTTTACTTGCAGCTATATTACTTAAAATGGCTGGTTATGGTTTTATTAGGTTTTCTTTAGGTTTATTTCCAGTAGCTTCCGAATTGTTTACACCACTAGTTTACACTTTAAGTTTGATTGCAATTGTGTACACGTCTCTAGTTGCATTGATGCAAGAAGATATGAAAAAGTTAATAGCATACTCTTCAGTTGCACATATGGGTTTTGTTACATTGGGTATTTTTACAATTACTCAACAAGGAATTGAAGGAAGTATAGTTCAAATGATAAGTCATGGCTTGGTTTCAGCTGCATTATTTTTATGTGTTGGAGTTGTCTATGACCGTATGCATTCTAGGTTAATAGCAACTTATGGTGGCTTAGTTTCAATTATGCCAAAATATTCAATATTATTTATGCTTTTCACTTTAGCTGCATTAGGCTTACCTGGTACCAGTGGTTTTATAGGTGAATTTTTAGTATTAATGGGCGCATTTAAGGATAACTTTTTAGTGGCAGTTATAGCAAGTTTGGGAGTTATTTTTGGAGCCGCATACATGTTATGGCTATATAGAAGAGTTGTATTTGGAGAAGTTAAAAATAAAGAACTCTTAAAAATGCCTGACCTTGATAACTCAGAAAAATTTATTTTGTGGTGTTTAGCAATACCAGTTTTATTTTTTGGATTTTATCCAGAACCTCTTCTTAATACGACTGAAATTTCAGTAAAACATTTAATAGAAATGTACAATTTTAACTTAAACATGAATATAACTGAGGTACAAAATTAATGGATAACTTAAGCTTTATACTACCTGAATTTTTTATTTCTTTGTCTATAATGTTTTTATTACTTCTTGGTGTGTACAAAAAAAATAGTTCTAATATTGTCCATAATCTTGCAGTGGGTTCTTTGTTGATTACCGGTATTTTAATTTTTAATAATCCATTAGATAAAAATGTTTCATTATTTAATAATGGTTACATTATAGATAATCTTTCATCTTTTATGAAGATCCTTACAATTTTAGGAGGTGCTTTTGTTTTATCAATTTCAACAAGATATTTGAAAATATGCAAAATTTTCTTAATAGAATATCCAGTTTTAGTCCTTTCTTCAATTTTAGGTATGATGGTAATGATCAGTTCAAATGATCTTATGGTTTTTTATATAGGTCTTGAGTTACAGTCTTTAGCTTTGTATGTTTTGGCATCATTTAATCGAGATCAATTAAAGTCATCTGAATCTGGGCTAAAATATTTTGTTTTAAGCGCTTTATCATC
This sequence comes from Candidatus Pelagibacter sp. Uisw_130, assembly GCF_047722505.1. Classification (GTDB taxonomy): domain Bacteria; phylum Pseudomonadota; class Alphaproteobacteria; order Pelagibacterales; family Pelagibacteraceae; genus Pelagibacter. The sequence goes on from NZ_CP159814.1 coordinate 523,758, forward strand.
AGGATTATTGCTATATGGATGTTCTTTAGTTTATGGGTTTTCAGGATCAACCAATTTTAATGTTATTGGTGATGTAATGAACTCTTCACATTACGGTTTAACTTTTGGAATTGTTTTTATACTTGTTGGTTTAGCATTTAAGATATCAGCTGTACCATTTCACATGTGGGCACCTGATGTATATGAAGGCTCTCCGACTGCTGTCACATTATTTTTTGCAATTGTGCCAAAAGTTGCTGCACTTACAGTATTCATAAGATTTTTATATGTTCCTTTCGTTAATATGATCGGTCAATGGCAACCTATATTAATTTTTTTATCAATTGCATCTATGATCTTTGGAGCTATTGCTGCAATTGGTCAAAATAATCTCAAAAGATTGATTGCATATAGTTCAATTGGCCACATGGGTTATGCATTAGCTGGTTTGTCTACTGGTTCAAACGAAGGTATTCAAAGCTCTATTGTATACATGTCGATATACTTGGTTATGAATCTTGCTTTTTTTAGTTGTTTGTTGATGTTGAAGAGAAATGATGTGTACTACGAGACTATTGACGATTTATCAGGGTTATCAAAAAAACATCCAATTTTATCTTTATCGTTACTAGCCATCCTTTTTTCATTGGCAGGGATTCCTCCATTAGCTGGTTTTTTTGCAAAATTTTATATTTTTAAGGCTGTTATAGAACAATCAATGTACTTCTTGGCCATTGTAGGCCTCTTATCAACAGTAATAGCTGCTTTTTATTATCTAAAAATAATCAAGGTTATTTACTTTGATAAAGAAAAGGAAGGTTACGACACTGATCATAATATTTGGTTAAAAGGATCGTTGACTTTTTCAACATTATTAATTCTCTTATACTTTATTTTTCCAAGCAAATTGGTGGAAATTGTATCTAGAATTAATATTATTTAATGAAATTAAAAAAATTCAATTTTAAAATTGTAAATAGTACAAACGATCTAGCTATACAAATAATTAAAAATACCAATAACAAATCAGGAATTATAATTGCTGATAGACAAAAAAAGGGAAGGGGTCAATATGGAAAAAAATGGACTTCTTTTAAGGGAAATTTATTTATTAGTATTTTTTTTCAAATTAACAAAATTCAATTATCATTGAAAGATTTGACAAAAGTTAACTGTCTTTTAGTTAAAAAATTATTATCAAATTTTTATAATGGTAATATTACAATTAAAAAACCAAATGATTTGTTGATTAAAAAAATGAAAATTTCAGGTATCTTACAGGAGATATTAATTAAATCTGATGAAAAATTTATTGTTATTGGAGTGGGTATAAACTTGATTAAGAGTCCAACTATAAAAGATTATTTAACCACAAATCTTTTTGACCTAACTGGTATCAAAATTACCCCTAATAATGCTGCTTTAAAGCTAAAAAAAATTTACGAAACTTTTATTCCAATGTTTTCTAAATTTAATATAAAAAACTTAGATAGGAATTTAAAATGATTATTGTTGGTGATATAGGAAATACAGAAACCAAAATTTGTTTGGTAAACTCTAAAAATATCATTATTAAAAGAGTTACCTTATCAACAAAAAAAATAAGTCACTCTCTACTTAATAAATCTTTATTCGGTCTAGGTTTAAAAGACAAATCAATTAATAAGTGTCTATTTTGCAGCGTTGTACCAAAATCATTTAATAAAATTAAAAACTTTTTTAATAAGACTTATGAAATTAAGTGTCACGAGCTTAAGAAACTCAAGTTAAATAAATTGATTAAGATTAAAGTTAACTATAAACAAATTGGTTCAGATAGATTGGCAAACGCTATTAGCGTTATTAATAACAAGGATAATTTTATAATTTTAGATTTTGGGACTGCTACCACATTTGATGTTTTGATTAAAAACACCTATCATGGTGGTGTTATTGCACCTGGAGTTAAGCTTTCACTTGATACGTTGACTGATAAGGCATCGCAAATTCCAAAAATTAGTTTAAAAAAAACAAATAAAGTCGTTGGTTTAAATACTATTAGTGCAGTGAGAGCTGGTTTTTTTTGGGGTTATGAGGGTTTAATTGACAATATTGTTAATTTAATTAAGAAAGAGACCAAGATGTCCTTTAAAATAATTATTACTGGGGGATTTTCTAGGTTATTCAAAAATTCAACAAAAACGAAAGTAACATTAAATAAAGATATAACAATTAACGGCTTAATCAGAGCCACCACTTTAATTAAATAAATATGAAAGATGAACTATTATTTTGCCCTTTAGGGGGCTCAGGAGAAATTGGCATGAATATGAATCTGTTTGCCTATGGAAAACCAGGTGAACATAAATGGATCATGGTTGATATAGGGGTTACATTTGCTGATGATACCTTACCGGGAATTGATCTTATTTATCCAGATCCTGGATTTATAGTTGATAAAAAAGAGGACCTTTTAGGAATTATTTTAACTCATGCACATGAAGATCATATAGGTGCAATTGCACATCTTTGGCCTCAATTAAAATGCAAAATTTTTGCAACTCCATTTACCGCAGTTTTAATAAAAGAAAAACTCAAAGAAAAGAATATTGATGCAACTAATTATCTAAAAATAGTTCAACTAAATGGAACAGTAGATTTAGATCCTTTTAAAATAGAGTATATTACATTAACCCACTCAATTCTTGAACCTAATGGTCTTAGAATTGAAACCCCAGCAGGTGTAATACTACACACAGGTGATTGGAAGATTGATCCAGAACCATTGATTGGTGAAAAAATTAATTCGGACAGACTTAAAGAAATTGGCAAAGAAGGTGTCCTTGCTATGGTTTGTGACTCAACAAATGTATTTAGTATGGGAAAAGCTGGTTCAGAATTGGATGTTAGAAAAAGTTTATTAAATATTATGGGTAGCCTTAAAAAAAGAATTGTTATGGCTTCTTTTGCATCAAATGTTGCACGCATGGAAACAGCTTTCTATTGTGCAGAAAAAACTGGTAGACAAATATCTTTAGTAGGAAGATCCATGCATAGAATATTTAAAGCAGCAAGACAATGTGGATATTTAAAAAATGTTATTGAACCTATTGATGCTCGTGAAGCAAAAAAGATTGCTAGAGAAAAAATAGTTTATCTTTGTACTGGTAGCCAAGGTGAGCCCATGGCAGCACTAATGAGAATTTCAAGTTATACTCATCCAGATGTATTCATCGAAAAAGATGATGCTGTTATTTTTTCATCTAAAATTATTCCAGGTAATGAAAAAAAATTATACAAATTACAAAATCAATTAGTTAGGGATGGTATTGAAGTTATTTCAGAGGAAAGTGAATTTGTTCATGTTTCTGGCCACCCAAATAGAGACGATCTAAGAGAAATGTATGATTGGGTTAAACCTCAATGTGCAATCCCTGTTCATGGAGAACATAGACATATGATTGAACATATGAAATTCGCACATGAAATGAAAGTTCCACACCCTGTTCAAGTAGAAAATGGGGATATTGTAAAATTAGCACCAGGTAAACCACATGTTTTTGATAAGGCTCCAAGTGGTAGACTTTATTTAGATGGAAATATGAGTGTCGAGGAAGATGCTCAATCAATTAAAGATAGAAAAAATATAGCTGCTAATGGATACATGGAAGTGACAATTTTAATTACACCTAAGGGCAATATTCATAAAAGACCAGTATTAACTTTTAGAGGCTTACCCGTATATGATCCAGACGAATTTATATATGAACTAGAAGAAGCAATAGAAAAAACTACCAGATCCTTTTCTATAAAAAGTAAAAAACAAGAATACAATTTAATTGATGCATTAAAAATTACATGTAGAAAATGTGCTAAAGAATTAACTGGTAAAAGACCATTTATTAATATCAACTTAGTAAGAACTTAAATGAGCGCAACAGGTCTTGCTATAATTTATATAATAATTTGGTGGATAGTTTTTTTTACAATTCTTCCAATTGACGTAAATAGACAAAAATCTATCAAAATTGACGGTGAAGACGCAGGCTCTCCTGAGAATCCTAAAATGTTAAAAAAATTCATTTATTGTACTGGTATTACAACAGTTATTTTCGTGATAATTTATTTATTGATAAAATATGAATATTTAAATTTAAGATATATAATCAATTAAAATGTACATTTCAAAGTCATTCATTCCAATATTAAAAAATAACCCGTCAGAAGCAAAAATTAAATCACACCAGTTAATGCTAAGGGTTGGTATGATTAAGCAATCTTCAGCAGGTATTTATTCATGGCTTCCTTTAGGTTTTAAGGTGATGAAAAAAATTGAACAAATAGTAAGAGAAGAACAAAATAAAATTGGTGCACAAGAAATACTTATGCCAACAATCCAACCTAGTGATATTTGGAAAGAAAGTGGTCGTTACGATGATTATGGAGATGAAATGCTTCGTATTAAAGACCGCCAAGGTAGAGAAATGCTTTACGGACCAACTAACGAAGAGCTAGTTACAGATATATTTAGATCAAGTGTTAAATCTTATAAATCTCTTCCTCAATTATTATATCATATACAATGGAAATTTAGAGATGAAGTTAGACCAAGATTTGGAATAATGAGAGGTAGAGAGTTTTACATGAAGGACGCATATTCGTTTGACGTAAACGATGAAGATGCAACTTTCTCGTATAACAAATTCTTTTTCTCGTATTTAAAAACATTTAAGAGATTAGAGCTTTCAGCAATACCAATGGCAGCCGATACAGGACCAATTGGTGGAAATCTTTCTCATGAATTTATTATTTTAGCAGATACTGGTGAAAGTAAAATTTTTACAGATAAAAGAATTTTTGATTTAGATGGTGAAGGATCTGTAATGGATAGAAAATCTTTACAAGACTTAAGAAAAAAATATGAACAATATTATGCTGTTGCAGATGAAAAATTTAATAAAGATGAATTTGAAGAAAAAGTATCAGAAGAAAATAGACTAATTACAAAAGGTATAGAAGTAGGTCACATTTTTTATTTTGGAGATAAGTACTCAAAAGCTTTAAATGCAGCTGTAGATCTTCCGGGTGGGAAAAAAGATTTTGTTAAAATGGGGTCTTATGGAATTGGTGTATCAAGACTAGTTGGTGCAATTATAGAGGCCAAATATGATGAAAAGGATGAAATAATGAAATGGCCATTTTCTGTAGCACCATACGAACTTGCCATAATACCCATGATTAATAAAAATGACACATCGGCATTAGACAAAGCAAATAAACTTTTTAAACATTTTGAAAGTAAAAATATTGATACAATTATCGATGATATGGATGAAAATCTTTCATCAAAAATTAAAAAATTTAATTTGATAGGTGTACCTTATCAAATAATTTTAGGAAAAAAATCAGATGGTGATTTATTAGAGTTTAAAGAAATTGGAAAAGATCCTAAAAGATTAACAATAGATCAAATAACTCAAATTTTAACTGAACAAAAATTAAAAAATTGATCTCTGCATTAGAAAAAGAAATTACACTTAGATATCTAAAAACCAGAAAAAAAGACGGTTTTTTAAATATAATTTCTATTTTTTCATTTATCGGAATTAGCTTAGGAGTTGCAGTGTTAATTATTGTGATGTCCGTTATGAATGGCTTTAGAACCGAGTTAATTAATAAGATTGTAGGATTTAATGCTCATGTTACCGTTAAGCCATATGAGAGCCCTATTAGTCTAGAACAATTAAATAATAAAAATTTAAAATTAATTTCAGAAGAATTAATACTTAGTAATACTGGTGAGGCAATTGTCATTAGCAAAGACTACACTAAAGGCCTAATTTTAAGAGGTTACAGTAGTGAAAACTTTCTAAAACTTGATGTTGTAAAAAAAGGAAACTTAATTGGAAAATCAAGTCAATTAGCAAAGAATTCGATATCAATAGGTAAAGAATTAAGTTTTAATTTAGATCTTAGTGTGGGTGATAAAGTTTCAATTATGTCTCCAGCAGGCATAGAAACGATTATAGGAAGCCTACCTAGACAAGAAACTTTTATTATTAGTTCAATCTTTGATAGTGGTTTAGCTGATTTTGATGCAAACATTGCTTTCATAAATTTAGACACATTAGAAAACTTTTTTAATCTTAAAAAAGAAAAGCGTAACCTAGAAATTTACTTGAATAACCCATCTAATATTGAAGAAGAAAAAAATAAAATTCAAAAAATATTCAAAAATGAATTTGTATATAGTTGGGCTGATATGAATAGTTCATTGTTTTCCGCATTAAAGGTTGAAAGAAATGTAATGTTTATAATCTTATCTTTAATTATTATAGTAGCTGCTTTTAATATTATTTCTGGGCTTACAATTCTGGTTAAAAATAAAACAAGAGATATAGCTATACTAAAGTCTATTGGTGTCTTAAATAAATCCATTGTTAAGATATTTTTTCTTGTCGGAGTTATTATTGGAACTACAGCAACATTCTTTGGAATTTTTTTAGGTGTAGTGTTCTCACTGTATATAGAAAACTTGAGAGAGTTTTTAAGCAATACATTTAATATTAGTTTGTTTCCTGAGGAGATTTATTTTTTAAGTACAATGCCTTCAGAAATCAACCCGACTTCAATTTTTATTATTTCTCTTTGTTCGATCTTTGTAACAATTATTGTTTCAATTTTTCCTGCAATAAAAGCTTCAAAATTAGATCCAGTTAAAGGACTTAAGTATGAATAATTTAATATCACTAAAGAACATATCAAAATCTTTTTCTAACAATCGAAAAATAAATGTTTTAAAAAAAATCAATTATTCTTTTGTAAAAGGTAAGATTTATTCTCTAGTTGGTCCATCTGGATCGGGAAAATCTACATTACTAAATGTTTTGTCACTAATAGATAAACCAACCACTGGCTCTTTGTTAATTGGTAATACACCAATAAACTTTAACGATAATTCAAAAAATGACAAAATTAGATCAAATAAAATTGGTATTATCTATCAACAAAATAATTTACTTCCAGATTTTACTGCATTAGAAAATGTTTATTTAGCCAGTCTAGCTTTAACTAATGACAAAAAGAATTCAATCAATCGAGCTAAAAAAATTATAAAAACAATGGGTCTTTCATCACGTGAGTCACATTTTCCTTCAGAATTATCAGGGGGTGAAATGCAAAGAATTGCAATGGCTAGAGCACTTATTAATGAACCTGAAATTATATTAGCAGACGAGCCTACTGGCAGTCTAGATCACACTACGGCCAAAGAGGTTTTTAATGTTTTGTATAATTTGAAAAAGAAAAATAGATTAATAATCTATGCAACTCACAATAGATTTTTTGCAAATATGGCTGATTGCAAATTAGAAATGATTGATGGTAATATGAGAACTATCAATGCCAGAATTAAATAATCAAAATTTTAATCACTTAAAAATTCACACACAGTACTCAATCTGTGAAGGAGCTATTAAAATTGATAATTTAAAAGATTTTTGTAAAGAAAAAAAAATACCTTGTTTGGGTCTTTCAGACACATCTAATTTATGTGGTGCATTGGAGTTTGCTGAAAACATTTCTAAGGTTGGTACACAACCAATTATTGGCACTCAAATTTATTTTAGATTTGAAGATACGATAGGACTATTACCCCTGATAGCTCTTAACGAAAATGGATATAAGAAAATTATAGAACTCTCCTCAAAATCTTACCTTGAAAATGATGCTTTATCAGACCCTCATTTAGATATTAAGGAACTTTTAATTGATATGGAGGGTGTGTCCTTACTTTCTGGAACTATTCAAGGTTTATTCGGTAAATTATTTGAAAAAGGTCGTTTAGACGAAATATCAAAACTATATAAGAGTTTATCATCAAAATTTAATGATAATTTTTATTTAGAAATCCAAAGGCACGGTGATCAAAATGAAATTGCTTTTGAAAAATTCAACTTAGAACAATCTTTAAAAGTTAAAATACCAATTATTGCTACTAATGAAGTTTATTATTTAACACCTGACATGCACGAAGCTCATGATGCGTTAACTTGCATTGGTTCTAAAACTTATGTTAATGAAAAGAATAGAATTAAATATAGTAACCAGCATTATTTTAAATCGAATGAAGAAATGTCAAAACTATTTTCTGATCTTCCGGAAGCTTTAGAAAATAACTTCAATTTGCCATTTAAATGTAATTTTAGACCACAATTTTCCAAACCTGTACTTCCAAATATTAGTTCTGAAAAAGGAGGTAGTGCTGATGAAATACTTAAAAAAGATTCATTAGACGGATTGAAAGAAAAATTTCTCAAAGTTTTTAAAATTGAAGAAAATAACTTAGAATCTGATGATAAATTTTTAAAATATAAAGACAGACTAGATCATGAGTTAAAGATCATAATTGAAATGAAATATCCTAGTTATTTCTTGATTGTATCAGACTACATTAAATGGGCCAAGAGTAATGATATCCCGGTAGGACCGGGTAGAGGTTCTGGAGCAGGCTCACTTGTTGCTTGGTGTCTGTCCATTACAGATGTTGATCCAATTAAATTTAATTTAATATTTGAAAGATTTTTAAATCCTGACCGTGTGTCAATGCCTGACTTTGATATAGATTTTTGTGAGGAAAAAAGAGATCTTGTTTTTAAATATTTAACTACAAAATATAAAGATAGTGTTGCCCATATAATTACATTTGGAAAATTAAAAGCAAGAATGGTTATTAGAGATGTTGGTAGAGTATTAGGTTTACCTTATGGTTTTGTTGATAGTATTTCAAAAATGATACCTTTTGATCCTTCCAGACCTCAAAGCTTAATTGAATGTATTAATAGCGAACCAAGACTTCAAAAATTAGTTAATGAAGATCCACGTGTAAAAAAATTAACTGATCTTTCTTTGAAATTAGAAGGTTTGAATAGAAATGTAGCAACTCATGCAGCAGGTGTTGTAATAGCTGATAGAAAATTAACAGAAGTTGTGCCTTTATATAAAGATGCATCTGCAGATTTATTATTACCTTCTACACAATTTGATATGTACTCAGCAGAAAATGCTGGCTTAATTAAGTTTGATTTTTTAGGATTAAAAACTTTAACGGTAATTAATAGAACGCAAAAGTTGATTAATAAAAAAGTTAAAGATTTTAAAATTGAAGATATTGACTTTGATGATCAAAAAGTTTTTGAACTTTTGTCTTCTGGTAATACCGTTGGATTATTCCAGGTTGAGAGCGCTGGTATGCGTGAAGCATTATTACAGATGAAACCCAATCATATTGAGGATATTATTGCACTAGTGGCTCTTTATCGCCCAGGACCCATGAGTAACATTCCTGTGTACAATGATTGTAAACATGGAAGACAAACGCCTGATTACTTGCATCCATTACTTGAGGATATTTTAAAACCTACATATGGGGTAATTATTTATCAAGAACAGGTTATGCAAATTGCACAAAAACTCTCAGGTTTTACCGCAGGTGAAGCTGATATTTTAAGAAGAGCTATGGGTAAAAAAAAAAGAGCTGAACTAGAAAAGCAGAAACAAGGATTTATTGCTGGTGCTCTTAAAAATGGAATTAGCAAAGATGTTGCAGCAAGCATATTTCTTAAAATAGAACCATTTGCCGAATATGGGTTTAATAAAAGTCACGCAGCTGCTTATGCTATAATTTCTTATCAAACAGCATTTTTAAAAACTTATTATCCTAAAGAGTTTTTTGTTGCATCCATGACAATGGATATTTCAAACCAAAATAAATTAGGTGAATTTTACGAAGAGCTTAAAAGAATTAACATTAAAGTTATACGACCTGATATTAATAAGTGCTTTGCAGACTTTCAATTTGATGAAAATAATTTTTATTATGCACTTGGCGGAATTAAAAGTGTTGGTTATGCGGCAATTTCAAACGTTGTTAAAGAAAGAAGAGAAAATGGTGAATTTAAATCTATAAATGATTTTTTAAATAGAGTTAACCCTAAAGATATTAATAAGCTCCAATTAGAAGGTTTAGTTAAAGCAGGAACTTTTGACAATATAGACATCAATAGACAGGCATTATTTAATTCAATTCCAAATTTTATTTTAAAGACAAAAAATATTTATGAAAATAAAGCAGCAAATCAAATTGATCTTTTTGGTTCCGATGAAGAACAAGATAATGAAATAGTTCTTAATATTGAAGATTGGAAATTTGAAGATCGATTATCAAGAGAATTTGAAGCTATTGGTTTCTTTATATCCGACCATCCTCTAAATCAATTCAAAGAAATTTTTGATGATTATAAAATAGTTGATTATACAAAATTTAATCTAGACGATAATATAAAAGATGCAAATATTGCAGCTACACTTTTAAAGATCACTGAAAGAAAAACTGCAAAAGGTAATTCGTATGGTGTTATTAAGTTCACTGATTTAACTAGTGTTTTTGAGCTCTTTATTTTTTCTGATATATTGGAGTTAAATAGAGAGGTTTTAGTGGAGGGTAGTTCTTTAATTATAACCTTGATCAAAACCATTTCCAAAGATGAGAACAAATCTAAAAGAATAAATGTTCAAAAAATAGCCTCTCTTAAAGATCTCTTTAATAAACCTGTTAATGAAATTGTGTTTAATATTAAATCAATTAAAGATATCGATAAAATATCTGATTTAGTGGATGAAGAGGGGACAACTGAGATAAAAATAAATATCACCTACGAAAACAATGAGATTAGCTTTAAACTAAAAAACAAGCGTTTTATTGATAGGAAAACCATTAATATCTTAAAAAACAATGATATTTTAACAACTATTCATTAAAAAAGACTTGTTTGTTGTATAAATAATTTGTAAGTAACTCTTAAATTAAATTAACACGCACACAGTTTGTGGTTTTATACCTCCGGTCCTTAAATGGAAATTACTGTGGTGGCTTAACCGGGAATAAATATGAAAATACCGAGTCTAACTATCCAACAATTATTAGAAGCAGGCGTTCATTTAGGTCATAAGACCTTAAGATGGAACCCAAAAATGAAAAGATACATTTTTGGAAAAAGAGATTCAATTCACATTATTGATCTAACACAAACATTAGAATTAACAAATGTAGCTTTGGAAAAAGTTTATAATACGATTTCCAATAACGGCAAAATTCTTTTTGTGTCTACAAAAAAACAAGCATCTGAAGCAATTGCTGAAGTTGCAAAAGAAACAGGACAATACTTTGTAAACTACAGGTGGTTAGGTGGAATGTTAACTAACTGGGGAACAATCTCAGGATCAATTAAAAAAATGAAAAAATATGAGGCTGATCTTGTTGCTGAAAATAGAGGCTTTACAAAAAAAGAACTATTAAAGATGAGTGTCAAAAAAGATAAATTAGAAAGAGCACTAGGTGGAATTGCAGAAATGAAAAAAGTTCCAGACTTAGTTTTCATTATTGATACTAATTATGAATCTTTAGCTATTGCTGAAGCATCTAAATTAGGTATTCCAATTTGTGCTATACTTGACAGTAATTCTAATCCTGATGGTATTGATTATCCAATTCCAGGTAACGATGATGCTAGAAGAGCGATTGATCTATACTGTAATTTAGTAAAAGAAACTATTGAAAATGCAAAAAAAGCAGCTCCATCTAAATCTGAAGAAAAACCTGATGTCGGTGAAACAAAAGCAAAAGAAGCTTCTTCAAAAACTATTCAAGAGATCGACAGAGAGAAGTTAGATGCTAAATTTTCAAAAAAAGATAAAGAAAAGTTAAATTAATATGAGTGATTTAGAAAAAGTAAAACAATTACGTGAAGCAACTGGTGCTGGATTTAAAGATTGTAACTTGGCAGTTAAAGAATCCGGTGGTGACCTTGATAAAGCGGTTGAGATTTTAAGAGTTAAAGGAATTTCTAAAGCTTCAAAAAAAATGTCAAGAGATGCTAAAGAAGGTGTTATTGCAACCTCTGGAGATGAAAGCAAAATATCTGTTATTGAAATTAACTGTGAGACAGATTTTGTTGCTAAGAATGATGATTTTGTATCATTTGCAAAAGAATTAAGTGAATTGAATAATCAAAATTCGTCTGATTTAGAAAAGCTAAATAAATCAAAAATGGGAAATGGTGAAACGGTTGAAGATAGTCTAGTAGCATTAATTGCAAAAATGGGTGAAAAAATAACAGTTGGTAAAGCTAAGACATTTAACCAATCAGGTTCTAAAAATTTTAATTATTTGCATACTGTAGTTAAAGATAATTTATCTAAATTATCAGTTATAGCTTCACTTGAGACTTCAGATGAGAGTGATAACGTTAAAGCTTTTGGTAAACAGCTTTCAATGCACATTGCAGCATCAAACCCTTTGGCGTTAAGTTCTGATTTGATTGATAAAGATCTACTCCAAAAGGAACAAGATCTTCTCACAGAAGAGTTAAAAAGTTCTGGTAAGCCTGAAGAAATTGTACAAAAAATTAGCTTAGGCAAAATGAATAAATTTAAAGAAGAAAATGCTTTATTAACACAAGCCTGGGTTATGGAGCCAAAAAAAAAAGTGCAAGATATTGTAAAAGAACTTAATATACCGGACTTAAAGATTAATGATTTTTTTAGAATTAAAATAGGTGAATAAATGTTTAATAACAAAACATACTGTCAGAAGATGGATAAAACCATTGAGGTTTTTCAAAAAGAATTAACCTCATTAAGAACTGGAAGGGCAAATGCTTCAATGCTAGACCTTGTTAAAGTCGATGTTTATGGTCAAGCGATGCCATTAAACCAAGTTTCAAGTATCACAACTCCTGATGCCAGAACAATCAATGTTCAGGTATGGGACCTTAACAACGTTCCACTTGTAGATACTGCTATCAAAAAATCAGAATTAGGCTTAAACCCTCAAATTGATGGTCAATTAATTAGGTTACCTGTCCCAGATTTAAATGAGGAGAGAAGAACAGAGATTAAAAAATTAATTAAATCTATGGGTGAAAAGTGTAAAATCTCAATTAGAAATATTAGAAGAGAAGCTAATGTTGATTTAAAAAGTTTAGTTAAAGAAAAAGAAATCAGTGAAGATGATGAAAAAATAAATGAAAAAATAGTCCAAACATTTACTGATGAGCATATTAAAACTATAGATACTAAAGTTGAAGCCAAAGAAAAAGAAATAATGACAATATGAACCCAGTTAAACATGTTGCCATCATTATGGATGGAAACGGCAGATGGGGCATTAAACACAAACAATCAAGAAATGCAGGTCATAGAGCTGGTTTAAACTCAGTTGAGGATATTATCAAAGTGTGCTTAAAAAAAGAAATTAAATACTTAACACTCTACACATTTTCTACTGAAAATTGGAAGAGACCAAAAAAAGAAATAAATTTTTTATTTAATTTATTGGAAAAATTTTTGATTAACAAAATAGATAATTTAATTAAAAAGAATATTAAATTAAGATTTATTGGTGAAATTAATAAATTACCATCTAAATTAAAAATTCTTATTAAAGCTTCAGAAAAACAAACATCAAAAAACTCAGATTTACAAATTAATATTGCACTTAATTATGGCTCAAAAAGTGAGCTAATTAATTGTATAAAAATTATTAATAAAAAGAAAATAAAATTAACTGAAAAAAGTATTAATAAAAATCTGTTTACTAAATATATTCCAGATCCAGATATTTTGATAAGAACTGGCAACACCAAAAGATTAAGTAATTTTATGCTTTGGCAAATAGCCTATGCGGAAATTTTTTTTGAAAAAAAACTTTGGCCTGATTTTAATGCAAATGACTTTAGAAAAATTTTAGATAAGTTCAAATTGATAAAAAGAAATTTTGGATCGATACAATGAACAGTGAATTACAAAAAAGAACATTTACATCTATAGTATTAATTTTTTTATTAACACTCATGTATCTCTATTCCTTTATTATGATCACAGCATTAATTGTTATTGCTATAATTATATGGGTTGAATTTTATGCCCTAATATCAAAAATAATTAAAAAAAATAAATTTAAAGATAAATTCTTAAGATTCTTTTATAAAGCAATCTCATTATTATACCTATCGTTAATAGTATTTCTTATTTTTACTATTGAATCCTTTTATCCAAATCAAAAAATATATCTTTTATATGTGATCTTGGTAGCTATATTATCTGACATTGGTGGACTTATTATCGGTAAAACTTTCAAAGGAAAAAAACTTACAAAAATTAGTCCTAACAAAACAATTTCAGGATCAGTTGGTTCATTTTTATTTTCAATAATTCTAATTCCATTTTTTTATAAAAACCTAATAGAATTTAATTTTTTAATAATGTTTATTATTACTCTAACAATTTCATTCATTTCACAAGCAGGAGACTTGTTTATCTCTTATATGAAGCGTAAAGCAAAAGTTAAAGACACAAGTGATATGTTGCCTGGTCATGGTGGTTTTTTAGATAGAGTTGATGGAATAATTTTTGCTATACCAATAGGTTTAATATTATTTAATTTTTTTTAAAATGAAAAAAATAGCTATACTTGGTTCTACTGGCTCAATAGGATCTTCCTTAATAAATATAATTAAAAAAGATAAAAAAAATTTTAAGATTGAACTTCTTACAGCTAATAAGAATTACAAAAAAATATTAAAACAAGCAAAAAACTTTAATGTCAAAAATGTAGTTATAATTGATAAGGAATCTTTTTTAATTGCAAAAAAAATCACAAAAAAAAATAAAATTAATATTTACAATGATTTTAATTCATTTAATAAAATTTTTAAAAAAAAAAGAATTGATTACACCATGAGTGCTATTTCAGGCTTTGTTGGATTAAAACCAACAATAGAGATAATAAAGTTTACAAGAACTATTGCTATTGCTAATAAAGAATCAATTATTTGTGGATGGTGTTTAATTAAAAAAGAAATAAGAAAATACAATGTTAAATTTATTCCTGTTGATTCTGAACACTTTTCTATTTGGAGTTTAGCTGGTGATACTAAAAGTAATAATATAGAAAAAATTTATCTAACAGCATCTGGTGGACCTTTTAGAGATTATCCATTAGAAGAATTTAAAAATATAACCTTAAAGAAGGCTTTAAAACATCCCAATTGGTCTATGGGTAAAAAAATATCTATTGATTCAGCCACAATGATGAATAAAGTTTTTGAAGTAATTGAGGCCAAAAAAATTTTTAATCTTAAATATAATCAACTTGAAATATTGCTGCATCCTGATTCTTACTTGCATGCAATAGTTAAATTTAAAAATGGTTTAACGAAAATTCTTGCTCATGATACGAGTATGACTATTCCAATTTTTAATTCAATTTATCTAAAGAATGAGAAGAATATTCGTTCAAAACCACTCAATATTAAAATGTTAAATGATTTAAAACTCAAATTTCTTAACCCAAAAATATTTCCTACAATTAGATTATTAAATTTATTAAAAGATAAAGATTCTTTATTTGAAACAGTAATTGTGTCTGCAAATGACACTTTAGTTAATTTGTTTTTAAAAAAACACATCAAATTTACAGATATTTCAAAAATCTTATTAAAAATTTTAAAGCACCATGACCTAGCTAAATACCGTGGTATTAAGGTTATAAACATTGCACAAATAGTCAAATTAAACAAATATGTAAGTTTAAAAGTAAAAGCTTTTTGTGTATAAAGCCATATGTTTAAAAAATTTTTATTAACAATCGTTATTTTTGCTATTTCATTGACCACAAGTTTGGCTGAGATAGTTAATAAAATTGAAGTTAATGGAAATAAAAGGCTTACCAAAGAAGCCATTATTTTATTTAGCAAAATACAACTCAATAAAGATTATGACTCAGCAACCCTAAACTCAAATCTTAAAGAATTATATCAAACCAATTTTTTTAAATCAGTAAAATTAGATTTAGAAAATAATACTTTATACATAGTGGTTGTCGAAAATCCAATAATTGAAAATCTTAGAATTGAAGGTATTAAAAATAAAAAATTCACAGAAAAATTATATGATTTTATGGTATTAAAAAGTAGAAACTCATATCAAGAGAGACTTTTTCAAAAAGACTTAAATTTTATAAAAAATATAATTAAAAAAAATGGTTATTATTTTTCTAAAATTGATACTTCATTAATTCCTAATGTGGAACAAAACTCAATACAAATAATATACAATATAGACCTAGGAGAAAAAGCTAAAATTAAAAACATTTCTTTTGTTGGTGATAAAAAGATTAAAGAAAAAAAGCTTAAAAATATAATTGTTTCTGAAGAATCTAAGTTTTGGAAGTTGCTTTCAAATAAAAAATATCTAGATGAAAGCAGAATCAATCTTGATGAAAGACTATTACTTAATTATTATAAGAATGAAGGTTATTATTTAGCTAAAATTGAAAATTCTTTTGTGGAATCTTTAGAAGATAATTCATTTAACTTAATATTTAATATTAATGCTGGAAAAAAATATATTTTTAATAGTCTTAAGCTAAAACTCCCTATTGATTTTGAAGAAAAACATTTTACTTCTATAAATAAAGTTTTATCTAAACAAGTAGGTAGGCTTTACTCATTAGAAATTATTGAAAAAATACTTGATGAAATTGATAAAATTGCACTTTCAAAAAAATATGAATTTATTAGTGCCTCATTAACAGAGAGTATTAATGATGAAGAACAATTAGATTTTATTTTTACACTTGATGAAACTGAAAAGTTTTACGTAGAAAAAATTAATATAAGTGGAAATCATATTACCTTAGAAGAAACAATAAGAAATTCTCTTATAGTTGATGAGGGTGACCCGTATAATGAGCTTTTATTTAATAAATCTATAAATCAAATCAAAAGTAGGAATATTTTTTCAAAAGTCGAAAATGAGTTATTAAGTGGATCAAATGAAAGCTTAAAGGTTATCAACATTAACGTGGAGGAAAAGCCAACCGGTGAAATTTCTTTGGGTGCTGGATTAGGTACAGATGGTGGAAGTATTGGTGGTGGAATTAAAGAAAATAATTTTTTAGGAAAGGGTATTAGTTTGGATACTAGCCTATCTGTAAGTGAGGATACTATTAAGGGAAAATTTTCATACATGAGGCCAAATTTTAATAATAGCGATAATGACTTAATTACTTCTTTTGAAAATACCACAACTGATAGATTGATAGATAACGGTTATAAAACTAACAATATAGGTTTTTCACTAGGCACAAGTTATGAACAATATGAGGATCTATTTTTTTCACCATTAATAAAAACTAACTTTGAATCGCTTGAAACAACTAGCTTAGCTTCTGCTGCCATCAAAAAACAGGAAGGAGACTATTTTGACGCAAACTTTGCTTACTCATTAACATACGATGATAGAGATAGAGCTTATCAACCTAAAGAAGGCCATAGAATTTCTTTTTTTCAAGATATACCTTTAATTTCCGATAATTATGAGGTTATTAATGGTTTTGATGTAACTAAATACACACCCCTATTTGATGATATGGTTGGTAAAATTAATTTCTATGGAAAAACTGTTAATGCACTTTCTGGTAATGATACGAGACTCTCAAAAAGATTATACGCATCAGGGTCTAAACTAAGAGGTTTTGAAAAAGGTAAAATTGGCCCTTTAGATAATGGTGATTATGTTGGTGGGAACTATGTCTCCGGTCTAAATTTTTCTTCAACCTTACCACAAATTTTACCATCACTAGAAAAAATTGATTTTAATTTATTTTTTGATGCAGCAAATGTTTGGGGTGTGGACTATAGTGACACCATAGATGATTCCAATAAAATAAGATCTTCCTTTGGTTTAGCAATGGATGTTTTGACACCAATTGGACCAATGAACTTTTCTTTAGCACAACCTGTAACTAAAAAAAGTTCTGATAAAACTGAATCTTTTAGGTTTAATATTGGAACGACATTTTAATGCAATTTAGTTTATCATACAAACTTATACTGTTTTTTCTCTTATTTAATACTTATTCTTATGGAGCAACCTCTACAGCTTTTGTTGACTTAAATATTATCATAAATAAATCAACAGCTGGTACTTCAATAACTAATCAATTGAACAAAATTAAAAAAAAAGAAATAGAAAAATTTAAAAAATCTGAAAATGAATTTAAAATTAAAGAAGAAAAAATAATATCTCAAAAAAATGTTTTATCGAATGAAGAATTTAAAAAAAAAATTTTAGTTTTAAGAAATGAAATAAAAAATTATAATGATTTAAGGAATAAAATAGTAAAGGATTCAAATCAAAAATTATTCAATGCTAGAGCCGTTTTGTTAAATAAACTGACGCCAATATTAGCCAACTATTCTACTGATAAAAATATAGACATAATACTACCAAAGAAAAATATCCTCATTGGAAGAACTGAACTTGATATAACCAATGAAATACTTGAGATTTTTAACCAAAAAATAAAAACAATTAAGATTAACTAGAATTAATTATATAAAACATTTATGAAAAACTCTCTTAACAAAGATGATATAATAAAATTATTACCTCACAGAGAGCCTATGTTATTAATTAGTGAGCTAAAAAATATTAAGAAATTATTTTCTGCAACAGGTGTTGTTAATGTCACAAAAGAAAGTTTTTTTGTTAAGGGTCATTTTCCAGGAAACCCTGTAATGCCAGGTGTACTAATTGTTGAGGCATTTGGACAAACTGCCGCCGCATTGACAGCACATGGCATTGATAAGGAAACATACGATAATAAGCTTGTGTTTCTTATGGGTGTTGAAAAAGCAAGATTTAGAAGCCCCGTTATTCCTGATTGTAAATTAGAACTCAATATTGAAGCAATAAGATCTCATGGTAGGGTATGGAAATATAAGGGAGAAGCCTTTGTAGAAGGTAAAAAAATGGCTGATGCAATATGGTCAGCCACTATTGTTGATAGAAAATAATTAGTAATAATTTTTGATAAGTAAACATTCATAATTTTGATATTAAACTTGTCAATGATTAATCCATTTTTTAAAAATAAAGGGCCTTTTAAAATTGATGTAATTTTAAAATCTGCGAATATCAATAACAAATTTAATTATGTAGAAACAAAAATTTTTGATATTAAAGATCTTATTACCGCATCAAATAAAGATATTACTTTTTTTCATTCAAAAAAATATGAAACTGTTGCTTCAAACACCAAAGCTGCTTATTGTATAACAACAAAGCAATTATCCAAAATATTACCAAATAGTTGCAAAGTTATCGAGGTTGACAATGTCCTAATATCTACTGCAATGATTACTAAGATTCTTTATCCTGATTCTGTTACAGATGATTTTGACTCCAAGGTTATAAATATTGAAAAAACTCTTTTTAACAAAACTGTGAAGCATGGCAAAAATGTTTTACTTGGAGAAAACGTTAAAATTGGTAATAACTGTTTAATAGGTCATAATTCAATAATTGAAAGTGATGTTATTATTGGTGATAATTGTTCAATAGGATCTAATGTTATCATCAGAAATACTTTAATTAAAAATAATGTTTCTGTTTTAGATGGATGTGTAGTTGGAAAAAAAGGTTTTGGATTTTTTCCTTACAATAACGAAAATATTAGATATCCCCATGTAGGAATGGTAATAATTGAGGATAACTGTGAAATAGGGTGTGGCTCTACAATTGATAGAGGTTCTTTATCCAATACCATTATTGGAAAAAATACTTTTTTAGATAACCAAGTTCATATAGCTCATAATAATAAGATTGGTGAAAATTGCATCATTGCTGGTCAGGTTGGATTTGCTGGTAGTTCCACATTAGGTAATAATGTAATGATTGGTGGACAAGCAGGAATATCAGGTCACTTAAAAGTTGGTAACAATGTGCATATAGGTGGAGGGTCTGGTGTTATTAAAAATATTCCAGATAATTCTAAAGTAATGGGTTATCCTGCCAAAGGTTTAAAAAATTTTATTAAAGATAATAAATGATAGATAAAACAGCAATAATAGATCCAAAAGCTAGAATTTCTTCAAATGTAGTTATAGGAGCCTATTCTGTAATAGGTCCGAATGTTGAGATTGATGAAAATACAATTATTCAATCTCATGTGAGTATCTCAGGACACACCAAAATCGGTAAGAGAAACAAGATTTATCCTTTTGCGTCTATAGGTAAC
This sequence comes from Candidatus Pelagibacter sp. Uisw_130, assembly GCF_047722505.1. Lineage (GTDB taxonomy): Bacteria > Pseudomonadota > Alphaproteobacteria > Pelagibacterales > Pelagibacteraceae > Pelagibacter. Next base: position 543,859 of record NZ_CP159814.1, read on the forward strand.
GACCCTCAAGACTTAAAGTATAAAGGTGAGGAAACCAAATTAATTATTGGTGATCGAAACTCTATTAGGGAATATGTATCTATAAATCCTGGTACAGTAGGTGGTGAGAGTGAAACTAAAATAGGGAATAATTGCCTTTTAATGGTATCCAGCCATATAGCGCACGATTGTATAGTTGAAAACAACGTAGTTATTGCAAATAATGTTGCTATTGCAGGTCACGCAAAAATTGGTGAAAATGTGATTATAGGTGGAAATTCTGCTGTGCAACAATTTACTAGAATTGGAAAAGGAGCAATGATTGGTGGAATGACAGGAGTTTTGCACGATGTGATTCCCTATGCTCTTTCTACTGGTAACAGAAATTCTTTGCAGGGATTAAACTTAATAGGACTAAGAAGGGCTAAGTTTGACAATAAGGTAATTTTAGGGCTGGGTGAAGCTTATAAAGAGATTTTTGCTACCACAAATTTAACAAAAAATTTAAGTAAATTAAATGGTGCTTTTCATGATAACCCACTAGTTAAAGATGTAATTAAATTTATTACAAAAGATAAAAAAAGATCTATTTGTACACCATTTTCATAAGATGATAGGCTTAATTTTTGGTGATACAGACTTTCCAAAGGAAATTCTAAAAAAAATTAAAAAAGAAAATTTAAAGTACTTGATAATAGATTTATCAAAATCAAAAAAATTTAAAAAAGATAAAAGATCTTATTCAGTTTCTATTGGACAATTTGGAAAAATAATTAAAATTTTAAAAAAGAATAATTGTAAAAAAGTACTATTTGCTGGAAAAGTTAAAAAACCTAATTTTTCTAAGTTAAAACTAGATATTAAAGGAATTTATTATATTCCAAGATTAATAAAAGCATTAAAACTTGGAGACGCAGCTATACTTAAAGAAATTATAAAAATTCTATCTCAAAATAAAATTAAGACAGAAAATTCGTTAAAATTTAATTCAGAACTTGCCCTTAAGAAAGGAAACTACTCAAAAGTAAAACCAAACAAACAAGATAAGCTGGACATTCAAAAGGCTATAAAAGTTTTAAATAATCTTGATCAATATAACTTTAGTCAGGGTGCTGTAGTGAGAAATAAAAAAATTGTTTCAATAGAGGGAAAAGATGGAACTGAAAAAATGCTTAAAAATTGCAAAAGTAAAAAATTCAGAAATCATGGGGTACTTGTTAAATTTCCTAAAAAAGAGCAGGATCTTAGAATTGATTTACCAACTATTGGATTAAGAACTTTAAAAAAAAGTAAAATAGCTGGACTCAAAGGTATTGTTTTAAAAAGCAAACAGAATATTGTTTTAGATATTAACAAGTGTATTAAGTTTGCAAATGAAAACAAAATGTTTATTAGCGTAAAATGAAAAAAATATTCATTATAACTGGTGAACCTTCTGGAGATAAACTTGCATCAAAAGTAATTTCTAAACTTAAAAATAATAATCCAGATATTGAATATTCATGCGTTGGAGGAGCCCATTTAAGTAAATTAGGTATAAAATCAATTTTTGATCTTAAAGAAATAACCTATTTAGGTTTTACGAGCGTTTTGTTAAATATTTTTAAGATAAAAAATAAAATAAATTTTACCGTTGATGAAATAATAAAATTTAATCCAGATATCTTGTTTAGTGTTGATAGTCCTGACTTTACATTAAGAGTTGCTGAAAAAGTAAAAAAATTAAATAAAAAAATCAAAACTGTTCATTATGTTGCCCCACAAGTTTGGGTTTGGCGAGAAGGTAGGGTTAAAAAGTTTAAAAAATTTTTAGATCATGTTTTACTCTTATTTTATTTTGAAAAAAAATATTTTGATAAAGAGGGGATACCCAATACATTTGTTGGCCATCCTTTATTAGAGCAAGAAACAAAAACTAAAATAGACTTAACAAATATCATACCAAATAATAAAGAAATTATTTCACTTTTTTCAGGTAGTAGATCATCCGAAATAAAATTACTTTTGCCTATTTTAGTTAACTTTATTTATTTGATGAATCAAAAATTTGATAATTATCTTTTTATCTTTCATGCTACGGATGAAAACAAAGATTTAATTACTGAGAAACTTAAAACATCAAATTTACAAAATACAGAGGTTATTTCTGATGAAAATATAAAAAATCAAGTGTTAGATAAATCTATTTTTGCTGTTTCAAAATCTGGAACTGTTTCACTCGAAATTTGCAAAGCTAAAGTCCCATCTATAATAATTTATAAAATGAATTTTTTGAATTATGTAATAGTTAAATTGTTAATAAAGATTAAGTTTGCAAATATTATTAATATAATTAATAATAAAGAAATAATTCCTGAATTGATTCAAAAAGAATGTAATGCAAAAGAAATTTACAATTCAGTTGTTTATTTTCTAAAAAATCCTGAAATAATGAAACAACAAGTTAATAATTATGAAAAAACTTTAAATCAAATTAGGTCAAAATCTTCATCCTCTGACGAAGCTTCTTTAATATTAAATAAGTTTCTTATTAGCTAATCTCCTTATTACTTCCTCTTTATCTAGAGATATAATTATATCATAGACACCCGGTCCGAATTTTGAGCCCGTTAAAGCTACTCTGAGTGGTTGTCCGACACCTTTAAAATTTGTATCATTTGATTTAATGAGCTTATTTATGATAGGTTCTAACGTTTCTTTGCTTAGTTTGTCTATTTTACTAAATTGATTGTTAAAGTCTGAAATAACTTTTTTTGCCTTAGTGTCAATTAATTTTAAATCTTCTTGATTAAACGATACCTGATTGACAATGATGTATTTTCCATTGTTAAATATATCTTGCAAAGTTTTTGCTTTATTTTTTAAAAAAGTCAGTGATTTTTTAATTTTATCTTTTTTATCTGACTTAATTTCACTTTTATATAACTTACAATATTTGACAAATTGATCAAATAAATCCTTTTCATCTATATTTTTTATATAGTATTCATTCATTGATAAAATCCTACTCATATCTAGTTTTGATGGAGATTTACCAATTCCTTCTAAATTAAAGTGCTGAATGCTTTCCTCTAGTGTAAATATTTCTTTATCTTGATACGACCAGCCTAACCTTAATAGGTAATTTCTTAAAGCATCAGGCATTATTCCTATCTTAGAATAATCATCTAACGTAGATGCATTGTCTCTCTTAGATAGTTTTTTACCTTCAATAGTATGTATCAATGGGATGTGAGCAAAAAAAGGAACTTGCCATTTCATAGCCAAATATATTTGCATCTGTTTGAATGTATTAATTTTATGATCGTCACCTCTAATTATATGAGTCATGTTCATTTGATGATCATCTACAGTTGCTGAAAGATTGTATGTTGGTGTTCCATCATTTCTTAAAATAATGAAATCTTCAATAGTAATATTTTCAATTTCAACATCTCCTTGCACTAAATCTTTTAGTACTGAAGTTCCTTCAATTTTGCTTTTAAATCTAATTACTGGTTTGATATCTTTAGGAGCATCAGATTCTGGTAGATCTCTCCATTTTCTATTATAAACATATGGAAATTTTTTTTGTCTTGCTCTTTTTTTTTGCTCTTCTATTTCCTCTGTTGAACAATAACATTTATAAGCATGTCCATTTTTAAGCAATTCATTTGCTACATTTATATGATCATCAATTTTGGTTGATTGAATGTATTCATCACCATCATGTTCAATACCAATCCACTTTAAAGACTTAATAATTTGGATTTTGTGCTCATCTTTAGATCTTTCTTTATCGGTATCTTCAATTCTAAGATGAAAAGTTCCTTTTTGATTTTTTGAATATAGCCAATTGAATAAAGCAGTTCTTACACCACCAATATGTAAAGCTCCAGTAGGTGAGGGAGCAAATCTTGTTGCTACTTTTGGCATCAATAATTTTTAGACTATTTTCTTAGAAGTTTCTATATAAAGATACAAGAACACCTTGAACTTTTACCCTATCTGGACCAAATATTTTGGTTTCATAGTTTCTATTGGCACTTTCTAGTGCTACAGTTTTTCCTTTTCTTCTAATCCTTTTCAACATAGCTTCATGCTCATCTATTAAAGCTACAACAATTTTACCATTATCTGCAGTGTCAGATCTTTTTATGATAACTGTATCACCTTCATTAATACCAGCTTCAATCATTGAGTCACCTTGAACTTTTAAACCAAAATATTGACCATTTTTTTCAAGATTGCTTGGAAGAGGTATTCGGGAAACTTCATTTTGTATAGCCTCCACAGGTGTTCCTGCAGCTATACTACCTAGCACAGGTATTTCCATTTCATTTAAGTTAGTATTTTCTACATCAAGACCACCTTTGATAACACTAGGTGAAAAGCTGTTGTAAATATCATTAGCTGAAGCTGTTTCAGGAAGCTTTATAACCTCTAAAGCTCTTGCTTTATGGGCCAATCTTCTAATAAAACCTCTTTCTTCTAAGGCACTTATTAATCTGTGTATTCCAGATTTAGACTTTAAATTTAATGACTCTTTCATTTCTTCATATGAAGGAGATACACCAGAGGCTCTCAACTTTTTGTTGATGTATAAAAGCAGGTTTTTTTGTTTTTTAGTTAGCATAAGAACAAATAAAGTACAAAATCTGTTCTACAAGTGTTCTTCTAATTCAGCAATAGCTAAAAACTGTTTAAAATAGAGGTTTATTTGACTAGAGAACCGAAAAAATTGAATTTTTATTTAAATTTTTTAAAAGTGATTCACCAATTAAAAAAGTTTTTATTTCTGTTTTGTTCTCTAAAGAAAGAAGTTCTTCCTTTGTTTTAATCCCACTTTCAGAAATTAAAGGAGAGGAGTGATTATTTAAAACGTTATAGATATCATAAGTTGTATTGAGGTCTGTTTTTAAAGTTTTAAGATTTCTATTATTTATTCCAATTAATGCTTCTTTAAAGTTAAGAGCTTTCTTGGCTTCCTCAATTGTATGTACCTCAACAATTATTGACATATTAAGTCTCATAGCTTCTTCATATAATTCATTAGCAAGGTCATCAGAGACACCAGCCAATATAATTAATATTGCATCAGCACCATAACTTTTTGCAAGAGGTACTTGAAACTTATCAATAAAAAAATCTTTACAAAGAACAGGTAAGTTTATTTTTTCTTTTACTTTACTAATGTCACTTAGGTCGCCCAAAAAGAAATCTTCCTCAGTAAGAATCGATAAACATGTTGCTTTATTGTTATTATAGATTTTTGCTATTTCTATAGGATTATAATCATCAATTATAATACCAGCAGAAGGACTTGCTTTTTTTATTTCTGCAATTAAAGAGATTCTATTATTATCAATGTTGTTTTGAATTTTATCTTTAAAGTTAATAAATGTTTTATTTTGATCTATTTGTTCATTTAAAGCATTTATTGAAATTGATTTTTTTAATAAATCAATTTTCTCAATTTTTTTTTTTATAATTTCATCTAGTACGTCTTTAGACATTTTGAATTTCCTTTAAGTCATTGTATGTTTTTCCTGATAAAATATGTGTTCTAGCTTCATTATAAGCATCAATAAAGATTGTATGTTTTTCTGAAACAATAAGGCCTGCTGCTGCATTTAAACAAACAGCTTTTGAAAAATCGTTATCCTCACCTTTGAATATATCCAGAATTTTATTCGCATTAAATTTTGCATCATCACCAAGTAAATCTTCAAATTTATTTGCACCTACATTTAGTTTTATAGGGTCAATTAATATTTCAGAAATCTCACCATTTTTTAATTGAACAACATTAGTTTTTGAATAGGGTGATATTTCATCCAATCCATCTTCACTATTTACAATCCAGGCAAATTTAATATTTAAATTACTTAAAGCATTAGCAAAAATTTTTAATAGCTTTTTATCAAAAACACCAACTACTTGTCTGTCCACTAGGGCAGGGCTACTTAAAGGACCAATCATATTAAAAATTGTTCTTTTACCTATTTTTTTTCTAGTTGGACCAACAAATCTCATTGCGCTGTGATAGTTAGGTGCAAACATAAAACCAAAGTTATTTTTTTCAATTTGTTCCTCAATATCTTTTGGCTCTAAATCTATTCTTATGTTCAAAGCTTCTAAAACGTCTCCAGAACCACATTTAGAGGAAACAGCTTTATTGCCATGTTTTGCAACCTTAATACCCATACTAGATAGTAGTAGTGCTGAAGCAGTGGAGATATTAAGTGTGTTCATGCCGTCTCCGCCCGTTCCACATGTATCAATACAATCTTTAACGTTAACTCTTTTAGATTTATTTCTTAAAACATAAACCCCTCCAGCAATTTCATCTGAGATCTCACCTTTAGATGAAAGTAGAGTTAAAAAATCAAATATCTCATCATCTGATGCTTTACCATCCATTAGTATCTCAAAAGCATTTTTGCTTTCATTAAACGATAAGTCTTGTTTATTTTTTAATTTATCTAAGAAAATTTTCATTTATTTTTATAGTTAATAAAATTTTTTAATATTTTAATTCCAATGAGAGTTTTTATACTTTCAGGATGAAATTGAACACCGTGGATATTATATTTTTTATGCATTATACCCATGATAATTCCATCTTTTGTTTCTGCAGTAATTTCAAGCTGATCAGATAACGTTTTTTTATTAATTATAAGGCTGTGATATCTTGTAGCTTCAAATTTAGCAGGAAGATTTTTAAGTATACCTATTTTTTTTGATTTTATGGTGCTTGTTTTCCCATGCATTAACTTATTTGCTTGAATAATATTAGAACCAAAAACTTGACCAATAATTTGATGACCTAAACACACACCTAGAATTGGTATTTTTCTATAAAGTGCTTTTACTATTTTAATACAATTCCCTGATTGATTTGGATTACCGGGTCCTGGTGATATAATAATTTTGTCATACTTGTTCTTTATTATTTGTTGATGAGTAATTTCATCATTTCTAATTACATCAACTGTAACACCTAGTGATGATACATAATGATATAAATTAAATGTAAAACTATCATAATTATCTATTAATATAATTTTCATTATTTTAAGGCATTCATTAAAGCTTTTGCTTTATTTACAGTTTCTTCGTATTCTTTAATTGGATTACTATCAGCTACTATTCCTGCACCAGCCTGAACATAGAATTTTTTATTTTTAGCAACAGCAGTTCTTAAAGCGATGCAGGTATCAAATTCACCATTTGCAGAAAAATAACCTATTCCTCCAGCATAAACTTTTCTTTTAGTTTTCTCTAATTCATCAATAATTTCCATGGCTCTAATTTTAGGTGCACCAGAAACAGTTCCAGCAGGAAATCCAGCTAGCAATGATTGAAATTTTGAAAATTTTTTATTATAAACACCCACAACATTAGAAACTATATGCATTACATGGGAGTATTTCTCGATGATAAAACTTTCCGTAACTGCAACTGTTCCTATTTTAGAAACTTTACCAGCATCATTTCTTCCCAAATCGAGTAGCATTAAATGTTCAGAAAGTTCTTTTTTATCTTTAAGTAAATCTTTTGCAAAAAAATTATCTTCTTTTAAATTTTTACCTCTAGGTCTAGTTCCAGCAATTGGCCTAACAGTAATTTTGTTATCTCTTAATCTGACTAAAATTTCTGGACTAGCTCCTATTATTTGAAAATCTTTAAAATTAAAAAAATACATAAATGGAGAAGGGTTAGTAATTCTTAGTTTTTTATAAATTTCTACGGGTGTTTTGGATAAATTAGCTTCAAATCTTTGACTTAAAACTACTTGAAAAATATCTCCAATTTTTATGTATTTTTTTGCTCTATTAACCATTCTTAAAAATTTATTTTTTGATATGTTGGATTTTACTTTGATATTAGTTTTAGTATTACCATTGGAATTACTTTTTATATGAGAAGACTGTATTAATAGGTTATTAATTTCATTCTCAATTTCAAAATATTTTCTTTTGTAATTTGAAATTTTCTCATCATTGTAAACATTTATAATATAGAAAATCTTTTTTTTAAGGTTATCGTGAATAATTAATGTCCTTGGCCTTAAAAGTCTAACGTCAGGTAGATTTAAATCATCCATACATTTGTTTGGAATTTTTTCTACATATCTAATAGAGTCATAAGAGAAATATCCTGATAACAAAGAACAAATAGGTGGCAGACCTACGGGTGTTTTAAACTTAAATTCTTCTATTATCCTTTCTATAATTTTTTCTGGTTCGCCTTTAATTTTTTTTTTAACATTATTGTTAGTTAGATAAGAGTTTCTATTATTAAATTCCCAAATCTTATCCGGGTTTTTGCCAAAGATAGTATATCTTCCTCTTATCTTACCTTTTTCCACTGACTCAAAAATAAAACTATTTTTTTCTACTAGAAAATTGTCAATTAGGTTTAAAACCTCTTGATCATTTTTTACTTTTTGAGAAGTGTATATTATTTGATTTTTGTTTCTTGAGTGTTGAAACTTAAAATCTTTAAAGTTTCGATTAAGCATCATTTAAAGTAATTTTTTACCCTATCTAGAGTTTTTTCATTAACTATCACCTCATATTTATTGTTTAAAAGGTAATCGTATGATTTTAATATTCCGTTTCTATTTTCTGCACTTGCTTCATTAGTGATTGCATTAAGTATATTTGAATCTTGAGAAATTTTTGTATCTTCAAATTTTATAACCTTAGCTATGAATATGTTATCTTCTCTGTCAGCAATTAAAGTAAAAGTGTTAATTGGTAGTGTGTATAAAATTTTAACAGAATTATTTTCAAATTTATTAATATCTTTAATTGAGTTTAATTGGGTTTTTTCAATCTCACCGCTCCCAAGTTTATTAAATGAAGCTTGGTTAAATTCATTTTTATCTAATTGACTTAGTATATCTTTATTAAATTCAAATTTTTCTTTTTGAAATAGAAGGTTAGTTATTTGTTTTACAAATCTTTCATCATTTAAATTTGGTAATTTTTGAATAACACTATCTATTTGATAAAAGATAAATGTTCCGTTGTCTTCTAGTATTTCAATCTCGTCTTTTCTAGAATTGTAGATTTTATTTTCAATTATTTCTTTATTTTCTAAATTTATATAATCATTTTTTGTTATTACATCGATATCCAATTCATTTGTAATTGTCTTAAAATCAATGTTTTTAGATATCTTATTATCAATTTCATCAATAACATCAAAAAAAGCTTGATTAAATTCATCAATACCTAATAAGTTTTTTGGTGTTAATATCACATATGAAAAATCAATATAATCTTGTTTTAATTTTTCTGAGTTATCATCAATAAACATTTTAATTTCTTGATCAGTAAACTCATCAGCTTTTTTATAAAATTTATTTAATTTAATAAATTCAATATCTAATTTTCTATTTTTTTCTATAAAATGCTTATCAGTTAAAAACTTAGGAGATTTTGCTCCACCACTTATATAGGTAAATAATTCTTTTTGTAGAACGTTATTCTTTAATTTCATTTCATACATAGCTGCACTCATGCTATTTGTTAGTAAAAACTTTTCATAAAGCGTTCTTTGAAAGTTACCACTCTCATCTAAAAAGTTTTTATTTTCCTTAAGAGTTTCTGCAATTATTTTATCTGATATGACTAAGTTTAAATCTTTTATTTCAAGATTAAGTAAAGTGGATGAAACCAAAGAGGACAAAAGTTCTTCTATTACATTTTTGTCAATATTCTCTTTTATTACTTGCTGACTTAAGCCAGATTGATTTAGGTAATCCATGAAATCTTGAGTAGAGATATTAGTATTATTTATTTTAGCTATATTATTTTGATTTCCAGTGTTAAATCCTCCACCAAATCCACCAAAGCCAAAAGCTATAATAATAACAAAAATTAGTATTAAGCCACCTATCTTTTTTTTTGTAAAATTTCTTAATGGATTTATCATTGCATTATTAATTTATTGATCTTTAAAATACCAAGCTATAGATTAAATTTTTCATTATGACAAATAAATATATGTATTTTGTAGCTAATTGGAAAATGTATGGGAATTTATCTTCCTTAAATACATTGGATAAAGTTATTAAATTTTCAAAATCTAAAGAAATAAAGGGAGGAAGATTAATTTACTGCCCTCCAAATACTTTAATAAATTCTTTTTCAAAAAAATTTAATAATTGCCAAATTGGTATTGGTGGACAAAATTGTCATGAAAGCAAAGATTACGGTGCCCACACTGGCCATGTTAATTCTCGCATGTTAAAAAATATTGGTGCACATTTTGTAATTATTGGTCATTCAGAAAATAGAGAGCAGGGTGAAAGTGACAAACTAATTAATCTAAAAATAAAAAGTGCTCTCGAAGCTAAATTAAAAGTTATTTTTTGTATTGGTGAAACTTTAAGTGAAAAAAGAAAAAAAAAGACGCACTCAATTTTATCTAAACAAATTAAAATTGGTTTAATGAATATTAAAGATAAATCAAAAATCTTTTTAGCTTATGAACCAGTTTGGGCTATAGGCAGCGGTCTTATACCGAAACCTCAAGATCTTTTTGAAACAGTAGAATTTATCAAAAGTAAGTTTAAAGATAAATTACCAAAAGTTTTATATGGGGGTTCTGTAAACCCTCAAAATATAACAATCCTAAGAGAAATTAATAATATTAATGGTTTTTTAATTGGTGGAGCATCTCAAAATGCTAAAAAATTTATTGATATAGTCAAAAAAACATATAGTTAACCCTCATGGAAAATATTCTATTAGTGGTCAACTTAGTACTAGCAACAATACTTGTGCTCTTGATACTAGTTCAAAAATCTGAAGGTGGAGCACTTGGTATAGGTGTTTCCCAAGATAATTTTATGCTTTCCAGATCTGCTGGTAATTTTATGGGCAAGGCTACAGCAGTAGTTGCAACTTTATTCATAATTTGCAGTTTAGCTTTAACAATAATTTCCAGAGGTGAACTAACACCTACATCTTCTGTATTGGATATCATTGAAGAAAAGTCTAATGATACACCTTCAATTCCTGAAAATAATAATTAATCCTTTTAAATTCATTAATTAATCGCTATAAGATAATACCATGGCGCGATTTATTTTTGTAACCGGCGGTGTGGTTTCTTCATTAGGAAAAGGTCTTTCCTCAGCTTCCCTTGCATACTTATTACAATCTAGAGGTTTTAATGTACGTTTAAGAAAATTAGATCCTTACTTAAATGTTGACCCAGGAACGATGAGTCCCTTTCAGCATGGTGAAGTTTTTGTAACAGATGATGGTGCAGAAACAGATTTAGATTTAGGTCATTACGAAAGATTTTCTGGAATATCTGCAAAAAAATCTGATAATATTACAACGGGAAAAATTTACAGTGATGTTTTAAAAAAAGAACGTAAAGGAGAGTACCTTGGAAAAACAGTTCAAGTTATCCCACATATAACTGACCGTATTAAAGATTTTATAAAAAGTGACACATTAAAAGAGGACTTTGTAATTTGTGAAATTGGTGGAATAGTTGGTGATATAGAAAGCCTCCCTTTTGTTGAGGCTATTAGACAATTTTCTAATGATGTAGGAAAAAAAAATGCTCTATTTATTCACTTAACACTAGTTCCTTACCTTAAAGCTTCAGATGAAATAAAAACGAAACCTACTCAACACTCAGTAAAGGAACTAAGAAGTCTTGGTATACAGCCAGATATAATTATTTGTAGATCTGAAAGGCCCATACCTCTAGAGCATAGAAAAAAAATATCTTTATTCTGTAATGTTGGAATTGAAAATGTAATTCAAACTGTTGATGTTAAAACAATTTATGAAGCACCGATTAGCTTCAATAGAGAAAATTTAGATAAACAGGTACTTAAATATTTTAAGATGAAATCTAAAAAAAAAATTAATTTAAATCCTTGGAAAAAAATTACAAAAATTGTTCTGAATACAAAAAAATCAATCAATATTGCAATTATTGGAAAATATGTTGAACTTAAAGATGCGTATAAATCATTAGACGAAGCTTTAACACACGGTGGTATTGATAATAATTCAAAAATTAATTTAGTGAGAATAGATTCTGAGAACTTAAAAATTTCTGAAATTAAAAAAAAATTAAAAGGAGTTTCTGGAATTTTGATACCAGGTGGATTTGGCAAAAGAGGAACAGAGGGAAAAATTGAAGCAATTAAGTATGCTAGAGAGAAAAAAATTCCTTTCTTTGGAATTTGTTTTGGTATGCAAATGGCCATTATTGAGTTTGCGAGGAATAAGTTAAATATAAAGAAGGCCACATCAAGTGAGTTTGGATTTGGAGGAACACCAATCATTGGTTTAATCTCTGAATGGAATAAGGATGGCAAATTAATTAAAGGTACTGATAAAGATCTTGGTGGCACTATGAGACTTGGTCTCTATGAGGCTAGATTAAAAGAAAATTCAATGATTAGAAAAATCTATAAATCAAAATCAATTCAAGAAAGACACAGACATAGATACGAAGTTAATATTGATTATAAGGATCAATTTGAAAAAAATGGCCTAATCTTTTCAGGATTATCTCCAGATAAAAAATTACCAGAGATTATTGAGCTAAAAAACCACCCATGGTTTATAGCCGTTCAATTTCATCCAGAATTTAAATCTAGACCTTTAGCGCCACATCCTTTATTCTCATCTTTTATCAAAGCTGCTAAAAATCATAAATGAAAAATATAAAAGTCAATTGTGGAAATATAGAAATTTCAAATAATAATAAAATTTTTATTATTGCTGGCCCATGCCAACTTGAGACCGAACAACATGCCATGGATATGGCAGGTAAGATTAAAGAAATTACCTCTAAGTTTAATATGGGTTTTGTTTATAAAACATCTTTCGATAAAGCTAATAGAACAAGTTTAAAAGGCCAAAGAGGTATGGGTCTTGAGCAAGCTTTACCTATTTTTGATAAGATAAAAAAAGAACTAGATGTTCCAATATTAACTGACATTCATAATGCTGAACAATGTGCAGTGGTAGCTCCTCATGTTGATGTATTACAAATTCCTGCATTTTTATGTAGGCAAACAGATTTATTAATTGCTGCAGCCAAAACTGAAAAAATTATAAATGTTAAAAAAGGTCAATTCCTTGCACCTTGGGATATGGTTAATGTTACAAAAAAAATTGCAGACTCAGGTAATAATAATATTTTAGTCACAGAAAGAGGAGCAAGCTTTGGTTATAATACCCTTGTCTCTGATATGAGATCTCTACCTATAATGGCAAAAAATGGTTACCCTGTTATTTTTGATGCCACACATTCAGTGCAACAACCTGGAGGTTTAGGCGTGACTAGTGGTGGTCAAAGAGAGTTTGTTGAATATTTAGCAAGAGCTGCAGTTGCCGTTGGTGTTGCAGGTGTCTTTATTGAAACACATCAAGACCCAGATAATGCTCCGTCCGATGGACCCAACATGGTTCCATTAGATAAATTAGAAAAATTACTATCTCAATTATTTGAAATAGATAATCTAATCAAAAAATAAATGAGTAAGATTTTAAAGATAAGAGCCCGTCAAGTTTTTGATAGCCGAGGAAACCCAACAATTGAAGCGGAAGTTTATTCAAAAAATTTAAGTGCATCAGCTATTTGTCCATCAGGTGCTTCAACTGGAACTTACGAAGCATTTGAAAAAAGAGACAACAATAATAAAAAATATTTAGGTAAAAGTGTTTTAGGTGCAGTCAATTTAGTTAACACAAAAATTTCAAAAAAATTAATAGGTGCAAATATTCATAATCAAACACGTATAGATACAATTTTAATTAATCTTGATGGCACCCGCCAAAAAACAAGTTTAGGTGCTAATGCTATTTTAGCTGTGTCTATGGCTGTAAAGAAACTTTCTGCTAAAATTAAGAGAGTCCCTTTATATAAAACTTTTTTAGTAAAAAATAATTACAGATTACCTTACCCATTAATGAATATTATTAATGGTGGAGCGCATGCTAATAACAGATTGAGAATTCAAGAGTTCATGATTAGACCTGATAAAGCCAAGAGTTTTTCAGAAGCTATGAGAATATGTTTTGTTGTAATTAATAATTTAAGAAAGCTGATTATAAAAAAGGGTTTATCAACATCTGTAGGAGATGAGGGAGGCTTTGCACCAATGATTAGTAGCAATGAAAAAGCTTTGGATTTAGTTGTTGCTGCAATTAATAAGTCTGGTTTTAAAAATGGTAAAGATGTTTCGATTTGTTTAGATGTTGCAGCAAATGAATTAATTAAAAAAGATAAATATTCTATTCATTCAAAAAAATTTGTTTCGGTAGATCAATCTATTAAAGAATATAAAAAAATAATAAATAAATACAAAATTAAATCTATTGAAGATCCATTTGGAGAAAATGATTGGATGGCATGGAGTAAATTAATGAAAAATACTAATAATGTGCAAATAGTCGGAGATGATTTGTACGTAACTAATTTAGAAAGACTTAAAAAGGGTTTTTTAAACAACTCGTCAAATTCGATATTAATTAAACTTAATCAAATTGGTACGGTATCTGAAACACTTGAAGTTATTAAGTTTGCACAAATTATTGGGTATAAAACAATAATTTCTCATAGATCTGGAGACAGTGAAGACACTTTTATAGCAGACTTTGCTGTAGGTACAAATTCAGATCAAATCAAAACTGGATCATTAGCAAGATCCGAACGTGTTGCAAAATATAATCAATTATTACGTATAGAAGAAGAGCTTGGAAAAAAAGCATCAATGAGTAAAATTCATTGATGTTGGGTAAATTAAAAAAAAATTATTTTTTATTAATCTCTACTTTTTTAATACTTTATTTTTTCTTTAACCTTTTAGATGGTGAAAGAGGCCTTTTTTCTTATTTTAAAAAAAATGAAATTCTAATAAATCTAAAGATTGAAGAGGCTAATTTATCTAACAAAATCAAAGATCTTGAATTTAAAAATTCTCTATTAAGTACTAAATTAGACCTAGATTATGTTGAAACCTTAATTAGAGAAAAATTTATGTTTGGCAAAGAAGGGGAGACCCTTTATATAATTAAAAAGAATGACAATTAAACCAAGACATCCAGAAAAAGTTAACAAACCAGTAAATCCAATTAAAAAAAAACCTGATTGGATAAGGTCTAAATTAACTAATAGCAAAGAATTCTTCTTAACCAAGACTATTGTTAATCAAAATAATTTAGTAACAGTTTGTCAGGAAGCAAATTGTCCAAATATTACAGAATGCTGGAGTAAGCGTCATGCTACATTTATGATTATGGGAGACACCTGTACAAGAGCATGTGCTTTCTGTGATGTTAAAACAGGAAAGCCTGAAAATTTAGATCCATTTGAGGCTTACAAAATTTCAAATGCAGTTCACAAACTTAATCTTAAGCATGTTGTTATAACTTCTGTTGATAGAGACGATTTAGAAGATGGAGGTTCCAATCATTTCTTTGATGTAATTACAGCCACAAGAAAAAAAAACCCTCAAACTTCAATTGAAGTTTTAACCCCAGATTTTTTAAGAAAAGGGGATGTTTATAAAAAAATTTTAGAAGCAGACTTAGATGTTTTCAATCATAACATTGAAACAGTACCAAGACTTTATTTAAAAGTTAGACCAGGTGCAAGATACTTTGGTTCATTAGAACTTTTAAAGAATGTAAAAAAAATTAATAAAAAAGTTTTTACTAAATCAGGGCTAATGGTTGGTTTAGGAGAGAGTAAAGATGAATTAATTCAGGTAATGGATGACTTAAGATCTGCAGATGTAGACTTTTTAACAATTGGGCAATATTTACAACCCTCAGCAAAACACCATCCACTTGAGAGATATTACCATCCAGATGAATTTAAGGACTTAGAAAATATTGCAAAGTCTAAAGGTTTTTTATTAGTTTCTTCTTCACCACTTACAAGATCTTCTTATCATGCTGATGAAGACTTTGCTCAATTACAAAAAAATAGATTAGAAAAGTATAATGCCCAAAGCCTCAGTTAAGAGATTAATTGAATGTAATAAAAAACAATTAGTTGATCTTGTTCTAGATATTGAAAGTTACCCAAAGTTTATACCTTATTGTTTAGGTGCAAAAATTCATGAAAAAAAGGAAGAAAATAATCTAATCTTAATAATTGCTGATCTCACAATAGGCAAGGGTCCTTTTGAGGCAACCTATAAAAGTGATGTCAGATTTAATAAAGATACAGACACTATCTTAGTAACCAATATCGAAGGACCCCTCAAACATTTGGATAATAAATGGGTTTTTCTTGAAAAAGATAGCTCTACTGAAATATCCTTTGATATTGATTTTGAGATTGAAAATAAATTTTTAAATATTGTAATGGATAAATCTTTTCAGTATGGTTTAGATAAAATAGCTGACTCGTTTCAGAAAAGAGCTAACGATTTATTCACGGGTAGATAAATCATTTAATGATCATATGTACATAAAGGTAGTTTATGTCTGCAGACTTACAAAAAAGAACAATTGCAAAAACATTAACATGGCGTGTTACTGCTAGTTTAACAACTTTTATTATTGCATGGGCATTAACAGGTGACTTATTAATAGGTGTTTCCATAGGTAGCATCGAAGCTATAGCTAAAATTTTTTTATATTATTTTCACGAAAGAATTTGGAATAATATAAGTTGGGCAAAAAATTAGATAATATTATCGATTATATTAAGTGCAGTGCTAACTGTAATTTTTTGTATAGATATTCTATTTTTATTTTTAAACAGATTTTTCTTAGCTATTATTTTGTTTCCCTTTTTAACACCAATATAAACTAAACCGACTGGCTTTAATTTTGTGCCACCATTTGGTCCAGCAATACCTGTAATTGATATAGATATATTTGCTTTACTAATTTTACTTAAATTTTTAACCATTGATAAACAACATTCTTCGCTTACAGCACCATATTTTTCTATTATTTTATTAGGCACCTTAAGAAGGTTAACTTTTGCTTTATTTGAATAAGTAATTAGACCTAAATTAAATACCTTAGAAGAACCACTTATTGAAGTTATTGAGCTAGATAAAAGACCACCCGTGCAGGATTCTGCAAATGAAACTTTAAGTTTCTTTTTAATTAATTTTTTTACAACCTTATTAGCTAAATTTTTCATTATAAAACATAACTTTTAATAATCATGAAACACACAAGTGATAGCACAACATAAAATCCAGCACAAATATCATCCATAATTACACCAAAACTATTCTTAAAGTTTTTATCAAAAAAGTTTACAGGAAATGGTTTCATGATATCAAAATATCTAAAAAGAATAAAAAATAGAGCATAATAAACAATAGCTTCATCTGCATCTTTTGTTGTTCCATGAGATATCTCATAAAGATATATGGGTATCGATTGACCTAAAAATTCATCAATAATAATTTCACCAGGATCTTTATTCTCATTATTTTCTATATGACTTGAAACGGCGTAAAATGAGTAAATAAATATTATTATCAATCCAAATAAAATTATATTGGGTGAAATATTTAGAGTGTGGAATAGATAATAAAGAATAATTACAGTCGCTAATGACCCAAATGTTCCAGGCATATATTTAACTTTACCAAGACCAAACATAGTAACTAATAATGAGTTGAAAGATTTAATCATTTTTAATAACTGAGGCTATCACTTCACAAGCTATAGCTTTTTCTTTACCAATTACACCTAACTTTTCAGTTGTTTTACCTTTTATATTAATTTGAGTAGGGGAGATATTACAAATTTTTGCAATACAGTTTAATATTTGTTTTTTATATTTTTGAATTTTAGGTTTTTGAGTAATGATATTTATATCAAGATTATTGACTAGGTAGCCTTTTTTTACAGTTTGCTTAATTATTTTACTTAATAGAATTGTAGATCTAATATTTCTAAATTTCTTATTCTTATCTGAGAATTTTTCACCAATATCACCCATAGAACAAGCTCCAAGTATAGCATCTGTTACAGCATGTAAAACGGGATCTCCATCTGAATGACCTAATGTACCAATTGGTGAGGGTATTTTAATTCCACCTAAATAAAGTTTTTTATTAGGTACCAACCTATGAACATCGAAACCTAGTCCAAATTTAATTAAATTGTTAAACTTAATATCTGAGTTTACTGTAATTTTATTATTAGTAGTTTCACCTTTTATAATTTTTATTTTTTTACCAGCCCTTACAAACAAGTTTGCATCATCAGTAACCTCGCTACTTTTATTATTTTGAAGTGAATAAAGTTTTTTATAGTTAAAAGCTTGAGGTGTTTGGATTAAGTAAATATTTTCACGTTTTAAATTTTTAACAATTTTTGAAATTTTTTGTTTAACTGAATCTGCAGTTTTGATTGCAGGAATTACACAGTCATTTGTTTTTAATCCATCCATTAATTTCTTTAAAAGTTTTAGAGAAAAATTCGGTCTTGCAGCATCATGAATTATTATATTTTTAAAATTATTTTTTTTAATACTTCTTAAGGCATTATAGGCTGATTCCGCTCTTGTTTTACCACCTGTGATAATTTTGATGTTTTTGATATTAAGTTTCTTGATATAATTTTTATGTTTTTTATTTACTACAAGAACAATTTTATTAAATTTATTAAAAACTTTAGCTTTATCTATTGAATGTAATAATAAAGGTTTACCTCTATAATTTGTGTACGGTTTTGGAATATTTGAATTAAATCTTTTACTTTCGCCACCAGCAAGTATTATAAAACAACTATTCATGATAAAAATATATAACACATTATTTTGTCCACTATGATTGATTTTATTAAAAAAAATATATTCATCATTGTAATATTTTTAATCACTTTATTCACAGGTTTTATAACTTTTTTAACATTTATTGATAAAAGCTTTTTAAAACTATCTGATAATAATCTCCAGATTTTATTAATTGGAAATATTGCTCTGTTAATACTTCTTTTCTTTATGATATTTTCAGAAGTAAGAAATTCCTTAAAGATAGATGTTGACGTAAGTGGTTCTAAAGCCAATAGAAAATATATAACATTTTTTGCATTATTTACTTTAATTCCCTCAATTTTAATTTCTTTATTTTCATTATTTCTTCTTTCTTTTGCTCTTGATAAATATTTGGATAAGAAAATTACAACAGCAGTTAATAACTCTTATGAAATTGCGAGAAGCTATACTGAAGAAGTTAGAACAAAAACACAATCAGAGATAATTTTAATAGCATTTGATTTAAACAAAAGTATCAATTTTTTAAACACAAATATTAATCAATTTAAAAGTTTTCTAAATACTCAAAAATTAATTAGAGATATGGATGAGGTTCATATTATTGATGGTAATGGAAATTTATATCTGTCAACATTAGAAGATAACACTTTGTATACACCACCTTTAAGTGATGCTTTAGAAATGGTTCAAAATGATAAAAGGCCACTTAAAATTATTAATGCTTTTAAAAATCAAACAGCATCAATCATAAAACTTGAAAATTTTGACGGAAAGTATTTGTATATAGTCAAATATTTAGATAAAAAAATTTCTCAATATTTATTAGAATCTCAAGAAGCACTAAATTTTTATTACACAGTTTTAAATAAGCAAACTGGGATTAAGATATCATTTGTATTTATTTATCTTGTCATAGTCTCATTGTTATTATTTTTATCCATATCAATAGCTATAAGATTTTCATCAAGATTTTTTAGGTCTATTAATAATTTGATTATTGCATCTTCCAATATTGGAAAGGGTAATCTAGATATTAAAGTACCAGAAATTAAAACTGATAAAGACATAGAAGTGTTAAATCAAAATTTTAATTTAATGATAGACAAATTAAGATCTCAACAAGAGAAGCTTATAATTAAAGAAAGACATGAAGCTTGGGAAAATTTAGCTAGAAAATTAGCTCATGAAATTAAAAATCCACTCACACCCATTCAATTAACTATTGATAAGTTAAAGAGCAAGTACTCAGAAAAAATAGCAGATCATGAAAAAGATGATTTTTCAAAAAGCTTGTTGATTATTGGTAAACAAATTAAACAAATTGAAAATCTAGTTAATGAATTTTCTGATTTTGCGAGAATGCCAAAACCAATTCTTAAAGATAACAACTTAGTTTCTTTGATAAATGATAATATTAAATTAATAAATGAATTGGATAATAAAATTATAATTGATTTTAAATCAAGTAAATCAGATATTCTCTTAAACTCCGATAGTGAACAATTAAGTAGAGTTTTCTTCAATTTGATTAAAAACTCTATTGAAAGTATACAGGATAAGCAAATTGATAATGCTAATTTGATTGGAAAAATTGATATTTACATAAATGAGAGTGAAGAATTAATTAACTTTATAATTATTGATAACGGATTAGGATTTGGAATATTTGAAAACAATATAAAAGACATTCTAAATCCTTATTTTACAACAAAGATAAAAGGTACCGGCTTAGGTTTATCTATTGTTAATAAAATTATAAACGATCATAATGGAAAAATAAATTTTGTTTCATTAGAAAGTGGAGCAAAGATAGAAATTATATTTATAAAATAATGAGTACCGAAATATTAATTATTGATGATAATGTAGATATTAGAAATATAATTAATGATCTAATAATTGAAGCTGGTTACAAAACAAGATTGGCTGCGAACTACAATCAAGCTTTAAACGAGATTGACAAAAAACTTCCGGATGTTGCAATTATAGATGTTAAATTAGACAAAGGTGACAATGATGGTCTAGAGCTTTTATCACATATTAAAATTAAGGACAAAAATATTCCAGTTATAATAATTACAGGACATGCAAACGTAGAAATGGCTATTAAAGCTTTAAAAGCTGGTGCTTTCGAATTTATTGAAAAACCTTTTAATCAAGAAAGATTATTAAATTTTGTTAATAGAGCCGTTGAAAATATAAACCTTAAAAATAAGAACAAAGAATTTGAAAGTAAACTTTTTTTTTCTTATGAGTTAATTGGAATTAGTGACAATATAAAAAATATAAAAGAACAAATCAATAAAATTTCAGTTTCTGAAAGTCGAATTTTTATTAATGGTCCTACTGGCTCTGGAAAAGAATTGATTGCAAGAAAAATACATAAAGAATCTAAAAGACAAAGGGGCCCTTTTATTATTCTGAATGGTGCATTACTTGATATAAAAAAATATGAATTAGAATTATTTGGTGAAGAAAAAGTAAATGGCTCTATAACCTATGGTGCTTTAGAGAAATCATCAAAGGGCATTCTTTTGATCGATGAAATTTCTGAAATCCCACTTGAAACCCAATCTAAAATTTTAAGAGTTTTAATCGATCAAAAATTTAGAAGGATCAATGGCAGTCATGATATTAATGTAGATGTAAGAATTATATGTTCATCCAACAAAGATATAAAAAAAGAAATAGAAAATGGTAATTTTAGAGAGGATTTATATCATCGGCTAAATGTTTTAGAAATCAACATTGACCCTCTAAAAGAAAGAGTTTCAGATATATCTTTATTAGTTGAATATTTCTCTGAAAAAATCTCAACAAGTTATAATTTAAAAAAATTAAGCATTGATACAAATAATAAATATCTACTCAATTATGATTGGCCAGGTAATGTTAGAGAATTAAGAAATCTAATAGAGAGGATTGCAATACTTTCACCTGATAGTGCTGATAAAATTTCAAATATTATTAAAGAATCCCTAAAAACGCCTGATATTAAAAATGTACCATCAGAAAACTCTTTATCTATACCATTAAAAGAAGCTAGAGAAAATTTTGAAAAGGAGTATTTAACTACACAATTGAAAAAATTTAATGGCAATATATCAAAAACTGCTGACTTTATAGGAATGGAAAGATCTGCCTTACATAGAAAGCTTAAAGTTTTAGGGATCAAGGAATTAAATTAAATGAATATTATAATTTGTGGTGCTGGTAGAGTAGGCTTTACTATCGCAAAGATTTTAAGTGAACAAGGACACTCTATAACTGTAATAGATCAATCAAGTGAGGATATACAAAAGATAAATGACACACTCGACGTTAAGTCTATTGTGGGCAAAGGCACTTACCCCTCTATTTTAGAAAAAGCAAACGCAACTGATGCTGACATGATTATTGCAGTAACACGTAATGATGAAATTAACATGTTGATATGTCAAATAGCATTTTCAATATTTAACGTTCAAAAAAAAATAGCAAGGATCAGATCACAAGATTATTTAAATCCTAAATTTACCAAAGTTTACAATAAAGAAAATCTACCGATAGATGTTATTATTTCACCTGAAATAGAGATAGCAAAATCTCTTCAAAGAAAATTAGAAGCTCCTGGCTCACTTGATAACGTTCCTTTTGCAAATAATAAAATTAGATTACTTGAAATTTTGATAGATGCCAATTGTCCAATAAAAGATATCAAGCTTAATGAGCTTACAAAAAAGTTTCCAAAATTAAATTCGAATATAATGGGTGTAATTAGGGATGAAAAATTTGTTTTACTAAAAAAAACTGATCTAATGCTCAAAGATGACAAAGCTTATGTTGTGACTAATGCCTCGCAGATGAACGAAACTTTAACAGCTTTTGGTCACACAGAAAAAATTTCTAATAAGATCCTTATTATTGGAGGCGGAAACATAGGCTTTAACTTAGCAAAAAATTTAGAAGAAAGTTTTGACTCTGCTAGAGTTAAAATTATTGAAAAAGACAAAGAAAGAGCAGAGCTTATTGCAAGCCAATTAAATAACACAATCGTTATAAATGGTGATGCTCTTGATGAGGAGGTTTTACTAGAAGCAAATTTAGAAGAGGTTCAAACTGTTTTGGCTCTAACAAATGATGATGAAGATAATTTAATGGTAAGTGTATTGGTTGAAAAATTTGCCAAAGATAATGACGAGTTAAGTGACAAAAGAACTATGGCTTTAATTAATAAGCCTAATTACTCTCTTTTACAAACTTCTTTAAAAATTGATGATTTTATTGATCCTAGAATGAATACTGTATCAAGCATCTTAAAACATATTCATAAAGGTACTATTGAAAATGCTTATAGTATTTTAAATGGTGAGTATGAAATTATTGAAGCAGAAATTATTGAAACCTCAGAGTTGGTGAACAAGGAATTAAAAAATTCAAACTTACCAGATGAAATAAGAATTGGTGCAATTTTAAGAGGTGATGAAGTTGTTATTCCTAGATCAAATTTTGTATTTAAAAAACAGGATATTGTTGTTCTTTTGGCTAAAAAAGAATTTTTACATGTTGTAGAAAACATGTTTCGTATAAGCTCTATTTAATCTAATGAAATACTTTAAACTCATTTATTTGAGTGTTTTTTTTGGAATAGTTTCAATTTTAGCATTTTTTAATATCACTTATTCTTACTATTTAAATCTCTATCTAAATTTAAATACTTACATATATACGTTTATAGTTTCTATTTTTTTAACTGTACTATTTTATTATACAAAAAATAATAATGAAAAAAAAATAACAATATATGATAAAATATTAACAATACTTCTTGGCTATATTTTATTACCACTGGTTATTTCAATACCTTTTTATTTTAGTATTTATAATTTAACTTTTGTTAACGCTTTCTTTGAGTCAATTTCTGGATTTACCTCAACTGGCTTTACTATTTTTGATAATATCAATCATATTGATCAAAGTTTAATATTGTGGAGATCTTCATCTCAATGGATAGGAGGTCTTTATTTTTTATTTTCTATAATACTTTTAATTGACATATTTGATCATAGTTTTAAAAAATCTTTGACTAACTTTATATCATTTAATAAAGCTGAAACTTTCAAACAAGCATTGAAAATATTCTTATTTTATTCATTAATTACACTTTCAATTTTTATAATTTTAAGTCTTTTTGATATTAGGTTGTTTAATTCTCTTAATTTAGCTATGACTATAATTTCTTCAGGTGGTTTTTTACCATCAAATAATTTGTCTAATATCTTGATTGATAACTCTCAAATAATAATTACATCAATTTTATTACTGTCTTCTTTTTTTAGCATTTTTTTGATTTATAATTTAATCTTTACAAAAAATCATAACCTTAATTTCTTTAATGAAGATATACATTTGTTATTTTATTTCTTATTTTTATTGATTATTTTTTTTGTATTTTTAAATTTTGAAAATAATTTTAGCGAATTATTTCTATCTTTAACTAGCAGTATATCCAATATAGGATTTTCCCTAAATAATTCTCCTAACAATTTATCTTTTATTTTTTTAATACTGGTTATTATTGGTGGTTCTTTTTTTTCTACAAGTTCTGGAATTAGATTTTTAAAAATTTATTCTTTATTCAAATATTCAATTAATGAAATTCTTTCTTACAGCAGGCCAAAAAATATTTACACAAACAAACACTTATTTTCAAAAGATTCATTTAAGTTAGAAGAAATTTATAAATATTTTCTATCTGTAATAGTTTTTATGATTTCTTTATTTGTCTTAACTTTTTTATTAACTCTAAGTGGAATTGATTTTGAAAGCTCTTTTAAACTCTCAATTTTAACCATAATGAATACTGTAAATTCTTCAATGTTTGGTTTAAGTGATTTTAGCTTTTATGACCTACATTTTATGACGAAATATTATCTAATTTTCTTTATGATTGTTGGTAGACTTGAGCTTCTAACTTTATTGATTATTTGTAAAAAATTTCTTTTTAAAAATTAAATTCCTACTATAAATACATTTGTATTAATTGGCGCTCTTAGCTCAGCTGGATAGAGCATCGGTTTTCTAAACCGAGGGTCGGTGGTTCGAGTCCACCAGAGCGCACCATTACTAGATATAACATCCAGCCTTTAGTGCTACACTACATGTAGGTAGAATGCTTCTAATAAAGCCAATTTTACTTTGCTCATCTTTATAAAATGATAAACACTTAACTTAATTCAAATCTTTTTGAATTATTTGTTAACAAATAAATAAATAAAACAGAGGAATAAAATATGTTTAAATACTCAAAACAATTATTTGCCGTTTTAGCTGCTGCTTCTATGCTTTTTGTTGTCGCTTGCGATCAACAAGGTGGAAAACAGTCAAAAGGTAAATCAAAAACTCTTAAGAACACTCAGAAAAAGGGTTTTGTAAGATGCGGTGTATCTCAAGGTCTACCGGGATTTTCAAATGCTGACGCTGCTGGAAATTGGACTGGTGTAGACGTTGATGTATGTAGAGCAGTTGCTGCTGCAGTATTAGGTGATGCGAATAAAGTTAAGTTCACTCCACTAAGTGCTAAAGAAAGATTCACAGCTCTAACTTCTGGTGAGATTGATATCTTATCAAGAAACACAACTTGGACACTTTCTAGAGATGCTGACATTGGTTTAACATTCGTTGGAGTTAACTTCTATGATGGCCAAGGTTTCATGGTAAGAAAAGACTCAGGAATTACTTCTACGAGCCAATTCAAAAATGGAATTTCAGCATGTACTAACATCGGAACTACAACTGAACTAAACATGAGAGACTTCTTTAATTCAAAAGGAATTTCTTATGAGCCAGTTGCTTTCGAAAAAGCTGATGAAGTTGTTGCAGCTTATGACTCAGGCAGATGTGATACTTACACAACTGATAAATCTGGTCTAGCAGCACAAAGAACAAAAATGACTAACCCTGATGATCACGTAGTGTTACCAGAGACTATTTCTAAAGAGCCTCTAGGACCAGTAGTACGTCAAGGTGATGCAGTTTGGGAAGACATCGTAAGATGGTCACTAAACGTAATGATCGAAGCTGAAGAGTACGGTATTAACTCTGCAAACGCTGACATGATGAAAACTTCTGAAAACCCACAAATTAAAAGACTTGTTGGTTCTGAAGGTGAATTAGGTGCAGCATTTGGTTTAGATAACGATTGGAGCTTAAGAATTATCAAACAAGTTGGTAATTACGGAGAAAGCTACAAGAGAAATATCGCTGATACTGGTATTTTGCCTGACAGGGGTCCAAACCAAATTTGGACTAAAGGTGGATTACTATACGTACCACCAGCAAGATAATTATTATCTAATAAAACATATAAAGGGCTAGATTTATCTAGCCCTTTTTTTATAATAAAATCCAAATGAAATTAAAAAAAATCTTACCTCAGTTATTAACATTATTATTTATAATTTTAATATTTGGTTTTTTTACCATGAATGCGCAAGAGAACATGGATACAAGAGGTATTGAATTTGGTTTTGGTTTTTTAACTCAAGAAGCTTCATTTGATATACAATTTTCTTTAATTGATTATGATGGTTCAGACTCGTACGCTAGAGCATATCTTGTTGGACTATTAAACACTCTACTCGTTGCTTTTATTGGAATTATTCTAGCCACATTTTTGGGCCTTGTTGTTGGTGTAGCTAGATTATCACCTAATTATTTAATTAGAAAAACTGCCTCTTTTTACATAGAATTTTTTAGAAATGTTCCATTGCTATTACAGATTTTCTTTTGGTATTTTGCTGCTCTTAGAGCACTGCCAATGCCTCAGGATGCTACAATGATATTGGGATCATCTTTCATGACAATAAAGGGTTTTTTTACACCAGCTCCAATTTGGACAAATTTTGATGTTTTTTTTACAACTTTAATAATTGCAATGATTTTAGTTTTCTTTTTTGCAAAATTTGCAAAAAAAAAACAAGAACAAGAAGGTAAGCAGTTACCAGTTTTAATAATTTCAATACTTATTTTTATAGGACTACCGCTTTTAACATTTTTAATAGGTGGAGTTGACCTATCTTTTAGTTTTCCCGAATTAAGAAAAATGTCTCAATCTTCTTACACATTTGATGGGGGTATGGGTATACCACCAGAGCTAATTGCATTAACTTTAGCATTAACTCTTTATACAGCAACATTTATTGCAGAAAATGTTAGGGCAGGTATTCAGGGTATAGGTAAGGGGCAAAAAGAAGCTGCTGCATCAATAGGTTTAACACCAAGCCAAGTTTTGAAA
The DNA here is from genome assembly GCF_047722505.1 of Candidatus Pelagibacter sp. Uisw_130. Lineage (GTDB taxonomy): Bacteria > Pseudomonadota > Alphaproteobacteria > Pelagibacterales > Pelagibacteraceae > Pelagibacter. Next base: position 570,848 of record NZ_CP159814.1, read on the forward strand.
TTAGTAATTATGCCTCAAGCATTAAGAATAATTATACCACCAACAACTAATCAGTATTTGAATCTAACTAAAAATTCTTCTTTAGCTGCTGCTATTGCTTACCCAGATCTAGTTTTAGTTTTTGCGGGTACTGCAATGATGCAAACAGGAAAAGCAATTGAAATTGTTGGTATTACAATGGCCACATATTTAACTATTAGTATCGCAATTTCATTTTTAATGAATTGGTACAACCAAAGAATAGCGATAAAGGAAAAATAATGAATTCAAAAAATTTTGATTTACCAAAATCTAAAATCCAATTAAGTAGAAATACTTCTTTGATTATAGGAATTTTATTTTTTTTCTTAGGTATTTTTGATTTTTGTTTAAATAATTTTTTAGATACAAATATTACCTCTTTCTTACCTAGGTTTATAAACTTTTTTACTCCCTTAATCTTTGGAGTAATTGGACTTCATTTTATCAGAATTGAATTTTCGGGGATTAAAATCCTAGATAGTCTTAATAAAAATATTAATCCAAGTAATTTCAATGCTGCTTTAAGTTTGTGTATTATTTTTCTTATAATATTCGCTCTTCCTCCATTATTAAATTGGTTTATTTTTGATGCTAATATAGCTGGTGATACTAAAGAAGCATGCACTGGTGGTGGTGCTTGTTGGGTTTACATTAAAGTTTGGTTTAATAGGTTTATGTATGGAATGTATCCTAATGCTGAGCAGTGGAGAATTAATGTAACTTTTATTGCTGTATTAGGTTTTATGGCAGCTGGATTTTTTACACCTGCTAAATTTAGAAATTATCTTTCTCTTTATTACACTCTTATACTGCCAATTATATCTTTTATCTTAATCTACTTTTTGATTTCAGGTGGTTCTTTTGGACTAGAATGGGTTGAAACAGGTGCGTGGGGTGGTTTATCTTTAACTTTTATTGTTGCATTTTTTTCTTTAATTTTCTGTTTTCCAATAGGTATGATGTTAGCACTTGGAAGAAGATCTGATTTACCTATTGTTAAATATTCATCTCTTTCATTCATAGAATTTTGGAGAGGCGTTCCTTTAATTACAGTTTTATTTATGTCAGCAGTAATGTTTCCAATGTTTTTACCAGATGGAACATATGTTGATAAACTAATTAGAGTTGTTGTAGCGATTACTTTATTTGAAGCGGCTTATACAGCTGAAGTTATAAGGGGAGGATTACAAGCACTTCCAAGAGGTCAGTATGATGCTGCTAAGTCACTTGGCATGGGCTATTGGAAACTTCATATTTTTGTTATTCTTCCACAAGCTTTAAAATTAGTAATTCCAGGAATTGCAAATACATTTTTAGCACTTGTAAAAGATACACCATTAATTTTTGTAGTAGGTTTATTAGAGGTAGTCGGTATGTTAAATTTAGCAAAAACAAATCCAAAATGGTTAGGGTTTTCAATGGAAGGTTATGTATTTGCTGGAATAATATTCTGGATTATTTGTTATAGTATGAGTAAATATAGTCAAAAATTAGAATTAAAATATAAAACAGATAGATAAATTATGTCAGATTCAATTATTCAAATTCAAAATGTAAATAAGTGGTTTGGTGATTTTCAAGTATTAAAAGAAATTAACCTTGAGGTTAAACCTAAAGAAAAAATTGTTGTTTGTGGACCATCTGGATCTGGAAAATCGACATTAATTAGATGTATTAATAGATTGGAAGAGCATCAAAAAGGATCAATCATTGTTGATGGCACTGAAATTTCAGAAGATACAAAAAATATAGAACAAGTTAGAGCTGAAGTTGGAATGGTTTTCCAGCAATTTAATTTATTCCCTCATTTATCTATTTTAGATAATTGTACGTTAGCTCCAATTTGGGTTAAAAAAATGCCTAAAAAAGAAGCAGAAAAATTAGCGTTAGAACATCTTGAAAGAGTTCAAATTTTAGATCAAGCTCAAAAATTCCCAGGTCAGTTATCAGGTGGACAACAACAAAGAGTTGCTATTGCAAGAGCACTTTGTATGGAACCTAAAATTATGTTATTTGATGAACCTACATCAGCATTAGACCCTGAAATGATTAAAGAAGTACTGGATGTTATGGTTAATTTAGCAAAACAAGGTATGACTATGATCGTTGTAACGCATGAAATGGGCTTTGCAAAAGAAGTAGCTGACCAAATGATTTTTATGGATGAAGGAATGATTGTTGAAAAGGCTACAACAAAGGACTTCTTTGCTAATCCTAAAAGTGATCGTACCAAACTTTTCTTAAGCCAAATTTTATAAGCATTTTTAGCTATAACCCTCAACAATTTTATTTTCTGTAATCACTTATAATTGCTTGACACAATTTACAATTTCGTCCCTAATTGTTTAAAATAAAAAACTTTTCTATTGCAGTAACAACAAAAAATTAGTTGAATAGGTTTTTTAAACAAACTTTAAGAGGGGTCTTAATGGAAGATAATTTTAATAAGCATTTAGGTAATAAATTAAAGCTAAGAAGATTAGCTTTAGGTCTTACACAAACAAAAGTTGCAAAAGCAATTAATGTTACATTTCAACAAATTCAAAAATATGAAAAAGGAACTAATGGTGTTAGCTCAATACGCCTTCTTCAATTAGCGAATTATTTAAAAGTTCCAGTAAATTATTTTTTTGAAGATTTTTCAGAATATTTAATAAACCTGGAAAGATCACAAGAAGGTCATATGAATGTAAATTATAATTTTTTAGTTAAATTATATTCCGAGCTTAATAATGATCAAAAACTAAAGTTTAGTAAATCATTACAAACTTCAAATATTGGAATTTCAAAAGTAGGTTAGTACAAATCTTAGTTTAGGACCTCAATATAGTTTAAATATTTTGAATAAGTATTCTGATAATTTAAAAAATTTTCTTTAGATAAAATTTAGGAAATAGATAAGATAATTTATTTGGCTCCTCGGGCAGGACTCGAACCTGCGACCAATTGATTAACAGTCAACTGCTCTACCAACTGAGCTACCGAGGAATATCAAAAACACAACTTACTTTTTTTTAAGAGTAACACAAGATTTTTTTTGGAGGCAACGCCCAGAATCGAACTGGGATACAAGGATTTGCAATCCTCTGCGTAACCATTCCGCCACGTTGCCCTCTCATCTCAATTTAAAACAAATAGAGTGCCTTTTATATATTAAATTTATAAAATTAGTCTACCAAATAAGCCTTCAAAATGATTATTGTTAATTCATATTATTAAATTATAAACTTATAATCATCTATGAGTAACGACAAATACATACATACAGACGTTGAAGATAAGATTTATTCTTATTGGGAAAAAAATAATTTATTCAAACCCACAAAAAATAAGAAAAAATTTTCAGTAGTTATACCTCCACCCAATGTAACAGGTAGTCTTCACATGGGGCACGCTTTGAATAATTCAATTCAAGATCTTTTGGTTAGATATCACCGTATGAATAATTATGAAACCTTATGGCAACCAGGAACAGACCATGCTGGTATTGCTACACAGGCTTTAGTTGAAAAAAAATTATCTGCTGAAGGTATTGATAAAAATGAAATTGGAAGGGAAAAATTTATAGAAAAAGTTTGGGAATGGAAGAAAGAGCATGGTGATATCATCTTAAATCAACTTAAAAAATTGGGTTGCTCTTGTGATTGGTCGAGAAATGCTTTTACAATGGATGAAAATCTTTCAAAATCAGTTTTAAAAGTTTTTGTAGAACTTCACAAAAAAGGTTTAATTTATAAAGATAAAAAATTAGTTAATTGGGATACAGTTTTAAAAACTGCAATATCAGATTTAGAAGTAGATCAAAGAGAGGTTAATTCTAAGATTTATTATATTCAATATCCCATAGAAGGTTCTAGTGATTTTATAACAATAGCTACAACTAGACCTGAGACTATGTTGGGTGATACTGCAATTGCTGTAAATTCAAAAGATGATCGATTTAAACATTTAGTTGGTAAATTTGTTACAGTTCCAATTGTTGCAAGAAAAATAAAAATTATTGAAGATGATTATGCTGATCCAGAAATGGGAACTGGTGCTTTAAAAATAACACCTGCCCATGATTTTAATGACTATGAGGTTGGACAGAGAAATAATTTAGAAATTATAAATATCTTTACTGAAGGAGGTAAAGTAAACGATAATGCTCCCAAAGAATATATTGGACTTGATAGATTTGAAGCTAGAAAAAGAGTTTTAAAAGAACTTAAAGAAAAAGATTTTTTTGTTAAGGAAGAAAATATAAAGAATAAAGTTCCTTATGGGGATAGATCTAATTCAATAATTGAACCTTTTTTAACAGAACAATGGTTTGTAGATGCAAAAAAATTATCAATTAAAGCTAAAGATATAGTTAACTCTAAAAAAACTAATTTCTTTCCTGCAAATTGGTCAAAGACTTACTTTCAGTGGATGAACAATATAGAGCCATGGTGTATCTCAAGACAGCTTTGGTGGGGACATCAAATACCAGCATGGTATGGTCCAGATAAAAAGATCTTTGTTGCAATAAATGAAGATGAAGCAAAAGCTGAAGCTAAAAATTTTTACAACAAAGAAGTAGATTTAATTCGAGATCCAGATGTATTAGATACTTGGTTTTCATCAGGTCTATGGCCTTTTGCTACATTAGGGTGGCCTGACAATAAAGAATATATTGATAAATTTTACCCAACATCAGTACTTGTAACTGGGTTTGACATTATATTTTTTTGGGTAGCACGTATGATTATGTTTGGAATGGAGTTTTTAGACAAAGAACCTTTTAAAGATATTTATGTTCATGCACTTGTTAAAGATGAGAAGGGACAAAAAATGTCAAAATCTAAGGGAAACGTAATTAATCCTTTAGATTTAATTGAAAAATATAGTGCAGATGCTTTAAGATTTACTTTACTTTCAATGGCATCACCTGGAACCGATGTAAAACTTTCTGAAGATAGAGTTAAAGGGTATAGAAATTTTTTGAATAAATTATGGAATGCAAACAATTTTTTAATTACCAATGATTGTGATTTTTCTAAAATTGAAGAAAAACCAAATCTATCAATTAATATTAATAAATGGATTTATTCTGAACTAATAGAAACTAAAAATAAAATTGAAAAAAACTTGAAAGATTATAGGTTTGATGAAGCTGCAAAAAATGCGTATCAATTTACTTGGCACTCTTATTGTGATTGGTACTTAGAGCTATCTAAAACAATACTATTTTCAGAAGATGAAAAATCAAAAGATGAAGTAAGACAGGTATCAGCTTATATATTTAAACAAATATTAATATTATTACACCCGTTTATTCCATTTGTTACAGAAGAAATTTGGCTAAATAATAAGTTTGATAAGTCAGGTAAAGATTTCTTAATGTTAGCTAATTGGCCTTCAGGGGAACCTGAAAAGGACATATCCACTAATCAAGTTGAAAAAATTATTAGTATAGTTTCTGAATTAAGATCATTTAAAAATGAATTAAGTGTAGGCCCTGGCTCATTTATAGATATTTCAGTAGAGAGTGTTAGTAAAAAAGAACAATCTTTTTTTACTGAAAATGAAGTTATTCTAAAAAAACTTGGTCGTATCAAAAACTTACATAATAAAGATTTAGAAAAACCAGCTGCTACTCTTGTAGTTTCTGGAGATCTATTTAAAGTATATTTTGATGAAGATGTTGATTTAGAATTAATTAAAAAAAACTTAACTACAAGACAAAATAAATACCAAGAGGAAATGGACAAGATATCACATAGATTAGCAAATAAAGACTTTGTTGATAGAGCGCCAAAAGATATTGTTGATCAGGAAAAAAATAATTATAATAATTTAAAAAATGATGTTGAGAGAATATCAATAACTATAAAAGGTATATAATGGCAAAATTTAACAAAAAAAAATTACCAAGCAGACATACTTCATTAGGTGCTGATAGAGCTCCACACAGATCTTTTTATTATGCGATGGGTGAAACTGAAAAAGATGTAGCAAAACCATTTGTTGGTGTTGTTTCAACTTGGAATGAAGCTGCTCCTTGTAATATTGCCTTAATGAGACAAGCTCAATCTGTTAAAAAAGGTGTTAGAGCTTCAGGTGGAACCCCTAGAGAATTTTGCACAATAACTGTGACCGATGGTATTGCAATGGGTCATGAAGGAATGAAGTCATCTTTAATTTCTCGTGAAGTAATCGCTGACTCAACTGAACTTACTGTACGTGGTCATTGTTATGATGCACTAGTTGGTATTGCTGGCTGTGATAAATCTTTACCTGCCTTAATGATGGCAATGGTTAGATTAAATGTTCCAAGTGTATTTATTTATGGTGGCTCAATACTTCCCGGTCAATACAAAGGTAAAGATGTAACTGTTGTTGATGTTTTTGAAGCAGTTGGAAAACATTCAGCAGGACAAATGTCTGCAAAAGAATTAAGAAAATTAGAACTTGTTGCATGTCCAAGTGCTGGTGCATGTGGTGGGCAATTTACTGCAAATACTATGGCCTGCGTTTCTGAAGCTATCGGTTTAGCCTTACCATATTCAGCTGGAACACCTGCTCCATACGAAGAACGTGATAAATATGCTTTATTAAGTGGAAAGACTGTAATGAATTTATTAGAAAAAAATATTCGCCCAAGAGATATTGTCACAAAAAAATCTTTAGAAAATGCTGCAACAATTGTAGCTGCAACTGGTGGATCAACGAATGCTGCTTTGCACTTACCAGCTATTGCTAATGAAATTGGAATTAAGTTTGATTTAATGGATGTAGCTAAAATTTTTAAAAAAACTCCATACCTTGCTGATTTAAAACCAGGTGGAAAATATGTTGCTAAAGATATGTGGTTAGCTGGCGGAGTTCCTATGTTATTAAAAACTCTTTTTGATGGTGGTTTTATTCATGGTGATTGCATGACAGTTACTGGAAAAACAATGAAACAAAATTTAAAAAATATTAGATTTAACCCTAAGCAAAAAGTTTTAAGAGCTTATGATAATCCTTTATCACCAGATGGCGGTGTTGTTGGTCTTAAAGGTAATTTAGCTCCTGATGGTGGAATTGTTAAGATTGCTGGTTTAAAGAAATTACAATTTACTGGTAAAGCTAGATGTTTTGATAATGAAGAAGCTGCAATGGCTTGTGTGCAAAAGAAAAAATATAAAGAAGGTGATGTAATTATTATTCGTTATGAAGGACCAGTTGGTGGTCCTGGTATGAGAGAAATGCTATCAACTACAGGTGCTATTTATGGTCAAGGTATGGGTGAGAAGGTTGCCCTAATTACTGATGGAAGGTTTTCTGGTGCTACTAGAGGTTTTTGTGTGGGTCATGTTGGCCCTGAGGCGGCTTTAGGCGGCCCTTTAGCCCTTTTACGTAATGGAGATGTAATTGATATAGATGCAAAAAAAGGAACCATTAACGTTAGATTAACTAAATCACAATTAGCCACAAGACATAAGAAGTGGAAAGCAAAAAAATCAAGCTTTGGATCTGGTACTATTTGGAAGTATGCTCAAACAGTAGGTCCTGCTTATTTAGGTGCACCAACACATCCTGGTAAAAGAAAAGAAGTAAAAGTTTACGCTGATATTTAATGAAAATTAGACCCGTTATATTATGTGGCGGAGCAGGAACTAGACTTTGGCCTAATTCTAAAAATCATCAAGCAAAACAATTTATTGATTTTGGTAATTGGACTTTATTAGGAAAAACCCTTGATAGAGTTAAATCTTCAACTTTTGATGCACCGATCATAAGTACAAATCTTAAATATCTAAAAGAAGTAAAAAAACACCTTAAGAAACATAAGATAAGTAAATATAAAATTGTTTTAGAGCCATCTAAAAGAAATACAGCACCAGCAATTCTTGCATCAGCATTAATTAAAGACATTCCAAATGAACAACCCTTAATGTTTTTTGCAGCAGACCACTTAATAGAAAAAGCAAACATTTTTAATAAAGCTATTAATAAGAATAAAACCAACTTAACAGATCAAAATATATTTATCTTTGGTATTAAACCAACATCTCCGTCAAGTGAATATGGTTATTTTTTAACAAAAAAAGTTAAAGGAAATATTAATAAAGTCACTAAATTTATTGAAAAACCTAAGGAAGCTAAAGCTAAACAAGTGATTAAACAAAAAGGTTATTGGAATTCTGGAATGTTTTTTTTAAGAAAAGACTCAATAATAAATAACTTTAAAAAATACCAACCTACTATATATAAAAATTGTGTTAATGCTGTTTCAAAAGCCAAACTTAAAAATAACACTTATTACTTAAATAAAGCTTCATTTGAAAAGGCTACAGCAAAGTCTTTTGATTATGCAATTTTAGAAAAAACTAAACAAATCAATGCTATTAAATTAGATATCCCATGGTCAGATCTTGGCAGCTGGAAAGAGATCTTAAAAATGTATGATAAAAATAAAAATAAATATTACAAGAAAAAGAATGTTTATTACCGACCTTGGGGGAGGTACGTTAATTTATTTGAAGGTAAAGGTTTTTTAATTAAAGAACTATTTGTAAAACCTAAGGGTATATTAAGTTTACAAAAACATCATCACAGATCAGAACATTGGCTAGTAACTCAAGGAAAACCTAAAATTACACTTAATAAAGATAGTTTTTTTAAAAAACAAAACGATCATATATTCATTCCTTTAGAGGCAATTCATAGAATTGAAAATCCTGGTAATAAACCTGTTAAGATTATTGAAGCTCAAGTTGGATCAATATTAAAAGAAAGTGATATTGTAAGGTTTCAAGATGTATATGGCCGTATTAAATAATAATACGACCACATAATTAATATTTAAAACCAATTATTTGGAATAATGATGTAGTGAATTGCTAATACAATTGCAACTGACACCGTCAATCCTATAGTCATTTTAAGGAAGTCTTTACCAATTAAAGGAAAGACATACTTGAACTTATAGTCTTTATTCATTGTAGATATTGCAAGCTCTCTACCACACAACAAACCAACAAATACCCAAGTTGTTGACATTGGTAAATCATTAAGTTCTTTAAAGTAGTAAAGAACTGCAGCATAAATTACATTAATTATTGTTGCTGATCTTGCGTACCTAGTTCCAGTTTTATCTAAAACAACTTTTTGAATTGTTCCTCCGTTTATGTAGAAGATATAAAAAAGAAGAGCTGTAAAGTATGCAAGAACAATTAATAATAAATTTACATCTATTTGTCTTGGAAGATATACGGCTATATTAGCTACGTCGTGAGATAACCAAACCCACCATAACCAAGCAGAAGTTACCCATACAGAGTTTCTCCAAAAACCTATCCATTTATCTTCAACTTCATCAAATTTCTCATTGATAAATTTAGATACTATTATCCAACAAATGTATGCTGCAACAGCTGCTAAACCGTATCCTACAACACTCTTCATAAGCATTTTTTCAAGCACTACAGTTGATGCAAATGCTGACAGTACTAAAAAAGTAGTTGAAACAGGTATACCTATTCTTGTTAATACTAAAAGTATTCCAGGAGCCACAGCATGATACCACTGTATTTCTTGGAAAGGAATTCTAGTTAATCTTCCATAAGATATATCACCAGCATTGCTGTACCAGCCCCATGTGATTGCAAGTATCATCACAAATGATGCAGCGCTTGCTAGCGTATACCATTTAAACCATTTTTGTTTTGACGCTATAAATGTTCCAAGCGTTTGAATTGAATCATTTGCTATAACGCTATATCCCGCTAAAGCAAAACCGACGATCGTATATATTGTTGTCATTTCCATCTTGTTTTTCCTATTTTTTATTTATCTTTATTGTTTTCCATTTCGAACGATTCTTATTCTTGAGGTCGATTTAATAGAGAAGAGAAATTTTATCTATAGATAAATTTATTAATATTTTTTGTGATGAGTTGATTCATCGATCATTATATTATTCAAAGTTGAAGTCTATATAGAGAATTTATTAATATTGTTTGAGGAAAGATGATTCATCGTTAATTATATTAATTAATAATTTTGTCTAGTTGTAAAATATTTTAAATACAACTTATTAAGGCTTTATAGATACTAAAATATCACCTTATAAATACCTATTAAGAACAGTGGTATCTGCAAACCAAAGTTTGTTAATATAGCTTTATCTTTTGATATAAATCCAGCTATCGTCCAACCAATAACTCCAAGACCATGGAAGTAGATGTTAATAGGGTAGATATTTAAATTAGTTAATAATATTCCAGTTAATACTAAAGCAGTACTGATCCATTTAAGGTATTTTTTAATAAACATAGTCTCCTCTTTATGTAAGTTTTATGAGGATTTTATTACAATATAGAAGAGACTGAAATCTTTATTTAATTACTAAATAATATTAGCAATTAAATGAAGCCGACATATTTCTGATTAAATCAAAATATAAATCTTTTCCTGGCTTTAGATTAGCACCTAGTGGATCCAAGACACCAGTTTTTACACTTGTATCTTTGGCAATAGATTTGATTATATCAGGATTAAATTGAGGCTCTGATAATATACAATTCACATTATCATGTTCAATGACTTCATGAATTTCATGAATTTGTTCTGCACCAGGCATAACATCAGGATTAACAGTCATTGCACCAAGTATGTTTACATTAAATCTATTTTCATAATATTGATATGCATCATGAAATACTACGTAACTAAGGTCCGTATTAGTTTCAGTAATTACATCAATTATTAGCTTATCAATACCAGATCTAGCTTTAGCTAAATTAGATTTATAAGTAGCTGCATTTTTTGAATCATTTTCAATTAAATGTTCAGTTATCTCATTTAATATCACTTTTGCATTAATTGGATCTAACCAAATGTGTGGATCATATTCACCATGCCCATGATCATCATGATCATCATGCTCTTCTTTCTTAGCATCATCTCCGTGATCATCGTGCTCTTCTTTTTTAGCATCATCTCCGTGATCATCGTGACCTTCATGTTCTTCAAAAATATTTCTTTCTCTGAATTTTAATTTTTTAATGCCTTTAATTTCTAGTAATTCAATCTTTTCAGCTTTCTTAGCAATTGTAGCTAGCGGTTTTTCTAAAAAATTTTCTAAGTCTTCTCCAATCCAAAATATGATATCTGCCTGTTCTAACATTTTTGCGTGAGAGGGTTTTAACTGGAAACTATGAGGTGAATTATAACCATCAACTATTAATCCTGGCGAACCTACACCATCCATTATATAACTAGCCAATGAGTGGATAGGTTTAATAGATGTTACAACTTTTAAGTCTGCTTTTGATATTGTTGAAAATACTAATAGTCCAATTAATGTTGATATTAAATGTATTTTTTTCATAGTTTTAATTTGCTTTAAGTTAATGTTATAATATAACAAAGCGTAATAATATAACATATTTAATTAGTCAAGTCGTTTTTTAAAATAAAATGAATTTAAATAAAAAAGAAATATTAATTAAATTAGAAAATGTTGGAATTTTTCAAGATAATAAATGGTTAGTCCATGATGTATCTTTAGAAATTGAAAGAGGTAAAATTTTAACTTTAATAGGCCCTAACGGATCTGGTAAAACCACAACAGCAAAAATTGCATTAGGAATTCATAAAAATATCGAAGGAAAAGTTACCAAAAATACAAATAAGATTGGTTATGTGCCTCAAAAAATATCAATCGATTGGACGTTGCCAATTAGAGTAATTGATTTTATGAGTTTAACTCAAACGCTTCAATTTGATGAAGTTGTAAGTGCTTTAAAATTAACAGAAGTAGAGCATCTTAAGCATAATGATTTAAGAAGTCTGTCGGGTGGAGAATTTCAAAGAGTTTTAATGGCTAGAGCAATAGCAAAAAAACCTGATTTACTTGTTTTAGATGAACCAGTTCAAGGTGTAGATTTTTCAGGAGAAATTGCACTTTACGAATTAATCAAAAAAATTTCTGATGAACTTAATTGTGGAATATTATTAATTTCTCACGATCTAAATGTGGTTATGTCTAAAACGGATTATGTTGTTTGTTTAAACGGGCATGTTTGTTGCTCTGGAACTCCCACGAATGTTGCAAACAACAAAAACTATAAAGAATTATTTGGAGACCAAGCATCAACACTATTATCTGTATACGAGCATAAGCATGATCATACCCATTCTACCGATGGTAGTATTAAAGAAAAGAAACATTGATAATGCTAGATGATTTTTTTATAAGAGCTCTAATTGCTGGCATAGGCATTGCTTTAGTTGCTGGTCCTCTTGGATGTTTTGTTATTTGGAGAAGACTATCTTTTTTTGGTGATACTTTATCTCATTCTGCATTACTTGGCGTAACTTTAGCTTTATCTTTTGATATTAATATTGCTTTATCAGTTTTTTTTATTTCTTCAGCTGTAGCACTAGTTTTGTTAAAGCTACAAAAAACTACCAACTTGCCTGGTGATGCCTTATTAGGATTGCTGGCTCACTCATCTTTAGCTGTAGGTTTAGTGGTGATTAGCTTTTTATCATTTATTCGTTTTGATATAATGGGACTATTGTTTGGTGATATTCTTGCTGTAGCTCCAAATGACATATTTATTATTTGGATTGGTGGGGTATTAATATTATTAGTTTTAAAGATTATTTGGAAACCACTTTTTGCTTCAACAGTTAATTATGAATTAGCTGAAGCTGAGAGTATGAACCCAGCAAGAGTAAATGCAATTTTTACTATTCTAATGGCTGCTATAATTGCAATTTCTATTAAAATGGTTGGATTATTGTTAATTACAGGAATGTTAATTATTCCTGCTGCTATGGCACGTAATCTTTCTAATAATCCAATTCAAATGGTTGTTTATTCTGTAATAGGTGGATTGCTGTCAGTAATTGTGGGTTTATTTGCTTCATTAGAATTAAACTCACCGTCAGGACCATCCATAATCACAGCAGCATTAGTTTTGTTTATCTTGTCATTAACAAAAATAAATAAATTCACTCGATTGAAAAACTAGTGTGCAATTGTTAGAAGTATATATGAATCATAAAGAAGAATTTTTATCTAAAAATCAGCAAATTATTTTTGATTTTATAGAAAAAGCTAAAGAACCACTTAAGGCTTATTCCATTTTATTTAATGTTAAAAAAAAAGGAATTAAAGCACCACTACAAGTTTATAGAGCACTAGATAAATTAGTAGAGATTGGAAAAATACATAAAATTGAAAGTCGAAATGCTTTTATAGCATGTAAAAGTTCTAGTTGTGAAATTTCACAAGCAACAGCTTTTTCAATATGTAATAAATGTGAAAATGTTTCTGAAATTAATAATCCAAAACTTTCAAAATATTTAACTAATTTTGAAGACGATACCGGAATGCAATATAATAAATATAATTTAGAGTTTTTTGGTTTATGCAAAAAATGTAAAGCAAAATAAATGAATACAGTATCCTTAACATTAAATGAAATTTTAGAACTAGCTAAAAAAACATTATTAGCTAATGGTTGTGATGAGGAAAATGCTAGTATTTTAGCAGATACTATTATGAGAGCTGAAAGAGATGGTTCTGTTTCTCATGGTTTGTTTAGATTGCCTGCTTACGTGGCTGGCTTAAAAAGTAAAAAGATTAATGGTAAAGCAAGACCTGAATTAGAAAATGTTGCTCCAAGTATTATTAAAGTATTAGGTAACAATGCAGTTGCTCCTATGGTTTTAAGTCTAGGATTACCTGCTGTTATTGATTTGGCTAAAAAAAATGGTGTAGCTGTTCTTGCTATAAAAAATTCACATCACATGGCAGCTCTTTGGCCTGAAACTGAAGCTATTGCAGAAGCAGGTCTTGTTGGTATCGCTTGCACATCTTACAAACCAGCCGTTGCCCCAGCGGGTGCTACAAAACCTTTATATGGCACAAATCCAATTTCTTTTGCTTGGCCTAGACCTGGTAAAACCCCAGTTGTCTACGATATGGCAACTGCTTCAATGGCAATGGGTGAAGTTCAGATTGCAAAAAGAGAAGGGCACAAAGTTCCTCTTGGAACAGGTTTAACTAAAGAAGGTAAAGAAACAACCGATCCTGGAGAAATCGCTGATGGTGGAGTTATACTTCCTTTTGGTGGCTATAAAGGATCTAGCATAGCAATGATGGTTGAACTATTAGCTGGTGCATTAATTGGTGAAAATTTTAGTTTTGAAACTGCTGCTAAAGATAATAACGATGGCGGTCCTCCAAGTGGTGGTGAATTTATTATAGCAATCTCACCTGAGAAAATTTCTGGTAAAGGTTGGAACAAGCATGCTGATGAGTTTTTTAGTAAAATGTCAGCTATGGAGGGTGTTAGACTTCCAGGTGAAAGAAGGCATAAAAATAGGCTAGATAAAGGACCAAGAAATATTAATGAAGAACTTGTTAATAAAATTAAATCTTTAAGTTAATTCAATTTCAATAGGTGTGTGATCTGAAGGTTTTTCTTTTCCTCTGGGGTCTTTATTAATATTAACATTCTTAACTATATTTAATAAAGAATTTGATACTAAAAAGTGATCAATTCTTAACCCGTTATTTTTCTGCCAAGCACCTCTCATATAATCCCAATAAGTATAACCTTCTGTTTCACCATGAATATGACGATAAGCATCATGAAAACCTAGATTAATCATTTCTCTAAATTTTTTTCTTATCTCAAGTCTGTATAAAGCGTCATCTTCAAACCCTTTAATATTATAAGCATCTTCCGCTGAAGGAAGAATATTAAAATCACCTGCTAAAATAATATTTTCATTTTTCTTTGAAAGAGTTTTTAGTTGTTTAATCAAACTATTTAGCCATTCTTTTTTATAAGTATATTTATCAGTATCTACAGGATTACCATTTGGTGTGTAGATGTTAATTAGTTGAATATTTTTCTTCTTATGTTTTAACTCTGCTGAAATAATTCTAGATTGTTTTAACTTATCTTTAATTAAATCTAATTTAACATTTTCTAGTTTATGCTTAGAAATGATTGCTACGCCGTTATAACTTTTTTGTCCAAATACATGGCTTTCATAATCTAATGATGAAAAATCATCATAGGGAAAGGTATCATCTTGAGTTTTGATCTCTTGCATCAAAACAACATCAGGAGAAAATTTTTGAAGGTATTCTTTAATATTTTCAATTCTTGCTCTAACTGAATTAACATTCCAAGATGTGATAATCATTATATGGAGAACGAAACACCACAACCACAAGAAGATTTGCTTTGAGGATTAGAGATTTTGAATTGATCACCAATTAGTTCTGAAACAAAGTCAACTTCTGAACCTTTTAAAAGGTCTGCTGAAGTTTTATCAATGAGAATATTTTCATGTTTTAAATCATCTGCCTCTAATTTATTGTCGAAAGTAAACTCATATTGAAAACCTGAGCAACCACCACCTTTAATAGCGATTCTAAAAAATGACCCTGGATCTTTTTGAGACAACAAATTATTAATCTGTTTTATAGCTTTATCTGTAAATTTAATTTCTTTAATCATATAACAACACTGATATTAGTAATATAATATCAATTTATTAAATTTAAAGTATGAATAATTACTCAAATTTAGCTCTATCTAAAAGTAAAGGTCGTATTTTTAAAGAAGCTAATTCACTTTATAGAACACCATTTCAAAGAGATAGAGATAGGATTATTCACAGTGCCTCATTCAGAAGACTAAAGCATAAAACACAAGTTTTTGTTAATACAGAAGGGGATCATTTTAGAACTAGAATTACCCATTCAATTGAAGTTGCACAAATTGCAAGATCAATAGCAAAACATTTAGGTTTAAACGATGATCTAGCTGAAACCTTAAGTTTGGCTCATGACTTGGGACACACACCATTTGGACATGCTGGAGAAGATGCTCTTAATGAATGTATGGTTAACTTTGGAGGCTTTGATCACAATCTTCAAACTTTAAGAATAATTATGTTTCTTGAGCACAAATACCTTAAATTTAAAGGCTTAAACTTAACATTGGAAACTTTAGACGGATTACTAAAACACAATGGTCCAATTGAAGACCTATCTTCAGTTAATAGGCTGGTTGGATTGAAAAGTTTTAAAAATAAAATAAATTTTACTAACTCTGGTTCATTGGAAGCTCAAATATCATCAATCTCAGATGACATTGCTTATAATAATCACGACATACAAGATGGAATTAGAGCCAAAATGTTTAACTTAAACGACTTGATTGAAATTAATTTTTTTAAAGATATTTATAAATCGCACAAAAGTAATATTAAAAATAATAATAAAGATATTTTGATATATCAAATAATAAGAGACTCAATTGATTTAATGGTTAGAGATTTGATTAAAAATACTAAAAATAATTTAAAAACTAATAAAGTTAAATCGTTAAAAGATGTTTATAAATTAGATAATCCTATAGTATGCTTTTCTAATAAATTCCTAAAAATTGAAAAAGAAGTTAGGTTTTTTTTAAGAAGCAAAATGTATAACAATAAGAAAGTATTGTTAAAAAATAATCATGGAAAAAAAATTGTTACTAAACTTTTTTATAAAATTAAGAATAAGCCAAAAAAATTCTTAAATGCTGACCAACTAAAGAATGATCCTAATAGAGTAATAGCTGATTTTATTTCAGGTATGACAGATAGATATGCAATCAATTTAAACAAAAGTTTTTAATGAACATTTTTGATCTCTATTTAGATAAAATAACAACTTTGATTAAAAAGTTAAATAAAGATGGTTTTTTAGAATTGCCTGAATCCTTAAATGGGATTAATGTAGATATACCACCTTCAAATTTTGACTGCGATATATCAACTAATGTAGCTATGGTTCTCTCTAAGGCTAATAAAAAATCTCCAATTGATATTGCAAACACTCTAATTGAATTAATTAAAAATGAAGATGAAAAAATTGAAGCTATTTCTGTAGCAAAACCAGGATTTATTAATATTAAATTTAAGACAGTATATTGGAACAATTTTATTAAAAGTGTTAATCAAAATTACAAAGATTACGGTGTCAATAAAAAAGAAAAAAAAAGAAATATCTTGTAGAATTTGTTTCAGCTAATCCTACAGGCCCTCTTCATGTTGGGCATTGTAGAGGAGCAATATTAGGAGATGTAATTTCAAATATATTAATTTTTAACAAACATGATGTTTCTAAGGAATATTATGTAAACGATTATGGCAATCAGATCATAAATTTTACAAAGTCTGTTTTTTTTAGAATTAGAGAAATGCTTTTTAACGAAAAGTTCCCTATTGAAAACTCAGATTTATATCCTGGTGATTACTTAGTTGATATTGCAAAAAATATTATAGAATCTAACAAAGTTTTAAAATTTGATAAATTTGAGGATGTTTCAAAAGAACTAACTTTATTATCGGTTTCTGAATCTTTAAAATTAATTAAAAACAATTTATCAAACCTTGGAATAGTGCACGATAAATTTACTAGTGAAACTGATATTGTCCTGAATAATGAAGTTCAAAAAGCAATAGACAAATTAAAGGATAAAAAACTAGTTTATAGTGGAAAAATTAAGGCTCCCAAAGGTGAGGATGATCAAAATTGGGTTGAAAGAGAGCAACTTTTATTTAAATCAACGGATTTTGGTGATGACAAAGATAGAGCACTTCAAAAATCTGATAAATCATGGACTTACTTTGCTAGTGATGTGGCTTATCACGATAATAAATTGAATAGAAATTACGATACACTTATTAATATATTGGGAGCTGACCATGCCGGTTATATAAAAAGGATAACTTCTGTCGTTGAGGCGCTATCTGGAGATAAAAAAAAATTAATTTGTAAGGTAAGCCAACTTGTTAAACTAATCAAAGATGGAAAACCTTTCAAAATGTCAAAAAGAAAAGGTGACTATATAACAGTTGAAGACTTGATTGCTGAAGTTGGTAGGGATGCTACTAGATTTATTATGCTTAATAGAAGTAGCGATGTAGAGTTGGATTTTGACTTTACAAAAGTTAAAGAAAAATCAAAAGATAACCCTCTTTACTATGTCCAGTATTGTTATGCTAGAATATCATCTGTTTTTAGACATGTAGATCTTAATATAGAAAATGATTTGAATATAAATGATTACGAATTTGAATACACTGGAGACGAAATAAAGATATTAAAAAAAATAGCTGAATGGCCCAAATGTATTGAAGCTGCAAGTTTAAGACTTGAACCCCACAGAATACCAGTTTATCTTTATGAGCTATCATCAGAATTCCATTCTTATTGGAATATGGGTAAAGATGATCCATCAAAAAGATTTATTAACGAACAAAAGAAAATATCAAATGATAAGTTAGTTTTTTTAAAAGTTATATCTAATGTTATCAAATCTGGAATGGACATTGTCGGAGTGGATACTCCGCAAAAAATGTAATGTTAAAAGAACTTAAATATCTTTTATTTTTAATTGTTATAGTTTTATTTTTTTTTCTATCTTTCAAATACTACTTTTCAAATGAAAATAAAAAAAATTCATATAGATCTTTAAAAAATATTGAAGATAAAACTGAAAATTATTCTCGTAATCTTATTTTACTTAATAGTGATACTGTTAATATCGTAGAATATGTTGAAAAAAGCATAGATAAAAACAAAAAGAATTACAATTTTTGGAAATTAATAAATAATGATGGATGATCGTAAAAGTTTTATAGTTGGTTTAAAATCAACTAAATTATTGATTAAAGAAAAAAAATTTCTAATTAAACATAAACCCTGGGGAATAATAATTTTTTCGCGAAATATCAAAAATATTGCACAAGTTAAAAAATTAACAGATGAAATTAGAAAAATATTTAATGATAAGAAATATCCTATTTTAATTGATCAAGAGGGTGGGAGAGTGAATAGATTAAGTAAATTTTTTAAAGCAGATAAGTTTACAGGAGAATTTTTTGGCAATCTTTATCTTAAAGATGAAAAAGAATTTTATACTGAATATAAAAAGTTTATAAATAAAACTGTCTTATTATTAAAAACTGTAGGCATAAATATTAATACTTTACCCGTTCTTGACGTAAGATCAAAAGGGTCTAGCTCAATAATTGGTGACAGAGCTTTTTCAAGTAATGCAAAGATTGTTTCACAAATTGGTGATATTTGTATCAATGAATTTCATAATAATAAAATTGCCACTGTAATAAAGCATATTCCTGGTCACGGTTTGGCTAAAGTTGATAGTCATAAAAAAACTCCTACAATCAACAAGGAATTAAGGCATCTAAATAATAATGATTTTATGGCATTCAAAAATAAAAAAAGTCTGTTTGCAATGACAGCGCATCTTATTTACAAAAATATCGATAAAGTTAATACCGCAACACATTCGAAGAAAATTATAAAATTAATAAGAAACCATATTAAATTTAAGAATATTTTGATAACTGATGATATATCAATGAAGAGTTTAAAGGGCTCTATAGCAATTAATACAAAAAGATCTTTTAGCGCTGGTTGCGATCTAGTTCTTCATTGTAATGGAAATTTAAAAGAAATGAATGATGTGGCTTTGTATTCACCATTTATAAGTAAGTTTATTATTAAAAAAACATCACAATTTTATAAGATTATAAGTTAATATTTAATATGTCTGACAGCGATTCTAAAAATTTTAATGTAGATCTTGATAATTATAACGGCCCGCTTGATGTTTTATTGGATTTGGCAAAAGCTCAAAAAGTTAACCTTGAAGATATTTCAATAACATTACTGGCTGATCAATTTCATAATTATATTACTAACGAAAAAGATCTTAATCTAGAGTCTGCATCAGAATATTTATTGATGGCTACCTGGTTAACTTATCTTAAATCAAAACTTTTGTTGCCAGGAAATCCAGAAGAAGAATTTAAAGTTTTAGAAGTTGCTGAAAAATTAAAATTACAATTAAAAAAATTAGAGTTGATTAGATTGCTTTCTGATCAAATGTTAAAAAGAAAAAGACTTGGAAGAGAAATAAGATTTAGAGGAATTAAAGGAAATATACGATCTATATACAGTACTGAATATAAACTAAATCTTTACGAACTATTAAAATCTTATTCATCAATTATCATGACTAAAGATTTTCAAAGAATGAATATTCCTAAACTTCCAGTTTTTACCACTGAAGATGGCATAAAAAGAATAAAAGAATTTTTTGGTAAATTAATTGATTGGAGGAATATTAATGAATTAATACCACCTTCATTTAAGAATAGTTCAAAATATAAAAGAACAGGTAAAGCTGGAATTTTTGCAGGATCTTTAGAGCTGGTTAAAGAGGGTAATTTAACTATAAAACAAGAAAATTTATTTGATGATATTTATATTAAAGAACTAAAATGACAAAAATAAAAAAGAAAATAAAAAAAATAAATGACAATATAGTTACTTTCCCATCAAAAATGAATGCTGGTGAAAGAGAAGTTGAGGCAATTGTTTTTGCTGCTGCTGAACCGTTAGATATCGACACTATCGAATCTAAAATTTCAAAAAAAATTGATGTTTTAAAATCATTAGAGAAACTTCAAAAAGAATACTCATCAAGAGGAATTAATTTAGTTTGTATTTCTAAGAGATGGTCTTTCAGAACCTCTGAAAATTTATCAAACCTTATGTCTCAAGAAAAAACTGTAGAAAAAAAACTATCTCGAGCTGCAGTTGAAACATTAGCTATAATTGTTTATCACCAACCTGTTACTAGAGCTGAAATAGAAGAGATAAGAGGTGTTGCTTTTGGAACAAATACACTTGAAATTTTAATGGAGCTCAATTGGGTAAAACCACAAGGCCGTAAAGATGTTCCTGGTAAGCCAATTCAGTATGGAACAACTAATGATTTCTTAAGTCATTTTAGTCTTCAGAAACTGTCTGATTTACCAACAGTTGACGAATTGGGATCTGCCGGTCTAATTGATAGCTCAAATATAGATAATGCAATATTTGGTACTGGTAAATTTTACAAAGAAAAACAAATAAAAAAAAAAGAAGATATTTATGAAAATATCGACGAGATGCTAGGTGGAACACTAAGTCCAGAAGAAGAAAAGTAAAAAGTTACTTTAAAATTAAATTTAAAAGAGGTATAAAATATTATGAGCATTGGAATTTGGCAAATAGCAATTGTAGTGATTTTAGTAGTCCTTTTATTTGGTAGAGGTAAAATTTCTAGTCTAATGGGTGATGTAGCTAAAGGTATAAAAAGTTTTAAAAAAGGTATGGCTACAGATATCACGGATGAACCTGAGCCTAAAAACGTTTCAGAAAATAATCAAGATAGTAACGTTTCAGAAAATAATCAAGACAGCAAAGACAAAGAATAAATTAAATGCCCACTATTGGCTGGTTTGAGATTTTAATAGTAGTAGCTGTTGCAATCATTGTTATTGGCCCAAAAGATTTCCCACATATGTTAAAAAAAGTTGGTTCATGGATTGGAACCACAAAAAGATATATTAGCAATATACAAAATGAGGTAGCTGACCTCGATATTAATTCTAATGAAATAGAAAAACCTATAAAAGAAAAAAAAGATAATGACAAAATCTGAAAATGAAGGTGGCTTTGTAAGTCATTTAACTGAACTCAGAAAAAGATTAATTCATTCTTTTATTTTTTTATTTATCTTTTTTATAGGATGTTATTTTTTTTCAGAACATCTCTATGGTTTTTTAGTTGAGCCTTTTGCTAAAGCAGTAAATGAAAGTGGAACTGATAGAAGATTAATTTTTACAGCTTTACAGGAAACATTTTTAACATACTTAAAGGTTTCTTTTTTTGCAGCATTCTTTGTAACTTGTCCCTATATATTGGTACAAATATGGAAATTTATTGCACCAGGGCTCTATAAGCATGAAAAAATTGCAATCGTTCCTTATCTAGTTTTAACGCCTATATTATTTTTTCTAGGAGGAATGCTTGTTTATTATTTAATAATGCCACTAGCCATAAAGTTTTTTCTCTCTTTCGAAAGCACAGGGGCCTCAACAGGATTACCCATCCAATTGGAAGCCAAAGTTAGTGAATATCTTTCTCTAGTTATGAAATTAATTTTTGCATTTGGTATAAGTTTTCAGCTACCAGTTGTTCTTAGTTTGTTAGCTAGAGTTGGCATAGTTAATGCTAAGTTTCTTAGAGAAAAAAGAAAATATGTTGTTGTAATGATTTTTGCAGCAGCTGCATTATTAACACCACCTGATCCTATAACTCAAATTGGACTAGCAATACCATTATTGATTTTATATGAATTATCTATATTTTCAGTAAACATTATTGATAAGAAAAATAAAAAAAATGCATAATATAAAAGAAATAAGAAATGATATTGAGCCTTTTAAAAAAGCTTTAAATAAAAGATTCCTAGATATAGATGTCGATAAGATTTTATCATTGGATGAGAGCAATAGAGAATATATCCAACAAAGAGAACTGCTTGAAAAAGAAAAAAAAGATATTTCAAAATCTAAAGATCAGTCACTTTTTGAAAAATCTAAAAAAATTTCATCTGAAATAGATAATATTAATAAATTACAAACTAATGTTAAAAATGAATTAGAAACTATTTTATCATCAATACCAAATATACCTCATTCTGACGTTCCTACAGGTAAAGATGAAAATTCAAATATAGAAATTTCTAAATCAGGAAAAATACATAATTTTACATTTAAGCCCAAATCTCATTATGAATTAGGTGAAAACTTAAACATGCTTGATTTTGATTTAGCCACAAAAACTACCGGCTCTAGGTTTGTTTTTGTAAAAGATAAATTGGCCCTGTTAGAAAGAGCTTTATCAAATTTTATGCTTGATATACATGTCAATACTAATGGTTATGAGGAAATATCACCTCCACTAATTGCAACAGATGCTACTATGTATGGTACAGGACAATTACCTAAATTCGATAATGATCAGTTTGAACTTAAATTAGATGATTCTAGTGACAGAAAGTTTTTAATTCCAACTGCTGAAGTTATATTAACCAATATTGTAAAAGATCAAATTATTGATAAAAAAAAACTTCCTATGCGAATGGTTGCTTCAACTCCATGTTTTAGAAAAGAAGCAGGTAGCTACGGTAAAGATACAAAAGGCATGATTAGACAACACCAATTTTACAAGGTTGAAATGGTGAGTATTGTTGAGGCAGATAAGTGCTTACCAGAACTAGATAGAATGACTGATTGTGCAACTAAAATTTTAGATTTACTAAAACTTCCATATAGAAAAATAGTTTTGTGTACTGGTGATATGGGCTTTAGTGCTGAAAAAACTTTTGATATTGAGGTGTGGCTTCCATCTGAAGATAAATATAGAGAAATCTCAAGTTGCTCTTCATGTGGATCGTTTCAAGCAAGAAGAATGAAAGCTAGATATAAAAACGAAAAAAAAGAAACAGTTTTTGTTGGAACGCTAAATGGCAGTGGTTTAGCGATTGGTAGAACATTAGTTGCTATATTAGAAAATTATCAACAAGAAGATGGCTCTATTATTGTACCTGAAGTTTTAAGGCCTTACATGAATAATATTGAGAAAATCAATAAGATTTAAAGTTGTTTTAATTTAATAGATGTTGTAAGTATTCACTTTAATCAAGGAGAAAAATGGATTCAGGAATAGGACAATTTATACCACTAATTTTAATTTTTGTTATTTTTTACTTTTTTTTAATAAGACCTCAACAAAAGAAAGTTAAAGAGCATAAAGCCATGGTAGAAAACTTATCAAGAGGAGACAAGGTTGTAACGTCTGCTGGTATTATTGGTACAGTTGAAAGAATTATTGATAATGATAAAGTTGAAGTGCAAATTGCTGACAACGTTAAAGTTGAAATTATCAAATCTACAGGTATCCAAGGATTACTTAACTCCCCTGAAGTAAAAAAATAACATTTAACTAAAGTGTTATACTTTTCCAAATTAAGAATTACCTTAGTTTCTTTGGTATCAATTTTTTTTATTTTTATTGCTGCATCAAATTTTCAGAATTCTGAAGACAGCTTTATTTCAAAAAAGATAAATCTAGGTTTAGATTTACAGGGCGGTTCATATCTTTTACTTGAGATTGATAACGGTCCTGTTGAAATTCAAAAATTACAAAATACAACAACTGTTATTAGAAATTTTTTAAAAAATAAGAAAATATCTTTTAATGATCTGAGAATAGTAAATAAAAAAATAATATTTAATACATCAAATGATAATGTTCAGTTAGTTGAAACTTTTTTTCTTGATAAAGAAAGTGATATTAACCCATACTATAACCAATATAAATCTCATCAGTTTGATTTAGAAATACAAAATAATGAATTTACTTTAACTCTTTCAAAATATGGACTTATAGAAATCAAAACTTCTTCACAAGATCAAGCTTTAGAAATAGTTAGAAGAAGAGTTGATGAGGTTGGTACTAATGAGCCCAATATATTAAAAAGAGGTAATAATAGAATTTTAGTTGAACTTCCGGGTCTAGATGATCCTATGCGTATAAAGTCACTTTTAGGAAAAACTGCAAATTTAACATTTAGATTTGTCACTCAAAATAATAATGACACTTTTGGAACTGAAATGCTTCAGTTTGAAGATGGAACTAGCGAAGCAATGGTTAGTAAAAGAATAATCTTAAATGGTGAGAATTTACTGGATGCTCAACCACAAATGAACAATCAAACAAACGAAACAGTAGTATCATTTACTCTTGATAGAGTGGGGGCTAAAAGATTTGGTAAAGCAACTAGTACCGGTGTTGGCAAACAATTAGCTATCGTTCTAGATGGTAAAATTGTTAGTGCTCCAGTAATTAGAGATACTATAGCAAGTGGAAATGGCCAGATTAGTGGAAATTTTACGTTCCAATCTGCAACAGACTTAGCTCTACTATTAAGATCAGGAGCATTACCAGCTCCACTTAATATAATTGAAGAAAGAACAGTAGGACCTGATCTTGGTCAAGACTCAATTAATGCTGGAGTTATTGCTCTTATGATTGGTTTTTTATTAGTTATAATTTTTATGTTTTTTAAATACAAAATATTTGGTCTAATTGCTAATATAACACTACTAATTAACTTATTCTTTTTAGTTGGTATTTTAACTTTATTTGAAGCAACATTAACTCTTCCTGGAATAGCAGGTATCATTTTAACAGTAGGTATGGCAGTTGACGCTAATGTATTAATTTTTGAAAGAATTAAAGAAGAATGCAAGAAAGAAAAAAATAATATAATAGCTTTTGATACAGGTTATGTGAAATCAAAAACTGCAATTATAGATGCAAATATAACCACATTAATTGCAGCTGTAATCTTATTCTTTATGGGCTCCGGACCTGTTAAAGGCTTCTCTGTGACCTTAGCTGTAGGAATTTTTACTACACTGTTTTCAGTTTATTTTATTGCAAGAATGCTTACGGGTCTTTACGTGGTAAGAAATAAAGAAAAAACTAACCTAATATAAATGATTAATTTTAATAAATTTTATAAACTATTTAATCTTATCTCTTTAAGTCTAGTTGTTGCATCTGTTCTATTGTTATTTTTTAAAGGACTTAATTTTGGTGTAGATTTTAAAGGTGGGACCTTAATAGAACTAAGGTCTAATGATAAAAATATTAACGTTACTTCTTTAAGACAATCTTTTAATAAAATGAATTTAGGAGATTTTAATGTTAAAAAATTTGGTAATGAAAATGATTTTTTAATTAAGATGGAGAAAAAAGATACAAGTGCAAACGCTATTGAGGTTATTAAAAAAGATTTAACATCTTCTTTGGGGGGCTCTTTTAATTTCAGAAGAGTTGAAAATGTAGGTCCAAAAGTAAGTTCTGAATTATTAAAGTCTGGTATTATTGCAATTGCACTATCTCTAGCTGCAATGTTATTTTACATATGGATAAGATTTGAATGGCAATTTAGTTTAGGTGCTATTTTAGCCTTATTCCATGATGTTATTATAACACTAGGTCTTTTCTCGCTATTCAGTCTAGAAATAAATCTATCAATAGTTGCCGCCGTTTTAACTATAGTTGGTTATTCAATGAACGATACTGTTGTTATTTATGACAGAGTTAGGGAAAATTTAAGAAAGTTTTCTGATATCAAGATTTATGAACTTACAAATATCTCAATCAATGAAACTCTTTCCAGAACTATAATTACGTCAACCACAACATTGCTTGCTTTAGTTTCAATTTATTTATTTGGTGGGGAAATACTAAAAGGTTTTTCTTTAGCCATGATAATGGGTGTTATATTTGGAACTTATTCTTCAATTTATATAGCTAATCCTATACTTGTAAAACTTAGAGTTTCACAAAAAACAATCCTTAAAGAAGATAAGGAATAAATTTAATAAAGGTTTTGAGCTGCTACCATTGAAAGTAACATTGGTATCGATAAAAGAGTATTTGTTCTTGAAAACAACATTGCTGTTCTTGCTGATTTTGCTTTAATATCAGGTTCACACTCAACCATACCTAATGCTCTTTTTTGATTTGGCCAAATTATAAACCAAACATTATAAGCCATATATAAACCAAGCCACATCCCAATACCTATAGCTGTATTTTTTCCACCGCCACCTAATGTCATAGCATCGTGTAAATAACCATTCAGATAAGCTAAAATTAATCCTGAAAGAACTGTCAGTAATGCAGCGTATCTAAAATAAAACAATGCAGCTGGAGCAATAACTTTACCTATAGCAGGTTTTTGTTCATCAGGGATTTTTGGCATATTTGGAATTTGTACAAAGTTAAAATACCAAAGAAGCCCAATCCACATTATAGCAACCGTTACATGAATAAATCTTGTCAACCAACTCCAAAAAATTGTATCAAAATCAAAACCACCATTACCATAAAATAACCCTAGAAAAAAGATTAAGGCTAAAGCTAATGATGCGTGAATAGTTTTTGGAAGTGATGATAGTAAATTACCCATAATTTGAATCACTTATACACTAAATGTTTAAATCTTTAACTTCTTTTTAAATTTTTCTTCCAGCATGGGTTTTAAGAATTCACCAGTATAACTACCTTTTATTTTGATAATATCCTCAGGTTTGCCCTCTGCGATAATATTTCCACCTTTGACACCACCTTCAGGACCCATATCAACGATATAATCAGCTGTTTTGATTACATCCAAATTATGCTCAATAACAACAACTGTATTTCCTAGAGCTACAAATGTATGAAGTATTTCTAGTAGTTTTTTAATATCATGTTGATGAAGACCCGTTGTTGGTTCATCTAATATGTACATGGTTCTTCCTGTAGATCTTTTTGATAATTCCTTAGCTAATTTAATACGTTGAGCTTCACCACCAGATAGTGTTGTTGCCTGCTGTCCAATCTTTATATACCCAAGGCCTACTTTTTTAAGTGTTAATAGTTTTGTTTTAATATTTGAAATATTTTCGAAATACTCACATCCCTCGTCTACGGACATATCCAATACATCGGCAATACTTTTATCTTTAAATTTTATCTCTAGAGTTTCTCTATTGTACCTAGTTCCCTTACATTCATCACACTGGATATAAACATCAGGTAAGAAGTGCATCTCGTATGTAATTACACCATCACCTTCACAAGCTTCACATCTTCCACCTTTAACATTAAAAGAAAATCTGCCTGGCTTATATCCCCTTGTTTTTGACTCTGGTAGTGCTGTAAACCAATCTCTAATGGGGCCAAAAGCTCCAGTATAAGTTGCTGGGTTTGATCTAGGTGTTCTTCCAATAGGAGACTGATCTATATCAATTATTTTATCTATAAGCTCAACACCTTTATAACTCTTAAACTCTTTAGGGACTTTTCTAGCTTTGTTATTCAAGGTTAAATTTAATGCATGATATAATGTTTGTAATATTAGTGTTGATTTACCGCTACCTGAAACACCAGTCACGCAAGTAAAACTTCCTGTTGGAATTTTAAGATTAACGTTGTTCAAGTTATTTCCACTAGCACCATTAATTTCAACAAATCTTCCATTTTTTGCAAGCCTTCTGGTTCTTGGAATTTCTATATACTTTTTATGAGATAAGTATTGACCAGTAATACTGTTTTTATTTTTTAGTATTTCATCATAAGTACCTTGTGCAATTATTTCACCACCATTAGTTCCAGCTTCTGGACCCATATCTATTATATGATCTGCATTTTCCATCGTTTCCGTATCATGCTCAACAACAATTACAGTGTTACCTAAATCTCTTAGTCTTTTTAATGCATTTATTAATTTAACATTATCTTTTTGATGCAATCCGATAGAAGGTTCATCAAGTACATACAGTACACCAGTTAATCCAGAACCAATTTGTGAGGCAAGTCTTATTCTTTGAGCCTCACCTCCAGAAAGGGTTCCTGACTCTCTCGATAATGTTAAATATTCAAGCCCAACATTTAAAAGGAACGTTAGTCTTTCATTAATTTCTTTTAAAATATGTTCTGCTATCTTAAATTGTCGTTTATCAAGGTTTTGCTCTAGACCTTTAAACCAATTAGCAGCATCTAAAATAGATTTTTTAGTTACTTCGCTTATATTTTGATTATCAATTTTAACACATAAGGCTTCTTCTTTTAATCTATTACCGTTACATCCTTCACAAGCAGAATCAGATTGGTATTCAGCTATCGCTTCTCTTTTCCATTCACTGTCAGATTCAAGAAATCTTCTTTCAAGGTTATTTATTACACCTTCAAAAGTTTTTTTATGAGAATATTTTTCATAACCATCATCATAAACAAACTTAATTTCTTCTTCATCCGATCCAAACAATATTACATCTCTAAATTTTTTTGGAAGTTTTTTCCATCTCTCATCTAAAGAAATTCCATAATGTTTAGCAATAGAGGCTAAGGTTTGAGCATAATATAGTGTTGTTGATTTGGCCCATGGCTCTATAGCACCATCAGCTATACTTTTTTTCTCATCAGGAACTACTAAATTTGGATCTATATTCAATTTAATACCTATACCCTCACATTCTGCGCACGCTCCGTAAGGACTATTAAAAGAAAAAAGTCTTGGTTCAATCTCTTCAATTGTAAAACCACTTTCTGGACAAGCAAATTTTGTAGAATAAATTAATTTTTCAATTTTTCTAAATTTTTGTGGCAATGTTTCATCCTCGTACTCAACAAATACCAATCCATTTGATAAATTTACAGCTGTCTCAATACTTTCAGCAAGTCTATTACCAAGGTTGGAATTCAAGACAATTCTATCAACTAAAACAGATATGTCATGCTTGAGTTTTTTATCTAAATTAGGTGCATTATCTATTTCATATATGACTTCATCAATTTTAATTTTTCTAAAACCTCTTCTTTTATAACTTAAAATATCTTTTCTATACTCACCCTTACGACCTCTAACCACAGGAGCAAAAATATAAATTGTAGATTTTTTTGGTAATTTTTTTATTAAATCAACGATTTGGGTTATTGTTTGCGATGTAATTGGCTTTCCTGTGAATGGTGAGTAGGGAACACCAGCCCTCGCATACAACACTCTCATATAGTCATAAATTTCAGTAACTGTTGCAACAGTTGATCTTGGATTTTTAGAAGTATTTTTTTGCTCTATGGCTATAGCTGGACTTAATCCCTCGATAAGATCAACATTTGGTTTTTTCATTTTATCCAAAAATTGACGAGCATAAGCTGATAAACTTTCAACGTATCTTCTTTGTCCTTCGGCATAGACAGTGTCAAATGCTAATGAGGATTTTCCTGAACCAGAAAGACCAGTAATTACAACAAACTGATCTTTAGGTATTTCTACTGAAACATTCTTTAAGTTATGCTCTTTTGCACCCTTAATAACTATCTTTTTAATCATAATTTTAGTTGCTTTAAATTAATAAAATTAATATTGAGTTTGTATTGTGATATAAAATTAATTAAATTAATAAAGAATTATAAATATTATGGCTGGAAGTTTAAATAAAGTATTATTAATTGGGCGTTTAGGCGCAGACCCAGAAATCAAACAAATGTCGAATGGCAAAAGTCTTGCTACCTTAAGTTTAGCTACTAGCCAATCTTGGAAAGATAAAGCAACTGGCGAAAAAAAAGAAAAAACAGAATGGCACCGAATAGTTGTATTTAATGAAGGGTTAGTCAATGTCGTTCAGCAATATTTAAAAAAAGGTGCTCAAATTTATGTTGAGGGACAGATAACGACTAGAAAATGGAAAGATGAACAATCTGGTCAAGACAAGTATTCAACTGAAATTGTAATTCAAGGATACAATTCTTCACTTACTATGTTGGGTGGTGGAAACACTGGTGGTGGTATTCAAAATGACAATTCGCAAGCTGTCGCTAACAATCCTGATGATAGCCCCCAAGCCCCTAATGATATGGATGACGAAATTCCATTTTAGTTTCTATGAAAGACACAGAAATACCTAAAGACAAAAATATTAAACTTATCTCAATGCATGATGAGATGAGCTCATCGTACTTGTCATATGCAATGAGTGTAATTGTGAGTAGGGCTCTTCCTGATGTCAGAGATGGACTTAAACCAGTTCATAGAAGAATATTATTTGCCATGTATAAAGGTGGCTACGATTGGTCAAAACAATTTAGAAAATCTGCAAGAATAGTTGGGGATGTTATTGGTAAATATCACCCACATGGAGATCAATCTGTTTATGACGCTCTTGTCAGAATGGTTCAAGATTTTTCTATGAGTTTACCTCTTGTTCAAGGCCAAGGTAACTTTGGATCTATTGATGGAGATCCAGCTGCAGCTATGAGATATACGGAAACAAGATTAGCTAAAGTTTCTCAATACTTAATTGATGATATAGAAAAAAACACCGTTGATTATAAAAGTAATTACGATGAAACTGAAAAAGAACCAACAGTTTTACCTGCTCAATATCCTAATTTACTAGTAAATGGTGCTGGTGGTATTGCTGTGGGAATGGCTACAAGCATTCCTCCACATAATTTAGGTGAAATTATAGATGGAACATTAGCTTTAATTGAAAATAAAGATGTTAAAATTAAAGAGTTAATGAAACATATACCAGGTCCTGATTTTCCAACAGGTGGTGTCATCATTGGAAAAGAAATTATTAAAGCTGGATATAATGTGGGTCGTGGGTCATTTAAAATTAGAGGTGAAATTAGCGTTGAAGCACAAAAAAATGGTAGAGAGAGACTCGTTATAACCTCAGTACCATATCAAGTAAATAAATCAGTTTTAAATGAGAGAATTGCCCAACTTGTTAGAGAGAAAAAAATAGAGGGAATAAAAGATATTAGAGACGAATCTAACAGAGAAGGGATTAGAGTTGCTATTGATTTAAGAAATGGTGTTGAACCAGAAACTATTAAAAGATTACTTTATAAAAATACATCTATAGAAAGCTCTTTTGGCTTTAACACTTTAGCTATTGTTGACGGTAAACCAAAAATCTGTAATTTAAAAGAATTTTTATCAAATTTCTTAACATTCCGTGAAGACGTAGTAATCAAAAAAACTAAGTTTGATTTAAAGAAAGCTGAAGACAGAGCTCATATCCTTATTGGATTATCAGTATCTGTTGAGAACTTAGATAAGATTATAAAAATTATACGGTCTTCAAAAACTCCTGATGATGCTAAAAAATCCTTATTAAGCACTAAGTGGAAAATAAATAAATCTTTAAAGCTAATTTCACTTGTTGAAGATAAAAAAGGAAAAAATTTATACTCACTAACCGATCCTCAAGTAATTGCTATTTTAGAACTTAGACTTCAAAAACTTACAGCTCTTGGAATCAATGAAATAGAAGTCGAAATTAAGAAATTAGCTGACCTGATTAAAGGTTATAAAAAGATAATTAATTCTAAAAAAGAACTTTTAAACGTAATAAGTGAAGAGCTTAAAACTATCAAAGAAAAGTTTGCAGTTCCAAGAAGAACTAAAATTATAGATGCCGTTTTAAACTATGATATCGAAGAGACCATTCAAAAAGAAGAAGTGATTATTACAGTTACTCTTCAGGGTTATATTAAAAGAGGAGCTTTAAGTAGCGTCAAACAGCAAAAAAGAGGCGGTAAAGGAAAATCTGGGATAACAACGAGAGATCAAGATTCTGTGGTTCAAACTTTATCAGTTAACACTCGTACTTCTGTTCTTTTCTTCTCAACAGAAGGACTTGTCTATAAAATTAAAGCTTGGAAAATACCTGAAGGATCAACTACATCAAAAGGTAAATCTCTATTCAACATCTTACCTTTAAAAAATCATCAATCTATCAGTTCAATAATGCCATTTCCTGATGATGAGAGCGATATGAAAAATCTTCAAATTGTTTTCGCTACAGCTAAAGGTAAAGTTAGAAAAAATAGTCTAGAAGATTTTTCTTCAATTAACTCAGCTGGAAAAATTGCAATAAAATTAGATCCTAACGACAAAATCGTAGGTGTTGAAATCTGTAAGGATGATCAAGATGTAATGTTAAGTACAAAAAACGGTAAGTGCATCAGATTTGAATCAAAAAAACTAAGAATATTTAAGGGTAGATCATCCAAAGGTATTAAGGGTATAGAATTATCACCTAATGATGAAATTGTTTCTCTTTCAATAGCAAATAAAGAAAAAACAAAAAAAAATTCAAACTCTGATGAAAGATTTGTTTTATCTATTACAGAAAATGGATACGGGAAAAAAACTCTGAACAATGAATATAGAGTTACAAATAGAGGCGGCAAGGGTATAATTGGAATTATTAACTCACCAAGAAACGGTAGTATATGTTCCTCATTTTCAGTCATTGAAGGAGATGATGTAATGATTTCAACAAATAAAGGAAGAGTGATTAGAGTTGCTACTAAAGAAATAAGAACAGCAGGAAGAAATACTCAAGGTGTAAGAATTATCAAATTATCTGGTGATGAAAAAGTTGTTTCAGCAATAAAAATCGATGATAACTTGGAGTAATGAAAAAAGTTGCCATATATCCTGGAACATTTGATCCAATTACCTTTGGTCATATTGATGTAATTAAAAAAGCTTTAAAATTATTTGATAAAGTTGTTGTTGCGGCTTCTGACGGCACTAATAAAAATTATCTCTTTAATTCAACTGAAAGAATACATCTAATTAGAAAAGCACTATTCATTGATTTAAGATTTGATAAAAAAAAAATTGAAGTTATTTCATTTACATCATTAACAACTGATTTATGTAAAAAATACAAATCTAATATTATATTAAGAGGTCTAAGAGTTGTATCTGACTTTGAATATGAATTTCAATTAGCTGGAATGAATAGAAAATTAAATAACAATATAGAAACAATTTTTTTAATGTCTGATGTTGAAAATCAAATTATTTCATCAAGATTTGTTAAAGAAATAGTGAGACTAAAAGGTGATATAAAAAAATTTACAACAAAAAGTACAATAAAGTCTTTAAAAGAGAAATATGAATAAATTTATAACAAAATTTTTAATTTTATTTTTTATACTAACCAACAATATAATCGCAGAGGAGAATATAATGATTTTAAAACTTAAAGATGGAGACATTAAGATAGAACTTTTTGAAGATGTGGCACCTAACCACGTTAAAAGAATTAAACAATTAGCAAAAGATGGAAAGTACGACGGTGTTGTATTTCACAGAGTAATTGATGGTTTTATGGCTCAAACTGGAGATGTAAAATTTGGTAACTCTTCTAATGACCAATTTGATTTAAAAAGAGCAGGAATGGGTGGTTCTGATTTACCAGATCTTAAAGAAGAATTTAGTGACCTGCCTCATGAAAGAGGAACCTTGTCTATGGCAAGATCTCAAGATCCAAATAGTGCTAATAGTCAATTTTTTATTTGCTTCAAAGAGTCATCATTTCTAGATAGACAATATACTGTTTTTGGTAAAGTTATTGAAGGGATGGAGATAGTTGATAAAATTAAAAGAGGTGATCAAAATAATAACGGTTCCGTTTCTAACCCGGATAAAATTATTAGCTTTAAATAATATTAAAACTCATTTCAATGACATTAAAAAATTTCAAATTTAATGTCATTGAAAATGATAAATTTGCCAGAACTAGCATTATTGAAACTCATAGAGGCAACATTCAAACACCTGCTTTTATGCCTGTCGGTACACAAGCAACTGTAAAAGCTTGCCTTATTGATGATGTTATTAAAACTGGTGCTGAAATAATATTATCTAATACCTATCATTTAATGATTAGACCTGGTGTGGATAGAATAATTTCTGCAGGAGGACTTCACAAGTTTATGAATTGTAAGCTTCCGATACTTACAGATTCTGGTGGGTTTCAAGTTATGTCACTTTCAAAATTAAACAAAGTAGACAAAGAAAAAGGTGCAATATTTAATTCTCATGTAGATGGTAAAAAATTCATATTAAGTCCAGAGGAAAGCATAAGAGTTCAAAAAGGATTAGACTCAGATATTGTTATGATTATGGACGAGTGTCCTAAGAAAACTACTGATTATAATATAATTAATAAATCTATGGAATTATCCATATATTGGGCTGAAAGATCTAAAATAGCTTTTGGTTTAAACCCACACAAAGCTTTATTTGGAATAGTTCAGGGTGGTTTATTCAAAGATTTAAGAACTAAATCTCTTAATGAGTTAATCAAAATTGGTTTTGATGGCTATGCGATTGGAGGTCTTGCAGTTGGAGAGAGTCAAAATGAAATGTTTAGTGTTCTGGATGATTTAAAAAATATTATGCCTGATGATAAACCAAGATATTTAATGGGTGTGGGGACGCCAGCTGATATTCTGGGGGCTGTTAAGAGAGGCGTTGATATGTTCGACTGTGTAATGCCTACAAGATCTGGAAGAACTGGTTTAGCTTTTACTTGGAAAGGTCGTATAAATATTAAAAATAATAAATTTAAAAATGACAATGAGCCCCTTGATCCCAATTGTTCAAATCTAAATCTTAACAGGTATTCAAAAAACTATCTAAATCATCTATTTAATACGAATGAAATACTGGGTTCTACACTTTTAACCTTACATAACATCAACTTTTATCAAGAATTAATGTCTTCTATTAGAGAAAATATTAAAAGAGGTACTTTTGATAAATTTCACGATGAATACATTGATAAGTTGTAATTTAAATATTTGCAATTTGTGATGTTATGGAATAAATAATTGTTTTTGGTAATAAAAATTATTCAAGTTTGATATTTTTTTATTGTTTAAATTTTTAAGTGTAAAGAAATTTAAAAATTTTAAAGAAGACTTCACCAAAAGTTTTTTTTTAAAATTAGATAAAAAAAGACTTTTATCTCAACTTTATTAATTTATATGTGGGCCCTTAGCTCAGTTGGTAGAGCAATTCCCTTTTAAGGAATGGGTCGATGGTTCGAGTCCATCAGGGCTCACCACTAAAATAATCTATTAAATATTAACTAATTGTAATTGGTGGGTAGTCTAAAATGACACTATTTTCCCATTCTGATAAATCTTTTATTCTTTTTGATGACGATGGGTGTGTGCTCATAAATTGAGGAGGCTCTTTCCCTTTGTTTGCTGCTTTCATTCTTTCCCATAACTTTTTAGTTTCCCTAATATCAAAACCAGATAATGATGCAAAGATCATTCCCAGGTAATCAGCTTCACTTTCTTGGGTTCTCGAGAAAGGATTCATTATTCCTATTTGTGAAAGCAAACCAACTGTATTCATTCCTGTTACTCTATTCACTTGTGATAACTTCCCACCAGTAAATATATCTATAAGTTGTGTGCTTGTATTTAATAAAACTCCTCTACTAGCTCTTTCAACAGAATGTTTAGCAACAGCATGCGCAATTTCATGACCCATAACTGAGGCAAGACCATTTGTATTTTTTGTAACATCCAGTATTCCTGTGTATACAGCAATTTTACCACCAGGCATACACCAAGCATTTTTAACTTTTTTATTATCAATTAAAATATATTCCCAATCAAAATTGACCGTAGGATCATTTAGACCCGCTCTATAAAAGTATTCTGATATAGAATCTTCCATTCTTTTTCCAATATCTTTAATTTCATTTAGTGTTTTGGTGTCATCACTCATTTTCTCTTTTTCTTTAACTTTCTCATAGATTTGAGCAGCTTGCGCATTTAATTTACTTTCAGGTATAATTTTAAATTGTCTCCGATCAGTTATTGGTGTTGTAGAGCAAGCACCCAGCATCAAGCCTGAACATCCGCAGCCAACATAATTTAAAAATTTTCTTCTATTCATTTTATTAAAATTTTGATAATCATATAAATATATACTTTTATGAATTTAAACAATAAAATCTTAGTTGTACTTTTCATTATAGCTGTTTCTTTTGTTATTTATTCTAGTTATCACTAAATTATCTATGCCTATTAAAAAGAAAAAATCATTTGCTTTAAAATTACGAAACTATTTTTTTACAGGTGTAATTGTTTTAATACCAATTGGGTTTACACTTTATTTAAGCAAATTCTTAATCAATTTTTCAACGAAATTAGTACCATCAGGATTAAATCCTAACACTTATCTTCCATATGCAGTTCCAGGTATTGAAATAATTTTAACAATTATTTTTATTACAGTTGTTGGTGGTCTTTCTTTAACTTTTATAGGTAAAAAATTTTTACAAATAATTGATGATTTATTTAAAAGAATGCCAATACTAAGAACTATTTATTCTGCGATTGGACAAATGACAGATTCTTTTAGAGAACAAGAGGGTAATAAAAAAAGTGTTGTACTAGTTGAGTACCCAAGAAAAGGATCGTGGGCCGTAGGTTTCGCTACCAAGGAAAACACAGGTGAAATTAAAGCTAAAACAAATATTAATTTGGTTAATGTTTTTGTTCCAACAACGCCCAACCCAACAAGTGGCTTTTTGCTAATGATACCAAAAGAAGATTTGATTTACTTAGATATGACATTTGAAGAAGCCTCAAAATTTATAGTTTCAGCAGGAACCTCTAAGCCAAAAAGCTAAACCATATCATTAATTATATCTGCTTGATCGTATAACTTGAGTAACGCTTTATATTTTTTAATATCAATATTCTCTAATTCTATTTTTTTAATTTGTTTTTCTGCCATTAAAAATAAATCTTCGTTTTGAATTGGGTCAGCTAATTTAAAATTTTTAACACCACTTTGTTTAAAACCTAGTAAATCACCAAAACCTCTTAACTTCATATCTTCTTCAGAGATTTCGAAACCATCATTAGAGTTTTTTAAAATATTAATTCTTTTTTTTGCATTAACACTTAAATTAGACTTAAACATTAATATACAACTCGCTTGTTTTGTACCACGCCCAACCCTTCCTCTTAACTGATGTAACTGTGATAATCCAAATTTATTAGCATTTTCTATTATGATTACATTAGCATTAGGAAAATCAATACCAACTTCTATAATTGTTGTTGAAACTAAAATTGAATATTTTTTGTTTAAAAATTTATTCAATATTTCCTCTTTTTCCTCATTGTCAATTTTTCCATGAAGTAATGCAACGTTATTTGGAAAAATTTCATTAAGAAATTTGAATTTAGTAACCGAAGATTGATGATCTAATTTTTTTGATTCTTCTATCAAAGGACATACCCAAAAAATTTGGTTTCCTTCTTTAATTTCTTTTCTAACAAAATTAATAACATCATCCATTTTACTTTCTAATTTGCTGTAAGTTTTTACCTCTTTTCTATTACTTGGTTTTTCTCTAATAATAGAAACATCCATATCACCATAAACAGACATGGTCAGAGTTCTTGGAATCGGTGTTGCTGACATTAAAAGAACATCACAATTATCACCACCTTTATCCGATAAAAGCTTTCTTTGTCTAACACCAAATTTATGCTGCTCATCAATTATAATATAACCAAGGTTTGCAAAAATTATTTTTTTTTGAAAAATTGCATGTGTACCAAATACCATTTGAATTTGATTGTTTTCTAATTCTTTTACAACTCGCTTTTTCTCACTGCTTTCACTCTTACTGGAAAGTAATTCAATCTTTATATTTTTAGGAAATAGTTTTTTTGCTAAAATATAATGTTGTCTAGCTAATATTTCAGTAGGGGCCATTAATGCTACTTGGAACCCTGAACTAATGACACTTAAAGAAGAAATTAATGCAACAATAGTTTTACCACTTCCAACGTCACCCTGTAAAAGTCTAAACATTTTACTTTTAGAATTTAGGTCTTTATTAATATCATTTAATGAATTTTTTTGATCCTTAGTAAGAGTAAAGTTTAATTTATTAACTATATTATTATAAGCCATTTCAGTAAAATTTTTAGAAACTTTTTTAATTCTTTTAATTTTTTTTCTTATTTCAGAATTAACCAAAAATGATGCTAGTATTTCATCATAAGCAAGTCTTTTATAAAAATCAGATTTATAATTTTCAATATTTTCTGGATTATGTAATTTTATTATAGATTCATTCCAACTTTCATTGTTAAAAATTTTTAGTATGTCTTTATCGTGCCACTCAGTCAAAATAGGTAAGTTTTTTAAAATTTGATTAATAATTTTATTATAAGTTTTTTCAGTAATGCCCTCTGTTAATGAGTACTTATTATCGATGTTTTCAATTAATGAACTATCTTGTGAAATATATGTGGGGTTTGTTATCTGATATCGTCCTTTATAATTACCTATCTTACCACTAATTGTCACTTCTTCATTTAATGGTAAAATTTTTCTTACATATCCTTCGTGACTATTAAAAAATATACAATCAATCTTTCCCGTTTCATCAATACAATTTACTCTATTAGGTAAATTTCTAACTCTTGGAAATTGATATTTTAGTGGAACAATTCTGATAGTTTGAATAACACCTATTTGAAGATCACAAATTTTACTAACGAGCGTTCTGTCTGTATAAGATTTAGGTAACCTCCACAGTAGGTCAAATATATTATTTACTTTTTTTTTCTTCAAAATTTCCATGGTTTTTTTACCCACACCATTTAATTTGGTTAGATCAGCCAATAAATAGTCATAATTATTCTTATTTTTCATGTTAGGTGTAATATATTAAATTTTATGACCATTAATATAAAGGATTTAAAAAATAAAATAATTTATAGAGCCAACTATAGAGGTACTAAAGAAATGGATAAGTTATTAGGTTCATTTACCAAAAAATATATTGATCAATTTAACGAACAAGATCTAAACCTTTTATGTGATTTGTTAGATTGTGATGATGAAAATCTTTATAAATTTAATCAAGGTCAAAATTTAACAATTCAAATTAAGTTAAACAAAGTTTCAGAGATGTTTAAAAATTATAAATATACAAGTGAATAGTGGCGGAGAGACTGAGATTCGAACTCAGGAAAGAGTTGCCCCTTTGCCGGTTTTCAAGACCGGTGCATTCAACCGCTCTGCCATCTCTCCGTTAGTGAGTGTTTTAGCTAACAATCTAGAATTTTCAACTTAAAATATTAATTAATAGTTACTAAAAACTAGTTTCGTACAAGTTTCGTACAAGTTTCATCCTATAAAATCCCATTTTCATTTGATAGAGTATCTTGATGAAACGCTTACTAGCATATCTGTTCATCGTTCTGGGTTTGTTGTTAAGTGGTAATGCTTATTCTGCAAATCTTAATCTTGAATGTTATGGAGTTGGGTCAACAATTGGTTCAATAACCAAGTATGATCAAAATACAGGAGTTACAACTGGATCAAATTATAAAAAAGAAATTAATTCAACCATTAATGTTTCTATAGGTGATAAAGGCAACTGGATACAAATACCTACTCATTTATTACCACCAATAAAAAAAAAGCAACCAAATAATAAGTACAATATTTATAAACTAAAAACTTCAGAAGATTCAATTACTGGTAAGTTTAAATTGAATTTTGCTAATAAACCTTCAATGACTCTAGACCGTTATTCTGGAGTGCTATCGTATAAAGGTCTTGGTACTTCATTTACTGGTGAATGCAAAAAAGTTGATAGAACAAAAAAAAAATTTTAAAGCAAATTTAAGTAGAAAATTGCGACGTATGTGCGACCAAAAATAATCTTAACACCAATCAGCATTATAAATAAAGAGAAGTAGGAGAGTGTGAAGGGGCGTTCTGTTACCCGGTGCTCCAGACCATGCTTCTATAATCCTTATTTTGCAACAAAGTTGCTTTAGCAAATAGCAGAAGTTTGGACGAAGTTATGAGTCAATTACGTGTCAGTTTTGTGCTAGGATATTGGTTCATGAAAAAGATTTTAAGGATCGTGGTTCTGGGTTTGTTGTTGAGTGGGAATGCTTATGCAGATCTTAATGGTTATGGTGAGGTAAAACTTAATCAATATAATGTAAATCAATTTGAGTTTTATTTGTCTGATAATATTCATGATAAAAATGGGGGTCATCAAAGGTCTGGTAAAGGCCTTGTTTTTGCAATTTCATTAGATGGAGCAGACAGTGGATATTATTATTGTTTTAAAGGTAGTGATTGTAATGCCAATAGTTCTTTAGCTGATACTATTTCACATTGTCAAAGAAATGCTAAAAAAAATTCTGGTGAAAAACAAACGTGCAGAATATTTGCAAAGAAAAGAACTATTGTTTGGGATGGCTTAAATAAAAAAGTTCCAAAGGGAGTGAACGTTAAGGATTTTTTAGATGAGCTAGGATTAGTATCTCATGAAGTAGCTCCTACTAATATTGATGAAGAGCAATTAAAACAATTAAAATCACTGTTGGACTTAGGGATAATGACCCAAGAAGAGTACGATGAAGCAATAAAAGCAACACAATAAAGAAAGGGAAGCATCATGATCAAAAAAACAATTATATATTTAATATTAACATTATTTACAACAGCTGTTGCAGCAGATGAACTTTTTATGAAGTGTGGTCAAACTACATTTAAATATATCAATGATCCTACTGGTGATAAAGTGTTTTGGAAAAACCGTAATGCTACAAAAAATAAATATAAGGAGTGGTGTTCAAACGAGCTTCGAAAGGAAGATATATCAAATGATGGATGGGTAAGAATTATCAAAAACAATAAAGCAACCTGTATATTTAAAAGTGTGAAATATAAATATGAAGGTAAAGTATTAGAAAGAACTAATTCACTTTCAGTTTCTGATTTTGTAAATTTAACTCGTCATATTGAGTGGTATCATACAAATACCGGTAGTAAGAAAAATGTTAAAGATTTTAAGTGCAAGAAAAAGAAAAAGTAAATTAACAGTATGAAA
This sequence comes from Candidatus Pelagibacter sp. Uisw_130, assembly GCF_047722505.1. GTDB lineage: Bacteria > Pseudomonadota > Alphaproteobacteria > Pelagibacterales > Pelagibacteraceae > Pelagibacter. Next base: position 612,110 of record NZ_CP159814.1, read on the forward strand.
AAACTTCTATCGATCATCGTTCTAGGATTTTATAGGATAAACTAGTGTCCAGACTAGAGACTTTAGAGATATAGCAGAGATCTGGTGTGAGTATGTTTGAATAAGCGTTGGTATTCCTAGAAACAGTCTGGGAAAAAAGGCGCTTAAATTATGCACTTGAGGGACACACTACCTCACACTAGCTCACACTAGTTATGCGGACGATTTAAGATTTATAAAAAATTAATCACATAAAGATTCACTAAAATGTCTCTTAAACTAGACAACGAACTCGATTAAAAAGAGATAAATCAAATAGCTAATTCTATCACCTTGATGCTTAGATTTTGTTTTGTTAAGCTTAATCCATGAAACGAAATGGTTTTACCCTAATAGAACTCCTAGTCGTAGTAGCCATCATCGGTATTTTAGCTGCTGTAGGAGTAGTTGCTTATAATGGGTATACGGGTGCTGCTAAAGTTAGTGCTACCAAAGCAAATCATAAAAGTGTTGTAAAATATATCAAAGCTGAATTAATGAAATGTGAGTTAGGGGATGCATCTATATTTAAGGATGGAAACTATGGAGAAATAAGTTGTAACGATGCTTCTTCAGTTTCATCGGGATGGTCAATAAATGAAAAAGGTGGGATGAGATTAAGAGACTCTCTTTTTAATAATTCTAAAATTTTTAGTCACATTAATGCATTTGATAATTCTAAGTTAGCAGTTGATAGACAATGTAGTGGTGTTGGTAGTGGTGCTTATGGATGTCTTGGAATGGTTTACATAACTGAATTTAATACAGCAAATTCTTTTGCAGGAGGTCTTCATGTTAAAACTTGTTATAAAGAGCCATGTAGTAATAATTTTTTGTGGGATCAAATAAATGTTTACCCAGATTAGCATAAAACACAAAGCCTTCACCTTAATAGAGCTTTTAGTCGTTGTAGCGATCATCGGTATCCTCGCAGCTGTTGGTGTGGTTGCTTATAATGGGTATACGGGTGCTGCAAAGAAAAATGCTACACTAGCTCAACATTCGACAATAGCAAAATATGCTGCTGCTGAATTTATGAAGTGTCAATTAGGAGAAGAGTATATTTTTGGTGTAAAAAAAAACCAATCAAATTCAAGCACTGCAAAGTGTACTGTATTATCTGTTGGTTACGGAGCAGATCCTGGTCTTCACATTGGAACAGCTCTACAAAATAAACTTTATAATATTTTTGATCCAAAGGGTAGTGCGGGTAATCGAAGACTTGCATTTTCTAGGGCAACTGGAAATGTACCAAATTGTTATGCAAATGATCAGGTTGGTGATAATGGATGTCATTTTATTGGATGGGATAGCGCTTTAAAGAAACTAACCATTTATACTTATTATACTGGGACAAGTAATCCTAAAAAAACTGATATATATTTTGACTAAGTAAAAAATTCCGATCAGGGTACGACCAAAACTAATCTAAGCATTAATCAGCATTATAAATAAAGAGAAGTAGGAGCGTATTAAGGGGCGTTCTGTTACCCAGTGCCCTGGACCTATCTTCGTACAAGTTTTGTACAAGTTTCAGAGCTTAGGCGAGTGAATAATAGCTCGTTTTTTTTAATCTAAGATTTAAATTAATAAGTAAAATAGGGAAATGTATGTGTTACGATGTAAAATGAGTAGGGGGATTTCTAGGCTTTCAAGACCGGTGCATTCAACCGCTCTGCCATCTCTCCGTTAGCAACGTTTTATTATTTTAAATTTTTAATTCAACAATAAAATTGATAAATTAAACATATAATCATTTAATAGTTATAAATTTAATACTATGGAAAAGCAAAAATTCAATAAAGGTATAGTATTAACTGCACTAGGATCTTTTTGGTGGGGTGTTATTGGTGTTATTTACTTTAAGTATATTTCATTTGCCGGTTCTATAGAGGTAGTGATCCATCGCTGCGTATGGACATCAGTAGTTTTAATAATAACTACCTTTTATTTCTCTAAATGGGATATTTTTTTTGAAATTATAAATAATAAAAGGAATATAATTTATTTATTTTTTTCAAGCTTACTAATCTTTATAAATTGGGCAACTTGGATTTATGCCGTAGGTTCAGAAAAAATTATTGATGCGAGCTTTGGCTATTTTATTATGCCAATCTTAAGTGTGTTCCTGGGGTATATTTTTTATGGTGAAAAAATTAATAAAAGAAGAGGTCTTTCCATACTTCTTGTTTTGTTGTCTATATTATTTCTTTTATTTAAAAGTTTTCATTCAATCCCGTGGGTGGGAATAATTGTTGCTCTGAGTTGGGGTTTTTATAACCTTCTTAGAAAAAAAGTAAGTGTTGATACTGATGTTGGCCTTCTAATTGAAAGTCTTTTTATATTACCATTTGCATTATTTGCATTTTTTTTACTTTTTAAAAATAACCTAAATATTTTTAATTTGAATGATCCTCCATTGATGCTTATATTAGCGTTAGCCGGGCCTATGACTGTCATACCGCTATTTTTATACGTAAGAGGTGTTGAGCTGTGTGGTCTTGGACCCACTGGTATGATTTTCTATATAACTCCAACATTTCAGTTTTTATTAGGCTTTTTTTATTATGATGAGGCTTTTTCTTTTGATAAATCATTAAGTTTCATTTTAATATGGATTGCTGTGATTATTTATTTAAAAGATTTATATGAAAATAATTAAATATTTTATAATTATATTTTTAACAATTATCCATGGAACATTAAATGCCAATGAAAAAGAATTTAATGAGTGGTTGGTAAATTTTAAAGTTTATGCTTTAGAAAAAAAAATTTCAGAAAAAACATTCAATCTAGCAATGTCTGATGTTGTGTTTTTACCTAAGGTAATAAAATATGACCGTTTTCAACCCGAGTTCTACGAAGATACAAAAACTTACATATCGAAGAGAACCTCTAAACAAAAAGTAAAAATGGGTGCTCAACTTTATGGATTGAATAAAGATTTCATAAATATGATAGATAATAAATTTTCAGTTGAGAAAGAATTACTTTTAGCATTGATGGGGATAGAGACTAATTTTGGAACTTATGTAGGAAAAATGGATATATTGTCATCACTTGCAACTTTAAGTTATGATCAACGAAGATCTGATTTTTTTACTAATGAGTTAATTACAATTCTTCAATTAATAGATACAGGGAAAATAGATCCTGATATTTTATATGGTTCGTGGGCAGGAGCTTTTGGTTTTTTTCAATTTATGCCCTCTACTATAGACAATTATGCAATAGACTATGACAAAAATAACATTATTGAGCTTAAATCAACTATAGATTCATTTGCTTCAGCGGCTAACTATATAAATAAAATTGGATGGAAAAAAAACCAACCTTGTTTCATAAAAGTCAAATTAAAAAAGAATATACCTAATAATATATTAAACACATCTGCAAAAAAACTTCACAATAAAAATGAGTTTAAACTATTAAAAAAATATTTAATTAATGATGATAGTTTTAATGTTGTTGACGAAAACTTGATTGTATCAATAATAACACCAGATAAAGATATTATTCCTGATGCTCAAAATTTAGATCCAGCCTACATCGTTTTTGAAAATTATGAAAAAATACTACAGTGGAATAGATCCTTGCGATTTGGCCTTGCTGTATGTACTTTAAAGGAAAAATTTGAAAATGTTTTATAAGAAACTATTGATCTTATGCTGCTTCATTTTGTTAAATAACTGTACAACACCAACCTTAACAAAAAATAAGATTTCCAGTTCATTGGATAATCCATTTTTAAATAAAGGATTTAGCCTTATTTATGATGATAAGTTTTATAATAATAAGATTATCTCGAAAAAAATTGATGATCGAAGCCTGGTTATTTTTCAAAAAAATTTAAAAAAAAATACAATTGTTAAAATTACTAATATTTTAAACAATAAATCTATTATAGGCACTGTTGGTAGTAATGCTGATTATCCTTTATTTAATAATGCAGTATTATCATTGAGAATAGCAGATGAAATAAATTTGAATGAAAATGAACCTTATGTAGAAATTTTAGAAGTACTAGAAGACGCAGTATTTGTAGCAAAAAGAGCAAAAACATTTGAAGAAGAAAAAAAAGTTGCCAACAAGGCTCCAGTTAACAGTATCAATATTAGTGATCTTAACATTAAAGAAACAATTACCAAAAATGAATTAAATAAAAAATTTTCTTATGAAATAAAAATAGCTGATTTTTATTTTAATGATAACGCGTCTTTGCTAGTCAATAGAATCATTAAAGAAACTAAGATTAATGACGCTAAAATCAAAAAAATTAACGAAAAAAAATATAGAGTATATGTAGGTCCTTTTAATAACATTAACTCTCTACAAAAATCATTTAATGATATAAGCATACTTGAATTTGAAAATATCGAAATAATGAAAAATGATTAGATTAAGACTTATAACAATTATATTGACACTCTTACTAGCAGCCAATTCTAATGCTGCGTTTGATGTAAAGGCTAGAACAGCAATATTACAAGACTATCTTTCAGGTGAAATATTATTTGAAAAAGATGCAGATAAATCTATTTACCCAGCATCAATGACAAAAATTATGACTACCATTATTGCGTTTGATTTAATTAGAAGTGGTGATTTAAATTTAGATGAAAAATTTTTAGTGTCCGAGAATGCCTGGAGACTTTCGTCAGCTGGCTATTCTTCAATGTTTATAATGGTTGGAGATGAAGTTAGTGTGGAAAATTTACTTAAAGGAATAATTATTGCTTCTGGTAATGATGCATGTGTTGCGTTAGCTGAAGGTATAGCTGGTACAGAGGATGAATTTGCCGTGATGATGACAGCTAAAGCTAAAGTAATAGGAATGGAAAGTACTAATTTTGCTAATTCATCAGGGATTAATAATACTGAAAACGTATCAACTGTAAGAGATATTATGCTTATGTCTAGATATCTTATTAAAGAATTTCCTGAAGAATATAAGTATTTTGCAGAAAAAGAATTTACTTGGAATAGAACAGGTGGTGACCCCATTACACAAGGTAATAGAAATCCTTTATTATATAAAAGTCTTGGAGCAGATGGAATTAAAACTGGCTATTTAGCTGTTGAAAAATATTCACTAGCTTCATCTGTAGAAAGAAATGGAAGACGATTAATAGCAGTAGGCAGTGGCTTCAATACAAAAAATGATAGATCTCGTGAAAGTGCTAAACTTTTAACGTGGGGTTTAACTAATTTTGACTTAGTTGAAATCACAAAAGCAAACACTCCAATAGAGGATATTGATGTTTGGTTAGGTAAAAAAGATGTTGTTAAAACTTATATAAAACAAGATATCTATAAAACTATTCCAAAAGCAAAAAAAAGACTATTGAAGGTATCATTGAATTATAATGGTCCAATTCAAGCTCCTATTAAAAGAGATGACATTTTAGGAAAATTAAAGTTAACCTATGATGGTGATCTTATTGAAGAATATGATTTACTTGCTTATGAAGATATTAAAAAATTAAATGTTTTTTCAAGGTTAATGAAATCAATTAGTTTTTTAATTTGGGGCGATGTCTAAGAAACCAATAATAGTATTTGAAGGTATAGAGGGTACTGGTAAATCCCATCATATAAAAAAAGTTGCAAATTACTTAACACGTAAAAAAATTAGATTTATTCAAATTAGAGAACCTGGTGGCAGTGCAAATTCAGAAAAAATAAGAAATCTTATTCTAAATAACAAATCTACATTTAATAAAGAAACTGATTTACTACTTTACCTTTCTGCTAGAAGTGAAAATATAGAAATTATAAGAAAAAATGCCGGTAAAAAAATTATACTGATAGATAGATTTTCAGACTCAACAATTGCTTATCAACATTATGGAATGGGTGTAAACCTAAAATTTATACAAAATATCAACAATCATCTTTTGAGAAATATCAAAGTTGATTTTACCTTTTTAAATACAGTTAATTTATCAAATATGAAAAAGAGACTTAGACTAAGAAAAAAGCTTAACAGATACGATAAATTTAACAGTAAGTTTTATGAAAAAGTACAAAATGGTTTTATTAAAATATTAAAAAAAAATCCCAAAAAATATATTAAAATAAATTCAAATCTAGATATAGATCTTAATGAAAATATAATATTAAATAAAATTAACGACTTAATTTAGATTTATGAATTTAAAACCATCTGAAAATACTAAGATTTATGGTATGGAAAATTTCTTTAACGAGTTAGTTGGATTATATAAACAGAAAAAAATACCTAGTAAAATTTTACTATCTGGAAAAAAAGGATCAGGAAAATCAACATTAGCCTATCATTTAATCAACTATATTTTATCCGAAAATGAAGAGTACAAATATAATTTAGAAAATTTTAGCATCAATAAGGATAATAGATCATATAAACTTTTACAAAATAACTCTCATCCTAATTTTTATTTAATAGATCTATCAATTGAAAAAAAAAGTATTGATGTGGGTCAAATACGTGAAATGATTAATTACACAAATAAATCAACATTTAATAATATGGAAAGATTTATTTTAATAGATAATGTTGAAAATTTAAATAAGAATTCTGTTAACGCACTACTTAAAATCATTGAAGAGCCAAATGAAAATGTTTTTTTTATCTTAATAAACAATAGTGAAAAAAATATACTACCAACTCTTAAATCACGGTGTTTAACATTTAAGATTAGTTTAACATTTAGTGAGTCTTTAAATATCTCAAATTCAATACTTAAAAAAATTGTACTTGAATATGTTAATTATGACTTACTAAGTTATTATAATTCTCCTGGTGAAATCATTAGTTTATTTAATTTTGCTGAAGAAAAATCAATTAATTTAAAGGATCATACTATTTCAAGTTTTATAAATTTAATAATAGAAAATAATTATTACAAGAAAAACAAACCTGTTAAAATTTTATTAATAAATTTAATTGAGTTGTTTTTTTTAAAAAAATACAAGATGACAAATACAAAGATCTCATTAATTAACTTTTATCATAAATTTATAAAGAAAATTTATAATACAGAAAAATTTAATCTGGATGAGGATAGTTTGTTTTTAGAATTTAAATCAAAATTATTATAAATGGATAAAAATTACTATATTACGACACCAATTTACTACCCATCAGCAAAACCTCATATGGGTCATGCATATTCAAGCATTGCTGCAGATTTTTTTGCCAGATTTAAACGTATAGATGGCTTTGATGTTCATTTTTTAACAGGTACTGATGAGCACGGTTTAAAAATACAAAGAGCTGCGGAGAAAAAAAATCTTGATCCTCAGGTTTTTTGCGATGAAATTAGTCAAGCATTTAGAGATCTTTCAAAAACATTAAATTTATCTAATACTGATTTCATTAGAACTACTGAAGAAAGACACAAAAAAACAGTTCAATATTTATGGAACGAGCTTGAAAAAAATGATGATATTTATTTATCAAAATATTCGGGCTGGTATTCTGTTTCTGACGAAGCATTCTATAGTGATGAAGAAATTACTAAAAAAGAAAACATTAAGATAGCAACTGCATCTGGTTCACCAGTTGAATGGATAGAGGAAGAGTCTTATTTTTTTAGATTGTCAAAATGGCAAGATGAATTACTAAATTATTATGAAAAAAATCCCGATTTTATTTCACCAAAATCTAGAAAAAATGAAGTAATTAGCTTTGTTAAAGGAGGCTTAAAAGACCTATCTATAAGTCGTAAAGCATTCTCTTGGGGAATTAAGGTACCCAACAATCCGGATCATGTAATTTATGTTTGGCTTGATGCTTTGGCGAATTATATAAGCGCCATAAACTATCCAGATACAAATGATGCTCTTTTTAAAAAATTTTGGCCTGCATCTGTTCATTTAATAGGTAAAGATATTTTAAGATTTCACTCTGTATACTGGCCTGCATTTTTAATGGCTGCAAAAATACCTTTACCTAAGAAGGTTTATGGTCATGGCTGGATTTTATCTGGTGATGAAAAGATGTCCAAATCAAAAGGGAATATTCTTGATCCTTTAGATATTATTGAAATTTATGGTCTTGATCCCTTAAGATATTACTTAATTAAAGAGGTTTCATTTGGTAATGATGGTAACATTTCACAAGATAGGTTAGAGAATTGTATCAATAGTGATTTGGCTAATAATTATGGAAATTTATGTCAAAGAGTTACCACATTTGCTGAGAAAAATTGCTTATCATCGATACCAGATAATAAAAAATTTAATGACGAAGATTTAGTGATGCTAAATAGATTTACTGATAATTTGACGGCATTACGTACTGAAATTGATAATCAAAATATTAATTATTATATTAATTTCATTGTTAGTGCTTTATTTGAAGCAAATAAGTATTTTAATGATCAAGAACCTTGGAAAAAAAAAGATGATAAAGATAGATTAAGTACAATTGTCTACACATCATTAGAAATGATCAGAAAAATATCATTCATGCTTTATCCAATAATTCCAAGTTCAATAGAAAAAGCCTTAAAGATTTTTAATTTAAATGTAGATGCAATTAACTTTGAATCTATTGCAAAACATGACTATCTTGTATCTGGAAAACCTATTAATAAAATAGATATTTTATTTAAAAAAATTGAAAAGAAAGATGATTGATTCTCATTGTCATTTAGATCATGAACCTTTGCTTGAGAATTTAAGTGATGTTATAAAAAGATCAAAAGAAGTTGGTATCTCAAAATTATTAACGATATGCACTACGGTAGAAAGTTTTGATAGAATAAAGAATATTATTAAATTAGATCCAATGATTTATGGTACGTTTGGTATACATCCTCATGAAACTGGGGAAAGTCTTTTAATTGATAAAAATTATATAATTAATCAAATAAATCAAAATGAAAGAATTATTGGCATCGGTGAAACTGGCTTAGATTTTTTTTATAATCATAGCAACAAAGAAAGGCAAATTGAAAGCTTTAAAGCTCATATAGAGGCTTCTATAGTTCTTAATATACCTATTATCATACATTCTAGAAATGCTGAGGATGAAACATATAAAATCCTTAAATCATATAAATCAGAAAAATTAAAAATTTTAATGCATTGTTTTACCGGTTCATTAAATTTTGCAAATCAATTACTTGGATTAAATGCTTTTTTTTCTGCAAGTGGAATAATTACTTTTAAAAATAGTTTAGATCTTCAAGAAACTTTTAAAAATATTCCCTTAGATAGACTACTTGTCGAAACAGATAGCCCATTTTTAGCCCCTATACCGATGAGGGGAAAAAAAAATGAACCAAGTTTTATCAAATATACACTCGAAAAATTATCCATTTTAAAAGAAAAGACTGATGAAGAGATGTCCAATTTAACTACTAAAAATTTTAATAAACTTTTTAACCTATAATGTCTCTTAAATTTGTCATTTTGGGCAGTGGTAGCTCAATGGGTGTGCCTAGAGCAGATGGATATTCTGGCAATTGTGATTTGAAAAATAAAAAAAATTTTAGAACAAGATGTTCGGCTTTAATTAAATTTAATAATCAAAATATCTTAATAGATACATCGCCAGATTTGAGGTCACAACTTCTAAGAAATAAAATTAGAATTATTAACAAAGTTTTTTATACACATCCTCACGCAGATCAAACACATGGTATTAATGACCTTCGTCCGTTTTTTTTAATAAACAAGAAGCAAATTCCAGTCTATGCAGACTCTAATACTAAAAAATATTTACTTTCCACTTTTAACTATTGTTTTAAATCATCTTATGGTTATCCATCTACTTTAAATATTAACAGTCTTAAAAAAGAACATCAATTTACAAATAAAAATAAAAAAATTAAAATTGAATCAATTCCAGTTCAACATGGTATGATTAAAAGCATATGCTATCTAATCAATAATACATTAGCTTATGCAAGCGATATTAGTTTATTTTTTAAAAAAGATTATAATAAATTAAAAAATTTAGAATACCTAATTATAGACTGTCTATGGTACCGTAATCATTCAGCACATTTCAACTTAGATCAAGTTTTGGAATTAGTTAAAATCTTAACTCCTAGAAAAACTATATTAACAAATATGCATAGTGATTTAGATTATACAAAACTTAAAAAAAGATTACCTAAAAATATTATTCCTGGTTTTGATGGCATGACTGTTAGTTTAAAGAATTAAGTCTATTTTTTTTGTTATTTTATCTGACATTGGTGTAATAAAAGAATTGAACGTGTCCTGGATTTTTCCATCTTTGTTAATTAAAATTTTATGAAAATTCCACTTAGGAATAGTTGAATTACCATAATTTTTTTTTGCCCATTTATATATGTCATGAGCATCATCACCTTTAACGTCGGTTTTGTCCATTATTGGAAATGTAATATTAAAATTAGTTTCACAAAAATCTTTAATTTCCAAATTAGACCCTGGTTCTTGTCCACCAAACTGATTTGATGGAACACCAATTACATAGAAACCTTTGCCTTTATACTTTTCATAAAGGTCTTGAAGGCCCTCATATTGCTTGGTAAAGCCACATTTACTAGCGACATTTACTAAAAGTATAGTTTTTCCTTTGTATTGGTTTAAATCAATTGTTTCATTATTAATATTCTTTATTGAGTGATCAAAAAATAGCTTCTCGTACTTAGCATCAACTTTTTCAAAAAATGTAAACATAGATATAATTATTAGGATTAATAAATTGTTTTTATAAAGCATGAATTATTTTTTAGAGGCATACAATAATATAAAATATCCAAATACTGTAGATAATAAAGATCCTGCTAGAACACCAATTTTTACACCATCTATATACTGAATATTTTCAGCAAAGGCTAAGTTTCCAACAAACAAGCTCATTGTAAAACCAACGCCTGTTAATATTGAAACTCCATATAGACTTAACCAGTTAGACTTGTCTGGCATTTGTGCCACACCACATTTAACAGCAAAAAAAGAAACAAGCATTACTCCAACTTGTTTACCCACAAATAAACCTAAAAGTATACCTAATGGCACAGGTTCTAATAAGCTTGACAAAGAAAGTCCCTCAAGAGAGACACCAGCATTGGCAAATGCAAATATAGGCATTATTATGAAAGCTACATAGGGACTAATTGCATGTTCAAGTTTAATTAACAAAGAAAAATCTTTTTCTTTAATTCTGTGAGGAATTGTTGAGGCTAATAGAACACCTGCGATTGTTGCATGAATGCCAGACTTGTATGTAAAGAACCACATAAAAGCTCCGATTATTAAATATGGAATAAACTTTTTTACACCAAATTTGTTTAATAAGAGTAATAAAATATATGAAATTAAAATTAAACTAAGGTAACTAATACTTAGATCACCCGAGTAGAAAAAAGCGATAATCAATATAGCACCAAGATCATCAATAATAGCTAGAGCTGTCAAAAAAATTTTTAATGAAATAGGAACTCTTGAACCAAGTAAAGACAAAATGCCTAATGAAAAAGCAATATCTGTGGCAGAAGGTATGGCCCAACCATTTAGTGTTTCTGTGTTACCAAGATTTATTACTATATAAACAAGGGCAGGGATTACCATTCCACCCACGGCACCAATTATGGGTAATAGTGCTTTTTTTAGATTAGAAAGTTCACCTTGAATAAATTCCCTTTTAATCTCTAAGGTAACAAAGAAAAAAAAAACAGCCATCAATAAATCATTAATCCAATGATGTACCGAAAGTTTTAAACCGAAGTTATTAATACCGATAAACAGGTATTGCTCTAGGGTGTTAAAATATAATTCGCTGAAATTTGAATTGCTTATTACAAGAGCAATGATTGCAGCAATTAATAGAACCAAACCACTAGCAGCTTCTAGTTGAAAGAACCATTTAAAGGGTTTTGACAGTGTTCTAATCATAAATTAAAATAAGTCCTTAAAAAATAAAGATATATCCTTAAGGCTTTCATATAAATTATAAAGCAAAAGTTCAATGTTTGGGACAATTTTACCTAGTGGTGATTTAAAAGTGTCAACAACAATAACAATTGCAATAAATGAAATGATGAAAACAGGAATTAAATTTAAAAAGTTTAATTTATTTATTTTTCTGTTTACAGGGCCATTTGTGAGCTCTTCAATTTTGGCCTCATCAACATTAATAATTGGCTTTTCCATTATTGTTTTTTCTACAACATTGTCATGAGATTTATCTTTTTTAAAAAACCATCGATGCTTACAGCTACCACATTCTAACATTCTTCCAGCGTCTGTAATCAAACTAGCGTCAACATCAAATTTTTTTTTACATTTATCACAAGAAATATTCATATTATTTTTTATAACAGTTTTTTTAAAATTTACTTGTTTAATATAAAATAATTATTTTTGCTTAAATAATATCTAATATTGTGAATAACATTCTTGAAAACAAATTTTGGATAGAATTTAAATAAGATTTTGACGAATCTAAACCAACTTAAATAACGATTTAACATGCCACTACTATTAATATTGTGATGAGAATGTTCATAAGTAACATGATAAATATTAAATATTTTTGCTATCAAGTATTGTTTTTTAGTTAACTGACCATTAAGACCTGATCTAAGTGTAAAAATAGCTTTTTGTTTTGTGCCTTTATTTAAAAGATTTGAGATACCAATCAACTCATATTCGGAAAATAATGAGTCGATATAAGTTTTATGTTTAATAATAATATTTTTAAGAATAATATTTGATATCTTTATTGCTAAATCTTTTTTATCTAAATAATCAATATTTAATATTCTTAATAAAAAATCAGCTTCTTCTACTGTTAAGCTAATAAATTGTGTTAGAGATGAAATATAATAATTAGGTAATTTATTGATTATCGACTCGGTAGTTGAAAAATATTGTTTATGAAATTCAAATAATGTTCCATATTTTATAGATTGGTTTTTATCAAAAAAATTAATTTTTTTTGTTATTATTGTATCAGCATCCCAAATTATAATTTTTTTATTTTCTTTTTTTATAAAGTCTAAAGTAAAAACTAATTTAAGAATTTGCTGATAATACCATTGAAGTCTATTATTCATTAGTTTTTTAAAAGTTTCTTCAGCTTTTATATTCATGAATATATTTTTAAATTCTTCAAATGAGATTAGATCATCTTCACAAAATAAATTAAATTCATTAAATTTGAGATTTTTTTTAAATATTTGCATTTCTGAACTGGGACAAATAATATTAATATTTATAAAGTTGTAAAATTCTTTTAGATTTTTATAGTTTTGTTCAATAATCGGCAAATCTCTAGCCAATGATACTTGGCAAAAGTTTAATGTGGTGTTGTCCATATAAAATATTAATTTGAAATATGATTAATAATATAGTTGTAAACTAAAGCAATTGCTTTATAAAAACGTAACTCGGGGCGTAGCGCAGCCTGGTAGCGCATCTGGTTTGGGACCAGAGGGTCGCAGGTTCAAATCCTGCCGCCCCGACCATATTATGAAAAAAGCAAAAATTTATATACCTACAAAAAACTCAATGCAATCTGGCCTGGGGAAATCTGACATGTGGCTTATTAGATTTGAAACTGTTAATACTGACATTAATCCTTTAATGGGTTGGGAGTCTAGCACAGACACATTATCTGAATTAAATTTAGAATTTTCTACTAAAGAGCTAGCCATTGAATATGCAAAAAAAAATAAAATTGACTTTGAAATAATTGAACCTCAAAAAAGAAAAACAGTTAAAAAATCATACGCAGATAATTTTCTAAAATAATGTTTAAATTTTTTATCCAAAAAAAATGGCAAATATGGTCTTGGTTAGGTTCATTTGTAATTTTATCATCATTGTGGGTTCAAGTAAAAATTGATGTAAAAATAAATGAATGGTTTGGCGTGTTCTACGACATGATTCAAAAGGCACTTGCTAAACCCAACGCTATTACAATTGAAGAGTACTGGGCAAATTTAGCATCATTTATTACACTAGCTGGAATATATATAGCTCTTTACGTTGTAATTAGTTTTTTTACAGCTCACTTCTTGTTTAGATGGAGAACTGCGATGGTCGAATGGTATCATTCTGTTTATGATAGAGCTCGTAAAATAGAAGGTGCCTCACAAAGAGTTCAAGAAGATACAATTAAGTTTACCCGTATTATGGAATCTCTAGGTACAAGTTTTATTGAATCGGTCATGGTATTAATACAATTTACTCCAATTTTATTAGGACTATCAGTCGGTATACCAATCTTCTTTTTTGGTGATTGGCAATATGGATTGATAACTGGTGCATTACTTTGGACATTGGGTGGTACAGCATTCTTGATAGGATTAGGATGGATATTGCGTTTAGTTGGAGTGGAATATGATCTTCAAAAAAAAGAGGCTGCATACAGAAAGATATTAGTAGTAGCTGAAGATGATGGCAACATTAGACCTAAAACAATAAATGAATTATTTGATGACGTTCGTTCAATTCACTTTTTAAGCTACACAAGGTATTTATATTTTAATATTGGTCGTATGGCTTACTTACAAGCAAATGTATTATCGGCTTATGTTTTCTTAGCTCCAGCTATTGTAGCCGGTGTTGTAACATTAGGTGTTATGCAGCAAATTATAAGAGCTTTTGGAAGAGTTGAGGGTTCTATGCAATATTTGTTAAAAGCTTGGCCTACAATTATAGAGTTGGCAAGTGTTTATAAACGTCTAAGAGAATTTGAGAGTGTAATAAATTCTACTGAAATAGTTATTCAAAAAGATTAATGGCTATTGATAAAAAATATGTTGATCAAATTTTAAAAGTTTCTGAAAAAGCAGCTCTTGCATCATTTTATTTGGTTGGAAAAAAAGACAAGATCGCAGCAGATCAAGCTGCTGTTGATGCAATGCGATCTGAATTGAATAAAATAAACATGAATGGTGAAGTTGTTATTGGTGAAGGTTCACTTGATAAGGCACCTATGCTTTATACGGGTGAAAAACTTGGAAATAAAAATGGACCCTATTTTGATATAGCTGTTGATCCTTTAGAAGGAACAAATTTTGCAGCAAACAATTTACCTGGAGCAACTTCTGTTATTGCTATTGCTGAAAAAGGAAATCTTTTTAATGCACCGGAAACATATATGGATAAAATTGCAACTGGGCCAATTGAAAAAGGATTAGTTGATCTAGAATTTCCGTTAAAGAAAAATGTCACAAATCTTGCTGATTTTCTAAACAAAGATATTTCATCAATCACAGCATGTATAATGGATAGACCAAGACATAAAAAAATAATTGATGAACTTAAACAGTTAAATATTAACATTAAATTAATTACTGACGGTGATGTGTTAGGCGCATTGTATGTGACAAATCCAAAATATAAAGTTGATATTTTTTTAGGTGTAGGGGGTGGCCCAGAAGGGGTTCTAGCAGCATCAGCCCTTGATGCTTTTAACTGTCATTTTCAAGGTAGATTCATATTTGATAACGATAAAGATATTAAAGATGCAAAAGAAATGGGAATAAATGATTTAAATAAAAAATATGAATTGAATGAAATTATAAAAGGGGACTCTATATTTTGCTCAACAGGGATTACCTCAAGTGAAATGTTAAATGGAGTGGTATTAAACAATAATGAATATATTACCGAAACATTAGTTACTCACAAAAGTTTAAAATTTAAAGAAATTATAAAAAGAACAAATCTTATTGAAGAATGATTTCTGTTTCAGGTAAGAAGTGGGAACAAAAAAAAATTAATCAAAATTTAGTTGATAAATTAAAACAAGATTTTAATTTTAGTGACATTTTATCTAGACTGGTTATTTCAAGAAAATTTGAAGATGATGAAATTGCAACAATCAATACAGATTTAGATTTAAATAACGTTTTTTTAAATAATAAAGATTTTAATCAATCTATTCATCTTGTCGTTAATTGTATCAATAATAATGAAAAAATATGTATTTTAGGTGATTATGATGTTGATGGGTCGACCGCTACTTCATTATTTGTTAAATTTTTAGAAAGTATAAATCATTCATTTTTTTACTATATACCTGACAGGGTAGAGGATGGGTATGGTGCTACCAAAAAATTATTTCAAAAACTGATCTTAGAAAATCCCAAATTGATTATAATGGTTGATTGCGGCTCTACCTCTAATGAAGCAATAAATTTTTTAAATGAAAATGAAATAAAATCTTTAATCATTGATCATCATGAAATTAATAAACCATTTCCAAATGCAAACTCAATTATAAATCCTAAAAAAGATAATGGGTATAAAGAATATGATTATTTATGCGCCACCTCCCTTTCTTATTTTTTTTTAGATTTACTAATTAAAGAAATTAAAAGTGAAATGAATATATCTGATTACTTGATATATGTTTTGTTAGCTACAGTGTGTGATGTGATGCCCTTAAGAAAACTTAACAGGTTAATTGCATTAAATGCTCTTAAAAATTTTGATATAAAAAAAAATTTACCTCTGAATACTTTGTTTGAATTAAATGAAAAAAAAAATAAAATTAATATTAATGATTTAGGTTATTTAATTGGGCCTATATTAAATGCTGGTGGAAGACTAGGTAAGTCTCAATATGCCACAGAATTATTATCTTCTAATAACGCACATGTTGTCACAAATAGATCTACTCATTTAATTCGATTAAATGATAAAAGAAAAGAAATCGAAACATTAGTATTAAATGAAATTGATTTTGAAAAAATTGAAAAAGAAAATAAAAAGGTAATTATTTACTATAATCCAAATATAAACGAAGGTTTAATTGGAATTATTGCCGCAAGATTAAAAGATTATTTTAATAAACCGTCTATAGTTATAACCACATCTAATGAATTACTAAAAGGATCTGCAAGATCGGTTTCTAATTATAACATTGGTCGTGTAATTAAAAATTCATTAGATAAAGATATAATTATAGGTGGTGGTGGTCACAATATGGCTGCAGGATTTACCTTAGATAAAAAAAATCTAAAAAGTTTTGAAAATTATATATTGAGTGATTTTTTAAAAAATAATACTGAAAATAATAATTTTTTTTTATATGAATCAGAAGTCTCATCATTAGCTTTTAATCAAGAATTTTATGATGATATAAAAAAATTGGAACCCTTTGGGACAGGAAACTCAGTACCAACATTCATGGTAAAAAATTTAAGTATAATTAGGCCCTGTGTGTTAAATAATAAACATATATCTTTAATATTAAAATCAAAAACAGGATTTTCAATTAAATCAATATCATTTAATTCTATTAACACTAAGATGGGTGAATACTTAATGAGCTATAAAAATAACATCAATGTAATAGGTCAAATCAATGAAAATATCTGGAATAATAAAAAAACTCTTCAATTAACTATTAGAGACCTTATCCTATAATTTAATTACGCTTGATAAATAATGACTTTTAAAATAAAAGATCACAACATGGTCCCTTCGTCTATCGGTTAGGACAGCTGGTTTTCATCCTGCAAAGGGGGGTTCGATTCCCCCAGGGACCGCCATCATTATGACGTTCTATGTTTATATGCTTAAAACTATAAGTTCTATTAAGGTTAAAACTTACGTTGGATATACCAATGATGTTAAATTAAGAGTTTTAAAACACAACTCAAATAAAGGCGCGAAAGCTACAAAGGGTTATAAGTGGATGGTTATTTATAAAAGAAGGTTTGATGATAAAAAAAAGGCAATGTCCTTTGAATATCGACTTAAAAAAAATAGAATTAAACGTTCAATTATATTAAAAGATTATCTAGATGATAAATGAAATTAAGATAGCAACTATATTACCCTATAAAGAAAATTATACTTTTTCTAAAGCTGCAGCAGCATCACTTTGGGTCAGTGAATTTTATAAATTTTCTAGATTTAAAAAAACAAACTATATTTTTGGATATACCGATACAAAAGATTATCTTTCAAAAAATTATATAAATATAAAAGTTAATAATTTAAGATCTAAATTATCTAGTTCAACAATCAATTATTGTAATAATTTTATAAATAAATCTGAGAAATTTAGTTTTGATATTATTGAAATACATAACAGGCCATTAGTATTTGCCTATCTAAGTAAAAAAATTACATGTAAATATGTTTTATATTTTCATAACGATCCACTATCAATGAAGGGATCAAAAACAATTAATGAACGACAAACTTTAATAAATACAGTTGATAAAATTATTTTTGTTAGTAACTGGGTCCAAAAAAGGTTTTTTAATGATTTAGATCAAAAGCTTATTAATAAAACTGAAGTTATTTATCCTAGCATTCATCCCGAAAAAAAATTATTTAAAAAAGAAAATCGAATTGTTTTTGTTGGAAAATTAAATGAATCAAAAGGTTATGATATTTATAGAGATGCAATTACTAAAATTTTAAATGAGTTTTCTGATTGGGAGGCCTACTCAATAGGTGACGAAAGTCGTAACAAACCAATAATTAATCACAAAAAACATAAAGAATTAGGTTATCTAAACCACAAAGAAGTTTTAGATTTTTTGAAATATTCAGAAATTGCAGTAGTTCCATCAAGATGGGAGGAGCCGTTTGGGAGAACTGCGTTAGAATCTTCCTCAAGGGGTTGTGCAACTATTATTTCAAATAGAGGGGGATTACCAGAGACTACTGATTATGGTGTAATTCTCAAAAAGCTAAATTATAATGAACTTTACAGTTCAATAAAATATTTAATAAAAAACCCAAAAAAAAGAAAGATATTACAAATAAATGGATTTAAAAATGTAAAACATATAACTAAAATTAATTCTCACGAAATTGATAATATAAGAGAAAGAATAATTTCAGAATTTAAAATTAATTATATTAAAAATAAACTTAGAATTTTAAATATTTACAACTTAGGCCAGAAACTAAACCACAGACTATATAATATCTCTTTAGGGAAAAAATTCACAAATGGTTTTATACGTAATGAGCACGATGTTTTGGAGATAAGTGATAGAGATTTCATGAAACAAAATAGAGTTTTTGGACTTAGAAAAGTTCAGGATAAATTTCAAGAATATTTGATTGAAACGTTTAAGAATTATAATCCAAATTTTTTATTTTTTGGACATACAAACAATATTAATTTGGAAACATTGGATACATTAAAGATTATTAATAAAAATTTGATTATATCTCAGTGGAATGAGGATCCCATTATGCCTAGTTTAAAAGATTCAAAATTAAACATTGATAAAATTTTAAAATACAAGAATTATACAGATCATACCTTTATTACAACAGATCCAAGTGTCTTTAACAAACATGATAAAAGCTTAAAAAATATTCATTTTTGCTTTATTCCAGTTGATAAAAATATTGAATCTTATGAGGTATATAAATTAAATCCACGTAATGATTTATTTTATGCGATGAGCCATGGGGTTAATAGAGCTACACTTAAAAAAGGTAAAAGTGATAATAGAATTCATTTTTTGAACAATTTAATTGAATTAATGAATAATGTTAACTTCGATTTTTATGGATTTGAGAATAAAGAACCAGTTTGGGGGAACGAGTTTTATAAAGCTTTAGTTAATTCTAAAATGGGTCTTAATCTTAGTAGGGGGCTTCCGACAAAATATTACTCCAGCAATAGAATTGCTTCAATTACTGGAAATGGTCTATTAACATTTATTGATAAGAAGACTCAATTAAATAAATTTTTTTCAAATCAAGAAATGATTTTTTACGACAATATTCATGATCTTGCAGATAAAATAAATTTTTATAAGAAGAATGACATGATAAGAAAAAAAATAGCTTATAATGGTAAAAAAAAATATTTTAAGCTATTTAACGAAACAAAAATTACTAAATATATTATTGATTGCTCATTAGGGAAGAAAACTTCTTTGGTCTGATATTTATAATGAATGTAACTATAGTTATTCCGACATTTAATAATATTGATTATTTAAAACTTTGCTTAAAATCTATTAAAATTAATTCAAATTACAAACATGAAGTAGTTGTTCATGTTAATGAAGGATCAGATGGTTCATTGAATTTTGTAAAAAATAATCATATCAATTACTCACATTCACCAAGTAATATTGGTCTATGCTCTGCTGTAAACAAAGCAGCCACACTTTCAACTACGGATTATATTTTATATGCACATGACGACATGTACTTTTGTAAGGACTGGGATTTATATTTAGAAAAAATTGTAAAAATGCAGAAAAATAATTTATTTTATCTATCTGGCAAAACTATTAGTGACAATGACATAAATAATGAATTTAAATGTGGTTTAACACCCAACTTATTTAATAAAGATTTGTTTGAGAAATTTTGCAGTTTAAACAAATCTGAAAACACACAAGGATCACATTGGGCTCCACACTTAATTCATAAAGATGTTTGGAAAAGTGTTGGAGGTTTTAGTGAGGAATTTAACCCTGGTGACGGATCTGATCCAGATTTATGTATTAAACTTTGGCATAAAGGAGTTAGAGTTTTTATGTGTATTGGAAATTTTAAAGTTTATCATTTTGAATCTGTTACAATAAGAAAAAGCTCAATTACTAAAAATAATGGCACTAAAAAATTTTTACTTAAATGGGGTTTTAATCCAAGATTTTTTCGAAAATACTATTTAGATGGTGATCATAGAACCACCTATGAAGGCCCATTATCCAATCCTTCTTTTAGTTTTTCTATGTGTAATGATTTGTTAATTAATAAAATAAAACTATATTATTATAAATTTTTTAATGCCAAGTGAAAAAAAAATAATAGTAAGAATTGCTGAGGGTTTGGGTAATCAACTTTTTATGTATGCTAATGGCCTGGCTTTATCTAAAAAAAATCAAGCCTCTCTTTATATAGATAATGAATCGGGTTTTTTTAAAAAAAAAAATAAATTACGCTCACGTAAATATAATCTAGATATTTTTTCTACTAACATAAATATTTGTAATTCAATGGATAAATTTAATAGTTATCCTAAAGATATTATTCGAAAAATTTTAAAAAAATTAGATTCTTTTAAATCTAACAAACTTTTTTTAATTGACAAAACTATAAATGGAAAATCTTCTTATAAAGCTCATAATCACCCCTTTAATGACAGGCTTTATGTTGAGGGTCATTTTGAAACAGAAAATTACTTTAATTTTTTGAAGAGTCATTTACAATCAACATTACTAATAGATGAGGCTTTAATTGATAAAAAAAATAAATTTATCAAATTATTAAAATCGTGTAACTCTGTCTCTATACATATACGCAGACACCGTTTTTCTGAAGAAAATGATATGAATAAAAAAAAATCTGATGAATTTACAAAAAAAATTATTGAGTATATATTTCGCAGTGTCGATTATTTTAAAAATAAAATTGATAATCCAAAATTTTTTATATGGTCGAATGATTTTAAAGATTTAAATGAATATTTTGATAATGAAGATTTTACCTTTATCAAAGATAATGATATTGCTAACGATTTTTACTTATTGAGTCTTAGCAAACATTTTATTGTGGGTGCATCTACATTTCATTGGTGGGGTGCTTGGTTAAATAGTAATCCTGACAAGATTTGTACAAGACCCAAAGATGAAATTTTGAATCCTTCTAATAATAGAGATTTTTGGCCTATCTATTGGGAAAAAATTTAAAATTTTATTTTATTTAAAGCATTATTCTTAAATAAGTTTGCTTCTTTGATATATCTTCTAACCATTTCTGTTGATTTATGACCTGTCATTGCCATTATGTTTCTTTCTTCTGCTCCAGCCTCTGCGGCTGATGTTGCAAATCCTGATCTTAGGCTATGCCCAGAATAATGCCTGCTGTCTATTCCTGCTAATTGCAAGTAATGTTTAATAAGTAGAGCTACTGTTTGGTCGGTTAATCTCTTTTCTGATAGCTTAGAACCCTTTAAAAACCTTCTAAATAAAGATCCCGAATTAATTTCCGATACACTTATCCATTTTTTTAGAGATAGTACTGGGCAATACTTAGGGTTATCGAAGTAGGGTAGTGCTTTAACTGAACCTTCTCCAAATTGGTCAGTTTTAGATCTTCTAATATCAATTTTTACACCTTCTGGAACAAAACCTAGATCATCATAGTCTAAAGAAACTATCTCATTTCTTCTAAACCCACCTGAAAAACCAATTAGGATTATAGATCTATCTCTAAATTTCTTAATTTCTTCTTTATTTTGTTCATCTATAACATTAATTACTTTTTTTAAACTACTGATTAACATAGGTTTTTTACTTTTTTGAATGCTCCCTTTTCTACGTTTAATTCCCATTATGTTTTCAATAATCGAAGGATGTTTTGTGTCTAGATAATGTCCTTTTAACTTATGAATAACACCAATTGATACTAACCTACGTTTTAAAGTGCTCATTTTAGCTTCATTAGTTGATAAATGAGTTAAATATAACGAAACAATTTTTGGTTCCGTTGGGATTGATCTAAATCCATTTTTTGAACAGAATAAACAAAAGTCACTAAAATCTGATTGATAAGCTCTTATAGTGTTTGGTGCTTTGGAATATTCAAGATTTAATATTGTTTCTTTTTCTAACTCTTTAATTTCATTACTTACCTCAGATTTAAGCTTAGGCTTTATCTGAATCATTGAATAAGGTTTATTTAGTGTCATATTTAATTATTATTATTGATAACCATTAATTATCGTTAGTAATATAATAGATGATTTAGTTTGTCAAATCATTTAAATTAAATAAATGGGTGCAATATTTTCATTAATAACTTGGACAGTTGGTGGATTTATAATTTTTGGAATATGCGCATTTATGCGTGAGGCTTTAGAACCAACTATTTTGCATGGCTACTAGCCGTAATATTATTTTTTGTTTTATTAATATTGCTAACGGGAATTGTTCCATATCCAGGAGATTTAGAGTCTGGAGCGCCAAGATTATTTGGAGATTCTCAGTAAAATCAAATATTTACAGTAATATATTAAAGTAAATGATTAGAAAATTAGAGCAAAAAGATAAAAATAATTGGGTTAAATTATACAATGATTATGCCAAATTCTACAAAGTCCCAATGAATACAGGGATTTTAGACACTCTTTGGGAGTGGATTCATGATGAAGGTCATGATGTTAATGGTCTTTGCTTTGAATTAGAGGGTAAAATCGTTGCTATTGCTCATTATAGAACAATGCCAAGGCCAATTAAGGGTCAATATATTGGGTTTTTAGATGATTTGTTCGTAGAGCCAGAATTTAGAGGTCAAAAAATAGCCCAAAAACTCATTACTCATCTAGAATCCTTATCTAAAGCCAATAATTGGAATGGAATTCGTTGGATTACCCACTCTTCCAATGAAAATGCAAAGAAACTATACGATAAAATAGCCAATAACACTAGATTTGAACTCTATGAACTTAAAGGGAACTAAGTTTCAGCTAAAAGTCTGGAATTACTTGAGAAAAATACCAAAAGGCAAAGTTAAGACTTATACAGATGTTGCAAAAGCCATTGGAAAACCTAAGGCATTCAGGGCTGTGGCTAATGCCATAGGTAAAAACCCCTATCCTCCTAAAATACCCTGTCATCGGGTGATCAGATCAGATGGGAGCCTCGGTGGATACTCTGGAAAAGGTGGAATTCGACAAAAACGCCATTTATTGAGATCTGAAAAGGTCTTCATAAAATAGTATATTTAGCCTATTAAACCTTCTAAAAACATTGGTAATAAATACTTTTAATTGATATTACTATAAATCAACATAAATTAGATAATGCATCCTTCAAGTTGTACTGCAAACGACCTATCAAGCAAAATAAGGTACTCTATGGAGCGTTAAAAGGTATATTCTCAGACTGCATTGCTATACTAGTCAATAATATCAACACTTTTTGACAGTCGTTGAAAAGCACAATTTTAAAGGGTTTTTTGACCCCCACCCTATATCAAAAAAAAATTATAAATATTTCATATTTCTATAAAATCTAGAAACGTTGGTATTCAATACTTTTTTATACTTCTCTTAATTTATCAGTAAAGGAACTTTAAATTATTTTATTCAGTTAAAATTTAAGCTGATTTAATTTTATTATCTTGAATATCTTTAATTATCTTTAAAATTATACTAATATTTTATATCAAATAAAAACAAATAATTACATGCACTTAACTATATAAATTGATGTATAGTATTAAGTAATAGTAAATATATGTTACCTAATATTAATGACTCTTAATTGTTGCTTCTCTCCTAGATATATAAATTCCACTAATGACAATTATAGCTAAACCGAGAAAAGTCCAATTGTCAGGGAAGTTACCGAAGAAGTAATAACCAATAATTACATTTGGAATGATCTCTGTATAGCCTAAAGGAGCTAATTTTGATGCATCAGCATATTTTAAAGACAATATAAGGAATAAATGACCAATGCAGGCAAAGACCCCTATTCCAGCCATCATAGACCACTGAGAAAGGTCAGGATTAACCCATATAAAAGGCATAATACCAGTAACAGCAACTAATCCAACCAACCCAGTGAGTAAAAGGGTTAGTAGTGGGTTATCAGAAGTGCTTAATTTACGTGTAATGATTAAATAAAAGCCATACATCACTCCAGTTCCTAAAGCAGCTAAACTTGCAAGGTTGATTTCAAGAAAACCAGGTCTAATAACAACTAAAGAGCCTACAAAACCAATTATAACTGCTGTCCATCTTCTAACACCCACCTTCTCACTCAATAACATAGGAGAAAATGCAGTCACTATTAATGGTGCAACAAAAGCTAGTGTTAATGCTTTAGCTAATGGAATTATTGATATTGCATAAAAGAAGCAAATGTTTGCACAAAGTAAAATTAAACCCCTGAGTATCTGCAATTTTGGTTTGTCAGACCATACTAATTGCTTGTTAAAGAAAAAAAACATTATTGGAAGTGTAAAGGCTACTGTAAAAAAATATCTAGCCCATGTAATTTGAAGAACTGGTAAATCTGCACTTAGATATTTAGCAAATCCATCCATAACAGGAAGCATCATCCAACCCGATAAACTAAAAATAATGGCTTTCATAAGCCAATTGATACAGTTTAATTAAAGTACTTTAAAGCAAAGAATACAACTATGGGAATAGTAAAAAAAGACATTAAGGTAGAAACAACAATAGTGCTAGCCACACTATCAACAATTTTTTTAGGCGAATAAATTGATGCTATAAGATAGTTTAAAACTGCACTTGGCATTGAGCACTGAATTAGCAAAACACCTGCAGCAAATCCTGAAAGATTAAAGTACATAATAATTAAAATACCAACAATTGGGCCAAGTATTACTCTCCCGATTGACGAAATTAATGCAATTCTAAAAGAAAAAATTTTAAAACGAGTCAAGGCTATCCCTAAAGACATTAAAATTAAGAAAATAGTAGCGTACATTAAAAGAGAGGTTGTATTTTCAATAAATGTTGGAAGCTCTATTTTAAAATAAAGTAAGATAACAGCAATTATTATTGCATAAAATGGGGGATTCTTTAAAATAACAGTTATATCAAATTTTCTATCTGCAAGAAAAACTCCTAAGGTAAAGTGACAAAGAACAATTAATGCCCCAATCGCAGCTGCAACACCCAAGCCCTCGAATCCATATGCAAAAAGACAGATAGGCATACCTATATTACCAGTATTAGGCATTATAAATGGTGGTAGTTCACGTATTATATCTTTTGTATTTAAAAAAAATAAAAAAACAGCTCCTATTAAAGTAAAAATAATAATTGCTAGTAGAAAATACCAGAAATAACTTTTAAATATATCAAAAGAGATTCCAGTTGACGTCAGAGAATAAAGTATCATTGCTGGTGTTCCAATATTAGCAGCAAAATTAGTTATAAAAGTTGTATCAATTTTGGGATTATTTTTACCTAAATAATAACCTATACCAACAATAAAAAAAACAGGAAATAAAACTTCAAGCAGTTTTAGATATATATCCATTAATTATAGATTCTAATAAACGTAGGATATTTAAGAATATTTTTATTTTTTTTGAAGATAGAAAGACAATTCATAAAATTAAGTTCATTAGTTTTATGTGTAATAATAACAATAGTTGCTTTATTATTTTTCTTTTCAGGTGTTTGAATTAATCTTTTTACTGAAATTCTATACTTAGCCAGTCTATTAGTGATTGTAGATAAAACACCTGGCTTATCTTTAACTTCAAATCTTAAATAAAAAGAATTTGAATAATTATCAACATTGTAACATTTAATAACTTTACGTTTATTATTTGAAATGCCAAAGGGTTTTTTTATATTACCTCTTAAAATTGAAAATAAATCTGACAATAAAGATGATGATGTGGGACCGGGCCCAGCACCTTCTCCTTGTAATATTGTTTCACCAACTGGTTTTCCATCAAGAATAACAGCATTCATAACTCCACCAACATTACCAATATACGAATTTTTTTTAACCAAACATGGATGTACAGTTTCAAAAAGTTGATTATTAATAAGTTCAGAAATACCTAATAACTTGATACGTAAATTTAATTGATTAGCAATTTCTATGTCTTTTAATTCAATTTTTTCAATACCTTCCATTAAACATTTATGTTTTGAAATTTTAGTATTAAATGCAAGAGAAGATAAAATTCTTACTTTAGCAAATGCATCAAAGCCGTTTAAATCTAACTTAGGGTTTCCTGGCTCAGCATAACCTAATTTTTGTGCTTTTTTTAATACGTTAGTAAAACTATCGCTTAAATTCTCCATTTCAGACAGAATGTAATTTGAGGTACCATTTAATATTCCATAAACTTTAGAAATTTTATTTGTTGCAAGTCCTTCTTTGATGGTACGCAATATTGGAATTCCACCCGCTACAGATGCTTCAAACTCTAAATTAACTTTATTATCCTCAGCAAGTTTAGCTAGATAATCACCATGTTTAGAAATAAGCGCTTTATTCGGTGTAACAACATGTATCTTATTTTTTAATGCAGTTTCTACAACTTTTTTTGATATACCATCTGATAAACCAATAGCTTCAAATAAAATATCTACTTTGATTTTATCAAAAATTTCTAATGGGTTTTTAAAAAATATTTTCTTATTAACTTTAAATCTTCTCTTTTTAGAAATACTTCTTGCTGAAAGAGCCACTACATTAATCTTTTTACCTGTCTTAATCTCAATTTCTTTTTTTTTGATATTTAGTTCATTTAACAAATAAATACCAACCTGACCTAAACCAACTACAGCAATGTTTACATTAATTTTCATTTAATTATTTATATCAGGGTAATCTGAATTTTTTGAATATTCTTTAAGAAATGATTCAAATTCATCGAATGACATTTCTTTAAAATCTGCATCCTGTACATCCACACTAGAAGTCTTAGTTTCTTTAATAGTTTCATTATTCAAATTAATTGAATTTCTATCTAAATTGCAGGATGATAAAATAAATAAAAAAATTAGAATTAAGTATTTCATTTCAGTCCTTTTGTTTCTTTAAAATCAAATCTAATATTCATATTCTGTATGGCTTGACCTGCCCCACCTTTAATCAAATTATCAATTGATGACAAAATTATAGCTTTATTTTTATACTTAGTTTCACAAATTGATATATGACAATTATTTGTATTAATTACGTCATTTGTGCTTATTAAAGAATTAATCTTTAAAACTTTAATGAAGCTTTTTTTAATGTAATGATCATTTAACGTTTTTCTTAATTTTTTAATATTAGCACCCTTCTTAAGATCAACATAAATTGTACTTAGTATGCCCCTGAACATTGGTGTTAAGTGTGGAGTGAATGTAAAAGTTAATTTTTTTTTAGTGTAATTATTTAATTCTTGTTCGATTTCAGAATTATGTCTATGAAATCCAACACCATAAGCACTTAAAGACTCATAAAGATTTTTATTTTTGTATTTTTTGTGAACACTTCTACCCGCCCCTGAGTATCCTGATTTAGAGTCTAAAATTATATTATCTACTTTTATTAGATTATTTTTAATCAATGGAATTAGTGGGAGAAGTACTGATGTTGGGTAGCAACCAGGGCAACCAATAATATTAAACTTTTTAATTTTGTTGCCTGTAATTTCAGGTAATGAATAAATTGATTTTCTAATATTCGATATAGATTTATGTTTTTGCTTGTACCATTTCAAATATGAGGAAGCGTTGTTAAGTCTAAAATCTGCAGCTAAATCAATGAGTACATTATGTTTTAATAAATCATTAGAAATAGTTTGTGCTTCGCCGTTGGGTAATGCTGTAAAAATCAAATCTACATTTTTTAAAAACGATTTATTATATTTTACTATCTTAGGTAGTTTTTTTAAGTTTAAAGATTTTTCAAAAGTGACAATATTTTTTCCAACTGAAGAATTGCCACAAAGATATTTAATATAAACATTCTTGTGTTTAATTAGTAATTTTATTAATTGAATACCGATATAACCAGTAGATCCAGCAACTAATACATTAAGCTTGGGCATTGTTTATTATAACTAATTTGAAATAAAAAAGAATTATCTTTTTGAGAATTGGAAGCTTCTTCTTGCTTTTCTACGACCAGGTTTTTTTCTCTCAACTGATCTAGAATCTCTAGTATTTAGCTTTTCAGTCTTAAGTACCGCTCTATTCTCAGAATCAAATAAGATTAGTGCTTTAGCTATGCCATGAACCATTGCACCAGCTTGACCTGTGTGACCACCACCTGCAACACTACATCTTACATCATAATCTGTTGCTTGGTTTATAATTTCAAATGGCCTTGTAATTTGCATTTTGTGACTTCCACTAGTGAAATATTCATCCATAGTTCTGCCATTTACATAAATTTTACCAGTACCTTTTTTCACCCAAATTTTTGCAATAGATTTTTTTCTTCTACCCGTTGCATATTTACTATCTTTAAAATCTAATTTGATTTTAGGTTTTTTTGAAGATACTTTTGCTGGTGTGGCTACTGTTTCCATATTAATTTCTTATTAAATTTTTACTATTTAATTTACCTAGGTCTAAAAATTTAGGGTTTTGTGCTGCATGAGGGTGCTCTTCACCAGCATAAATTTTAACTTTTGTTAATTGTTTTCTACCTAAAACTCCACCAGGTAACATTCTTTTAATAGCTAATTTTAGTGTCTCACCAGGTTTGTTTTTTTCTAATAATTTTTCAGGAGTAATTTCTTTAATTCCACCAGGGTGCCCAGTGTGTCTGTAGTATTTTTTATCTTTGAATTTTTTTCCTGTAAATTTTGCTTGCTCAACATTTTTAACTACAACAAAATCGCCATCATCCATGTGAGGTGTATAAGTAGTTTTATTTTTTCCTCTAACAATCATAGCAATAATTGATGCTAATCTTCCAACTACAGCATTTTTAGCGTCTATCTCGAACCAGTTACTGCTTAATTCACTACTTTTTAGAAATTTTGTCATTGTGCGAGGATTAATACTATTATTAGATATAATGTCAATTTTATATTTCTCTTGTAATATCATACTTAAATGATAGTTTGATTATGCCGATTTGTTCCTATTGCAGGCTAGTTAATGCTAAAAAGGATTTTTCACACACATTATCGGTAGGCACATTTGAACTGTATTGTACGCCTTGCATTAAGCAAAAGTACTAAAAAAGGAGTATTAAGATGAGCACAAAAAGACAAAACCCTGAGACTATAGCCATACATGGTGGTGATTACAGAAGCGATCCAACAACAAAAGCAGTAGCTGTTCCAATTTACAGAACAACATCGTATCAGTTCGATAGCACCGAACATGCTGCAAATTTGTTTGCCCTTAAAGAGTTTGGAAATATTTATACAAGAATAATGAATCCGACAAATGATGCTCTTGAAAAAAGAGTTGCTTCACTAGAGGGAGGTTTAGCCTGTTTAACAGTAGCATCTGGACAAACAGCATCATCTTTTGCAATTTTAAACGTTGCACAAGCTGGAGATAATATAGTTAGCTCAACAGATTTATACGGAGGCACTATATCGTTATTTACACACACTTTAAGTAAGCTTGGCATTGAAGTTAGATATGCAGACCCTTCTGATCCAAAAAACTTTGAAAAAGCTGTTGATGATAAAACTAGAGCTTTTTATGGTGAGACTTTACCAAATCCTTATTTGAGAGTTTTTCCAATTAAAGAAGTTTCTGATATTGGTAAAAAATACAACATACCATTAATAATGGACAACACAGCTGCACCTGTAATTTGCAAACCTTTAGAACATGGTGCTGCTATAGTAGTTTATTCACTAACTAAATATATAGGTGGTCACGGTACAGTTGTAGGTGGAGCTTTGGTTGATGGTGGTAATTTTGATTGGACAGCTGATCCAAAAAGACAACCTCTATTTAATGAGCCTGACGCAAGTTATGGTGGTGCAGTTTGGGGAAAAGTGGTTCCAGAATTAACTGGGGCTAATGTTTCTTTTGCAGTAAGAGCTCGGGTTACATTGCTAAGAGATCTTGGTTCTGCCCTATCACCTGACAACGCATTTGGAATTATTCAAGGCCTTGAAACAGTTGCCCTTAGAATGAAACAGCACTGCTCAAATGCATCAAAGGTTGTTGACTATTTAAAGAAAAACAAAGAAGTGGCTAGAGTAATTTATCCAACAGAACACGAAGGTAAAATTGCAGATCGTGCTAAAAAATATCTTAATAACGGGAATGGTGGTTTAGTTGGTATTGAACTCAAAGGAGGTATTGAAGCAGGTAAAAGGTTTATAGAGTCTTTAAAGATGTTTTATCATGTTGCAAATATCGGCGATGCAAGAAGTTTAGCAATTCATCCTGCAACAACAACTCATAGTCAGTTAACAGAAAAAGAATTGTTAGCTTCGGGTGTTACTCCTGGATACGTAAGATTATGCATTGGTATAGAACATATAGATGACATTATTGAAGATTTAGACCAAGCATTAAATAAATCTTCAAAGGGAAATTTGAAAGCAGTTAGTTAGAGTTTTTGTATAATATCAAAAGATAAGAACTCAAAACCAATATTGAGCCTAGCTGGTGTAGTGACGCGTATTTAAGCTCTACACCAGAAATTAAAGTTACAATCCCTAAAAAAATTTGAATTAAGATAGCAAAATCAAAAAATAACATATATTTAAAATTATATTTTTTTTTAAAATAGATAAAATTCAAAACAATTATAAAAAATAAAAGTAAATAAGCAATCAATCTATGCAAAAATTGAACAATAGATGGATTACTTAATAATTGAATATTAATTAAATCTTTATAGACAACATCATTTGGGAAAAAGCTACCGTTCATATCGGGCCATGAATTATATATAAGTCCACCATCTAAGCCTGATAAAAAAGCACCCAATACAATCTGTAAAACTATTAACTTAAGAATGAATAATAAAAGTAAATTTGAAATTTTTATGTGAAATTTTTTTATTTTATAAATATCTAAAATATACCAAAAAATTAAACATAAGATAAATAAAGCTAAAGACAAATGAATACTAAGTCTAAAGTGACTAACGTCGTTATTTTCAATTAATCCACTAGATACCATATACCAACCAATAAATCCTTGAAGGCACACAAGGAAAAATATCCAATAATATTTATTCGAATAAATTTGGGTATTTTTAAAATATAAACTAAAGAAAAGCAAAGGTACTAAAGTAAATAGACCAACAAATCTTGCTAACAATCTATGAGCATACTCCCAATAGAAAATTACTTTAAACTCATCTAAAGACATACCGTAATTAATATTTAGATATTCGGGTATTTTTTTATACTCTGAAAAATAAAAGTTCCATTCAGTAATATTGAGTGGTGGCAGAATTCCAGTAAAGAGTTCCCAAGCAGTGATGGATAGACCTGAGTCTGTTAATCTAGTAAGGCCACCAACTGCCACCATAAGAACAATTAATGAAAATAAAGTTATTAACCATAATTTTAAATATTTTATATAGTTGTCGCTATTTACAAACATAAATTATACTTATAATAATTATCTTAATAACCAATTGAATAAATGTCGCCTACTAATAAAAAAAAACTAAATCAAATTAGAATAAAGCTTGATAGGCTTGATAATGATTTGCTTAAATTAATCAAAAAAAGATCATCGCTAGTTAATGAGGTGTTAAAAATAAAAATCTATAAGAAAGAAATAATTGATCAAAAAAGGATCAATTATATTCTTAAAAAGATTAAAAAAAGATCAACACAAATGAATATAGACCCAAAAATTACTAATAGAATATGGAAGAATATGATTTGGTCTTTTATTGATTACGAAAAAAGAAACTTTAGTAAAAAATAATACTATTTGCTATGTGGAGGTAATTTTTTTTCCACAAACATTTCATGTTTTCTTGTAGAGGGATTATATTTCTTTGCAGATAATTTAACTTTAGCTTTTTCACCACCAGCTGGTTTTTTAACATAATAGAAAAATGGACTATCAGGTTTAGCCTCTGGTACTAGTCTAACTTTAACGTGTGTTTTTTTTGCCATACTATTTTAAACTTTTAATTTTTTTTATTAAATCTGAAATCTTTTTAAGTTTATTTCTTAAACTATAATCAGCATTTATAGAATTATTTGCTAATTCGTCAAGTTTTAATGATTTATCAGAATTAAGAACTTTTTTAACACCAATAATTGTCATTCCTTGAACTTTGAGTAGATATTTAACTTTTTTTAAAACCTCAATTGTATCATTATTATAATACCTTCTATTGCCGTTTAAAATTTTTGGCTTAATTTGCTTAAATTCTTTCTCCCAAAAACGAATGGTATGAGTATTTAAGGTTCCTTTTTTCTTATTTATAAGGTCAAGAATTTTAGCAACCTCACTTATTGATTTATAAGCGTCATTATTTTTATGAATCATTCTTAGAATTTACCAAATCTTTAAATTCCCTAGAAGCTTTAAATAGAACGACATCTCTATTAGATATGGTTGTTTGTTCTTTAGTTTTGGGATTTCGACCAATTCTGCTTTTTTTGGACCTTATAGAAAAAGTACCAAATTTTGAGAGTTTTAATTTTTTTTCTTTTTTTAAATTTTCGACTATTGTAATTAGAAAATCTTCTATCAAATTTTCAGATATACTTTTTGAAAAACCAATTTGCATATAAATTGAATTTATAAGGTCTTTTTTTGTTAAGTTAGTTTTTTGCATTAACTTATGTTGTTTCTTATCTTTTCTATTAAATTTCCACTAACAATTTTAGTGCAGACACTCAAAGAATTTGAAAAGCCTACATAATCTGTTCCGCCATGACTCTTAATAACAGGAGAATCCAAACCTATAAAAATTGCACCATTATAAAGTCTTGGATCCAATCTTGCTTTAAATTTTTTTAAATTTGAAATATTTAGTAAAGATGAAATTTTACCAATAATATTTCCTGTCATGGCTTTCTTTAACTCACTTGTAATAAAGTTTGCAGTACCCTCCGCTGTTTTTAAAGCAACATTTCCAGTAAATCCATCTGCAACAATAACATTTACATCACCATTCATTAACTCATTGCCTTCGATATACCCTTTAAATTCAAAGCCAGCATTATTTTTTAGGTTTAGCTGTTGGTAAGTTTCTTTAATAATTTCATTACCTTTAAGTTCCTCAGACCCTATATTTAATAAAGCAACTCTTGCTGTATCATCTGGGTATAAAGATTTAAATAATGAAGATCCCATTATAGAGAAATCAATTAAATTTTTTGGACTACATTCAATATTTGCTCCCAAATCTAGGACAACACTCATGTTTTTTTTATTTGGCCATAAAGCAGAAAGAGCTGGTTTATCAATATTTTCAATCATTTTAAGGTTAAGTTTGGAAATAACAAGTAACGCCCCTGTGTTACCAGCAGAAATAACTATATCAGATTTTTTTTCTTTAACACTTTGAATAGCTAACCACATGCTAGTATTTTTTCCTCTTTTGGCTCCCTCTAAAGGACTATCCGTACCTTTAACAACATCTTTAGTATCAATTATTTCAAATGAAGATGTGGGTAACTGGTCATTGATACAATTATGGATTTTTTCCTTATCACCAAAAATTTGATAAAAAGTATTAGCGTTACTCTTATAGTGATGATTAATTCCATCTATAATCTTTTTTGGTGAATTATCTCCACCCATTGCATCAACTGCAATTTTTATTAATTTGTTCATTTAATTTAGGACTTTTATTCCTTAGGGTCTAAAACTTGTCTACCTCTGTACATGCCAGTCTTTAGATCTAAGTGATGAGGTAATCTATATTCTCCAGATTTCTTATCCTCAACAATATTGGTAGATTTGAACTTCATATTCTGAGCTCTTCTCATTCCAGTTCTTGACGGTGATTGTTTTCGTTTAGGTACAGCCATAATAAAATTAATGTTTTACTACACCTTTTATATGAGAATTTAAAGTATTATTTAATAAAAATAACTTATATTTATCAAAATATACAACTAAATAATCAATATTCACTGCATTATCTAAAAAATTTAATAAGAGCTTTTTTTTTGATTTATTGTCTAAAGTATCCCAATTATGAATTTTATCTATCATAGCATAGAATAAATTAAGGTAATCTTTCATCTTTTTATTAATGGATTGATCACCATACCCTATCTCTCTAACACTTAATTCAACTTGTCTAAAAATATAGTCATAAATTTCTTGTAAAAGCTTCTCATTACTATCATTTTTATAAACTTTTAAAAAAAATGCAAAATGTAAGAGAAAAAATATTAATCTATCAGAAAAAGTGTCTTGATTTTTAAAATCTTTGTATAGATCTTTATTTCTAGTTAATTTAACAAAATTGTTATAAATATTAATAAACTTTAAGTTCATGAAAAATTTTTTAAGTGTTTTTTTTATTCTCTTATTTATCTCTAATTGTACACTAAATAAAGTGATTAAGCACCATGGGGTGCACTTTTTAGAGGTTAAACAAAAAAAAATAGTAGTAAATAAAACTAATAAAAATGACCTATACAAAGAATTGGGTCCACCCTCGACGGTTGGTACATTCGATAACGATATGTTGATTTACCTAGAAAGAAAAACTAGCACATCAAAAATTAGAAAACTTGGAAAAAAAGAATTATTAACCAACGATGTCCTTATTTTAGAGGTAGATAGAAGAGGCATTGTTGTATCAAAAAAATTCTTGAACAAAGATGATATTAATAAAATGAAGTTTATAAATAATACGACGGATATTAACTACGATAAAGCATCATTTTTATACGGTTTCATGACTACCTTAAGACAAAAAATCAATGATCCATTGGGTAAAAAAAGAGGCAACTAGTTAAAAACTAATTGCCTCTAAAAATTTTTAAAATTATTATTAACCAGCAATTACAGCAAGAAGTAAAAGTGCTACAATATTAGTAATTTTAATCATTGGGTTGACAGCAGGACCAGCAGTATCTTTGTATGGGTCTCCAACAGTGTCTCCAGTTACTGCAGCTTTATGTGCTTCAGAACCTTTTCCACCATAATTTCCATCTTCAATATACTTTTTTGCATTATCCCAAGCACCACCACCAGCAGTCATTGAAACAGCAACAAATAGTCCTGTAACGATTACACCTAGCAGCATAGCACCAACGGAAGCTAAAGCTTCTGCTTGTCCACCTATCGAAAGTATAACAAAATATAAAACTATCGGAGATAATACTGGTAATAACGAAGGTATAATCATTTCTTTGATTGCAGCTTGAGTTAACAAATCAACAAGTTTAGCATAATCAGGTTTTTGTGTTCCCTTCATAATTCCTGGAAATTTTTTAAATTGTCTTCTAACTTCCACAACAACAGCACCACCTGCTCTTCCAACAGCCTGCATCCCCATCGATCCAAATAAGTATGGAAGCATTCCACCTATCAATAAACCAACAACAACATAAGGATTAGTTAGATCGAAAGTAACTTCAATATTATATAGTTTTGAACCTTCTATCTTAGCAAAGTGTTTAATATCTTCTACGTAGGCAGCAAATAAAACTAGTGCTCCTAGACCAGCAGAACCAATAGCATAACCCTTGGTTACAGCTTTTGTAGTGTTACCTACCGCGTCTAATGCATCTGTAGTTTTTCTAACACTGTTTGGTAATTTAGCCATTTCAGCAATACCACCAGCATTATCAGTCACTGGTCCATATGCGTCAAGCGCAACAACCATTCCAGCTAGTGCTAGCATTGTAGTTACAGAAATAGCAATTCCATAAAGACCAGCAATTGAATTTGTTGCTAATATACCTGCAACAATAATTAAAGCTGGTACAGCAGTAGCTTCCATTGATACAGCTAAACCTTGAATAACATTTGTTCCATGTCCTGTTGTAGAGGACTTTGCAATACTTCTCACTGGTCTGTATTCTGTTCCAGTATAGTATTCAGTAATCCAAATCAATAATCCAGTAATCACTAAACCAATTATTCCACAGTAATATAAACTCATACCAGTAAAACTTTTACCATTCACAGCATACTCACTTGCAAAACCAATCACATAATCAGTTACTGGGTATAAAATCACTAATGAAGAAACAGCAGAGACTACAAATCCTTTATATAAAGCATTCATAACATTCTTACTTTTTCCAAGTTTAACAAAGTAAGTTCCTAGAATTGATGTTAAAATACAAGCTCCACCAATTGTTAAGGGATAGATCATCATATTAATATCACCTACAAAAAATATTGAAGATAAAACCATTGTTGCAACAATTGTTACAGCATAAGTTTCAAACAAATCAGCAGCCATACCAGCACAATCACCGACGTTATCTCCAACGTTATCAGCAATTACAGCTGGGTTTCTAGGATCATCCTCAGGTATACCTGCTTCAACCTTACCAACTAGATCAGCACCAACATCAGCACCTTTTGTAAAAATTCCACCACCTAATCTTGCAAAAATTGATATTAGTGAAGCACCAAAACCTAATGCAACTAATGCATTAACAACTTCTCTGTCATCAATTCCCGCTTTTAATAAAATATAATAATAAACTGCTATAGCTAATAAAGCTAAACCAGCAACAAGCATGCCGGTTACAGCACCAGATTTAAATGCAACAGCAAGCCCACTAGCTAAACCTTTTCTTGAAGCTTCAGCTGTTCTAACGTTAGCTTGAACAGAAACTAACATTCCAACATATCCAGCAATACCAGATAGTGTTGCACCAATAAAATAACCAAGACCAACTAATGGACTAAACACCCAACAAACAATAACTAAAACAACAACTCCAACCACGGCAATTGTTTTATATTGTCTTGTTAAGTACGCCTTAGCACCAATTTGGATTGCAGATGCAATTTCTTGCATTTTTGCATTTCCAGCACTTGAGTTAAGAATATTCCTACCAGTAAAGAAACCATAAACGATTGCAAGTGATCCTGCTGCTATAGTATATAATAAAATTGTTTCTATCAGTGAGTTCATGATGCCTTTTTAGTTGTTTGGTTGTTAAAAATTTTATTGTTTAAAGTCCGGACAATACAAAAAAAGCAATAAAAGGCAATATTTAACTTGCTAAAACTTATGAAAATAACCTTTGTTTTTAAGGGTAATTTTTACATTATTACCATCAACAATAGATGATTTTTGAATATGGCTTAGTATTGAGCCAATTTTTGTAAGCTTAACTCTACAATTAGAAGCTATTTTCTTTATGATTCCCATCTTGTTTTTTGAGGCCGTAAATAAAATCTGATAATCATCACCATTAGAAATGTAATTAATTTTGGATAGTTTTTTAAGATCAAGTATCTTTTTAAGGTTATTTGAAATTGGAATATCTTTTAAAAAAAGTTTATAAGATAATTTTTGGTTATTAATCATCTTATCAAGATCTGCCAATAGTCCGTCAGAGATATCAATTGAGGTATTTGCGAATTTCTTGATTTGATCAATTAATCTTAATTGAATATTTGGCATAAAATATTGATTAGTAAAATATTTTTTTAATCTTGGGTTAAGCTTAATCTTATTTTTTAAAACTAATAGACCCAAATAACTATCACCTAGATTGCCAGATACATATATATCATCATTAACTTTAGCTTTGTTTCTATAAACAATATCATCAGCAAAACCTATTGAAGTAATTGTAAAACTTAACTTGTTTGAAAAAACTGTATCTCCACCACTTAAAAATATTTGATATTTATTTTGTTCTTGATTAAGTGATTTACTAATTTTTGATAAATTTAATTTAGAAAAACTTTTTTTATTACCTGATCCTGAAATAAAATAATATTTTGGCTTAACACCTTTGCAAATAAGGTCTGAAATTGATGATCTAATTATTTTTTTAATAACTAGTTCAGGTTTTTTAAAGTCTATGAAATGATTACCTTCCACATACGTATCGACCGACACTGCTAATCTATCTTTTTTATCAAAAAAAACATCATCATTTAAATTTAGGGCACTAGGAGATTTTATGGAAAGTTTTTGAAAGTAATTTTTTATTAATTCAAATTCATGCATTAGTAGTTCTTATTTTTTTAGCTATTTTATCTAATATTGCATTTAAATATTTAGTTTGACCATCTTCTAAAAAGAAGTTTGATGCATCAAGATATTCTTTAATAATTATTTTAGTAGAAATTTTAGGTTTATATAAAAACTCGAATATAGCTGATTTAACAATTATTTGAAAAACTTTATCTAAATTAGATAGTTGAATATCTTCACTTAAATATTTTTTAACCTCTTCTTTAATCACTTCGTCTCTTTCTATTGTACCTAAAACCACATCCTTAATAAACTTTTTAAATCTATGTTTAGGAAAAGTTAAATCTGTGTCATCATTAAAAAAATTTCCATATAATTTTTGGATAATTATAACTCTTGGACTTTGATTTGGATTGTATGGAGTTCTCATATTATTGCGACAAGACAGATATAACAGCTTGAGCTGCCTCTCTCCCCTTTTTTTTTCTAGCTATAGCTTGACGCATATTTAGACAGGTAATAATTCCGTTACCAATAGGTTTTTTATTTTCTATAGATAGTTTCATTATCGCTTCAGTTGAAGTATGAGAAATGAAATCAAAGTGTGGTGTCTCACCCTTTATAACACAGCCAAGTGCTAAAAAAGCATCATATTTCTTAATATTTTTTGAAATTGTGACTGGTATTTCAAAGGCACCCGGAACACTAATAACTTTTATTAAACTAGATTTTGGTAATACTTCTTTAGCACTACCAAGTAACCCCTCAGCAATGTTCTTATAATAATCTGCAATAACTATTAAGATTTTTTTTTTCATTAAATGATTTCTTGTTTAGTAATCTTTATATCATAACCTTCTAAACCAATAACTTTTTTGAGAGATTTAGTAATTAATATCATATTTTTGATCTTTAAATCTTTAATTATTTGAGCCCCAATACCATAATTTCTTATAAGTTTATCATTTCCCTTTTTGTAGAAATCTTTGTTCTTATAATCTTTGAGTGTTTGAGTGACAGATTTTAAGTTTGTATCTTTTATAAAAACTAAAACACAATTATTAAATCTTTTAAAATAATTTAAAGTTTTGTTAAATGAGTTTGGTAACTGCTGATTGATTAAATAATTTTGAACTACGTTAGATGAAATTACTCTAACTCTTGGTACTATCCCTTTTTTAATATTTCCTTTAATTAGAGCAAAATGCTCAGATCCATCTAAAAGATTTTCATAAATTCTAATTTTATATTTCTGATTTTTAACTTCAATATCAGATTGTTTTTTAAGTTTAATTAGTTTTTCTTTTTTTAAACGATAAGCGATAAGATCTTCTATCTTACCAATCTTTAAATTATGTTTTTTTGCAAAATTAAATAAATCTTGACCCTTAGCCATTGTACCATCTTCATTCATTATTTCACAAATAACTGCTGAATTATTTTTTTTAGCTAGTTTTGAGATATCCACAGATGCTTCTGTATGACCGGCTCTAACTAAAACACCTCCGTTTTTGGCAATGATTGGAAAAACATGACCAGGCGAAACAATATCTTTTTTATTTACATTTTTCTTTGATGCAATTTTAATTGTCTTAGCTCTATCTTTTGCTGAAATCCCAGTTGTGATTCCTTTTTTTGCTTCAATAGAAATTGTAAAAGCAGTTTTATTCCTTGATTGATTTATTGGTGACATTAAAGATAAATTTAACCGTTTTGCCTGTATGCTATCTAGCGCTAGGCAAATTAATCCACGACCATATTTGGCCATAAAATTAATATTTTTAGCACTTGAGTCTGTTGTTGATATTATTAGGTCTCCTTCATTTTCTCTTTTTTCATCATCAACCAAAATAAACATGCCCCCTCTCTTGGCAATGGCAATTATGTTTTCTATTGATGTAAAACTATTTTTTTTCATTAAAATAATTTCTAACGTATTTAGATATGATATCTATCTCTATATTAATGAGGCTGTTTTTCTTTAGGGATGATAAATTAGTGAGATTATATGTGTGTGGTATTACCCATATTTGAAAACCCTTTTTAGTTACTTTAGAAATTGTTAAAGAAATTCCATTAATACAAATAGAAGCTTTTTCAATTAAGTTTGCTCTTTCTTTTTTAACAAGCTCAAAATCAAATAAATATGATTTATCAATCTTCTTAATACTCTGAATTTTACCTACTGCATCAATGTGACCTTGGCAAATGTGACCTGATATTTTTTGACCAAATTTTAAAGGAAGTTCAAGGTTAATTTTATCATCAATTTTTAAGAATTTAAACTTTGATCTTTGTATAGTTTCATCTGAAAGATAAAATTCCATTATTTTATTTTTAATATCGATTAATGTTAAACAAACACCATCACAGGCAACTGATACACCTAGATCTTTATGTGTTAATTTTAAATCAGCTTTTACAAAAATATTAATGCCCTTTGATCTTTTTTCAAATTTAGTGATTAAGCCTTGGTTGAAAATTATTCCATTAAACATAATATTATTTGTAAAGTGTAATTAAGTCTTTGCCTAATTTTTTATTAATTTTAAATTCATTTTTATAATTTTTCTTTAATTCATTAAGAAAATTAAACTCTTTATAGTTAACCAACTTTGATAAAGTTTTTGCACATTTGTATAGATAAAACTGATTAAATAATTTTTTTTTAACAATGTGTTTAGAAAGATCATTTCCTCCTTCAACTAATAAATTTCTGCAGCCAAGGACATGGAGTTTTTTTAAAATTGACTTAATATCAAAGCTATTTTTAATTAATTTACCTTTGATTAAAATTATACCTTTTTTTTTAAACATTAATTTTTCTTTAGTTTTGGCGTTATTATAAAAAATTATAGTATTGTTTTTATTTGCTGTTTTAAAAATATACGAATTTTTTTTAGTTTCTAGATTTCTGTCTAAAATTATTCTTTGAGGAGAAAATTTATTCAAACCTTCTAGTCTACAGTTAAGTTTTGAGTTATCTTTATTTAGTGTTTTGGAGGAAATCAATAAAGCATCATTTTTGTACCTAAGAAAATGTGTAAATTTATCGGTATGAATATCTGAAATTCTTTTTGTACCTTTGCTATATATTAAATTATTTTTAGAAATCGCAATTTTACCAGTAACGTAAGGAAGGTTATTTTTTCTATTAAAGAAATAAGGTATATAAAATTTATTAATTTCATTTTTAAGTAAATTTTTTCTTACTAAAATATCTTTGGATTGAAGAATTTTTAAAGTTTTACCTTTAACTTTTTTATCAATATCTTCTACCGCATATACAACTTCTTTAATTTTATTTTTAATTATAAGATTTGTACATGGAGGGGTTTTTCCATAATGACTACAGGGTTCAAGGGTTACATACATTTTTGCATCCTCTAAGTTTTCATTTGAATTTTTAATTGCATTAAATTCAGCATGAGGTGTGCCATCAAAACCTGTTTGACCAATTGAAAGTATTTCATTATTTTTAACAATTACACATCCAACGGAAGGGTTGACACCAGTTAGTCCATGACGTGCTTTAGCCAGATTTAAGGCAAGCTCCATAAAAGTTTTATCTTTTTTTGAAAATTTATCTTTTTTTGTAGACATCTAATTTGTCCACGAATTGTACAAAGTCTTTTTCTTCTCTAAAATTTCTATATACAGATGCAAATCTAACATACGCGACTGGATCAAGATCTTTCAAACCCTCCATAACCATTGTGCCAATTGTATTTGATGAAATTTCACTTTGGCCAAGTTCCTCTAATGCTCTTGAAGTCCTGCTAATAAACTTTTCTGTTGTTTCAGTATCAATCGGTCTTTTTTTTAATGCTATGTAGACTGATTTTGAAAGTTTATCTCTATCAAATGATGATTTTCTGCCACTCTTTTTGACAACCATTATTTCTCTAAATTGAACTCTTTCAAAAGTTGTGAATCTGGCCCCACATACACAAAGTCTCCTTCTTCTTATGGCAGTACCATCTTCTGTAGGTCTAGAGTCAACGACTGATGTTTCACCTTTTTTACAAATCGAACAAATCATTATTTTAAATTTTTATATATTGGGAAGTGAGAAGTAAGTTCAATAACTTCATTTCTGACTTCTTCTTCAATTTTACTATTATCATTGGGATTTTCAGATAAACCTTTTACAACTTTAGTTATTAATTCACCTACTTTTTCGAATTCTTTTAATCCGAAACCTCTAGTTGTAGCGGCTTGAGTTCCCAATCTTATACCAGAAGTAACCATCGGCTTTTCTGAATCGAAAGGTATTCCATTTTTATTACAGGTAATATTAGCATTAGAAAGGCTTTCGGCTGCTAAATTACCTTTAACATTAAAAGGTCTTAGATCAACTAACATTAAGTGTGTATCCGTTCCGCCAGAATAAATCTTAAAACCGTTATTTTTAAGCGTCTCTGATAAAATTTTAGCATTAGCTAAAACTGATTTGATATAATCTTTAAAATCTGGTCTTAATGCTTCTAAAAAACCAGCAGCTTTAGCAGCTATAACATGCATCAATGGTCCACCTTGGTATCCAGGAAATACTGCTGTGTTAAATTTTTTTGCTAGATCCTCATGATTAGTTAAAATAATTCCACCTCTAGCACTTCTAAAAACTTTATGAGTTGTTGAAGTTACTACGTGTGCGTGTTCACATGGATTTGGATAACCTTTACCAGCAACTAAACCTGAAAAGTGTGCCATATCTACCATTAAATATGCGCCTACTTTGTCAGCTATATCTCTAAATCTTTTAAAATCAATTACTCTAGAGTAAGCACTGCCCCCACAAATTATAAGTTTTGGTTTATGTTCTAATGCAAGTTTTTCAACATTATCATAATCGATAAGTTCCGATTCTTTATCAACATCATACCCTATTGGATTGAACCATTTACCTGACATTGAAATTTTTAATCCATGCGTAATATGACCACCAGAATTTAAACTCATCCCCATAAAAGTATCACCAGGATTTAATAGCGCTAAAAAAACAGCTCCATTCGCTTGAGCTCCAGAATGTGGTTGAGCGTTTGCAAATTTACAATCAAATAATTTTTTTAATCTTTCAATGGCTAAGTTTTCAGCAACATCAACATGTTCACAGCCATTGTAGTATCTTTTTCCAGGATATCCTTCTGCATATTTATTTGTTAAAACAGAACCTTGTGCTTCTAAAACAGCTTGTGAAACAATATTTTCAGATGCAATTAATTCAATATGTTGTTGTTGTCTTTTCAATTCATCACTTATTGCTTTATATAATTCTGGATCAGTTACAGATAAGCTATCTTCAAAAAAGCTTTTATAGTTTTCGTTTAAATAGTTTTTTTCACTAGACATAATTAAATTTTCTTAATTCTTTTTGCGTGTCTTCCACCTTTAAACTTTGTATTTAAAAAAACACTAACACAATTTAAAGCATTTTTTTTAGTAAGCAGTCTAGATCCCAATGTAATGATATTTGCATCATTATGCAATCTTGATAATTTAGTAGATTTTAAATTAAAACATTGAGCTGCACGTATATTTTTATGTCTATTTGCAGTAATATTCATACCCATCCCAGAGCCACAAATTAATATACCAGTATGATTATTATTGGTTTTAACTTTTTTTGCAACTTTATGAGCATAATCAGGATAATCAACTCTATCACTATTGTATGGGCCTAAGTCTGTATAATTAATTTTTCTTTTATCTAAGTGAAGTTTAATTAACTCCTTTAACTTATAACCAGCGTGATCTGATGATAAAAATATTTTTTTCAATCTAATTAAACTTATAATCTAAAAC
The DNA here is from genome assembly GCF_047722505.1 of Candidatus Pelagibacter sp. Uisw_130. Classification (GTDB taxonomy): domain Bacteria; phylum Pseudomonadota; class Alphaproteobacteria; order Pelagibacterales; family Pelagibacteraceae; genus Pelagibacter. Next base: position 656,404 of record NZ_CP159814.1, read on the forward strand.
ACATGCTACTAGATGAACTCTATTTTCTTCTCCACCATTAAAAGCATTATGATATTTTGTATTGTTAGTAACCCACACCGATCCATCTGCAGGCATATGTTTTGCAACATTGTCTATAACCATTAGGCAGCCTGGATTTGAAATTAGGGGTATATGCAATCTTGGTTCTGGATCTCTATGCCAACTCAATGTTGATCTTGGCTCCTTTAATAAAATCCTAATTCTACCTAATTTATATTTTGAAGAAAGCACATCAAACACTTCTTTAAAGTAGGTGTTTTCATAATCGGGTATAAATTCTGAATAAGCAGCTTCATCAATTGAAACATCTCTTGAAACTTCTTTGCCTGACTTATCTGGTTTTGTCCAATAAACACCTCTAGCCTTGCTTCCTTTAACAGAGTCTGGGTCACCAGGAATTTGTGTTAGAGAAATAGCTCCAAAGTGGGCAATTCCCCCACCATCATCAAATTTTTTAGTTTGAATAATTTGATTGTAGGCTTCTTGTAATTTATCGATATCAAACTTGATATTTTGTTTTTGGAAGTCACTAAAATCTAAAATCTTCTCTTCTTTTTTTAGATCTAAGTTTACAATATTTTTATTTTCAATACTCATGCTGATTGTTTTTTACTTAATTTAATATATATTTGTATAATACATTTGTCGCATTTTAAAAATAGATTTAAACATGATTACAGGAAAATACCCAAATTTGAGACTTAGACGCAGTCGTAAAAACAATTGGTCTAGAAGGTTAATTCAAGAAAATAGCCTTTCATCTAGTGATTTTATATTACCCATATTCTTAATTGATGGAAAAAATATAAAACAATCCATTAAAACAATGCCTGATGTCTATAGATATACAATAGATAAACTTGGAATTATTGTTGATAGAGCAATCAAAAACAAAATACCTATGGTCGCATTGTTCCCCTATACAAATAAAACAAAAAAAAATGAGATTGGAACTGAAGCATTAAATGAGGACAATCTTGTTTGTAAAGCCATACAATATATTAAAAAAAAATATAAAAATGAAATTGGTATTATGTGTGATGTAGCCTTAGATCCCTACACTTCTCATGGTCATGATGGTTTAATAAAATCAGGTTACGTATTAAATGATGAAACTATTGAAGTCTTGATAAACCAATCATTATTACAAGCAGAAATTGGTTGTGATGTTTTAGCTCCATCAGACATGATGGATGGAAGAATTGGTAAAATAAGAAAAGCTTTAGATAAAGAAGGTCACGAAATGGTTCAGATACTTTCTTATGCGGTAAAATATGCATCAAGTTTTTATGGTCCTTTCAGAGATGCTGTTGGTTCAAAAGGTTTACTAAAAGGTGATAAAAAAAATTACCAAATGGACTTTAGAAACAGTGATGAAGCGATAAGAGAGGTGGCTCTAGATATTAAAGAAGGAGCTGATATGGTTATGGTTAAACCTGGCATGCCTTATCTAGACATAATTAAAACAGTTAAAGATAATTTTAAAATTCCTGTTCTAGCCTATCAAGTCTCAGGTGAATACAGTCTATTAAGTAATAGTATAAAAAAAGGTCTAATAGATAAAAACTCAGTGTTAGAGAGTTTAATTTCTTTTAAAAGAGCCGGGGCAAACGCTATAGTAAGCTATTACGCAGATAGAATTAATGATTTAATCAAATAATTATTTTAAAAGATTAATAAAATGAGTCCTAGACGTTGGAAGGTTTAAATTATTTGGTTTTAAAATACTTTTCTCAAGATAATCACTAATAAGCTTTAAACCTTTGAGTAAATTTTTTAAATTAACATCCATATTATTTTCATCTATTAGAAAATTTGGTATACTTTTCTTTTCAGTTGAAGATTTAACGTAATAATTGATTTCGCTATCAATAATTTCTTTTTCAGCCATATTTTTTAATTCCAAATCATATCCCAATAATTTTAAAAGTTCCAACTCCCAGAAAATATATTTTTGTATCCAATTATCAGAAGTTAATATTTTAAAAAATTTATCTATTAATTTAAAAATTTCTTTATTAGATTGAGCTTCAGCAGTAAGAAGTTTTATAAGGTGCATTGCCGAGGTAATGCATGATAATTTTTGATTTTCATCAAAATAGAGTGGAGTTAAAGCTTTTAGAATTTCTATTTTAAAATAACCAATTCTAGTAACACTTTTAGAATTATAGTTTACATAAATTTTATTACCAATTTGTAAATAGTTTTTGATTTTCTTTGAAGTTCCACCAAAAATTATCCCTGAAATTTTTCCATGGTTTTCTGTAAAAACTTCAGCAATTATTGAATTTTCACTATATTTATTTTTAGAAACTAAATAAGCGCTATCGTCCCAATTCATTTTTTAAAAACATCCTCAAGGCATAAAGATGCAGCATTCTGTTCTGCGTCTTTTTTAGAAGCTCCCTCTGTTGTGAAAAATTTAGTATTTTTTAATTTAACAGCAACTTTAAAGAGAGGTTTATGACGAGGCCCAGTATTAGATATTAGCTTATAAATAGGCAAGACTTTAAAAATTTTAAGTGAATATTCTTGGAGTTTAGTTTTTGCGTCAACTTGAGTTACAACGCTCGCCGTAATATGCTCACTCCATAGATTTAGAATAAATTTTTTTGTGAAATTTAAACCTTTATCAAGATAAATCGCTCCAATTAAAGCCTCTAAGGAGTCTGCGACTATTTTATCTTCAATTTTAATTTTTTTATTTTTAGGATTTAAAACTAAAATATATTTTTCTAATTCAATCTTTTTAGCAATTTCTAAACATTTTTTTTTATTTACCAATGAAGCAAATTTTTTATCCAATACCCCTTCTCTTTCTTCGGGATAAAGTTCTAGTAATTTTTGTGCAATAATTAGACCTAAAACTCTATCTCCTAAAAATTCAATTTTTTCATTATTATTTACTGAATCAAGGCTTTTGTGCGTTAAGCTTTTAATAAAAATTTTTTGATCTGAAAACTTTAATTTTAATTTCTTTTCTAATGTTGTGGTATTAATTTTCATTAAGTAATTTTCTTAAAAAACCTGTCAAATCTAATTGTCTTATGCCATTTCCAAAAAGAAAAAATATTACCAATTCTAAAATCAGATGAAAAAAAAATAAATTGAGCTTTGCCGACTAAATTATCTTCATGTACATAGCCGACACTAGTCAGGTATCTACTATCTTTAGAGCAGTCTCTGTTGTCACCTAAAAAAAAATAGTGTTTAGAGGGAACTATAAAATTATCAGAACTTTGAAAACTATAACTTTTTAAATATACACTATTATGTGTTTTGCCATTTGGAAGTTTTTCCTCAAATGTATTAACGGCTATAGTTTGATTTCCACAATAAATTTTATCATTTTGGGAAATTCTAGATTTGAATATTTGATTATTATTTACAAATAGATCACCATTAATGAATTGAATGTTATCACCTGGTAGACCAATTAATCTTTTAATATAATCTGTCCTATTATCAGCTGGTGTTTTAAAAACAATAACATCACCAACCTTAGGTTTATTAGAAAATAGTCTTCCATTTATTATTGGTGGGCTAAAAGGGAAAGAATGCTTGCTATAACCATAAGAATACTTTGTAACAAATAATCTATCGCCAATTAAAAGTGATGGTTCCATTGATGAGGAGGGAATATAGAAAGGTTGTATAAAAAGAGATCTGATAACAATAGCTATTACTAAGGCATAGAAAATTGTCTTAACATTATCAATTATAATATTTTTGGTTATCATTTTTTTTGTAAAATTACGTAGGCTATAGAATATTTTTTTTCATCTGAAATTGACAGAAAGAAATCAAAGGATGCTATCTTAAATTGCTTTTTAATAATTTTTTTAATTTTATCGGTGATTACAAATGAGGGTTTTCCTAATTTATCGTTAGTTATAGTTATATCTTTAAAATTCAAATTACCCCTAAAACCTGTTCCAACAGCTTTAGAAAATGCTTCTTTAGCAGCAAATCTTTTAGAATAGTAAGATTTTTTATTTGTTATATTTTTGGTTAACAATATTTCTGAGCTAGAAAAAACTCTTTTAATAAAACTAACATTTTTTAAAGATTTATGTATTCTAATATTTTCTACTATATCGACACCAATACCAAGAATTTTCATATCTATTTATCAGTTATTTTTTTAAATGCCTTAATAGTGTTTTTTAAACCATGAGTGAGTGACTCACCGATTATAAAATGACCAATATTAAATTCTGTAATTTCTTTAATTTTATTTAGTATAGCAGTAGTTTTATAGTCAAGACCATGACCAGCATGGACCTCAATTCCAAGTTTAACACCAAGTTCTGAACATTTCTTAATTTTTAAATATTCATTTTTATAATTTTTATTTTCTTTTACTAAATTAGAAATTTTCCCAGTATGTAATTCAACACAACTAGCATTTAATTCTTTTGCAATTTTTATATCTTTTGACGTTGGATCAACAAATAAACTTGTTCTAATATTTTTCTTATTGAATAAAGATATTATTTCTTTTATTTTTTTTTTATTTTTTATTAGGTTTAATCCACCTTCTGTTGTTATTTCCTTTCTTTTTTCTGGAACTATGCAAATAAAATTGGGTTTATTTTTTAATGCTATATTTATTATTTTTTTGTTTAGTGAAATTTCTAGATTAGTGATTATTTTTTTATTTTTACAAATTTTAATGACATCAATATCTTTTATATGTCTTCTGTCTTCTCTCAAATGTATAGTTACTGAATGAGCTCCACATTTAGTTACATGCTTAGCAATGGTTAATGGATCTGGGTGGAGCGACCCTCTTGCATTTCTTATTGTAGCAACATGATCAATATTAATACCTAGTCTTTTCATTTAATAAATCTACTTCCAGGAACTGTTATTGGAGTATTCATAAGACTTTCTGGAAGGTTATTTTTTTTAAATGTTGGAACGTCTATTTTCATATGTGAGATAATATTTTTTTTTATCTTTAATGAGTTCTTGGTTGATCTATTAATAATCGAGGCAAAACCGATAAGTTTTGCACCTGGTTTTGTAATCAACTTAACGCATTCTAAGCTTGATTTGCCTGTTGTTATAACATCTTCAATTATCAAAACTTTTGATCCTTTTTTTATATGAAACCCACGCCTTAAAGCAAATTTACCATTAACTCTTTCACAGAATATTGTCTCTTTTTTTAGAAGTTTACCAATTTCATAACCAATAATAACACCCCCCATAGCAGGGGCTAAAATCAAATCTATAGATTTAAATTTTTTTTTAATTTTTTTTGCTAATGAATTACAAATATCTTTGGCTAAATGTGGAAAACTTAAAAGTCTCGCACACTGAATATATTTAGGTGAATGTAAACCTGACGAAAGAATAAAATGACCTTCTAAAAGTGCGTTAGTTTTTTTTAAAATATTTAAAGATTTTTCGTGTGAAAGCATTACGTTCCTTTAACCAGTTATCCTCATGTCTAATGATTTTAAATTTTATTTCCTTTTGTTTTAACTCACTGATAAAATTTGTAAAGTTCTTCAAGTCTTTTATAATTAGATTGAATTTAAAATTGATATATTCTTTAGACTTTTCTTTCATTTCAACACTCGAGATATTTAAACTATGGCTACCAAGTAAAGTTGTTATCTCACCTAGTTTCCCTGGTTTATCAGACAAAGAAATCCATAGCGTAGTATTATATTTTTTAATTCTTTGAGCCTTCTCTTCTCCTTTTTTATACCAATACTTTCTAATTGCTGATCTTGCTTTTCCAGTTTTTGTAACAGGTATCCAGTGCAATGAAGGTGATTTATTTTTAGAGGTGGCAATATCCACAACATCTCCATTATAAAGTATACTTTGTAACTCACTATCATTACCATTGATCTTACAAGCTATGGTGCTATTACCTATATTGGTATGCACAGCATATGCAAAATCGATTGGTGTTGCGTCCTTTGGTAATTTAATTACAGATCCTTTTGGGGTGAAACAAAAAACATTTTCCTGAAACATTTGTAGCTTAGTATACTCATAAGAGTGTTCTGGGTTTTCATTCTTATCAATAATCTCAACTAAATCAGCAAGCCAATCATATTCTTTCCACGTTAATGAATTAAATTTTTCAGAGGATTTATATTTCCAATGTGATGCTATCCCTCTTTCTGCATACTCGTGCATTTGTAATGTTCTAAGCTGTATTTCAATTGGCCTTCTATTGGGTCCTATAATTGAAGTATGTAATGATTGATATTTATTAATCTTAGGCGACGAAATATAATCTTTAAATTTTCCAGGTATACAATTCCACTCTTTATGAAATATACCAAGAGCTTTATAGCAGTCTTCAATGCTATCAAGTATTATTCTAAATCCAATGATATCTGAAATTTGTTCTAGTGATATTCTTTTTTTTTGAACTTTTCTCCAAATAGAAAAAGGAGTTTTTTCTCTCCCGATAATTTCAGCATTAATTTTGTGTTCATTTAACAGTCCACTGAATTGCAATGAAATTGAGTTAAAGCTATTCACTTTATCATCTTTAATTTCATCTAATCTTTTCTTTATAAGTTCTCTTGCATTATTATTTAGAACTTTAAAAGATAAATCCTCTAGCTCATCTCTAATTCTATGCATCCCCATTCTATCTGCTAATGGTGCATAAATTTCCATAGTTTCTTTAGCGATACGTTCTTTTTTTTCAATTTTTGAAATTGCATCAATGGTCCTCATGTTGTGTAATCGATCAGCTATTTTAACAAGTAGAACTCTAATATCTTTTGAGGTTGCTATGATTAATTTTCTAAAATTTTCTGCTTTTGATGTAGATGTGGCTTGATTTTCAAAGACTGATATTTTTGTTACACCATCAACTAAGTCGGCAACCTCTTGCCCAAATTCATTTTTTATCGTTTCGTAAGTAGCATGTGTATCTTCAATAGTATCATGAAGCAGTCCTGTTGCTATAGTTGCACTATCTAACTTTAGTTCTGTTAATATATTAGCTACAGCAATAGGGTGAATTGAATATGGGTCACCAGAATCTCGTTTTTGGTTTTCATGTGCTTTAACAGCAAAATTATAAGCTTTATTTAATTTTTCTGGATTTAAAAACTTATTATAAACTTTGACTTTATTTATTAACTCTTCTGAATTAAGCATTTATAACTATAACATCAATTTATATTTGTTTGATAGATCTTAAATCTTTAATTGGTAAAGAATTAATTAAATTAACTATACTAATCTTAGATTCCGGATGTTTCCAGCCCCTATCTATTTCAAATAATGGCAACAAAACAAAATTTCTCTTATACATCTGTGGATGAGGGATTATTAGCTTGTTACTTCTTATATTCAAAATTTTTTTGTCATAATCAATTATATCAATATCACATGTTCGTGGATCATTTTTTTTTGATCTAGTCCTGCCTAATTTTAATTCAATAAAGTTACAAATCTTTAACAATTCTAAAGGTGCTAAAACTGTCTCAATTTTAATAACAATATTTATGAAACTTGGCATTAAAGGGTTTGGCCAAGATTTTGACAAATAATGAGATGATATTTTTTTTATTTTAATCTTTTTTTTTTCTAATTCAGACGTAGCCATATGAATATTAGCAATTTTGTTACCTAAATTTGATCCTATCGCTAAATAAGATTGCTTAACTTGATTTTCTAATGTGTCTTGCTTTTTCACGATTCCAGTCTCTATTTTTTTTAGTAGCTCTTTTATCAAATTGTTTTTTACCTTTTGCTACTGCTATTTCTATTTTAGCTTTACCTTTTTTAAAATACATTTTTGTTGGAACAAGAGTAAATCCATCTCTCTGCATTTTACCAATTAATTTATTAATTTCTTTTTTGTTTAATAACAACTTTCGCTCATCAGTGGGGTTATGATTCGAATAACTGGCTTGTTTAAAAGTTGCTATATGAGAATTAATTAAAACTATTTCACCATCTTTTTCTACAGCGTAAGAATCTGTAATATTCACCTTTCCCTCTCTAATGGATTTAATTTCTGATCCTTTAAGAACTATTCCTGCTTCAATTAAGTCTTCAAAAAAAAAGTTGAAACTTGCTTTTCTATTTAAGCAAATAATTTTTAAACCAGAATTGGCTTTCTTGTTCATTAAAGTAGATTTGCTGATACTAAAGCTTTTTTAACAATATCTTTGGTTGGGTCTGTAACCTTGACCAAGGGTAATCTAACATCATCATCGCAAAGACCCAAAAGTTTTGCAGCATACTTAACGGGGCTTGGATTACTTTCTATAAACATAGAGTTATGAACGGGTTGTAAAATTTTATCTAGTCTGATCGCTTCAAGCTTACTCTCGTCATTTCCTGTTTTTGAGGCTTTCTGAAAATCAGAACATAATTTAGGAGCAATATTTGCAGTTACGCTTATAGAGCCGATGCCACCTCTATTATTAAATTCTAAAGCGTTATCATCATTACCTGTCAACTGAACAAAATCAGTTCCCATTTTATCTTTTTGTTGAATAACTCTATCTAAATCACCAGTAGCATCTTTAACACCAACAATATTTTTCAATTCAAATAATCTAGCCATTGTATCAACAGACATATCAATTACAGATCTTCCAGGAATATTGTAAATTATAATTGGTATCCCACATTTGTCGTTTATTGCTTTATAATGTTGATATAGCCCTTCTTGAGTTGGTTTGTTATAATATGGAGTGACTACTAGAGCTGCATCCGCACCTGCCTTCTCTGCGTGCGTTGTAAGAGAGATTGCTTCTTTAGTTGAATTAGAGCCAGTACCAGCAATAACTACAGTTTTTCCATCACTTTCTTTAACACATAAATCTATTACTTTTTGATGTTCATCGTGGCTTAATGTTGGCGATTCACCTGTTGTTCCAGCAGGTACTAAACCATTAGTGCCATTAGATATTTGAAAATGAATAAGTTTAATATAAGCCTCAACATCGAGCTCATCATTCTTAAATGGGGTTATTAAAGCAACATTTGATCCTTTGAACATAAATACTTATAACATAGTTTAAAGATTCATTTAGTAAATTTATGCCCAGAAAGATATTTTTTTTTATAAAATCACTATTATTAAGTTCAATAATAATAGGAAATGTATTTGCTGCTGAAATATCAATAATTCCTTTAAAAAAACCTATTTTAAATGTAGAGGCACAAAGTGCAAAGATATCACAGGGAATACTTAAACCCAAACCTAAACCATCCAAAAAAAAAGAGGAACCTAAAACTACAATAGTCAAAAAAGATCTAAAAAAAATTAATTTTCTTATTCCCAAAAGTAAACCCTTAGTAGTTAAGAAGGAAAAGTCAGTAGTTCAAACAAGGTCAAAATACTACAGCAAAAAAGACTATGGTATTGCAAAAAAATCTATTGCCGCAATGGAAAAAAGTCAATGGTCAACAGCACTAACGCAGTCTAAAAAAGCTGAGGACAAATCTATATATAATTTTATTCAATGGAGACATTTGTTAACTACAGGCAACCAAGCAAGTTTTTATGACTATTTAACATTTATAAAAAATAATGAAAACTACCCAAGAATAAGTAGAATTCGGTATTTAGCTGAACACAAACTTTCAACAAGTAAGATCTCACCAAATAAGATCATAGGTTGGTTTAATTCTGAGGAACCATTGAGTGGCTATGGAAAACTAATACTTGGAGAAAGCTTTATATTAAAAGGCGATATCACCAAAGGTACCTCTCTAATTAAAGATGGCTGGATAACTGCAGATCTAAATAGGTCTAATATGAAATTTTTTAGAAAAAAATATAAAAAATATTTAGATGCAAATGATTACATTAAACGTGCGGATTATTTAGCCTGGGAAGGTAAATCATGGGATTTAAAAAGAATGTTAAGATATTTGCCTAAAGACTATGAGTTGCTTTATACAGCTAGACAAATTTTAATGAGCAAGTCTTATGGTGTTGATAATGCAATCAAAAATGTTCCAACAAAACTTAAAAATGATGCTGGACTAAATTACGATCGACTTAAATGGAGAAGAAAAAGAGGAAGAGTCGACGATTCCTTGGAGATTATATTTAAAGTTCCAAATAATAAAGATTATTTAGTTAGGCCAGACAAGTGGTGGAAAGAAAGAGCAATAATGACACGAGCTCTTATTTATAAGAAGAAATATGAGTCTGCTTATAAAGTTGCAAGCAAACATTCTTTGGACATTGGCCCAGAATATGCAGACGCTGAATGGATGAGTGGTTGGATTGCATTAAGCTTTTTAGATGACCCTATTTTAGCAATAGATCATTTTAATGATTTTTATCAAAACGTGAGTTACCCAATTAGTTTATCTCGTGGTGCTTATTGGCTCGGGAGATCTTATGAAAAAATTGGTGATAAAACACAATCTAAAAAATGGTATGAAGAAGCAACCAAATATTTATCAACATATTATGGTCAACTAGCATTTTTAAAAATTAAACCCAATGAAACATTTGAGCTAGATGAACAAGCTATTGTGCCTGACACTTATAGAAAATATTTTTATAAAAAAGAACTAGTAAAAATTGTTCATCTTTTAGATGAACTAAATAAAGATAGATATACAAAAAATATATTAAGACACTTGGCTAATGATAATATTAAGGATGGAAGTGAAATTCTAGCAGCCGAACTTGCAACTAATATAGCAAGATATGATTTTGCAATACAAGTTTCAAAGATTGCATCTTATCAAAAAAGATTTCACAATGATTTTAACTATCCAATAATAAGTACCCCAGAATACGTTAATGGAAGAAAAATACCAGAAACTGCTTTTATTCTTTCTCTTATTCGTCAAGAAAGTGAGTTTGACATGAGAGCAAACAGTCATGTTGGTGCGCAAGGATTAATGCAATTAATGCCTTACACTGCTAAGCTCGTTGCCAAACAAGCAAAGTTACCCTATTCAAAATCAAGATTAACATCTGATCCTGAATACAATATTAATTTAGGATCTCATTATATAGCTGGTTTAATTTTACAATATGATGGAGCTTATCCTTTTGCTACAGCTGCTTATAACGCTGGTCCAAAAAGAGTTAAATATTGGAAAAAGATAAATAAAGACCCTCAAAAAAAACAAGTTGATTTTGTAGATTGGGTTGAATTAATTAAATTTAAAGAGACAAGAAATTATGTTCAGCGTGTTATGGAGAATTACAATGTTTACAGATATATTTTGGAAAAAAAGCCTGTTAAAATGAAAGACTTTTTTAAAGATCATCCTTTATTTTAATGGCGGAAGAGGAGGGATTCGAACCCTCGGTACAAGTTTCCCCGCACGGTCATTTAGCAAACGACTGGTTTCAGCCTCTCACCCACTCTTCCACTGCGACATTGATATAACCGATTGTATTGAATATTCAATATTTATAAAGTAATTCTTGATCAATATTATGAAAAATAAGTATTCAATATTCTCATTAGTCAAAAATGCTTTTTCCTATCATGAAAATTGGCAAAAAGCCTGGAAAGATCCCGCTATAAAAAAAGAGTATGATGCAGTTATTATTGGTGGTGGTGGTCATGGTTTAGCAACTGCTTATTATTTAGCAAAAAAACATAATATGACAAATATTGCTGTAGTAGAAAAAGGTTGGATTGGTGGTGGTAATACAGGAAGAAATACTACAATCATAAGATCTAATTATTTATGGGATGCTAGCGCTGGTCTTTATGATCATGCATTAAAATTATGGGAAGGTTTATCTCAAGAAATAAATTATAATGTAATGTTTAGTCAAAGAGGTGTAATGAATCTTGCACATAACCTACAAGACGTTAGAGATTTAAAAAGAAGAACACATGCTAATAGATTAAATGGCATAGATGCAGTTTACTTAAGCACAGAAGAAGTTAAAAAATTTTGTCCTATCATAAATACTTCACAAGATATTCGATATCCCGTATTGGGTGGAACTTTACAAAGGAGAGCTGGCACCGCAAGGCATGATGCTGTTGCTTGGGGGTATGCTAGAGGTGCAGATGAAATGGGAGTAGATATAATTCAAAATTGTGAAGTTAAAGGAATTAAAAGAAACGGTGATGAAGTAGAAGGCATTGAAACAACAAAAGGTTTTATAAAAACTAAAAAAGTTGGAGTAGTAGCTGCTGGTCATTCAAGTGTATTAGCGAATATGGCAGGCTTAAGATTGCCATTAGAAAGTAAACCTCTTCAAGCCTTAGTTTCAGAACCAGTTAAACCAATTATTGATACTGTAGTAATGTCTAACGCTGTTCATGCTTATGTAAGTCAATCTGACAAAGGTGAGCTTGTAATAGGCGCTGGTACTGATGATTATGTTTCATATTCACAAAAAGGTAGTCATGATATTGTTGAAGGGACATTAAATGCAATCTTAGAGCTTTATCCAATTTTTAGTAGAATGAGAATGCTACGACAATGGGGTGGAATTGTTGACATCTGTCCAGATGCTAGTCCTATTATTAGTAAAACGACCATAAAAGGTTTGTACTTTAATTGTGGTTGGGGAACTGGTGGATTTAAAGCAACACCTGGTTCGGGTGATTTATTCGCTCACACAATAGCAAATGATGAACCACATAAATTAAATGCAGCATTTAATTTAAATAGATTTATTAGTGGAGACCTTGTTGACGAACATGGCGCAGCGGCGGTAGCTCACTAATGTTTTTAATTACCTGTCCTTTTTGTGGTGAACGTGAGCAAAGTGAATTTAAAGCTGGTGGTGAAGCCCATATTGAAAGACCTAAACAACCCACAGAATTAAGTGATGATGAATGGGCAGAATATTTATTTATGAGAAAAAATATTAAAGGTGTTCAATTTGAAAGATGGAACCATGCACATGGTTGTAGAAAATGGTTCAACATGGTTAGAGATACTTCTAATGATAAAATTAAGGCCATATATAAAATGGATGAAAAACCTCCTATAAAATAATTTAATGTCAAAAAATTTAAGAGTTACAACAAGTAAATATATTGATGAAACCTCTAGAGTTTCTTTTAAATTCAATGGAAAATCTTATTTTGGATACAAAGGTGATACTCTCGCTTCTGCATTACTCGCTAATGATGTTCATTTAGTAGGACGAAGCTTTAAATATCATAGACCACGTGGAATAATGACTTCTGGATCTGAAGAGCCTAATGCAATCGTACAAGTTAATAACAACACAGCACTAACAGACCCAAATGTTAGGGCGACAGAGCTTGAGATATATCATGGGCTTGAAGCAAATAGCCAAAACTGTTGGCCTAGTGTTCACTTTGATATTGGAGGTATAAATAATTTCTTATCCCCTCTCCTGCCTGCTGGTTTTTATTACAAAACTTTTATGTGGCCTGCTAACTTTTGGGAAAAGTATGAATATATTATAAGACATTCTGCTGGACTAGGAAAATCACCAACTGAACCTGACCCAGACATATATGATCATAAATACATTCATTGTGATGTTTTAGTAATTGGGGCTGGTATTAGTGGAATTATGGCTGCAAAAACTGCTGCAAAAAATAATCTTAAAACTTTGTTACTTGATGAAAAAAATGAAATTGGCGGATCTACAATTTTCCAAAACTCAGAACATGTAAAAATAAATGATCAAAATTCTTCTACTTGGTTAGAAAATGAAATTAATGAATTAAAAAATATTAAAAACTTAGAAATTAAAACAAGAACTAGTGTTGCAGCTTATCATGGTTACAATTATTTATTAGCAAGAGAAAATTTAACTGATCATCTTCCTAAAAATGAAAAAAATAAAAAAGTAAGACAAAGGTTGTTAAAAATTAGAGCTAAAAAAGTTATTGTTGCTACTGGTTCTTTAGAAAGACCACTAGTATTTAATAATAATGACAGACCGGGTGTTATGCTTTCATCTGCAGTTAAAAAATATGCAGATTATTATGGTGTTGCAACTGGTCAAAAAAATATATTTTTTACTAATAATGATACGGCTTATGAAAGTGCAATTTCATTAAATAAAAAAGGAATTAAGGTTGAAGCTATTATAGATATTAGAGAAAAATCTAATACTGCATTTACTAAGGAAGTTGAGGATTTGGGGATTAAAATTTACAGATCTCACACAGTTGTAAATACAGAGGGTTATAAAAAAATTAATAAAATTACGATAATGGAACTATCAAGAGATGGACAGTCTTTTGCAAGTCCAGAAAAGATAGAGCTTGATTGTGATTGTCTAGCAATTGCTGGTGGATGGACGCCAGCTGTTCATTTATTTACCCAATCAGGTGGTAAATTAAAATTTAGAGAGAAAGATCAAGTTTTTATTCCTGATATATACCCATCAGATCAAATTAGTATTGGCTCATGTAATGGGGATTTTGAATTAGATGATTTGATTAAAAATTCTACAAAATCTTTAAAAAAATTTCTAGATATAAAAGAAACTGAATTTGATAATTTAGAAATAAATTGTCCTAAAGATAATGAGATTAAAACTATTTGGTTACTTCCATCTGATAAAGTTTTAGGAAAAACAAAACCTTTCGTTGATTATCAAAATGATGCAACTGCAAAAGATATTAAACTTGCACTAAGAGAAGGCTTTAGATCAATTGAGCATGTAAAAAGATACACAACAACTGGAATGGGTACTGATCAAGGTAAGCTTGGTAATATGCATGCTCTTGGTATTATTGCAGAAACTGCTGGTGTTAAGATGGGTGAGCTTGGAACTACAACGTTTAGACCCCCTTACACACCTTTAACATTTGGAACAATTGTTGGACGAAACGTTGGTGAATATTTTGATACATTTAGAAGAACGCCAATGAATGACTGGCATATAGAAAATAAAGCTAAGTTTGAAAATGTAGGTCAGTGGAAAAGAGCTTGGTACTATCCAAAAAATAATGAAACTATGCATGATGCTGTTCAAAGAGAAAGTAAAGCTGCAAGAAATAGTGCTGGTATATTAGATGCTTCAACACTTGGTAAAATTGACATTCAAGGAACTGACGCTTCAGAATTTTTAAATAGGGTTTATACAAATGCGTGGTCAAAACTAGCCATAGGAAAATGTCGTTATGGTTTAATGCTTAACGAAGATGGCATGGTTTATGATGATGGGGTAACAACTAGACTTGATGAAAATCATTATATCATGACAACAACAACTGGTGGTGCTGCAAACGTATTGGGGAAATTAGAAGATTACCTTCAAACAGAATGGCCTGAACTAGATGTTTATTTGTCATCAGTAACAGATCATTATGCAACAGCTAGTATCTGTGGTCCAAATAGTAAAAAGATTCTTAATAAATTAATACCTGATCTTGATCTTTCAGATGAAAGTTTTCCACACATGTCTTTTAAGAATTCAAAGATTAATAATATTAAATGTAGAATTATGCGTATTAGTTTTACAGGTGAACATAGTTATGAAATCAATATTCAGGCAAACTATGGAGAAGACTTATGGAAAAAATGCATGGAAGCAGGTGAGGAATTTAATATAACTCCTTACGGCACCGAGACAATGCACTTATTAAGAGCTGAAAAAGGATTTATTATTGTTGGTCAAGATACTGATGGAACAATGACACCTATAGATTTACAGATGGATTGGATTGTTAGTAAAAAGAAATATGACTTTATTGGTAAAAGATCTCTTTATAGATCTGACACCATGAAAAAAGATAGAAAACAATTAGTAGGTCTTATAACAGATAATCCAACTGAAGTTTTAGAAGAAGGAGCTCAGATAGTTACTAACACTAGTTTAAAACCAGTTGAAATGTTAGGTCATGTAACATCAAGTTACTATAGTCCTAATTTAAATAAATCAATTGCACTAGCTGTAGTTAGAGGCGGTAAAAATATGCTAGGTCAAAAATTATTTATTCCGATGGAAAATAAAAATATTAATGTAACTATTGTTGATCCTGTTTTTTTTGACAAAGAAAATTTGAGGTTAAATGCTTAATTATAAAACTTCTATTAAAGGAGATATAATTTATTCAGATTTAGAAATTAAAGAAATTAAACCTATTATGAAATTAATCATAAGAGGCAAAACAAAAGATTTTATTACAACTATTGGTAAAAATCTTAATATGGTCTTGCCAACAGAGGCAAATACATCTACATCAGCAGAACTGTTAACTGCATTTTGGTTAAGCCCTGATGAGTGGATGTTGATATCAAATGAAACTGTGAGTGAGGATAATAATGCTTATCAAGTTGAAGACGAATTAATCAAAAATATATCTAAAGCTAAATTGGGTGCTGTAACTGATGTTAGTGACCAATTTGTAATGTTAAATATAAAAGGTAGTAAGGTTTTTGATTTATTTGCCACTGGATCTCCTTTTAACTTTAATGAATTTAAAAATAAGAAAGGTTCAGTTGTTCAAACAATACTGTCGCATATTGATGTAATTATCCATCTTACGGAAATAAATGAGGTTAATTTACTTGTTAGACGCTCTTTTTCAGAGCATTTGCATTCTTGGATGAGTGATAGTGCGTCAAGGTTATAGCCTTATATTTATTTAAATTGTTGTTATATGGGTAATATGAAAAAAATACTCCTTGTGGTGCTATTAGCACTTTTACCCTTCTCTCTTAACGCAGAAACTAAACTTGATCAGATTATATCTTCTGGTGAATTAAAAGTTGGAACTACAGGCGACTGGGATCCAATGACGATGAAGGATCCAGCTACTAATAAGTATGTTGGTTTTGATATTGATGTCATGCAAGAATTAGCAAAAGATATGGGTCTAAAAATTACTTTTGTACCCACTGAATGGAAGACTATTGTTTCAGGAATTACTGCTGGAAGATATGATATTTCTACAAGTGTAACTAAAACTCCAAAAAGAGCAGAAGTTGCTGGATTTACAGATACTTACTACAAGTATGGAACTGTTCCACTTGTTCTTAAAAAGAATTTAAAAAAATATTCAACGTGGAACTCTTTGAATAATAAAAGTGTAACTATTGCAACAACACTTGGAACTTCTCAAGAGGAAAAAGCTAAAGAATTTTTTCCAAAATCAAAATTACAATCAGTTGAATCTCCTGCAAGAGACTTTCAAGAAGTATTAGCTGGAAGAGCAGATGGAAACATTACAAGTTCAACGGAGGCCAATAAGTTAGTTATAAAATACCCGCAATTAGCAATTGTTCCTGATGGAGAGAAAAATCCTGCCTTTTTAGCAATGATGGTTGGTAAAAAAGATCAGGTTTGGAATGATTATGTTAATGCATGGATTAAAGATAAAAAATCGTCTGGTTTCTTTAATAAACTACTCGCTAAATATAATTTAAAAAGCTTATAAAAAATTAGATATTAATCTCTAATTCATTATAACTTTAAGAGTGAAAAATTTATTTTTTTTACTCTTATTTTTACTTATTACTTCTTGTAGTGGCCAAGAATTAGGTTGGTTTATTCTATCACCTAATAATGTTGAAGGATTAACAAACCTAAAATTTTTACTAAGTGGCTTAACAACAACTATTTATATTTCAGTAATATCTATAATTATTTCTGCAATTTTAGGGTTCATTGTTGCAATACCCTCTTTAGCTAAGAATAAATTTTTAACATACGTAAATATTGGGTATGTAGAAATTGTAAGAGCAATACCGTTGCTTGTTTTAATATTATGGATTTATTACGGTCTACCTATAATGACTGGATTAAGCTTCAGTCCATTCGTGTCTGGAATAATTGCGCTGGCAATTAGTGAAAGTGCTTTTCAAGCGGAAATTTTTAGAGCAGGTATAAATTCAATTAAAAAATCACAATGGGAAGCAGGTTCATCACTAGGTCTAACTTTTTATAAAAGATTAAGATTAGTAATTCTTCCCCAAGCAATTAAAAACATCTTACCTGCTTTAGGTAACCAGTTTGTATATGTATTAAAGATGTCTTCATTAGTATCAATTATAGGTATTGGTGACTTAACAAGAAAAGCTAATGAATTAGTTGTGTCAACTTATAGACCGTTAGAAATTTACACATTTTTAATTTTAGAGTATTTAATTTTAATATTAATTGTTTCATTCTTTGTGAGAAAATTAGAAAAAAAACTTGAACAAGATGGAAATAATTAATGAATAATTTAAATAATACAAATTACGATATAGATCTAAATGATGGTGTTATTACATTTAAAAACATTAATACAACACTTGCTTTTGTTAGATATAATGAGACAGCTGAAGTTGAATACATCTTTGTTAATCCCATGTTTAGACGTCAAGGACTTGCTAAAAAGCTATTAAGTATTGTTGAAGAAAAAACTAAAATTAAACCTACACCTCAAGACCCAATCAGTCCTTTAGGCGAAAAGCTCTTCAAGATTAGTATACCAGAAATTAACTAGAATTCTGGGGCACCAGTTAACAGAACGCCCCTTGTCACTCTCCTACTTTGTTGAATTTATAATTTTAGTTAATATATGGATTCTTTTTGAATGTAGCTAAGGTTTGATTCACAAAAACTTTTTTTTAATGTTAAGTTCATTTTTTTTTAAGTAAAAGCTGATAGTCATGCTGTAATATCTCAAAACTACCATGTAAGTTTACATAGTCCTTAATCAAACTGCCTTTACCTCCGGTAATTCCATATTGTTGATTTTTTGAATATGCATTAGCTCTTTCATCACCTTGAACATGAGCAAGTGTTTTTTTATTAATTGGTGTATCATCTACCAAAACTATATCTCCAGAATTAACTAATGGGAGAACCGTAAGAAATTCAGATAGACCATAAACCATTGATGGTATTGGGTCTGACCAGTCAACATCCATCGAGTCAAAGTAAAATATTTTTATTTCTTCAAATTTACTGGAACTTAAATGTAATTTCCTTAAAAATTTCAACGAATCATTGCAGTGCATTGTTGATAAGTTGGAGCATTTGTTAGTTAACTTGATCATTGGAGTGGCTCTTATATCTACAGAATTCACTGAACCACCAAACGAATTTACATAACTATCAAAAAGCATTGTTGAGTTTGCCCCCCAAGCACTACTTCCAGTTTCAATTATAGTTACTGGTTTAAGATTTACTGCTACAAGAGCCGCTGTTAATGTAGGACGGCAAGGGTGCTCAGGATTAAATTCAAAATGGTTTGCTGCTAATTTCTCAATTGAGGAAAATTTTTCTCTTAAAGCCCTACCCTTACAAAACTTTTCCGCATATAATAAAGAAAACAAACGTGACTTTAGTGATTTGAATAATTTAGTAACAACTTTCACAAAAAATTCTAACATAAAATAAAATTTTAGAAAAGTGTTTTAGTTTTATTTCAATTTTTTCTATTTAATAAAATAATTTTAGTGAAAAATAAGGATTATAGAAGCACGGTCTGGGGCACCGGGTAACAGAACGCCCCTTATACCTCTTTTACTTCTCTTTATTTAAAATGCTGATTAGTGCTAGGATTAGTTTTAAACGTAGTCACGACGTAATTAAACTGTGGATTTTTATATTAGGGACAATTTTTTTTAGCTTTTAGGCCTGCTAGATGTTCAGCACGTCTATTTGCTGCATCCACTGCTTCTTCGACATTCTTATGTGTAGCCCATAATCCTGGTAACCAAAATAATAGTGCACTTACATTAGTTCCAGTTCCCATGCTTTTTTCTTTCTTGGCATCTTCTGCATATCTATTTGCCTTAGCAATTTCTATATCAAGTTGATTACATGTAAGTTGACCATCTGTTGGACCTACAACATTTACAACTGTTGGAGTAGCGCAGGATGTCAAAAATATTAAAAGTGCAAAAACTGATATATGTTTATTCATAATGTAAAACTCTAGATTAATACTTATCTACAATCAATAAGAATCTACGATGTAATATCGACGTAGTCTTGTTCAAACTTCTGCTATTTGCTAAAGCAACTTTGTTACAAAATAAGGATTATAGAAGTACGGTCTGGGGCACCGGATGACAGAACTACCATGCAAATTTTAATTTTTTTTAGATTTTCTGTAATCCCAAGGATAATCAAACTCCATTGACCACATACCTATTTTATTAATTCTTGCATAATCTTCATCAGGTATAAATTTTTTTGAATACCTTCTGTATGCAAATGCATAGCCACTTCTAACAAGGTAACTTGATAAACTTTCATTATTAACAAAACATTCGGCCAGTGTTCTTTTGTATTGATCTTTTCCTTCACTAATACATTCAACGTTATTATTTCCAATTTTATCAATAAGGATTTGTTTTGCTGTAACTCCACAAGGATTTTTTACGCTATCTTTAAAACAAGTTTGTTTCAATTCAGGTGTATCTATTCCAGTAAATCTAATTTTTTCTCTATTAAGATGAATTGTATCTCCATCAACAATTTTGATTGTTTGAGATTTAACTTGGTTAATAGTTAAAATAAATATTAGTGTTGAGACACTAATAAGAAAAATGGCTTTTCTTTTGTTTAAAAACATTATTTAAAAAGTATCCAATAAAGATGATTACTGCAATACCCATAAACCAATTCGTTGCCATGATGGTGTAAAAAATATCTGCGTAATCACCACCTCTGATATTAATTACATACCACAATGATAAGAAAGGGAATGCGGTTAATCTTAGAACGCTTAGGTAAAGACTATAAATTGGTTTTTTAAGTGCCTGAAAAACTGCTGTTGTAATAAAGAACACAGGATAAATAGGAGCTATTAATGCAGCAACTTTTAAATATATAGCTCCGTGGTATATGGCTTCTGCATTATCTGTAAATTGAGATACAAAAAACTCTGCGCCGAAGAATAAAATGATACCTGCTCCAGCCATAAATGATGATCCAAAAAATAATGCTTTAGAATAAAGTTCTCTTATACGGTTATAATTTTTAGCACCAAAGTTTTGTCCACCAATAGAAAGTACTGCTGTATTTAAACCAATTACTGGAAGTAAAAAAACTTGCTCAACTCTTAAAGCTGCACCGTAACCCGCTGTTGCAAGGTCACCAAATTGTCCAATAAAATATAAAATATTAAAAATACCAACACCAATAAACAACATACTAATCATTATTGGCATTGCTTGTGAGAACAATTCTTTAAGAAGAATGAATTTAGGAATAAAGCATTTAATAGATAAATATTTTCTTAATTTACACGAGTTAATTTTGTAAGCTAAATAAATTGTACCAATAGATTGAGAGATAACAGTTGCTATAGCAAGGCCACCTATGCCATAAGCTGGAACAATTCCGTATCCCCAGATAAATAATGGATTTAAAAAAATATTTAAAAAGAAACTAAAGATAAGAACGTTTCTATAACTCTTAGTATCTCCCTGCGCATTTAAAGCTCCATTTAAAGAGATTTGGATCATAACTATAAAGGTTCCGTAAAAAATTATATCTAAATATTCTCTGGTTAAAGCAATACCAGCAGCATCAGAACCCATGACACCCAAGAGAAAATCAGAAGCATTTAATCCAAATAAAGTAACAATAATTGAAGTGATTAATGCAAAAATTACTGACTGGGCAATAAATAGTGAAGCTTTATTAATTTTTTTAGCACCTAATAAATTACCAATACAAGAGTTCGTTGCAGCACCAATACCAACACCAACAGCAATGATGACAAAATAAATTGGAAATGATTTAGCGATTGCACTTATAGCTTCAGCAGAAATTCTACCAGCAAACCATGTATCAACTAAATTATAGAATGTTTGAAACAAAGAACCTACACTAGCTGGTATAGTTACTTTTTTAAGTAATGACCAAATTGGATCTTTGGTTAAATTTATGGCTTTAGACAATTTTTTTTCCTATTTAAATTCTTTTTGAAAGATATGCTTTGAACCACTCTTTTTTGCAAGGTTTATTTGCTTTTGTCTCATACGAAATCTCTCTTTTTGAGTTTGAGTTAAATTATCATTACAGTTTAAGCATGAAACACCCTCCTCATATTTTTTAGACTTCTTATCTTTTGGTGAAACAGGTTTTCTACATCCACTGCATATTGAATATGTTCCATTTACCAATCCATGTTTAACACTGATTCTGTTGTCAAAAACAAAGCATTCCCCATTCCATAGACTTTCTTTTTTCTTAACATTTTTTAAGTAATTTAAAATTCCGCCTTTTAATTGGTAAACATTTTTAAAGCCTTTTTTTTCTAAAAATACTGAAGCTTTCTCACATCTTATTCCACCAGTACAAAACATTGCAATTGGCTTTGTTTTTTTTAGTTTATTTAAGTATTTTGGAAATTCTCTAAAATTATCAACATCAGGATTAACAGATCTTTTAAATGTACCCACATTATATTCAAATGGTTTTCTAGAATCTAAAACTAATGTTTCTTTATCACTAATCAACTTATTCCATTTTTTAGGATCTACATGATTATCTTTCTTGTTTTTTGATGATAAAGAAAGACCCATAGGGACTACTTCTTTTTTAATCTTAACTTTTGGTTTGTGAAAAGGTTGAAATTTACTTTTTGAAATATTTTTACTATCAAACTTTTTAAAATCTAATATCTTTTTAATCTTTGTAATAGTTGACTTTAGATCACTAGTTTTTCCTGAGATTGTTGCATTTACTCCTTCACTAGCTATAATTATTGTTCCTCTGATATTTTTCTTAATTAAAAAATCCTGTAGTAAAATCTTATTTTTTTTTAAACAAGTAAGTTTTTTAAATTTGTAAAAACCAAATACATCGAACATTACAACACTCTACAAACAGTCATACCGTCACCTAAAGGTACAATAATTTGTTCCACTCTTTTATCGTTTGCAACATAAGTATTAAAATCTCTGATATTTATTGTATATTTATCTAAATTACCTTCATCAGCAACTTCACCATGCCATAAAACATTGTCTACAATAATCAATCCACCTTTGTCTAATAACTTCAGTGATCTTTCGTAATATTCCTTATAATTCATTTTATCAGCATCAATAAAAACCATATCAAATTTTTGATTTTGTAATTCTTTCAAACTATCTAATGCAGGTTTAACAATCGTTTGAATTTTATTATCCTGATTAGCTTTTTTAAAAAAACTTACTGCTATCTTGTTCGTTCCCTCATCTTTATCTAGCGCTACAAGTTTGCCATCCACTGGTAATGCCAGAGCAATTGAAAGCGCACTTAACCCAGTAAAAGTTCCAATCTCAAGTACATTTTTGATATTAGAAGTTTTTATAATTAAATGAAGAAAATGACATTGAGATATTGCTACTTGCATTCTCTTAACATCACCAAGTGTATTGTTATGATCAATTATTTCTTGCTGAATGGGATTTAACTTTAAACTAAAATTATTTATATATTTTTCAAGTTTTTCAGTAATTTCAAGGTTCTTACCCATGGTTATTTAAGTCCTTTGTGTCTACCAATTTCACCACGAGGGCATTAATGAATTTCATGAGTATTTATGCTAATATCTATAATTGAACAAGAGGAATAAGTTAAATTTTTTTAATTTATCTCTCTGTGTCCAAGTCATGTCCAAGTTATCCTATAATTTCCTATAAGTATATTTTTTAGGTCGATTTATCCATGATGCAACACCCTGAGGTAAATTAAGTTGTCTGTTAGCTCCATTATAAACCTCTTCAAGTAATTCCATGAATGTTTTTTTTCCCTTATAATATTTAATCTTTTTTTGAGGAATTAAAGCAATATAAATTGTTAAGAAAGAAATTTTCTGTCCATTTTTTCTTACATATTTATCAGTACTTCTAGGTAAAATATTATAAATTTTATAATATTCTCTTATATATCTTTTTACTCTAAATTCATTTAAATCTAATTTTGTAAAATTAGTTGTTTCTACATTGTACTGTTTTTTAATAAATTCTGCGATCGTTTTTGGTAATGTTTTTTTTCCATCCCTTTGTCTCCCAACTAAAAAATTATTCAGCTGGCGAAAAGTTCTTTTTATACCTGGATAAATTTCTTTTTCATTATCTTTCATTCTAGCTGGGTATCTTTTGTAACTATTAAAAAAATTATCAATAATCTTTTTTAAGAAAGCTCGATCTATATTAATAGATTTACCGAAAGTTTTTTCTTGTCTGCTCCAATCTGGTCGATTTATCTTCAGAAATTTATTTAAAGATCTTTCATAAAAATCACCTCTACCCATAATAAAATCATCATCGATTTTTCTCCAGGTCAAACCTTTTTTATCAATACAACTGTCATTTTTAATTGTAATTTTTTTAATGTTTTTATTTGAAATTCTTCCAACCGAATGTGAAGGTTGTTTTTTGTATTTTTTATAAAAATTATCACTCCACAACAACACATCATCTTTAGTGTAAAAAACTCCTCTTAAGTTATTAATTCTCTGATAAAGTTTAATACCCAACCCTTCTTGAAATTTGTTAAGATCAATTTCTAAACTTTCTGAGATGGTTGTTGTAATTGGTACTCTACCTTTAAACTTTTTACCTTTAGCAATACTTTCAAAATAATCAATAATTCTTCTATCAACACTACCCATGGCAGTTATTGTTTGCATTATATTTTCATAAGCTTTTTCAATTTTATTTTTTAATTTATCTTTTGTGCTTAAAATTGTAGGAACAATTATATAACCTAATTTTTTTCCCTTAAAAGGCCTTAAAGCTCTCCCTGCAGCTTGGACTATATCGACTTTACTTGTTTTAGGATCAGCAAAAATTACACTATCTACTTTTGGTATATCTACACCCTCTTGTAAACATCTTGCATTCGCAATTAGAGAATTATTAATATTTGCAAAAGATTTTACAATTGCTTTTCTTTGAGCAATATTTTGTCTGCTAGATATATGATAATTAGTAGTTTTAGGACTATAAAGCTTATTAAGCAAATTTATTTGATCTTTTAAAAGAATAGATCTTTCAATACCACTACTAAAAGAAATTGTATTTTTTAAATCATACTTTTTTATTGATTTTTTAAAAGCTAAACCAGCAATTAACATCGATGCTTCACTCGATTTGTTCCATTTTATTTTCTTTGAAATTTTTGCATTAGGCTTAACAAAAAGATTTTGTTTATAAATATTCTGTATATCACTCCTACTGAAAATTAAGTGTATAATTTCATAATCTGTTAATGCATTAGTGCCATCTGGTCTTTTAAGTTTTATTGCTTCAGAAAATGATATTTCGTCAAAAATACCATTATTATTTAAACTTCCATAATATTTTGTGTTTTCCATTCCAAGAATTTTGTTGGATTTACCACTGTAAAATCTTTGTGTAGCTGTCATGAAAAGTCTTTTTTTAATTTTAACATTTTTATCAAATAATATTTTTGAAAAACTGTTTTCTTTTCCTCCTGTTGTTCTGTGCGCTTCATCAATAATACCTAAATCAAAAGAATTTTTTTTAAATGGAGTTATTTTTTTTATACTTTGGTAAGTTATAAAAGTAACTTTAGTAATTTTAGACTTTTTAATTAACCATTCTTTTATTTCTTTATTTTCAACTAAAGTTTTTACTGGCAACTCAGCAAGTTTCATAGAAATATCATCTCTATCTATATCCGTAGAATTCTCCTTACTACATATAGCTCTCCACTCTATCTTCCATTTAGATGCCAAAGATTCTCTTGCCCAAGTATTAAATAGTTGATTTATTAAAGCTAAACTTGGGACACAAACAATTATATTTTTTGGTTTTAATTTTTTTGCTATCCAAAATCCAACTAAACTTTTACCAGTACCACATGGATATATTAGCTTTCCTCTGTTATGATTTTTAAAATTTTTAATAACTTTATTAATTGAATTTTTTTGATATTCAGCTGGGCTTATTGGTTTAAAGATAATTTTTTTTTTTAAAATAAAGTTTTTTACATTTTTAAATTTCTCTTCTTCATTTTCTGTAATAAAATCATTCAGTAAAAAGGTTATTTTACCTTGTGGATAATTTAATTTATCAAATTTAAAACTGTATGAATTACAATTTGAAATTATATATAAACCTTCAATATTTTTACCAATATTAAATGTAGTATCTAAGCAGGTTGCCAAATCATTTCTTGAAAGAGAATAGTTGTCGTTGCCATGAAACTTGCATTGAATTGCTAAATATTTTTGATCTTTGGTCTCAACAATTAAATCAATTCCTTCATCTTCGGGTGCTAAATTTAAATAGTTCAATACATTTATGGGTATTTCTCGATATCGAAAATTCCAAATATTTTTAATAGCGTAATTATAAAATAGTGGATTAGTTTTTATTAAATATTCAGAAAAATCCTCAAATATTTCACCTTGTTTCGTTTTATTAAAACTAATTATTTTAATTTTTAAATCATTCCAGTTATTTGATTTAAGAATAAGTTTTTCGTTGGATTTATCAGTCATAAATAAATATTAATTCATAAACTCATAGAAACTAGAGTATAATATTATCTCCTCATGTCCAAGTTATGTCCAAGTTTATAGAAATTAATTAAACCTTATTCTTTAATATTAATTGAAAGCTAATTTAAAGTTATGAGATTTTATAGGATGTTTAGACTACCTTGGACTACTATGGACTGACTTTAACTTCTATCCCTCGGCTTTTAAGTCCTTTGTGTCTACACCAGTATTAAAGTTTTTTCTTTAATATCTCATTTATTAATTGAGGATTAGCTTTACCACTTGAAGCTTTCATAGCTTGTCCTACAAAGAAACCAAATAGCTTTTCTTTACCATTCTTATATTCTATAGCTTTTTCCCTGTTATCATTGATAATCTTATCAATTAAAGCTTCTAATGCTTTAGGGTCACTTTCTTGTTTTAAACCTTTTTCTTCAACAATTACTTGTGGATCTATGTCTCCATCCATCATTAATTCAAATATTGTTTTAGCTATTTTTCCAGAAATTGTTCCATTCTTAATTAGATTAATTAACTTTGCCAAATTTTTTGCACTTATTGGACTTTGTGTAATTTCTAAATTTTTATTATTTAAAACAGCAAACAATTCACCTGTAATCCAGTTAACAGCTAATTTCATATCTCGGTTTTTACCCATTTTAGCAACAACTTCCTCAAAATATTTAGCTGTTTCAATATCTGATACTAAAATTGTTGCTTCATAAGCAGAGACTTTAAATTCATCAATAAATCTTTTTTTCTTATCGTCAGGTAATTCTGGGATATCTGCTTTAAGTTTTTCAATAAATTCATCAGTTACTTCTAATGGTAGTAAATCTGGATCTGGAAAATATCTATAATCATGAGCATCCTCTTTAGATCTCATAGATCTTGTTTCATTTTTCTTTGTATCAAATAATCTTGTTTCTTGATCGATTGTTTTACCTTCTTCAATTAAATCAACTTGTCTATTAGCTTCATAATCAATAGCCATTTGCATAAATTTGATTGAGTTAACATTTTTAATCTCACAACGAGTTCCAAGTTTATCAGACCCTTTAATTCTAACAGAAATATTAACATCAGCTCTTAAAGAGCCTTCCTGCATGTTTCCATCACACGTACCAAGGTATCTCATAATAGATCTTAATTTTTTAACATAAGCACTAACTTCATCTGGAGTTCTCATGTCTGGTTTGCTAACAATCTCCATCAAAGCTACGCCAGATCTGTTTAAATCAACCAATGTATTTTGTGGGTCCATATCATGAATACTTTTTCCAGCATCTTGTTCTAAGTGCAATCTTTCAATTCCAACTTCCTTTTGACCATGTGCCATATCAAGAACAACTGTACCCTCTCCCACTATAGGATATTTAAATTGTGAAATCTGATAACCTTGTGGAAGGTCTGCATAAAAATAATTTTTTCTATCAAAAACTGATCTTTTATTAATTTGAGCTCTTAGGCCTATACCTGTTTTAATTGCCTGTTTTACACAGTACTCATTAATAACTGGAAGCATTCCTGGAAATGCAGCATCAACTAAACTTACTTGCGTATTAGGTTCAGCACCAAAAGTTGTTGATGAAGATGAAAATAATTTTGAATTTGATGTAACCTGTGCATGAACTTCAAGGCCGATTACCACTTCGTAAACATTATCTCGTCTTTCGATTAAATATTCTGAATTATCTTTAGGCATCTATTTAATCCACCAATCAGTAATTTTATTTTTAAACTGGATTTTTTCTTCCATAGCATAAGCAATGTTTAAAATATTTTGTTCACCAAAAGCTTTACCAATAATTTGTAGTCCCAATGGATAACCCTTAGCATCTACTCCTGCTGGAATTGAAATTGCAGGTAATCCAGCTAAGTTAACTGGAACTGTGAATATATCATTTAAGTACATTGAAACTGGGTCATTAGTTTTTTCACCAATTTTAAAAGCAGCACTTGGTGTTGATGGGGTTAAAATTGCATCAACTTTTTTGTAAGCTTCATCAAAATCATCTTTAATTAATTTTCTAACTTTCTGCGCTTTTAGATAATAAGCATCATAATAACCAGAGGACAAAACATATGTTCCTATCATTATTCTTCTTTGAACTTCGCTACCAAAACCTTCAGATCTTGTTTTTTCGTACATATCAATAAGGTTTTCTCCTTTAGATCTAAAACCATACTTAACGCCATCGTATCTAGCTAAGTTTGAAGAAGCTTCAGCTGGGGCTACTATATAATAAGCAGGTAAAGCATAATTTGTATGAGGTAATGAAATTTCAACAATTTCAGCACCACAATCTTTTGCATACTCAATTCCCTTAGTCCATAAATCTTCTATCTCTTTTGGCATTCCATCAACTCTATATTCTTTTGGAATTCCAATTTTCTTACCTTTAATATTGTTTGTTAATTCTTTACTGTATTCATTTCTTTTAAAATCAATTGATGTTGAATCTTTTTCATCATAAGTGCTAATTATTTCCTGAAGCAATGCACAATCTTTTACATCTTTAGACATTGGTCCTGCTTGATCTAATGAGGATGCAAAAGCAACAATTCCATATCTTGAGCAACTTCCATAAGTTGGCTTTAATCCAACTGTACCTGTAAATGAAGCAGGTTGTCTAATAGAGCCACCAGTGTCAGTTCCAATTGTAATAGGTGTTAAATTAGCTGCTAGAGCTGATGCAGAGCCTCCTGAAGAGCCTCCTGGTACTAAACCTTTATCTACTGGACTTTGGACATTTCCAAAAAAACTAGTTTCATTAGATGAGCCCATTGCAAACTCATCACAATTTAATTTACCAAGTAATATTGCACCCTCATTCCAAATATTTTGAGTAACAGTAGACTCGTATGGTGGAATAAAATTATTTAAAATTTTACTACCTGCTGTAGTTTTCACATCTTTTGTGCAAAACAAATCTTTAACTGCCATTGGAACACCCGGAAGCTTTAAATCAAAATTAGGTTTTTGATCAAAACTTTTGGCTTTCTCAAGAGCATTAGAAAAATCTTCTGTTATGTAAGCATTTAAATCTCTAGACTTTTCTCCTCTATCAATAAAAGCTTTAGTAGTTTCTTCAGAAGAAATTTTTTTATCTTTAATGTTTTTAACTAATTCAGTTAAAGTGAGCGATGTGATATCTGACATTATTCAACAACCCTTGGTACTACAAAAAAATCTTCATTCTCTTCTGGTGAGTTTTTTAATATTTGATCTCTTATATTTTCACTTTTAACCTCATCTGCTCTTAATTTTAATGTGGTTTCTGCAACAGAGGTTAATGGCTCAACATTGTCAGTATTGAGTTCATTCAATTTTTCAATGAAATCAAATATAGAGTTAAGATCTCCAGCTAATTTATCAGCTTTTGCATCATCAACTGAGATTCTTGATAATTTAGAAATATGCTTTATTGTTTTAAGATCAATTGTCATGTGGTAATTAAATATGTCGGCAAACTATCACTTAAGTATAAAATATACAATATGATCACAATTGAAGATTTTAAAATAAAACACTCAAATAAGGTAAGATTTATTGGTTTAGATTTAGGATCTAAAAGAATTGGTGTCTCAATTTGTGATGAAAAACAATCCATAGCCACACCCTTTAAAACCATTAACAAAACCAACACAAACGAACTAATTGACGAACTTAAGATAATAATTAAAGATAATAATATTGGTGGAATAATTGTAGGGCACCCAGTAAATATGGATGGCAGTTTAGGAAGATCCGCTCAATCAGTTAATGACGTTGCATCAAATATATCAAAATCTATAGACCTGCCTGTAATATTGTGGGATGAGAGACTTTCAACAGTTGGTGCATTTAATCTATCAAGTTTATTAGACGTTAATGTTTCAAAAAGAGTTAAAACAATTGATCAAAACGCTGCAGCCTTTATTTTACAAGGGGCAATAGACTTTTTAAATAATTAATACTTGCCATAGTGATGGTTAATAGTTATAGAGTTAATTTTAATGGCAACTAAAATATATAAAGCTATTAAAATCTCTCAAAAACACCTCCTAGGTATTCAAGATTTATCAATTAGTGATGTTAATCTCATTTTAGAAGAAGCTAAAAGCTTCATTAAATTAAATCAAAGTAAAAATAAAAGATTAAATGTATTAAATGGTAAAACTCAAATTAATTTGTTTTTTGAACCCTCCACTAGAACACAAAGTTCATTTGAATTAGCTGGAAAAAGATTAGGTGCAGATGTTATGTCAATGAACATGGCGAACTCTGCGGTTAAGAAAGGTGAAACACTAATAGATACCGCAATGACTTTAAATGCAATGCATCCAGATATTATTGTAATTAGACACCAGGATTCAGGTGCATGTAATCTTTTATCTCAAAAAGTAAATTGTGCAGTGCTTAATGCTGGTGATGGAAGCCGCGAACACCCTACTCAAGCTTTATTAGATGCTTTAACAATTATAAATCGTAAAAAGAAAATTGAAGGTTTAAGAGTTGCGATTTGTGGTGACATAACTCATTCACGTGTTGCAAGATCAAATATTTATCTTCTGAATATGTTGGGTGCAGAAGTTAACATTATCGCACCATCAAACTTAATGCCAAAAGAAATAGAAAAGTTTGGCGTTAATACATTTACAGATATGAAAAAAGGTCTGAAAGATTGTGATATAGTAATGATGCTAAGACTACAAAATGAAAGGATGACTAGTTCTTTCTTGTCTTCTAATAGAGAATACTATGAATATTATGGACTAACTCCAGATAAGCTTGCTCATGCAAAAGATGATGCTTTGATTATGCATCCAGGTCCAATGAATAGAGGGATCGAAATTGATACAAAATTAGCAGATGACATTAACAGAAGCGTAATTAAGGAACAGGTTGAACTAGGTGTTGCAGTTAGAATGGCTTGTTTAAAAATATTTTGTGAATAAATGAAAAAACAATACTTAATAAATGCAAATATAATTGACCCTCATAACTCTATTAATGAGAACGGTGGATTAATTATTGGTGAAGATGGTTTAATTGAAGCTATTGGTAAAAAAGTAAACTCTAATAACATTCCTTCAAGAGAAAAAGTAATAGACTTAAATGGCAAATATATATTCCCAGGTCTTGTTGATATGCGTGTCTTTGCAGGTGAACCTGGTTATGAGTATAAAGAAAATTTTAGAACTCTAAGTAATGCAGCACTTGCAGGGGGTATTACTTCGGTTGTTACTATGCCTAATACGGATCCAATTATAGATAACGTTTCAATAGTAGATTTTTTAAAAAGGCGTGGAAGAGACAAATCTAAAATTAATGTTTTTCCAAGTGCCGCACTTACAAAAAATATTGAAGGAACTACAATGACTGAATTTGGTCTACTTCAAAGTAGAGGAATAATTGGATTTACTGATGGTGTTAAAACAATTCAAAATACTAGACTGATGTCTCGTATAATGAACTCAGCTAAAGATTTGGGCACACTAATCATGCAACATGCTGAAGACTATGATTTATCCAAAAATGGAATGATTAATTCTGGAATTATTGCAACCAAACTTGGGTTATCTGGAATACCTGCTGTAGCCGAAAGAATAATTATTGAAAGAGATTTAACGTTGCTTGAAAATATTAAATGCAGATATCACATATCACAAATTTCAGCAGCAAAATCAGTTGAAATTATTGAGGAAAGAAAAAATAAAGTTAAATTTACCACAGGTGTCTCCATAAATAACCTTTCATTAAATGAAAATGATATAGGAGATTTCAGAACTTTCTTAAAATTATCACCTCCATTAAGAACTGAAGAAGATAGAGTTGCTCTAGTGCAAGGATTAAAAGATGAAACGATAGATGTTATTGTATCTGATCATAAACCAGAAGATGAAGAACAAAAAAGATTAACATTTGCACAAGCATCTACAGGAGCTTCTGGAATAGAAACGCTTTTATCACTAAGCCTAGAGTTATATCATAATGGTTCTGTTAAATTAGAAACCATAATTAAATCTTTAACATCAAACCCTGCAAAGATTTTAAAAATTGATAAGGGTAATCTTTCAGTGGGTAATGAAGCAGATTTTTGCATTGTAGATATTGATAAGCCATGGGTTGTTAAAAAAGATAAACTTATCTCCAAATCAAAAAATACTTCGATTGAAGACAAGAAACTCCAAGGTAAGGTCACTAATACATTTGTAAAAGGTGAAGAATTATTTAAGTTATAAAAATGGAATATTTAATTATTGCATTAAGCTCATATTTATTAGGATCAATACCTTTTGGTTTTATACTTACAAAAATTTTTTTAAAAAAAGATATTAGAGATATTGGCTCAGGAAACATTGGAGCTACTAATGCTCTTAGAACGGGTAATAAAACATTAGGCTACGCAACTTTATTGCTGGATATAACAAAAGCCGTATTACCTGTTTTATATGCAAAATTTAATTATCCTGATTATATCTTTATTGCATCACTAAGTGCATTTTTGGGTCACGTTTTCCCTATATGGCTCAAGTTTAAAGGGGGTAAGGGTGTAGCAACATATGTTGGAATATTATTTTCAATAAACATGATTTTGGGTTTGGTATTTATCCTTAGTTGGGCTGTTACATTTCTTATTTCAAAATACTCATCACTTTCATCGCTAGTTGGCAGCTTAATGGTTCCAATTTATTTAATAATTTTTGAAAATTATAATTTAATTTTTTTCATAATAATGTTTGTACTTATATTCTATACACATAGAGAAAACGTCAAACGATTGAAAAACAGAGAAGAAACTAAGACTAAAATTTATTGATTTGACTATCTAGGTCTTTTAAGTAATTTGTTTAGTAATGAATCTTGTAGTCGTAGAAAGTCCAGCTAAAGCAAAAACTATCAATAAATATCTAGGTGATGATTATATTGTATTAGCAAGTTATGGACATATTAGAGACCTTCCTTCGAAAAATGGTTCTGTTGATCCAGAAAATAATTTTAAAATGGAATGGGAAGTGGATAGTTTTTCTAAAAAATACCTTAAAGAAATTACAGATGCAGCTAAAATTTCTTCAAAAATTATACTAGCAACAGACCCTGACCGAGAGGGAGAAGCAATTGCTTGGCATGTTAAAGAATATTTAAATGAGAAAAAATTAATTAAGGACAAGCATGTCGAAAGAGTTGTTTTTAATGAAATTACAAAAAAAGCAGTTATTCATGGAATTGAAAACCCACGACAAATAGAGCCACTACTTGTTGATGCCTATATGGCTAGAAGAGCCTTGGACTATTTAGTTGGCTTTAACATATCACCAATTTTATGGACAAAATTACCTGGTTCTAAATCTGCGGGGCGTGTTCAGTCAGTTGCTTTAAAATTAATTACAGAACGAGAACATGAAATAGAGCTTTTTGACCCTGAAGAATTTTGGACTTTAAATATTCAATTCATCGACAATGATAAAAATTCTATATTGGCTAGTATAACTCAATTGAATGACAAAAAAATTGAAAAATTTTCTTTTAAAAATAAAGCTAAAATTGATAAAGCAATTGAAGAAGTTAAGTCTAAGAAGTTCAATATAAATGACATCTCAAACAAAGTTGTTAACAGAAACCCTTCTGGTCCTTTTACTACCTCTACATTGCAGCAAGTTTCTTCTGGTAGATTGGGATTTGGAGCATCAAGAACAATGCAGGTAGCTCAAAAACTTTATCAAGGTATAGAAATAGACGGTGAAACTATTGGTCTTATTACTTACATGCGAACAGATGGTACCAATTTATCTAAAGACGCTATAGACACCTTTAGGAAATATATAAAAAATGAGTTTGGCAATGAATATGTTCCAGATAATGCAGCAAGTTATTCTGGTAAAAAAGCTAAAAATGCTCAAGAAGCACATGAAGCAATTAGACCTACAGATATTATGCGTGCACCAAATACAGTTAAGAAATATCTAAGTCCAGACCAACATAAATTATATGATTTGATTTGGAGTAGAGCCCTATCCTCTCAAATGAAACCTGCTCAATTTGATAGAAATACCATTACGATATGTTCAGATGATAATGGAACAATCTGTAAAGTTAGCGGTTCTGTTATTAAATTTGATGGTTTTTTAAGAGTTATGAAAGATACTAAAAAAGATGATGATGAAGATATTCTTCCAGAAATGAATAAAGGTCCAGTTAATATAGAGGCTCTATTAGATGAACAACATTTTACACAACCACCACCAAGATACTCAGAAGCAAGTTTAGTTAAAAAATTAGAGGAGCTTGGTATTGGGAGACCTTCTACTTATGCAAGTATAATATCAGTTATATCTACCAGAGGGTATGCTGAAGCAATTAATAAAAGATTCCACCCAACAGATCGTGGTAAATTAATTTCTGCTTTTCTTGAAAAACTTTTTTCAAAGTATGTTGACTATAACTTTACTGCAAGTTTAGAAAATCAACTTGATGATATCACAACAGGTAAAGAAGGATGGATAAAAGTTCTAGAGTTATTTTGGAAAGATTTTAATCAAAATGTATCTGATGTTAAAGAGAAAAGAACCAGAGAAGTTTTAGATCTATTAAATGATAGCCTAGGTAGTTTAATTTTTGAAAGAGATAAAGATGGAAATATTAATAGACAATGTAAGTTATGTGACAATGGATCATTAAGTTTAAAAAATAGCTTTAGAGGTGGTGCTTTTATAGGTTGTTCGAATTATCCAGATTGTAAATTTACTAGACCCCTTTCTAAAGCTAAAGCAGCTGCTCAATCTCAACTAGCTGAACCAAAATTTATAGGGAAACATGAAAATGGCAATGACATGTATCTTAAAAATGGAAGATTTGGTCCCTATCTTCAGTATGAGAAAATTGACGAAGTGAAAGAAGAAGTTGTTGTTGAAACAAAAAAGAAAAAGAAAACAAAAAAAAAGAAGGTAGAAAAAGAAGATAACAATTTAAGAAATGTTTCTATACCTAAGGGAATTACATTGAATAGTGTGGATCTTGATAGGGCTAAATTTTTATGTTCATTACCCAAAATTTTAGGTATTAACCCTGAAAATCAAAAGGATATAATTTTAAACTCAGGTAGATTTGGTCCATATCTAAAGTGTGAAAATAAATCTGCTAGAATTGAAAATGTTGAAGAAATTTTTTCAATTGGTTTAAATAGAGCAATAACCTTAATAGCAGAAGCTAAACCTGGCAGAATGTCAGCATCAATAATTAAAGATCTAGGTGAACATCCAGAAGATAAAAAACCTGTTAGAGTGATGAAGGGTCAATATGGGCCTTACATTAAATATAAATCACTCAATGCAACAATACCCGAGGAAAAAGATCCTATAGAACTTAATATGGAAGAGGCAATAATATTGATTGAGAAAAGAAAAGAATACGATAAAAGTAAAAAATCAAACAAAAGGAGAAAAAAATGAAAAAGATATTAATAATTTTATCAACTCTAATTCTAACTTCTTGTGGATCAATCTCAAATATAAAAAATGGTGCTGTAGATTCTTTTAAAAATATAGGTAAAAACCCTTGTTATGACAAAGAAAAAAATACTACAAAAATATTTGGTTGTAAAAAAAAATAAATTAACTTTGTGGTAACTGATGACATATGATCAAAAAATTAATGAATTAAAATTAAAGCTTCCAGAAGCAAGAGATCCAGTGGGATCTTACGTTGCGTCAAAAATTATAGGAAAAATGCTTTATATTTCTGGACAAATATCTATATCTGCTAATGGCGAATTAATAAAAGGTAAAATTGGTCAAGACTTAAAAACTGAAGATGGGTATGAGGCTGCTAAAAGATGTGGCTTAAGTATAATTTCACAAGTCAAAAAAGCTTGTAATGATGATCTTTCTAAAATTAAATCATGCATAAAATTAACAGGCTTTGTAAATTCTACAGATGAGTTTACGGAACAGCCTAAAGTAATCAACGGCGCTTCTGATTTAATAGTTTCAGTTTTTGGTGACGCTGGAATGCATACAAGAGCTGCAGTTAGTACAAATAGTTTACCTCTTGGAGTATCAGTGGAAGTTGATGCTATTTTTGAATTAAATTAACAACCAATAGCAAAATATTTAATATTCAGTTCTTTCATCTTTTTAGGGGAATAAATATTTCTCATATCAAAAATTTTAAAATTTTTATTTTTAACATTTTTTTTGAAATTAATTGACTTAAAATCATTCCATTCTGTGTGAATAATTATTAAGTCAGCATTTGTTATTGCAGACTTAATGTCGTTAGAAAATTTAACATTTTTAATTTTATTAAAATTATTTTTTTTACCAGTTGGATCAAAATAATTTATTTTAGCTCCTTTTTTAACTAAAGAAGGTATCATAGATAAACATGATGAATCTCTCATATCATCTGTATTAGCCTTAAATGTAACACCTAAAAAACATATTTTTTTATTTCGAATATTGTTATTTAATATATCAAAAACTCGTTTTAACAATAAAGAGGATCTATTATTGTTAGATTTAATTACACTTTTAATAACAGATAGATTAGTTTTAAATTTATCACTTGTAGAGACGATAGCTTTGGTATCTTTGGGAAAACACGATCCACCATAAGCTGGTCCTGCTCTTAAAAAACGACTACCAATTCTTTTATCAAGACCCATACCAATAGAAATATCCTCAATATTAACATTTATTTTTTCACATAAGTTTGATAACTCATTAATAAAAGTTATTTTTGTAGCTAAAAAAGCATTTGAAGCATATTTGATTAATTCAGCAGCTCTTCTTGAGGTGTTAATATATTTTGCTCCTTTGGATATAAGTGGTGAATAAAGATTTTTTAATTTTTTATTTGATCGTTTATCTCTAGTACCAATAACTACTCTGTCAGGATAACTAAAGTCCCTTATAGCCTCGCCTTCTCTTAAAAATTCTGGATTGGATACCACAGAAAATAATTTTTTAGATATTTTTTTTGAAATGATTTTTTCAATTTCATCACCTGTAGTAACTGGTACAGTAGATTTAGTAATAATAATTTTAAATCTATTAATAGAAGTGCTTATTTCTTTTGCGACATTGTAAACTTGACTTAAATCAGCAGCACTACCATTTTTTTTAGTTGGTGTTCCAACACATATAAAAATAATATCTGATTTTAATATTGAGTCTTTTAGATTTGTTGAAAATTTTAATCTTTTATTTTTAAAATTTTTTAAAGCTAACTCATTTAAACCAGGCTCATAGATTGGAATAATTCCTTTTTTTAAATTTTCAATTTTGTTTAAATCTTTATCGACACAAATGACATCATTACCGAGATCAGAAAAGCACACACCACTCACCAAACCTACGTAACCTGTTCCTATCATGCAAAGTTTCATATTTTAGAAATCTCCAAAGTTGAATTAATATAACCTTTCATTGTGCCACAATCTAAATATTTTCCAGAAAAATTATGACCTATAAATTTATAATTTTCACTTATTAAAGATTGTATGGCATCAGTAATATGGATCTCTCCACCTTTACCTGGCTTAAGTTTTGATAATTTATCAAATATTGTTTTAGGTAAAATATACCGTCCAATAACAGCATTATTTGACGGTGCTAGTTTTATGGAGGGTTTTTCTACAACATTTTTAATGGTAAAATTATTTTTATTTAATTTATTTTTAACACTATAAATTCCCCATCTTGAAACTTCTCTTTTATTTACCTTCATGCTAGCCATTACAGATGAATTGTATTTCTTATGAACAGCAATCATTGATTTAGAGCAATTATTTTTAATAATCAAATCATCAGGTAGTAACATTAGAAAATATTTATCTTTGATATATTTTTTTGTTTTCAATACCGCATCACCTGTTCCAAGCGGTTTATCTTGAAAAACAAATTTAATCATTTTCTTATATTTTATGATTTTTTTATATTCTTGTATAATTCTTGGATCTTTTTTTTTCTTAATTATAGTTTTATAAAATTTATCATTATAAAAATATTTCTTAATCATTAATTTCTTTTGAGATATAATAAAAATTACTTCTTTAATTCCAGCGCTTATACATTCATCTAAAATATATTCTATTCCTGGCTTGCCATTAATAGGTAGAAGCTCTTTAGCAAAAACACTAGTTAGTGGTAACAATCTTGTACCAAGTCCTGCTAAAGGAATAATAGCTTGTTTAATCATATAAATGTTTTACTTATTAATATTAATATTACAAATGAAATTAATAAGGCAAATTACTGATTTAAATAAGGCAATTAGTAACCAGAAAGAATTAGGGTTTGTTCCAACCATGGGAAGTCTACATAAAGGGCATACTTCACTTATTAATTCTTCTAAACAAAAATGCAAAAAAACATTAGTTAGTATTTTTGTTAATCCTACTCAATTTAACAGTACTAATGATTTCAAAAATTATCCTCGAGATCTAAATAAAGATATTAAATTACTAAAAAGTTTAAAGGTTGATTTCCTTTATGTGCCTACTGTTAGTCAAATTTATAATAATAAGAAACGTAGAGTAACTAGATTAAATAAATCACAAAAAATACTTTGTGCTAAATTTAGAAAAGGACATTTTGAGGGGGTGCTTGATGTTTTGAATAGATTTACCAATATAATTAAACCCAAAAAAATTTTCATGGGTGAAAAAGATTATCAACAATTTTTTTTAGTACGTTACTTTATTGAAAAAAAATACAAAACTAAAATTATTGCATGCAAAACAATAAGAGATATAAATAAAGTAGCATTATCTTCAAGAAACTCGTTGCTAGATTTAGAAAATCTTAAAAAAGTTGGGAAGATTTCTTTGACGTTAATCAAGTTGAAAAATTTAATAAAAGATAATATTAAAAATAAAAAATTGATTAAAAAAATAAAAATTGACCTTATAAAAAAATTCAAGATTAAAATTGAATATTTGGAGTGTAGAAACCTAATCAATCTAAATACTAATTTAAAAGATAAGCCATTTAAGCTTTTTGTAGCATATTACTTAAAGGGTGTAAGACTTATAGATAACTTTTAAAGAAAATAAGCGCTAACACCTAGAAATGAAACAAAACCAATTACATCAGTAATAGTTGTCACAAACACACTGGATGCTATAGCAGGATCAATATTCATTTTTTTTAGAGTTATAGGTACTAAAATACCAAATAAACCTGCGACAATCATGGTGACTATCATTGACATTGATATTATTAAAGAAAGTAATGAATCTTGAAACCACACTTGAACTACTATAGCACTTATTATTGCAAATATAAAACCATTTAAGATACCGATATTAAATTCCTTTAAAATATTTTGTGAAAAGTTATTTTTTGTTAAGTCATTTGTTGCTAAAGTTCTTACAGTAACGGCTAGGGTTTGCATTCCTGCATTACCACCCATAGAAGCAACAATAGGCATAAGAAATGCAAGAACAACCATTTGTTCAATTGTTGCGCCAAATAAACTAATGACCCATGTTGCAAGAAATGCAGTAAATAAATTT
Organism: Candidatus Pelagibacter sp. Uisw_130; assembly: GCF_047722505.1. GTDB lineage: Bacteria > Pseudomonadota > Alphaproteobacteria > Pelagibacterales > Pelagibacteraceae > Pelagibacter. Next base: position 696,275 of record NZ_CP159814.1, read on the forward strand.
AATAGAAGCCAGTTAAACCTTCTTCTAGTTTTCTTAAAAACACCATCAGTAATTTCTTCATCACCTACACCTGCTAATCTTAAAGCATCTTCCTCAGCTTCTTCTTTCAGTACAGTTAGGACGTCATCATACATGATCATGCCAACTAACTTGTTTGATTTATCGACAACGGCCGCAGAATTTAGATTGTAATTTTCAAATACGTTACCAACCTCCTCCTTGTCCATATCTACAGGAATTAGTAGTTGAGATTCTGACATAATAGAAAGCATTTTAGTTTCTCTCGAAGTAGTTAAAACTTTCGATGACGGAACAGTTCCAATTGGTTTAAAACCCTCATCTATAATGAAAATTTCTAAAAATTCTTCAGGTAAATCTTTATTTTCTCTTAAATAATCAATAGTTTGACCAACAGACCAATTGCTAGGAATAGCTGTAAACTCACGTTGCATAATTCTAGCCGCTGTATCTTCCGGGTAACTTAAGCTTTCCAGTAAAGCGAATCTATCTTTTGGTGGTAGAGAACTTAATATTGTATTCTTATCTTTTTCGTCAACATTTTCTAAAATTGTTATCGCATCATCAGATTCAAGGTTTTTTAATAGTCTGACAATAGTATCGGGTGATAGATAAGCTATGATTTCAGACTGTACTGACTCGTTTAACTCAATAAAAACTTCTGGGTCTATATTGAAATTATTAAGTTTTATTAAACTTTCTCTATCATTTTGACCAAGATGTTCAATTATATCAGCTGCATCAGCTGGGTGCATTTCATTAAAAGAATTTGTAATAAATTGAGCATCATTGTTGGTTATCTTGGAAGTAACAACTTTTATGTACTCTTTATTAAACTCAAAATTAACTTTTTTATCTTTTATTTTTTTTATTAAAGACATAAATTTACCTATAAATCAGTTTCGCACTAATAGTGTATAATAAGAATACTACAATTTATAAATGAATATAGAAATTAAAAAGTCAATAAAACCGATAAAATACGAGGATGCAATAAAACTCCTTGAGGAAAGACTGTTGGAGATAATCAGTGGTCAAAAAGAGGATTTAATATGGATATTAGAACATGAAGAGGTTTATTCAGCTGGTACTAGTTATAAAGAAAAAGAAATTCTTAATAAAGATATAAATCTAATAAAAACAAATCGTGGAGGAAAAATTACCTATCATGGTCCGGGTCAAATGATTTGTTATTTTGTTATAGATCTAAAAAAAAGAAAAAAAGATATTAGAAAATTTATAACTTTAATTGAAGAGACAATTATTGACAGCTTATCAAAATTTAATATTAAGACATTTGGCGATCCAAAAAATATTGGTATTTGGACTGACCATAAAGGAGAAATTAACAAAGTTGCTGCAATAGGTATTAGGGTAAGTAAGTGGATAGCTTATCATGGATTTGCAATAAATATTAATAATGATCTTTCAAAATATAAAAACATTATTCCATGTGGTATTTCGGATAAGGGCGTGATTAATCTTAAAGAAATTAAAGACCAAGATTATAAGGATTTAGATAGAATTATCATTGATACGTTTTCTAAGAATTTGGAAACCTAAGTCTTTTTGTTTTCAAAAGTTTTTTAAAATAATCTGGTAACAATGCTGTATAGGTATATTTTTTATCATTAATCATAAATTTAATTTGGTATGAATGTAGCATTAAATTTTTATTTATTGCTTTATCGGTATTACTAAATTTATATTTTTGATCTCCATAGATTGGACACCCTACTGCGTAAAGTTGTTTTCTTAATTGATGCTTTCTTCCTGTAATTGGCTTCATTTCAACAAGACTACATATAGAATTTTTATCTAATACCTTATAAAGAGTTCTAGCTTTTTCAACCACCTCCCTATCATTATCATATCTAGTTAAATCATCATTCCACTCACCAGAGTCTTTCTGCAATTCACCATGACATATGGCTAAGTAAGTTTTATGTACTTTTCTAAGTCTAAATAAAGAGGTTAATAACTGGGCAGATTGTCTATGCTTCGCTATAATAAAAACTCCAGATGTATCTTTATCAAGTCTATGTACAGAAAATGGTTTTGTGTCTTGAAAAATTTCACTACGAGCAAATATATCTACAAGATTTTTTTTAGATTTAGTTCCACCTTGAACCGAAATACCGGAGCTTTTATTAAGAACGATGAAATCATCATTATTGTCAATTATTAATTCTTCATTCTCTTTAATAACCTCTTCTGAGGGTATAAATTTAATTGTTTTTTGAATAATTGTTTCTTTAAAATCAAAGTTGAATAAATCTATAATGTCCCCTGTCTTTACTTTATGAGAACTTTTTATTTTTTTACTATTAATTTTAACTTTTCCACTTTTTAAACTTTTTTCAATTAAACCTTGTGGGTAGTTACCAAGATTATTACGTATCCATCTATCAATACGCATATCGTTAAACGTTAAATCAACGTTAAAAGACTTTTTCATGATGAAATTATTTTATATAAAAAATTAAGCAGTAGCTAATTTTTTCTCTTCAGTTTTGTCTTTTGCTGGATCTTTTTTCTTTTTATCAACTCTTTTTGCCTCAACATCTCTATCAACAAATTCAATTACAGCCATAGGTGCATTATCACCATATCTAAAGCCAGCTTTAATTATTCTAGTATAACCACCATTTCTTTCTACATATCTTTTTGATAATGTTTTTTTAACTTTATTTGCAGATGTTATGTCTTGCAACTTAGACATTAACATTTTTGTAGTTTGAAGAGTTTCTTTTTTTCCTAAAGTTATGATTTTATCAGCTTGAGGTTTTAAGAATTTGGCTTTTGGAAGCGTTGTAGTAATCTGCTCATATTTTATTAAAGAATTCAGCATATTCTTCAATAAAGCTTTTCTATGTTCAGAAGTTCTATTTAACTTCTTATTAGCCATACCGTGTCTCATTAGATTTGCTCCTCTAACTTTTTAGACATTTCAGCTATATTTTCTGGTGGCCAGTTTGGTATTTCCATACCTAAATATAAAGACATACCAGTTAAAACTTCTTTTATTTCATTAAGTGATTTTCTTCCAAAGTTAGGTGTTCTAAGCATTTCTCCTTCAGATTTTTGAACTAAATCACCAATATAAATAATGTTATCATTTTTCAAGCAATTCATAGAACGAACAGATAATTCAAGCTCATCTACTTTTCTTAATAAATTTTTATTGAATTCAGGCTCAGATGATACTTCTTTTACAGGAACTTCCACTGGTTCATCAAAATTAACAAACATATTTAGTTGATCTTGGAAAATTCTAGCAGAATAAGCAACAGCATCTTCAGCAGAAATTGATCCATTAGTTTCAACTTCCATAATTAATTTATCATAATCCAGGGCTTTTCCTTCTCTTGCAGTGCTGATTGCGTATGAGACTTTCTTAACTGGACTGTATAATGAATCTATAGCAATTAAGCCTAAAGGTGGCTCTTCTGGCTTATTCATCACTGCTGGCACGTATCCCTTACCTGTTCCAACATTCATTTCCATGTGGAAATTTGTATTTTCGTCTAAGTTGCAGATAACTAAATCAGGGTTTAGTATCTCAATATCAGTAACTGGTACTATGTCAGAAGCTTTAATTTCTCCAGGTCCTTTTGCATCTAAAATAAGTTTTTTAGTACCTTCAGAAGAACTTTTTAAAGCTAAAGATTTAACGTTAAGAACGATATCTGTTACATCTTCTCTAACACCTTTAATGGATGTGAACTCGTGTAATACACCATCTATTTGAATTGAAGTAACAGCTGCACCTCTTATAGAGGAAAGTAAAATTCTTCTTAAAGAGTTACCTAAAGTTAAGCCGTAACCTTTTTCTAAAGGTTCAGCAATAATTTTTGCATGTGATTTGTCATCACTGATCTTAACATCTAATTGAGCTGGTTTAATTAATGCCTTCCAATTTTTAGCATTTACATTTAAACTTTCCATTTACTAAACTCTCCTTTTTTTTGGTGGTCTTACGCCGTTATGTGGCATTGGTGTAGTATCTTTTATTGAAAGAATCTTAAATCCTTTCGCTTGTAAAGCTCTTAATGCAGTTTCTCTTCCTGAACCAGGTCCTTTAACTTCAACTAACAAGGTTTTCATTCCAAATTCCAATGCTTTTGAAGCAGCTGAGTCTGCAGCGACCTGAGCGGCATAGGGAGTTGATTTTCTTGAACCTTTAAATCCTTTTTGTCCAGCAGATGCCCAAGAAATGACATTGCCATTAGTATCAGCGATTGAAATTATTGTATTATTAAAAGTCGATTGAACATAAGCAATACCATTAAGAATATTTTTTTTAATTTTCTTTTTTTTTGAATATGAACTTTTTTTAGCTTTTTTATCTACTTTTTTTTCAACAACAGCTTCTTTATTTTCAACTTTATCTACTTTAGCCATAAATCAATTATTTTTTAAGTGGTGTTAATTTTTTACCTGCGATTGCAATTGCTTTACCTTTTCTTGTTCTAGCATTACATCTAGTTCTTTGACCTCTCACAGGAAGTTTTTTTCTGTGTCTTGATCCTCTATAACATGCAAGATCAATTAATCTTTTAATAGTTAAAGAATAGTCTCTTCTTAAATCACCCTCTACTTTGAAATTTGCATCAATGTACTCTCTTATTTTTAAAATGTCTTCGTCGGTAAGTTCATTAATTCTTTTTGCTTTGGGAATCTCTAATGAGGTACATATCTGGTTTGAAAAATTGTTACCAATACCATAAATATAAGTTAGTCCTATGTGAACAAGTTTATTTTGGGGAATGTTAACACCTGCAATACGAGCCATATATTTGAGAATAAATTTAGCCTTTTATATAAGAAGATGTTCTAAAGTCAATGTCTTAAACCTTAAGAATATCATCGATTTTGGTAGTAATTTGATCAATTTCTTGGGCTCCATCAATTTCAGTGAAGTTTAAATTTTTGCTATAAAAATCTAATATGGGTTTTGTCGCTGTCATATATGTGTCATATCTAGCTATTACTACTTCTAAATTATCATCTTTTCTCTTTTTTAAATGTTCAGGCCCACAAGGATGTAGTTCTATTTGTTCTTTGTTAAAGTACTCATTTAAGGTCATGTTACATTTTTCACAAGTCATACGACCCATAATGCGTTTTTCGATGATATCTCTTGAAACGTTAAGAAATATAGTGTGGCCAATTGTTTGTTTAAATTCATTTAAAATGAGCTCAAGATTGATTGCTTGCTCAATATTTCTTGGATATCCATCAAAAATAATTCTGTCCCTAAATTTTAGATGAGTTATAGCTTGTTTAAGCAAAGTATTAACAGCCTCGTCTGAAACAAACTCTCCATTAGATATAAGTTGTTCAATTTTAGAGCCTAGTGAAGTTTTTAATTTAACCTCGTCTCTTAATAAATTTCCAGTTGAAAGCTGAAAGTAATTATGTTTTTTAACAATAAACTGAGCCTGTGTCCCCTTTCCAGCACCAGGAGGACCAAATAAAATTATATTCACAATTTACTTACCGAATTTTGTTTTTTTTATTAGTTGCTCATATTGTGAGCTCATTAATCTAGTTTGTATTTGTGTTACCGTATCAATTGCAACAACAACAACAATCAAGATTGATGTTCCACCTAAATAAAAAGGTATTGGATAATTTGCAATTAAAAATTCAGGCATTAAACATACGATTGTTAAATAAAGAGCACCAATAGTTGTAAGTTTTGTTACGATTTTTTCAATATATAATGAAGTGTTTTCTCCAGGTCTAATACCGGGAACAAAACCACCATATTTTCTTAAATTATCAGCAGTCTCTGTTGGATTAAATGTTATCGATGTATAAAAAAAAGTAAAAAATATTATTCCTGAAGCGTAAAGCAGCATGTAGAGAGGTTGTCCTTGTGTAAAGTATGAACTTAAATTTAGGAACGTATCATTGTCTGAAAAACTGAAATTAGAAAAAGTTACAGGTAATAATAATAAAGCTGATGCAAAAATTGCTGGAATAACACCAGCCTGGTTAATCTTTAAGGGTAAATGAGAGGACTCACCACCATACATTTTATTTCCCATTTGTCTTTTAGGGTAATTTATTAAAATTTTTCTTAATGCTCTTTCCATAAAAACAATGAACATTATTGTTGCAACTAATAGTACAAAAATTCCAATAATCATAATTGTAGATATTGCACCAGTTCTACCAAGTTCAAAAGTGGTAACTAAAGCTCTTGGGATTTCAGCAACAATACCAGCAAAAATAATCAATGAAATACCATTACCAATACCTCTTTGCGTTATTTGTTCACCCAACCACATTAAAAACATTGTACCTGCAACAATGGTTGAGACTGCTGTTACAGTAAAAAATAATCCTGGATTAATAACTAAGTCAGCAGAAGATTGTAAACCTATAGATAATCCATAACCCTGAATAGTAGCAAGAATAACTGTTCCATATCTTGTGATCTGAGTGATTTTTGCTCTTCCAGTTTCACCTTGTGCCTTTAAATTTTTAAAATAATCAGATACGCCAGTTAACAACTGAACTATAATTGAAGATGAAATATAAGGCATGATTCCAAGTGCAAATATGGCCATTCTACTTACAGCTCCGCCTGAAAAAACATTAAACATTCCAAGTAATCCTTTTTGATTACCGCTCATCATTGTTTGTAATTGCTCAGGATCAATACCTGGAATTGGCACAAAAGTACCAAATCTATAAACTGCTAGGATAAAAATTGTAAAGATTATTCGATTTTTAAGATCATTAGTTTGAGAAGATGCACTCATAATATCTTAATTATTTTTTCAATTCTATTTTGCAGCCTGCTTTTTCCAATTTAACTACAGCAGCTTTTGATATTAGATCAGCTTCAATGCTAACTTTATCTTTAATGTCACCTGTGCCTAGTATTTTTAATTTTTGAGAATTCTTATTAATTAATTTCAATTTAATAAGTAAAGCTATGTTTATTACATCGCTTGAATTAATTGTTTTTTCATCAATATATGATTGAATTTTTTCCAAATTCATTATTGCTATAACGGCTTGGTATCTCTTAATTGCATTAAAGCCTCTTTTAGGTAATCTTCTGTATAAAGGCATTTGACCGCCTTCAAAAGCTTTAATAGCAACACCAGATCTAGACTTTTGACCCTTAACTCCTCTTCCAGAAGTTTTACCTTTTCCAGAACCGATACCTCTACCAACTCTCATTTTTTTTTTATATAAAACTTTTCCTGTAGTATTTAATGTACTCATTATCCTCTTTTTTCAATTACGTCAGAAATTTTTTTATTTCTAATTGTTGCTATATGTTTTGGTGAATTTTGTTTTGAAAGAGCCTTCATTGTAGCTCGTATCATGTTGTGAGGGTTTGATGTTCCCATTGATTTAGCAACTATGTCCTTAATTCCTAAAACTTCACAAACTGCTCGTACAGGACCTCCAGCAATGATACCCGTTCCTTTTGGCGCTGATCTTAAAATAATCTTACCTGCTCCATCTTTACCGTAAACATCATGGTGTATAGTTCTACCTTCTCTTAAAGGTATATGAATTAATTTTCTTCTAGCAGTTTCATTTGCTTTTTTAATTGCGTCTGGAACTTGTTTAGCTTTAGCATGCGCTATACCAATTTTACCTGCTTGATTTCCAACAACAACTAGTGCTGAAAAACCAAATCTACGTCCACCTTTTACAACTTTAGTAATTCTATTAATGTGAACTAATTTTTCTAAAATTCCATCGTCAATTTTTTTTTTAAAATCCATAATTAAAATTCCATTCCATTTTTACGTAACGTTTCAGCAAATGCCTTAACTCTACCGTGATATTTATAAACACCTCTGTCAAAATAGATTTTTGTTATCTTTTTTTCTACTGCTTTTTTTGCTAATTTTTCAGCAACAATTTTAGAAATATCCGTCTTATTGCCTTTACTCATAGCTTTAACATCTTTTTCAATAGATGAAGAAGAAAGCAAGGTAATGTTTTTAACATCATCAATGATTTGAGCAGATATATTTTTTAAAGACCTTGAAATACTTAGTCTAAATCTATCGGGAGAAGAGACGTTTTTAACTTTATTAGTTACTCTAAATTTTTTTCTTTGGATTGCATTTAATTTCATTATTTTTTCTTTCCTTCTTTTCTTAATATATACTGACCTTTTTCTCTAATACCCTTACCTTTATAAGGTTCTGGTTTTCTAAAAGATTTAATTTTTGAACAAACCATACCAACTTGTTGCTTGTCAGATCCACTAACTTTGACAGTCGTTTGTTTTTCAACAACAATTTTAATACCTTCTGGTATATCAAAATTTATATCATGACTATAACCAAGCTGTAGATTTAATTGTTTTTCTTTTAGCGCAGCTCTATAACCAACACCAACTAACTCTAATATTTTTTCATATCCAGTACTAGAACCAATAACAGCATTATTTATTAAACTTCTATTCATTCCCCATAGTCTTTTTGAATTTTGATCAACTTTTATTGGTTTGATTGATATCTCTTTTCCTTCAGTAATATCAACTTTAAACATTTCTAAATCAACGTTAAGAGATTTTTTCCCTAATGGTCCTTCAATATTAAGCACGTTACCAGATAGCACTGCTTTAACTTTTTCAGGAATTGAAATACTTATTTTACCGATTTTAGACATTAAAATACCTTACAGATTATTTCACCACCAACTTTTTGTTTTCTAGCATCAACATCAGTCATAACACCTTTTGGAGTAGAAACTATCGCTACACCGAGCCCACCATTAATTTTTGGTAAACTGTCAGCACTTGAAAAAATTCTTCTTCCTGGCTTTGACACTCTTTCAAATGTGCTAATGACTGGGTTTCCTGAATAATATTTAAGGTCTATAGATAAAACTGGTTTTTTATCTTCAGTATCAATTTTATATTCTTTAATAAAACCTTCATTTTTTAAAATATCTGCAATTTTCACTTTAAAGTTAGAAGAGGGCAGTGCAACTTTTTTGTGATTTCTCACTAAAGCATTTTTTATTCTTGCAATCATATCACCTATTGGGTCACTTAAGCTCATATATTCCTTTCTACCAGCTCGACTTCGTCATGCCTGGAATTAATCCATGCAATCCTAAGTCCCTTAAAGCTATTCTTGATATTTTTAATTTTCTGTAAACACCATGTGGTCTTCCAGTAATTTGACATCTATTCATCACTCTATTTTTAGCTGAATTTCTAGGTAAATTAGATAATTTTTGTTGTGCTTTAAATCTTTCTTCAAGAGAAATTTTCTTATCCATGATAATTTTTTTTAAAGCTAATCTTTTTTTAAACAATCTATCTGAAAGTTTAATTCTTTTATCGTTTTTTTGAACTGCACTTACTTTAGCCATTTCTAATTGTCTCCTTTTTTAATAAATGGAAAATTTAATTTCTCTAGGAGCGCAAAACTATGCTCTTTGTTTATCGCAGCAATTACAACTACAACATCAAGACCTCTAATTTTGTCAATTCTATCAAAATTAACTTCATGAAAAATTATATGTTCTTTAATTCCAAAAGTATAATTACCAAATTTATCAAAACCTTTGGGAGATAGACCTCTAAAGTCTTTAATTCTTGGTAACGCAATATTAACTAGTCTATCAATAAACTCATACATTTTATTACCTCTTAAGGTAACTTTTAAACCTGCATTGGTACCTTTTCTTGTTTTAAAGTTAGCAACAGATTTTTTAAATTTTGTAACCGTAGGTTTTTGCCCAGTAATTTTTCCTAAATCTTCTTCAGTAGATTTCATGATTTTAGCATCAGCTCCATCAAGACCTAGGCCCATATTAATAACAACTTTAACAAGTTTTGGTCCTTGAAAAGTATTTTTAAATCCTAATTGCTCTTTAAGAGCAGGTTGAATTTCTTTGTAATAAAGTTCTTTTAATCTTGGTGTCATTATTTTTTAGCCTCAGTTTTTTTAATTTTTTCTTTAACATCTATAAGTGCAAGGTTTGAAATATGTATAAAACTTTCTTTCGAAATAATTCCACCTTTTTTTTCTTTCGTAGTTTTAACGTGTTTTTTCACAATATTAATTCCTTGAACTTTTGCTCTATTGTTGGGTCTATCTATTTCAATAACCTCACCTTCTTTTTTTTTATCTCTTCCTGTTAATATTTTTACTTTAGAACCTTTTTTAATCATTTTATAATACCTCTGGAGCTAATGAAATTATTTTCATTTGACCTCTATTTCTTAGTTCTCTTGTAACAGGTCCAAAAATTCTAGTTCCAACCGGTTCACCTTTGTCATCGACTAAAACTGCTGCATTGTTATCAAATTTAACTTTTGAGCCATCATCTCTATGAATTCCATATTTAACACGAACTACAACTGCTTTGTGCACGGAACCTTTTTTAACTTTACCTTTAGGCATCGCTTCTTTTACAGCAACAACGATTGTGTCACCAATACTAGCATATCTACGTTTTGATCCACCAAGAACCTTAATACATTCAATTCTTTTTGCCCCAGTGTTGTCTGCTACTAACATTTCAGTTTGTACCTGTATCATTTAGAACCATCCATTACTTGAAATTTTTTATTTTTTGAAAATGGTTTACATTCAATAATTGAAACCTTATCTCCAGTTTTAAATTTATTATTTTCATCATGTGCATTATATTTTTTTTGAACTTTAACCACTTTTTTTAACACAGGATGTGAGTATTTTCTCTCTACTGCTACAGTAATAGTTTTATTAGGCTTATCACTAGTAACTACTCCCGTTAATATTTTTTTAGGCATTTAATTTTCCTTTTAGTATAGTTTTTAACCTTGCAATTGTTTTTTTTGTTTGTCCAATTTTTGATGGGTCTTTAATTTCAGAATTAATTCTTTGAAATCTAAAATTAAATAAATCTTTTTTCAATTTATCTATGTTTTTTAAAACTTCGTCTTTGGATAATTTTTTAATTTCTTGTTTTTTCATATTATGCAAATCTTTTTATAAATTTAGTTTTAATAGGTAATTTAGCAGACGCTTTATAAAGAGCTTCTTTTGCAATTGCTTCTGAAACACCATCAATTTCAAACAAAATTCTACCAGGTTTAACTCTACATGCCCAATACTCAGGAGCACCTTTACCTTTACCCATTCTTACTTCAACAGGTTTTTTTGAAACTGGAATATTTGGAAAAATTCTAGTCCAAACACGTCCTTGCCTTTTCATGTGTCTAGTTAAAGCAACCCTAGCAGCTTCAATTTGTTTACCAATAATTCTTTCAGGAGCCATAGCTTTTAAAGCAAATGATCCGTAATTTATCTTCGCAGCACGTGTAGCTGTTCCATGAATTCTACCTTTGTGAGCTTTTCTATATTTTGTTCTTACCGGCTGTAACATAATTACTCTTTAACCTCTTTAGGTTTAACTTTATTTGTTTCCTGGCTAAATTCTCTTGCAAAAACTTCACCTTTGTAGATCCAAACTTTAATTCCAATAATTCCAAATGTTGTTAAAGCTTCTGCTTCATCGTAATCAATATCTGCTCTTAATGTATGAGAAGGAATACTACCCTCTCTCAACCACTCTGTTCTTGCGATTTCGTTACCACCGAGTCTACCACTTATTGCAACTTTAATACCCTTCGCACCTAATCTCATACAAGACTGCATGGCTCTCTTCATTGCTCTTCTATATGATATTCTTTTTACTAATTGTTGTGCAATATTTTCGGCTACTAAAAAAGCATTAGTTTCAGGTTTTTTAACTTCTTTAATATTTAAAGATACTTCATTGTTTGTAAATTTAGATAAATTGTTTTTAATTTTATCAATATCACTACCTTTTTTACCAATAACAAACCCTGGTCTTGAAGTATAAATTGTAACAAAACATTTATTTGAAGTTCTCTCTATCATCACTTTTGATACACCAGAGTTAACTACATTTTTCTTGATATAGGCTCTAATTTTAAAATCTTCAATTAGATAATTTCCAAAATCTTTCTTTTTAGCATACCAAACAGAGTCCCAACCTCTATTCACACCAAGTCTAAAACCTATCGGATTAACTTTTTGTCCCATGACTCTCCATTTGTTTTGCTTCTGATAATATAATTGTAATTGTTGAATATGGTTTTAAAATTGGTGCAGCTCTACCTTTTGCTCTAGGTCTAAATCTTTTCATAACAACTTTTTTTCCACAATAAGCTTCTTTGACAATTAACTTATCAATATCATATTGATTATTATTTTCAGCATTAGCAATAGCTGATGAAACTGTTTTCCTAATCTCTCTAGTTATTCTTTTTGCAGAAAATTGTAATTCTCTAATAGCAACATCAACTTTTTTTCCAACAATTGCTTTAAGAATTGGATTAAGTTTTCTCACACTAGATCTAATATTGTTATTTACCGATCTAACAGTATCTACTTTAATTCTATTAATTTTCTTTTTCTTATTCATGGTTATTTCTTAGCTATTGCTGGTTTTGCCTTTTTATCTGCAGGCGTATGTCCAAAAAATGTTCTTGTTGGTGAAAACTCACCTAGTTTGTGTCCAACCATATCCTCAGAAATGGTAACAGGTATAAATTTTTTCCCATTATAAATCAAAAAACTAACACCAATAAATTCAGGAATTATAGTTGATTTTCTTGACCAAGTTTTAATTGGCATTTTTTTGGGGTCTAATTTTTGTTTTTCAACTTTTTTAATTAAGCTCTCTTCTACAAAAGGACCTTTCCATACTGATCTAGCCATTATTTTTTAGTATCCTTTCTTTTGTTTCTTCTTTTAACAATAAACTTATCTGTTCTTGCATTTGTTCTTGTTTTTAATCCTTTTGCACCTTGGCCTGTCGGAGATACTGGATGTCTACCACCAGCACTCTTACCTTCACCACCACCGTGCGGGTGATCAACTGGATTCATTACAACTCCTCTTGTATGGGGTCTTCTACCTAACCATCTTGATCTTCCAGCTTTACCAATCTTAATATTTTTTTGGTCTGGATTTGACAAGACACCGATTGTTGCCATGCATCTTGAGTCTATTCTTCTAACTTCGCCAGAAGTCATTTTAACCAATGAATAATTGCCATCTAAACCACTTATAGTCACAGAGGTGCCAGCAGATCTAGCTATTTTTCCACCACCACCTGGTTGTAATTCGACGTTATGCACGTTTACACCAACTGGAATGTCTCTTAACGGCATACAATTACCAACTTTGATTTCTTTTGCAGAGCCATTTTCAATAACATCACCAACGTTAATTTTTTGAGGTGCTAAATAGTAAAAATGAGTTCCATCTTCAAACTTGATTAACATGATATAACATGATCTGTTTGGGTCATACTCGATACGCTCAACTGTACCAGGTACATCAAATTTTTTTCTATAAAAATCTACAAGTCTATACATCTTCTTATGCCCACCACCTGACATATTTCTAGAGGTAATATGACCATTGTTATTTCTTCCACGCATTGAATTTTTAGGTTCAACAAGCATTTTAAAAGGTTTACCCTTCCATAGACCCGTTCGATCAACAAGAATGGTTCCTCTAGTAGATTTTGTATATGGTTTAAATGTTTTTAATGCCATTATTTAAATTCCTGTTGTTAGATCGATACTTTGACCTTTTTTTAGAGTTATAATTGCCTTTTTATAACCTTGAATATTTACTTTTTTTCCACGTTTAACAACTTTTCTGTTTTGCTTGTTGATTATGTTAATTTTAATAACATTTACTTTAAAAATTTTTTCAATATTTTTTTTTAAATTAGTTTTGTTAGCTTCTCTCGGAACTTTAAATACAATTTTATTTTGCTCAGAAAGATTTGTTGTCTTTTCAGTTAGCATTGGTGATAAAATTTTGTCGTATAAATGTATCTTATCCATTTTAAGAATATCTCTTTTCTAGTTCTTTTATTGAACTTTCAGTAAACACAACTTTTTTAAATTTAATAATATCAAAGGCGCTAAAGTGGTTTATGTCGGTAACTTTAACATTTGGTATGTTTCTCATTGATTTTTCAACTTTATCTTTTGAAGTCTTGTCTAGAATTATTAATGAATGAGTTAAATCAAATTTTTTGATGATTGAGTGCATTTCTTTAGTTTTTTTAATTTCAGTAGCAAAATCACTAAAGATTAATAAATTATTAAGTTTATTCTTTTCAGTAATTAGTGACGCTACGCTCAATTTTTTTTCACTTTTGTTAAGTTTTCTTTTTTTATAAGCTAGTTGACCTTTTGGACCATGTGCTACACCACCACCAACGAATATAGGGGCTTTTCTACTCGCATGACGTGCTCCACCCGTTCCTTTTTGAGCATAAATTTTTGAAGTAGCTCCGGCAATTTCATTTTGTTGTTTTGTTTTAGCGTGTCTACCTTTGTAGTTAGCATTAGTTTTGTATAAAACATTATCAACCAGTTTTTTATTTATTTTTGCTGAAAAAATTTTATCCAAAACTTCAATTGAGTCTTTTTTACCATCTAAATTTATCTTATCAATTTTCATTATCTTTTCTTTTTATCCGGTGTTTTTTTAGCCTCTTCAGCGGCAGCAATTTTTTCTTTAATTGTTAGTTTATTAATAACTTTAACTGATTGTTTGACTAATACTTCTGAGTTTTTAGAACCTGGTATTGAGCCTTTTAAGTATAATAATTCGTTTTCTAAATCAGTTTTAATTATCTCCAAATTTAGCATGGTTCTAACTCTGTCCCCCATATGACCAGCCATTTTTTTTCCTTTAAAAACTTTACCAGGATCTTGCCTTTGACCTGTTGAGCCATGAGATCTATGTGAAACAGAAACACCGTGTGTAGCTCTTAAGCCACCAAAGTTGTGTCTTTTCATTGCTCCAGCAAAACCTTTTCCAATAGTCTTTGAAGTGGTATCAACAAATTTGACTTCATTAAAAATTTCTAAACCAAATTCATTACCTTCTTTGTATGGTTCTGTATCTTTTACTCTAAATTCTTTTAGTTTTTTCTTTGCTTCAGTATTTTTTTTAGCATACATGCCCTTCATTGCTTTTGTAAGTTTTGAGCTTTTAATATTACCGAAGCCTAATTGTATAGCTTTATATCCGCGTTTCTCTTCTTCAATCACACTAATAACTCTAGCTTTTTCCATTTTAATTACTGTAACAGGAACTAAACGACCAGTTTTATAAAACTCTCTTGTCATACCTATTTTTTTGCCAACTAAAGCTATTTCAGTCATAATTAAATTTTTATCTCCACATCAACACCAGATGCTAAATCAAGTTTCATTAAAGCCTCTACAGTTTGAGGAGTAGGTTCAATAATGTCGATTAATCTTTTATGTGTTCTAGTTTCAAATTGCTCTCTACTTTTTTTATCAATATGAGGACCTTTAAGAACTGTATATCTTTCAATTCTAGTTGGTAAAGGTATTGGACCCTTGATAGTCGCTCCGGTTCTTTTAACGGTATTAACGATTTCTTCCGTAGATGCATCTAGAATCTTATTATCATAAGCTCTTAATTTAATTCTAATATTTTGTTTTTCCATAATTATTATCCAGCAATTTTTTTAGTTACTTCATCCTGCACATTTTGTGGGACTTTAGAGTAATGATCAAAGAACATTGAGTATTGAGCTCTTCCTTGAGACATGGACCTTAAACTGTTTATATATCCAAACATATTAGCTAGAGGAACCATTGCCGTTATTACAGTTGCATTTCCTCTGCTTTCTTGTTCACTTATTTGACCTCTTCTACTATTTAAGTCACCGATAACATCACCCATATAATCTTCAGGAGTTACCACTTCAACTCTCATTACCGGTTCTAATAATTTTAATCCTCCTCTAGTACAAGCTTCTTTAAAGCAAGCTCTACCAGCAAGTTCAAATGCAAGAACACTCGAGTCAACATCATGGTGTAATCCATCTAAAATTGTAACTTTATAATCAATCATCGGAAATCCTGCTAAAATTCCACCATCAGATATTGTTTCAATACCCTTCTCAACACCTGGAATAAACTCTTTAGGAATTGATCCACCTTTAATTTTGCTATCAACCTCTCTACCTTTACCTGGTTCTTGAGGTTCAACTAAAAGTTTAACTTTAGCAAACTGTCCAGCACCACCACTTTGTTTTTTGTGTGTGTACTCAAACTCAGATGCATTTTGAATAGTTTCACGGTAAGCGACCTGAGGTGCTCCAATATTTGCTTCAACATTAAATTCTCTTTTCATTCGATCGACAATAATATCTAAGTGCAATTCACCCATACCTTTAATTATTGTTTGACCGGATTCTTCATCAGAGGTTACTCTAAATGAAGGGTCTTCCTTTGCTAATCTTGCTAAAGCTTCACCCATTTTTTCTTGGTCAGCTTTAGTTTTTGGTTCAACAGCAATTTCAATTACAGGTTCAGGGAATTCCATTGGTTCCAACAAAACTGGGTTAGCTTCATCACACAAAGTGTGACCAGTTATTGTGTATTTAAGTCCAGCTAGGGCAACAATATCTCCTGCGTTCGCCTCTTTAATGTCTTCTCTAGAATTCGCATGCATTAAAAGCATTCTACCAACTCTTTCCTCTTTTTCTTTTGAGGTATTGTAGACTGCTGTTCCAGTTTTAATTGTTCCAGAATAAATTCTTATAAAAGTTAATGATCCAACAAAGGGATCGTTTGCAACTTTAAAGGCTAACGCTGAAAAACCAGCTCCATCATCAAATTTCATTTCAACAGCATCTTCAGTTCCAGGTTTTGTCCCACTAATAGAGCCGATATCAATTGGACTTGGAAGGTAATTAATAACTGCATCAAGTAACGGTTGAACACCTTTGTTTTTAAATGCTGAACCAGTAGTTATTGGAACAAAGCTAAAATTTAGCGTTCCTTTTCTTATACATTTAACTAAATCTTCTTCTTTAATTTCCTCACCATTTAAATAGCTTTCCATTAATTTTTCATCTTGTTCAACAGCTGTTTCAACAAGCTCAGTTCTATATTTTTGAGAAATTTCTTTTAAATCATCTGGAATCTCTTTGTATTCCCACTCTGCACCTAGTGCTTCATTTTTCCAAACTTGTGCCTTCATCTTAACTAAATCTACAACACCAGATAAGTCAGCTTCAATACCAATTGGAACTTGTATAACCAAAGGTTTGCAACCAAGTCTATCTCTAATCATATCTACACATCTGTAAAAGTCTGCACCAGTTCTGTCTAATTTATTTACAAAACAAATTCTTGGAACTTTATATTTGTCAGCTTGTCTCCACACTGTTTCTGATTGAGGTTCAACACCAGCAACACCATCAAAAACACATACAGCACCATCTAAAACTTTTAATGATCTTTCAACTTCAATAGTAAAATCTACGTGACCAGGAGTATCAATAATATTAATTCTATGATCATTCCAGAAACAAGTAGTTGCCGCTGAGGTAATTGTAATTCCTCTTTCTTGTTCTTGCTCCATCCAATCCATTGTTGCTGCACCATCATGAACTTCACCAATTTTGTGGCTTTTTCCAGTGTAGTATAAAATTCTTTCAGTAGTAGTGGTTTTGCCAGCATCAATATGAGCCATAATTCCAATATTACGATATGTGTCTAATGTATTAGTTCTAGCCATAATTTTTTACCACCTAAAATGAGCAAAAGCCTTATTCGACTCAGCCATTTTATGCACATCTTCTCTTTTTTTAACTGCAGACCCTTTTTTTTCATACGCGTCATACAGCTCGTTAAAAATTTTATCAGACATATGTTTGTCTTTTCTTTTTCTTGAAGCGTCAACTAACCATCTAATAGCAAGTGCTTGAGCACGATTGTTTTTAACTTCAACAGGAACTTGGTACGTTGCACCACCAACTCTACGAGATCTAACTTCTACAGTAGGCTTGATATTATTAATAGCTTCGTTAAATACATTAATTGGCTCTTCTTTAGTTTTTGATTTAATTTTTTCAATTGCGTCATATACAATTTTTTCAGCAACTACTTTTTTGCCATCATACATTATTGAGTTAATTAATTTTGGAATAATGATTGATTTAAAAATTGGATCTGGAGTAACAACTTTTTTTGGTTGCGTTTTTTTTCTAGACATAATTATTTACCTTTTTTAGTTCCATACAAAGATCTACGTTTCTTTCTATTTGCAACTGCTTGTGTATCTAGATTTCCTCTAAGAATATGATAACGAACACCAGGTAAATCTTTAACACGACCACCTCTAATTAAAACAACTGAGTGTTCTTGTAAGTTGTGACCTTCACCACCAATATAAGCTGTAACTTCAAAACCATTTGAAAGTCTAACTCTCGCAACTTTTCTTAATGCAGAGTTCGGTTTTTTAGGAGTTGTTGTGTAAACTTTAAGACACACACCTCTTTTTAATGGTTGTTTTTCAAGTGCAGGAACTTTATTTCTTGCAACTGGTCTAGTTCTTTTCTTTCTTAACAACTGGTTAATAGTTGGCATAAATTTTTTTAATTAATTAATTTATTTTTGAATGAAAATAACTGACAGGTTATTTTGTGGCAGCGTTTAGTTCCATAAAGTAGGTACTACATTCCAACCAAAAACAGCGTCAAAATACTATTAAATCTCTGATTGTCAAACTAAAACTACAAGTTTAACGTGTTTTTTTGATTAACTTGCAGGTGTTTCTGTGGGTTCTACTGGCTCAATTTTTTCTTGATCAGCTAAGAACTTGTTGTCCGCTTCTAGTGCGTTCTTATTCCATTTATTTTTGATATGGCCTGTACCAGCTGGAACTAATCTACCTACAATAACATTCTCTTTTAAACCATTAAGTGGGTCAACTTTACCTTTAATTGCTGCATCTGTAAGGACTCTTGTTGTTTCTTGGAAAGACGCAGCTGAAATAAAAGACTCCGTTTGCAAAGAAGCTTTGGTAATACCCATTAAAACTCTTTCACCAAATGCAGGATTTTTCCCATCTGCAACAAGTTTTTCATTAGTGTTATCAAATTTAATTCTATCAATCATTTCACCAGGTAAGTAAGTCGAGTCACCTGATTCTTTAATTTCAACTTTTTTAAGCATTTGTCTTAGAATAGTTTCTATATGTTTGTCGTTAATAATTACACCTTGTAATCTGTAAACTTCTTGTACTTGATTGACAAAGTATTCTGTTAAATCTTTAATACCAAGAATTCTTAGAATATCATGTGGCAAAGGCTGACCATCTAGTAAATATTCTCCTTTTTTGATTTTTTCACCTTGATTAAAATTAATATGTTTTCCTTTTGGAATTAGATAATTTGAAGGTTCCCCATTTTCAGGTTGAATTGAAATTCTTTGTTTTCCTCTAACCTCTTTACCAAATAAAACTTGTCCATCATTTTCAGCAATTATCGCACTATCTTTTGCTTTTCTGGCTTCAAATAATTCTGCAACACGTGGTAGTCCACCTGTAATATCTTTTGTCTTAGTAGTTTCTTTCGGTAGTCTAGCAATTATGTCTCCAGCAAATATTTTTTGACCATCCTTAACAGATAAAATTGAATCTGGCACTAGGTAGTATCTCGCTTCATTGTCATCTGCTTTTTTAATAACATTACCTTTTTCATCTCTTAAAGTAATTCTTGGCTTTAAATCAGTATTTTTAGATTGAGCTCTCCAATCAATCACAGACTTAGATGAGATTCCAGTAGCGTCATCAGTAGTTTCTTGAATAGAGACACCATCAATTAAATCAACGTAACCTGCGATACCACTTTTTTCAGCGATAACTGGTGTTGTATAAGGGTCCCATTCACAAATTTTTTCATTAGCTTTTACTTTATCACCATTTTGAAAGAACAATTTTGAACCATAAGCTACTTTGTAAACTGCGACCTGAACTCCATTATTGTCCTCAATAGATAATTGAGTATTCCTACCCATTACAATCAAATTCTTTTTTGAATCTTCTAATAAATTTGAGTTAATAATTTTTAATATACCTGCTGATTTCGTAACAATTTGAGATTCTTGTTTAACAGATGCTGTTCCACCTACGTGGAAAGTTCTCATCGTTAATTGAGTTCCTGGCTCACCAATAGATTGAGCTGAAATCATACCAATGGCTTCTCCTACATGGACCATTTTTCCTCTTGATAAATCACGACCATAACAAGTGGCACAAACACCTTTTTTAGAACTACAAGTCATTACTGAATATGCTTTAATAAATTTAACACCTGCAGCATCAATTTTATCGCAACCAGCCTCATCAATCATTGTTTCTTTTTTAATTACAACTTCTCCCGTAATAGGGTTTTTAACATCAAATGCTGTCACTCTTCCCAAAGCTCTTTCTGATAAACTAACAACTACGTTTCCACCTTCAAGAATTTCAGCTAATTCAATAAAACCCGGGTTATCACATTTAATTTTAGAAATTGTTAAATCTTGAGCAACATCACAAAGTCTTCTAGTTAAATATCCAGAACTTGCAGTTTTTAGGGCTGTATCAGCTAAACCTTTTCTGGCTCCGTGAGTTGAATTAAAATATTCTAATGCAGTAAGGCCTTCCTTAAAATTTGAAATGATAGGTGTTTCAATAATCTCACCTGATGGTTTGGCAATCAAGCCTCTCATGCCTGCTAATTGTTTCATTTGAGCTGCTGAACCTCTAGCACCACTATCGGCCATCATAAATACAGAATTAATTTTCATTCCGTCTGGCGTACTTTCCGTTGCTGAAATACCTCTCATCATTTCGCCTGCCACTTTATCTGTACACTTAGACCAAGCATCCACAACTTTGTTATACTTTTCACCTCTAGTAATTAAACCTTCTGAATATTGATTTTCATAATCTGCAATTAATTTTTTAGTATCATCAATTAATTGACCTTTGTTTGCAGGGATAACTAAATCATCCTTGCCAAAAGAGATACCAGCTTTAAATGCATGTTTGAACCCTAAGTCTTTTAAATGGTCACAAAATATAACAGTAGTTTTTTGACCACAAAATCTAAATACACTATCAATAATTTCAGATACTGTCTTTTTAGGCAACAATCTATCAATCATTGAAAAAGTTATATCTTTATTTTTTGGTAGTAAGTTTGCTAATAAAAACCTTCCAGCTGTTGTTGTGTGCTTTTCAACTTTCTTATTACCCTTCTCATCAAGTGTTTCAAATCTTGAAACAATAGTAGAGTGAACTTTTATTTGACCAGAAGATAAGGCATGTTCAATTTCATCATTATTTATAAAATAACCATCAGGTTTTTCAGTTTGAAAAGGTGCTTGTGATAAATAATAGAGACCTAAGATCATATCCTGACTCGGTACAATAATCGGCTTACCATTTGATGGGCTTAAAATATTATTCGTTGATAACATTAAAATTCTTGCTTCTAATTGAGCCTCTAAACTCAATGGAACATGTACCGCCATTTGATCACCATCAAAGTCAGCATTAAAAGCGGCACAACATAAAGGGTGTAACTCAATAGCATCCCCTTCAATTAGTTTAGGTTCAAATGCTTGAACACCTAGTCTGTGAAGTGTTGGCGCACGGTTTAATAATACAGGGTGTTCTCTTACTATTAACTCTAAAGCATCCCAAACAGCATTAGTTTCTTTTTCAACAAGTTTCTTAGCTTGTTTAATTGTGGATGCTAATCCTAGTTTATTTAATCTTGCATATAAAAAAGGTTTAAATAGTTCTAAGGCCATTTTCTTAGGTAAGCCACACTCATGAAGTTTTAGATCTGGTCCTACAACAATTACTGATCTACCAGAGTAATCAACTCTTTTTCCTAGTAAGTTTTGTCTAAATCTACCTTGTTTTCCTTTAAGCATTTCTGCTAATGATTTTAGTGGTCTTTTACCAGTACCTGTAATTACTCTGCCTCTTCGACCGTTATCAAATAATGCATCAACAGATTCCTGTAGCATTCTTTTTTCATTTCTAACGATAATATGTGGTGCTTTAAGATCCATTAATCTTTTTAAACGATTATTTCTGTTGATCACTCTTCTGTAAAGATCATTCAAATCAGATGTAGCAAATCTACCTCCATCTAGCGGTACTAAAGGTCTTAGTTCGGGTGGTATAACCGGGATTACAGTTAAGATCATCCATTCAGGTTTTTGACCAGTTTCAATAAATGACTCAATTAACTTAAGTCTTTTAATTGATCTTTCTTCATTAATTTTCGATTTTGTCTCTTTAATTGTATTAATCAATTTTGTTCTTTCAAGCCCAAGATCCATGGATCTTAGGATTAACAAGATAGCCTCAGCACCAATTCCAGCTTCAAATGATTCTTCACCAAACTCGTCTTGATATTTGGCTAATTCTTCCTCATTCAATAATTGATTTTTTTGTAAACCAGTTAAACCGGGCTCAATCACTATAAAGTTTTCAAAATATAAAACTCTTTCAACTTCTTTAAGTTTCATATCAACAGCAAGAGAAATTCTGCTTGGAAGTGATTTTAAGAACCATATGTGAGCAACAGGAGTTGCTAAATTAATGTGGCCCATTCTTTCTCTACGCACGTTAGATTTCGTTACTTCAACACCACATTTTTCACAAATAATACCTCTGAATTTCATTCTCTTGTACTTACCGCACAAACATTCATAATCTTTAATTGGTCCAAAAATTCTAGCACAAAATAAACCATCTTTTTCAGGTCTAAAAGTTCTATAGTTAATTGTTTCAGGTTTTTTTATTTCACCGTAAGTCCAAGATTTAATTTTTTCCGGACTGGCTAAAGTAATTTTAATACTATTAAAATTTTGAGCTTCAGAAACTTCAGTATTTTTAAATAAATCTGTTAATTCTTTTTTCATATTTAATTTAACTCTATGTTAAGTGCTAATGATTTTATCTCTTTTACTAATACGTTAAACGATTCTGGTATTCCAGATTCAAAGTTTTCTTCACCTTTAACAATAGTTTCATAAACTTTAACTCTTCCAGCAACGTCATCTGATTTAACAGTTAAAATTTCTTGTAATGTATAAGATGCACCATATGCTTCAAGTGCCCACACTTCCATCTCACCAAATCTTTGACCACCTAATTGTGCTTTACCACCGAGCGGTTGCTGAGTAACAAGACTGTAAGGTCCTGTTGATCTAGCATGAATTTTGTCCTCTACTAAGTGATGAAGTTTTAACA
Organism: Candidatus Pelagibacter sp. Uisw_130; assembly: GCF_047722505.1. Lineage (GTDB taxonomy): Bacteria > Pseudomonadota > Alphaproteobacteria > Pelagibacterales > Pelagibacteraceae > Pelagibacter. The sequence continues at coordinate 719,422 of NZ_CP159814.1, forward strand.
TATAGATAATTCCAACTGTTACAGGTCTATCAAACATCTCTCCTGTTCTTCCGTCCCATAAATTAGTTTGACCTGAAGTTGGTAATTTTGCTAAATTAAGCATTTCAGATACATCTTTTTCTTTTGCTCCATCAAAAACTGGCGTTGATATAGCAATACCATTTTGTAAGTTTTCACATAAATCACCAAACTCAGTTTTGTTTAATTTGTCAATTCCCCCATCAAAAACTTCTTTTCCATAAACAGATTTCAAAAATGAGGAAATTTTTTCTGTTTTTTCAAATTTTTTATTATTTTCGTTAACCAATCTTTTTACCTCTTCACCAAACTCTTTACATGCCCAGCCAAGGTGAGTTTCTAAAATTTGACCAACGTTCATACGACTAGGTACACCCAAAGGGTTTAAAACAATATCAACTGGTCTTCCATCTTCCCTATAAGGCATATCTTCCACAGGAACTATTTTACTAACAACTCCTTTATTTCCATGTCTACCTGACATTTTATCACCAGGTCTTAATCTTCTTTTAATAGCAACAAAAACTTTAACCATTTTCATTACACTTGGTAATAAATCGTCTCCACTTCTAATCTTTAGAACCTTATCTTCAAATCTTTCTAAAATAGATTGTTTGGCTTGACTGTACTGATCTTTTAACTGGGCTACACTAGCCTCATCATTAACATTACCTACAGTAATTTTGAAAATATCATTAATACTAATTTTATTAATTATCTCAAGATCGAGTTTGGTACCAATCTCAAAGTCTTTAATCTTTTTATTTAAAGAGGCTCCAGAAAGAATTTGATTTGCTCTTTGTTTAATACTTCTTTCTAAAATTTCTTCTTCAACAATTTTATCTTGTTGAACTATTTCAATTTCAGCTCTTTCAATTGTTATAGATCTTTCATCTTTTTCAATTCCATGTCTGTTAAAAACTCTAACATCAACAATGGTACCACTACTACCTCTGGACATTTTCAATGATGTATCTGTAACATCGATTGCTTTTTCACCAAAAATTGATCTTAATAATTTTTCTTCTGGACCAGAAGCTGAGTCACCTTTTGGTGTCACTTTACCTACAAGAATATCACCCGCTTTAACTTCTGCACCAATGTAAACTATTCCTGACTCATCCAGGTTTTTCAAAGCTTCTTCGTTTACGTTTGGAATATCTCTAGTAATTTCCTCTTCACCCAATTTAGTATCTCTTGCCATAACCTCATACTCAACTATGTGTACTGATGTAAATACATCATCTGTTACACATCTTTCTGAAATTAAGATAGAATCCTCAAAATTGTAACCTTGCCATGGCATAAATGCTACAGTTACATTTTTTCCTAATGCTAGTTCACCTAACTTAGTTGAAGGACCATCAGCTATAATGTCTCCAGATTTAACTTTATCACCAACTCTAACAAGAGGTTTTTGGTTGATACATGTATTTTGGTTTGATCTTTTAAATTTTTGCAGATTATAAATATCCACACCAGATTTTGTAAAATCAGCTTCTTCTGTCGCTTTAATTACAATTCTTTTACCATCAATTTTATCAACTGTACCATCACGTTTGGCGACGATTGTAACACCCGAGTCAAGAGCAACATCTCTTTCGATACCTGTTCCAACTAATGGAGATTCTGGTTTAAGTAAAGGCACTGCTTGTCTCATCATATTTGATCCCATAAGTGCTCTGTTTGCATCATCATTTTCCAAGAAAGGGATTAGTGATGCTGCTACAGAAACTAACTGTTTAGGTGAAACATCAATGTAATCAATTTTTTCTGGTTTAGATAAAACGAAGTTTAAGTTTTCTCTACAAGGAACAAGTTCTTCTAAAATTTTTCCATTCTTATCAAGTTTGGCATTAGCTTGTGCGATTGTGTATTTTGTCTCTTCCATCGCTGATAGATACTCGACTTTATCTTGAACTACACCGTTCTGTACTTTTTTATATGGGCTTTCAATAAAACCATATTTATTAATCTTAGCATAAGTAGATAAACTATTAATCAAACCAATATTTGGTCCTTCAGGTGTTTCAATTGGACAAATTCTTCCATAGTGAGTTGGGTGAACATCGCGAACATCAAATCCAGCTCTTTCTCTTGTTAGACCACCTGGTCCTAAAGCTGAAACTCTTCTTTTGTGTGTAATTTCAGATAGTGGATTTGTTTGATCCATAAATTGTGAAAGTTGTGAACTTACAAAAAAATCTTTAAGGGAAACTGTTAAAGGTTTTGCATTAATTAAATCTTGTGGCATTGCTGATTCAATATCAAGAGTTGTCATTTTTTCTTTAATAGCTCTTTCCATTCTATAAACACCAATACGCGCTTGGTTTTCTACAAGCTCGCCTACAGATCTAACTCTTCTGTTACCAAGGTGATCGATATCATCAACTTCATCTTTACCATCACGAAGATCTAACATTTTGTGAATTATGGCAACAACATCGTCATTTCTTAAAATTGTAATTTTATCTGAACATTCCAGGTTTAATCTAGAGTTCATTTTAACTCTACCAACATCAGAAAGGTCATATCTATCTGAACTAAAGAATAGATTGTTAAAAATTTGAGTAGCTATCTCTACTGTAGGCGGCTCACCTGGTCTTAAAACTTTATAAATTTCTGTTATAGCGTCTTCTTTATTACTATTTTTATCATTTAAAATTGTATTTAATAAATAAGGTCCTTTGTTAATTGAATTAGTAATAGAAACCTCAATTGAGTTTATGTTTGCTTCTAAAATTTGTTTAATAATAGTGTCATTTAATTCTGTACCAATTCCAAAAGTACCTTCTTCTTCGTCATCATTAACTTTAACGTCTCTGTGTAAATATTTTCCATAAAGTGATTCTTGTGACACTAAAATATCCTTTAAGCCGTCAGATGTTAATTTTTTTGCAGTTAAAAAATTAACTTTATCACCTAGTTTAATTACTACATTTCCAGTTTTAGCATCAGTAACCTCTTCAGAAAAATTTTTAGCTTTATAATTTTCTGAGTTAAATTTTGTTTTCCATTTATTTGTTTTTGCATCAAACGTGTATGTTTCTTTAGAATAAAACTCATCAGCTATCTCAGATCTAGTATAACCAAGAGCCATTAACAAAGTAGATGCCAATATCTTTTTTTTTCTATCAATTTTGAAATATAAAAAATCTTTTACATCATACTCGAGGTCTAACCATGAGCCTCTATTTGGAATAACTCTACAATTAAAAAGGAGTTTGCCACTTGCATGTGATTTACCTTTGTCGTGATCAAAAAATACACCTGGGCTTCTATGCATCTGGTTTACAACAACTCTCTGTACGCCATTAGTTATAAAAGTTCCGCTATCAGTCATCATTGGAACTTCACCCATATAAACTTCTTGCTCTTTTGCAGATAAAATATCTTTTGTATTTTTTTCCTGATCTATTTCATAAACAACTAGTCTCAATGTACACTTAAGTGCAGATGTGAATGACAAACCTCTCTGAATACATTCTTCGGTATCAAATTTTGGTTTCTCTAATCTATATGAAACGTACTCAAGTGTTGCTTTATCATTTAAATCTTCAATTGGAAAAATACTTTTAAAAACTCGATCAAAGCCTTTTGTTAAATCACCGGCTTCAGAATTAAAATCAGTTAATTGTTTATAAGAATTTTTTTGAACTTCAATTAAGTTAGGAATAGATAAAGTTTCAGCTAGTTTACCGAAGCTTTTTCGTACATTTTTCTTTTCAGTAAAAGATAATTGCATATAAAATCAGTTACCAGTTAATTAAATTAACCAGTAATAAAGTTCTTTCTAATTAATTTATTTAAGTTCTACTTTTGCGCCAGCTGCTTCCAACTTAGCTTTGATCTCTTCAGCATCTTTTTTGTTTACACCAGACTTAACTTCTTTAGGTGCTCCCTCTACTAGATCTTTTGCTTCTTTAAGACCTAAAGATGTTGCCGCTCTAACTTCTTTGATGACATTGATTTTTTTTTCTCCAGCGGAAACTAACATAATTGTAAAATCATCTTTTGCTTCTTCAGCTGCTCCACCTGCTGCTGCTGCTGGTGCTGCTGCAGCCATAGCTGTAACACCCCATTTTTCTTCAAGTTGTTTTGAAAGTTCAGCTGCCTCAACAACAGTTAAACTTGATAAATCTTCTATAATTTTACTTAGATCAGGCATATTTTTTATACTTCTTTGGGTTGTTTTTCAGAATTTTCAGGGGTCAAATTACTCATTTTTTCGGAACGTGCAAGTAAAATACTTACGAATTTTGACGCTGGTGTTGCTAGGATTCCAACAATATTAGCTCTAGCTTCATCTAGTGTCGGTAAATTAGCTACATTTTGAACTCCAGCTTGATCTAAAAGATCGCTACCCATAATTCCACCTAAAAGCTTTAAGTTTTCATTAGTTTTAGCAAATTTTGATAAAATTCTTGCTGACATTATAGCATCATCTGAAAAAGCAACAGCTGTTGCTCCAGTAAATAAATTGGCAAGATCTTTACATTTCGTTTTTTCAAGGGCTAATTTTGTAATTCTGTTTTTAGTTATTTTAAACTTAATTCCATGTTCTCTCATTTGAGTTCTTAACTCATCAAGTTGAGACATGGTTAAGCCTTGATAGTGAGTGACTAAAACAGCTTCATTATTTTGAAACTGAGTTTCCATATCACTTATATAATTCTTTTTTTGTTCCTTGTTCATCATAACTATATAACTTTTCCTAATTTAACTTTGTATGACACTCCCATACTAGATGTTACAAATGTATTTTTTATTAAATCACCTTTTAAAGTTAAGTTTCCTTTTTCTTTTTCTAAAGTATCTAAGATGGCATGAAAGTTTTTTAATAATTGGTCATCATGAAATGATTTTTTACCAATACTAACACCAATATTTCCATCTTTATCATTTCTGATTTCAGCTTGACCTGATTTAGCATTTGTTACTGCTTGCTTGATGTCATCAGAAACAGAGCCTAATTTTGGATTTGGCATTAAACCCTTTGGTCCTAAAACTTTTCCTAATTTAGAAAGTTTCACCATCATACCAGGTGTACAAATAAGTTTTTCAAAGTTTAATTCACCTGCTTTAATTTTATCAATAAACTCATCACTACCAACGATGTCAGCGCCTGCATCTTTTGCTTCTTGTGCTTTAGCATCCTCACAAACAACTGCAACTTTAACAACTTTGCCAGTTCCACCAGGTAAGTTAACTATAGTTCTAATGTTAACCTCACCTTTTTTTTGTTTGTTATTAATTTGGAAACTTAAATCAATTGATTCAGCAAATTTTGTTGTGCAATTTTTTTTAACAGCTGGTAATAATTTTTCTATCAAATCAGCCATTAAATCTTTTGTTTTTTCTGGTAACTTTTTAAATCTTTTTGAAGCCATTAGTCTTTAACCTCTATTCCCATTGATCTTGCTGACCCTGCAATAATTTTAACTGCTTGTTCAAGATTGTGTGCATTAAGATCTTTCATTTTTTGTGTTGCAATTTCTTCAGCTTGTTTTTTTGTAATTGATCCAGCAATACTTCTACCTGGTTCTTTTGAGCCACTTTTTAATTTTGCTGCTTCTTTTATAAAATGAGATGCCGGTGGTGACTTAATTTCAAAATCAAATTTTTTATCTTTATAAACTGTAATAATAACTGGAATTGGTTTACCAGCGAATGCTTTTGTTTTATCGTTAAAAGCCTTACAAAATTCCATTATATTAATTCCACGTTGACCTAAAGCTGGACCAACTGGTGGCGCAGGATTGGCTTGCCCTCCCATAATTTGTAATTTTATATATCCACTAATTTCTTTTGCCATTAACTTGCTTTCTCTACTTGGTTATATTCTAAATCAACTGGAGTTGGTCTTCCAAAGATTGAAACAGAAACTTTTAATCTCGATTTCTCTTCATCAATCTCTTCAACCATACCACTGAATGATGCAAAAGGACCGTCAACTACCTGAACTTTTTCACCAATATTGTATTCTATACCAGATTTTGGCTGTGCTACACCATCTTTTATTTGTCCTAATATTTTTTCTATTTCTTTATCTGATACGGGTACTGGAATTCCTTTTGATCCTAAAAATCCACTAACTCTCTTCAAATTTTTGATTAAATGATAAAGATCATTGTCCATCTCACTCTTTATTAATACATAGCCAGGGAAATATTTCTTTTTTCTTTGTATTCTCTTACCTCTTTTAACTTCTGTAACATCATGCGTAGGGACAACAATTTCTTCAATTTTGTCTGAAATTTTTGCTTTTTCAGCTTCTTCTTTAATCAATCCAGCAACTTTATTCTCAAAATTTGAGTGTGATTGAACAATATACCAATTTTTCATTAAATACTTACCTTTAGTAAAGCTTCCAACAGAAATTTAAGAACTTGATCAAGGAGTAAAAAAAATAGAGACATGATAACGGCCATGGCAAATACCATTAATGCACCCTGCATAGTCTCTTTTCCAGTAGGCCAAGAAACTTTAAAGGCTTCTTGTTTAACTTCTTGGATAAATTTTATCGGGTTTTTCATAATATACTGTTTAACTTATTGGCAGGAGTGGAGGGAATCGAACCCTCAACCTCCGGTTTTGGAGACCGGCACTCTACCAATTGAGCTACACTCCTATAGAGTTTACTCTATAATTTTAGTTACTACTCCAGCTCCAACTGTTCTACCACCTTCACGAATAGCAAAGTTTAATTTTTCACTCATCGCAATTGGAGTAATTAATGTAACAGTGAATTTAGCATCATCACCAGGCATAACCATTTCAGTTCCCGCTGGTAACGTAACTTCTCCAGTTACGTCTGTTGTTCTAAAGTAAAACTGAGGTCTATATTTAGTAAAGAAAGGAGTGTGTCTTCCACCCTCGTCTTTTTTAAGTACATAAGCCTGAGCTTCAAATTTAGTATGCGGGGTAATTGAACCAGTTTTACAAAGAACTTGTCCTCTTTGAATATCATCTCGCTCAACACCTCGTAATAGAATACCAACGTTATCACCTGCTTCACCAGAATCTAAAAGTTTTCTGAACATTTCAACACCAGTACAAACTGATTTTTTAGTTTCAGTAACACCAACGATTTCAACTTCTTCACCAGTTTTAATAACACCAGATTCAATTCTACCAGTTGCAACAGTTCCTCTACCTGAAATTGAGAAAACATCCTCAACAGGCATTAGGAAAGGTTTATCAACATCTCTAGTTGGCTGAGGAATAAATTCATCAACAGTTTTCATTAATTCTATAATTGAATTTTTTCCAATTTCATCATCTCTACCTTCAACAGCTGCTAAAGCAGAACCTTTAGTAATTGGAGTAGTTTCACCTGGATATTTATAAGAAGTTAAAAGTTCTCTAATTTCTTCTTCTACAAGTTCAATCATATCTTTATCGTCAACTTGGTCTACTTTATTTAAGTAAACAACGATTGAAGGAATACCAACTTGTCTTCCTAAAAGAATGTGTTCTCTAGTTTGAGGCATAGGACCATCTGCAGCGTTAACCACTAAGATAGCTCCGTCCATTTGTGCAGCACCTGTGATCATGTTTTTAACATAGTCAGCATGGCCTGGACAATCTACGTGTGCGTAATGTCTTTTATCAGTTTCATACTCAACGTGGGCAGTTGAAATTGTAATTCCTCTTTCTTTTTCTTCAGGAGCTTTATCAATTTGATCGTACGCAGTAAAAGTTGCAGTTGAACCAGCAGTTTCTGATAACACTTTTGTGATCGCTGCCGTTAATGTTGTTTTACCATGGTCGACATGACCAATTGTACCGATGTTACAGTGTGGTTTATTTCTTACGAACTTTTCTTTTGACATTACTTTTTTACCTCAGTTTAGTTTTATTAATAATTTCTTTTTTTCTTGGAGCGGGTAAAGAGAATCGAACTCTTACATCCAGCTTGGAAGGCTAGCGTTCTACCATTGAACTACACCCGCACAACATCAAGAATAACACTCCATGTTATAAAAAGTTTTATTGAATGGTGGAGGGGGAAAGATTCGAACTTTCGAAGGCCGAAGCCAACGGGTTTACAGCCCGCCCCATTTGACCGCTCTGGAACCCCTCCTTTTTGGGGAAGTGTCCCCTTGTTCAATAAAGCTTCAAACAACAGCCGTTTTATATATTTTTATTATGCAATTGCAACACGAGATTTACTGTGAAAATTAAGGAAAATACGTATAAAACATAGATAATTTTATGAATAAATCATCTTTTTTAATCGTTGGTCAACATGCTGTTATTGAGGCTTTAAGAAACCCCAAAAGAAAGGTTTTAAAAGTTTTTTTAACTGAAGAAAGTAAGAAAAATATTCATAGAAAAAACCCAAAAAAGAATGTTCTTGAAGACGTTAAGGTTTATTTTAAATCCAAAAAGGAATTAGATAAGTATACTTCTAAAGATCAAATGATGCATGGTGGTTATATTGCAGAAGTGGAACATATTGATCAACCTGATTTAAAAGAATTCATTAAAGGAAAAAACAAACTAACATTTGTTTGTATTGATGAGGTAACAGACCCTAGAAATATTGGATCATTAATTAGAAGTGCCTCTTCATTTCATATAGATGGTTTGATTGTTAAAGAAAGACAGTTCCCCTCAGATAGTAAGCTTATGTATAAAGCTGCAAGCGGATGTATGGAACATATTAACATTTTTGAAGTAGCTAACATAAATTCTACACTTAAAAACTTAAGAGAGAAAAATTTTTGGGTTTATGGGTTTGATGCTAAAGGCGAGAAAGACTTTACAGATATAAAATGGGAAGGAAAAAATGTTCTTTTGTTTGGTTCTGAGGGTTTTGGTATGAGAGAACATACAGGTAAATATACAGATTTTTTAGTTAAGATTAACATTAATAAAGATGTAGAAAGCTTAAATATTTCAAATAGTGCAGCAATTGTGTTTCATCATTTGAGTTATTTGAAAAAAAATTCTTGATTAGTCTAAGATTTCTTAATAGAAATCGGTTACGCCCTTGTAGCTCAGCTGGTAGAGCAATTGATTTGTAATCAATAGGTCCGCGGTTCGACTCCGTGCGGGGGCACCACACAATCCTTTACTTATTTCACTTTTTGAATCTTTAGAAAAAAATCTATAACAAAAAATAGTAGAACAAAGACTATACAAAGGAAGAAGAGAGAACTCTCTGTAGTCTTTTTGTAGTCTTTTGTTTTTAACCGATGATCCCGTTCGTAACAAAGATTTTTCTTACCCCTGATCCGTGATTAAAGTTCCCGTTGCCTGTTGCTTTGTGGGGTAGCTTGGTTCAGGGCACCGGGCTGAGGGAAGAACACTAAATTCAAAAATGTGAGTAAAACACTCTATGTAGTCATATTATGATTATGAAAATTACAGTTTTTGCATAAGAGCAGTAGGTTTTAAAGTTGAAATATTAATATTGAATTAAAAGTATTTAAAATCTATTTATGTAGATAGAATTTATTTTTATTAAATAATTTTTAATTAAATCAATGGACTTAAAAAATAATAAAATTTCATCAAATAGAAACTTCGGAGTGGTTTTTTTTATATTTTTTATGATCATCTCTTTATTTCCATTATTTAAAGATGGCAATGTTAGAGTTTGGGCAGTAGTTGTAGCTATAATTTTCTTAATTTTAGGCCTCTTGAATTCATCATTGTTATCCCCTTTAAATAAAATTTGGTTTAAATTTGGAATTATGTTAGGAAACTTTATATCACCCATTGTTATGGGCTTGGTCTTTTTTATCGTGGTAACTCCAACTTCTCTTATAATGAGGGTATTTGGTAAAGATTTACTTAATCTAAAAAAAAATAATAAAAAATCTTATTGGATTGAAAAAACGCCAATCAAGAGTAAAATGAAAAATCAGTTTTAAATAATGAGTTTTTTAATAGAATTTTTGGAATTTTTAAAAGTTAGAAAAAAATATTGGTTACTACCAATACTAATAGTTTTAGTTTTTTTTGGTGGACTAATAATTTTAAGCCAAGGTTCAGCGATAGCTCCTTTTATTTATACAATTTTTTAGTGAATGTTATTTTAGGTATATCTGCATTTTACCATGATAGTGCTGCAACCATTTTAGTTGATGGAAAAATTTTAGCTGCAGCTCAAGAAGAAAGATTTACTAGAATAAAACATGATTATAGTTATCCATTTAATGCTATAGAATTTGTTTTAGATTATTCAAATCTGAAACTAAGTGATATTGATCAAATTATTTTTTTTGAAAAACCTTTTTTAAAATTTGAAAGATTGCTTGAAACCTATGTCGCTTTTGCTCCAAGAGGATTTAAATCATTCTGCAAAGCAATGCCAATATGGCTGAGGGATAAACTTTTTCAAAAAAAAATGTTGTTTAACGAACTCAAAAGACATGATGAAAAATTTACTGATGATAATAAAATTTTTTTTTCTGATCACCATTTAAGTCATGCAGCTAGTGCCTTTTTTCCATCCCCTTTTGAAGAAGCAATTGTTCTAACAGCTGACGGAGTTGGGGAATGGGCAACAACAACTGTTGCTATTGGCAGTGGAAACAATCTTGACATTAAAAAAGAGATTCACTTTCCACATTCTCTTGGGTTGTTGTATTCAACTTTTACTTACTATGCTGGATTTAAAGTAAATAGTGGAGAATATAAATTAATGGGCCTAGCACCTTATGGAACTCCTAAATATGAAAATTTAATAAAAAATGAGCTGATAGATATAAAAGAAGACGGAACTTTTCGTTTGAATCAATCATATTTTAATTATGCCACTGGATTAACTATGACAAATCAGAAATTTCATAATTTGTTTGGACAAAAACCTAGAAACTCTAAGAAGGATGAAATTAAACAATTTCATATGGATATAGCTGCATCCATTCAAAAGGTTACTGAAGATATAATGATAAAATTAGCTAGATCTTTAAAAAATGAATTTAAAATTTCAAATTTATGTTTAGCAGGTGGTGTTGCGCTTAATTGTGTAGCTAATGGAAAAATACTTAAGGAAAATATTTTTGATAATATTTGGGTACAACCGGCTGCCGGAGATGCTGGTGGTTCTTTAGGTGCTGCATTAGCTTTATGGCATATAGAACAAAAAAAACCACGTAAAGTTTGTTTGGATGATGATATGAATGGATCCTTTTTAGGTCCTGAATATACTCAAGAAAAAATAGAAGAAGAACTTAATAAATTAGGTGCTATTTTTTCAACAATGAAGGAAGGTGAATTAATTCAAAAGACTGCAGAAGAATTATCAAAAGAAAAAATTATAGGTTGGTTTCAAGGTAGAATGGAATTTGGGCCTAGGGCCCTTGGAAATAGGTCAATTCTTGGTGATCCAAGATCTTCAACAATGCAAAAAAATTTAAATTTAAAAATTAAGTACCGAGAAAGTTTTAGACCATTTGCTCCATCTATTTTAAAAAATGATTTGACAGAGTGGTTTGATTTAAATGTTGAGAGTCCTTACATGTTAATGGTTGCAAATTTAAATTCAAAAAAAATTACTAAGATGAGTAATGATGAGGAAAAATTATTTGGTATTGATAAATTAAATATTAAAAGATCAGAAATTCCTGCAGTGACACATGTGGATTATTCATCTAGAATTCAAACTGTCAAAAAAAAAACAAATAATAGATATTTTAAATTGATAAATGAATTTAAATCAATAACAGGATGTCCTGTAATCGTAAATACATCTTTTAATGTCAGAGGAGAACCTATTGTTAATAGCCCTATGGATGCTTTTAATTGCTTTATGGGAACTGAACTAGACATATTGGTAATTGGAAATTGTTTTTTAGATAAAAAAGTTCAAAATAAAAATTTAATTAAAAATTATTTAAAAGAATTTGAGCTTGACTGAAATGAATAGAGAAAATGCCAGTAAACTGTGGCCTTTGATGCAGGAAGTGAGGCTTTATTTTCTTTGGTACTTTCTATTTGCTTCACCAAATTATACAAAATATTTTTTTTTAAAATTTAAACAATTTTTTTCTATCTTTAGGGTTAAAGATCATTTTTTATAAATTTGATCTATTATTATTTTAGAGACTTCATAATAACCTTTTTCATTATAATGCCCCCCAATTTCAAATGGGAAAAAAGACTTCGGATTATCAGAATTTTTAAATAATTTTGAAAAAATATCTATTACTTTAATATTATTTTTTTTTAAATTTTTAAGTAAATATTCGTACTCCTCTTTTTTATAATTTGAATCTTCAGAACGTGAAAACGATGGCAAATAAACAAAATAAAAATCACCACCCAAAGTCTTAACTTTTTCATTTGAATTTTTTACAATATCTATCAACATGTCTAAATTCTTAGAATTTATGTTTTTTTTATTTTTTATTTTTTTTTGGTCGTTAAAAATTAAATTTCTTAAATTGTATAATTTTAAATTATGTAATCCAAAAGTATTTTTTAGTTGACTATGAAAAACAATTCTATCTTTATATTCAGAGCTTAAATATTCTTTAACTTTTGTTTCCAAATAAAATTTTAATATCTTATTAATTTCTTCATTAGAGTTTAAAAGATTTTGTGTAAAATTTTCATCTATCAAATAATTATTTAATACTTCATTTTTTTTTTCGGAAGCTAAATCACTTAAATCGTTCAATTCTGAATAAGTCCACAAAACTTTTGAAGGTTTTAAACTTATGCCGTATTCTCTTAATGTTGCATATTGTATAAGCGGACCAGTGCTCCCTATGGCTAAATTTACAACATTTCTATTTGTAATTTCTCTTATTTTGCTTCCAATATCTTTGCCTTCACTTACGCATGCTCCGTGAGCAAATGAGTCACCAAGAATTATTATTTCAATGTTCTCCTCATCCCATACCTTGTCAGGGTTTCTGAAGCCATGTCTGTCAGTCTTAAAAATATTATACATTCCATTTTCATTACAATCTATATTTTGCATATTTGAAATATTTGATAATGGAAAAAGATCTTTCCCAAAATTTTTTTTAATAAAATTATTTCGAGTCCAATTTAATGGATGTATAAGAGGTGCAATTTCACGAACTTTTCTTTCATCAAAAAATAGCTCAAACTTTGTTCTTTTGTCATATGTACTTATATCAAATTTAGTTTTATCAATCTGCTTAATTCTATGTTCTACATTTCCTCTTGAGCTGATAATTTCTTTATTTTTTAAAAATAAATATACTTCTGCAAGATAGAATGAAAATATGAAAGACATTAAAATAATAAAACAATATGTTTTGACATAATAGTTTTGGAATCTAATTATTAAAAATAAAATAATTAAAGTAAAAAATATTATAAAATATGGCTTATAGTATAGTCTCTCACTGCCACTATTTAGTAATTCAGATTTATAAATGACAAATAATAAAAGAAGTACAGAAATAAAAATTAATAAATTGAATGATAAATTTAATATTTTTTTATTTTTAAACATTTATAGCAAAAATCTATCATGAAAATTATATATTAGATATATGTGGGCTTAAATTTACTAAAGCTATAAAAGCAATTAGCGGCTAAAATCTTTTTCATGAACCAAGACCCTACCAAACCTCTAATCAGGTGTCTAGGTGATGGAATTATGTGTAGTCTTTTTGTAGTCTTTTATTTTCAAGTCTGTTGACGCGACTCCAAAAGTAAGTAGTATCAATAGTAAATGAAAGGAAATCTGATTAGCTTGTTGATTTGTAATCAATAGGTCCGCGGTTCGACTCCGTGCGGGGGCACCATCACTTAATTATTTGAAGTTTCTTTTCGTGTTTGTTCAATCTTTATTTTTTTATAAAGACTATTATTTTTATCATACAATAATTCAAATCTAATTTTCTTATTAGCTTGAATTTTAATAATCTTTGCATTTCTTACTTCAAAATTATCTGCAACTGCACTAATAGGTCTTTTACTTGTATCTAAATTTTTTATTAAAATTTTAGATTTATCACTAACAATTGTACCCTTCCACCTTCTAGGTCTAAAAGGACTAATGGGTGTAACTGCCAGCTTTCTTGAATCTAAATTTAAAATTGGTCCGTGTGCTGATAAATTATAGGCTGTACTACCTGCTGGTGTTGAAACTAAAACACCATCAGAGATAAGATTTTTAATAATATTTTTCTTATTAGCGGTAATAGAAATTGATGATGCCTGCTTACTTTGTCTTAATATTGACACCTCATTAATAGCTATTGATTTTTTTGTTTGGTTATTTTTATTAGTGACAGTCATTTGTAGAGGATAAATTTTTATACTGTTGGAGATATTCAAATTTTTAATAATATTTTCATTAGAAAACTTATTCATCAAAAACCCATAGTTTCCAGAATTAATTCCATAGAAAGGTTTTTTATATTTGTGTAATTTTTTTAAAGTTTGAAGCATGAAACCATCTCCACCTAAAACAATTATTATGTTGGATTTTCTTAAAGATGTAATGTTAATTTTTTTAATTAAAATTGATTTAATCTTTAAAGAAGCTTTTGTTTTATCAAATACTAAATATATTTTATCTCTCATTTAGTGGTGCCCTCGGCCAGACTCGAACTGGCACTCCAAAAAGGCACGGATTTTAAGTCCGTTGTGTCTACCAATTTCACCACGAGGGCTCCTAGATTTTGCATTGTTATATATGTATTTATTTATAACTCAAGTCATCAAACAACTGCAAGTTTATCTTTATGTAACTGGTAACCAACTTTATCTATCAAGAACATCTAATCGAAAGTTGAATAAGTTTTAATTTTAAAAGTCTAAACAACTTTCTTAGTGCAAAAAAAGTACCCCTACTTTAATTCATGTAGTAAGTAAAATTTTCAACTTTTTTTAACTAAAAGCTTCTGTCCAAGTTCCTTGGGTTGATGCTTTAGAATATTCTGTTGAACGACCTTCAAAGAAGTTCATATGCTCAACTGCATTCAGCATAGAATCTAACCAAGTAAGTGGATTTTTATCCACATCATAAATTGGATCTAATCCAAGTTGAGATAATCTTCTATTAGCAATAAATCTTATGTATAGTTTTACATCTTTCGCTGTAAGACCTTCCATAGGGCCCATTTCAAAAGCCAAATCAATGAAAGCATCTTCATGCTCAATGATTGTTCTACATGCTTTATAAAGTTCTTTTTTTAATTGAGGATTCCAGATTTCTGGGTTTTCATGAATGAACTCTTTAAACAATCTAATCATAGAATTACAGTGCAACGTTTCATCTCTAACTGACCAAGTAACAATTTGACCCATCCCTTTCATTTTATTATGTCTTGGGAAGTTAAGTAAGATTGCAAAACTTGCAAACAATTGTAAACCTTCAGTGAAGGCACTAAATACAGCCACTGTTAATGCAATATCTTTTTTTGAACTCATGTCAAAATTTTGCATGTAGTCATATTTGTCTTTCATTTCTTTATACTTCATGAATGCAGAATATTCTGATTCAGGCATTCCAATCGTATCAAGTAAATGAGAGTAAGCAGCTATGTGAACTGTTTCCATTGAAGCAAAAGCAGTCATCATCATTAAAACTTCTGTAGGTTTAAATACAGTTGTATAGTGTCTTAAATAACAATTTTGCACTTCAACATCAGCTTGAGTAAAAAATCTAAAAATTTGTGTTAATAAATTCTTTTCAGACTGGGTTAAATTTTTCTGCCAATCTCTAACATCGTCACCAAGTGGCACTTCCTCTGGTAGCCAGTGAATTCTTTGTTGTGTTAACCAAGCATCATAACACCATGGATATCTAAATGGTTTGTAAACCGGATTTTCAACTAGTAATCCCATTTTTTGTGGTTGAGCTATTTCTTTTTTTTCTGGTTGAATAATTTTAGTATCCATTTTTTCTACTGACATGATAGGCACTCCTCGTATTCTGGTTGTTCGGTTGTTTGTGGTTTTGACTTATAGACATTTGCGGTAACATCTGTTGCTTTAGTATCATTAACATTCTCCGCACGTTGAATTGATTTTGATCTACAGTAATAAAGACTCTTTAGGCCTTTTTTCCAAGCATCAAAATGAATTTTATGTAGTTCTCTTTTGTGAATATCTGCTGGTACAAACAAGTTAATTGATTGAGCTTGAGATATAAAAGGTGTTCTATCTCCACTTAATTCAATAATCCATTTTTGATCCAATTCAAAAGCAGTTTTGAAAACATCTTTTTCTAAATCAGTTAAAAAATCTAAATGAGAAACGGAACCTTGGTTTGTTGTAATACCAGACCAAACATCATCTGTATTTTTTCCATGTTTTTCTAATAATTCAACTAAGTATCTATTTCTAACATTAAATGAACCTGAAAGAGTTTTATGCGTGTAACTGTTTGCTGCAACTGGCTCTACTCCAGGGGATGCTCCACCACAGATAATAGAAATAGAAGCTGTTGGTGCAATAGCAGTTTTGTTAGAAAACCTTTCATTAAAACCATAATCAGCAGCATCTGGGCATGGTCCTCTTTCATCAGCTAAATCTTTTGAGGCTTGATCAACATACTCTTGAATATGCTTGAATATTTTTTTATTCCAAACTTTACTCATAACAGATTCAAGCGGAATACTGTGTTGCTGTAAATAAGAATGGAAGCCCATAACACCTAGGCCAACACTTCTTTCTTTTTCAGCAGAATATTTTGCATCATCAAATTGCTCTGGAGCTCTTTCGATAAAGTCTGTTAATACATTATCTAAAAATCTCATAACATCATTAATCATAACGTTATCGTCTTTCCACTCATCATACTTTTCTAGGTTTAAAGATGATAAGCAACAAACAGCAGTTCTATCTCTTCCATTTTTATCTATTCCCGTAGGTAAAGTTATTTCACTACAAAGGTTAGAAGTTTTAACAGTTAAGTTTGCAAGTTTATGGTGCTGTGGAATTTGTCTGTTAACTGTATCAATATAAATAATATAAGGTTCACCTGTTTCAATTCTTGCAGTTAATAATCTAATCCATAAATTTCTTGCAGAAATAGTTTGTTGTACAGTTCCATCAGCAGGACTTTTTAGTGCCCATTGTTCATCTGTTTCAACAGCTCTCATAAATGCATCGGATACTAAAACACCGTGATGAAGGTTTAAGGCTTTTCTATTTGGATCTCCACCAGTAGGTCTTCTCATTTCAATAAACTCTTCAATTTCAGGATGTTCAATTGGAAGGTAACAAGCAGCCGATCCTCTTCTTAATGAACCTTGGCTAATCGCCATTGTTAACGAGTCCATTACTTTAATAAATGGAATAATGCCTGATGTCTTTCCAACTTTACCAATTTTTTCTCCAATAGATCTAAGGTTGCCCCAGTAACTTCCGATCCCACCACCTTTAGCAGCTAACCAAACGTTCTCACTCCATAAATCAAGTATTCCATTTAAGCTGTCTGATGCTTCATTTAAAAAACATGAAATTGGTAAACCTCTTTTAGTTCCACCATTTGATAAAACTGGAGTTGCTGGCATGAACCATAAATTACTAATGTAGTTATAAATTCTTTGTGCGTGTAAATTGTCATCTGCATATGAACTTGCAACACGCGCAAATAAATCTTGAAAAGATTCGTTATGACCTAAGTATCTATCTTTTAAAGTTGCTTTACCAAAGTCTGTTAATTTACTATCTCTTGATCTATCAATTTTAATAATGATACCTTTTTCATTTTGAAAAAGTTCTGTGTCATTGCTAAGTGAAAATAAATCTGGTCCTTTATTTTTTGAAAGCTCTCTATTATCTGGGCTATACTCGGAGACAGCTTTCTTTAGTGCCTGTGATAGAATTTTGTTCATATTTTATGTTTTTTTTAATTTATTTTTGCAAAACAACTACATGTTGTATGCTGAAAGCATTGATACACCATATAAATCATTAATCAACAGAACATTTATAGAACATATAAAAAAATTATCAATAAAAAAATAAAATGAATGTAAGAAAGGTTAACAATGACAACAAATTTAAAAATAGATCCATATGGCTTCAGAGAGTATGACGCAAGGTGGTTGTATGAGAAGGATATAAACAGAATCGGAATAGAGAATCTAGGCAAAGGTTTGGGTACTCAAATTATAAAACATACTAAAAAAACCAACCCGAGAGTAATCGTAGGTCATGATTATAGATCTTACAGTGAAGAAATAAAAACTGCTCTTAAAAAAGGACTACTTTCAACAGGATGTAATATTGAAGACATAGGTTTATCCCTATCCCCTACTGTTTATTTCGCACAATTTAATTTAGATGCTGATGCTGTTGCAATGGTAACCGCTAGTCACAATGAAAATGGTTGGACTGGAGTTAAAATGGGTATCAAAAAAGGCTTAACCCACGCACCAGAAGAGATGAAAGAATTAAAAGAGATTACCTTAAATGAAAATTTCATAAAAGGTGAAGGCAGTGAAAAACAAATAGAAGGTTTTCAACAAATTTATAAAAATGATTTAATAAATAAAAATAAAATCACAAAAAAAATTAAAGCAGTTGTTGCATGTGGTAATGGAACTGCTGGAATATTTGCCCCTGAAATTTTAAGAGGTATTGGTTGCGAAGTAATAGAACTTGATTGTGATCTTGATTGGACTTTTCCAAAATATAATCCAAACCCAGAAGATTTAGAGATGTTACATGCAATTGCAAAAGCTGTAAAAGACAATAATGCTGATATTGGTTTTGGCTTTGATGGAGATGGCGATAGAGTTGGTGTAATTGATAATACAGGGGATGAAATATTTTCAGATAAAATTGGCTTATTAATTGCAAGAAACTTATCAAAAACTCATAAAGGTTCTAAGTTTATTGTTGATGTAAAATCAACTGGGTTGTACGCAACTGATAAAGTTTTAGCGAAAAATGACTGTGAAACTATTTATTGGAAGACAGGTCACTCACATATTAAAAGAAAAGTTAATACTGAAAAAGCATTAGCAGGATTTGAAAAAAGTGGTCACTTTTTCTTTAATCAACCTTTAGGTTTCGGTTACGATGATGGAATTAATTCAGCAATACATGTGTGCCATTTATTAGATAATGAAAATAAAAGTATGCATGAAATCATAAAAGAACTCCCTAATACTTTTCAAACACCCACGATGGCACCTTTTTGTAAAGATGAAGAGAAATATCAGGTTGTTGAAGATTTAGTTAAGCAAGTAAATGAAATTAAAGATAATAAAACTAAAATTGATGACCAAGAGATTAGTGAAGTGCTAACTGTTAATGGCATCAGATTTTCTTTTAAAGATGGTTCATGGGGATTAATTAGGGCCTCATCTAACAAACCATCACTTGTAATTGTGACCGAAAGTCCAACATCAGATGAAAGAAAGAAAAAGATCTTTGATTTTATTGATGATCTTTTACAAAAAACTGGCAAAGTTGGTGAGTATGATCAAAAAATATAAATATTTACTAATCTTTATCCTTCTTTTTACCTCTAAAAGTCATGCTCTAAGCCCTGAATATGAGAAGGAATTATACATTGGTTGTTACACTAACTCTAAAACATATATTGGTGCAGATGGCGCTAAAATATACTGCCAGTGCACAATTGATAAATTAAGTATAAAATTTAATAACGAAGAGATGGATGAAGTCTTCAGTAAAGAGCCTGATGAAATTCAACAGCTAACTGCATTCGCGACAATTGAGTGCGAAAAATAAAAAAAAGCTTTTCAAATAATAAAATAATTAATAGATTTTGAAAATGGAAGATAAGAAAAACTTCGGTTTTGGAACGCAGATTAGAAAATCCCCTTACTTTAACTCCACTGTTAAATGGGGTGCAACTGGTTTTTCAGTTTATAATCATATGTACATTCCTCGTGACTTTGGATCCCCTGAACAAAACTTTTGGAATTTAGTTAATGAAGCAATTTTATGTGACGTTGCAGTTGAGCGACAAGTTGAAATTACAGGACCAGATGCTACTAAATTTATTCAACTCTTAACACCAAGGGATTTATCAAAACTTTCCGTTGGACAATGCAAATATGTTTTAATTGTAAATAATGAAGGTGGAATTTTAAATGATCCAGTTTTATTAAGATTAAAAGAAAACCATTATTGGTTATCCCTTGCAGATAGTGATATTTTATTATGGGCACAAGGGGTTGCAGTAAATTCAAACCTTGATGTTAAAATTATCGAACCTGATGTATCCCCTCTTCAATTACAAGGACCAAACTCTGGAAAAATTATGGAGGCTTTATTTGGTGAAAGTATTAATGATCTTAAATATTATTGGTTACGTGAATTAGATTTAGACGGCATTCCTTTAGTGGTCTCTCGTACCGGTTGGTCAAGTGAATTAGGATATGAATTATATTTAAGAGATGGTTCTAAGGGAGACAAACTTTGGGAAAAGATAATGGCAGCTGGTAAACCTCATGGATTAAAACCAGGTCACACGTCATCGATTAGACGTATTGAAGGTGGGATGTTATCGTACCATGCAGATGCTGACATTAACACTAACCCTTATGAACTAAATCTAGGAAGACTTGTTAATCTTGACACAAATATAAACTTTATTGGTAAAGATGCTTTAAAGAAAATAAATCAAGAAGGTGTTAAAAGAAAACAAGTTGGAGTTATTTTAGATTGTGATCCTTTAACAGGACCTAACACTACCTTTTGGGAAATCTTAAAAGACAATAAAGTAGTTGGTAAAACTACTTCTGCAGTTTACTCACCAAGACTAAAACAAAACATAGCCCTTGCAATGGTTTCAATTAACAATTCAGAAATTGGAACAGTACTTGATGTTAAAATGAATGATAAAATAGTTAAAGCAACGGTTGCTGAAAAACCTTTCTACGATCCTAAAAAGAAACTAGCAAGTTCCTAGTAAGTCTAGTATTTATAAACCATGTTAACTCCAAAAGATTATATCTCCCTATACTTACTAGTTATTATCTTAACAGTAGTTTCAGTTAACTTCATGTACCGTCTCTACTTCTAATAATATTCCTTATCTTTTTTTTTAATAAAAGACCTAGATGAGCCAAGTTTCCCAACGTTTATAGGATTAAAGGGTTTTTTCATAAAACGCATTCCTCGATTGGGATCTTTTCTAGGAGCGCTTGTAAAGACAACCTTGTTCTCATCTCTTCTAGACTTTTCTAGCTCTTCTTTCCTCTGACGGTCTCTCATTTTTTGATATTCTTTAAGCTCATCAAGCTTGTCATCTTTCTCTTCTTTTACAGGCTCATCTTTTAAATAAAAAGCAGACGTATCAATATCTTCAACTTTAACTGATGTTTCTTGTGCTTTTGCATAAGCTGCTTCCAGTTCTTTTATCTTTTCGTTAATTGGCTTTGTTTTGACATAAGAATTATTATCTTTATCAAAAGCTGATATTTGCCAATCAGGTGTATTACGTTTTACCATTAGGTCTCCTTTCCTTTAGATTTTTTATATTTTAAATACTGATTAATTAAGTTTGATTGCCTGCTTAACAATCTTCCCTCCATTGTATTTAATTTCATCATTCGATCACCGCCACTGCAATCTTTAACATAAGCTGCACCCATTAATTCACTTCTGCGATCTAGATCCTTTTTAATGGTTTGATGAAACTCTTTATGCTTAATCTTAACAAAGCTAGGGCTGTTATAACTCCTATCATATTCAGACATTTCTATACCAAACACCCCACATTCTATTTGAGGTATTCGTTGTAGCCTCCACCCTATACTAATGATTTGTTGTATGATTAAGCCACTAATTGCATCAAAGACCTCAAAGGTTTTAAACATAAGATCTACATAACCTTTGTATTGCTCGGTATCTTCTCCAACCATCACATGATGCTCTGAATAAATGCCAAGTTTTATTGCATTCATTGATACTTTTTCTTTACCTAACTTCGTTTTAGGTCCTGTTGATTTTTTAGCATTTAGTTTATTTGCTAAAAGTTGTTTCTTGCTAATATTAGACAAATTGTTCTCCTTAAATTATTTTTAATTAAGGAGGTTTCTATAAAAATTTTTACAGTTAAGAAATGTTCAGTTATTATCTACTTTTGAGAGTATTTAAGGATTTTAGGGTACTTTTTTAAGAGATCCTTATTGAATAACGATCCAATGCCTAAAGTTCTATTTTTTATCCATTTTTTAATATGTTTATAATAAAAATTTTTAGAACTATCGTAATCAGACATTAGTTGATTAACTCTAAAATCAGCAACGTCCTTTTTAAAGTGCTCTTTCATTAAATCTCTAAATGCTCTGTGTTTGATTAATCGTTTCCAAGCTATAAAAGGACTTTCATTATACCGATTACAATACTGGATGACTTTATAACTAATAGAAATCTCAACAAATTCACTAACTTTAGGCTGTCCTCTTCTTTCAACCATTAGCTTTTAGTTTTTTTGCCTAAAAAATCAAGCCAGCTTATCCATTCTTTTTTGTAAACATGATCTGGGTGCCCAGGAATGGTTAGAGGCCGTTTAGTCTTGGAGTAAATTTGCCAATCTTGTAATGACTTCAGATTTAATCTTTTCACTATTTTTTTTGCTTCAGAAAATTTAACAAATTCCCTAATTTTCTCATTGGCAGGGTTAGATGATAAAAATATTGGCCAAGACTTCCATTGTTTTTTATAAAAATAGCTAGGTGAATAAGGCATTTGTTTAGGAAATTTATTATTTCTATGATTTTCTGCAAATTCTTTAGCAGACTTTATATTATGTTTTTTAATTATTTTTTTTGCCTGGTTATATCCAAAGTATTGATGTGCCCCAATAAAGTCTTTGAAATTCACCCATCCTTTACCTTTATAAAATCTTTCAGGTTTTAAAGGAATTGTGTCAGGGATAATATTATTTAGTTTTTTCTTTTTAAACTCTTTTTTATCTTTAACTCCTAAAGATTGAATTAAAGATTTTGCTCTTTTAAAACTAATATATTTATTATTGATTTTTTGTGTTGAAATAATTTCTTTACCAATGAAGTCCTGCCAACCTTTCCATCCTTTATTTTTATAATTTTTTGATGGATTTATTGGTATTTGATTTTGAAATTTTTTTTTAATTATTTTTCTATAATCTGTTAAAGAAGAAATTTTTTTTGATGATAGTAATTTTTTTGCATCATCATAATTAATATATTTGATTTGATTTGAAGATAAAATGCCTGTACTTAAGAAATCACCCCAAGAAACCCATCCAGAGTTTTCATAAGTTTTATAAGGTTTGGGGGGTATCCTGGTTGAAATAATCTTACTTTTTCTTTTTTCTCTAAAATCTGATGCAGATTTAATTTTTAGTTTTTTCAGATATATTTTTGCTTCTTCATAATTAAAGTAATTTCTATCTTTTATTGTAACAAACCCCGTTCCCAAGAAATCATGCCAGCTCTTCCATCCTTTTTCTTTATAATGATTTTGTGGTGCTGATGGTATATTTGAAGGATGTTTTCCCAGTTTAACATATTCACTAAAATCTAAAACTTTTTTAAACTTTAATTTGTGAATTACTTTTTTGGCATCTTCATAATTTAAAAAATTTTTAAATTGATCTGCAATTCTTTCGTGCCCTAAATAATCTCCCCACGATACCCACGTCTCTCGTTTGGTATAATAGCCAGCTGGATAGGTTGATAAATTATATTTTTTAAAAAAAGCTAATTTTTTTCTTGCATAATCTCGATGTTCATTTTGGGAATATAATTTAAGTTTTTGAATTATTTTTTTTGCATTGTTATAATCAAGAAATTCCTTTTCATGTTGATATCCTGTCCCTAAAAAATCACCCCATCCATTCCATCCTTTATATTTATAAATTCTATTTGGGTTTCTTGGAAAATCTTTAGGTAATTTTTTTTGTGAATATAACCCTTCATAATCACGAAGATTCTTTAATTCTAGTTTAACAATATAATTTTTTGCATCATTAAAATTTCTCCAATTTTCCCTGGAAACTTTATCCCAAACTTTTAATTTAATAGCTTTATCAAATTCTTCTGCTTCAACCTTGTACAAACTATTAACTGAAGTTATTCCATCTACAGGAGAGCCACCTCTAGGTTTTTTTCCTTCAGAAATTACTCTTAAATATTCAACAATTCTTGTATCTGTTGTTGCTAAAGCTCTAACGGTTATTGCTACATCATCAAACCCTTGTTCTTCTGCAGCTTCATTAAAGTCAGCCCCATCTGGAATAAATATTGGAATTAGAATGTAGCCAAACTTTTTACCTTTTGATAATCGAAGAGCACGTCCAGCAGCTTGAACAATATCAACCTTACTTCTCTTTGGGTCAGTAAACACCACACAATCAATTGCAGGTAAATCCACACCTTCTGTTAAACACCTAGCATTAGTCATTAACCCTTCACCTTCAGCAAAGTTTCTCATTTGAATTGCTCTATCTGATGTTGGCATATCTCCTCGAACGTGGAAGGATTTTAACTTTCCATATGATGGAAAAATCTTTGTAATTAGATCTTGTTGTACTCTAAAGTTATCAGCTCTTCTTATTGATCTATGGAACGATATAGCATTCTTAATCTTAAGTTTTTTGATAGCTTTTCTTAAGGCAATGGCTGTTGCAAACTCTCTTGCTGTAATATCTTTTAATATCTTTTTAACCTCTAGGTATTTATTAGATTCATATATTTCCTGAATTTCTGGTGTTGTTATTCCAAAGGTAATAATTTTATAATCAGAAATAATAGGTGGGTTTGAGTTAATTGCTTCCTTAAAACTTAATTCATAAATTAATGATCCATAATCTCTAGGATCATCCATAGATAAAAACTCATCGCTATCCCCTCTAAACAATCTTTCAGTTGCAGTCATAAAGATACGTTTTTTTATCTTTATATTCTTTTGGTGTAACAGATGAGCCATCTCTTTAGTTTTGGAGCCAACAGTTTTGTGAGCTTCATCCATTATACCAAGGTCATAAGTAAAACCTTTTGATCCCTTTGCTGTCGCTCTTCCAGATTGGTAGGTAGTGAACACTACTTTTATCTTTGATGTCTTTTTCTTTAGAAATTGTTTAATTAAACTTGGATCTGTATCAACTTTAATACCAAGATCAGCAGTATCAGTTACATAGTCGTCTTGTTCACCTTTAACAGTTCCATCACTACATACACAAAACCATTCAGGTTCAATTCCATTGATTAAAAACTCTCTAGTCCAAACTTTTAAAGTTTGTTGTAAAAGAGCTAAACTTGGAACGGCAACTAATATTGATTTAAGTCCCATTTGTTTTGCTATCCAAAATGCAGTTAAACTTTTACCCGTTCCACAAGGCATAATAATTTTACCTCGTTCATTAGATTTAAAGTGTTTGATAGTTTTTTTAATAGCAACAACTTGATGAAGCCTAGGTTTTAAAATAGTTGGTTTATAAACTTTGCCAACTGCTTTTGCTTTTATTTGAGTAAATAAATCCCCATCATCTAAAGCAAGCCAAGTTTCTAATGTTTCAAAACCAATACTCTTTAATAACTTTATCTTCTTTGGAGGTTTGTTGACTGTTGCACAAACAATTGCGTGGGTAATGTTATTACAATACGTAAAAGCTAAGTTATTAAAAGTAGATAGATCTCCCTTAACAGTTAATGTTTCATTAGGGTTAGATCTATATTTACATTGAATGGCCCAATACTCTTTATCAAAAGTTTCAGCTATTAAATCAATACCTTCATCCGTATTAGGTAAATTTAGTTTCTTTTTGATGTTATTTGGTACTTCATTAAGTAAATAAACTTTTCTTAATTTAGATTTGTAATGAGGTGCGGTTTCTAAATAAAGTTTAGTTAAATATTCAAAGATATCACCTGCTAATTTTGAACGTTTAGATTTAGTAAAGCTTTCTAGAGTCTTGTTTAAATCTTTCCATGATTTGGCATTTTGAATAATTTTTTTAATATTCATTTAATTTTCGATTTCTCTAAAAGGTATATCTAAATCAAAATAATCGGAGACCATGAATAAAAATATATCTTCATCTATGGATATATCTATTTCTTTATTTTTAAACCAGCCTGTTTTTTTCGTAAAATGGAATTTTTTATACGATCTCCAAATCTGAAATTGTTTTGGATCAAATGAAGCAAAATCTTTGCCATTTTTTCTAACTGAACCATCTTTTAAAATTTCATAACTATTGTTTAGAAGCCCGTTTGCTTTATACTTAAATAGTACGACTTTAGTTCCAGTTTCTGTGTAAGTTTTAAATCTTTGTTCAGCTGTTTTACTCTCTAAGAATTTAGAAAATAAAATAATATTCTGCAATTGTAATTCTTTATTTTTTCTTTTAAATCCAAATCTTTGATAGGCCAATTTAATTTTAATTTTCTTATTATCTTTATCAAATACTGTTAAAATAGAATTCACGGTTGTTGGCATTGGTATTAAATTCAAGGTCATCTTTTGAATACTTGAGTAAATCCTTATTGATTTTATTTTATCGTAATGAAATATTTTATCTTTAAATTTGAAAGATTTTTCATCAATTGATATCCCATCTGGTAATTGATCTACTGCTGGTAATTGCCCCATATTACTTAAAAAAGTTTTTTCATTTAATAATCTGCATAACTATGCCAGTAAGCTTCAATATGCTTTTCATATACAGGAGTAAATGTTGGCACTCCAAACCCATCGTGTTTTCTACAAAGATCATGAACTTCCTTGGTAACATCATCAATTTCACTAACTTGTCCACCTTTGCAACGTAACAAAATTTTTAAATTAATCGGAATACCATCTATTGTATAAACTGAATGATCTATCTTATGTGCTCTGCCAATTCCTGGTCCATCCACATAAAGCATAGGGCCAGATCCATGTTCACACTTTACAGATTTAATTGTCTTCTGGTGTAACTCGTGCAGTTCTTTTTCAAATGCTTTTTCTTTATCTCCATTAAAAAGTTTTTTTTTAAAATGCATTGAAAGGTTATAAAGCAGTACAACTTTATAAAGTTTACATATATCTTCTAATCCAGCATTAACTGTTTCTATAAATCTGTCTTTTTTTGCCAATACTATTTTTTCAGGGAATAAAGGATCTGATTTTTTCATTTAGATGAGGCTCTCTTAATCTCTTTAACTACCGTTAAGTAATTATCTTTAAGCACTTTATGGCCCTTTAAGTG
Organism: Candidatus Pelagibacter sp. Uisw_130; assembly: GCF_047722505.1. Lineage (GTDB taxonomy): Bacteria > Pseudomonadota > Alphaproteobacteria > Pelagibacterales > Pelagibacteraceae > Pelagibacter. The sequence goes on from NZ_CP159814.1 coordinate 746,555, forward strand.
TTTTGAAAACTCTTTGTATAAACTCTCATAATACCAGGCAACTTGCTTTGGTGTTGCTGTAAATCTCTTCCAGATCTTCTTACCTACTCTTTTGTGATCACTAACAATGCAAGTACCATTATGTAATTTATCACAAAGGGACACAAACATTGAAGATTGGCCTTTCTTTTTTATATCTGAAATATATTTTTTCTTTCTGGCTAGCCAAGGTGGTTTAGGAACAACAAGAGTATCACTACACTCATCAACTATTTTAGCTACATTGTTACCAAATAGTTTTCTAATTTTAATTAAGGTCTTTAACCCTCCTTGATCTTCCACTGCATCATGCAATAAACCTCCAATAGCTTCATCAGTAGTACCACCATCTTCAATAACGTTGTTACTAACTGAAACTAAATGAGTAAAGTATGGAATTCCAGTGCCCTTACGGTTTTGTTTAAAGTGTATTTTATAGGTGAAATCTAAAGCTTTTTTGTATTTCTTTTTATCTATCTTTTTATTCATTCTTTATGGATTTCTTTATCCTATATTTTTTTTAATCTTAAAGAAACCATATATGTAAATTCCTGAAGTTATGAAGTTAATTGGCATCCATAATTCTCTACTTAATTTAACTGGGATAACCGGATTATATAAAATTAAGATCAATCCAAATAAAATTATAATTTCATTAATACCACCTGCATTTTTATAGCTGTGATAAATTATTATGCCTGCTGTTATGCTTATTATTAAACGAAGAAGTGTATAGAATCCGTAAGGAAAAGAAATTAACGGTGCAAGTACTAATAAGACTGCTGGTATTAAAAGAAAAAGAGCGATTGAGTTTTTGTTCATTTATTTTAGTTTCTTATTTAAAGGGAATAAAAAATCCAGATTTTATATCTAATTCAGTTGTTAATTTTTCAATAATTACTCCAATGGTTGCATCCTTTAAATTTTTCAGGCCTTCTGGGTTTCCCACCTCAACTGTATCTTCAAAGTCTTTTACTGTAAAAACTTTTCCGATATCGTTAATTCCTACACTTACAAAATCCCCAATATTAATTGAATGTTCTAAATCATCAAAAAAAACCCAAATTAAGATTTCAGTTTGTTTGCTATCTACATAAACAGTACATCTAACGGTGCCACTTTTTTTATCTTGTCCTATTAAATAAACAATTCCTAAAACACTAGATTTACTTTTTAGAATAACTGATGAAAAATACTTTTTAGAATACTCATAACAAGCTTCATTACTTTTGAAAAATAAGTTTGTTGAATTTGAATTTATACTTTTATTTTTTTGAGAGTTATTAGAGCCTCCTTGTTTTTTTAAAATTATTATAAAAGCTATGACACCAACTATTAATAATCCCAATGCAATATATGTAACTAATTGTTCGGACATTTGAATTTTTTATTTAAATGCTTAACAAAAGTTAATTCAAAGACTCTGTATGCTACAGCAAAATCTCTAGGCATTTCAGCTGGATTCTGACCTTTAGCCAGAGATCCTAAAACTTTTTTTTGCATATTAGCTCTTTTTTCAAATTCACCTTCATCATAAAATTTTTGAGCCTCTAAATAAATTTTGTTGTCTAAAAAGTTGCTTTTTGCCTTTGGATCATTCAACATAATTGCAACAGTCATAAAAGCATCCTCTGATCCAAGCTCCAAATCTTTTTTCCCCATATAACTTTTTAAAATATCAGAATATCCCATTAACTCTTTTGAGTCGTCAAATTTAGGATCCAATAAAACTAATATTTTTGACATAATTAAACCTCTGTCGCCTGGGTTTTTTACTTTAAAAAAATGATGTAACATAAAATTTTGATAGCCATTAAAATATCCAAGCAAATACTCATCATCTAAAAATTCATTCGTAAAATCTGTGTGTGTTCCTATTTGTCGAGCTAAATTAATGGGTATACCTATTTGTGACCAAATATTTACCGCTATTGAGTCTTTGTTTTTAAAAAATAAAGATTTAATTCCTTCAAACATTTTTCTTTAACCTTACCAAGTACTAAATCAAGTGTCTAGATCATGAAATGATAACTAAGATAACAGTTATTAGGCTTATTCAATATATCCACTTTTAGCATCACATTTATAATGCTCTAAAAACTTATCATTTTTATAATCATACTTAGACATTGTCATAGTGGGTTCTGAATCTCCTTCAAATACGATCAGTTGAAAACCTAATTCATAATCTGCAAATCTTGCAGTTATTTGATTTTCACCAATATCTAATTTGCTGGCTTTAATCATGACAAATTCATCATTTTCCTCATCAAAGTATTGAAGCCCTACTGCTTGTAATGTGAATTTCAAAGGCTCATAATTCCTTCCAAAGACTGATTTCATATTAAGACATGAAATATTCAAACCTTGGTCAGCATTTGAGATTGTTGGTAATAGTAATAAGATAATCATAAGAATTCTTAACATTATCTAACTATCCAAATGATTAATAGTTTCACAAAGCTTATTAGCCTCCAATACAGAGGGCACAAGCTTATCTAACTTCCAGTTGTTAGTAGTTATATCAAAATACTTCGCAGCTTTAAAATCGATACCATCCACTATCTCAATTTCATACTTATTCTCTTTCTTGTAAAAATTGTTTAAACGATGGATGTATTCTTTAACTGGAAACTCTCCTAGGGAAAAAGTAACTCTAAAGCCAATTAAAAATGGATTAACTGCCTCAACTTTAGCAGTTAGATTTTCTCCGTTAATTTTAATTGGAATATTTTTACCCTCTAGTTGATATATATCACCAGGTTTTTCATAAGTGACAAAAGTAAAATTATTATAGACAGTTTCACAATTTTCTCTTGATCCAATAAAGAAATTTAAACTATCCCCATGAACTACTTCACCACTAACCCTTGCATAAGATAGAGTTTCATACCTATCGATCGTCCATTCTTCTTCAGCTTGAGCTTGGTAAGCAATTACCATTAAAAAAAGGATTAAATGAGCTGAAACAAATATAAGAAACCGCTTCAAGACTTAAGCTCCGCATTAATTCCAATTTTTTTGAGGGTTCTAATTATTTTATCCCAGACGATAGAATTATGGTCACTTGGGCTAATTTCAAATTTAAAAGTTTGTTTGTAGACTGGGCTGCAGTTATCATAAGCTATATAAGCACTTACATGACAGTATTTATTAATACCGTTTATTTCCATATATCAAAACTCCTATTGTTGGTTGTATTTTTAAGGGAAAGTAATTTGTAATTTGTAATGGTTTCACTCCTCTTCCAATCAAGAGGTCTACGTAACGAGGAATATAAGGAAAAAAAACGTAAACGTGAAAAAAGGAATGAAATCCAATGCATGATTCTAATAGATCATTACTGTTTGTTTAAAACTTGCTCTAATAATGTTTAATTTATGAAATAGATGATGGTTAGAATTATAAGGATAATGACAATCCAAATAGTAAGATTAGTTAAGAATTGTTTTAATTTAGAATTAGACTGTAGAAAAGCTGGGAGTACTAATAAGAGTATCCCTAGCATATAAACAAAGGGTAATATCTGATCCATCATTATACCTAGTTTGTATTATGCAACGATTGTTCGAGACCGTCGTTCATTCTGTTTTATTTTATCAAAAGTTTTCTCAATTATTTTAGCTTTCGGCCTTAGCTCTTCTTTGCTATCTTTTTCTATAAGATTTGCCCCAGCTGTTTTGTTAAATCCGTCTATTTTTTTAAAATATTCTTTGTTTTTAGATTGTGATTTACTGTACCAAAGGTCTTTTAATTGCTTGGTGTAATCTTCAAGTTTGCTCTTATCCCAAGTAATATTTTCCTGTTTTCTCATCAAATTATAAAATTGTATGAAGTCTTTTGATTTAACCCACTGTCTAATTATATGAGTAAGTGACTTATCTTTATTTTCTGGATCAAGTTGCTTTTGTGTAACTATCGCAATAATATTTAATGAATAAGACGCTCTATTAACATCATAATTAGATGCATTCCCTTGGTCACACCCCTTTAATAAGCTTAATACTTTTTCAAGATCGCTATCTGAATGTGTTAAATGTTCAATTACCTTATCCCACTTATCTTTTGCAACTTTAGCCATTCATAGACAATACACAGATTAAGGACCTTACTCAATTAACGATTGGTGAATATTAAATCAACATGGCCACGGCTACAAAACCGAGACCATATTTACTCAGTTATTGATTTTACAAGCTGACAGGGTTTCCTGGTCTGCCGTTAGGTAAATCTTTGTTTTTGATTTCAGTAACAGCGTCTTTTGCAGTACTGATTTTTACCTCTACTATTTCTTTAAGGCGGTCGTTATCAACTAATTGCTCATTGCAATAACTAATAACCTTTTTCTTAGCGTCATCAGCAGATTCTGCGTTGATGATTTCTTCTCTAGACGATATTGATTTTTCAACTACGTCGACTTTAACTTTATACAAATTGGTCATATGACCTCCTTATCAAAAAACAATAACATGGCAGCATATACGCCACAACCGCCAATCAGGTATTTAAGTGATGAAATGAGGGTTAATCAACTATAATAATTATAAAAGCACACTTTGAGCAACCTATGAGAGAACACTTCTATTAGATCGGTCATACACTTGTATTTAACTAATTATAAAAAATAGGCTCTTATTTAAATTAATAACAGTTAAGGAGAAATATAATGTTGTGTATAAATATATCTTACAAAGTTCATTGCACCAACTGAGGGGACGTCGCTACTTATTTGATAATCCAAAAAATGATATTTATTATATAAACAAAAGTACCATAAAACATAAAGGTTTTGTTTTTACCTGATTCTTAGTTCAAATTTATTTACTTGGATCAGGAACTTTACGCAGATAAGGTTTTATCGTTTTCCATCCGTCAGGATATATTTTTTTTGCCTCTTCATTTGTAACGCTAGGGACAATAATTACATCTTCACCTTTTTTCCAATCCGCAGGGGTTGCAACTTTATGTTTTGCTGTTAGTTGCATAGAATCAATGGCTCTCAAAATTTCGTGGAAGTTACGCCCTGTTGTCATTGGGTAAGTTAAGAAAAGACCAATTCTTTTATCGGGTCTAATAACATAAACCGTTCTAACTGTTTGATTGTCTACGGCTGTACGCCCCATTGATGTGGCTCCCGCATCTCCTTCAAGCATATTATAAAGTTTTGCAATTTCTAATTTTTCATCTGCAATAATTGGATAATTAGGTTTTAAACCACAAACATCATTAATATCTTCTAGCCATTTAACATGGTCTGATACCGGATCAACACTTAAGCCCATTACTTTAACATTTCTTTTTTCAAATTCTGGTTTCATTTTAGCTAGTGCACCTAATTCTGTGGTGCAAACTGGTGTAAAATCTTTTGGATGTGAAAATAAAATTCCCCAACTATCCCCTAACCAGGCATGTAATGATAATTTTCCTTCAGAGGTTTCAGCCGTAAAGTCTGGCGCTAAGCTATTTATTTTTAATGTCATTTTTTCCCTTTTTTTTATTTTTTCATCTTCTTCTAGTCTTTGTTCTTTTTGTATTTCTTGTATTTGTGCTTCTAGTCTTTGTTCTTTTTGTATTTCTTGTATTTCTGCATCTTGTCTTTGTGCTTCGACTTTACTTATTTTAATCTTTTTTATATTTTTAGATCTTTTCTTAACTTTAGGTTTTAACTTTATGACTGTTTTTTTTCTTTTGTCAGCCATCTTTATTTTAATAGCCATATGATTATTTAACCAAAAATTAATATTAAAATCTATTTAAATAATTATATTTCCACTAAATATTAAATATCATTCTACATCGTGTGTTTAATTGAATTGTGTTTAATGGTTTAAATATGTATGAAGTTAAAAAAAGTTTAAAAGGATCTCCACTTAATTAAATAAGTTTGAAATAGCTGAACACTTGTAGAACTTTATCTAATTCTGCGGTATAGTTATTTCTCAAATCTCCGCAATCATTTCAGCTATTAGCTGACCATCAAAAAATAAATTTAACAATTTAAAGTGTCAAAATTATGTTTTTGAAAATGATAAAAATACTCTGTTTTATGGGCATACATGACTACAAAACGTTAAATATTGAGTTTGGTTTTGGACCAACAGATAGAGTTACAACACTTGAATGTAAAAGATGTGGCTACACTATAATTAAAGGAGGTTAAAAAATACTTGTCATGAAAAGTATTGAAAGAAATATAGATATAAGAAGATATCTTAATTGGTCAAGAATAGTTAAGGGCAAACCCATACATATAAGATTGTATGAATTAATTTATTACGAATTACTTATAATGTGGTTTGAAATGAATAAGCCTCCTTTAAGAAGATTAATTTATGAAACTATTAACTCTCAAGACTTTGAAGATAATTTTATTAGAGGAAAAGTTTTTCAAAAATATATAGATGAAGTTTTAGAAACACCCTGTGAAGATGGTTCTGGATACTATAACCCTGACTCGAGAGAAATTTTAACAAAAGTTAATATTAAGGAATTATATGATATTAAATTTTTGATAAAAGATAAATTAGACAATGTAAGAGTGATTGATAGATACAATGGGATATTCATATTTTGTAAAATTTATGAAAAATGGTGTTTAGAAAAAAAAGCTAAACAGGTTGAGGATATAACAAAAAAAGAAAGATTTGATGTAACATTAGATCTGCCATTAAAAATTTCAAAATAAATTTAGAATAACTGCGATCAGAATAAGCAAATGAAGGTTGAATGTTTTATCAATTTTCAATTGCCAGTTAGAGTTATAAGCGATAAAATATTAAACGCTAACAAGCCTAAAACTATAATTGGTAATATGTTTTTGAAATGGCCTAAGAAGTATATTTTTTATTGTTAAAATTTTATTATTTATTTATAAAATCTGTTAAATGTTGGTTTTCATCTTTATACTGTTCAATAATATGGTTTACCACATCTCCAATAGACACAATGCCTAAAAGTTTTTTTTCTTCTATTATAGGTATATGTCTAATTTTATGATTAGAAATTATTTCCATTAATTCTGTAACAGAAGTATTTAGATTGCAAGATATTATATTTGTAGTCATTATTTTGGTAACCAGTAATTCACTGCTGAATTCATCTTTATAAATATATCGAGCAAGATCTCGCTCAGAAATAATTCCAATTACACTTTTATCGTGTTCACTTAATACTGGCATAACACCGACGTTATGTGTTTGAAGTTTGTTGCTTGCTGTCTTTAATGTATCTTTTTCAGTTAATGTAAAACATTCTCTATTAGAAAGTTTTGTAACTAGTTTTCTCGCCATTTTTATATTATATGTTTATTTTATTACCATCAAGATCCTAGCACAAGAATGTTACTCATAGATAGGCTTTAATTTTGTTCAAACTTCTAATTTTTGCTCTATCAACTTGTTGCTAACTAAGAATTATAGAATAACCCCACTTATTTTTTTGACAGCTCATCTTTCATAACTAATTTAAGCTTCTTTAAGGTTCTTAAATCGTACCAACTTTTAGGTCCTCTTTTTGAGCTTCTTTGTTTTTCAGCAACAGTTACTTTTTTTTTAAGATCTTTGTGTTTTTCTTTTATTTTCATTTATTTGATCACTCTGAACAAAACAATTTATCATATTAATTTTTATTCATCTGACATTGGACAAGGTGATATTGGTTCTAATTTCTCTTGGAGTTTTCCTGATGAAGTTCGTTCTTTTTTATTTCTTTTAGATTCCTCAGAACTTTCTGCTAATTGATTTCTTTCTTTTTCAGCTTCTTCTTCTAAATATTTTTTAAATCTTATTCCTCGAACAATCTCCATAAATTTATTATCTCTCTTAACTTTTGGATACTCCAATTAAACAATCTCTACATATTGTGTAATTTTACTAAATTTATAATGCAAATTAATGTTAAGACTTTTTAAAACCATAGTAGACATAATTATTTTAAAATTATATTTTCTAATTTTAAGGGGGTCACCCTTTCGGTAAACTCCAAAAGAGTTCCCCTATAAGTGGCGGTCTACGCCAAAATCCATAATAATGGATTTATGTTTTCTTGATCTTAGTTAGTCTTTTATTATTTAGTCACAACCAGCTAAATTTCAGGTGGTGATAGGCTCATAATCGACCTCCTTTATTGATTGTTTAAATCATACCATCTCCAAATACCCTATTCAAAACATTTATTTTCTTTTATGTTAAATATATTTATTGAATGTAATTTAGCAGAATAATATAATTTCGAAAATTTAAACAAACCTTCTTACCATGCTTTTTCCCGTATAAAAAATACTTTAAACCGTCTCAATTTTATTGAAGTAATCTTATAAAAAATATAAAATTTTTATAAGTAATTAATTAAAAATATTGTTCTAATGAATATACAAACAGAAGCGACTCCAAATCCTTCCAGCTTAAAATTTTTACCAGGTAAAACTGTAATGGAAAAGGAAACGGCCGATTTTCGTAATGTCGAAGAAGCAAAATTCTCTCCATTCGCCTTAAATTTATTTAAAATTGATGGTGTTGAGGGAGTTTTTTTTGGCTCTGATTTTATTTCAATAACAAAAGCTGACAATCATGATTGGCAATACCTCGAATCTACAATTATTGAAACAATTAGAGAATGTTATAAATCAGAAACTACTTTCATACTTGCTGGTCAAGATAATGCAGGTGATACAAGTACTACCGAAGATACAGAAGAGGTGATTAAAATAAAAAAAATAATAGATACTCAAGTAAGACCTGCTGTTGCAAAAGACGGTGGAGATATTACTTTTCAAAGTTTTGATAACGGTATTGTCTATCTTCAGATGAAGGGTGCTTGTTCAGGCTGTCCAAGTTCAGCCCTAACTTTAAAAGCGGGTATTGAAAAAACACTTAAACATTATATTCCCGAAGTGCTCGAGGTCCAACAAGTAACCTAAAATAACAATTATGAAACTATTAAGATGTATAATTCCATCAGTAATTAATTTTTTTGTTTATTTAATCTTATCGCTTATAGCAATTTACTGTTTAATTTTTATTGCTAGTTATTTTGCAAGCCAAACTTATGCCATAACTCACGGAGAATATTTTTTAATTTGGATTGTGATGGCAGTTTTTATTAGACAAGTCAGTGGAGATGTATCTTTATTATTTTTTAAAAAATCTAAAAGAAAATAATCTTAAAATATAAAGATTATTTAATTCTTAACTTCCTTTTCCAGGCTTTGAAACAACAAAGCTAATAGCAAGAAGACTTAGAAAAGATATTAAGATTAACCAATACATAAAGGAATACTACTAAATCTTAAATCAGGTGTCTAGGTGATGGAATGATAATTAATTAGTTTATCTTCTAGTTGGAATTTTAGATGCAACATACTGTTTTCGAACACCTTCTCTAAAGTAAATATAAACCCCAGCTGAAATTATACAAATGACCCCTAACAAAGTTCTAAGAGATGGAATTTCATTAAACAAAAAATAACCTGGGATCATTGACATAATAATCAACGAATATTCAAATAATGAAACAACGGATGGAGATGCAATGATATAAGCTGAAAAGATACATAAGAACCCAATAGATGCTGCTACTCCAAAAAATAATATGAATTTCCAAGTATAATCAAAGTTTGTAAACCACTCTCTAAATATAAACTGTGTAGTTGGATCAAAATCAGTGTTGTTGAATTGACCATTGCCCATAAAGACATAAATGATGCCACATAAAACAAGAGCAATTAAATAAAAATAGTATAACTGGGTGTTTACATCATCCTTATCAGAGGTGTATTTAGTAATAGTCATTGATGCTGCATAAAATAAAGCACTTAACACTGGTAACAAATTTCTATAATCAAAACTTTCAAAATCAGGATTTAAAACGATTAATACACCAAAAAAACCAAAGGCAATAGCGGACCATCTTCTAATACCAATAAATTCTTTTAAGAAAAATTTAGCAAAGATAGATACAAAAAAAGGACAAGAAAAGAATAAAGCATTAGCAGTTGCTAGTTGCATATAAGTGATAGAGATAAAAAAGGTTGAAAAAGCAACAAAGTGCAACAACACTCTTACAAAAGTTAATACTGGATAATATGTTTTAAGCGATACTTTCTGTCTTTTAAAACTTAAATAAATAAAAAGCACTGTTGCTGCAATCAAATACCTTCCAAAGAAGATCTCATAAAGGGCAGATTTTTCAAATATAAATTTAATTAACGAGTCTTGGATTGCAAACAAGCTCATTGCAATCAATATTAAAACTATCCCTTTTGAATTATTGTCCCTACTCATTATCTAAGCTTAAATCTGGAACAAAGAAACTTAAAGATAATATAGTTAAATTTACCAAGACCATAGAAATTAGGAGCAGGTTTTTTATTTTTTGTTTTCTTAGCTTTTTTCTTCTTCATAACTAATATGGTTTTGTGTTTCATTTGAATGCTTAAGATTATAACAATCTGTACAAAGTAAGATCACTTCAGGTCCTGAACTCACTTGTGTTAAGATGGCTGTATCATCTCCACACTCATTGCACCCTGATAAACGTTTTTTCATTTATGTTTTTTGCGGGTAATTTCATTAATCTTATCAATATAATTCTTTATTTCATGACTATTTGTAGGTTTGTTATCTTGCTTAGGGTTTTTCTTTCTTTGATAATAATAATAGATAGGCATAACAACAGATAAGGAAACGATAACAATTGCGAGTATAATTTCAGAAGTTGTAACCATTTTAATATTTAATGACACGCTTGATTGAATTTTTTAAGTCTCCAGTAATTATAAGGCCAAGGTGTTAAAAAACCAACCATTAACATAATGGGCACTACCCACCAAGTTAGCATCGCTCCACCGGTTAAAAAATAATCTGTAGCATTCATGGAAATTTCCATACTAACCATAGAGATAAAACTCATACCACAGGCTGTCTTTAATGCATTCATAAAATCAAATTTTTGTTTCATTAAAATATAAGTCTCAAGCATAATGCTAGTGAGCAAACCATTAATGATTGCTAAAGTCATAATACCTAAAACTGGAAAAGGAATTTTACTTAACTGAAAAAACAATATGGTTCCAAAATCTCCAATGGAACAACCAATAACACACCACATCGTATTCTTCGCACTAATTCTCCAGCTATCTTTGCATCCCCAATGAAATGTATCTGTTGCCATATAATTTATTTACTTAAATTTATTTGATGTTGATAATAATCATCTGGCCAAAAACTTTTAATGTAAGCTAAAACTGAATCTATATCTTTGTCATTAAGGTTATCTTTAAACCCACCCATTTTTCCTTCGTAATCACTGATAATTCCAGCTAATCCATATTTGATAATTTTATGTAGTGTCTCATCATCATGATGCCAAGTGTGACCCGTACCATTTAAAGGGGGTGCTTTTCTATGACCATCTTCATCAACGCCCTTCCAGTTTTCAGCTCCAGATAAATTCACCTGATGGCAACTTGCACAATTATTTTGATATGCAATTTTACCTTTAGCAATCATTAATACAGAATCTCTTGTAATTGGATAATGATTGTCTGAGTAAGAAAGGTTACTTAATGATATAAACAGAGTTAAAATTAGAAGTATTTTTTTCATAACTACTAAGTTTATATAGCGAATAAAGTCTTTTTATATCGTAGATATTTTTAAATTTTATAACAATGGATGATGTTTTAGATTTTCGGTGATCTAAAAATCTATTTATTATTGTCATCTTTAGTAAGATTCTCTTCACCAATAGGTTTTTGTTCTGATGGTTGCTCTGTAACCTCTGGTGTTATTTCTGGTTCTGATGGTTGCTCTGTAACCTCTGGTGTTATTTCTGGTTCTGATGGTTGCTCTGTAACCTCTGGTGTTATTTCTGGTTCTGATGGTTGCTCTGTAACCTCTGGTGTTATTTCTGGTTCTGATGGTTGCTCTGTAACCTCTGGTGTTATTTCTGGTTCTGATGGTTTATTTTTTTGACCTCTAAAATACATATATCCAAACGTAACAATGAATAAAATAAGGCCAATTAAGTAATATAAATATTGATTAATAAAACTTTTACTTGAATCTTCTACATCAACGGTTGTCTTAACAACTTCTAAAACCTCTGGCTCTGTTGCCTCTTCTTTAACAACTTCTAAAACCTCTGGCTCTGTTGCCTCTTCTTTAACAACTTCTAAAACCTCTGGCTCTGTTGCCTCTTCTTTAACAACTTCTAAAACTTCTGGCTCTGTTGCCTCTTCTTTAACAACTTCTAAAACCTCTGGCTCTGTTGCCTCTTCTTTAACAACTTCTAAAACTTCTGGCTCTGTTGCCTCTTCTTTAACAACTTCTAAAACTTCTGGCTCTGTTATAATTTTTTTTTTAGAATTATTTTCTAAGGCATTAGTTGCTATAAACGCTATTAATACTATGACAATTATGCTCATTAAATTTACATCATACATCTTTTAAAAAGAAAAAGCCTGTATTAAGGGTCATCATTCAATAAATTTAATAGATGGATTTCATGGCTTTTTAGGTTAAGTTTTGAGCATATTCAGTTAGTCTATCTTTTTAATCACATGTTTGAGTGTTTTTTAAACTTATATTTTTTTTAGTTTGTTGGATTATAGTGCTGGCTAATGAATAACTTTTTCTTATTTATAGTCACACTTTTTTGCTGGTCTCCTACTTGGTATGTAATCAAATTTCAATTAGGTTACGTAGATCCATTAGTATCTGTATTTTATAGATTTTTAATGGCTGCAATCATCATTTTTGTTTATTTAGTTTATAAGAAAAAAAATCTTAAGTTTTCTTTAAATCAGCATCTTTGGTTTTTAATCTTTGGTATCTGTCTTTATTCTCTAAATTATGTTTTCTTTTATCTATCAAATACTTATTTAATAAGCGCATTTCCAGCGATTGTCTTTTCAACGGTAGTGATTATGAATATTTTAGGAGAAGGCTTTTATTTTAAAAAGAAACCTTCTTTAAAAACTTTACTTGGCGCAACTATTGGAATGATTGGAATTATAATAATCTTTAATGATGAAATCTTTAATTTTTCCTTAGCTAATGGCACTCATGTTGGTTTATTTTTAGCACTACTTGGAACATTTTGCGCATCAACAGGTAACATGGTTCACCAAAGAAACTTAAATAACAATTTTCCTTTAATACCAACCATTGCTTATGCAATGCTTTATGGTTCACTGGTCACTCTATTAATTACCCAAATAAAAGGTACTGAATTATTATTTGAATATAGTTTCAGCTATATCGCGTCCCTTGCTTACTTATCTATTGTGGGCTCAATATTTGCTTTTATCTTCTATTTAAGATTATTAGAGAAAGTTGGAGCAGGAAGAGCTGGTTATGTGGGGGTTGTAATGCCCGTACTTGCTTTATTAATATCAACAGTGTTTGAAAACTTAGAATGGCAACAAGATTTAATAATAGGCTTACCTATTTTAATTATTGGTGCTGTACTTGTTATTAATCAGAAAATAAAACCTATAAAATAAATTAATAATTCCTAAGAATTTTTATTTATTACATTTACCAATGGAAACTAAAGAACATTTAGTTCCATCAATCCAAGTTGCGTTATTAAGATTGGCACCCTCAAAGTTGGCATTAAGAATATTAGCACCTGTTAAATCAGCTTCAAAAAGATTGCTGTTAGTGAAGTTTGTCTCAATTAATGATGAGCCTTTAAAATTTACTCTTGTTAAGTTTGCACTTGAAAAGTTGGCTTTTTCAAAGATACCCCCTTCAAGATTTGCTTCATATAAATTAGTTCTAATAAAAGAAGATTCTACAAAATTACCATTAGCTAATATTGCGTTCATCATTACCCCTTTATCAAAGGTAACTTTAATAAAGCTAATAAAAGAAAGATTAGAGTTTGGTATATAAGCTCTACTTAGATCTTGGCCTTCTGAGAATTGGCAATTAGAATAATCCACGCCATCTGTTGGGGCATCATCACAACCTGCTTTAGCACCGCTGGATATCAATAAACTTAAAACTAAAATGGCAAAAAACTTAACAATAAAGCTAGTGCCCAATAATTTTGTCATATTAAATGCTAACAAATCATAGATTGAGAGTCTTCTATTAATTTAATTATAGATAAAATTAAGCTGCTATTATCTTTTTGGGAAACCTTCTACTGTATAGAAGTTTCTTATCTTCTTTAGAGACACATAATAAGCGCTATCTCTAAATGATTTTTTAATTTGTTTTTTAGCATTATAAATTTCAATAAATGCATTTCTCATACTATCTTCTAGACCTGAAAATGCCAAATCCTCTTCATCCGCTCCATGAATAATTTTTTTAATGGTATCAAAATCAGTTTTAGTATTAGTTTTTTTATCTATCAAATCAATAATGTCTAATATTTTTTGTTCTTGAAATCTTTTTTCAACTCTACCAAAACGTATATGAGAAATATCTTTTACCCACTCGAAATAAGAAACTACTACCCCACCCGCATTGACATAAATATCAGGGATAATCATAACTCCTTTTTCAAATAATTTTTGGTCAGCCTCAAATGAAATAGGACCATTAGCAGCTTCAATTATTAATTTTGTTTTAATCTTATCTACATTATCAACTGTGATTGCATTTTCTAATGCAGCCGGAATTAAAATATCACAATCTAATTCTAAGAGTTCGCTTGGTTTATTTTTAAAATCTCCAAGCTTAGGATTTTTAATACTTTTATTTTTTTGAAAAAATTCAATTAGTGCATTTATATCAATACCTTTTTTATTATATAAATAACCATCAAACTCTCCAATAGCTATAATCTTTGCATTGTCTCTATTATATAAATGTTTAGCTAAATTACTTCCTACATTACCAAAACCTTGAACTATAATTTCATTATCTTTTAATTCATTTTTTAAACCAGCTTCTTTAACGACATCTTCATGTCTAAATATTTCTCTAACCACTTCTTCAATGCCTCTACCAGTAGCTTCTGTTCTTCCAGCAATACCTCCACGATGTAAGGGTTTACCCGTTACACAACCTCTATAATTTATATCATCAGGTTTAAGTGTTTTGTATGTCTCTAAAATCCATTCCATTTCTCTTTCTGATGTTCCGACATCTGGAGCTGGAACATTTAAAGCTGGAGAAATAAAACCTTTATTAATTAGTTTACTTGCAAAGGCTTTAGTAATTTCTCTAAGTTGAGGCATTGTGTAATTCTTAGGATTAATTTTTAAGCCCCCTTTTGCGCCACCAAAAGGAATATTAACTATTGCACATTTGTAAGTCATTAAAGATGCCAAAGCTTCTGTGTCGTCTTGATCAACCGTTTCTGAATATCTTAGTCCACCTTTGGTTGGAAGTATATGTTCTGAATGAACTGCCCTCCATCCTGTAAAATTATTAATTTTGTCATCTAAGACAACACCTACATTTACTTTAATTAATGAGTGAGTAGATTTTAGATGTTCAAGTAAGTCATCACTAAAGTTTAGTAATTTAGCTGATTTGTCTACATGTAAGTTGACGTTATCTTTAAAGCTCATTTATAAAAATCATATATTAATGAAATTTATTAACCACTTTTATCTTTATCTAATGAGGCTTAGTCCAATACCCATAAACACATCGTGTTCCACGTCTTGAACAATCATAAGTGTCATGCAAGACACCATCTTTAACAACAGTTATATGTTTTGAACAAGATACAATTAAAGTTCCAGTTGGAAGTTCATCTTTTTTTAAATGAACTTTACAACCTTGACCGATAAACATTGTTGGCGTCCACTGCCATCCTAGTTTTTCAAGATATTTTTTAACAACTACTCTATGAGTGCCTGATCTTGGACTATCATTTTTTTGTTTCAAACTTCTAGCAAGCTTAGTTCTTGATGTAGTTCTAAATTCTTCATTAGCTTTATAAAGATCATCATAAATTTTTTGATATGGGAGACCTGATACAATTGCAATAGATCTAACTACACAATCTCCAGCTTTTCCCTTGTAACCGGCAGCAGCCCTGCCACCATCATTAATTTCTAATTCTAAATTGCTACTTGAAAATAATCTTTTAAAAAAATTCAAGATTTACTTTTGTGATCAAGGATCTCCACCATACACTGAGTTGCATATTCACGCCATTCCACAGCTGATTTATCCTTAAGGTTATTAAGGTGGTTCATATTACTATCAATATTTTCTTGATGTTTAGCTTTATCAGCCTCATCTAGATTTTTTTCCATATTAGTAAGATTGGTCTTCATTGCATTAATCCAACTATTGCCAAGCTCTACACATTTAACATCATCTTTCTCATCACAAATTTGCTTAAAGAAATTAAAAATAACGTCATCAGCTTTTATCTCTTTATTCATATTATTTTCCAAAAATACCCAATTTCACATCATAATCAACTGCAACTCCATAATCTGGATCATCATCACTATCGACTACAAGTTGTCCTGCTTTACTTAATAATTTATGACAATCACGAGTGAGATGTCTAAGCTTAACTCTTTTGCCAAAACTATTATATTTGTCTGCAATATCTTCAATTGCTTTTAAAGCAGATTGATCAATTACTTTTGATCTAACAAAATCAATAATAATTATATCAGGATCTTTAGAGGGATTAAAAAGTTCAAGAAAACTATTTGTTGAACTAAAAAAAAGAGGCCCTTCTATTTCATAAACTTTTGCACCTTTTTCTGTTTTAGAGGGTCTTTCTGTTGCTCTAATTTTTGATGCTGACTTCCATGCAAAAACTAATGCAGAAACAATTACCCCTACTAATACTGCTACTGCTAAATCTTCTAAAACCGTAACAACAGTTACAAGTATTGTGACTAAAGCATCACTTTTTGGAACAAAAAATAAAATCTTTAAAGAGTTCCATGCAAATGTTCCAATCACTACCATGAACATCACACCAACAAGGGCAGCAATAGGTATCATTTCAATATATGATGATGTGTATAAAATAAAGATTAACAAAAATAATGCAGCAGATATCCCTGCTATACGTGTTCTACCACCAGATCTAACATTGATCATTGATTGACCAATCATCGCACAACCACCCATTCCCCCAAAAAACCCTGTAACAGTATTTGCTAAGCCTTGTGCTAAACATTCCTGGCTAGCACCACCTCTTTTATTGGTTATTTCTCCCACCAAATTTAAAGTTAGCAAACTTTCTATCAATCCTATTGAGGCTAAAATGAATGCATAGGGAAAAATAATCTTCAATGTTTCAATATTAAAAGGAACACTTGGAATAGAAAAATCTGGAAGCCCACCTTTAACACTAGCTAGATCACCAACATTAGGAATATCGATTTTTAAGGTTAAGGCTAAAATAGTTGTAAATAAAATAGCCACTAATGTAGATGGCAATAATTTTGTAATTTTTGGCAAAAACCAAATAATAAACATCGTAAATACAACAAATATAATGGAATAAAGTAGTGTATTCCCTGTAACCCACACTGACTCGCCAAGTGCATTTATTGTTTTAAACTGACTGAGCTGAGAAATACCAATTACTATTGCCAGTCCATTCACAAAGCCAAGCATTACAGGCTCCGGGACCATCCTGATAAATTTACCAAGTTTAAAGATACCCGCAATCAATTGTAATATTCCCATCAAAACTACTGTTGCAAATAAATATTGAGCTCCATGGTCCATAACAAGTGCAACCATTACAACGGCTAAAGCACCTGTAGCCCCTGAAATCATTCCGGGTCGACCCCCTATTAAAGCAGTAATTAAACCAACTATAAAAGCTGCATAAAGACCAGATAAAGGTGCTACACCAGCTACAAAAGCAAATGCAATAGCTTCTGGAACTAAAGCTAAAGCCACTGTTAATCCGGACAAAATTTCAACTCTAAAAAGTGAAAAGGATAATCCTTCTTTTGGAATATAGTTTTGCGAATTAAATCTAAAAGACTTTACAATGCCTAAAATTGCTTCTGATGCAATTTGTGAATTGGGTTTTATTTTTTTCAAATATTTTACTAGTTTTATTAATATTAAAACACTTCTTATGATCTAATAAAGCAAGTAGTTGATAAAGTCTACTTTCAATTATTAAGTGTATAACTATTTGAAGAGAATCGCATACAAGTAATGTAAGGGTGGCGTAGGGAGACTGAAACCACCCTGACCCCTTCCCTAAAAACCTTTTTTTAACAAATCAATAATTTTTTTTAATGACTGTTTTAAGTAAGGTTTACCTTTAGTCATCCAAACAGATAAAGGCCACGTACTATCTTTGGTAGATCTTGCAATAATATGAATATGTAATTGAGGAACAATGTTACCAATTTTTTCAACATTAAGTTTTTTAGTTTTAAATATTTTTTTCATTAACTTGCTACAATGAACAATTTCTTTCATAAGCAACATTTGATCTTTTGAATTAAGTTCTGAAATATCAGTAATATTTTTTCTTTTTGGAATTAAAATGATCCAAGGAAATTTTGCATTATCAATTAAACGAATATTGCATAGTTTTAGATTGGTTATTAAATGAGAATCTTTTAGAAAACTTTTATTTACTTTATTTGCCATATTAAATTTTAATATAAATCTGTTTCATAAGCAAAATCTATTATAAGCTAAACTATATTATGGCTGATAAAAAAATACGATCCGTTGCTAAAACATTTTCATGGAGACTTTTTATATTTATCTACTGGGTAATATTTGGGTATATTTTTACTGGTAGTTTTAAAGGAGCTGGAATACTGGGGTTAGGCTCAATAATTCCTCTCTTTTTTTATTATTTTCATGAAAGAATTTGGAACAAGATTAAGTGGGGTCTTAACTAAATAAAAATTAAAGTATCTTTATAAATATTTCTTTATTTTATTAGATACAATTATTTTGTTATTATTTACATAATCTTCATGATTTTTTTCAATATTTGTAAGCTCATACAGATAGTTGACCATTACCCCAAAAGATCTTTTAAAACCAACTTCAGAAATATTTGCATTAACAATTATATCATCAACAATTGCTCCATTACCTAAATGAAATCGGCTAACATCATTAAGCGGCAATCCTTTATTATTTTTTTCATTAATTATGTAATGAGCTACTAATTTTATTATAGCTTCTTTATTTTTTACAATTCTGTTATCACCTAATTTCAAATCTTTTGACTTTAAGAAGGAAACATCTTTATCCTTCAAATTTCCTAAAATATTTTTAATCTTAACTTCATCTAAATACCTAAACCAATCAACAAAGCCTGGTATGGGCGATAAAGTCCCAAAGTTTTTAATATGAGGTAGCTCCTCTTGTATTTCATAAACAACTCTTTTAATTAAAAAATTACCTAACGTAACTCTTGATAAACCCTCTTGGCAGTTACTAATCGAATAAAAAGTTGCTGTATCATAACTTTTTGAGTCGGTAGTTGATGGCTTCATTAATTCTTGGATAGATCTACCTAACCCTTTAGTAAGTGCAACCTGAACAAAAATAATAGGTTCGTCTTCAAGGGCTGGGTGAAAGTATGAAAAAAATCTTCTATCTTCACCTAATCTTCTTTTAAGTTCATTCATGTCATTTATTTGATGAACTCTTTCATATTTAATTATTTTTTCTAAAACAGCTGCTTTAGTATCCCATGTAATTTTTTCAAGTTTTAAAAATCCAGGATTGAACCAGGCTTTAAATAAATATCTTAAGTCATCATCTAATGCTTTAAGATCTTTGTTATCTTTTAAAATTTTAATCAAATCCTCTCTCAAAGAAACTATTGCAGAAGTTCCATTGGGGGCCATATTCATTCTTGTAAAAAGCTCTCTTCTACTTCCCTCAGAAACTCTAAATAAGTGTGATAAATTTTTTTCATTTTGTGAATTTTTATAAATATCAATCGCTTCATTAACCTTCATAAAACTTGGCTTATTTTTTTCATTAATTTTTTTAAAGAACAAAAGTTTATTTTCAACAGATAAGGTTTGATATAATTCAATAATATTTCTTGCAACCGTAATACCAAACGCAGCACCTTTGTGTGAAATCAAATCATCACATAAAGATATGATGGACTCTAAGTCATTTTTTTTAATATTTTTTATACCAAAAAGTTTTTGACCAGCATCAGCAATGGATGAAATTATCTCTTTAAAATTAAACATAATTAATTATATAATAATTAAATATTCAACTAAAGATCTAATAGAAACATTTAGTGAAAAAATTTATACTGTTAAAATTTAAAAAAGTAATCTTTTACTTAATTTTTAAGAAAGATATTCGAGAGCTTTAAGTATACCACCTTTTTTATAGGGTATTTTAGATTTCATTAAACCCATCTCAACTCCTGCTAACGTTCCAGCAAGCATTAGTTCATTAAAATCACCTAAATGACCAATTCTAAATATTTTTCCAGCAACTTTTGCTAATCCTGCTCCTAAAGACATATTATAATCATCCAAGATTATTTTTCTTAGTGCGTCTGCGTCATGACCTTCTGGAACAAGAACTGCTGTTAATGTACTAGAATATTCTTCTGAGTTTTTACAAAGTACTTCTAGCCCCCAAGCATTCACAGCTATCCTGGTTGCTTCAGCAAATCTTTTATGTCTACTAAATACATTTTCTAAACCCTCTTCCATAAGCATATTAATCGCTTCATCTAATCCGTATAACAAGTTTGTAGCTGGTGTGTATGGAAAATGACCTTTTTTATTACTCTCTATCATTGGCTCCCAATCCCAATAAGATTTAGGTAAGTCTGAGTTTTTATAAGCCTCTAAAGCTTTTGAGCTTATCGCATTAAAAGAAAGCCCTGGGGGTAATAATAAACCCTTTTGAGATCCACCAACTGTAACATCAACTTTCCATTCTTCATGCTTATAATCAATTGATCCTAAAGAAGATATTGTGTCTACAAATAATAAGGCTGGATGATTTGCATTATCCATTGCTTTTCTTATTTCACCAATTCTACTAGTTACGCCTGTGGAAGTTTCATTGTGTACAGCACAAACTGCTTTAATTTTTTTTTCTTTATCTTCTTTTAATTTCTGTTCAACAATATTTGGATCTACACCTGTTCTCCAGTCACCTTTAATAAAATCTATTTCTAATCCAAATTTTTCTGCAATATCATACCAAAGAGTAGAGAAATGACCTGTTTCAAACATCAAAATCTTATCGCCAACACTTAAAGTATTAACCAT
Organism: Candidatus Pelagibacter sp. Uisw_130; assembly: GCF_047722505.1. Classification (GTDB taxonomy): domain Bacteria; phylum Pseudomonadota; class Alphaproteobacteria; order Pelagibacterales; family Pelagibacteraceae; genus Pelagibacter. The sequence goes on from NZ_CP159814.1 coordinate 767,766, forward strand.
TGCAGCTTCCCAGGCACCAGTACCTGAGGCTGGAAAAATTATTACAGGTTCAGAAGTTTTAAAAATTAATTTAATTCTATCCAATACTCTTAAACCTAATTCTGCAAAATCAGGTCCTCGATGATCAATGGTAGGATAATCCATTGCTCTTAGAACTCTATCTGGCACATTTGTTGGTCCAGGTATCTGTAAAAAATGTTTACCTGGTCTAATAATATTTGAAATTGGCATAATGCTGTATAAGCTAAACTTTTTAGATAATCAAATTTTTAATGATGACAAATAGTACTAGTTTAATAGATAGCTTAGAAGTTTACGTATTAAACAACCCAGATGAGACAAAGCCACACTGGGTAAGTCATTTTATTGTTCCGACTGCAAATGAATTACTAATTAAAATTAAAAATAAAAATGGCAATTCAGGATTTGGAATGGCAACAAGCTACACTGATATATCACCAATTATCAAACCATTTTCAAATGGCCTTGAAGATTTCATAATTGGAGAAGATCCATTTTGTCCTGAAAAAATTTATGAAAAAATATTTAAATTAACTGATACTAGAATTAGTAGTGAAAAAGGCTGGAGTAAAGAAGCTTTAATTAGAATTTCAGCAGCTCTAGATATTGCTTGCTGGGACTTAGTTGGTAAATCATTAAATATTCCCCTGTATAAATTATTTGGAGGTTATAGAAATAAAGTTCCAGTGTATGTAACTTGTGGATATTACCAAGAAGGTAAAAGCGAGTCAAAGTTAAGAGAAGAATTAAAAAAATTAATAGAAATAGGTCATCAAAGTTTTAAAGTTAAGGTTGGTGGATTAAGTATTAAAGATGATGCAAAGAGATTAGAAATAGTTAGAGATGAAATTGGTCAAGAAAAAGATTTAATGATCGATGTCAATAGAGCTTGGAATCTCAAAACTGCAATTGAGGGTGTTAAAGAGTTTGAAAGATTTAAGCCAACCTGGATTGAAGAACCACTAAGATGGGAAGATGATCGAAGAACACTAAAATTCTTATCAAAACAAACAAGTATACCTCTATCAGGGGGTGAGAGCGAGATAACAACTTATGGATGTAGATCTATGATTGAAGAAGATGCAATACAAATATTGCAATTTGATTGTACAATGTTTGGTGGATTTACAAACGGGAAGAAACTTTCTGCTTTGTGTGAATTAAATCATATCGATATAGCTCCTCACCACGATTGCTTCATACACGCACCATTAGTTGCATCTACTCCAGCAGGAAGAATTGTTGAGTCATTTGATGATGAAAGAGATCCTTTACAAGCTCAATTATTTGAAAACTCTCATAAGATGAATAATGGATGGATATATTTAAATGAAAAGCCTGGTTTAGGACTAGAAATTTCTGAAACTGCGTTAAAAAAGTTTGGTAAATTAGTTTACAAAAATAAATAAACCTTTATCAAAGTTTAATGAGTTTAAGTGCAGGTCAAATACAAAAAATTAGTAAAGAAATTAGTAGTAAGGTTGAGGGAAAAACTTTATTCGATGATTTTTCTAGGGGAAGATATAGTACTGACGCATCTGTTTATCAGATAAAGCCTATAGGTGTAGTTTTACCAAAAGACACTAATGATGTGCTAAATCTGATGGAATATTCTCAAAAAAATTCAATTCCATTATTAGCTAGAGGTGGTGGAAGTTCTCAATGTGGACAGACAGTTGGTGAAAGCATTGTTTTAGATTATTCAAGGCATCAGAATAAAATTTTAGAAGTAAATTTAGAGGAAAAATATGTCTGGGTAGAACCAGGTGTTGTATTAGATCACTTAAATGCACAACTAAAACCTCATGGATTGTGGTTTCCGGTTGATGTATCTACCAGCAGTAGAGCTACAATTGGTGGAATGTCTGCAAACAATTCATGTGGCTCAAGATCCTTATATTATGGGAATATGGTACATAATGTTTTGGCAATAGAAACAATTTTAGATGATGGCTCTATATCTACATTTGATCACATTGATAAAAATTTTTTATCTACAAAAAATGATCAAGACAAATTATATAAAATAATAAACAAGTTTTTTGATGTAAGAAAAAATGTAAGTTCTGAATTAAATGAACATTGGCCTACAACACAAAGAAGAGTTGGTGGATATAACATAGATTTAATTGATCCAAATGGATTTAATTCCTCGCATTTACTAGTTGGATCAGAAGGAACGTTATCTTTATTTAACAAAATAAAATTAAAGCTATCTGAATTACCAAAAAATAAAATATTAGGTGTTTGTTATTTTGATAATTTTCATCAAGCTATGGAAATATCCCAAGAAATTGTAAAATTAAAACCAACATGTGTTGAGTTAATGGATCGAAATCTATTAAATTTAGCAAAAGATATTCCTATGTACGCAGAGGGTATCAAAAAATATATCAAGGGGAACCCTGCTGCTGTATTGATGGTAGAATTTATAGATACAGATCAAAATGTTTATGAAAAAAAAATAAATGATCTGGAGTACATTGTTTTAAATCAAAATAATAAAAATCAGTTTAAATATTATTCTGATCTTAATGAGCAAAAAGAAGTTTTTGATATAAGAAAAGCTGGACTAAATATTCTAATGTCTATGAAAGGTGATAGAAAACCAGTTGCCTTTATTGAGGATTGTGCTGTGTCGCTTGAACATTTGGCAGATTACACGGCAAGTTTGAATGAAATATTTAAAAAATATGGAACAAGTGGAATGTTCTACGCTCATGCATCTGTTGGAACCTTACACGTAAGACCTGTTTTAAATATGAAATCAGATAATGATATAAAAAATATGAAATCAATATCTGAGGAGGCATTTGCAATAGTAAAAAATTATAAAGGATCACACTCTGGTGAACATGGAGATGGTATTGTGAGATCTGAATTTCACAAAATGATGTTTGGAGAAAAAATTACAAAAGCTTTTGAAGAAATAAAAGATACATTTGATAACAAAAATCTTTTAAATCCTGGTAAAATTGTAAGACCACTCACTTCAAACGATAGATCTCTAATGAGATATAAGTCTGGTTATCAAGCTGAAAAAATTAATACACATTATGATTGGTCTGATTGGGGACAATTGTCAGATGCTGTGGAAATGTGTAATAATAACGGTGCATGTAGAAACCTTGATTCAGGTGTAATGTGCCCATCATATCGAGTAACTAAAGAGGAAAAAGACTTAGTAAGAGGTAGAGCAAACACACTTAGATTAGCATTATCAAATCAATTGCCTGAGGGATCGTTTGTCTCTAAAGACATGTTTGAAACGATGGAGCTGTGCGTTAGCTGTAAAGCTTGTCAAAGAGAATGTCCAATGTCGGTAGATATGGCCAAGATGAAGAGCGAATTTCTTTCTCATTACTACAATAAATTTAGAATGAGAATTAAAGATAAGGTTATTTCAGAGATGCCAAAGATGATTTGGCTTTTAAAGATCATTGCTCCAATATTCAATAAAGTCAAAAATCTACCTATAATTTCAACAATTATTGAACAATTTGGTTTTACAACAAAAAGAGAAATGCCAGAGGTACAAAGTCAGGATATTTTAAAGAAAATATATACTGAGCAATTAATATCTGAAAAAAAATTAATATTATTTGCAGACACTTTTAATATAAATTTTGAAAATCAAAATTTAATATATGCTATAAAAGTATTAAACAAACTAGGTTTTCAAACAATCATACCAAGTTATGATAAAGATAATTTAGATAGACCTTTATGTTGCGGAAGAACCTACATTTCTTATGGTCAATTAGATAAAGCAGCAAATGAATTAAATCGATTTAATGATTACATCATAAAGAATAATTATTATAATTTACCAGTTGTTGGAATTGAGCCTTCTTGCTTACTTACTTTCAGTGATGAATATCAAAAATTAAAAGATGTAAAAAATAGAGAAAAAATCAAAAATAAATTTTATTTATTGGAAGAATTTATATTAGAGCATATTGAAAATGATAATAATATTAAGGTTAATAAATTTGACCAAAATGTATTAATACACGGTCATTGTCATCAAAAATCACAAGATAGAATGAAGGGCCTTAAAAATCTTTTATCTAAATTAAAGATTAATAACAAAATGATAGAATCCAGTTGTTGTGGTATGGCTGGATCATTTGGTTATGACAGTAAGCACTATGAAATATCAAAAAAAATGGCAAATTTATCCTTGATACCTGCAGTAAACAATAGTGATGAAAAAGATTTTATTATTGCAAATGGTACTAGCTGTAGACATCAAATTTCAGATTTATCTGATAAAAAAGGTAAACATGTTTCTGAATTATTATTTAAAATTTTTGAAACTGTAAATTAAAGTATTACTTTTCTATTATAAAAATCTTCTATCTCTTCATGCTTGTATCCAAAACTCAGCATAATTTCTTTTGTGTGTTCACCTAAATTAGGTGCACCTTTTGATTTTTCTGTTTTACTTTTTGAAAACTTAATTGGCATACCAATTGCCTTGCTTTTGCCAGCTTTTTTATTATCAACTTCAATTATCATTTCCCTATGAATTGTTTGTGGATCTTCAAACATTTCAGTAATCGAATTTATAGGTCCACATGGTAAACCATTATTATCAAATATTTTTAGCCATTCATCTGATGTTCTTTTTAAAAGTTCACTACTAAGTATATCTACAAGTTGATTAATATTTTTTTTTCTATTCAGGTTTGATGAAAATTTTTCATTTTCTTGAAGATCTTGACGATTAATAGCCTTTAATAACATTAACCATGTGTTTTGATTAGAAGCTCCCACTGTAATCCATTTATCTTTAGTTTTAAAAGCTTGATAAGGAGCAGTTAAAGGATGTGCAGATCCAAGTGGTCCAGGAGATTGTCCAGTAGCACCTGCTATAGCTGATTGCCAATAAGTATGAACTATACCAGCTTCAAATAAAGATGTATCAACTTTCTGACCTTCTCCAGTTTTTTCTCTATGAATTAATGCAGCTAAAATTCCACTTGAAGCCAACAAACCAGCAGTAATATCTGTGATGGGTGCTCCAACTTTCATTGGGGGCTTATTTTTACTCTCTCCAGTTATACTCATTAAACCGCTCATTCCTTGAGCAACTAAATCAAACCCTCCTTTATCAGCATAAGGACCAGTTCTGCCATATCCAGATATTTCACAAAGAATTATTTTAGGATTAATCTCAGACAGTACATTGTAACCAATACCTAATTTTTCTAATGTGCCTTTTCTAAAATTTTCTAGAACTACATCAGAATTTTTAACCATTTCTTTAAAAATTTTTATTCCATCTTTATCTTTTAAATTTAAAGCTATTCCCTTTTTATTTCTATTCATCATCATAAATGCTGCAGCTTCTCCATTAATCTCAGGGGGGAGAAAATTTCTAGTATCATCTCCAGCAGGTGTTTTTTCTATCTTAATAACTTCAGCTCCAAGGTCAGCTAATAATAATCCACAAGTTGGGCCAGCCATTATTTGAGACATTTCCAAAACACGAATACCCTTCAATGAAGCTGTCATTTATTATTTATTTTTGAATTTAGGTTTTGTTTTATTCAAAAAGGATTTATACCCAGTTTTAAAATCCTCAGTATCGTAACATTTATAACCAAGATTGTTTATTTTTTCAGTCACCTTACCGTTCTTTAAAATATTTCTTGCAAATTGCTTGTGCCATCTTGCAACTTTTGGTGCTCCTTCACATATTAGTTCTGCTGATCTGTAAGCTTCTTTTTCAACATTTTTGTCATCAACTACTCTATTAACAAGTTTTTTCTCAAATGCTTCTTCTGCATCAAATACTCTACCCTCAAATAAAATTTCCATAGCAGTTGAATAATTAGTTACTTTTAAAAGAACTTCTAATTCTTTTGCAGCCATTGTTAAACCTAATCTTTTAATTGGAATTCCAAATCTTGAACTTTTGCCACAAATTCTAATATCACAACATCCTGCTATTTCTAATCCACCGCCAACACAAATTCCTTCTATTAGGGCTACAGTCGGTATTGGGCAGTTAAATATTTCACCTAAAGTTCCATGTAAAAATTTTCCATAAGATTTTGCTAATTTTGATGATGATCTTTCTTTTTTAAATTCTCCTATATCATTACCAGGTGAAAAAGATTTTTTGCCTTTGCCTCTTATAATTATGCATCTTAAGTCTTTATTTTTAGATAACTTTTTGAATATTTCTCCAAGCTCTATCCACATGGGCTTGGTCATTGCATTTAGCTTTTCTGGTCTATTTAAAATTACTTCAGTTAAATGACTGTTTATCTTATTAAGCTCAATTAATTTATACATTTAACTCCTGTAAAAGTATTCAACTAGTGTCATTGGTATGGCGGGTACATAGGTCACTAAAAGCAATAAAATTACTAAAACGCTTATAAAGATAAGGTTTTCTCGTGTTACATCCCATATATCCTCTTTTGCTACAGAGCATGCAGTTGCTAAAACGCTTGCAACAGGAGGTGTTTGTTGTCCAATTGCTAAATTTAAAGTGACTATTATACCAAAATGAACTGGATCTATACCCACAGCATAAACTAAAGGCATAACGATAGGGACGGTAAGAATTATCGCTGCTACAGAATGCAAAAAGAAACCAATAACCAAAAGAAAAACATTTAATATGGCTAAAACAGCATACTTATTATTTGTAAAGTCCATAATTGATGCGGCAATTTTTTGTGGAAGTTGTTCGACTGTTAAAAATTCACCTAGTAATACTGAAGCTGCTACCAATAACATTACTGATGACGTTTGAATTGCTCCTTCGGTTGCAGCTTCATACAGTCTTTTAAAATCCACTTCTCCATAAACTAACCCAATAACTAGTGACGCTACAACTGCCAAACCAGCTCCCTCTGTTGCCGTAACGACACCACCAAAAATACCACCCAAAATAATTACAGGTAGTAAAAATGCTAATGCTGCCTCTCTTGCAGTTTTTCTAACATTTGCAAGATTAAATGTTTCTTCAACTGGAAAATTTCTACGTCTTGCTGTGATATATGCAGCTAACATTAAAAAAAAGCCACCAATTACACCAGGAACAATTCCAGCTACAAATAACTGTACTACTGAACTTTGTGACATCACCGCATAAACAATCATTGGTATGGATGGTGGAATAATAATTGCTAAAGATGCTGAAGATGATGTGACTGCAGCAGCAAATGCTCCTGGATATCCTTTTTTCTTCATTGCTGGAATTAAAATTGAACCTAATGCAGCAACATCTGCAACTGCTGACCCAGAAATTTCTGCAAAAAACATTGAGGTTGCAATGTTGATCATGCTTAAACCCCCCTTAATAAAACCAACAAGAGCAGAAGCAAATGCTATCAACCTTCTAGAAATTCCAGCACTATTCATTATTGAACCAGCTAGAATAAATAAAGGTATTGCTATCAGTGGAAATTTCATTGATCCATCAAACATAACAATTGCAGTATCGATTAAAAAACTTGTTCCAGACTTTAATACCATTGCAACTATTGTTGTTACAGCTAGACCAATAGCGATAGGAACATTTATAGATAAAATAAATAGTAACACTAAAAACATTGTTAAAATTAACATCAAATATCTCCTGTTTGTTCAATGTTAGTTGTTTGAAGAACTAAATTCTTATAATCCTCTGGAATTCTTAAAGTTTCAGATAAAATAAATAAACATGATGCAACTGGTATCACTGATTGTACAAAAATTTGAGGAACCCACTCTAAAGTTACTAATGTTTCTCCTCCGATAAGTGTTAAAACTTTATACCCATAATAAGCTAACAATATCAAAAAAGCATAGATAATAAATTTGGATAATACGAAAAATATTTTTCTTAAAACCAATGGAAATGCTTTAAAAATACTAGGTACGCTTATATGCGCTCCTTTTAATGATGCATATGCTGAGCCATAATACGTTATCCAAGCAAGTTGAACTGCTGCAACTTCATCATACCAAACTAAAGCGCTACCAGCAAAACGGAACGAAACACCAAGTAATACTGTTACTGCAAGGGCTACCATCATTATGAACAGTATAAATTTTAAAAAATTTTCGTATGAACTTATAAATTTTTTTAATGTCATATATTTTTCTAGGCCCCCAGAAAGAGGGCCTAATACAAATTAGATTAATTTGCTAAAGATGATACTTTTTTAATTAACGCACCACCAGTTGATACTTCTGATGCGAATTGATCATATATTCCTTTACTTGCTGCAATAAAAGCTCCTTTATCAGCAGTGTTTACTTTAACTCCAGCTGACTCAATTACTCCTAGTAAAGATTTTTCAAGTCTAGCAGCTTCTTCGTAAACAAACTTTTGCGTGTCTTGCGCAGCTTGTTCTAAGATAGCTCTTACATCTGCAGGAAGTTTGCTCCAATGATCTTTATGTACTGCTACATAAGCAGGAGTATAAACGTGACCTGTAATAGATAGATACTTCTGTACTTCTTGAAACTTAGCACTAGCTATTTGAGCATATGGGTTTTCTTGACCATCCATTGTTCCAGTTTTCAAAGCTGTAAAAACTTCTGAAAATGACATTGGAGTTGGATTTGCACCATATGATTGGAACATTTTGACTCTCCATTTTGACTTAGGAGTTCTTAATTTAATTCCTTTTAAGTCATCTGGCTTATCTATTGCTCTTACATTGTTTGTAATATGTCTAAAACCATTTTCCCATACTGCTATAACTTGATAACCAGTTTTAGCCTCAAGATTTTTGAACATTCCTGGTAATACTTGGCTTTCAACTTTATTCATGTGCTTTCTATCTTTAATGATAAATGGCATATCAAAAACACCAAACTCATCATGAATTGACGCCATAACAGACGATGGCAACCACATGTTTACAGTGCCTAATTTTAGTTTTTGCATACCTTGTTTATCTTTACCAAGTTGCGAAGAACCAAATACACTTACTTTACCTTTGCTACCTAATCTCTCATTTGCAAGTTTAGCAAAATGATCAACTGATGCAGAAAATAATGAACCAGGCTTACCTACGTGTCCAAATTTTACTTCAGTTGAGCTTGCTGAAAAACTCAAAAATAATGATGAAATTAAAACAACAATTACTTTATTAAATTTATTCATTTTTACTCCTTCAGTTTATTTATATAAAAACTTATAGACTTAGATTGAATATTGCTAGTTATTTAAAAATTTACATAACAAAAAAAGCTAGTAACTTAAAATGAGTTTAACTATTAACAAACGTCAAAACACAGTTAGTTAAGAATTATTGTGCACTAGCTTAAAATTTATAATCTACTTAGGAATTTATCAACTTTTACGTGCATGCGATATTTTAACTCTTTGCTTAATAATATTTTTAACATTTTATCAGTACGTTCTTCTGGAGTGATTTTAATACCCTTCTTTTTTTTTATCATCTTCATGAAAGAATTTGTAATAAAATTAAATAGTAAATTAATTAGAGTAAATTAGTTTATTGATAGATATTCAATAAAAGATCTTACTGAAACTATAATTAAAAAAGTACCAAAAATTTTACTCAATAATTTTTTATCAATTTTATATACTGTTTTAGCACCAAGTCTTGCCATAACCATTGTTACTGGCACAAATACAATAAAGCCTAATAAATTAATGTATCCAAAGCTAAAAGGAGTATTAATATTATCTATTATTTTTCCACTAATAATCATTGTTATGGTTCCACTAATAGCTATTAAAATACCTGTTGCTGCAGCTGTACCAATTGATTTCCTTATATTATAACCAATTGTTCGCATAAAAGGTACCATTAAAGATCCACCTCCAATGCCAAGAGGTACTGAAAAAAAACCAATAACAACTCCTGAAATATTTTTTACTAGTTCAGGTATTTTTTTTGGATTTTCTACCAATTGCTCTCTTAAAAAAATAAAAAATAATCCAATCATAAAAGCAAAGATTGAAAAGAATAAAACTAAAGTGGGAGTGTTTAAATTTACCACTAAGAAGGTTCCTAAAATTACCCCAATAAGAATAAAAATACCAAACGATTTTACCATTTTAAAATCAACTGCATCATGCTCCATGTGTGTTTTGGTAGAAATTATTGATGTTGGAACTATTATTGCTAAAGAAGTTCCAACAGAAAGGTGCATTCTTGTAACAATATCAAAATCAAGAACAGTAAATGCATAATATAAAGCTGGAACCATTATAATTCCACCTCCAACCCCAAGTAATCCAGCCATGAAACCTGCAACAGCCGCAGATATAGCAAGGACTGCTAATAAATTAATTATGTCTCCGTAATTTAAATTCTCCATTATGAGTTAGCTTGATTAGCTTTCTCGTTATTTTGCACAATAGTCATTATATGTTGTGATTTTTGAAAATCAGAATCTCTTGCCATCATATTATCACTTAAATATCTTTTCCATTCCTTTGAGCCTATTTGACCATGATATAATCCAACAGTATGTCTCATAATATGATTTACTTTTGTTCCAAGCTTAACTTCTTTCTCAAGGTACTCTAAAAGTTTTTCAGCCACCTCCTCTCTTGTTGGCTGTTCTTTTGTTCCAAAAATTTCATTTTCAATCTCAACTAAAGAATAAGGGTTTTGATATATAGATCGACCAATCATCACTCCATCACATAAAGTTAAATGGTTTTTAATTTCATCAATTTTTGAGATACCTCCATTAATGATAATTTCTAAATCTGGATTTTCCTCTTTAACTTTATAGACCATTCCATAGTTCAGTTTTGGAATATTTAAATTTTGCTTTGGTGACATTCCAGTTAAAATAGCTTTTCGAGCGTGTAATATAAAAGTATTACAACCTGAAGATTTCATTTTATGTATAAAATTATTTAAATAATCAAATTCTTCAGTATCATCAAATCCTATTCTAGTTTTTGCAGTAACTGGAATATTACAAGCATTAACCATTGAATTGATACATTCTGCAACAAGATCTGGTTCCCTCATCAAGCAAGCACCAAACATATTTTTTTGAACTTTTTTACTAGGGCAACCTAGATTAATATTAATTTCATCATAACCCATATCCTCTGCAATTTTTGCGACTTCAGCTAATTCTACTTTATCAGATCCACCCACTTGTAATGCTAAAGGTTTTTCTTCTGGCCTATAAGATAAAATTTTTTTTCTATCTCCATGAATTGCAGATTTTGTTGCGACCATTTCTGAGTACAACATAACATTCTTGCTCATCAATCTTAGAAAGTAACGATCATGACGGTCAGTACAATCCATCATTGGTGCTACTGAAATTTTTCTATTAATATTTTTTTTAATATCCAAGAGGTTTACCCATTAGTTTATCAGGTAACCACGATACTATTTCAGGAAAGATACATAATATAAGTATAGATAAAACCATCATCATCATAAATGGAAACGATCCCCTTAAGATTGTAGATAGACTAACGTCTGGTGTAATACCCTTGATAATATAAAGATTTAATCCAACTGGTGGTGTGATTAAGCCTATTTCCATATTTATTGTAAATACAATCGCAAACCAATATGGATCAAAACCTAATGTGGTTATGACAGGCAACAATATAGCCGAAGTCATTACAATAACAGCTACTGGTGGTAAAAAGAAGCCAGCTACTAAAAGAAAGATATTTACTAATAAAAAAATTATCCATTTATTGCTACTTAGTTCAATCATACTTTGGGCAAGTGACTGAGTTACATATAATTGAGATAGTGTGAATGCAAAAAGATAGGATGCTGCAATAATGAACATTATCATTACACTTTCTTTCATTGAAATTTTAACGATATTCCAAATTTTCTTAGGCTGATAAATTTTATAAACAACAGCTATCATTACAAAAACTAAAAATGCTCCAACACCTGAGGCTTCTGATGGTGTCGCAACTCCTCCATATAAGACATACAAAACACCCATAATGATTGCTAAAAAAGGAAAAATTCTAGGAAGAACTTCTAGTTTTTCTTTTAGTGTTGGTGGTTTTCTATTTCTTAATAATTTAGCTGCATTTTTATCAATGAAGTAACTGTGTATTAATGCCCAAATTGCAAAAAGACTTGCTAACATAAAACCTGGAACAACTCCGGAAAGAAATAATCTTCCAATAGAAGTTCCTGTTGCCATTCCATATACGATTAAAACTATACTTGGTGGAATTAAAACCCCTAAAGTTCCTCCTGCAGCAATTGTTCCTGTAGCAATTTGATCTGAATACCCTCTTTTTCTCATTTCAGGAATTCCCATAGTACCAATCGCAGCACATGTTGCTGGACTGGACCCACTTAAAGCAGCAAAAATTGAACATGCACCAATGTTAGAAATAACTAAACCACCCGGTACTCTCCAAAGCCATCTATCAAGGCCAGTATATAAATCTTTTCCTGCAGGTGAATGAGCAACTGCCATACCCATAAGTATGAACATAGGAATAGATAAAAGTACAAAAGAATTTAAACCTGCATAAAATGTTTCAGCAAAAACATCTAACATTTGTAGACCTTCAAAAGTCACTAACAATGTAATTGAGACAAAACTTAAACCAAAGGCTATTGGAATTCCCGAAAATAAAACTATTAAAGTAAAAACTGCAACTATTATAGCAATTGTAAGTGGATCCATTATTTAAAATCCCCCTCATCACAAAGTTTAATTATTTCAGCAATATACTGAAGTATCATTAAAATAGAACCTATTAGCATTGAAGAATATGGCACCCATAATGGTGGATCCCAAATAGTTCCTGTTGTATAATTTTTAGTAAATGCTTCTTCAACCATCAAAAAACCAAAATAAAACAGGATTAAAAAAAAACATAAGCTTAATAATGAAGTAAAAATTTTAAGCTTAATAATATTTTTTTTAGACATAAAATCATATATCCATTCCATGCTTACGTGGGCTTTTTCGCTTAAAACATAAGCACTACCAATAAAAGTAGATGCAACAAGCAGTATAGTCACTAATTCAGTTTGCCATGTAATAGCCCGTTGAAAAAAGTATCTTTCAAAAACAAGCTCAACAATTACTAAAATTGATAAAATCAGAGCACCCACAGCAAAAGCTCCACAAGCTTGGGAGGTGTAATTACAAAATTTTAAATATTTTTTTTTCATAAAAAAAACCCCTATTTATTTTCACAAATAGGGGTTTCTTATATATTGTTTTATTTAACTGCTAAAGCCATTTCCATAAGCTTAGCACCACCTGGTACTTGCTCCGCAAATGCTTTGTGGGCAGTTTTCTTTGCGATCTCAATCCATTCAGCGTGATCTGCAGCAGTCATATATACTAGCTCAACACCAGCATCTCTATAAGCATCTTCAAATGTTTTATCAAGATTAGCTACTTGTGCTGTCATATATTTTTCAGCTACTTTTCCAGCTTTCATAAGGGCTTTTTGTTGCTTAGAACTTAAAGCATCAAAAGACTTTTTAGACATAAGAATCGGTTCATACATAAACCATAGACCAAATTTTCCTGGAGGTGTTGCACATTTTACTTGCTCGTAAATTTTGTAACTTACAAAACTTCCTGAACTAGTATTTGCACCAGTTAATACACCTGTTTGTAGACCAGTATAAATTTCTGAAGATGGCATACTTTGAATACCAGCTCCTGCACCTTCAAGCATTTGGTTAAATGCTTTACCAGCTGCTCTCATTACTTGACCTTTTGCATCGCTAGGTTTTCTAATACATTTTGTTTTTGAAACAAAACCACCACCTAACCAAGCATCAGATAAAACAACTACACCTGCGTCATTAATGATTTTCTTAATCTCAGTCATCATTGGAGATTTATTAAATCTTAATGCATGGTCATGATTTTTAACTGTTCCTGGCATTAAAGTTGCACTAAATTCTGGGTGAAACTTTGATGCATATCCCAAAGGGAAAGCAGATATATCTAATTGACCAGTAGTCATTGGTTTCCACTGTTCTTTAGGTTTGTATAAAGATTTTGCTGGGTAAATTCTAATGTCAATGTCGACATTAGCTTTTTTTACTTCATCAGCAATAATTTGTACCATTTCATGACGTGGGTCAAAAGATCCATCAGCTCTAGGTGTACCAGGCCATTGGTGACTTGCTTTTAATGTTACCGCATAAGCAGAACCAACAGTTGATAAAACTAAAACTAACGCTGTAAAATATAAAGATATTTTTTTAAACATTATTATTCCTCTCGTTTGTTATTATAAAGATGCATTAAATTAAAGTTCTTGGTAAGAGTCAACACTGCACAAAAGCACTATTATATAAAATATGGACGGTCCTTTAAAAAACCTATTAGTTCTTGATCTAACTAGAGTGCTAGTTGGTCCTTATTGTACAATGATGCTTTCAGACCTAGGTGCAAGAGTAATTAAAGTAGAAGCTCCAGATGTTGGAGATGACTCAAGAAAATTTGGTCCTTTTATTGAAGATTATTCAGCCTATTTTATGTCACTTAATAGAGGCAAAGAAAGTATCGCTCTAAATTTAAAAAATGAAGATGATAAAAAAATATTTGATAAGATTTTAGCTAAAGCAGATATCCTAGTTGAAAATTTTAAACCAGGTACATTAGAGAGGTGGGGTTATGGTTGGAAAGATGTTTGTAAAAAATACCCTAGATTAATTTATGCATCAGCATCAGGCTTTGGACAGACAGGTCCTTTAAAAGAATTACCTGCTTACGATATGGTTGTTCAAGGTATGGGTGGTTTGATGAGCGTTACGGGTCAGCCTAATTCAGAACCAACTAGAGTGGGTACATCTATTGGAGATATCACTGCAGGATTATTCACAACTGTTGGAATTAATGCTGCACTTTATGATAGAGAAAAAACTGGCAAAGGAACTTTTATTGATGTTTCGATGCTTGACTGTCAGATTGCAATTTTAGAAAATGCTATTGCAAGGTATCTTGCTAAAAATGAAATACCAAAACCAATGGGATCTCGTCATCCATCTATTGCTCCATTTGAGGCTTTTAAAACAAAAGATAGTCACATCATTATCGCAGCTGGTAATGAAAAATTATTTGAAAAACTTTGTAATGTTTTAAATATTCCTGAAATATCTAAAGATTCAAAATTTAATACAAATTTATTGCGATCAGAAAATATGGATGATCTTAAAAAAATACTTGAAGATAAACTTATTGTTAAGAATACTAATGACTGGGTAAATGAAATGGAAAAAGAAAAAATTCCATGTGGTCCAATATTTAATATTAAAGAAGCCGTTGAAAACCCTCAGGTTCAAGCAAGAAACATGATTGTTAAAGCGCATCACAAAGTAATTGGAGATTTTAAATTAGCGGGTAATCCAATTAAAATGTCTAATTATAAGGATGAAACAACGCGTGGTGATATTCCAGACTTAGATGAACACAGGGAAAAAATCTTAAAGGAATTTAATAATTAACTATTAGGTTCTGTTTCTTCTGCATCTTCTTTTGCAGTTTCAGTTTCAGCTATTTGATCTAAAGAAACTTCAGTTTCTTCACTAGCAGTTTCAGTTTCTTCACTAGCAGTTTCAGTTTCTTCATTAGCAGTTTCAAGTTCTGGATTAACTTCTACTTCAGGTTCTGCTTTTGCAGTTAATTCTTCTAAATCTTCGGGTGCAACTTGAATTTTTTCTGGAATTTTTCTAGCTCTTTTAGATGGTAAAATAGGCGTTCCACTTTTAGAAATTTCACCTTTGTACATACTTTCAAAATCATCACCGATAACTTCATCATCATCAGTACCATCGTCAACTTGTTCAACGTGTTTTCTAAGTTTATGAATAGCGCTATCAGTTAAGTCTGTAACTTTAACAGTGTCTGCTGCAATTTCTCTTAAAGATATGACTGTATTTTTGTCATTATCTCTATTAAGTGTAGGCTCCAATCCTGAATTTAATTGAACTGCTCTTTCTTTAGCAACCAATACTAATTCATAAGGACTATCAACTTTATCTATACAATCTTCTACTGTTACTCTAGCCATGCGCAGTATCTATACAGTAGTTAAAAAAAAATCAAGGATAATTCTATAAATAATCAGGATTAAGCTTATTCTTTACGAGGAATAACAGCGATATTGCAATTAAAATATAAGAACCTGAAACTAAAGCGATTTGCTCAATAGAAAAGCTATTATCGATCAAAATTCCAAAGAGCGCTGTACCAAATGCAGTTGAAAATACCATTAATGCTGTTGTTAAAGCTTTAATAGAACCAATATATTTAACTCCATAGATCTCAGCCCAAGTAGCAGAACCAAGAACATTTGCTAATCCATTTGAAATTCCAATTAAACCTAAAAATATAAATGATGAAATTGGTGAGTTAAAATAATAAAGCACAAACGTTGAGACCAATAAAGGAATGTTCATATAAATTATTAATTTTCGACTACTAAACTTATCAATTAGAAAGCCTGTCAAAAATAAAGTGACCACTGATAAAATTGAATAGACCATAAAGGATTGAGCAATAACATAAGGTCCCCAACCTTTAGATGATACTATAAAAGATTGATAAACAAATGTACCCGTTGCAATCCAAGGCATCGCTAACATGCTTAAACAAATAATATAAAAACGGTAATCTTTTAAAACTTCACCTCTAGTCCATTGTTTTATATCTTTAGTTTTAATATGTATAGAACTCGATGTCTCTCTTGAATCTAATTTAACATTTTTAACTAATGTAACGATGACTATAGGTAAAATGATAATAACTGAAATTGAAATTGCTATCCAAATATTTCTCCAATCAATAAAAGTTAATAGAAAGATAATCAATAAGGGTAAAATAAATTCAGCTAACGATAATCCAAGCCAAGTTGTACTCAACGCACGTCCCCTAGTCTTTTCAAAAAACCTTGAAATTGTAGTTGTTGCTGTATGAGACATGAGTCCTTGACCTGACAGTCTCATTAAAAAAATTGACAAAAACAAGAAAGCTACTGAAGAAATTTTAGAAAATAAAAAACAAGAGATTGCTAATAGAGCAACAACATAAGATGAAAATTTTAAAATATTAAAGTCATCAATTTTTTTACCAACCCAAACAAGTATAAAACTACTTAATAAAGTAGCAGACGCATATATAGATCCAAACTGACCATGGGTGATAGAAAGTGCATCCCTTATGCTTGAATTAAACAGTCCTAAAAAAAAACTCTGTCCAAAACTTGAAAAAAATGTAAAGATAAAACCAAATAAAATTACTTTAAAATTCAAACTTTTAAACATAGGAAATAAAAAATTATGAGCAATGTTGCATTTATAGGTTTAGGTGTCATGGGTTATTCAATGGCAGGATATATATCAAAAGCGGGGCACAATGTAACTGTTTATAACAGAACTGCTGCAAAAGCTGACAAATGGGTTGCTGAATATAAAGGTTCAAAAGCAGACACACCTGCAAAAGCTACTGAAGGTGCTGACTTTATATTTACCTGTGTTGGTAATGATAACGATTTAAGAGAAGTAACTTTTGGTGGCAACGGTATTTTTAAAGCAATCAAAAAAGGTTCAGTTTACATTGATAACACAACCGCTTCTGCAACAATTGCTAGAGAAATTTATACTCATTCAATAAAAAGTGAATTTGGTTTCTTAGATGCACCCGTATCAGGTGGTCAAGCTGGTGCTGAAAATGGTGCCTTAACGGTAATGATTGGTGGAGATCAAGCAAACTTTGATAAAGCGAAAGACATTATTGATTGTTATAGCAAAAAAATGAAATTATTAGGTGGTGCAGGTAATGGCCAATTAGCAAAAATGGTTAACCAAATTTGTATTGCAGGTCTTGTTCAGGGTTTATCAGAAGCGATTAATTTTGGGAAAAAAGCAGGTTTAAATATGGAAGATGTAATTGAGGTTATATCTAAAGGTGCTGCTCAATCTTGGCAAATGGAAAATAGATACAAAACGATGATTGATGATCAATTTGAATTTGGTTTTGCAGTTGATTGGATGAGAAAAGATTTGAAAATCGCAATGGATGAAGCTAAAAATAATGACTCAAAACTCCCTGTAACAGAAATCGTTGATAAATATTATGGTGAAGTTCAAGACATGGGTGGAAACCGTTGGGATACTTCAAGTTTAATTAAAAGACTAAGTAAATAATCTCGAATGCAACCAGCATACTACGAAGATTTTGATGAGATCAAAAATAAGATCTGGTCCATGCTTGACAATGCTATCAAAGATAGAGGTTCTCAATTTAGAATTCCAGTATTTATTTGTGGTGGTCAAGATGACTTTGATGGCAGAATTGTAGTTCTTAGAAAATCAGATCGAGATAACAATCTTGTTCAATACCATAGTGATATCAGATCAGATAAAATTGCTAAGCTAAAAGAAAATAAAAATGCAGCAATGTTATTTTATGACAAGGATGAGAAAATCCAAGTTAGACTTAAAGTCGAATGCACCGTTAATCATGAAAATGATATTACAAAACAGTCTTGGTTAAAAACAGGACATATGAGTAGAAAGTGTTATTTAGTTGATAATGGACCAGGAACATTATCTGATACTCCTACTTCAGGGTTAAAACCTGAGTTAGATAATTTTGAATTTACGATGGAACAAAGTGAGGTGGGATATAAAAACTTTACTGTTATTCAATGCAAAGTTAAAAGTATTGAGTGGCTTTATTTAGCAGCTAAAGGACATCGTCGAGCTAAATTTGATTTAGAAAATAACAAAGATAACTGGTTAATTCCTTAGTAAAAAGAAGCCTTCACATCTCCAAATGTAGATGATGTAACTTCAATTAATTTTTTATCATTTATTGGAACTGGAAAACCATAAGCGCCTGTCAAAATTAAATCACCTTTTTTCAAATAAATTCTTTTTTTGGCTAGTTCTTTAACTAGCCACTCAATTTCTGAAAGCATATCATGTGGCCATCTTTTATTAACCCAAGTATCCATTATTTCATTGTCATAAATGAGCTTAAGATTAGTTTCTATTTTATCTATTGGTAATTTTGTTTCTGGGCCTAAAACCACTCCAGCATGTATTGCATTATTTGCAAGAAGTTCAGCTCCATATGGCTCATTACCATAAAAAATAAGATTGTGAATTTCAATTAAAGGATAAATTCCATCAATCGACTCTAGTATATAATCAAAAGAAGATAGTTCAGCTTTAATATCACGATTTAATATAATACCAAATTCAGCTTCCATTGCAGGGTTGGTGTAATTTTTTTTATTAAGAGTTACACCGCTAGTGTACAATTCACTTTTCCAAAGATAACCACATGCAGGTTGCGTAAATCCCATTTTTTTTTGAGTCTCTTTTGCAACACATCCTATTTTATATCCAATAATTATTTCTCCTCTCTTCTCTCTTAATCTTGCAATATTTGATTGAATAAGCAAAGCATCTTCATTACCTATTTCTATTTTCTCTTTAAAAATTGTCCCAGGATTCTTGGCATCATAATCCTCTAAAATTTTATTTGTAAATAGATCTAATTCCTTTTGAGATAAATGACTCATTTGGTTTTTTAAAATACTGATTTAGAATATTTTTTCCAATTTTCTTGGTAATGAATGGCATTTTCAGTAATTGACTTTGCTTCTTCACTTGAGATTTGTCTTACAATTTTACCAGGTGAACCAACAACTAAAGAATTATCGGGAATGATTTTTTTTTCAGTCACCAGTGCATTCGCCCCAATGATACAATTTTTTCCAATCTTTGCTCCATTTAAAATTACAGCACCAATTCCAATTAAAGAATTGTCTTCAATGGTGCATCCATGCAGCATAACTAAATGCCCAATGGTTACATCTTTACCAATTTTTAATGGGTAACCAGGATCAGTATGCAATACACTGCCATCTTGAATATTGGAGCCTTCACCTATGTGAATATTTTCAACATCACCTCTTAAGGTAACATTAAACCAAATACTGGTATTTTTTTCTAATGTAACATCACCAATGATAGATGCATTAGATGCAGACCAATTTTCACCTAAATTTTTAACTTTTTTATCTTCCAAATCATAAAACATAACTTATATATTATTATAACATGCCGTTAAAAACTCCAATATGTGATTTCGGACAAGCTGCTAAAAGCTTTGAATTAAAGTCAACTAATAACAAAATTATTAAATTAAATGATGTTAAAGGGATAAATGGAACTTTAGTTATGTTTATTTGTAATCACTGTCCTTACGTAAAAGCTGTTATTAAAGACATTGTTGAAGATTGTAAAAATTTAAAAGAATTAGGTATTACAGCAGTGGCCATATGCTCTAATGACACAATAAATTATCCTGAAGATAGTTTTGAAAATATGATTGAATTTGCAAGGAAACATCAATTTAATTTTCCCTATGTTTTTGATGAAACTCAAAATGTTGCAAAAAGTTATGATGCTGTGTGCACTCCTGATTTTTTTGGATACAATAATAGTTTAGAATTACAATACAGAGGTAGAATAAGAGAATTAGATAATCTAAAACCAGTAAGAGCTGGTGATAGTGATTTATTTATAGCAATGAAACAAATAGCTGAAACGACCAAAGGTCCTGAAACACAAATTCCAAGTGCTGGCTGCGGTATTAAATGGTTAGATAATTAATGTATTTAATAGTTACAAAAACCTTTCCTCCAGAAGTTGGTGGCATGCAGAATTTAATGTGGGGGTTAGCAAATGAACTTTCAAAACACTACATGATAAAAGTATTTGCTGATTATCATGAAAATTATAAGTTATTTGATGAGCAAGTTTCTTTTTCAATAGAGCGTGTTGGTGGAATAAAACTTCTTAGAAAATATAGAAAAGCTCAACTGATTAATGAATTTATTAAAGAAAATAAAATAGATGGCATTATTGCTGATCATTGGAAAAGTTTAGAACATCTTAAAACTAATAAAAAAAAGATATGCTTGATCCATGGTAAAGAAATTAATCATGAGAAAGGTACCTCTCTTAATCAAAGAGTGTTGGAGGTTTTAGATAATGTTGAAACTATTGTTGCTAATTCTGAGTATACTAAAAATTTAGCAATTTCATTGGGGGTTCAACAAGATAAAATTATAGTTATTAATCCTGGTGTTGATCTTGTTGAAGAATTAAATAAAAAGACTTTAGATAAAGTAGAGAATTTATTAAAACATAAGTCTCCAAGACTTATTACTGTTTCTAGATTTGATAAAAGAAAAAACCATGAAAAAGTAATCATGGCACTTCGAAATTTAAAACAAGTCTACCCAAGTATTATCTACATTTGTGTGGGTTATGGCGATGAAGAAGAAAATATTAAAAAATTAGTAGCCGAACTAGGTCTTCAACCCCAAGTGATGTTCTTCAAGGATGTCTCTAATGAATTAAAAAATGCATTAGTTGCTAAATCAGATATTTTTGTCATGCCTTCAGTTGTTCATAAAAAATCTGTTGAAGGATTTGGTATTGCTTATGTTGAGGCTGCACAATATGGATTGCCCTCTCTTGGAGGAAAGGATGGGGGTGCAGCAGATGCAATCGAACATGAGAAAACAGGTTTAATATGTGATGGCAATGAATTAGATGAAGTTTATTCATCAATTAATTTGATGTTAGAAAATAATAAATTCCATGAATACGGAAAAGCTGCAAAAGAAAATTCTACTAGATTTAAATGGAGTTCAATTATTGAAGAATATAAAAAAATATTAAATTAATATTTTTTCTAAAACTTTACCTGCGCTTAGTTTTTCTAAATCATCAACCTGTATTGCTTTAAAATTTTCTCTTTCAACACTAACTTTAAAAGCTGTTGTGTGTTTACCGAATAAGGTCAAACCTTTTACTCCTAGATGTGCTGAAATATGAGCTGGACCTGTATCATTTGCAATTACAAATGAACTTTCTTTAATCAAACTTGCAAGTTGAGAAATATCTAAAGCTTTACCTTTATCTAAAATTGAAACAGCCTTAATATTTTTTGCATCATTGATTTCAGAGGGCCCAGGTGCAACTACTACTTTAATTTGATCTCCATATTTATTTTTAATTAACTCTATTAGCTCATTGTAATGGGGCCATTTTTTATGAGCTAGATGAGCTGAACAAAAGGGAAATAAAACAATATATTTATCTAAATTAAATTCTTGTTTAATATTATCAATGTTGATGACTGCCCAATTAAAGTTAGGCTTCATAGTGTGTTCAGTTTTAATTCCAGAAGTTTTAAGTTGATGATCAAATCGATTTAAAACTGGGTCTTTATCAAATTCTTCTTTTAAAATATTACTTGGCAAGGTGGTTTCTGAACTAGACCAAGTATCAAAATTTGATTTTGGAAATAAAATATTTTTATAAAATTTTGTTCTAGATGAGTTTTGTAAATCATAAACTTTTTTTACATTAATTTTCTTTAAAGTTCTCATTAACAAATATAGATAAATTAAATTAAATCTTGATTTACGTCTGTCTAAAATAACATTGTGTACAAGTGGGTTTTTTCTAAATAATTCAAAATAGAGTTTTGTTGTTAATATATGTATTTGATCTTCTGGGTGGTTTTCAGAAATATCTTGAATTGCCCCACAAGCTTGGGCTATATCTCCTAAAGAACCATGTTTGATAATTAAAATATTAGACATATTTCTAACAACTTAACATAGTATAAATTTTTATGAATAAAATTCTAGTTGAAGTCTCAGTGGGTGAACTTTTGGATAAAATTTCTATTTTAGAGATTAAACAAGAAAAAATTAAAGACCCTGAAAAACTAAAATTTATTAATGATGAGCATGGTATTTTAAAAGATCAATTAGATAACAATGTTAAATCTGATGAAAAACTTAATACTCTTTTCCAATCCTTAAAAGATATTAATGCAAAGTTATGGGTGATTGAAGATAATAAAAGATTGTGTGAAAAAAATTCTGATTTTACTGAAAACTTTATAAAATTATCAAGAGATATTCATTTTTTAAATGATGATCGTGCTAAGATTAAACTAGAGATGAATAATCATACAGGTTCTAAGATTAAAGAAATTAAAGAATATACTTCTTATTAAAAACTATATTTTTTTTCTAAATATTTTATCAAGTTGTGAATGATAAAAGTCATAAATAAATAAATTCCACCTGCTAAAAGAAACACCTCTAAAGGTTTATAAGTGGTTGATACAATGTGTTTAGCAACACCAGTAATATCCATTAATGTTACAGTGCTTGCAAGTGATGTACCTTTCATCATTAATATAATTTCATTACCATAAGCTGGTAAAGATTGTTTAATCGCTACTGGAATTTGAATTTTATATAAAATAATTTTGTTTGATATCCCTAAACTTTTACCAGCTTCAATAATTCCAGGTTTTATAGTTTGAAAAGCTGATCTTAAAATTTCTGAAGTATAAGCTCCTGTATTTAAAGCGAATGCAATAATTGCACACCAATAGGGTTCTTTTAAAATGACCCAAAGAAAAGTTGATCTTAACCACTCAATTTGTCCAAGACCATAATAAATTATAAATATTTGAACCAATAAAGGAGTTCCTCTAAATAAATAAGAATACCCGTAAGCAAATTTATTAATAAATGGGTTTTTGTTTAATCTTAAAACTGCAAATAAAAATCCAATAAATAAACCTATGATTAAAGATGCCGATAATAACTTTAAGGTTATAACTGCTGCACTTAGTAGTTTTGGCAAACTTGTTATCATTAAATCAAAATCCATTAAAAGCCCCTACTATATTTGACTTCAAGTCTGTTAATTAATTTCATGCTCAAAAATGTAAGCATCAAATATAAAACTGCTGCAAAACAATAAAAGAATAAAGGATCTCTAGTGGAGCCCGCTGCAATATAAGATTGTCTCATAATTTCAACTAAACCTGTGACTGATATTAAAGATGTATCTTTTAAGGTGATCTGCCAAACATTACTTAAGTTCGGAATAGCAAGCCTTAACATTTGAGGCAGAATTATTTTATAAAATTGTACAAATTTACTAACCCCTAAAACTTTAGCAGCTTCAAATTGACCTTTATCTATTGACTGAATGGCACCTCTAAATACTTCTGTTGAATAAGCGCCTGATATAATGCCGATTGCAACTGAACCAGTAATAAATGCATTAATTTCTATATATTCAAAATAGCCAAAAATTGAAGCAACATACATTATTGCTCCACTGCCTCCAAAAAAGAAAAGATAGATTACTAACAATTCTGGAACACCTCTAATTACTGTTGTGTAAGTATTGCCAATGAAATTTAGAAATTTATTATTTGATAATTTAAGTGGCGTAAAGATTAATGAAAATATAAAACCAATTAACATTGCAGTAACTGCTACTGCAATTGTCATTAGAGTTGCATAAAACAACTCGTCTCCCCAGCCTGTTTTTCCGAATGATAAAAGATCCATATCGAAAGGGCGACTAAATAAATAGTCGCCTTTTCAAAATATTATTTACATAGAAGCGTCAAAGCCAAAATACTTGATTGCAAGTCTAGAAATAACTCCATCTTTTCTTGCTTGATCAATGGCTTTGTTAAAAGCTTTTAAAAGTTCAGCGTCTCCTTGTCTTAAGCCAACTCCAACACCATTCCCGAATGCGCCACCTGAAAAAGTTGGTCCAACAAGAACAACTGATTTTCCAGATTTTTCAGCATAATCAGTAAATGCTACTGCTGCAGCTAAAGCAACATCACATCTTCCTGCTTCTAAGTCTAGATTAACTTCATCTTGAGTTTTGTAAGTTCTAACATTTACTTTACCTACATCACCAGACTCTAAAAAGTTTTGGTGAATAGTTCCTGTTTGAGTACAAACAGTTTTACCAGATAAAGCTCCAGTAATAGTTTTAAGTGCTTTATTAACAGCTGAACCACCCAATGTTAGATTCACTCCGTCTAGAGTTTCCATTCCCTCTAAATCTGAACCTTTCATAACAGCAAGTGAAGCAACTTCGTCAGCATAACCTTGAGAGAAAGTAATTACTTTTTTTCTTTCATCTGTAATTGACATTCCAGCCATAATTGCATCAAATTTTCTCATTTGAAGAGCTGGTATCATTCCATCCCAATCTTGCTCAACAACTTCACATTGTCTTCCAATGTATCTACAAAGTGAATGAGCTAACTCTACCTCAAAACCAATAAGAGCACCTGAAGCGTCCTTAGAGTTCCATGGTGGGTAAGCGCCTTCTGTTCCAATCTTTATTTTATCGGCGTAAACATTTCCGATTAATAATAAAGAAGCAAGAACAGTTAAAATTGTTTTTTTAAATATACTCATTTTTTTCTCCATAAATTTTAGGGTGAAAATCCCCCCTTAGGGATATTTATTTCACAAATTTGCTAATTTAAAAAGAAATTTTTAGTGATTAATAGATGATGAAAAGTTCCAAGAACAGTCGAAACTTGGGATGTAAACCCTATCCAAAGTTGTATTTCCAAAATTCTTATTGAATACATCTAGCCATTTCTCTACTTGTTCTGGTTTCTTATCTTGACTACCCACTTGAGCGGTAATTACTCCATTTGGCTTTAAAATTCTAATTAGCGAATCCATATTTTTAGCTGCAAGATCTATGCAAAACTGATCGTCATTAAGATCAACAAAAATTTTATCATATTTATCATCTTCAACAGATTTTATACTTTCAAAAGCATCTCCCCAAATACATTTAACTGAATTTTTTTCTGTTGATTTATTACCAATGGTTCCAAGGTGTTTATTGCAAACTTCAACTACTTCTGGATCAAGCTCATACCAGTCTATAAAATCAAAACCTTTAGACATGCACTCTCTTGCAACCCCACCATCTCCACCGCCAATGATAGCAGCTGTGCCCATGTCTTTATTTAATTTTAAAGCAGCATTCACAAAAGTTGAACTGTACAAAACTTCATCATTTGTTGCGACTTGAATTTCATTATCTATAAAAAGTGATTTACCAAATTGTTCTAAATCTAAAATTTCTATATGTTGACCTACTTTAGATTTAAAATCTTCTAAGACTTCATTTACAACATAAGATTTTTGTAAACCTGGTGAGCTATAGATGTCATGATATAAGGATTTAGTATCTCTATTAAATTCTTTTTTAACAATTCTTTTATGTTTGAATTCTTTTTTAACAATTTCTAAAGCTATAGATGGACTTACTTTTCCACATGTAAAAAAATCAAAACTAATAATTCCTTTTTCAGGGAATGTATGAAAGCTAATATGACTTTCAGCTAATAGTGCAAGTATTGTAAAACCCTGTGGTTCAAATTTATATTTAGAAATTTCAAGAACTGTTACTTCTGCTGCTTTTGCAATTTTACGTATAACACTCTCAAATAATGATGGGTCATATTCTTGAGTTGTTCCAATAATATCTAAAGTTACGTGTTCACCTACTTTAGTCATAAAAAATTATCCCCTCTTATAATTTTTTGCTTTACTTAAAACTTTACTCATTTCTTTTGATGATAAAATTTTAGGCTTACCAATTTTTAGGGCTTTTATATACTGGTTCGAAAGATTTTCAACCTCTTCAGCTAACTCAAATGCTTTTGATAAATTTTCAGAAAATGCAATCTGTCCGTGATTGCCTATTAAGCAAGCATTTCTTTGTCTTAATGCTTTAAGAATATTTTTAGATAACTCTCTTGTTCCATAAGTTGCATATTTTGCACATTTAATATCGTTACCACCTGCCATTGCTATCATATAATGAAATGCTGGAATACCTTTTCCATGAGTAGAGATTGCTGTTGCGTAGTTTGAGTGTGCATGAACAATTGCTTTAGCTTCTTTTTTACTCAAGTAAATATCCTGATGAAATCTCCATTCAGAGGATGGTATTCCTTTTTTTTCATCAAATTTACCTTTAAAGGAAACAAAAACTATATCTTTATTTTTCAACGAAGAGTATTTAGTTCCTGAGGGTGTTATTAAAAAACCGTCTTGAAATCTTGCGGATATATTTCCAGATCTTAAAGCTGAAAGCTTTCTACTATTCAGCATTTTAGCGTACTTAATAACTTCAGACCTTAAAATTTTCATTATTTAAACATTTTCTTTAATGCATCACTTGATGCTTCACAAATTCCTTTTTCAGTTATTAATCCTGTTACATATTTTGATGGTGTAACATCAAAAGCAAGATTCATTGCTTTGCTTTTTTTTGGATAAATTAAAATTTTTTTAATTTTATTATTTTCATCCATACCTTCAATATGAGATAACTCTTCTGAATTTCTTTCTTCAATTGGGATATCTTTTCCCTCTTTAATTTTCCAATCAATAGTCGAACTTGGTAACGCCACATAAAATGGGACATTATTATCATGAGCGGCCAAAGCTTTAAGGTAAGTGCCTATCTTATTACAAACATCTCCATTAGATAAGGTTCTGTCTGTTCCAACAATACACATATCAACATCACCTCTTTGCATTAAAATTCCGCCTGTATTATCTGCAATAATTGTATTTGGAATATTTTCTTCATTTAATTCATATGAAGTTAAATTTGCACCTTGGTTTCTAGGTCTTGTTTCATCAACCCAAACATGGACTGGAATACCCTTTTGATGAGCATGATAAATAGGGGAAGTCGCTGTTCCCCAATTGATAGTTGCTAACCAACCTGCATTGCAATGAGTTAAAATATTAATTGTTTTTTTTGTTTTGTTGTAAATTTCCTCAATTATTTTTAATCCATTAAGTCCAATATTTTCACAAAATTTTTCATCCTCATCACAAATTTCTTTAGCTTCATTTAAAGCAATATCTAAAATTTGATCACTATTAATACCTGATAATTTTTTCATCATACGATCTACAGCCCACTTTAGATTTATAGCAGTAGGTCTTGACTCAATTAACTCTTCAGAACTTTTCTTAATAAAATCAGGATCATTATTTTCCTGAACTGCCAGTACCATTCCATAGGCAGCTGTTCCTCCAATTAAAGGTGCGCCTCTTACTTCCATTACTTTAATGGCATTAATTGAATCTTTAACTGTTTTTAAATCTTTAATAATAAACTGATGTGGAAGTTTTGTTTGATCAATTATTTTGACAACATTTTTTTCATACCAAATAGTTCTATATTCTTTATTTTGAATTTTCATTTAGATAGAGCTCTACCAGCTACTGTCTTAAGTTTATCTATTGTTTTTTTAGTTCTTTTTTCAGGTGCTGTAATAATTGCTACATCTAAACAATTATTTGTTGGATCATTAGGGTCAATATGATCTTCAAAATTATCAATTAAGTTCTTAATCATTTTTTTTGCTTTTTCAGCGTTGCCTAAAAGAACTTTGATAACCTGTTGAACATCAACATTTTCATGGTCGGGATGCCAACAATCAAAATCTGTAACCATTGATACAGACGCATACTTAATCTCAGCTTCTCTTGCGAGTTTTGCTTCAGGCATATTTGTCATTCCAATAACATCAGCATTCCACGATCTATATAAATTAGACTCAGCTAATGTTGAAAATTGAGGTCCTTCCATAACCACATAAGTTCCATTTCTTTGATAATCTATATTAGATTTTTTAATTGCATCTTCACAAGCATTCATCAAACCATTAGAAGTTGGGTGTGCCATTGAAACATGAGCAACAATTTCATCATCAAAAAAAGTTTTTGTTCTTGCAAAAGTTCTATCAATAAATTGATCTACAATAACAAATTTTCCTGGTGGTAAATCCTCTTTAAGAGAGCCTACAGCTGATACCGAAACTATATCTGTAACACCTAGTTGTTTTAGTGCATCTATGTTTGCTCTAAAGTTTATATTAGATGGAGAAACAAAATGGCCCCTTCCATGTCTTGGTAAAAAATAAACTTCTTTATTGTTATAATTTGTCTTTAAAATTTTATCTGATGGTTTTCCCCAAAAAGTATTTATATCAAGTAATTCACGATCTTTAAATTCTTCAACATCATAAAGGCCGCTACCACCAATAATTGCTAATTTATTTGTTGTCATAATCAAAAATTTATTTATTTATACTTTTATAATTAACTATTATGAATTTAAAAGATTATATTAGATCAATCCCAGATTATCCAAAAAAAGGTATTCTATTTAGGGATATTACAACTCTAATAAAGAATGCAGATGCATTTGAAGAATGTATTAATCAAATAATTGAAAGAACCAAAAATTACAAAATAGATAAAATTGCTGCAATTGAATCAAGAGGATTTGTATTTGCTTCAGCAGTTTCTTATCTACTTAAAAAACCTTTTATTATGTTTAGAAAAAAGAACAAACTTCCAGCTGAAACTCATTCAGTTGATTTTGAATTAGAGTATGGAACAGCAACTATTGAAGTACACAAAGATTCAATTGATAAAGACGACTCAGTTTTGATTATAGATGATTTAATAGCAACAGGTGGAACAGCTGAAGCTGCAGCTAAACTTGTTGAAATGTCGAATGCTAAAATTGCAGCATTTATTTTTGCAATAAATCTTTTTGACTTAGGTGGTGTAGATAAGTTAAAAAAAAGTGGATATAAAATAGAAAGCTTAATAGATTTTCCTGGTCATTAATATTTTAAATTTGTGGCCTATACCAAGATTTTTTACCAAACATCGAATTAATTAATCCTAAAAAACGCATTATATAAATTTTTCTTTTAAATTTATTACATATTAAAAAGTAATAAAAAAATTTAATTATAGAAGTGATCAACGTGGGTAGACTTTTCAATAGAGCCTTTGGATAACCATAATGTTTTTTGTTAAAATAAAATTTTGACCACATCCAATGCCAATTTCTTAAAAATTCAATTTCTTTTTCATGGATAGTTGAGTGAGACTTACCTCCTAAATGATGAATTTTTGCTTTTTTTGCAACATATATTTTATTATTTTCTGTTTTTTTTCTAAGACATAAATCGTCATTTTCTAAATATAAAAAAAAATTCTCATCAAAATAAATATTATCATTAAATTTATTTTTGTTTATTAACATTGCATATCCATCAACAGAGTCTACGCTTAAAAAATCAGTGTCATCATTTTCTATTTTTTTATTTATAATCTTATAATTTGGATATTTAATATCATCAGAAATTGGTGCCAAAATTGAATAATCATTATATTTTAATGACAAAGCAATCAATTCTTGAATAGTATCTTTATGAAACTTAACATCAGGATTGATGACAAAGGCATAATCTGTTTTACATAATTTAATTCCTTTATTATTTGCAGCTCCCATGCCACTATTATCTTGAACAACAACATTAATTTTTGAATATTTTTCTTCAAGTTGTTTTTTTAATTCTTGATTATTTGAATTTTCAATAATAATTATATTAGAATCTTTTGGTAAAGACTCGATACATTCATGAATGATGTGCTCACTTTTAAATGTAACGATAATAAATGTTAGGTTATTTAAGCTTAATGTCATTATTGAAGTAAATTATTATATACTTATTATATCGATTATTATAAATAAAATCATGCAGAAAATAATAGTTACTGGTGGTCTTGGCTTTATAGGTAGCAATCTAATTGAACTATTAATTCATAAAAAATTTAAAGTTATAAATTTAGACAAAGTTACGTACTCATCTAATTTTTACAATACAAAGGAGTACCTAAAAAAATCAAACTATAAATTTATTAAATGTGACCTAAATAACAAAAATAAACTTAATAAAATTATTTTTAAATATAAACCTGCAGGTATTTTTAATTTAGCAGCAGAAACTCATGTGGATCGGTCCATTGATAGTCCTGAAGGTTTTATTAACAGTAATATCGTGGGTGTTTTTAATTTACTTGAAATTTTCAAAAAATATTCGAAGTCAAATAAGAAAGTTAGGTTAATTCATATTTCTACTGATGAGGTATATGGTGATATATTAAAAGGAAGGTCTCATGAAAATTTTCCCTATAAGCCAAGTTCACCCTATGCAGCCAGTAAAGCCGCATCCGATCATCTTGTTAGTTCATACGTTAGAACATACGGGATTCCAGCAATAGTTACAAATTGTTCAAATAATTATGGCCCAAAACAACATCCTGAAAAACTTATCCCAAAGTTAATTTACAATATCTTGAATAATAAAAATTTGCCCATTTATGGCAATGGGAAAAATTCAAGAGAATGGATATATGTTCATGATCATTGTGAAGCTTTGATAAAAGTTTTACAAAAAGGAAAAATTGGTGAATTTTATAATATTGGTTCAAATAAAAATTTGAACAATCTTGAAATTTGTAAAGCATTAATAAAAATTGCAAAAAAATATAATTTAATTGGCACAAATGTTAAAATTAAATTTATTAAAGATCGACCAGGTCATGATATTAGGTACGCTCTTGATAGCAAAAAAATATTGAAAAATTTAAAATGGAAAACAAAAGTAAACTTTAAAAATGGTTTAGAAAAAACTTTTTTATGGTATCTTAATAATAACAACTACTACAAATCTATTTCAACAAAAGATATAGTTAAAAGAATAGGAAAATTATAATGATTAAAAAAGGGATAATTTTAGCTGGTGGAATGGGAACTAGAATGAGTCCACTAACTAAGGCTGTTAATAAACAGTTGTTACCCATTTACGATAAACCTTTAATTTTCTACCCTCTTTCAATTTTATTATTGGCTAAAATTAAAGATATACTTATTATTGTAAACAAAGGTCAATTAGATCAATATAAAAAAATAATTCCAAATGGTAATAACTTAGGCGTTAACATAAGCTATTTAGAGCAAGAAAGTCCTAAAGGTTTGCCAGATGCTTTTATTCTTGGAAAAGATTTTATAGGTAAGGATAATGTTGCTTTAATACTTGGCGATAATTTTTTTTATGGGCAAAACCTTTCTAAAATGCTTCTTAATTGCTCTAAATTAAATGAAGGAGCTAAAGTTATATTGCACAAAGTTCCAAATCCAGAATTATTTGGTGTTGCTAAAATAAATAATTTAAAAAAAATAACCTCTATTAAAGAAAAACCAAAAAAATTCATATCTGATTTTGCTATAACTGGTTTGTATTTTTTTGATAATAAAGTTGTAAAATATGCAAAACAATTAAGACCTTCTAAACGAGGTGAATTAGAAATAACGGATCTTTTAAAAAAATATTTATCTACAAGCAAGCTTAAAGCTGAGCAATTGGGTAGAGGTGGAGCTTGGCTAGACACAGGATCTATTGAAGATTTTTATAAGACTTCTTTATTTGTGTCTGCTATTGAAAATAGACAGGGTTTTAAAATTGCCTGTATTGAAGAGATTGCTTATCTGAATAAATGGATTGGGAAAAAAGAAATGTTAAAGGCTATTAAGTTTTATGGAAATTGTGAATATTCTAATTATTTAAGAAAACTTATATCTTAATGGTAGCGGGAAGTGGAATCGAACCACTGACCTCAGGCTTATGAGTCCTGCGCTCTAACCGACTGAGCTACCCCGCCACTTAATTATTGTTGATTTATAATAGATTTTATTTTTAGTGCAATCAAGTTTTTCTGAATTTTAATAATAGATATACAGCGAATATGCATCAACACCCAAAGCTTTTAATATCTTTATATCTTGTGCATAATTTGTAAAACTTTTTCACCAACAGAATAAAAAATAATTAACAATTTAAGTTTGTCTAATATTGTAATATTAATTGAAGAAATGGACCTAATAATTGTAGCACTTGGCGTAGTACCTAAATACTTAGATGATTGCATTAAACAAATTACCTTTACGCAAAAAAATTATACTATTCATTTAATCAAGAGCAGTTCTTCAGACTACACAAACCATAATTGTTTGACCACAGATGTAGAAAATATTCCTATGAGTAAAAATCACTCTCATTTTATTCAAAACAGTAAATTAATTAAAAAAAAATTTAGAAATTTCTTTTGGAGATTTTCAACAGAAAGACTTTACGTTATTGATGATTATTTGCAAATGCATGATCTAAAGGACATAATACATATTGAGACCGATGTACTGCTATATCAAGATTTAGAAAATGTTATGCCCGTATTACAAAGTTATGATTTTGCATGTGTTAGAGATAGCGATATTAGAGTAATTGGATCAATTATTTATATTAAAGATAAAGAAATAAGTAAAAAAATATCATCTATAGCAAGTGAATATATAAATGAAAATGATATGGTTATCCTTCACTACATCGAAAAAAAAATAAATAACTCTTTGTGTTTGCCCATAGGTGATAATGATAATTATAGAAATGGTTTCAAATATATATTTGATGCAGCAAGTATAGGGCAGTTTTTGGATGGCATTGATCCTCGAAACAAAGCTAGAACTATAATGAGCTTTGTAAAAGGGTTAAAAAAATTATTTAAAAAAAAAGTAGAAATAAATTTTATAAATAAAGACTCAAATTTAAATATATCTGAATGGGAAATTAAATGGATTAATAACAAACCATATAAAAAAACTAATAACTGTCTAATCCCTATAGTTAATCTACATATACATTCTAAAAATTTAAAAAAATTTATTTCCTCTAACTGAATGACTGGCCATTTAGATTATTGTAGTGAACAATAATAATTTTTATTTTGCTTAATAGGGTTATTTTATAAACATTATAAAAATTGAAAAAAAACCTAGTGATAAAATTGATGAGCTGTAAAAAATAATTTTTCTTTTAGTTTCCTTTATTTTATCTACTCGTACTCGATTCAATAATATATTGATGTCTACAATTCTCTTTTTACCATTATATTGTAATGGAATAATTTTTTTTTTGACTTTTTTTTCATTGATATGTTTTTGGTTATGAAAATAAGTTTTTTGCATAACATTATTTAACCATCAATTATTTAACTCAGCAACTAAAATTATAATAATCTAGCTTGTTTGTCTTTTAGTGGAACGATTTCTACTATTACTGGGAATTTTTGTTTAGCGACCTCAATATATAGGTCCATTTTTGAAAGTTCTTCATTTGAATGTACTGAACTTACATATCCAAAAGATAGATTTTTTTTATAATTAAAAGAATAATTCCCTGATGTTGTTCTTCCGATAATCTTATCCCCAACATAAATTGGTTCTTCATGTAATAATAATGGTGTGCCTGGCTTACTATCTTTAAGAGACAGTATAATAAATCTTCTATTCTGTTTTTTATCTTTTATTTTTAATAAGCTTTCTTTGCCAATAAAGTCCGTTTCTTTTTTATAACTAATTGCAAAATTTAATCCTGCCTCATACTGATTTTCTTCTGGTGAAATGTCATGACCCCAATGTAAAAAACCACTTTCCATTCTCATGGTATCCATTGCATGTGAACCACAGTGAGATAAGTCATGATTTTTTCCCTCTTCAACAATTATTTGATAAATTTCTTTAGCATCTTTATTTTCAATATAAAGTTCAAATCCTAGTTCCCCTACATAAGATAATCTTTGTGCCCAAACTTTTTTTGACCCAAGAGTTATGAATTTCCCATAACCAAATTTGAGTGTTTCATTGCTAAAATCATCATTTGAAATTTTTGAAATTAAGTTTCTACTTTTGGGTCCAAAAACTCCTAAACATGCAAGGTCATTAGTAATATCTTTAAATTCTAAATTTGGTAATAAATGTTTTAAAATATGTGCTTTATCATGAGTTTTTGTTGCAGCTGAACTTATTATTCTAAAATAATTTTTATCAATACAAATGACCGTTAAGTCTGTTTCAATTCCTCCAGCCTCATTCAACATCTGCGTGTAAGTTGATCTACCTATTTCATTTTTAATGTTAGCAGTGCATATTCTTTGTAATTCACTGTATGCTTGCTCTCCTTTTATTTCATATTTTGAAAACGGAGAGAGTTCATATAAGCCAACATTGGTAATTGTATTTTTTGTTTCAAATTGAACAGAAGGATACCAATTCTGGTAATCAAAACTGTATTTGTATTCTGCTTTTTCATTATTTTTTGCATACCACATAGGTCTTTCGTATTCACCAGATACACCAAAGCATGCTCCTTCTTTTTTTAACTCTTCATGATAAGGTAATAGTCTTTGATTCCTTGAGGTGATATGCTGTTTGTAAGGCCAGTGCATTCCATATAAATCACCAAGAGTTTCTGTAACCCTTTCCATAATAAATTTTTTAGATGAATGAAATTTTTGAAATCTTTTAATATCAAGTGAAAATAAATCTTCATTCATGTATCCATTAATCATCCATTCAGCAGTAACTCTGCCCGCACCCCCAGAACTTGCTATACCGATGCTATTAAATCCACAACAAGTAAAAAGATTATTCACTTCTGGAGTTTCTCCTAAAAGATATTGAGTATCCGGTGTAAAAGATTCAGGTCCTGAAAAAAATTTTCTAATTCCAGCAGTTTCTAACATGGGTAATCTTTTAAATGATTTTTCCAAATAAGGTTCAAAGTGATCAAAATCATCTGGAAACTCTCCAAATGAAAAGTCTTCTGGAACAACTCCCTTGTCTTTAAAGGCAGGTTTTGCGTTAGGTTCAAATATTCCAACTAACATTTTCCCTGCATCTTCTTTTAAATAAAGACAGGAATTATAGTCTCTTAAAACTGGCAAGTTTTTAGGTAATTTATCTAATGGTTCTGTGATTATGTAAAAGTGTTCATTAGGATATAATGGAATACTTACACCAATATCTTCTCCAATTTGTCTAGACCACATCCCGGTTGCAATTACGACATATTCACAATCAATTTTGCCAAATTTAGTTTGAACACCAACAATTTTTTTATCTTTAACTAATATTTTTTCAACAGGAGTTTTCTCAAATATCTGAGCTCCTTCCATCTTTGCAGCTTTAGCTAATACATTGGTGACCCCTACAGGATCTGCCTGACCATCTTCTGGCATATAAACTCCACCTAAAATATCAGCATCATTTATAACAGGATAGAGTTCTTTTATTCTTTGTTTAGTAACGCTCTCAACATTAACATCAAATAATTGTGCTGCTGTTGCTTGTCTTAATAATTCTTGCAATCTTTCAGGTGTACTTGCAACTGTGATTGCTCCATTTTGTTTTAATCCAGTTGATAATCCAGTTTTTTTTTCTAATTCTTTATAAAGATTTAAAGAGTATTTTCTAAGACGTGTAATGGTGGATGATGCCCCTAGTTGACCAACGAGACCTGCTGCATGCCAAGTAGTTCCTGAAGTTAACTGATCTCTTTCTAATAATACCGTATCTTTCCAACCGTATTTTGCAAGGTGATAAGCAACTGAACAGCCTGCGATACCTCCTCCAATTACAATAACTTTTGCATTGCTTGGAAGTTTTTTATCCACAAATTATCTTAGCTTGTTATTGCTTTTTCTGGTGCAACAAATTCATGACCAAATACATCTGCAACAGCTTTATAGGTCACCATGCCCTTATGCACGTTTAATCCAGCTATAAAATTTTTATCTTCACCTAAAGCTTTTTTGTAACCTTTATTTGCAAGTTTAACTAAATATGGAAGTGTTGCGTTGTTCAATGCTATAGTTGAAGTTCTTGGAACTCCACCTGGCATATTAGCTACACAGTAATGAACAACATCATCTATTATATAAGTTGGATCACCATGAGTTGTTGGTTTGCTTGTTTCAACACAGCCCCCCTGGTCGATTGCAACATCAACAATTACAGATCCTCTTTTCATTAATTTTAACATTGGTTTAGTAATTAATTTTGGTGCTTCTGCACCAGGAATTAAAACACCCCCAATTAAAAGATCAGCTTCAGCAACTAATTTATCTAAATCAATCTTATCACTTTGTTCTGGTATAATTTTATCACCAAACATTTTAACAAGTTGTTTTAATCTTGCTTCAGATTTATCAACAATATGAACTTTAGCGCCCATTCCAGTTGCTATCACTGCAGCATTTTCTCCAACAACACCACCACCTAAAATAACAACAGTTCCTCCTTCAACTCCAGGAGCACCACCCAATAAAAGACCTCTACCGTTTTGATTTTTTTCCAAACAATGTGCACCAGCTTGAACTGACATACGACCAGCAACTGCACTCATCGGTGCAAGTAATGGCAATCTTCCATTATCATCTGTCACCGTTTCATAAGCTATACAAATGCCTTTAGACTTAATTAGTCCTTCAGTTAATTCTTTAGCTGCTGCTAAGTGTAAATAAGTATAGACAATCTGATTTTCTCTAATCATCTTAACTTCAACTGATTGAGGCTCTTTTACTTTAACAATAATATCCGCATCATTAAAAATATCTTCAGCTTTATGAATGATTCTAGCACCAACACTTGTGTATTGCTCATTTTCAAAACCAGCTTCAAATCCACCATTGTTTTCAACTAAAACTTCATGACCTTCTGATATTAAAGTTTTAACACTATCGGGAGTTAGTCCAATACGATGTTCTTGAGGTTTGATTTCTTTAGGTACGCCTATTTTCATAACTTGCTTTCCCTTTTTGCAAATACTTTAATTAAATAAAGTTTTTAGTTTTTTTGATTTTTTTGATAGTTGGTAATACCAGTTCTTAACTTATCAATAATTTCATCTATGTGTTTTTCTTCACAAATGAATTGAGGAGCTATAATCAAACAATCTCCTGTAGCTTTAAAATTAACACCAGCTTCATAACAGGCTTTAAAGCATTCTAATCCAGCTTTACCAGGTTTTGTGTTTAGCTTCATGTCAATTCCACCCATCATTCCATAACCTCTAATATTATCCACAGACTCTAGATCTTGAAGAGAAAATAATCCTTTTTGGAAATAAGGAGCTAAATTTTTTGCTCTATTAAAAATATCATCTTTTTCAAAAATATCCTGAACTGCTAATGCAGCAGCAACAGCTACAGGAATTCCTGAGTATGTATAACCATGAAATAATTCAACAGCACCTTTTGGTGATGCATCCATTACTGCATCATAAATAAAATCATTACATGCAACAACACCCATAGGCACTACACCATTTGTTGTAGCTTTAGCCATTGTCATAATATCAGGTGTTACTCCAAATTCATCAGCACCAAATTTAGAACCAGTTCTTCCCCAACCTGTTATTACTTCATCAAAAATTAAAAGTATTCCATGATTGTCACAAATTTCTCTAAGCTTTTGTAAATATCCTTTTGGTGGAACCAGTGTTCCAGTTGACCCGGCAATTGGCTCAACAATACAAGCAGCAATATTTTCACCACCAAAGTTTGCACAAATTGATTCTAGATCGTTTGCTAAGTAATCTCCAGTTTCTGGTTGGCCACTTACAAATTTATGTTCGGGTAAATGAGTGTGTCTGATGTGCTGAACACCTGGCATTAAAACACTTGCAAATGCTTTAACGTTATTCACCATTCCACCAACTGATATACAGCCAATATTCATTCCATGATAACCACGTTCACGACCAACAAATCTATATCTTTCTGCATGACCTTTGGCTCTATGATAAGCTATAGCAATTTTAAGTGCAGTTTCTACAGCTGTTGATCCACAAATAGTGTAAAACATTTTATTTAAATCACCTGGAGTATGTTTTGCAATTCTTGTTGCTAATTCAAATGATCCTCCAAAACCTTGTTGAAATGGTTGAGCGTAGTCTAATGTTTCTAATTGTTTAGTAACAGCTTCTGTAATTTCTCTTCTTCCATGACCAAGTGGATTGCAAAATAAACCTGAGCTAGCATCTATTTGTGTTTTTCCGTGGTGAGTAGTTAGATAAACCCCTTTTGCTGCAGTGATTAGTCTTGGGTTTGCTTTGAAATCTTTATTAGATGTAAATGGCATCCAATGTTCATTTAATGAATTAGGTACTGAAGTTCTGTTTTCTGAGCTCATAAGTTTATTTTTAATTTAGTTATATTTCGATTCATAGACTAAATAGTTCTTTATAACAAATTGATTTTACTACGCAGGGCACATGTTTGGCAGATATATTTCAAAAACTAGACCTTTTTCACAAAACTAATAGCAGCACCAATGGTCGTCAAAAACCCAGCTAATGGCAAGATTGCAACTGCGTATTTCTTTGGCATATAATTCTCTTTGAACTCAATGCCTTGGAAACTAATTTCTAAATACCACATTTCCCAATACTTTCCACGCATACCCTCTACAAGTTCAAGTCCATAAATTATCAGGACTATACCAATTGCCATAATCATAAGTTTCCAGAACTGGCGTATATATAGCGACAGTCTATTTGGTAATTTTTCATAAATTAAATTTAAAGCTATGTGTTCATTATCTCTGGCTGTCAGAGAAAGTGCTATAAACATCAACCAAATATTACTTAATACTGTTAGCAGATCACCCCAAACAGGAGGGTTATTGAAAACATATCGCATGGTAACATTATAAAGAGTGAAACCAACCATCGCAGCCAAAAGGAGTGAGCACATAGCTTCCAATGTACGATGGATAAAACGGTCAATGTTGTTAAAAAATTTTAACATATCGCTAATTACTCAATAGGTTTGGAAGAAACATGGTCAACTCTGGAATAACGAGGATAAAAAATAAAAGTAAAAACAGTCCAACTAGATAAGGAATTAACGCAACAGCCACTTTTTCTAGACGCACTTGCGCTATTGTTGCAGCAGTAAAGAACGCAACGCCAACAGGTGGTGTGACTGATCCTATTAAGAAGCCAACTATTACAACAATAGCCGCTTGTATCTCAGGAAAGCCAGCTTGAGCCATAACATTAACTAGTACTGGGCCAACTATGATAATGTTTACCGCAGAGTCCATTACGGTTCCAAGAAGAAAAATGAATAGGATAACGGCTAAAATAAAAATAATGGGGGATCCTGTAAGGCTTAGAAGCCAGTTTTCAAGTTCACCGATTGCACCTAGAGAGGTAAGTAACCAACTAAAGGGTCCTGACGCAGCTATGATAATAAAAACCATTGCCGAATTACGGAATGCCCGACGAAAAGCACCAGTGCAATCTTTCCATTTAATAGTTCGATAAACGAATACACCTGTAAATAATGCAACCATTGCCGTGATAGCTCCAGCCTCTACAACCGATGCAACACCACCCATTACTGAACCCACTAAAACTACAGGTATCAAAAGGGCGAACGAGGATCGATAAAATTCCTTACCTGCTCTACGTATCGAAAATGGTTCATCACTGCGCTCGAAGTTATATTTGATTGCGAAGTAATGATTAATTATCATGATCACAACGCCTATCAACACGCCTGGAATAATCCCAGCCGCAAATAGTGATGCAATCGAAAGCTCAGTCGAGTTAGCAAGTACAATCATCATGATACTGGGAGGAATTATACCTCCTATGGTGGAGCTTACGCCTGTAACCGCAGCCGAAAATGCAGGAGGATATCCAGCTTTTTTCATAGCTGGTAATACTAATGCTCCCACTGTAGCTGTATCTGCTACCACGGAACCATTCATCCCTGCAAAAAACATACTCACAAGAACATTAACTTGGGCCAACCCCCCTCGTACACGTCCAATTAATGATTTGCTCAAGGCTACTAACCTGTCAGTAATCGTGGCACTTGTCATTAGCTCACCCGTCAACATAAAGAACGCAATTGCAGTTAATGGAACTGAATCAATAGCATTAAACATTTGACTAGGAATTAAAATAAGGGGTACAGCATCGGTAAATAGAATATAAACAAATGGTATTAGTATTAATATGAAGCCAATGGGAGCACCTAATAGGATTAGAAAAAGGAGTATTCCAAGTAGAATGATACTTTCCATAGTTACTTAAATGTTATGATTTTTTTTAAGTTAAGATCATCTAGTTCTAAAAATTGAGCTAAATGATCTTTACACAGTTTTTCGTTGATCGATTTAAAGAGCCCCAGCTTTCTCTAACTGAGCTACAAATCCATCCATTCCTTGTTCTAGAAGTACTCTTTTAGCTACCTCTGGTTCAAACGTACCCTTGGCTTTTACCCAAGCACCGATTGCACCTGCTCTCCATTTAGACATTTCCGCATCAGATGGAACATACCATTCTTTCACAGATGCTTTAATTGCATCTTCTCCATTCTTAATCCAAGCGTTATCTAACTGGTTTACTTTTTCTCCATACGCATCAGCAGCTTTGTGTAACCATTTCTTCTCTTGAGAAGATAGAGCATTATACTGCTTTGCATCCATTGCTAAAATATTTCCAGACCACATGCCACCAATCTCAGTGAAGTATTTTGCAACTTCATGAAGTTTTGCTACATGCTGCCAAGGACTAGCAACATACTGACCTTCAACTACACCCGACTGTAGGCCTGAGTATAACTGACTCCAATCATAAGGTGTTGGAGTTGCACCCCAATTTTTAACTAACATGAACTCAATTGGACTCTTAGTAGTACGCCACTTTAGACCTTTCATATCATTAGGAACGTGAACTGGTTTAGTTGCATTTCCAAGCTGTCTGAATCCACCGCTTGAATATACAGAAAGGCAAATATGGCCTGAATTCTCAAGTGCTAGTTTGCACTGTCTTTCTGCAAGCCATTCATTTGATATTCTTTTCGCATCTTCAAGTGATTTAAAAATGAAAGGCAAATCAAAAATTGCTAACTCTGATCCAAAATTACCATAGTTTGCCGTAGAACTAGTCCAAAGAGATATAAGTCCTTGATTGGCTTGTTCACCACATTTCTGTTCAGCACATAAACTTTTTTGATAAAATGGTTCGATCTTCATCTTGCCACCAGAGGCTTTTGCCAAAGCCGGCATCAATGCTTGATCTATAGCGTCACCAATTGGCATACCCAATCTACCAGTAGTCCCAAGCTTAAGAGTTGTCTCAGCAAAGGCTGCTTGAGCAAACAAAGCAATTGCAAACCCTGTAAGTAGTGTCTTGTAAATCTTTTTAATAAACATGTAACAAATCTCCTTATAATTAATTAAACATAGTCAAAATAACTTATGGTATAGCAATCTATATTAATAGATTTATTTTTACCCCGTTCTGATCAAGGAATATATTGCAACTTATGATAGAAATTTTTAACTATTGAAAATGAAGATATGCAATATATTTTGTTTTACATCGCGCCTAAATTGAATTTAAATATCAATAATTTAATTAAATTAATAACAGAGGGAATAATAATGAAAAAAATAATTAGTTTTATTCTTGGTACAGTAGTTGCTCTTAGCTTATCAATGTCAGTTGCAAATGCAGCTGCTAAAGAAGTTAGAGTTGCATTCTTTTTAGAATGGCCTACTCCAAACCAAGAAGACAAAGTTAAAAAAATGTTTGATAAAGCACTAGGTGTTCCAGTTAAATGGACTAACTTTTCAAATGGTGGTGCAATGACTGATGCTATGTTAGCTGGAGATATTGATATCTCTTACTCACAAGGCTTAGTACCTTTCATCAATGCTGTTAAATCAAAAGCTCCGTTAAAACTTGTAGACGTTGCTATGGAATACGGAATGGGTGGTACAACTTGTGTTACATCTAAAGCTTCTGGTATTACATCGGCGAACGGTTCTGAGTTAGAAGGCAAAAAAGTTGCAGTTCCTCTAGGAACTATGGCTGAGTATGTTTTTGATGAAAGTATGAAAGTTGTTGGTGCTGATAAAAGCAAAATGACTGTTATTCAAATGGATCCTGAAGAAGGTGCTGCTGCACTAGTTTCTGGTGATGTTTCAATGGCTTGTTTATTTGGTGGTAACTCTATTAAAGCAGCTTTAACTGTTGGTACAAGATTGTTAACAGTTCAAGCAGCTCGTGATGCAGGTATCAAAGGTATCGATATTACATCTGTTACTGATAAATTTATGAAAGAAAACCCAGGAATGCTGAGAACTTTCATAGAAGTAACGCATGAAGCTAATGCTAGATACGCAGCTGGTAAAAGTGATATGAGTGTAATCGCAAAAGATGCTGAGATGAAACTTGGAGATATGAAAGATACTTTAGGTGGATTTGTATTCTTGAATGCTGCAGATACTAAAAAATCTATGGAATCAGGTGGAACTCTTGATGGTTTCTTAAAGGGAATGGGTACTCCTAACGGAGCAGTAGATACAAGCTTTTTACCTCTATAATTTAGAGAGTAAGATAAAATTAAATAGGCGCCAATTTATTAAATTGGTGCCTATTTTTTTAAATAAAATTTAATATAAATTTATTTCTATGAGTGATTTAATTTCTCAAAATCTAAACATGATCTTTAAAACTCCAAAGGGAGAAACTGTTCATGCATTAAAAGATGTAAATTTTACACTTAAAAAAGGAGAACTTTTAACTGTTCTTGGACCTTCTGGA
This sequence comes from Candidatus Pelagibacter sp. Uisw_130, assembly GCF_047722505.1. Lineage (GTDB taxonomy): Bacteria > Pseudomonadota > Alphaproteobacteria > Pelagibacterales > Pelagibacteraceae > Pelagibacter. Next base: position 811,005 of record NZ_CP159814.1, read on the forward strand.
TGTGGAAAAACAACTTTACTAAATATTACAGCTGGCTTTCTTAGACCAACTTCAGGAGTAATTACTCTTAACGGAAATGAAATTAATGGTCCAGGGGTTGAAAGAGGAATGGTTTTTCAACAAGGTGCTTTATTTGAATGGTTAACAGTTGCTGAAAATGTAGACTTTGGCTTGAGAATGAAAAAAGAAGATCCAATTAAAACAGCAAAAAAAGTTGATGAATGGTTAAATATAGTTGGCTTACAAGGTTTTGGAGATACACCGACTTATCAATTGTCTGGCGGTATGCAGCAAAGAGTTGCTCTTGCACGATGTTTAATTAATGATCCAGATTTAATTTTAATGGATGAACCTTTGGGGGCACTAGACGCACTAACAAGAGAAAAAATGCAGTCATTAGTTTTAAAGATTTGGAAAGAAACAGGAAAAACAATTATTTTAATTACCCACTCGGTTGAGGAAGCTTTGTTACTTGGTGAAAGATTATATGTAATGGCACCAAGACCAGGCCGAATACATAAAGAGTATAAATTACCCTTTGCTTCAATGGGGATAGATGGTGATTTAAGAGAAATTAAAAAAACTAAAGATTTTGGAAGTAAAAGAGAAGAAATTCTAACCATGATTTGGGACATGGAAGAAGAAATAATGGGTAAAGATATTTAGTATGATTACAGGTATTATAACATTTTTAATTATATTTGCCGTTATAGGTTCTATTCTTTATGGAATAAAATTAGCCAAGACTGAAAAAATAGATGCTGTTTTTGGGAACCCTGAAAGAGCCAAAGGTGGAGCTCACTGGATTATTGTTGGAAGTAGTTTTTTATTAATAGCTTGGCTTTATTACTCATGGGATTTAGCAAAGTCTTTTTATCCTCAGTCTGCTAATGAACTTTGCCAAGTTGCAAAAGTTAACGACTCAATGCTTTCATTAAAGTATTTGTTTCCAATAAATGAAAGGGAATTTAAAAGTACTTCAATTATTAAGGCTGAAAATAGTAATATTGAAAAATTAACTAATGAAATTAGAAATTCATCAATAATAAGAAATCAAGATAAAGATAGACTTTTAGGTTTTATTCAAAAAACTAAAAGAACGATTCCATTGTTAACTAATGAGGACCTTCTTGAAAATGAAACAAAAATTAAGATCAGTGAACTAACTAGTAGAATAGCTTGGTTAACAGAGGATTTTCAAAAGATAAGTTATCCACCAATAAAAAGTCTTGAAGAAGAAAATGCGAGAATTGAAGCTTTAAAAATACAAGGTGGATGGGGATCTTCAGGAACAGCTGTAGAAAACACCATAGAAATTCCAACTATTCCTGAAACTAAAAAAGGATTAAAGTTTGATGCTGCAGCAAAAGAATTAACTTTAATTAGTGATGATTTTTTCAAATTAAGAAATCATAATTCACAATACAAATTTTTGATGAAAGAAATCAAAGATGGAATAAAAAAATATAGATCAGAACTTGATGACACACAAGAGGTGGCATCAATATTAGCAAAAGATGTGCTTAAAATTGCAAGAAGAATTGAATATGCAAGCATATTTCCTCCAAAAACTCTTGATTCTATGCAACAAGCAATTTTAGAATTTGATGTTATTCAAAAAAAAGAACAAGGAAGTCTAAGATTAATTGATATATTTTTATTTCCGACTGGAACAATAATTTCAAGTGGTCCTAATTGTTCAGAGCAAGGTTCTGGTAGGTGGCTGCCCAAACCATCAGATACTTTAAAAAAATTTACACTTTTATTAAAACCAAGTGTTGGATTTAAAAATATTCCGCTGATTTGGTATGAAATGATGGATGTTAGTAAAGTTGTTGGCTTTATTTTACCAGATTGGATTGCAGATATTATCCCAGGTAATTACCCAGTCCATAGTGTTGATGGAACTGTTAAACCAAACTTTAAAAGCAAAGTTTTAAATGTTGTTACGGGTGAATTTACATTATTCAAAATACCTGTGCCAATGGGACATATTTGGGACTCTTTTTAAGAGTATTTTTAGGTTTAATCCTTGGAATAATATTTGGAGTACCGCTTGGTTTATTGATGGGGTTAAATAGATTTGCTAAAGGATTTTTTGACCCATTAATTGAATTATATAGACCTGTACCACCACTTGCTTGGGCTCCATTAGTTATTACTGTATTTGGAATTGATAATGTTGGAAAAGTATTCTTACTGTTTATGGTTTCATTTTCAATTATGATTATTTCAGCAAGAGCAGGAGCATCTGGTACTCAATTATCAAAAATTCATGCTTCACATTCACTTGGTGCTTCGAAATGGCAAATATTAAGATACGTAATTTTTCCAAATTCATTACCTGAAATCTTAACAGGTGTAAGAGTTGCTGTAGGAATGTGTTGGGGAACGTTAGTTGCAGCAGAATTTTTAGCAGGTACTACAGGTATTGGATTTGTTGAAAATGTTGCTAAGAAATACTTTCAATATGAGGTTATCTGGATCACTATTTTTGTAATGGGAATGCTTGGTCTTTTATTTGATATTGCTTTAAGAAAAATAATTGACAAAACAATTCCATGGCATGGCAAGGGATAATTTTTTATCAAAATATAATATAATTTTTTAATGAAAATATTTGATTGTACCACTTACTATTCTGAGGACTTAATGCTCGACGTTAGATTTAACATACTGAATGAATATGTTCATAAGTTTGTTGTAGTAGAATCTAAATATTCACACAGTGGAGAAAGAAAAGAACTTAATTTTGATATTAATAAATTTAAAAAATTCAAAGATAAGATTATTTATTTAGTTATAGAAAATGAGCCGAAAAACATTGAAAAAATATTAGATTTTAGCAATTCATCTGCTATTAAAAGAATGAATAGTTTAAAAAGAATTGAACAGTCTTATGACTACATGATAAAAGGTATAAATACTGCCAATGATGATGACCTGATAATTTTGAGTGATAATGATGAAATACCAAATCTAAATTCTGAACAATTTAAAAAATCTAAAAAAAATATCATAATCTTTAAACAACTTTTTTGTCATTATAAATTTAACTTACTGCATGATTTGCTTCCATGGTATGGTTCAAGAGCATGTAAAAAAAAATACATTAAATCATTTTCTTGGCTTAAAAATCTTAAAAATAAAAAATATCCATTTTGGAGATTTGATACATTTTTCTCTAATAACAAATTAAGAAATATAGAAATTATTCAAGATGGTGGTTGGCATTTTACTAATATTAAAAAACCAAAGGATTTACTCATTAAATTAAACAACTTTGGTCATCACAATGAGTTTGAAGTATCTGGTATTACTCTTAAAAAGCTAGAGGAACAAATTGATAATAAAATAGTCAATTATAATCACTTTGCTGACAAAACTGAAATAAATAAATATAAATTTGAATATAAACTTAAAAATATCAATCTTAATTTACTTCCCCAATACCTAAGGGAAAATAAATATAAGTATGAAGAGTGGTTTGATTAATCAGAAAAACCTATTATTAATTATTAAAATAAAAAATAATATTATGAATATTCTAATAACTGGTGGGTGTGGATTTGTTGGAACTAATCTATGTCTCTTTTTACAAAAAAATAAATATAAAATTTCATCATTAGATAATCTTTCAAGAAAAGGCTCAAAGTACAACCTGAAATTATTAAAAGAACAAAAAATAAAGAACTATAATTTTAATATTGATGATTATAAAAAAGTTTCTAAGCTACCTAGATACGATCTAATTATTGATTGTTGCGCTGAAGCAGCAGTAGAGGTATCTAAAAAAAAAATTGATAAAGTAATCAGTACTAATTTGATTGGTACAATTAATATTTTAAAAAAAGCCAAAATTGATAAATCAAAAATAATTTTTTTATCTTCAAGCAGAGTTTATCCAATTCAACAGATAAATAAACTAGTTAAAAAAAATAACTTTAAAATGAAATTGATTAAAAATAAAATGTTTGATGAAAATACTAAAACTGAGGGACCTAAAACAATTTATGGTGTAACCAAATTAGCATCAGAAATGTTTATAGAGGAGTTTTCATATGCATTTAATATAAAATATATAATTAACCGTTGTGGTGTAATTTCTGGACCACTCCAATTTGGTAAGCAAGACCAGGGTTTTGTTAGCTTATGGATATGGAAACATATTATGAAAAAACCTTTAACCTACATAGGGTTTAATGGTACCGGAAACCAAATAAGAGATGTTTTACACATTTATGATTTATGTGAAATTATACATATCCAGATAAAAAAATTTCAATCAATAAATAATCAATTATTCACAATTGGCGGATCAATAAATAGTTTTATATCTCTTAAAGATCTTACTAAATTATGTGAAAAAATCACTGGCAATAAATTGATAACATCTAAAATAAAAAAAACTTCTATTTATGATATTCCGTATTTTATTACCAATAATACTAAAATTATTAAAACATATAAATGGAAACCAAAAAATAATATTATTAATGTTGTTAATGATACTTATGATTGGTTAATGAATAATAAATCAAAATTAAATAAATATTTTTAATGTCAGTAGTGATAATAACAGGTTCTTCAGGCTTAGTTGGCTCAGAGTCTGTTGATTTTTTTTGCAATAAAGGCTTTGATGTTATTGGTATAGATAACAATTTACGTAAAACTTTTTTTGGAAAGGAAGCTTCGACAACTTGGGTTAAAAATAAACTCATAAAGAAACATAAGAATTTTAAAAACTATAATATTGATATAAGAAGTATTGGCTCTCTGGAAAAAATTTTTAAAAATCTTAAAAAAAATATTTCACTCATAATACATTGTGCCGCTCAACCATCGCATGACTACGGTAAAAATTTTCCCATATTAGATTTTAACGTTAATGCAACTGGAACATTAAATTTATTAGAATTAACTAAAAAATATTGCCCTTCAGCTCCTTTTATTTTTATGTCCACTAATAAGGTTTATGGTGATAACCCAAACAGGTTAAAAGTTTTAGAAAAACAAAAAAGATGGGAACTAAATAAAAATAATAATTATTTTAAGGGTATTAATGAAAAATTTTCTATAGATAACTGCACACATAGTTTTTTTGGAGTATCAAAGACATATGCAGATTTAATAGTTCAGGAATATGGAAAAAATATTGGCCTGAAAACAGTTTCATTTAGAGGTGGTTGCATAACTGGACCAAATCATAATGGGGCAAAACTACATGGATTTCTTTCTTATCTAGTTAAATCAACTTTGGCTAAAAGGGAATATTCATTGATTGGCTACAAAGGTAAGCAAGTTAGAGATAATCTTCATAGTTACGACCTAGTTAATTGTTTTTGGGAGTTTTTTAAAAAACCAAAATATGGTGAAGTTTATAATATTGGAGGCGGAAGATTTTCTAATTGCTCAATTTTAGAAGCAATTTCTGAAGTTGAGGATTGTAAAAATATAGAAATAAATAGAAAGATTATTAAGACAAATAGAGTTGGAGATCATATATGGTATATATCAAACACTAATAAATTTAAAAAAGATTACCCAAAATGGAAACAAAAATATAATACCAGAAAAATAATAAGAGAATTAATTGAAAATAATTAAATAATTTTAGAATAATTTAGGAATAGTTTTAATTAACCTAAGTTTAAATTTAAGTTTATCATCTATCATTTTATAATTTTGAATCCATCTATTATAACCGTCAAAATAAGCAACATTTAATCCTAAGGAATAAAAAAATAATATAAAAGCAAGCATAAATTTCTTAAAAAAGTTTTTATTTTTTAAAAATAAATATGGTTTGTGTGTCTTTGATTGAAGTAATACACCACAGTCTTTAAGAAAATAAAATGTTATCATTAATAAGATATATGTAATATTAAGCCATCTCCCCCAATCATAAGTAAAAATATATAAAGGCAATGTATTTATGAAAAGAATTAACAAAATAATTAAAAAGTTAACTTTGATTACATTGTCCTTTAAAGGAATTTCAAAGTAATAATTAGAAGAATATTTGCATAAAGGATAGAAAGCTAAAATAGAGATTAACGGATAATAAAAAAGATATTCATTCTTAAAAATTCTTACCCATAATGAAGTAAATGTGGATGTTAACGTATGCTCATCTGAGAGCATGGAGATTGCACTAAATGTGTTACAATTTTTTATATAATCTAGGTTTTGGCATATACTAATAACCTGAAATGTCTCACCTTTATAAATAGATGTAATAATAAAAAAAAATATACTTATAAAAAAAAAGGTAAATAATTGAAAAATTATAAATTTTGTAAATCTATTTTTGATCGATAAATAAAATAAAATTATGAATATTGATATAAAAAAAAACATACCTTCATGAATTAAAATCATTAATGGAAAAAAGAAAAATAAAAAGATTATTGAATTTTCTTTTTTATAAAAAGACCTCAATATTGAAATAAAAATTAATAACCCTATAAATAATATGATTTCTTTTCTCGCAATTGCTCCTGTATTATAAATAACAAAAGATAACGATATTGGTGAAAAAATAATAAAAAAATTCTTAAAATTTAAATCAATATTTTTAAAAAAATTTAAAAGAAGTGTATAAAAAATAATATTTATTAAACTTAAGAAATAAAAATATGTAAGATTAATAGGGATATTAAAATAAAGCTGTAAGTCCTGTGTATAAAAAAAATTATTTAGTGAAGAAAAAATTTCTCCAGAAAGACCTCTTCTAACAAACCCACCATCGTAATTTATGTGCCAATCCTGAAAAGTCCAATTGAAGCTTATTGCACTAAAAAAAATTGATAAAGTTGTGTAAAGTATAAGAGATAGAAATAAAAAGTTAAAAAAAATTTTATTAAAGTTCACTTTAAGATTATAGATAAAAAAAGTGGAATGTTAATTGCTAAAATTTGTATATAGATATTGTATTAAACAAATACTAATTTGCTCTTGAAAGAATCCCTAAAGAACCAGTTAATTCAAGTGAAAGAAGTATATCTTTTGACTTATTATCATAAATAATATCTCTAATTCTATCTCCAATAAAAACTTTTTCGTTATAGATAATTCTTTCATATTTTTCATCAAATTTAATTCTGTGCAAGTGTTTTCCATTTAACGAGCCTATAAGAAAATTATCTTGCCACATTTCTGAAAAATTATTTGGAAGTTTAATTATTTCTGAAATCCCAATTGCAGGCACAAAAGAAAATATTGGCTCAGTATAACCATATTTATTATGACTTTTTTTGTAATTAGGTGCTTCGTTGCTTTGGTCTCTTGAATAATATTCTCCATAAGATGATACTGGCCATCCATAACTAGCATCTTTTTTAATATTGTTTATTTCATCACCAGCAAATGGACCATGCTCTGTTGCAAGAATGATGTTTTCATCAGAATACATTCCAATAATATTTCTATGACCACTACTAAAAATTTCATATTTTTTGGTATCTGTATTTACTAATAAAATTTTTCCACAAATACTATCTTTACTTAAATTGTCTAAACCTCCTGATTCATCTGGAGCACCTGAGGAATTAATACTTAAAATAATTTTATTTTTTTCTTTTTTATAAGATTGGATTTTACCTGAATGTACCGAATGTCTAAAAAAACATTTTTTTGATTTTAGTTTTATAACATTTTCGAATTTAATATTATTAAAATTAATTTTTGCTTTTACAACATGGACTTCAGCATTTACTTTATCTACAATTTTCTTTCCAGAAACATAAATAATATCATCAATTATATAAGTATCTAAAACTGTATCAAAATCTAAATTAGTTGGAATTATTTTTAATAGCTCTTTGTTTTTCTTAATATCATCAAGTGTAGCATGTCTAAATATACCAGATCTATCTGTCAAAATTATATTAGATTTATGTTGTTCAAGAAAAAAAGTGTAGCATTTTCCAAAGTAGCAATCATTCAAATTTAGAAAATCTAAATCAATCTTTTTAAAATTTACTTTTATGAATTGAGTATTTGGTAAATATAGTTCTCTATAATCATTAAATATGTGTTGTGGGATTGTATTTTTTTTAAAAATAGATTTAACTATTCTTCTTGTGTCTTTATTGTAAGGCTCTTTGGAATTAACTAAATAAATTGCATAAAATAAAAAAAGAATAATACCAAAATAAAAAAAGCAGATTATAATCTTATTAATATATTTAAGAAACATCATATTATCTAATTTTTACTGCCCAGTTTAATATTTTAATATTATCAAAAAAATTTGAATTTATATAATTATCTACTAAAGGCAATTTTTTTTTTGGATTGAAACCCCAATTATCTGTTTGTCCTGAGTATATTACTAATTTTGTATTTTTCATTTCTTCGATTAAGTTCTTCTGGTCTTTAAGTGAACCAACAGAATATATGAAGTAATACCTAGAGCAATTTGGTTTTTTTAACAAGTAAGGCAACGCAGCATCATAAGTGAATAACTGTAAGCATTGATAATTCCTAGTTAATGGTTCCATTTGTTCAACAAAATAGGTCTGTTCTTTGCTTAAAAAAGAATTATCGTTTAAATGTATATACTGTTTTATTCTTTGTGAATAATTCACAGTTTTATTGATATTTATTTCAACACTAAATATAAAAAAAATGAGCAAAATAATGTTGTTAAATAAAATAAAATTATCTTTAAATCGATGATTTAAAGATAATTTTTCAAAATACTTTATTAGATTATAAAAAGTAAATACTAAATAAAATAGAAGTATAATTCCTGTAGTTTGTTTTATATGACCGCCATCAGATCTCCCTAAGGCATATATATAACTACAAAAACTAACAAAGCTTAAGGTTATAATCAAAACTTTAAAATGCCAACTATACTTTAATTTTTTAGAGAATAAAAAACTAAAACTAATTAATATTGAAAAAACTATTAATAATAAAGACTTTGTAGCTCTTGAAGAATTTTGCATGTCACTAAAAGGTGCTGGATGTATTATGCCAAATATATAATTAATGTTTTTAAGAATTGAAAAAGTATTTTCTATAAAATAATTAAATTCTTTACCTAGAAATATATATGTTAAAGTCCAAAAGATAATCACTGAAAATATTAATAGAAAAAAATTAACGTATTTTTTATTAATTAGCAGGTAAAAGCAAATTAGAATTAATAATAAAAAGACTATTAACGCTCTATCTATGCTCCATAAGAAAGAGACCACACTTAATAAGCCTAAAAAAATTAAGGGAAAATAAATTCTATCAATATTGTTTATGTATCTAAAAAAAATCACCAAAGAAATAATAATTGGTATGTCTCTATATGAAAATGAGTCACCAGTGCTTAAGTCATAATCAATAAAAAAAAGGGAAATCAGTGAAGTTGATAAAAAATAAAATAGTTTTAAATTTTCACTAAAAAAATTTTTTTTTGTAGTTTCATAAATTAAACAAATTAGTAAAATTTTAAAAATTAGAATATATATCAATTCAAGTAGGCGTACAGAGCCAATACTCTCATGACTAAATATCATCCAAATAAACCGTGCTCCTAAATTTTCATTAATAATACCAGTCGTTATATATGACCCTGACCATAAAGAACCATCCAGTAGACCTTTATAAGCAGAGCTTAACTTTTGCCCTTCATGAAATATATCCAATGTGGTTGTTGGAAAGGACAAGGATAAAAATTCAAGTACTAAAATAAAAATAAAAAATAAATTTACTATGTATATTTTAGAGGTAGATTGAGAAAATTCTAAGTTTGAATGTCTTAAATATGAAAAATTTAATTTTTTTTTTTCAATTAATAGTTTAAAAAATAAATAGCCTGTTATTGGGATTAAAATAAACACCAAGTATCTTAAAGAGTCGTTTAAAGAGTGGTGATTATTGACACTATATTCTCCAAGTATTTCATCATCGCGAAAAGGAATGTTTATAAAATTCCAGATATATGAGGAAAAAAAAATTAAAATAGTTATTAATAAAATTAAAACAGTTTTATCTTTTTTAAAAGGCATGAACTTATTGTATAAAATATTATTTAAATTATATATACAGCGATTAATTTTAATTGTATCGATTAATCTTGTGGATTAAATGAATTTTGAAAAAATCATAAACTTTATAGATGATAAATACCATCACAAAAGAATAGTTAAATTTTTAGAAAAATATAAAATTTATAAATTAATTGACGTAGGATCTCATAAAGGTGAATTTTTAAAGAATTTTTTAAAGTTTAAGAATATTAAAATTGTTTATGCGTTTGAACCACAGGTAGAAATTTTTAAAATTTTAAATAGAAATTTAAAAAAAAATAAAAATATTATCAAACACAATATTGCTCTAGATTCAAAGATTGGTAAAAGAAAAATTTATATAAATAAATTAAGTTCCACATCAACTCTAAGTACCATCAATAAGAAATCTTTATATTTAAAAATTAAAAAATTATTACTACAAAATAATAGCAGTTCATCGAGAGGCTACATTGTAAAAACTAGTACATTCGATGAATTTTTTAAAAAAAATGATTTAAAAGATGTTTTATTAAAAATTGATGTAGAGGGGTTTGAATATAATGTACTTTTAGGATCAAAAAAATTAATACATAAAATTAAATTTATAATAATTGAAAAGCAGTTTTATAATCTTCATAAAGGATATAATTTTAATTTATCACATAAATTTTTGTTAAAAAATAATTTTGTATTACATAAAAAATTCAAGTTTCCATTGATGAACTTTGAGGATAGGCTTTACATAAATACATTATATAAAATCAAATGACATTATCAATTATAGTTCCTGTTTATAATGAAAATAAGAATATTATAAAAACTATTAATAATTTACATAAATTAAAAAAAAATATTAAAAAAATTGAAATTATTTTTATAGATGATTTTAGTACTGATGATACTTTAAATATTCTTAATCAATCATCTAAAAAAAAATCATATGTTAAATTTTTTAAAAATAAAAAAAAGGGCCTAGGTTCAGCTATTGAAATAGGTATTAAAAAATCTAGATATCAATTTATTACAATTTTTATGTGTGATTCTTCCGACTCTATTATGGACTTAATTAAGTATTATAAAATTATGTCTCAGAATAAATATGATGCTGTTTTAGGTTCTAGGTTTGTAAAAAAATCTAAAATAAAGAATTACCCATTATTTAAATTAATATTAAATAGACTTTTTAATAATTTTGTTAAATTTATTTTTTTCTCAGATTATAACGATTTTACGAACGCCTTTAAAATTTATAAAAAAGATATTTTAAAAGATCTTCTACCAATTGTATCTGAAAATTTTAATGTTTTTTTAGAAATTCCACTTAAGATTATTTCTAGACAATATATATACAAAATAATACCTATCAATTGGAAAAATCGTAAAATTGGTAGGTCAAATTTTAGAATTAAAGAACTAAGCTCAATGTATATTTTTACTTTGTTTTACTGCATGATCGAAAAAATATTGCTAAATAAAAAAAAAATAACTCAAAGTTTTAAATGAAAATTAAACAAAAAAAATTAAATCTATTAATTAAAAATATTTTAAAAAAATATAATTTAAATTTAGAACATTCACAGATTTGTACTGATGCCTTGATCAATGCAGAATTAGTTGGTGCACCTTCACATGGATTATCTAGATTAAAAATGTATTGTGATCGTATAAATAAAAAACTTATTAATCCGAAACCAAAAATTAAAATAAGAAAAATTTCTCAATCTATTTCTCATATTGATGCAAATAACAGTATTGGTTTTGTTGCAGCAGATATTGCAATTAAAACTGCCATAACTAACGCTAAAAAAACTGGAATTGGCTTAGTTGCAGTTAAGAACAGTGGTCACTATGGTTTGTCTGGTTATTACGCAACACAAGCAGTTAAAAAAGGTTTAATGGTTATGGTCTTTACTAATGCGCCTCCAGCTGTAGCGCCCCACGGTGCTTTAAAAAGTTTATTTGGCACAAACCCAATTTGCTTTGGAACTCCAACGGGCTCAAAAGTTCCTTTTATTTTGGATACTTCAATCTCGATGATTAACAGAGGAAAAATTAGAGTAGCTGCAAGAGAAGGAACTAGAATTCCCGATGGTGTTGCTTTAGATAAATTTGGTAAGCCAACAACAGATCCTAAAAAAGCATTAGAGGGTGTTCAGTTACCTATAGCTGGTTTTAGAGGTTCAGGATTAGCGTGGATGGTTGATATTTTAAGCGGTGTATTAACAGGTGGTAATCACGCAGGTAGAGTTAAAGATCCATTTACTGACTTTAGTGGTCCACAAAATATTGGTCACTTATTTTTTGTTTTAAAACCAAATTTGTTTGTTGGTAATTCTTTTAACAAAAGAATAAAAGATAATATCAAAACTATAAAAAAACTACCTAAGATAAAAGGTGTTAAGGAAATTCTTTACCCAGGACAAAGTAAGTTCAATAGATTTAAAAGTAATCTTAAAAAAGACATTAATATCTCAAAAACTGTTTTAAAAGATTTAGAATATTTACAAAATATCTAATTACTGTACGGATCTTGAAAACTTTACAAGATCATTAATTAGAAGTTCTGGCTTCTCTAAAGCTGCAAAATGTCCTCCCCTTGGCATCTCAGTCCATTGAGTAATATTAAACATTCTGTCAACATATGATCGTGGAGGCCACTCTGACATTTCAGCTGGAAAAACTGCAGCTGCTGTTGGAATTGCTATTTTTTTAAAGTCTTTAGGAAAAAAACGTCCGCCCTCTTCTCTTCTTCCATAATAAATCCAAGAAGCTGTATTAAAAGTTTTTGTGACTACATAAACCATAATATTAGACAATAAAGTATCTTTTGAATAAACACTTTCAATATCTCCATCCTTTAAATCCGACCATGAGTACATTTTTTCAATAATCCATGCTGCGATGCCAACAGGGCTATCCATCATACCATAACTTAATGTTTGCGGTTTTGTTGCTTGTTGAGTTCTGTATCCATCTTGCATTATTTGATCTTTATTAAATCTTTGTTGCCACTCTTCTTCTTGTTTTGTTTGTGGACCATCAGGATGGCGCATAGTTAAACAATTAATATGAATTGCCTTACATGATTTTGAATGATCATAACCAATCCAATTAGCAATAGTTGCACCCCAATCTCCACCTTGTGCTAAATAATTTTTATACTCAAGGTTTTTTGTCATTAGTTTATTTAATATCTCAGCTATTTTTCTTGGACCAATTGGTTTAGATGGTCTACCTGAAAATCCAAAGCCAGGTAAAGAAGGGACAATAACATCAAATGCATCTTCTTCCTTGCCACCGAATTTTTCTGGGTGCGCAAGTTTTTCAATAATATGTAAAAACTCTACAACTGATCCAGGCCATCCATGCATAAGAAGTAATGGAGTTGGGGTAGTACCACTACCTTTTTCATGAATAAAATGGATTTCAATATCATCTACAACAGATGTAAAATTTGAAAATTTATTTATTTCTGCTTCATGTTTTCTCCAGTCAAAATCTTTGACCCAATAACTTGATATTTCCTTCATGTAATCAAGATTACTTCCATATTTCCAATCACCATCATCTGGCATTTCATGCCATGGGTAATTTTTTACCTTAGTATAAATTTCTTGAAGTGTTTTATTGGGAATATTTAGCTTAAAAGGCTTAATCATTATCAATTTACAGTATATACTTTTTAAAAATTCATACTAAATATACCTCATGCTTTCAAATAAAGAAATTGTTTGTCCTAATAACCTTCTAGACCATGCATATAAGAAAAAAGGTGTTAATGCTGCAATCGTTAACGCAGGTCTACCCTTACCAATGCTTTCAGTTCAGGATGCTGTTAATGAAAACTTAATTACTCCTATTTTTATAGGAGATAAAAAAGAAATTCTTAAATGTGCTGAAGATTTAAAATGGGATATCTCATCATATGAAATAATTCATGAACCTGTAGAAAACAATACAGCAGCAATAGCTGCTAAACTTGCTAGCCAAGATAAAGTAAAAATTATTGTTAAGGGTCATATTCATACAGATATTTTAATGAAAGAAGTTTTAAAAAGAGATTACAATTTACTTGGGAAAACAAGACTAAGCCACATATGGCATATGACGAATACTAAAGACGACAAACCACTTATAATTACTGATGGTGCTTTAAATGTTTTACCTAATATAAAGACAAAAATGCATATCTTAAGAAATGTAATTGATTTTTCAAAGCGTATAGGAATTGAAAGACCAAAAGTTGCAGTTCTATCAGCAACAGAAGAAATTTTGGATAGTGTGCCAAGCTCTATTGAGGCAGATGAGATTACAAAACTTGCAAAAAAAGATAATTTAGATGCTGATGTTTTTGGTCCCTTGGCATTTGATAATAGTATTTCAAAAAAATCTGCTGCTATAAAAGGTGTTAAAAATATTGTAGCTGGTGATGCAGATGTATTATTAGTTCCAAGTGTTGAGACTGGAAATAGTTTAGTTAAAATAATGATTTACTTTATGGGTGCTTGTGCAGCTGGTGTTGTTGTAGGAGGTAAAGTGCCAATAGTAATTACTAGCAGATCTGATGAAGCGCAAGCTAGATTGGCCTCTATTGCCGCTGCTGTTGTTGCTTTAGACTAATTCTTCATTGAAATAATCACATTAATGTTTTAAATAAAGCTTCAAAATTAGAGAGGGAAACAATGGCTATAACATATTTAAAAAAATCACCCAAAACATCATCAACAGACGACACTAAAACAACTGGAATTGTTCAAGATTTATTAAAAAATATTGAAACTACTAAAGAACAAGGCTGTATCGATCTTACAAAGAAATTTGATAAATATGATGGTGATATTATTGTTTCCAAAGAAAGAATTGAAGAGATTAAAAAAACATTAGACCAAAAAACAAAAGATGATGTTCAGTTTTCATACGAAAGAGTTAGAAAGTTTGCTGAAGCACAATTAAAAAACTATGGTCAAGATTTTGAAGTAGAGCTTTCAGATGGATTATTTGCCGGTCAAAAGCTAATACCAGTTAATACTGCTGGATGTTATGTACCAGGAGGTCGTTATGCACACATTGCATCAGCTGTTATGAGCGTAACAACAGCAAAAGTTGCGGGTGTAAAAAATGTTATCGCCTGTAGCCCTCCAAAAGAAGGTGTAGGTGCTCATCCAACAATTATTTATACAGCTGATCTATGTGGTGCTGATGTAATTTTAAATTTAGGTGGTGTTCCAGCAATTGCTGCAATGACTAATGGTTTATTTAATAATCCTGCAGCTGATATTATTGTTGGTCCTGGAAACCAGTTTGTAGCAGAAGCAAAAAGAATTTTATTTGGAAAAGTAGGTATTGATTTATTTGCAGGCCCTACAGAAATTGGAATTATTGCTGATGCTAAAGCTGATCCTGAGATAGTAGCTGTAGATTTAGTTGGTCAAGCAGAACACGGTTACAACTCACCTTGTTGGTTATACACAACGAGTAAAGAACTTGCAGAAAAAGTAATGAAAAGAGTTCCAGAGTTAATTGCAGAATTACCAGAAGTTCCAAGAACAAATGCAGATGCTGCTTGGAGAGATTATGGTGAAGTTATTCTTTGTGATACTGATGAAGAAATGGCAACTATTAGTGATGTGTATGCTCCAGAACACTTAGAAGTTCAGACAGAAAATTTAGAATGGTTTCACAAAAGACTTACAAACTATGGTTCTTTATTTATTGGTGAAGAAACAACTGTTGCTTATGGAGACAAGTGCTCAGGAACTAATCATATACTTCCAACTAAAGGTGCAGGAAGATATACGGGTGGATTATTTGTTGGTAAGTTTGTTAAAACTTTAAGTTTTCAAAGAATGACAAAAGAGTCTACTGAATTAGTTGGTGCTGCAGCGGCAAGAATTTCTAGATACGAAGGAATGGAAGCGCACGCAAGAACAGGTGACGTTAGACTTAAAAAGTACGGTTATTCTAGCTAAACTTAGATAATTTCCATTAGCACTGTTAAAGCCAAAATAGACATGAAAAGAATTATCAAATAATTTATTCTTTTCCACACTTTTGAACTTTTAAGGTATTTAGAAAAATATTTTGAAAGATATCCTATTATAAAAAAAAATAGGAATGAGGAAATGGCTGCCCCAGCACCAAAGTAATACTTATCCACTTGACTAAGGCTTTTAGAGAAGTTTCCTAGGAAAAATACAGTGTCTGAATAAACGTGTGGATTTAGAAAAGTAAAACCTAATGTTTTAACTACAATATTAGGTAAATTATTAGTTTTACTATCTACATTAAATGAAGCATCTGAAACTTTAGTTTTAATTTTTACCCAAATAAAATGTAATAAAAATAATAAGAGTAAAATATTAAAAATTAACTCAATAGTTGGTGTGAAATAATTATTTAGATATTGAAATAAAAAAATTCCTAAAAAAATTAATATTAAATCAGATATTGAACAAATTAAACAAACAAGAAATATATATTGTTTTTTTAACCCTTGTTCTATGACAAATATATTTTGAGCACCTATTGCTAGAATTAAACTTAATCCAGTTAAAAAACCTAATATTAAATAATCCATTAAGTTTTATTAAACTCTTTTTTTACCCTGAACAACCCTATCAAGTATTAATGCAACAAATAAAATAGCTATACCTGCAAGTATACCTTGTCCAACATTAGCATATTGTAGTGCTTCAAGAACATCTTGTCCTAAACCTTTTGCACCTATTAGAGATGCTACAACTACCATGGCTAAACTTAACATTACAGTTTGGTTCACACCCGCTAGTATTGAAGGAGTAGCTAATGGTAGATCTACTTTTCTTAGTAAATACCATTTAGTTGCACCGTAAGCGATAGCTGCTTCTCGTATGGCTTCTGGTACTCCACGTAATCCTAAAACAGTAAGTCTTACAACAGGTGTACCACCAAAAATCATTGTAATGATTACTGCCGCAACCTTTCCAGTTCCAAAAAATGCTATTACTGGAATCATAAATACAAAGGCTGGCATTGTTTGCATGAAATCCATTATCGGTCTAATTAATGAATAAAATCTTTGTCGTCTTGCACAGAAAATTCCAAGTGGAATGCCTATTGCTATACTTAAAATTGCAGCAGTTCCTAATAAGGCAAGTGTCGTCATTGCTTTAACCCAAAAACCTAAAAAACCCATGTAACATAAAAATCCTGTTGAATAAATTGCAGCTCTCGGCCCCGCTGATAAGCCTGTTAAAGTTACAATTGCAGTTATAATTACAATCCAAGGAGTTTTAACAAACAATAATTCCAAGAAATCTAATACCGACCTAATACCAATTGTTATAGCAGTAAAAATCACATCTCCTTTAACCACAGCATAATCAAAAATAATCTCTATCCATTTAATTGAAAATAATCTTATTTCTGGATGAGTTGGGAACGTATCCATTACCTGAAGTAAGCCCGGAAAACTATAATGAATAACAGTAAAGATCATTATAACAGAGGTAAAAATACTACTGTAGATGTAATTTTTCGTCTGCATACCTGGATGAATAGATTTATCAGATAACCATTCAGAATATTTCTTTTCTAAAATTGAATTCGCTAAAATACCTTGAGCAATCTTTACTGCTATCAATAAAATAAAACCAAATATAGCAATCCAAATTGCAGAAGCTTCTACTCTTGTGATTTCATCTAAATAACCCTGCATCGCATCCTCTAAAGATTTTATGTTTCTTTTAAACACATCGATTTTATCTGGATTATTTTCTATCGCTGCTTCTAATTGTTTATTTCTAAAAGCTATTGTACCTTGAACTTGCTCAACTTTAGCAACAGCATCTGCGGTAATATTACCAAATAAACCTCTGATGATTTGTACTACAGAAAAAGTTTCAATGATTAAAAACGCTAATGTCCAATTCCAAACATTACGCATTCCAAACCAAATTGGTCCAAGTATGAATGCAAATAAATTAAATGAAAATGAGTAAGTAGGTTTACTACCAATTTTTTTAAACTCTTTAATATAATAATCTGGATTACTTTTTACAAAGTCAGTAATCAATTCGTCTCTAGATGGGTTTATAATTGCTTTATTCTCCATCACTACCCTCTACAACTGCTTTAAGTAAATCTGCCTGTGTTATCACACCAATATTTTTTTTTTCATTATCAATTACTAATATTGGCTCATCTTTAATGGAAGATTTTTCTATTAATTTGTTTAATAAATCATTTTCATGAACACTTTCTAAATTTTTAGTGATTGATCCAAATTCCTTTTCAAATTTTTCAACAGGCTGCATGATAGATTTAGCTTGAACAATTTTTAATCTAGAAATTCCCTTAACAAAGTCTGCTACATAACTATCTGCTGGCTTCATGACTATTTCTTCTGGCGTTCCTATTTGAATAACCTTTCCATCTCTCATGATTGCAATTCTATGACCTACCCTTACTGCTTCATCTAAGTCGTGAGTTATAAACACTGTGGTCTTTTTCATTTGTTTTGAAAGTTTGATAAATTCTGCTTGAAGCTGTCTTCTAATCAATGGATCTAGTGCACTAAATGGTTCATCCATTAATAAAACATCAGGATCTGCTGCTAGAGCTCTTGCTAATCCAACTCTTTGTTGCATTCCACCTGAAAGTTCGTGAGCAAATTTATTTCCCCAGCCTTGAAGCTCTACAATATCTAAAATCTTGTTAGCAGCATCCAATCTATCATTTTTACTTATACCTCTTATTTCAAGTGGCATTGCTATATTGTCTAATACTGATCTATGGGGCATTAGAGCAAAGTTTTGGAAAACCATCCCTATCTTTTTATTTCTTAGATCTTGCAAACTTTTTGAATCAAACTTCATTACATCTTCATTATCGATTAAAATTTGACCTGAAGTTGGTTCTAATAATCTATTGATATGCCTAACTAAAGTAGATTTACCGCTACCAGAAAGACCCATTACACAAAAAATCTCCCCTGTTTTTACGTTAAAAGAGACATCTGATACGCCAATTACTGAATTATATTTTTCTAAAGCTTCTTGTTTTGAAATATGTTCATTTTGAATAGCATTTAACGCTTCTTTGGAATTATTACCAAATATCTTCCAAACATTTTTTATTTCAATAGCTGAGTTCATCAGATCCGTTCGAAAATTTAATAGTTTTTAAAGAAATGTACCCGGCAACAAATAAGGTCGCCGGGTAAAAATTTAACTTATCTTAAAGTCCTAACCAACCATCAACTTTAGATTTATTATTTTTCATCCATGTTCTAGCAACATCAGCTGGTTGTTTTTTCTCAACTGAAATTGCATATGCCATAGCTGAAACATCATCTCCTGTTAATTGAAAGTTCTTAAAAAACTCAACAATAGCTGGAGATTTACTCTCTAAAGAAGTACCCCAACCAATTTGAATTTTTTTAAGTGCATCTTTTGAAGCAACATAAGATTTTTTGTACCAGTCAGCATCTTCTTTAGGTTGTACCATTTTGTATTTAGCTGGATCATGTTTTGGCTCTTCCAACATAACTACATCTGCCATTCCCCAAATTGCGTGTGGTTTATAACAATAGAATGCATAACCTTCACCTTTTTTAATTGAGTCAAGTACTCTTGCATTTTTAACTGCTTCTGCTGCTCTTATCGCTTCAATACCAGCATCATATAAACCGTAGTCTCTTAATTTAACTTGGTTCGCATTTGCTGATGCCCAACCATCTGCTCCAATCCAAAATTCACCTTTACCATTACCATCACTATCCATTGCTTTAACAACTTCTGGTCTAGCTAAGTCTTCGATTGCAGTAATATTAAATTTTTTCGCAAACTGTTGAGAAACACAATAACCTTGGTCTCCATCATATGGGTTGCTACTTAATTTTAAAGTTCCTTTAGGAACTAAATCATTTGTATAAGCTTGTTGGTTTGGTAACCAGATATCAGGGTGAACTTCGATTTCACCTTTACTTCTATCAATTGCACCATAGATCGCAGTATTATTTCCTGGAACTAATTCTGCTTCTCCACCCATTTTGTCTATAACAACTGCTGCTAATAAGTTAGCAATAGCTGTTGCACCTGTCCAACCTGGATCTCCTATTTTAACTTTCTCAGCGAATGTTGAAAAAGTAGCAAATAAAGAAATTAAACCAGCTACAAGTGTAGTTTTTATTATTTTCATTATATTCCTCTCGATTAATTTAAAAACGAAGCATAACTTATAACTTTTGAACAAGTCAAAGAAAATTAGCTACTTATTATGATTGCTATGATTGAATTTTAAGAGTGACTAATCCAGATAGTTTTAGTTTGAAGGTATTGATCTAGTGCTTCTGTACCTTGATCTCTACTCAATGAACCAGATTGTCTATATCCACCAAAAGGTGTTTTAATATCACCTTCAGAAAAAGTATTAACTGAAACAGTTCCACATGGAAGGCTTTTAGCCATATGAAAAGCTCTATCAATATCTTGAGTGAAAACACTTGCATGCAATCCATACTTTGAATTACTTGCAATTTTTAATGCCTCTTCATCACTATTAATTGTAAGAACACCAAGTACTGGTCCAAAAATTTCTTCTTGGGCAATTGTCATGTTTTCTTTTAAATCATCAAATAGAGTTGGTTTTGCAAAAAATCCTTTTTGATCACCACTTGATACGCCACCAAATAATAGTTTAGCTCCTTCATCAATTCCTTTTTGAATATAACCATCAACTGTTGCTAAATGTTTTTTAGAAATCATTGATCCCATATTACTTTCTGGATCTAATGGATCTCCAGCTTTAAGTGCTTTTACTTTTTTTGAAACTTTATCTAAAAATTCATCTTTAACTTTGCTGTGAATTATTTGTCTCATATTTGCTGAACAGTTTTGTCCACCATTCCAAAAAGCAGAATTAATTGCATTATCAATTAAATCATCTGTAATCTTTGCATCTTCTAAAACTATAAACGGACTTTTTCCACCCATCTCTAAACCAATTGTTTTTAAATTACTTTCTCCAGAATATTTCATGAATAGTCCACCTACTTCTGTTGAGCCTGTAAATGAAACCGCATCAACATCATCATGTCTACCAAGTGCTTCACCAACATCTCCAAAGCCAGGCAGTACATTTAAAACTCCATCTGGAATACCTGCTTCTTTTGCAATTTGTGCAACTCTAATTGCAGTTAAAGGTGTGTCTTCTGCTGGTTTAATTATAACTGAACATCCAGCAGCTAATGCTGGTGCCATTTTCCAAACTGACATCATTAAAGGAAAATTCCAAGGAACAACTCCTGCAACAACACCTATTGGTTCTTTAACAATTAAACTAGTTAGTGATGGTTCTGTTGGTCCAACTTTACCAAATACTTTATCTATTAATTCTCCATACCACTGAAAATGCATTGGGGCATCATTTGCAACTTCATTAATGCAGTCTCCAATTAATTTTCCTGTATCTACACATTCAAGAACAGAATTTTCTTCTCCAGTTTGTCTTAGTAGTTCCGCAAATTTCAGTAACACATCTTTTCTAAATTCTGGAGATGTTCTAGACCAAACACCACTATTAAAAGCTTTTCTTGATACTTTTACAGCATGGTCTACGTCTTTATGATTACATTTTGCAACAGAACAAAGATTTTCACCCGTTGCAGGATTTATATTTTCAAACTTTTCACCATCAATAGCATCAACGTACTTACCATCAATAAAAGCTCTACCCTCAAACTTAATCTTGCTTGCTATAGATTTATAATCAGAAGCCATTAATCTGCATTTGCAGTTAATGTTTTAATCTCTAAAATATTTTCATTAGGGTCTTTTACAAAGAAAGTTTCTTGCTCATACTTGGTACCTTTAAACCTTAAATAAGGCTCATCGTAATATTTGGCACCATTATCTTTTAATCTCTGTTTAAGAGCATTAAAATCTTTTCTAGATAAATGAACACCGAAATGTGGAACAGAAACATTGCCCATATCGACATCATGTCTTTCACTATCCATTTTATGTTCACTTGCATGAAGAGTTAATTCATTTCCCCAAAAGTCTACATCTGCCCACTCTTGTGCTGAATTATCCAATCTACAGCCTAACGTCTCGCTGTAAAATTTTTTTGCTACTTCAAGATCTCCACATGGTACTGCTAGATGGAAGCAATTTGTGTTTTTGTACATAAGTTTCTCCTCTTTAAATTCGTTATACAATGACTATATAGTCCAATATAATATTTTAATCAATAAAAGCTAAATTCATGAATGACTTTTTACAATCTATAATAGATAGAGATCCTGCGGCAAAATCTAAGTTAAGTTTAATTTTAACTTATCCAGGTGTTAAAGCAGTTTTTTTTCATAGAATTGCTAATTTTTTTCACCTTGCTAAGTTTCATTTAGTAGCAAGAATAATTTCACAACTATCAAGATTTTTAACTGGAATTGAAATTCACCCAGGTGCTAAGATTGGAAAAAATTTATTTATTGATCATGGTATGGGTGTTGTAATTGGAGAGACCTCTGAAATTGGAAATAATGTAACTATTTATCATATGGCAACATTAGGTGGGATTGCACCAAGCATTAATTCAAATGATCAAAGACAAGTTAAGAGGCACCCAACATTAAGTGATTGTGTTGTAGTTGGTTCTGGTGCTCAAATATTGGGACCAGTGATGATAGGTGCTAATGCTAAAGTTGGAGCTAATGCAGTTGTTACTAAAAATGTTCCTGAAAATGCAGTAATGGTTGGAATACCAGCAAAAAATGTTGGAACAGCAACTGAAGAATTTAAACCTTATGCTGTAGAAGAGGTGGATAAAGATACTTCAAGCTAATGAAAAATATTCAAGACAGTTTTATTTCAGGAATAGGTAATACTCCACTTATTAAACTAAGAGCTGCATCAGAAATTACTGGGTGTAATATTTACGGTAAAGCTGAATTCATGAACCCTGGTGGTTCTGTTAAAGATAGAGCAGCACTTACATTAATTAGAGATGCTGAAGAAAAAAAATTAATCTCTAAAGGCGGAACAATAGTTGAAGGTACAGCTGGTAATACTGGTATAGGCTTATGTCTACTTGGTAATTCACTTGGTTATAAAACAATAATTGTAATGAATGACAATCAAACCCAAGAAAAAAAAGATCTTCTTAGAAATATTGGTGCTGATTTAAGATTAGTTCCGGCAAAACCATATAAAGATGATGCAAATTTTGTAAAAGTTGCAGCAAAACTTGCTGATGAATTAAGACCATCAAATAACAATGGAGTAGTTTGGGCCAATCAGTTTGACAATGTTGCAAATGCTAAGGGTCATTATGAAACAACAGGTAAAGAAATTTGGGAACAAACTGAAGGTAAAGTTGATGGCTTTGTATGTTCATCAGGAACAGGTGGAACAATTTCTGGGGTAAGTAACGCTCTTAAAGAAAAGAATAAGGATATTAAAATATTTCTATCTGATCCAAAAGGCTCTGCTCTTTATAATTATATAAAAAATGGTGAATTAAAATCTGAAGGTGGATCAATTACTGAAGGAATTGGATCAAGTAGAATTACAAAAAATTTTGAAAATGCTAAAATTGATGATGCCTACTCTATAGATGACCATGAAGCTCTTCCTATACTTTATGATTTAATTGAAAATGAAGGTTTAAGCCTTGGTACTAGCTGTGGAATTAATATTGCTGGCGCTATTAGAATGGGTAAAGAATTAGGTCCTGGAAAAACCATCGTTACAATACTTTGTGATAAAAGTGAAAAGTACGCTACTAAAATGTTTAATAAGAAATTTCTAGAAGAAAAAGGTTTACCCTTCCCTAATTGGCTTTAAATATAAATCTTATCGGCTAATCCATAACAAAGAACGGCACTAATAATTGTGAAAATTAATGGTGCAATAATAGCTTCATTTGAATCATTCATAACACCCGTCTTATCGATCTTAATTGAGTAAGTATTAACTATAAAGATACAAAAATTTTGAACAAAAACTAAATTGAAAAATGCCCACGTTGCTTCGACACCATTTGGTCTTACAAACATAATATATAATGCCATCAAGAAAGAACCTAGAAATATTGCACCTGTCATCCGCATAACAGTTGCAGCTGTCTTATCTATTTGAAATTTTTCTCTAAATTTTTGGTTTCCAATAATCATTTGATACGCATAAATACCTATACCTAAAAAGTGTATTACAAATAATATTAAATAAAAAACTCCATTAAATTTTTCAATCATAAATAAATAATAACTATATTAGTCTTTAAAAATACTTAAATAACTAGTTGGGTCATTTTGCACATGCAAAGTGACAATGTTGGTTATATCAAAAACTTATTATTTTCCTATTATTTGGTTAATTAATGAAACAAAGGAAAATATGAAAAAAATAGTAATAACATTATTCTTAGTACTTTTTACAAGTTCAGTTTATGCCGGTTCTTGTCCAATGATGGCAAAAAGTATAGATGATAAAATTGCAGAAGCACAAATGCTAAGAGATCAAGGTATGGCAGCACATGATGCTGGTGATCATGCAAAATCAGAAGAGTTATTAGCTAAAGCTATGGAGCTTTTTAAAAGTTAACAAATAATTTTATATATTTAGCGGGATTTCATTTAAAGTAGTTAAATGAATCTCGCTACTTCGTGCGTGTCCTTAATATTAACTGTTATTTTAGGGGGTACATCAAATAGTTTTTCTAAAATTGCACTACTTTTTTAAATCAATTACAATAAACGTAGTTACGAAATTAATAAATAATACAAAAGTTAAAAATATGACTGGTCAAAGGCGTTGGTTAAAAATATGGGCTAGAACAGTTGGAATGCCAATTGGTATTAATGATGAAGATAAGCCTGAGTTTTTACCTATTAAACAAACAGATGTGAAGAAAGCATTAGCTTTTAGAACATTCTGGGTTCTGCTTCATGTTCTAACTTGTCTCTTAATTATTGCTGGTAATGGCAGAGTAATGGGTTGGTGGTAATTAAAAAGATTAATAAAACCACTATTTGTCACGGTAATGCTTCATGTATATTTTGACTACATGGATTGTAAGATAAATCTCCTTAATTAATAGAGTTGGGATTTGTTTAAGTGTCCCAACTTTAAATAATAAATAAATAGGGTTTTATGTATTTAGCAATAAGTAGACTTCAAGTTATGTCTGGCAAAGAAAATGAATTTGAAACAGCTTGGAAAAATCGTGAACAAGAGAGTCATGGTGTGAAAGGCTTTAAGAAATTCAACTTATTCAAAGGTGAGGTAAATAAAGAATTCTCTCTTTATATTTTTCATAGTGAATGGAATACCGAGAGTGACTTTGTTAACTGGACAAAATCTGACTCATTTCAATTAGCTCATAAAAATCCTACACTACAAGGAAATTTATATCTTGGGCCCCCCAATTTTGATGGATATGTAGGATTGCCTGATTTTGAAGGTTTTAAAGTAGTTATATAATTTTAAAAAGATTTCATTTAAGATAATTAAATGAACATGACAACTTCATATTTATTTCTGATTTTAGCTGTTTTTTTAGGAGTCACTTCAAATAGTTTTGCAAAAAGTGCTGAAGGCTTTACCCTTCTCTTTCCAAGTATTATCACAGGAATTACAATCGTTTTATGTATGTATGCACTTTCAATGGTAATGAAAAATATCCCAATGGGGATAACTTATGCATCATTTGCTGGATTAACAATTATTTCAACTGTGATTGTTGGTGTAATTAGATTTAATCAAATGCCAAATCTTTATTCAATGATTGGTTTGGGTTTAATTATAATAGGTGTACTAATGGTTAACTTGTTAGGAAATAATTAATTATGCTTTCAAAAAAATATTCTCAAACTTTATTTATGATTTTTATGTCATTTGGAATGAGCGTTATAATGAGTGGTGTAGTTACTGCGGTGAACACTGGCATTGGTGATGGTTTTTAAAGAGATATTTTAACTCTTGGTTATTTGCTTTTCCAGTTGCATTGCTTGCAGCCTTTACTTTAGCTCCAATTATAAGACCTCTAGTTAATAAAATTGCCTCAAAAGATTAGTTATAAAAGAATTGTAAAAATTTTACGGAAAAAAATATTGTAAGAAGAGTTTTTTAAATTATCGAAACTTTATTATTTATCAAAATTTAATTCAATAAATATATTTAACATAAAGTAAAATAAATGTTTTGAATGCAATACTCAGAAATGATATTGTATAAATATATATAAAGGAGGTCGATTATGAGTTTATCACCACCTGACACATAACTGGTGTGATTAAATAATCAAAGACTAATTAAGATCGAAAAAATATAAAGTCCATTATTATGGATTTTGGCGTATACCGCTAACTTACAGGGGAACTCTTTTGGGCTTTCCGAAAGGGTGAACCCCTTAAAAGATAAATTAAAAAATAGATGGCAAAACGTGAGTACCATCATCATCTAAAGTAATATCAAATTCATCAACAATGTTAGAAATTTCTAATGGTGAGTATAGATGTGGAAACATAGTTCCATCTGAAGCTTGTTCCCAAACTAAATGATCTAGCTTTAACGTATCTACCTTTAATAAAATTAAATCTTTTTGGTTTTGGTAAAATTTTTTAAGAGTTCCAGCAACTTGATCGTCACCAGAAAAGTGAATGTAACCATCTTCTAAATCTTTTTTAGAGCCAGTTAATTGACCTTTTTTCTTAATCTCTTGCCATTCAGATTTGGTGCTTATTTTATAAACAAATTTGAAATTCATTTAAAATTTATATTATTCAGTGGGGATATTGACAATAAGAAACTTCCCTCTTTCGAGGGAAGCTAATATTAACTATCTAATAGAGAGAGAAGATAATGTTAATTTTTGAATTCTGTTTGGCCTCCTTATAGACAGCAAATTTCAATATTAAAATGACATATTGTCACTACAGCAATGCAAAGATTGAATACCTTGTTTTATTTGTTCACTTAATGAACATTTTACCAGGATGAATTTGGTTGAGCTAGAAACTCTATTTCCTCAGGAGTAGATTTTCTATCTAACACTAAGTTTCGATGAGGATATCTATGAAATTTCTTAATTGCTAATGTGTGATCTTTCCATGATTTTTTTATAGAGAATAAATCTGGATGATCTTTTAAGTATTTATCGAGTAAATAGTAGGCCATATCATGGTCTGTGACCTCCTCACTATGAATGAGTGGTAGTATCATAAACAATCTTTGATCTTGATCCATTTCATCTAAAAATCCAGCATAAACAGAGTCGTTAACTATCAACCTTGCTTTATGATCTTGGTTAAAAGCTTTTGGTTCATCTCTAAATATATTTCTTGAAAATTGATCAAATAAAATAACTAGAGCTAAAGAACCAAGGGGGCTATCTTGCCAATCATCATACTCATTTAAGCCTGCTAACTCATAATCTTTTAAAAAATTCTTTTTTATAAGCGCATCAAAATCTTTATGTTTTTGAAATCTTTTTTTTGGTGGAGTTTCTTTAAACCAAAAATCTAATATCTTTTTAGCTATTGTATGCATTTATTTTGAAACTGGTTTTAAAAGTTTAAGCATTTTATTATGAATAGATTGATTAGCTGAAACTAAAATACTTCCAGCATTAACTGCATCTCTATTATCCCAAGTTGTAACGATACCTCCTGCAGCTTTTATAATTGGCATCAGTGGGTGGATATCCCAAATTTTATTAGTTGCTTGAAAGACAACATCAATTTTTCCCTCACATAAATGAGAATAACTTAATGCGTCTGCAGTTGGAAATTGCATTAATTTTAAAACTTTTGGGATTGTCATTTGTTGTTTAAGAGAGATCGCCCCATGAAATGCTCCTGATACTTTTATCTGACTAAATGGTATATTTTTTGAAACAGAAATTTTTCTTTTTTTACCCTTTTCAAAAACAAAAGAGTTTTTATTATCAAAATTTAAATAGTATTTATTTAGTATTGGAAAGTTTGCTAATCCTACAACAGGGTTGCCTTTAAAATTTAAAGATATTAAATTACTCCACGTTGGATTGCCTATTACAAATGATCTTGTTCCATCAATTGGATCTATAACCCATGAATAATCACTAGTTGATTTTTTGTGACCAAATTCTTCACCTATAACTTGATGACTTGGAAATTTTTGTTTAATTTTTAATCTAATAAATTTTTCAAAAGCTTTGTCAGATGTTGTAACAGGATCATAGCCTTTACCTTTAAGTTTATTAGATACCTTAAAAGCTTTATTAAGTTTTGAATAATAAAATTTATTTAAGTCTTTTGCTAAAGTATTTAAAAAATTAGAATATATCTTGTGCTCTTTGACACTTAACAAACTCATTAAATTATATTCTCAATTTGATTTTCTGCTTCTTTAATTGATTTTTCATAATCTATGGCCAATTGATCAGCAGCAATAATATCTATTTTTTTTATACCAAAAAAATTTAAAACATGAGTTAGCCAAGGTGTTAAAAAATCATCTTTACTATTAATCTTTGTGCCGCCAGATGTGATTATGAGATAAACTTGTTTGTCTTCAAGCAAGCCTACCCTGCTTCCATCCTCATTATATTTAAAAGTTTCTTTAACTCTTGCGGCTAAATCCGCCCAGGCTTTTAACGTTGCTGGCGGACCAAAATTATAAATTGGTACAGATATTATAATTGTGTCACTTTCTTTTAATTCCATAACTAGTTTGTCTGACATTTCAAACATTTTCTTATGCTGTTCTGTTTGCTCACCTTCAGGAATTTTCATTCCAGACTCTGTTAAATTGGAAATAAAGATCATTTCATCATTAAGATCTCGATAAACAACCTCATCTTCTGGTTTTTTTATTTTATCTAATAATTTTTTTGCTAAAGCTCTAGAAGTAGAACCTTCTTTTCTAGCACTGGTATCAATTTGATAAATTTTCATAAGTATAGATTGTTATTAACCTATTAACCGAAGTTTTGCAAAAAGGGTAAAAAGTTTAAAATATAGTAGCCAAGAACTTGTAATTGATTTGTTAAAATTAAAATTCCTGTAATTAAAAGTATTATACCACCACCTTTTGTGACTAAATTAATATTTCTTTTGAAGTTTTTTGAAAATAATAAAAATTTTTGCATCAAATAACCTGATAAAATAAAAGGTATCGCTAACCCAAGAGAGTAAAAACTTAAAAGTAAAATTGCTTTGTAAATAGTTTCTTCTGTAGAGGCTAAAGCAAGTATCGACCCTAAAATAGGCCCAATACACGGTGTCCATCCAAAGCCAAATGCCATTCCCACAATAAATACAAAGAATATATTATTTGATTTTTTTGTATAAAATTTCTTTTCAACATTAAGAAATTTAATATTTAAAACACCGATTAATTGAAGAGAAAATATGATTATTATAACTCCTGCAATTGATCTTAAAATTTGAGAATTTTGTAAAAGAATTTGACCCAAAAAAGAGGCAGTTGCGCCAAAGATGATGAATACAAAAGAAAAACCTAATGAAAAAACTATCAACGGCAATAAATCAATTTTCTTTTTTTCTAAGATTTCATTTAATGTGTTGCCACTAATAAAGGAAACGTAACCAGGTATTAACGGTAAGACACATGGTGATAAAAAACTGATAAGACCTGCGCCAAAAGCTATAAATAATTCAATCATATAAAGTTACTCTGCAACTACTTTTATATTTTGACTTCCAAGACTATCAACTGCTAGCTCCATATTATCACCATCTTTTAAAAAAACAGGAGGATTCATTCCAAGACCAACTCCAGGAGGGGTGCCGGTAGTAACTATATCGCCAGGCATTAACGTTATGAAACTTGTAATATGAGCTACCAAAAAGTTAAAATTAAAAATCATTTGCTTAGTGTTACCTGTTTGATGTCTATTACCATTAACATCCAGTGTTAAGTTCAAATTATTAACATCTTTAATTTCATCTTTAGTTACTAAATAGGGTCCTATAGGTCCAAATGTATCACCAGATTTACCCTTGACCCACTGGCCACCTTTTTCTTTTTGCCATTCACGCTCACTGATATCGTTACAAATACAATATCCGAAAATGTAATCTTGTGCGTCTTTTTCTAAAACTCTTTTTGCTTTTTTTCCAATGACAAACGCTATCTCCACTTCATGATCTAATTTTTTTGAAGTCTTGGGTATAATTACATTGTCATTTGGTCCAACTATAGAATGAACTGACTTATTAAATAGAACTGGGTTCTCAGGTGTTTTTGCACCTGTCTCTTTTGCATGTTCAGCGTAATTTAAACCAATTGCAAAAAAATTTCCTGGCTTAGAAATACAAGACCCTATTCTTTCATTTTGATTTATCTCTTCCAAACTCTCTAAATCTATTTCTTTAATTTTATCTAGAGTTTCAAAATTAATACTTTCAGGATTTAAATCTTTAATAACTGATGATAAATTTCTATATTTTCCATCTTTATCTAATGCTGCAGGAATTTCTTGTCCTACTTTTCCAATTCTTAAAAATTTCATTTTTTATTTATCTTTTCAATTGCATTATATAAAGAGCTATGATCAGTATTACCATGTCCATCAGCTACTAGCTCTTTATACATTTCTTTAATTAAACTAGAAATAGGCAAATGAGTTTCAACAGCTTTTCCAGCATTAACAATATTGGTCATATCTTTTAACTGTGTTGTGGTTTTTCCTTTCGGTGTAAAATCTTTACTAATCATTCTTTTTCCATGCGTTTGTAGTATTTTGCTATCAGCCCAACCCCCTGATAAAGCTTCAATCATTTTATTCGGGTTAGTTCCAGATTTTTCACATAAAGTGATAGCCTCCGCTACAGCTCCAATGGTTACGCCCACAATAATTTGATTAGCTAGTTTAGATATTTGGCCAGACGATACAGGACCTACTAATGTTGGGTTGCCCATTTTTTTTAGCAGTTCATAGCAATTTTTAAACGTTTCTTCATCACCGCCAATCATTATTGCTAATGTTGCTTCTTCAGCTCCTATAGTTCCCCCTGAAACTGGAGCATCTAAATAATTTATTTTTTTTTCTTTTAATTTTTTTGAATATTTTATGGTCAAAACTGGATTAACCGAGCTCATATCGATAACTGTAGCTCCTTCTTTTATATTAGAAATAAATTCATTACTGCTCATCACTTTTTCAACAGCATTATCATCCGTAAGCATAGTAATAATTATATCTGAATTTGTGACAACGTCTTTAATGGATACTGAAATTTCAGCACCAAATTCTTTTAGTTTATCTGCCTTATCTTGAGATCTATTGTAGGCTTTTAAATTGTACCCTGATTTAAGAAGGTTTTTTGCCATGGGATACCCCATGAGTCCGATTCCAATAAACCCAATATTTTTCATTTTTAATTTTTGAAGTAATTTAACCTTTTATTCCAAGATGCGTGTATTTAACATTTAGATAATCTTTAATTGCATTAGAGCCACCTTCTCTACCATAGCCCGTTTGTTTTATTCCACCAAATGGAGCCTCTGCAACTGCTACGACACCAGTGTTCACGCAGGCAATGCCTGCTTCCATTAATTCAGATGCCCTATGAGCCTTGTCCATTGAATTGGTACAAATATAACTACAAAGACCTAAATCATTATTATTTGCTCTTTCAATAACCTCATCAAAAGATTTAAATGACAACATTGGAACTAATGGCCCAAATGGTTCTTGTTTCATAATCGTAAAGTCATCTTTTACATCATCAAAAACAGTTGGTTCATAATAAAAACCTTTATTAAATCCTGCGGGTCTCTTGCCTCCCAATAAAACTTTAGCTCCTTCTTGTTTCGTTTTTTCAACTAGCTCTTCAACTTCGTTTAATCTTTTTTGTGTTGTTAGTGGTCCTAATTGTGTATCTGGATCCATACCATTACCGATCTTAAGTTTTTTAGTTTTTTCAATAAACAAACCAACAAACTCATCTTTTTTACTTTCTTGAATATAAAATCTATTAGGTGAAATACAAACTTGACCATTATTTCTAAATTTAGCAGCAATAGCTATGTCCGTTGCTTTATTTAAATCAGCGTCATCAAATACAATGAAAGGGGAATGACCACTTAACTCCATTGTTACTCTTTGTAATTTATCTGCAGCTTGTTTTAAAATTATTTTACCAACTCTAGTTGAGCCTGTAACTGAGATTTTTTTAATAATATCAGATGAAATTAATTGTGATGCAATTGCAGGCGGATCACCCGACAAAAGATTAACTACACCAGCAGGTATTCCACATTCCCTACAAATATCGACTAACTCCATAACCACACCTGGTGTAATTGTGTCTGGCTTAATAATTACTGAACAGCCTGCAGCTAATGCTGTAGAAATTTTTCTAGCAGCTAAGACAAGTGGAAAATTCCAAGGTGACAAAGCAGCCACCACTCCAACTGGTTGATAATAAACATGCACTCTCGTATCTTCAAATCTACTTTCTATAATTTGTCCATAAATTCTTTTTGTTTCTTCAGCATTCCATTCAAAAATATCTGCAGCACCGTTTGTTTCTCCAATACCTTCAGCTAAAGGTTTTCCATTTTCTAAAGTCATCCATCTAGCGAGTACATCTTTTTTTTCTCTTACCTTGTCAGCAATTTTTCTAAGTGTATAAGCTCTTTGCCATGGTGGAGTTTTTCTCCAAATAGTTAATCCCTTCTCTGCAGATTTTAATGCTCTATCCACATCAGCAGGTGTTGCTTTTGATGCGTAGCCTAAAACTTCTTCTGTTGCAGGATTAATAACTTCATAAGTTTCCTTGTTAGAAGAGGGTGACCAATTGCCATCGATAAATTGTCCAAATTTTTCGTACATAATTTTGCTAAACCTTGAGTTGATTCAAAAGATAATTATTCAATTTTTTATCAAATATGTTTTAATCTTACAAATCAATAAAGGAGAAAATTATGAAAAAATATATTGTCATGGGCAATTATACAGCAAAGGCCTTCCAAGGTTTTATGAAGGACCCTAAGCAAGATAGATCAACTGCAGTAAAAGCATTAACTGAAGCAGTAGGAGGGAAATTTGAATCTTTTTATATTACGAGAGGTCCTTATGATTTCGTTGCTGTCACTTCAGGAGATATGCCTTATGAAAATTTTGCAGGCATAAAATTAGCTGTGGAAGCAAGCGGAACAGTAGAAAATATGGTTATTCTTGAAGAGATGAATATAAATAAAGCCGCTGAGATTGCCGCTAAAGCTATGGCTGGCTACAAACCTGCTGGTTAATTATTTATGTTAACTTCCAGTGTAAAAAGCTGGAAGTTAGCTAGTTTCAAATAAAGTTGGAAACATTTTTCCAGATAAATCATCACCATTTTTATAACCATTATCTTCCATAATAGCTCTTTCTTCTCTAGCCCAATTTCCTCTGTAAATAATTTTAGAGTTTTCTTTTGCCATTCTAAGTGTGTATCTATGGATATCTTTTTTGGGGGTAACAGTATTTAATCCTCCATGTAGTGTTCTAATGTCAAAATAAATACAGTCACCAACTTCCAGATCCCATTGTAAAAATTCATAATCATCTTTATTTTCTAATATGTTGGGAGTTAATTCATATTTTTTTCCATTAACAGCTCCAACCTTGCCATCAACTTCATGGCCATCATTAAATCTTGTTCTTAAAAATAGCTTACCCCATAAATGTGAACCTTTAATCCAAGCAATACCATCTTCTTTTTTAACTGACTCAAGTGGTATCCACAATACACACATAGATCCTTCAAAATCGAAATATGATATATCATGATGAAAAGGTGGTGATGACTTTGATCCTGCTTCCCTGAAAAACCAATTATCCATCACCAAGTTAATCTTTTGTGCTTCTAAAAGTTCTGCTGCAATTTTTGAAGTTGGTGAGTTAAATACAAAATCTTTGAATTCTTCATGTAAATTCCAGGTCCAAAAATCCTCATAATATCCTGGTAATTTTTGATCTTTTGTATGATTTACAAATCTTGGACTAGGACTTTCTTTACCTTTTTTAATTCCTTTTTTTAATTTTTCAATCCATGCGTTATCAAATTTGCCTTTAATCAAGACTGCACCATCTTTTTTAAATAGATCTATTTCTGCCTTAGTAATAATTTTGCTCATATATTGTTATTATAATATAATGTAATAAAAATAAGATGAAAACATTAAGTGATACATTTGGAAGAAAATTCCCCTACATAAGGTTATCAATTACAGATGTATGTAATTACAGTTGTACCTATTGTTTGCCTCAAGGTTATAAAAAAACTCCTGGAGACACGAGAAGCTTTATGTCTGCAGAAGAAATATCCAGATTAACAAAAGCATTATCTGAATTAGGTGTCTGTAAAATTAGATTAACTGGTGGAGAGCCAACAGTTAGAAAAGACTTTTTTGATATCCTTAAAGATATGAAGCAAAATTCAAATATTCCCAAAGTAACAATGACGACTAACGGTTATCGTTTGGACAAAATTGCAGAACAGTTATGTGAAGCTGGTTTAGATGGAATAAATATTAGTATTGATAGTTTAAATAGAGAAACTTTTAAAAAACTAACAGGTCATGATAGGCTTGATGAAATTTTAGAAGGCATAAGGACTTTGCAAAAATTAAATTTCAAAAATATAAAAATTAATGCTGTTTTACTTAAGGGTATCAATGATACTCATAATGATTTTAAAAAATTTGGACATTTCATAAAAGACAACAATATTGATTTTAGATTTATAGAATTGATGCAAACAGGTGATAATTTAGATTATTTTAAAAAAAATCATGTTTCTTCTAAAATATTCAAAGATTTTTTAGAAAAAAATAACTGGATCCCTCAAACTTATGGGAAAGATGCAGGCCCTTCATTAAATTTTATACATTCAGAATTTAAGGGGAAATTTGGATTAATTGCACCCTACTCTAAGGATTTTTGTCAAACATGTAACAGATTAAGAATTACCTCAAGAGGTGATTTAAGATTATGTTTGTTTGGTAATACTGGAATTAGTATTAGACATTTATTGCAAGACGATACTCAAAAAGATGAACTTGTGGATCTTATCATAAAACAATTGCATCTTAAAAAAGAGTCACATTATTTAGAACTTGGAGATACCGGAATTACTCCAAATCTATCAAGTACTGGGGGATAAATGGAAAGCTTAAAAGTTATTAACAAAGAAAAATTAAAAGATTGGGCTAAAGAAATTTTTAAAAAAAATACATTTAACATGATTGATGTTTCATCAAAAAAAGAAACATTTAGAAGGGCATTAGCTTCTGGTAAAATTTATGTAGGGAAAGAAGTTTTTAACCTAATTAAAAATAAAGGAATGCCCAAAGGTGACCCAATCACTTTAGCTGAAGTATCAGCAGTCTTAGGTGTTAAAAAAACAAGTGAATTAATTCCACTATGCCACCCACTTCCAATAGATCATATAGCAACTAAAATTGTTATGCATGATGAAGAAGCTTCGTTGGAAGTTTTTTGTGTAGTGTCAGCTGTTGCAAAAACTGGTGTAGAAATGGAAGCTATTATGGGTGTTAATACTGCACTAATAACTATTTATGATCTAAGTAAAATTGTAAACCCACATCTTAGAATTGATAATGTTAAATTACTAATTAAAGAAGGTGGTAAAAGTGGTTTATGGACTAACCCTGATGGACTACCAGAATTTTTAAAAGATATTTTTTAAATATGAAAATTAAGCTTGAGCTTTTTGGTGCAAGTAGAGATTTTAGTAGTGAAGAATTCTTAGAATTTAACATAAAACAAAAGATGGAAATTAAAGATTTAAGGAAAGAAATAATTGATTATTTAGATAAAAACTTTAAGGGTAATGAAAATTTTATTAAAATTGTAAAAAACTCTGCTTTTTGTTCAGAAGATAATAATATTATCAACGATGACTTTAAAATTATAAAAGATCAAAAAATTGGAATTATACCTCCAATAGGTGGTGGCTGATGTTACATGCAAAAATTATAGACATTAAAAAAAATAAAATAAAAACCTCTGCAGCAGAGGCATTTATAAAATCTTCCTCGTATGGTGCATCAATTATTTTTAATGGCACAGTCAGAAATATTAATGAAAATAAAGAAGTTGTTGGAATAACTTATGATAGTCATGACGAATTAGTATTAAAAAGCTTTGATGAAATTTATAAAGAAACTACTGAAAAGTTAAAAATTATGGATAAAGCAGTATTTATAGAACATGTTAAAGGTTATGTAGGACTTGGTGAAACTAGTATTATTATTGCAGTTGCATGTAAACATAGAGATGAAGCTTATGTATTATCTAGATATATTATTGAAGAAATTAAAAAAAGATCTCCTATATGGAAAAAAGAACATTATAAAAATGAACAAAGCGAGTGGTTAAAGGGTAATTCTATTAAAAATGAAAAAATATAAAAATTCAGAAATTACACCTGAGCAAATATACAATAAAAGAAGAAAGTTTATTAAATCTATTGGCTTAGGTGTGGGTTCAGTATCCTTAAGTAGTATACCATTTTTAAACAATGCTTATTCACAAAATAAAGCTGAGCTAACTTCATATAAGGATATCACGACTTATAACAACTATTATGAGTTTGGAACTGGAAAAGGTGACCCTTTCCAAAATTCACAAGAATTTGTTACTAAACCGTGGAGTGTCACTATTGAAGGTGAGGTAGATAATCCAATAACACTTTCAGCTGAAGAAATAATTTCTTTATTTCCTTCTGAAGAAAGAGTTTACAAACTTAGATGTGTTGAAGGGTGGTCTATGGTAATTCCTTGGATGGGATTTTCTCTAAGTAAATTACTTAGTAAGGTATCTATTAAAAATACTGCTAAATTTGTTGAATTTGAAAGTATTTATGACCCTATGCAAATGAAAGGTCAAAAGTATCCAGTTTTAAACTGGCCCTACAGAGAAGGTTTAAGAATTGATGAAGCTATGCATCCTATAACAACAATCGTTACTGGTCTTTATGGAAAACCTTTACCTAACCAAAATGGAGCTCCATTAAGAATTTTTGTTCCTTGGAAGTATGGTTTTAAAAGTGCTAAAGCAATTGTTAAAATAAAATTAGTTGAAAATATGCCTACATCATCTTGGATGAGATCATCCCCAAGGGAATATGGATTTTACTCAAATGTTAATCCTAACGTTTCACATCCTAGATGGTCACAAGCAACAGAACGTGTCATAGGTGAGGGCATTTTGTCTCCCAGAATTGAAACAGAAATGTTTAATGGGTATGGTGATGAAGTTGCAAATTTATACTCAGGTATGGATTTAAAGAAAAACTTTTAAATACATAAATTTTTTTTATACAATATGCAGAAATATATAAAAATACCAATTTTCTTTATATCTTTACTGCCAATATTAATTATTTTTTATCAAATTATCTTTAATCAGTTAGGTCCTGAGCCTGTAAAAGAAATTACACATGTAACTGGTAATTGGACGCTTCGTTTTATTATAATAACTCTTGCAATGACTCCTTTACAAAAATTTACTAAATTAAACTTTTGGATTAGCTATAGGAGAATGTTTGGCTTGTTTGTATTTTTTTATGCCTCAGCACATATGATGACTTATGTAGGAATAGATTATCGTTTTGACTGGTCTAGTATTGGTGATGATATTGTTAAAAAAAAATTTATATTTGTTGGATTTTTAGCTTGGCTTTTATTAGTGCCACTTGCTCTTACTTCATCTAAACGAATGATAAGGCTTTTAAGAGATAAGTGGAAAAAACTACACAAACTTATTTATATAATTTCTTTATTGGGAATTATTCACTACTTGTGGTTAGTTAAAGTAGTTACAGTTGAACCCTTAATCTATCTTATTATTATTGTAATTTTACTTACGCTAAGAGTTAAAATGAAATTTAATTAATTAATTAATTTTTTTTCAGGAACACAAATCTCTGATCTTGTTAAAAATCTTCTTCCAGTTCCATTATCAAGTGAAAACATTCCACCCATTCCTTTAATACAATCAATAATTAAATCTGTATTTTTCCATGCTTCATGTTGGGTTTCGCTTATATAAAAAGGAATACCACCAATTTTTCCAACTAAAACATCGTCATCACTTACAAGAAATTCCTTAACTGGGTAACACATTGGAGCACTACCATCACAACATCCACCGGATTGGTGAAAGAGTAATTCTTTACCATGATCTTTTTTAAGATCTTCGATTAGTTCTAACGCTAATGGTGTTGCTGAAACTTTCATAGTTATATGGCCTGTATTAAACTACAGGCCACTATAATATACCTGTTAAAAGAAGCCTAATTTTTTCTCACTGTATG
Source organism: Candidatus Pelagibacter sp. Uisw_130 (assembly GCF_047722505.1). Lineage (GTDB taxonomy): Bacteria > Pseudomonadota > Alphaproteobacteria > Pelagibacterales > Pelagibacteraceae > Pelagibacter. The sequence continues at coordinate 849,342 of NZ_CP159814.1, forward strand.
ACACGTGTAAGTTTTTCACCTGTCTATAATGATCAAGCATCATTTTATGTGTTTCTCTGCCAATTCCAGATTGCTTATAACCTCCAAAAGCAGCATGAGCTGGATAAGCATGGTAACAGTTAGTCCAAACTCTTCCTGCTTGGATCCCTCTTCCCATTCTATAAGCAATATTTCCATTTCTAGTCCAAACACCTGCTCCTAAACCATAAAGAGTGTCATTAGCAATTTCTAATGCATGAGCCTCATCTTTAAATTTAGTAACTGATACAACTGGACCAAAAATTTCTTCTTGGAAAACTCTCATAGAGTTATCACCTTCAAAAATAGTAGGTTGGATATAATTACCTTTTTCCAAACCACTGTTTAAGTTAGCAACTTCACCTCCACATAGAACTTTAGCACCCTCTTTCTTACCTAAATCTAAGTAAGATTTTATTTTCTCCATTTGCTCTAATGATACTTGAGCACCAATCATGGTTTCCATTTTTAAAGGGTTATCTTGGGTTACAGCTTTTGTTCTAGCAATAGCTCTTTCCATAAATTTATCATAGATAGATTCTTAAATCAAAGCTCTACTAGGGCAAGTACAAACTTCCCCCTGATTAAGAGCAAACATTGTAAAACCCTCGAGACATTTATCAAAGAATTCATCATCTTGATCCATGACATCTTCAAAGAAAACATTTGGAGATTTTCCACCTAATTCTAAAGTTATTGGAATTAAGTTTTGAGCAGCATACTGCATAATCAAACGTCCAGTTGTTGTTTCACCTGTAAAAGCAATCTTTCTAATTCTTTTAGATGAAGCTAATGGCTTACCTGCTTCAAGACCAAAACCACTTACAACATTAAGAACTCCTGGAGGTAATAGATCTCCAATTAATTCCATTAATAGTAAGATTGATGCTGGTGTTTGTTCAGCTGGTTTTAAAACTACACAGTTTCCTGCAGCAAGTGCTGGTGCAAGTTTCCATGTTGCCATTAATAACGGGAAGTTCCAAGGTATAATTTGTGCAACTACACCAAGTGGCTCAGGAATATGATAAGAATACTCACTGTTACTTATCTCTGAAACAGAACCTTCTTCTGCTCTTATGGCTCCAGCAAAATATCTCCAATGATCAACAACTAATGGTAAATCAGCTGCCATACATTCTCTGATTGGTTTTCCATTATCTAGACACTCAGCAGTAGCTAAAAGCTCAAGGTTTTTTTCAATAACATCAGCTATTTTAAGTAGAATGTTAGATCTTTCAGTTATTGATGTAATCCCCCAAGTAGGAAAAGCAGCATGTGCAGCATCCAAAGCAGCCTCAACATCTTTTGCATCTGATCTTGGAACAGAACATATAACTTCATTATTGATTGGACTTACGTTGTCAAAATATTTTCCCGATTTTGGTTCAACAAATTTTCCTCCTATAAAATTCCCATATTTTTCTTTAAATGGAAATTTAACTTTTAAGTGAGACGTATCTAGTAACGGAGATCGTCCACCTTTAACTGTTTCTGTGCTCATTTTTATCCTCTCTCTCTTATTGTTATTCTTTAGCTTATTTTTTTTTATTGGCTTACGTAACTTCTTTTTGGTCACACCCTTTTTCTTTTTAACTTTTTTAATATTTTTAGGTGATCGTTTGACCAAATTTTTCTTAATTTTTTTTTTGGCTTTACGTTTAGACTTTTTGGCTGTTTTTTTCTTTTTAGTAGCCATTTAATATTTAAACAAAATTTAATATTAAGGTCTACGTATTATATTATTAAATTTCTACTTAAGATTGAATAAAACCCTATATCTTGTGCTTAATTGAAATGTGTCTAATAATTTGTTCATGAATGAAAATATAAAAAAAGAATTACAGTCTTCCACTTTTGAGAGATTACTTAAGCATCTAGATGAACGAAAAGATGTTCAAAATATAGATATTATGAACCTAGCTGGTTTTTGTAGAAACTGTTTATCAAAATGGTATCGAGAAGAAGCAGAGAAAAAAGGTATTGAAATTTCAGATCTAGACGCACGTGAGCATGTGTATGGTATGCCTTATTCTGAGTGGAAAGAAAAATATCAAAAATAATTATTTTTCTTTAAGTCTTGGAAACAGTTCTACAAAATTACAAGGTTTATGATTTATATCTAACTGATGTTTTAAAATTCCATCCCAGGCATCTGTGACCCCACCTGAAGATCCTGGTAAAGCAAAGACATACTTACCGTTAGCTAGCACAGCACAAGCTCTAGATTGAATGGCAGATGTACCAACTGTTTTTAAACTTATCGTTCTAAACACCTCTCCAAAACCTGGAATATGTTTGTCAGCAATCTCGTTCACTGCCTCTGGTGTAATATCTCGACCCGTAAGTCCAGTGCCGCCTGTTGTAATTACAACGTCTATATCAGATTGATTAATCCAATCTTTAAGGATTTTAATAATGTCTTCTTTGTTATCTTTACAAATTTTTCTATCTGCTAATTTATGTTTAGCCTCCTCTATTTTTTTTACTAAGATCGCACCTGACTTATCATTCTCAAAAGTTCTGGTATCTGTAACTGTTAAAAGTGCTATATTTACAATCATAAATTTAAAATAATTACTGTGATTATATTATCATTTTTATTTCTTCTAACAGCAACTTTATATTCAAGTGTTGGATTTGGTGGTGGGTCTACCTATCTAGCTCTTCTATTAATTTGGGATGTTCCTTACTTAATCTTTCCTGTAATTGCTCTCTTTTGTAATATTATTGTCGTATCAGGAAATTGTGTTAACTATATTAAAGCTGGAAATATCAATCTAAGGATACTTTCTCCATTCTTAATATCATCTGTTCCACTTGCATTTATGGGGGGATTATTATCAATAGATAAAGAAGTTTTTGAAATTTTACTTTTTACTGTCTTAACATTAGCGGGAGTTCTCCTTCTTCTGAAATTTAAATCTTTTGATCAAAAAATTGAAGTTTATAAAAAGATACCAATAATATTATCATTATTAATTGGTGCATCTATTGGATTTGTGTCTGGCGTGGTTGGAATTGGTGGTGGTATTTTTTTAAGCCCTATATTGTTATTAATTAGAGTGGATAAAGTAAAAAACATTGCAACAGCCTCATCATTATTTATATTGATTAATTCTGTATCAGGACTTGCTGGTCAATTTACAAAATCATCAACGATAAATGGAATTTTTGATTATTGGCCATTATTTTTACTCGTTTTATTAGGTGGTCTATTAGGAAATTATTTAAATCTTAAAATTTTTCCTACAAGAATATTGGCTCTAGTAACATCATCACTTGTCATATTTGTCGCTATTCGTATGGGACTGAAGTTGTTTGCATAACACAAGTATTAAATTATTATAGATAAAATATGAAAACATTTAGAGCTTTTGGCCCAACTATAGGAAAAAGTAAGTTATCCAAAAAAATTATTACTGCATTAAATGCTCACATTGACAAGTCTCAATTTTCTAAAAAAAATGATTACAGTTCTAAACTGGCAAGTCAAATTAAGAATGAAATCAAGATACCTAAAACAATAATTAATAAAACTTTATCTAAAGATTTAATAAAAAATATCAAAATTTATCTTGATAAGTCTGACGTAAAAAAAATTAAAGAAATTAAAATAATTAACCTATGGGTAGTTAGACAATTAAAAAATGAGTATAACCCTATTCATTATCATGATGGACAATTGTCAGGAGTTGGTTACCTTAGAATCCCAAAAGACATGAATCAAAATAAATTAGTTAAGAATAAAAAAATTAAAACTAATGGAACTATCGATTTTATTAATGGACAAAAGAACTTTTTGAGCAAAAGTATCTATAATTTAAATCCTAAACTAGGAGATCTATTGATTTTTCCTAATTATTTAATGCATACAGCCTACCCATTTAATGTTGATGGTGAGAGAAGATCTTTCTCTTTTAATGCTAAAATATTATTCAAAAAATAATTTGCTAATCAGTCTATTAAGTATATAAATATATTTACCGATTTGATCCATATTGCAGGTACTAACTGCTAAAAAGGAAATCATTAAATTAATTGGTAAGGGTAGTTGGACTATATTGTGCCCCTGGCATAAAGCTAAAGCACTAAAAAAGCAAGGAGTAGAGATGGATATAAATTTTTTTAAAAAAACAAGAGTTCTAGATGGTGGAATGGGTCAAGAATTATTAGCAAGAGGTGTTGAAGCAAATGGTACTCTCTGGAGTGCTAATGCATTATTGCATAAAAAATATCATCAGCTTTTGCTTGATACACACTTAGATTTTATAAATTCTGGTGCTGAAATTATTGTAACAACAACATTTACTACAAGAAGGATGAGATTAAGAGATAATGGTATTGAGGATAAATTTGAATACTTAAATACTAAAGCTGGTGAAATAGCTAAAAAGGCAAAAGATTTAAATCCACATATTTTAGTTGCTGGAGGATTGCCTCCTCAATATTTAACCTATGAAGCAGACACAAGATCTAATGATGAAATTAAAGAAAATTTCTATGATCAAGCAAAATTACTTGATCCTTTTATAGATTTTTTTTATTTTGATGTATTAAGTAGCGTAAGAGAGTTTAAATTAGCTATCGAAGCCATAAAAAGTTTCAACAAACCTTATCTAATTGGTGCTCATGTTTCGGAGGGAGTAAAGTTACCAAGTGGTGAAAATATTTCTGAGATTATCACAACAATAAATCACAAAAATTTACTTGGAATAATACTTTCTTGTGTATCACCAGAAAATTATGAAAAAAATCTTAATGAAATAAAAAGTTTAGATGTTCCATTTGGCTTTAAACTAAATGGGTTTATCACAACAAAACCTACAGCAGGTTACACAAATACTTTTAATAAAAGTAAAACAGGAAACCCAAATGAATTTCTGGGTCACAGAGAAGATCTAGTGCCAGAAAAGATGGCTTTATTTGTAAAAAAATTTAAAGAAGCTGGGGCCACTATTTTAGGAGGTTGCTGTGAAACCAGACCAGCACACATTAAGGAGATGGCTAAACTTAAATAATTTTTTTATTTCCTGCTTTTTTTACAAAATAGAGACCCACTAAAACTGCTAACAATGAAGTTAAAACTTTATCAGTAATTAATTCATCTAAAAATATATAACTTAAAATAATTCCAAAAATAGGTATTAAATAAGAAACTTGAGACTGAAATATTAGTCCATTATTCTTTAAAATTCTAAATCTAAGAAGCCATGCTAAACCTGTTGATACCAAACCAAGATAAACTACAGAAATACTTGACTCTATTGAGGGCGTAGTTTCCCAAGGTTTTTCTATAAAAGAAACTAATGGTATCAAAATTATTATGGCCCAGATTAATATTGATCCTGTTACATTTTCATTTTTTTTATCACTGATTTTAAGAGTTAAAACTCCACCTATGACATAACAGGTTGAGCCAAGTAAAATCATTAATGCAGAAAAAAAATTGTTATCATTAATTAAAAAATTATCTGAAAATAGATAAACAATTCCTGAAAAACCAATTAATATTCCAAATGTTTTAATAAAGTCAAATTTTTCATTTTTAGTAAAAAAATGTCCTAATACAGTTGAGCTTAATGGTGTAGTTGACATCAGTATTGCTGCTAAATTACTCTGAACTGATTTTACACCGTAGGCAATTAAAAAAAATGGCAGTACCAAATTTACAAATCCAATTATAGCAAACCAATACCAATCTTTAGAAAATGCTTCTATTTTAATTTTTTTGTAAAAACATAATAACAATACTGGAATAGATCCAAAAAAAACTCTCAAGAATGCAATCGTGATAGGCCCAAAAGACTCTGTTGCAATTTTAATATTGAAAAAAGCTGACGCCCATATTAAAGCTAAAACTACTAATAAGGTATAATCGATTAGTTTAGGTTGTCTCATTCAATTATATCTTTGATTTTTCCATTAGTAATTTTTTGAATATTAATAAAGTTTATTTTAAATACACAGTTTGGATGTCCTGCTGCAGCAAATAGTTCATTAAACCTTTCTAAGGAATTGTCTATTATAATCTCAATCTTGTTTAAATGACCAATGGGTGAAACACCACCAATTGTGTACCCAGTTTGGGTTTTAACTTCTTCTGGTGACGCCATTGAAATATTTTTTTTATCTTTAAATTTTTTAAGTTTATTTAATGAACACCTCTTATCTCCTGCTACTAAACATAAGATAAAATCATCCCCAGCCCTAAAAAGTAAGCTTTTGACAATCGCACCTACATTACAATCTAAAGCTTTAGCAGCGTCTTGTGCTGTTCTTGCTGAATCTTCTAAAGTAATTACCTCTAAAGATTGGTCAAAACTCTTAAGAAATTTTTCTGCTCTTTTAACGGGCTCTTTATCTAATAAGCTCATATTGCAACTATTAATTGATTGATAATTTAACAAATAATGATGTAATTCATATGTAAAAAACGCATAGGTGATATTTATTATTCAAGCAATATTATCAAGAAAATATTTGTTATCTATTGGATACAAAATTTAAAAAAGGGAGAAACTATGACTGCTGCTAACGTTTTAAAATTCATGAAGGAAAAAGAAGTTGAATTTGTTGACTTAAGATTTTCTGACCCAAGAGGTAAGCTTCAACACTTAACAATGGATCACACTATTGTTGATGAAGAAATGTTAAATGAAGGTGTGTTTTTTGATGGTTCATCTATTGCTGGTTGGAAGGCTATTAACGAGTCTGATATGATCTTAAAACCAGATACTTCAAGACTTATTATGGATCCTTTTACTTCACATAATACATTAATTCTTTTTTGTGATATTTTAGATGCTGTTAAAAGATCTCCTTATGAAAGAGACCCTAGAGGAACAGCTAAAAAAGCTGAAGAATACTTAAAGAAATCTGGCATTGGCGACAAAGCTTTTTTTGGTCCTGAACCAGAATTTTTTGTTTTTGACGATGTTAGAATTAACAATGATCCTAACAACACTGGTTTTAAAATAGATAGTAAAGAAGGTCCTTATAATTCTGGAACAGAGTATGCAAATGGAAATATGGGTCATAGACCCCCAGTAAAAGGTGGATATTTTCCAGTTCCTCCAGTTGATAGTGAACAAGACATGAGAGGTGAATACTTAAAAAGTTTAAAAGAAGTGGGTATTAAAGTTGAAAAACATCATCACGAAGTAGCACCTAGTCAACATGAGCTAGGAATGTACTTTGGAACACTTGTTGATCAAGCTGATAATGTTCAATTATATAAATATGTAGTTCAAATGGTTACTCACTCTTTTGGAAAAACTGCAACCTTTATGCCTAAACCAATCGCTGGTGACAATGGTTCTGGAATGCATATTCACCAATCAATTTGGAAAAATGATAAGCCAGTTTTTTCTGGTGATAAATATGCAGGGTTATCTGAAACTGCACTTCATTACATTGGTGGTATTTTAAAACATGCAAAAGCGATTAATGCTTTTTCAAATGCTACAACAAATAGTTATAAAAGATTAATTCCTGGCTTTGAAGCACCTGTGCTACTTGCTTACTCTGCAAGAAATAGATCCGCTTCTTGTCGTATACCAATTTCATTAAGTAAAAATGGTGCAAGATGTGAAATAAGATTTCCTGATGCCTCAGGAAACCCTTACTTAACTTTTGCTGCTATGCTTATGGCTGGTTTGGATGGAATTAAAAATAAGATACATCCAGGTGAATCTTTTGATAAAGATCTTTATGATTTACCCCCAGAAGAAGTTAAAAATATTCCAACTGTTTGCGGTTCATTAAGAGAGGCAATGGAAAGTTTAGATAAAGATAGAGAGTTTTTAACTGAAGGTGATGTATTTACTGACGATCAAATTGATGCTTACATCGCGTTAAAATTTGAAGAGATACACAGATTTGAACATGCACCTCATCCTGTAGAATTTGAGATGTATTACAGTAGCTAAGTTTAATTACTGTCTAGTAGTTGCGATTGTATCTTTGTTAATTCCTTTTTTAACAACGTAATCCTGTGTGCCGTTAGCACCAGTATTTACTTCTTTTCGAAGAGTCTTAAAGAAAGTTCTTTCTTTAAGTGACTTTTCTAAAGATTTAACAAGATTTTTAAATTCGAATTTGTTCATACCTATTTAATACCCTAGATATGTGATATTTGCAACACTGATATGCGTTAAAGTAATATTAAACTTTAAATGATTCACCACAACCACAACGCTCAGATTCATTAGGGTTATTGAATACAAATGATGATGAAAATTCCTCCTTTTTATAGTCCATTTCAGTACCTAATAAATACATAACAGCTGCAGCATCCACAAAAACCTTAACACCTTTGTCTTCAATTATTTCGTCTGATGGATTAATTTCTTTTGCATATTCCATTACATAAGACATACCAGCACAACCACCAGACTTAACTGCAACTCTAACACCAATTGAATTTGATTCAACTCCAGACATAATTTCTTTAATACGACTTGCAGCATTGTCACTTAATTTAATTATAGGATGCATTATAAATTTAACTCCAATTTAGCAGCTTCTGACATCATTGATTTTTCCCAAGGTGGCTCAAATACTAAATCTAGATCGACTTCTTCAATACCTTCTACTTGCATTGCACTATCTTTAACTTCCTGAGGTAAACTTTCTGCAACAGGACAATTTGGTGTAGTCAAGGTCATTATAATTTTAGCTTTAGACTCCTTCACCTTAACATCATAAATTAAACCTAATTCATAAATATTGACCGGTATCTCTGGGTCATAAATTTTTCTAATTTCAGCTATTACTTGTTCTCTTAAATCCATAATTTAATCTAATTTTTCAGTATTAATTTCTTCTTGAGTATTGTCAATTGCAGAAACTAAAGTATGCCATGATAAAGTAGCACATTTAACTCTCATTGGATATTTTTTTACTCCAGATAAGCACATTAATTTAGTTTTTTCATCCTCTTTTAAATTTTCTGAATTTAATTTAGGGTTTTCTTTTATCATCCCTAAAAAATCTTCCACAATTTCTTTAGCTTCATGTTCATTCTTACCTTTAATTAAGTCTGTCATAATTGAAGCTGACGCCATTGAGATAGCACAACCACTACCTTCAAAAGAAATATCTTCTACTATTTTTTGTCCATTAAGTTTTAAATAAACATGCACATTATCACCACATAAAGGATTATGTCCTTTAGCGTCTTTATTAAAATCATCAGTCTTACCAAGGTTTCTTGGATTTTTACCATGCTCTAGTATTATTTCTTGATATAATTCTTTTAAGTTCATTTTTGGTTAAAAATTTTTTTACAATTATTTATTGCATCATTAAGTTTATCTAAATCTTCTCTCGTATTATAAATTCCAACAGATGCTCGTGAGCTTGCAGGTATTTTTAATTTATCATGTAGAATTTGACAGCAATGATGACCTGCTCTTATTGCTACTCCATCTTCATCTAAAATAGTTGCTACATCATGTGGGTGAATACCTTCAATAGTAAAAGATAAAACTCCACCTTTATTTTTAGGGTTACCAATTAATTTAACTGAGTTGTTTTTTTGTAACAGTTTCTGCCCATATTCAACTAAGTCAGCTTCATGTTTCACCACATTATCTATACCAATTCTTTCTAAAAATTTAATAGACTGATCAAAAGCAATCACTTGAGCAGTAGCCATAGTTCCTGCTTCAAATTTATTGGGTAAATCACCATAAGAAATTCTATCTTTTTTAACTTCATTGATCATTCCACCGCCACCTTGATACGGTGGCAATTCTTCTAGCCATTTTTTTTTACCATACAAAATACCTAAACCAGTTGGACCATACATTTTGTGACAAGAAATTGCATAAAAGTCACAATCAAGATCTTGCATATCCAATCTTAAGTGGGGAGCACCCTGACAACCATCAACTACAACTATTATTCCTTTTGAATGAGCAAGTTCTGTTATTTCTTTAATCGGCAAAATAGCACCAGTAACATTTGATAAATGTGTAATTGAAATTACTTTTGTTCTAGAAGTAATTTTTTTTTCAATCTCTTCCAAAGTAACTTCCCCATCATCATTAATTTCAGCAAAATTAATTTTTATATTTTTGGATTTTCTTAGAAAGTGCCATGGAACATAATTGGAATGATGTTCCAACTCAGTAATAAGTACTTCATCACCTTCTTGTAAATAATTTTGACCCAATGTATTAGCAACTAAATTGAGTGCCTCAGTTGCACCTTTAGTAAAAACAATTTCATTTTTATCCTTGGCATTAATAAACCTTTGAACTGAAGTTCTTGTATTTTCATATAAGTTGGTAGCAGCAACAGCTAAATAATGAACACTTCTCCCTACATTAGAAAATTCTTTGGTATAAAAATCATTTATTCTATCTATTACAACTTTTGGTTTTTGAGAGGAATTTGCACTATCAAGATAAACTAAATCATTATTTTGAATTTTTTCGTCAAAAATAGGAAACTCTCTTTTTATCGTATCTATATTCATTCCTTAAGTCCAATCATGTTTTTTATTAAATTTTTAATTTCAGAATCTGTTATTTTTTCTATTACATCTAATAAAAAACCATTAATTAAAAGTTCTCTGGATTGTTGATAATTTAATCCCCTGGACATTAAATAAAATATTGAGTCCTCATCTAAACTACCTGATGCAGAACCATGTGAACATTTAACATCATCTGCATAAATTTCTAATTCTGGTTTTGCATTAAATTCAGATGCTTCACTTAATAAAATTGCTTTACTTAGTTGATATCCATCTGTTTTTTGTGCTTCTGAATTAACAAATATTTTTCCCTGATATACAGCTTTAGAACTATCGTCTAAAACACTTTTAATTAATTGATAGCTTTTAGTATTTTCTGTTAGATGATTTATAGTAGTTCTAACTTCATGGTGCCTATCATCAGAAAGAGAAAGAATACCATTTATAAATGCTGATGAATATTTTCCATTTAAGTTACAATTAATCTCATTCTTAAAAAAATGTGATCCAGATGATAAAATAAACGTTTCTGATATACTATTAGCAGCTTGTTCGATGTTGTTAAAAGAATATTTTACATTCTTATTTTCTATTTTATCAATTTTATAATTCTTTAAATTTGCATTTTGTTTTAAGTCAAAATTATAAAAAATATTTAAAAAATTTTTTTCTGAATTATCATTAAATAAATCTATTATTCTTAGAGAGCTATTTTCTTCTAATTGAAGATCTAAGCTTAAATTTATGTTTTTGGACTTAATCTTATCATTTGTTATATGATAAATTATTAAAGGTTTTACTAATTGATAATCTTTTTTAACCAAGATTTTATAAGATTTATTGGTAAAAGCCTTATTTAAATCAATTAACGAGTTAAAGTTATTTGACCTATCATCAATTTCTGGCTCATCAATTATTTCTATCTTATCTTTTTTTTCATAATCAAAATCAATTTTTTCAATCCTACCATTTATAAAGACAATCTTGTTATGTTCTGACCCATCAATAAATACTGATGTATCAATCTTATTTGATAATGAATAATCATTATAAAAACTAAGATCACCAATATTTTTTTTAATTATTTGATTTAAATCAGAAAATTTCCAGTTTTCTTGTCTTCTGTTTGGAAAACCTGTTTTTATAAATTCATTCAAAGAGTTTTGTTTAAGTTCAATATCTCTTTTAGTGAAACTTGAAGTTTTTATAATATTATCAAAATCTATTTGAAGCTGTTCTTTCATTAAATTAAAAACTTTCATATCCTTTTTTTTCTAGTTCTAAAGCTAATTCAGCTCCACCAGATTTGATAATTTTTCCATCTTTCAATACATGCACGAAATCAGGTTTAATATAATCTAGCAGCCTCTGATAATGGGTAATTATTAGAAAAGAATTTTTCTTATTCCTTAAAGAATTTACCCCATCGGCAACAATTTTTAAAGCATCAATATCTAATCCTGAGTCGGTTTCATCCAAAATTGATAACTTTGGTGTTAACAATGACATTTGCAAAATTTCATTTTTCTTTTTTTCTCCACCAGAAAAACCAACATTTAATTGTCTATTTAGTTTTTCTTCATCAAACTTAAGTTCTTTTGCTTTTTCTTTTACTAATTTCAAAAACTCGATAGCATCAAGCTCCTTTTCACCTCTTGCTTTTTTTACTGCATTTAATGAAGTTTTTAAAAATATATTCGTATTAACTCCAGGAATTTCTAAAGGATACTGAAATGCTAAGAAGATACCTTTGTGTGCTCTTTCCTCTGTTTCTAAATCAAATAAATTTTTATTTTCAAAAAGAATCTCACCTGAAACTTCATATCCTTTTTTACCTGATAAAATATTTGATAACGTACTTTTTCCAGATCCATTTGGACCCATTATAGCATGAACCTCTCCTGGGTTTATTTCAAGAGAAAGCCCCTTTAAAATTTCTTTGCTATCTATCTTTGCGTTTAATTTATTTATCTTTAACATTAGCCAACACTTCCTTCCAAACTAATACCAACTAACTTTTGAGCTTCTACAGCAAATTCCATCGGTAGCTGTTGTAATACCTCTTTACAAAATCCATTCACTATTAATCCAACTGCTTCTTCTTGACTCAAACCTCTTTGCTGACAATAATGAAGTTGTTCTTCACTTATTTTTGAAGTTGTTGCCTCGTGAGCAATATTTGATTCTGAGTTTTTATTTTTAATATATGGAACTGTATGTGCTCCACACTTATTACCCATTAATAATGAATCACATTGAGTATAATTACTAGAATTTGATGCTTTAGAGGAAATATCAACAAGGCCTCTGTAAGTCATATCTGAAAATCCTGCGCTTATTCCTTTTGAAATAATTTTACTCTTTGTATTTTTACCTAAATGTATCATTTTTGTGCCTGTGTCAGCTTTTTGATGATTATTTGTAATTGCAATTGAATAAAACTCTCCAATTGAATTGTCCCCTTTTAAGATGCAACTTGGATATTTCCAGGTAATAGCAGATCCTGTTTCTACTTGTGTCCACGAAATTTTAGAATTTTTACCTTTGCACAAACCTCGTTTGGTAACAAAATTATATATTCCACCTTTTCCATCTTTATCTCCAGGATACCAATTTTGAACTGTGGAATATTTTATTTCAGCATCATCTAGTGCTATTAACTCTACATTAGCAGCATGCAATTGATTTTCATCTCTCATAGGAGCTGTGCAACCTTCTAAATAACTTACATAACTTCCTTTATCTGCAACAATTAAAGTTCTTTCAAACTGACCTGTATTTGAGGCATTAATTCTAAAGTAAGTAGATAATTCCATCGGACATCTTACGCCCTCAGGTATATATGCGAACGAACCATCAGTAAAAACAGCAGAATTAAGAGTTGCAAAAAAGTGATCAGTTGTAGGAATTACAGATCCTAGATATTTCTTAACTAGCTCAGGATGATTTTGAATAGCCTCCGATATAGGACAAAAGATAATTCCTAGTTTAAACAGTTCTTCTCTAAAAGTTGTGGCAACTGATACCGAATCAAATACTGCATCAACTGCAATACCATTTAATCTTGCTTGTTCTTGAAGTGGGATCCCAAGTTTTTTATATGTTTCTAAAAGTTTTGGATCTAATTCGTCTAAACTTTTAGGTTTATCATCCATACTTTTTGGTGCTGAATAATAATATAAATCTTGATAATCAATTTTTGGATACTTAGGTTTTTGCCAATCTGGTTCTTTTAATTGTTTAAATCTTTCAAATGCTTTTAATCTAAAATCAAGCATCCATTTAGGTTCTTTTTTAATATTTGAAATAAATTTAATTACTTCTTCATTTAAGCCTTTGGGTGCTGTTATACTTTCAATGTCAGTTGAAAATCCATATTTATAATCTTTTAATTTTTCTATTTCTTTTTCTCTAGCGTCCATTTTAATTTCTACTTTCTGATGAGTTGCTTATAAGATCTTTTAAATTCTTTTGTTCAAAAAAGTGATTGATATGAACCTCAAGTTCATCCCATAAATTATGAGTGATACATTTTGTAGTCTTACTATTGCATCCTTTTTTAGACTCCTTCTTACATTGAACAGTTTTAACTTCTTCATCTACAGCACTAAGTATGTTTGCTAATTTAATTTCTTCTGGTTCTTTATTTAAGATATAACCTCCATTAGTTCCTCTAATGCTTTTTACGATATTATATTTTTTTAACTTAGAAAAAATTTGCTCTAAAAAATCCAAAGAAATTCCTTGTCTTAACGATATATCTCTTAAAGATACTGGATTAACACTATTGAACTTAGCAAGGTCAGCTAAAGCCATTACCGCATATCTACCTTTTGATGTTAATTTCATATTTACCCTTATTTAAGAAGGCTTTTTATACAAACTTGACTAAATTAGTCAAGTATACAATATAAAAAAAAAGATAACATATTGTCGCTTAGTTATGATAAGTGTATTTTTTTTTGAGAATAATAATCAATATCATTTATGGATAACAAAATAGTAGAAGTATTTATACCTGGACCTGCTGGAAGAATGGAAGCCAAGTATTACAAGAGTGAAAAAATTACATCACCAATAGCATTAGTATTACAACCTCATCCTCAATATGGCGGAACAATGAATAATAAAGTTGTGGTTGATACGTTTCATACGTTTATGGAAAATGGATTTTCTGTATGTAGAGTAAACTTTAGAGGTGTTGGAAAAAGTGATGGTGAGTTTGATAATGGTCAAGGTGAACTAGCTGATGCAGCTGCAGCCCTAGATTGGTTAGAGCGTGAAAATTTTGACAACTCTCAATGTTGGGTTTCAGGATTTTCTTTTGGATCACTAATTGCAATGCAATTACTAATGAGAAGACCAGAAATAAATAGATTTATTGCAATCTCTCCACAACCAAATGTATATGACTTTTCATTTTTATCTCCTTGTCCTACTTCAGGTTTGATGATTTATGGAAAAAAGGATGAGTTAGTTCCCCTGGAACATATTACAGATCTAGATAAAAGATTAAGTGCCCAAAAAGGTATTAAGGTTGACTTTCAAGCTATAAATGAGGCTAATCATTTTTTTAATAAAACAGAAGATGTATTGGTAAAAAGCTTAGACAAGTATATCAAAAAAGAATCTGCTTTATTTTAATCTTAATAGTTTTTGACTAAATCTCCACCTGTGCAAGATTTTTTTACATTTGTTGTATTGGTAAATGAAATTGGTTTTTTAAGTAAAGATCTAATCGCAAGATAAGCAAAAGCTTGGGACTCAACAAAATCACCATTAATATTAAAGTCATCAATTAAACTTAAAGTAATATTATTTGGTAATTTTTTTCTAATATTTTCAATTAGAGTTAAATTTTTTCTACCCCCACCACAAACTAATATATTTATTTTTTCATTTTGATAAATTTTGGTTATATTAGTTATTGATTGATAGATTATTTCGCTAGTAAATTTAGTTAATGTTGAAAGTCCGTTCTCATATGATAAGCCTCTTACAAAACTAAGATCAAAGTCTTTAATATCAAACGAAAGATTGTCACCAATTTTAATATTATCAAAATTTTCTATCGCCTGATTTAGAATAGTTTTATCTATTTTTCCAACACTCGCTGCTTTGCCACCATCATCAAATCTATTATTAGTGTGTTTTCTAACCCATTCATCTAACAAGCAATTACCAGGTCCTATATCTTGACTTTTTAAATCTTCTTTTTTATCTGATATAATAATAGTGATATTTGCAATTCCGCCAATATTTAAAACACAAACGGGCAATTTCATATGAGCTTTATTTATAAGTAAGTTATGAAAGATTGGTGCTAATGGTGCTCCCTGCCCTCCATTGGCAATATCATTGGCTCTAAAATTATAAACTACATCTTTTTTTAAAAGATTTGATAGTAAGGATCCATCACCTAATTGTTTTGAAATTTTTTGGTTAGCATCATGAAAAATTGTTTGTCCATGAAACCCAACTAAATCTATTTCATTAACATTTTTATTAATAATTTTATTGCAGATTTTAGCATGAAATAGTGTTATTTTTCTCTCAATATCATTAATTAGTTTTGAATTAAGAATTATATCATTTGCAGAGTTAATTTTGTTTCTAAGGTTTACTAAATCCCTATATAAATCTCCATCATATTCAAAATATTCGTTAAAAATTGACTCATATTGCTTCTCTCCATCTGAACTAATAATTGATGCGTCTACACCGTCCATTGATGTGCCACTCATCAAACCCAAAGAGGTATAAATTTTTTCCATTCTTATTTTTTAAATAAATATTGTATATTCTAGATATCATATTTATGAATAATTTTTTAAAAGAATTTAGAGATAGAGGATTTTTTTACCAGTGCACAGGTGAAGAAAATTTATCTCAGTTATTGGATAAAGAAAAAATAAGTGCTTATATAGGTTTTGATTGTACTGCTGAGAGTCTTCATGTTGGAAGTTTACTACAAATCATGTGTCTTAGATTGTTACAAAAACATGGTCATCGTCCTATAGTCTTATTGGGTGGTGGAACAACTAGAATTGGAGATCCCTCAGGAAAAGATAAAACTAGAACCATTTTATCGGAAGAGGAAATTGAGAAAAATATTAGTAATATTGAAAAAATTTTAAAAAATTTTTTAGATGATAAAGATCCAAACACTAAGCCTATATTTGTAAATAATTACTCTTGGTTAAAAAGTTTAAATTACATATCTTTTTTGAGAGATATTGGAAAACACTTTACCATAAATAAAATGTTAAGTTTTGATAGTGTAAAAACGAGACTAGAGAGAGAGCAATCTTTAAGTTACATGGAGTTTAATTATATGATTTTACAAGCATATGATTTTCTTGAATTAAATAAAAAAGAAAATTGCATGTTACAAATTGGTGGTTCAGATCAATGGGGGAATATTGTTAATGGTGTTGATCTAATTAAGCGACATTCTAACAACCATGTCTACGGTTTGACGACACCACTGATCACGCTGGCGTCAGGTGCCAAAATGGGTAAGACTGAGACTGGTGCAGTTTGGTTGGATAAAAAATTTCTTTCAGCATATGATTATTGGCAATTTTGGAGAAATATAGATGATCGAGATGTTTTGAAGTTCTTAAAAATTTTCACCAACATTTCAATAGAAGAAATAGAAAAGATTAAAGATAAAGATATTAATGAATTAAAAATTTTATTAGCCAATGAAACAACAACAATGTTGCATGGTAAAGATGAGGCTAAAATCTCTAAAGAAACAGCCCAACAAACTTTTGTTGAAAATACACTTGGGGATAATTTACCATCAATTTCAATTGAAGAAAAAATGTTAGATAATCAAGTTAATATTGTAGATCTAATAGTAATGTCAAAATTAGAAACTTCTAAAAGTGAGATTAGAAGGTTAATAAAAGGAAATGGGATTAAAATAAACGCACAAACTATTTCTGATGAAAAATTAGTTATCACTAAATCTTTATTTAAAAAAAAACTAATCAAACTTTCTTTGGGTAAAAAAAAACATATTAAAGTTGAATTAACTTAATTTTTTTTTATTTTCTCTAATGTCCTGGTGATAAATCTAGGTGTTAAAGTTTTAATTGGATTTACTGTTGTTGATAAATCTTTTGGTGGTCCTTTAACTTTAAAACTAACACCAAAAACACCTTCACCAATTTTATCTCCAATTAACAGGTCTCCTAAAAAAGGTATAGAGGCAATAGTTCTGTTTATTGTTGTGGCAGGAACTAAGGTTCCACGGAGACTAACTAGTTTATTCTTTTCTATATATCCATCCATTAATATAGAGACGGCTGGTCCAATAGCATACATTTCCTCAATTTTGGTAAGGTTTTTTTGATTTGAAAACTTCATTTCTAGTTCAGTAAACCTAATACCTTCACCAGTTAGAACATCGGCAATTCCTTGTAACGAAGCAAGACTTAAAAGTTTTGCAAAAATAGGTACTTCTTGAACTTTAAAGTTATCAATAATTAATACTGAATTAGAAACGTTATCTTTTTTAATTGAATTAAAATTTAAATACCCTTCTTCAAACCCTTTAATAAAATTATATCTTTTAATTAGAGGTTTTGGATAATCTGTAGATAACCTCGTAACAATTTCCATTGCTTCATTAGTGTGAATTATAAGGTTAATTTTTTTATTATTTGGAAATATTGAATCCAATTTTAGATTATTAATCTTATTATCTTTAAAGTTTATATAGCCTGATAAATTATTTAAATAACTAACTTCGTCAATATATGTTTTTTTGATTTTAATATCAATTCTTGTATTTAAGTTTTTAAAAACTGAGGAGTCGTCATCATTGTTCATTATATCATTTATGAATTTTGCGAGATCAAGGCTATCTCCCTCTAAAATAAAATTAGAATTATTTTTTTTTAAATTAACTTTATTAAAAAAATTTTTATTATTTTTATAATCAGTATTGAGTGAACCTATATCAATAATTTTAAAAGTTGGTCCTAGTTTCAAATTATTGATTAGAATTTTATTTTTTCCCTCCTCTAAAGTGATAAATTCAAAGTTTGTTTGACCGTTCTTCTTTAAATTTCCATTAATTGAAATTGTTGAATTAATTCCTTCTTTTTTTTTATAATCCAGAAAGTCTATGATTAAGGGATTATTTTTGATATTTAATTTAACACTAAATAAAGATTGATTATTATTCTTAATAAATTCATAAGATAATTGCTCAACTTTATCTGTTAAAAAAATATTGCCGTTACCATTAATAGATAATTTATCTTTACTGTATTTAATTCTAATTTTTTGGTTCTCAAATTTTATCTCTTTTTTTATTTTTGGAATGTAAGGTTTTAAATTGATACGCTCTTCAATGAGTGTTAAATGATCTAGATCGATATTAGTTTCTACTTTAATATTGTTAAATTTTAGTTTTTTATTAACCGTAAATGAAAAATTATTTTTTGAACTTAATTTAATCTTATCTATGTTAAGGTTATTGAAAAAATCTCCTAATATTATTGTTAAATTTTTTTCTTTTAGCTGCTGTACCTGTGTTAACAAAGATCCCTGAATAAAATATAAATCTTTTTTATCTTCAATTTGAATAAATGGTGAGTTAAGTTTTATCTTATTAAATTCTGCATTTATTTTATTTAATGAATATTTGTTTTCACTTATTTGAAATGAAAAATTCAAATCTCTAACACTTGATTTATTTAGTAAATTTAATCTTGTGTTATTAACAAGTCCTTTAATTAGATAGTCACTTTTTATTTTTCCCTGATCATCAAAATTTATATTAATGTCTGCTTCTATATTTCCCTCTTTAACGATTGTGTTAAGGATGAATAATTGGGGGGTGTTGTGAATTGTTCTTGCTAATAATATTAAATCATTAATTTTAACATCTGCCGTAGTAATCTGTAAATCATCAATCAAAAATTGTTCATTAATTAAAGATTTTAAAGATATATTTGTCTTGATAGTATTTATTTTGATTTTGCTATTATCGACTAGTATTTGGGGATTTTTAGTAGTGATATTAACACTAAAATTGTATGGATTTAATAAATAGGTTACATCACTTAATTTAAGGTTAATTTTATTATTAATTTCTAAAGCACTTTTCTTAATTTGATTGTTAAATTTATCTGTTTTTATTCCAAAGTAGCTTAAGTAAATTATTAATATAATTAAAATGAAAATAATGGTTAATAAAATTTTAATTAATCCTTTTATCATTCAACTTTATACAATGAACTCTCTAGAAAGTCGTCAATTTCTCCATCTAATACTTTGTCAGGATTAGAACTTTCAAAATTAGTTCTATTATCTTTTACCATCCTATAAGGGTGTAAAACATAAGACCTAATTTGGTGACCCCATCCTATTTCTGATTTAGAAGATTCTACAGTTTGACTTTCTTTCTCTCTTTTCTTCATCTCAAAGTCATAGAGTCTAGCTTTAAGCATATTCATGCAAGTTTCTTTGTTTTTATGTTGAGATCTCTCATTTTGACATTGGACAACAATTTTTGATGGAATGTGAGTAATTCTAACGGCACTATCCGTTGTATTAACATGCTGTCCACCTGCTCCACTAGATCTATACGTGTCTATTCTTAAATCTTTTTCAATAATTTCAATATCAATATTTTCATCTACAACTGGATATATCCATACACTAGCAAAACTAGTGTGTCTTCTTGCTCCAGAATCAAATGGAGAAATTCTTACCAATCTATGAATTCCTGACTCTGATTTTAACCATCCAAAAACATATTCTCCTTGAATTTTTATGGTGGACGATTTTAAACCTGCCTCATCTCCTTTATGTTCGTTTATTAATTCAGATTTGAAACCTTTTATATCAGACCATTTTAGATACATTCTTCTAAGCATTTCTGCCCAGTCCTGGCTTTCGGTACCTCCAGCACCAGCATGAACTTCTACATAACAATCCAAGTTATCGGTTTCATTTGATAGAAAACATTTAGTTTCATTTTGTTTTGCTATTTTTTTCAGTTTTATAATGCTATCTAAAACTTCAGTAATTATTGATTGATTTTTTTCTTCTATAGCTAAATCATTTAATTCATTTAAATCTATAAGGGACCTGAAGGAACTATCATATGAATTTATCAGATCTTCATATAATTTTTTTTCTTTGATAATCTTTTGAGAAATTGATTTATTTTGCCAGAAATCAATTTCTAATATTTTTTGATTATTTTTTTCTAACTTTTGACGAATATCATTTTTTTCAAAGATACTCCTTAACTCTTTGGTTAATTTTTTCTATTTCTAACTTGTGATTTATGTATTCATTTTCCATTAGTAGAATCTTAATATATTTTTGTTTTTTAATCTATTGTTAATATCTTGATCTGTAATGTCATATGTTTGTAAATTTTTATAAGCTTCAATTATAGTTGATTTTGTGTTGTTGTCTGGTTTTTTTCCTGTAATAGGATCTATAACTCTCATAATAATATTATCTGCTACCTTAAATGGCCTTGCATCTTCTTTTTTTATAGCGCCTTTTACAAAATTTTTAAAAATTGGTAATGCAGTTTTTGCACCTGTTTCATATCTTCCTAATGATTTTGGATTATCTGAGCCAACATAAACTCCAATTGTTAACTTTGAAGTAAATCCTACAAACCAAGTATCGGTATTACTATTGGTAGTTCCTGTCTTACCCCCCAAATCTAAATTTAAATCTTTTAAATTTTTTCCTGTTCCATTTTGAACTGTACCTTCTAATATTGATGTCATTTGATAGGCAGTTTCAGCTGAAAATATTTGTAAAAACTCATCTTCTATATTTGGGTAGTTTTTGCTTAAAAAAGACACCTGATCACAATTTAAGCATTTTCTTTTTTCATTATTAAATATCGTATTCCCTTCACTATCTTGAATTCGGTCAATCATTATTGGTTTTATAAGTTTTCCTCCATTAACAAATGATGCATAGGCAGATGTCAATTTTAAGAGCGTTGTTTCAGTAGAGCCTAATGAAATTGACAAAAGTTCACTAGGGTTTTCATAAATGCCTAGTTTTTTTGAAAAATTAACTATTTTTTTAATTCCAAGATCTTGGGCAATTCTAACAGTCATTAGATTTCTAGATTTTTCCAACCCCATTCTTAAAGTGGAAGGTCCATAGAATTTTTTTCCATAGTTTTCTGGTTTCCACATTTTTAGATCTAATCCCTGTTCCAAAACTAATGGTGCATCTAATATTAATGTTGATGGTGTGTATCCATTTTCAAGAGCCAAAGCGTATATAAAAGGTTTAAATGCAGACCCAGGCTGTCTTAATGCCTGCGTGGCTCTGTTAAATTCACTTTGCATAAAGCTAAAACCACCACTCAACGCTAATACTCTACCAGTAAATGGGTCCATGACTACTATACCACCATTCACTTCTGGTAGTTGCCTTAACGCGAATACATTTTTATTTATATTTTCAACATAAATTATGTCTCCAATTTTTAATATTTCGTTAAATTCTTTTTTAACCCATGTGATATTTTCATATTTAACAATTCCACTTATCTTTTTTTCTGTTTCAATTTCAACTGAAAACTTATTAACTTTTTTTATTATTGCTAAATCCCAATTGATTGAATTTTCTAATCTGAGTTTATCGAGATCATTATTCCAGTCATCTATATTTTTACTACTTGATACAGGCCCTCTCCAACCTTTTCTTTTATCATAACTTATCAAGCCCTCTCTTAAAGATTTTATAGCAATTTTTTGTAAATTTAAATTTATTGGAGTACTAATGTTTAACCCCTGTTTATAAACTTTGTCAAAACCAAGTTTGTCAATTACATCTTTTCTAATATCCTCTACATAATAACTTGTATCTTCTGTAAAGGTTTTTTTTCTTTTTTTAAGATTAATTTTATTATCAATAAATTTTTGATAATTTTTTTCATCTATATATCCATTTTCTAATAGATTTTTTAAAACAAGATCTCTTCTAAATTTTGCTAACTTAATATTTTTATAAGGATTATATCTACTTGGGGCTTTGGGTAATGCTGCCAATAAAGCAGCCTCATCATAATTCAATTCACTAATTGGTTTATCAAAGTATTCGAGACTTGCTGAAGCAACACCATATGCCCCTCCCCCAAGATAAATTTGATTTAAATAAAGTTCCAATATCCTTTCTTTTGAAAGGGCTCGTTCAATTCTAAATGCAAGAATGGCTTCTTTTATTTTTCTATTAAAACTTACTTCATTTGTTAATAAAAAATTTTTTGCTACTTGTTGAGTTATGGTTGAGGCACCTTCTAATCTTTTTGATGCCAATATATTAGATACATTGTTTACTACAGCTCTAAGTACTCCCCGTGCATCAACACCAGGGTGAGAAAAAAAATTCTTATCTTCAGCTGACAAAAAGGAGTTGATTACTTTTTGAGATATTGCATTATAAGGAACAAAAATTCTTTTTTCTGAGGAAAAATCATTTACCAATTCGCCCTCTCCTGAGTAAACTTTACTTGAAACAGCTGGTTTATAGTTCTTAAGAAATTTATAATCTGGTAAGTTATTAGAAAAAGCCCATAAAACTGCTATTATGCTGAATGCGGACAATAGACCAAAGCTAAAAATTAGTATAAAAATATTTTTAATTATTCGGTGCATTTAAGTTTAATATATATATGAATTTGTTAAAGTTAAGGCATCAGAATTAAAACAAAATTTAAAATTATTTAAATAAAATGAAACAATTAATCAAAAATATATGGAAAAAAATTTATACATTGACGCTTCGCATCCAAATGAAACTAGAGTTGTCCTTAAATCAGGAGACAATATTGAAGACTACGAGTACGAAGGTCTAAAAAATAACCTAATTAAGAACAATATCTACCTTGGAAAAGTTAGTCGTGTAGAGCCCTCTCTACAAGCAGCTTTTATTGACTTTGGTAGAGAAAGACATGGATTTTTATCTTTTAACGATATTCAATCTGATTATTATCAAATTCCGCAAAGTGACTTAATTAAAATTAAAGAAGAAGAGGAAAGAGAAAGAGAAGAACTTTTAAAAGAGAGTGAAAAAGAAGAGCAAAAAAATATCAATGAAGGCAATTTAGATATCAATGATCCTGTTGAAGCTCAACCTATATCTGAAATAGAACTAAATACTTCAGAAGAGATAGCAATATCTGATGAAATACAAACAGAAGAAGGTGTTAAGGAAGCGCCCAAAGCTGAAGAGGTTAAAAAACCAGAACCAAGATTCCGATCTAAAAGGTATAAAATTCAAGAAGTTATAAAACCAAATCAAGTAATTTTAATTCAAGTATTAAAAGATGAGAGAGGTCAAAAAGGTGCTGCGTTAAGTACTTTTATTTCCATTGCAGGAAAATACATAGTGTTAATGCCTAACACGCCAAAAGGTGGTGGAATATCTCGTAAGATATTCAATCCAGGTGAAAGAAAAAAAATTAGAACCATTTTAAATGATATAGTTATTCCAAAAGAAATGGGTCTTATTGTAAGAACAGCAGGATCCAATAAAACAAAAAATGATATAGATCATGATTTACAATCATTACTCAAAACTTGGAATGGAATTAAAGAAACTGCTTTAAATTCAATTGCACCTTCTTTGATTCACCAAGAGAGTGATATTATCAAAAGAACCTTGAGGGACATGTATGACGAAGATACTAACAGTATAGTTATCGAGGGAAATGAAGGTTATAAAAAAGCTCAAGGATTTATGAAGCTAATGATGCCTTCACATGTCAAGAAAATAAAAAAATATAGAGAAAAAATACCTTTATTTTTTAAAGAAAATATTGAAGAAAAATTAAATCAAATTTATGAATCTGAAGTAAAATTAAAATCAGGTGGATATTTGGTTATTAACCCTACGGAAGCATTGGTTTCAATTGATATAAACTCAGGTAGTTCTATAAAGCAAAAAAATGTTGAAAGTACAGCTCTAGATACAAACCTAGAAGCGGCAGAGGAAATATCACGACAAATAAAAATTAGAGATTTGTCTGGCTTAATAATTATTGATTTTATTGATATGCTAAGCTTTGCAAACAGAAGATTAGTTGAAAGAAAACTAAAAGAAAAATGTAGAACTGATAGGGCAAGAATACAAATAGGAAGAATTAGTACATTTGGATTACTAGAAATGTCAAGGCAGCGACTGAGGGAAAGTGCTGTTAAATGGAAGGTCACGCTTACAGATGAATCTTTTGCACTTAAAATACTTAAATTAGTAGAGGTAAAATCTGTTTTAACTAAAGCTAAATTTGTAGAACTAAAAATTTGTCAAAAAATATCAGACTTTATGAAGGAGAATTTTATAGACGATTTAAAATATTTTGAAGAGAAAAACCTAATAAAGATAGATATTATTGCAGATAACTCTCTTATTATTCCTGAATATATAATTGATTTACAAAATAAAAGTAAAAAAACAATCGAAACCGTTGAGTATTTTGAAAAGTTAAAAAACTTAGAGGAGCAAAAAAAAGAAGTTGTAGCTTATGAAAGTTCAGCTACTAAAAGATCTTTTAAGAAAAAACCTTTTTTTAAAAAAAAATATTTTAAAAAACCAGCTGCTTAGATAATTCCAATTTTTGGTGAAGACGCACTTCCATATAGAGTTTTTTCTATTCTTCCAGATAAGTATGATTGTCTTCCAGCTATTACTGCATTTTTAAAAGCTAAAGACATTAAAAAAGGTTTTTTGGCTTTAGCTATGGCAGTATTTACAAGAACACCATCACATCCTAGCTCCATTGATATAGCTGCATCAGATGCCTGTCCTAATCCTGCATCAACTATTATTGGAAGTTTGGTTTGACTTCTTATTATTTTTATATTTGTTGGGTTTAAAATTCCAAGCCCTGAACCGATGGGAGCTGCTAAAGGCATAATTGCACTTGCGCCAACATTTTCTAATCTTTTTGCCATCAAAGGATCATCGTTACAATAAACCATGACCTTAAAACCTTCTTTAGTTAAAACTTCAGTAGATTTTAATGTTTCAATCATATCGGGAAATAAATTTTTTTTGTCGCCCAAAACTTCTAATTTAACAAGTTTCCATCCACCAATTTCTCTTGCTAAACGCAAAGTTCTAAGAGCTTCTTCAGAGTTAAAACAGCCAGCTGTGTTTGGTAAATAGGTAATTTTTTTTGGATCTATATAGTCCATCAATAAAGGTTTTTTTTTATCAGAAATATTTACCCTTCTCACTGCAACAGTGACTATTTCCGCTCCAGATAATTTAATAGCTTTTGCACATTCTGCCATGCTTTTATATTTTCCAGTTCCAACTATTAATCTGGAATTAAATTTTTTTTTATCCACTATTAATTTATCGTTAATCAATTTTACCCACCTCCAATAAAATGAACAATTTCTATTTTGTCATTATTTTTTAGTTTTATCATTTTTAAATTATTTTTATCTATTATTTCTTGATTTAATTCAATTGCTACTTTTTTAAGAGGAATTTTTAGTTCTTTTAAAAAGGTTGAGAGGCTTAAATTTTCATTTATTGTTGAAAATTTACCATTTAACTTAATTTTTATTTTTTTTATTTTTTTCATAATGTATAAGAATTTGATGAGTAATAATATTATAATTATTAATGGACCTAATCTTAATCTATTAGGTGAAAGAGAACAATCACAATATGGATCAATAACTTTCGAAAAATTAAAAGAAAACTGTTTAAATAAAGCTAAAGATTTAAATATTAATTTAGAGTTTTCTCAGTCAAATATAGAAGGTGAAATAGTTACAACCATACAAGAAGCTAAAAATAAGTTTGATGGTATAATTATTAATGCTGCTGGTTTTACTCACACATCTGTTGCTATCAGGGATGCTTTAGATATTTATAAAAAACCAATTATTGAACTTCATATATCAAATATATATAAAAGAGAGGAATTTAGACACAAATCTTTAATCAGTGATATTGCTACAGGTGGAATTTTTGGTTTAGGTGATAATGGTTATATTTTAGCCATAATTGCAATGCAAAACTTGCTACAGAAATGAAAATAGATAAAAATATTATCAAAGAATTAACTGACTACTTAAATGAGTTCAATTTAACTGAGATTGAATACACAGAAAAAGATACTAAAATCAAAGTATCAAAATCAAACCCGACCAGCTCAAATCAAGCTGTAAACGTTGCTGCCTCAACACAAGTCCTTGATGCAGCTAAGTCTTCCGTTATATCTGGGACTGAGGTTAAGTCTCCTATTATAGGTACAGCTTATCTTGCAGCAGAACCTGGAGCTAAAAAATTTGCAGAAGTTGGTAAAAAGATTAAAAAAGGTGAAACGGTTATGATAGTTGAAGCTATGAAAACCATGAATCATGTTCCCTCTACAGCTGATGGAATTATAAAAGAAATTTGTGTAAGAGATGGCCAACCTGTTGAGTATGGTCAAACTATTATCATTGTTGAATAATGTTTAAGAAAATTCTAATTGCAAACCGTGGGGAAATTGCAGTTCGAGTTATTCGAGCATGCAAAGAATGGGGAATAGCAACTGTTGCTGTTCATTCAGATGTAGATAGAGATAGTATGCATGTAAGACTAGCCGATGAAAGTGTTTGCATTGGTTCACACCAACCAGCAAACAGTTACTTAAATATTTCAGCCTTGATGTCTGCAATAGAGTTAACAAAAGCTGAAGCTGTTCATCCTGGTTATGGTTTTTTATCTGAGAATGCAATTTTTGCTAAAGTCTTAGAAGAAAACAATATTAAATTCATTGGTGCTTCTTCAAAACTCATAGAAATGATGGGAGATAAAATTCAAGCAAAAAAAATTGCCCAACAACATGGGCTTCCTGTAATTGAAGGTTCTGAGGGTGGTGTAACTGATATAGAACAAGCAAAAGAACTATGTAAAAAAATTGGTTTTCCTGTTTTAATTAAAGCTTCTGGAGGTGGAGGTGGAAAAGGAATGAAAATTGTTAATAAAGAAGAGGAATTTGAAACATCTTTTTCAACAGCTAAATCTGAAGCTCAAAAATATTTTGGAAATGATGAGGTTTATATAGAAAAATTTTTTCAAAACCCAAGACATATTGAAGTACAAGTTTTGTCAGGTAAAAATCGAACTATTCATCTTCATGAAAGAGATTGCTCGGTTCAAAGAAGACATCAAAAATTAATAGAAGAAACTCCTAGCCCAGTCTTGACTGATAAAATCAGAAAAGATCTTTTTGAAAGAACAGTAAACATGGTTAACAAAATTGGTTATGAAGGTGCTGGAACTGTAGAGTTTATATATGAAGATGGTAAATTTTATTTTCTTGAAATGAATACTCGCATTCAAGTAGAGCACCCAGTAACTGAAATGGTAACTGGAATTGATATTATTAAAGAGCAAATTTGGATAGCATATACTGGTGAAACAGCCTTAAAACAAAGTGACATTAATCCTAGAGGACATGCAATAGAATGTAGAATTAATGCAGAGGATGCAAGTAAAAACTTCCAACCATCACCTGGGACGATAGGTATGTGTCATCAGCCATCAGGTTTTAGAACTAGAGTTGATGGTGCAATTTACCAAGGTTATAAAGTTACCCCATATTACGATAGCTTGATCTGTAAAGTAATAACTCAGGGAAGAAATAGAACTGAAGCAATACAAAGAATGAATCGATCTTTAGATGAATTTGTCATTGAGGGAATAACTACAACGATACCTCTTCATAAAATTCTACTAAGCCATAAAAAATTCATTGAGTCGGACTTTAATGTTAGTTGGCTAGATAACGAAAAAGTAATCTAATAACATCTTGTTAGCCAAATGTCATATACTGCGTGATCAAAAGGGTTTACAGCAGGACTGGATGAAAAGGTCCATCCATTAAAAATAAAAACTTCATTATTATTTTTATTCATCATATCTTTAACTTGAACATATGCGGTTATTTCTGGGTTATCGTCAAATTCTGAGTTTTTACATTTGAGACTTTTTATTAATAAACCTTTAAATTTAAGTTCTTTACCTATCTCTAATTTTAAAAGGTCAGTCTTTGAGCTTACTTTATCTAAAATCTTAATTTCAACAAATCTTCCCTCATTAGCTATTAAGGGTAGTGGCCGGCTTATTAAAAAAAAACAAACTAAAAAAAATAAAAAATTAACTTTTCCAGATTGTATATTTTTTTTTGATTGGGTCATTGTTTTTATTTGGATGATGGGCATTCTCAGTACCTGTTTGATTGGATTGATGTGGTTTTTGCCAATCATACTTATTCAATTCATGATTGTTTTCAATTCTATTATTAGTGAAGTGCATCCAAGAATACCATTCAGTGGGTATTTTTGAAGCATCAATTTCATCATTATAAATTACCCATCGTTTGCCAGATTTACTTTCGTAATATTTATTGCCACTAGAATCTTTTCCAGCAAGTTTTCCATAAAAAATAGTTTTTAATTTTGTACCTAATGTTTCTTGGTTCCACCAAATGAAAATTTTTTTAAAAAGTGTCAACATATTATTTTATTAATTCTTCAATCCTAAATTGTATTATTTAAATTAGACTAAAGTAAGGATTTGTATATAAATTAATTATCTTACGATTCAAAATAAAAAATTAATTAAAGGAAAAATGGCAAAATATTTAGTAGAAACTTATTATACTTGTAGCTTCAAAGTTAATCATTATTTAGATGATATTAATGAAACAGAATTAGCAAACCTTGAAAAGCGCGATGATGGAAAATTTGAAGTTTTAGACGTGAAACTTGATACAAGAAAAACAAAAAGTTTAGATGCAAATAATAAAGTAATTGAGCCTAAAAAATTAGATATTATACCTGAACAAAGCCAACCAAAAATTGTTTCGAAAGAAAATAATACCGCTTTTGTTAAACAAATTAACGAAGGTGTGGGTAAAAGATTTAGTATGCCTGATAGAAGAAAAGGTTATATCCAAAAAGCGACAATTGGTGACCATAAAGTTTATCTCCACACGGGAGAATATGAAGATGGTAAAATTGGTGAAATTTTCATAGACACAAGTAAAGAAGGTGAACTGGTAAAAGCTTTGATGAATAATTTTGCAATAGCAATATCACTTGGGCTTCAATATGGTGTTCCTTTAGATGAGTTTATTAGCGCTTATGTTGATACTAAATTTGAACCATCTGGAAAAGTTCATGGCAATGACAGAATAATGAGTGCCTCCTCAATACTTGATTATATATTTAGAGAACTCGCTATTTCATATCAAAATAGAGAAGATCTAGCACACACTCCATCTATTAGTGGATCAGATAGATCTTTACCTGAAGAAGAAAATACTGAGGATCAAAATCAATTACTTAAAATTATAAAAGATGTTACTAGTAAAGGCTTTGTTAGAAATAATTACAAAAAAAATCTTGTTGATTTATCTGATGTTAAAATAAGTTTAAAAGGTAAAAAATAATATTATTTTTTCAGCTTTAAAGCTAAACCAAGCTCTTTAAGTTGCTCTTCATTTACCTCTGATGGAGCGTTCATCATTAAGTCCTGGGCATTTTGATTCATTGGAAACATTGTAACCTCTCTAATATTCTTCTCATTTGCTAATAGCATTATAATTCTATCAATACCAGGTGCTATACCACCATGAGGTGGAGCTCCATAACTTAAAGCATTGATCATTCCACTAAATTTTTCATCGACTTGTTTTTTTTGGTATCCAGCAATCGAGAATAACTTATACATCAGTTCAGGTACGTGATTTCTAATTGCGCCAGAAGATAATTCTATCCCATTACAAACAATATCGTATTGGTAAGCTTTAATATTAAGAGGATTATCAAAATCAATATCTTTTATATCACCTTGAGGCATTGAAAATGGATTGTGACTAAATTCAATTTTATTAGTTACTTCATTTTTTTCAAACATTGGATAATCAACAATCCAACAAAACGCAAATGTATTATCATCAATTAATTCTAAATCCTTAGCAATTTTATCTCTTGCTAGAGAGGTTATTTTTTCAACTTCATTTATTTTGCCACAGGCAAAAAATATACTATCCCCTACTTCAGCTCCAGTGATTTTCATAATTTCTTCTAAGGCTTCTTTAGAGAAGAATTTTCCTACTGGTCCTTTTGCTGAAAGATTTTCTTCTTTTTCAATTGTAAAATAAGCAAGACCTGATGCACCTTGTTCTTTGGCCCACTTGTCAATATTATCAAAAAAACTTCTAGGTTTATCTTTTGTATTTTTTGTAACTATACATCTTACTTTAGAGCCAGATTTTACAAGCTTTTTAAATATCTCAAACATAACATCATCACGGGTAAAAATGTTTGATAAATCAGAAATTATTAATGGGTTTCTTAAATCTGGTTTATCCGATCCATACTTAAGCATAGATTCCTCGTAAGGTATTCTTAGAAATTTTTCATAAATTAATTTTTTTGAAGAAAAATTCTTAAAGACATTGACTATTAATTTTTCAACAACTTGAAAAACGTCTTCTTGTTCAACAAAAGACATTTCTAAATCAAGCTGATAAAATTCACCTGGACTTCTGTCTGCCCTTGCATCTTCATCTCTAAAGCATGGAGCTATTTGAAAATATTTATCAAAACCAGAAACCATTATAAGTTGTTTAAACTGTTGTGGTGCTTGTGGCAGTGCATAAAACTTTCCAGGATTTAGTCTGCTTGGTACCAAAAAATCTCTTGCGCCCTCGGGACTGGAAGATGTTAATATTGGTGTTTGAAACTCCAAGAAACCAAGTTTAGACATCTCACTTCTGATAAAAGAAATAACTTTTGACCTTAAGATAATATTATCATGAATCTTTTTTCTTCTTAAATCTAAGAACCTGTATTTAAGTCTAATTTCTTCAGCATATTCTTGGTCACTAAAAACTGGCATTGGTAATTCTTTGCAAGTACCAAGTACTTGAAATGAATCTATATTAACTTCTATCTCTCCAGTTTGGAGATCAGTGTTAATTGTCTCTTTTGTTCTCTCAACAACCTTACCATTTATTTTAATTACGCTTTCTAATTGAATTTTTTCTAATGATTTAAAATTTTCGTTACTTTTATCTATGATGCACTGAGTCATCCCATAATTGTCTCTTAAATCTATAAACAATAAATTTCCGTGATCTCTTTTTTTGTTGATCCAACCTGACAAAACAACATCATTACCATTGTTATCTTTTGTTAACTCACTACATGTATGTGTTCTGTATTTATTCACTTATTCCTCAAGAGCTTCATTAATAATTTTAAAGTCGATTGATTTCTTTTTTTTTAAACTAATCTTGTCAATTTTATATATGAATTCAAATATTTTGCCATACGATCTCTCAATTCTTTTAATAATAAAGTCAATCAGCTTTTTATCTAAAGTAATTTGTCTATCTGATAAATTTTTTAATATCAATGCAAACATTAATTCATCATCAGGGTTTTGAATATTTGCAAAAAGACAGTTCTTAGTTCTAGATCGAAGATCTTCCAACTGAAAATTTATCTCAGATATCGGTTTAGTTGATGTGACTATCAAAAACTTGTTATCTTGGTCTATTATATTAAAGAGTGAATAAATAAGCTTCTCATTTATATCTAAATTTAAATCTTCTAAAACTATGTTTTGGTATGGTTTAATAGATTTAATATTTTCATCATTTAGAGAATTAACATCAATTCTAAAACCATTAAACTTTTTCAAAAAAATATTTACTAAATGGGTTTTTCCTGAAAATTTTTCACCATTAATGTTTAAAAAGTTTTTTTCCCATTTCGGCCATTTGTTGATCACTTCAAAAGCATAAAAATTACTCTTTCCAACGTAAAAATCATCATCTTTAAAGTTTTGCTCATAATCAAAATCTAATAATAATTGATTTAAACTTTTCATTTTATTGTCCAAATATCATTTTTCATTTCTAATTCAAAATTTTTTTTTTTCATGTCTTTTAAGAATATATTAGGTGTGCCATTATAAGTGATTTTATACTGAATACTCTCACTATTAAAATTCAAGATATTAAAGTCAGATACTAAATCCATATTATAAAGTGCCCGTTCCAACTCTATAATTTTTTTAGTTTTTTTTGAATTAATAAATATTGTTACAGGAAGTTTTATTGATGTATTTATTTCATTATTTTTTTTCCATCGATCTTCATAAAGTTGTTTCAAATTTTTAACAATGCTGGAAAAATCATCCTCATTTACAATATCTACTTTAGAATAATTTTTGTTTTCAAGTTTCAGGTTATTGTTCAAATTAATTTTTGAAAGAGTTCTTATATTGTTATCCTCTTTGTATATTATTAAAATTATACTATCTTTAATATCATATTTATTAATTAAATTTGAAAAATCGTAAGTCTCAATGTCTTTGGATGTTTTTTGTAACTCTATCAAGTCTTCGAGATCTTCACTTGGTAATAAGTATTCTAACAAATCATAAGAATTTTTTTTTTCATTCCATTTGTCATAAAAAATATTATCGTTAAATAAATAAATACTATCATCTTTAGTTTCTACAATAATTGGAAATAGTAATACTTTATTTTTTTTTGGTATCGATGGAAAAATATTTTCATTTTCTAGAAATTTAAGAATTTTTTTTTTATTAAAGGTTGTTTCTAAATTTGCAAAATACTCATTATTTATAAATTTTTCATCACTAATGGTAAAAGAATCGATCATGCCCTTAAGTTCTTTGATTGAAATATTTCTAATCTTTTTTCTATCACCAGAGGTTGTAATCGTTGAAAGCAAATCTGAAAAAGAAATTTGAAATCCCATGTCAATTACACTATTTTTTTTGAAATCTAGTTCAAATGGAGAAGATATTTTGATGTCAGCTACCTTAAATGCATTTGCATTAGAATAAGTTGTGGAAAAAAATAATATTAATAGAGAGAATAAAATAAAATAAATATATACATTCACTAACTTATAAAATTTATTAATTATTTGCATATACTATACTAATGAAAAAAAAAAAATTTACCTATGAAAAAAGTGGTGTAAACATAACTACTGCTGACAATTTTGTTAAATTCATATCCACAATATCATCAAATAATAAAGGCAAAAAAAAGTTTAATAACATTGGTGGCTTCGGTTCTATAACTAATATCCCAAAAAATTTAAAAAAACCTAAAATCGTAGCTTGCACTGATGGTGTTGGCACAAAGATAGAGATAGCCAATTTACTTAATAAATATGACACAATTGGTATTGATTTAGTTGCTATGAGCGTAAACGATCTCATTGTTCAGGGAGCAAGACCGTTATTATTTTTAGATTATATTTCCATTAATAAAATAGATTTAAATAAATTAAAATCAATTCTTAAAGGAATAGTAAAAGGATGTAAAATCTCCAACTGTGAATTAGTAGGAGGAGAAACTGCAGAAATGCCTGGTACTTATGAAAAGGGCAAATTTGATATAGCAGGTTTTGCCGTAGGTTTAGTTGATGAAAAAAAAATCTTAGCAAAGAAAAATATAAAGAAAAATGACTTAGTATTAGCTATACCATCTAGTGGCATTCACTCAAATGGCTATTCACTAGTGAGACATATTCTTAAAAATAAAAAAATTAATTTGAAAAATAATTCATTTTTAAAAAAAGAATTGCTAAAACCTACAAAAATTTATGTACAAGAAGTTTTAAATTTAATTGATAACAATCTTTTAAATGGGTGCGCGAATATAACGGGTGGTGGATTAGTAGATAATATTAAGAGAGTTATTCCAGATAGATTGGTTGCTAATATAGATTTAAATAAAGTTAAAACAAAAAAAATTTTTAAATGGTTAAAACAAAATAATATTGATGACAAAGAAATGTTGAAAACATTCAATTGTGGAGTTGGTTTTTGCTTAATAGCTAATCCTAAAAATTTAAACAAAATTATTAGATTTTTTACAAAAGAATTTAAACCCTATGTTATTGGAAAAATAACCACAGGAGAAAATAAAGTCAAACTTAGTGGTAAAATTGACTGGTCTTAAAAAGATTAAAACAGCAGTTTTTATATCTGGAGCTGGAAGTAATTTAAAAAATTTAATAAAATTTTCTAAAATAAAAAATTCACCTATATCTATAGATTTAATTTTTTCTAACAATTCTAAAGCTAAAGGCTTAAGATTTTCAAGACAGTTCAAAATCAAAGAAAACGTATCAAGTTTTAAAAATCCAAAAGTAGCTGAAACAAAAATATTAAATATATTAAAAAAAGAAAATATAAAGTTTATTTGTCTTGCTGGTTTTATGAAAGTTTTGTCTAAAGATTTTATTAAAAAGTTTAGTGGAAGAATAATTAATATACATCCTTCTTTACTACCAAAGTACAAGGGGCTTGATACTCACATGAAAGCTATAAAAAATAGAGATAAAATAGCTGGTTGTACTGTTCATTTCGTAACAGCAAAACTTGATTCTGGAAAAATAATCTTACGAAAAGAAGTTAAAATTTCAAAAAGAGATACGCCTACTTCTTTAGCAAAAAAAATTTTAAAAGAAGAGCACAAACTCTACCCAGCAGCTATAAAAAAAATATTTAATTAATCCTTAAAGAAAAAATTAATCTCAATTTTAGCATTTTCAACACTATCAGAACCATGAACAGAATTTTTATCAATAGAAATTCCATACTTCTTTCTTATGGTTCCTTCATCTGCATTTTCTGGGTTGGTTGCTCCCATCAGCTCTCTATTTCCCAATACTGCATTTTCTTTTTCAAGTACCATCACCACAATTGGTCCAGACGAAAGATACGCACATAAATCATTATAAAATGGTTTAGTTTCGTGAACTTTATAAAACTGTTCGGCTTCATTTTTTGTTATTTGAATTTTTTTATCTTTTACAATTTTAAAACCTTTATCTTTAAACATTTCTTTGATTTCGTTGTCTAAACTTCTTTCTACGGCATCCGGTTTGATAATTGATAGTGTTTGTTCTAGGTTACTCATAATGATCCTCTATTAGTTGATTTAATAATCTTACTCCATAGCCAGTTGCTCCACTTGAATTTAAAGCACCACCATATTTTGAAAAAGCCATTCCAGCAATATCTAGATGTGCCCAAGGTGTTTTATTCAGAATAAATCTTTGTAAAAATTGTGCAGCAGTTGTTGATCCTGCCCCACCTACATAATTTATATTTTGCATATCAGCATTTTTTGAGTCTATAAGTTTATCAAAGTTTTTATGCAGAGGCATTCTCCATAATTTCTCATCGACTTTATCACCTACTTCTAATAATTGTTTTGATAGCTTGTCATCGTTTGAAAATAGCCCAGCATATTCAGAGCCTAATGAAACTATGATTGCGCCTGTTAAAGTTGCTAAATCAACCATAAATTTAGGTTTAAATTTTTTCTCAGTGAAAGTTAGTGCATCAGCTAAAACTAATCTTCCTTCTGCATCTGTATTTAATATTTCTATTGTTTTACCACTATAAGATTTAACAATATCTCCAGGTCTTTGGGCATTTCCACTCACCATATTTTCTACAAGTCCTACAACACCAACAGCATTAATTTTTGCCTTTCTCATGGCTAAGTTTATCATTAGACCAACTACTGTAGCCGAGCCTGCCATATCATAGGTCATATCTTCCATAAATTTAGCTGGCTTCAATGAATAACCACCGGTATCAAAACAAACCCCTTTACCAACAAATGCCAAAGGATTAGAATTGTTTTTTAACCCATTCCATTCCATTGTAACTAAGTATGAGCCTTTGACGCTACCTTGACCAACACCTAACAAGGCATTCATTCCTAATTTTTTTAACCTGTTTTTATCGTAGATATTTATTTTTAAACCATACTTTTTTAAAGTATTTAATCTCTTTGCATATTCATCAGGATGTAAAATATTTCCTGGTTCTGAAACCAGGTCTCTTGCAAAAAAAGTTCCCTTCTCTAAAGCTTTAAATCTTATTTGATCTTGAGTAGATATTTTATTTTTTTTTCCAATAACATTTATAAAAACTAGAGCTTTATTTTTTTTTGACTTGTATAAATTAAATTCATAAGATTTTAATTTTAATCCATGTAGAAAATATCCTGCAAAATTTTTCTCATTACTGTTTATGGTATCTATGTTTACAAAATAATCTTTTTTTTTATCATAATTAACATGACTATGAAATTTGGCTCCTAAGCTCTCTATATCAAACGTTTTTAAGTTCTTTTTAATGGATATTAAAAATATTGTTTTCTTTGAATTAATTTCAAAAATTAGTAACTTCTTTTTTAAATCACTAGTTTTTATCAAATCTGATATGTATAAAAATTCTGCTTGTGTGATTAGATTTTTTAAGTGCTTTATATTGAAAATTTCATCTACAAATAAGGCTATATTTATTTGAGATTTCTTGGTTAATTTCTTTGAATAATTAATTTTAATTGGCATAATTTTTTAAATACACTCTATCAGAGATGCTGCTATATAAGTAAAATATTACTAAATTTCAATGAAAAAAACCTTAATTATAAAATTTATAAAAGATACATTTAAACTTTTTGTAATGATTTCTCTTACATTGGGTTTAATTGTTTGGGTTATTCAGGCGGTAAATTTTCTTGATTTTGTTACTGAGGATGGTCACGGGTTTAAAGTTTATTTTTTGTATACTTTTTTTAATTTTCCAAAAATAATACACAGGATATTACCTTTTGTTTTTTTTATCTCACTTTTTTATCAAATAATTAAATATGAAATGAATAATGAATTATTAATACTTTGGACTAATGGGATAAAAAAGTTTCAATTTATTAATATTGTTATTCTATACTCTCTGGCAATTCTTGTTTTTCAAATCCTTTTAGGTTCTTATATATCTCCTAAAGCTCAAAATGAAAGTCGTTCTTATATTCGAAGTTCAAATGTAGATTTTTTTCCTTCACTTATTAAAGAAGGTAAATTTATAGATACATTAGCAGGTGTAACTATATTTATAGATTCTAAAGATGAATTAGGAAATTACAAAAATATATATCTTAAAGATACATCGATTAAAAATGGTCTAGAAGATTCATACCAAGTAATTTATGCTAAAAGTGGTTATTTAACCAATGAGAATAGTGAAAAAATTTTTGTCTTTAACAATGGAGAGATTATTAATAAGGAAAATAATAAAATAACCCATTTTACATTTGATAAAATAAATTATAATTTAGAAAAATATCAATCAAAAAGTTCCGGATACCAAAAATTACAGGAAGTTCCTATTAAAGATTTATATAATTGCCTCTATTTAAATTCTAAAAATGAAATAAATAAATTTAAAGCAGAATATCTACAGTGTAAACAAGAAACAATGAACGATATACAGCAAGAATTTTTAAAGAGGACTTATAAACCAATTTACTTACCATTGATTGCTTTGATGTGTGGATTAATAATAATAAGGTCTAAGGAAAACAATAATTACAATAAATTTAATTTTTTTTTATTTTTGCTTATATTTTTTATTTTAATAATATCTGAAATATCACTTCGCTTTTCAACTGGCAGCCAAGTTGGTTTATTATTTTTTACTCTTTTTCCTTTATTGCTATTTTCAGCTTTATACACCGCTTTAATAATCAAAAAAAATCTATGATAAAACTATATCAAATTTATTTAATAAAACTTTTTCTAAAAAAAATACTTTATATAACGGGAATATTCTTTTCATTAGTTTTAATTTTAAGTGTCTTTGATGAAATTAGTTATTTTAAGGATCACAATGTTAGTGCTTTTTTTCCATTCTTAATGACCATTCTTAATGCACCGACAGCTTTATTTGAAATTTTTCCTTTCATTTTTTTAATATCTACTCAATTTTTTTTTATAGAGCTAATCAATAAAAAAGAATTGGAAACATTTAAGTCAAGTGGGTTAAGCAATATAAAAATCTTAAAAGTATTATTTTTAACATCACTAACTTTAGGGATTTTTATAATTTTAATTTTTTATCATTTTTCATCTAAGTTTCAGTTTATGTATTTTCAACTAAAAAATAACCATTCCAATGATAACAAGTATTTAGCTGCTGTTACTGAAAATGGATTATGGATAAAAGATGAGTTGAATAATAAAAAAATTATTATAAACGCAGACAAGCTAGAAAAAAATCACTTAAAAAATGTTTCAATATCAGAATTTAATGAAAATTTTAAATTAATACAGGTTATTGAGTCAAAAAAAGTTGACATTACAAACACTAACTGGATAATTTATAAACCAGTTGTGTCCAAAAACAATTTAACTGAAACTAATGATCAAAATATGTTTTTTTTAACCCATTTTAATCAAGATAAAATAAATAGCATGTTTAGAAACTTAACATCATTAAACTTTTTTGAACTAAAGAAATTAATGAAGGATTATAATTTATTGGGCTACTCAACTTCAGAAATAAAAATTCATCTTCATAGACTTTTTTCTACACCCGTTTATGTTGCCATCATGTCAATTGTTTCTGCCATAATTATGTTGAATATAAAAAAAAACAAGCCCATGATCTTTCATGTAGCTTCTGGTATTTTACTTTCTGTTTTAATTTATTATTTAAGCTACATGTTTACTTTGTTGGGTCAAAATGAAATAGTTCCACTTTTAGCTTCTATATGGTTGCCTCTTCTTATGTTTACAGGTTTTATTTTAATTGGATTAGTAAGAATAAATGAAAAATAAGAACTTATTTACTTTTTTTATAGTACTTTTCTTTTTTATATTTTCTAAAAATTTGTCTGCTGATGAATTAATATTTGAATCTAGCGAAATTAATATATCAAATAATGGAAATATTATAGAGGCCACTGATGGAACAGCAACTTCAGCAGATAAAAAAATCCTGATAAATGCTAATAAATTTTATTATAATAAAAAGAAGGGTACATTGAATGCTTTTAATAATGTTGAAGTGAATGATCTAGAAAACAACATTAAAATTAATTCAGAAAATATTTCTTACAATCTGAATGATAGAACAATAAGCTCAAGGAGCAATACCATTATATCCGACGATGTCGGTAATATTTTTACAGTAGAAAATTTTGTTTATAATTTAAATAATGAGCTTATTAAAGTAATCAATGCTAAAATTAAGGATTATGA
Organism: Candidatus Pelagibacter sp. Uisw_130; assembly: GCF_047722505.1. Taxonomy (GTDB): domain Bacteria; phylum Pseudomonadota; class Alphaproteobacteria; order Pelagibacterales; family Pelagibacteraceae; genus Pelagibacter. The sequence continues at coordinate 888,984 of NZ_CP159814.1, forward strand.
AAATAATAACTACCAAATTAATAAAGCAATTATAGATTTAGTATCTAATAAAATTATAGGAAAAGATGTAAACATTGACTTTGATAATAAATCGTTTCAAAAAGATAATGAGCCAAGGCTAAATGGTAAATCAATAAAAAGTGATGGGAGTGAAAGCGTAATTACTAATGGTGTTTTTACAACATGTAAAGAAACTGACTCTTGTCCACCTTGGCATTTAACTGCTAAAGAAATTAAACATGATAAAGAAAAAAAAATTATATATTATAAAGATGCATGGCTTAAAATTTATGACACACCTGTTGTATATTTTCCCAAATTTTTTCATCCTGATCCATCAGTAAAAAGGCAATCTGGGTTTTTAATGCCTTCATTTCAAGGTTCATCAAGTATAGGAGGTTCATTTAATACACCCTACTTTCATGTTCTAGCAACGAATAAGGATGCAACTATTAAACCTAGATTTTTTTCAGATAATAAACTTTTATTACAAACAGAGTATAGAGAAATAAACAAAGACTCTTCAGGTATTTTTGATTTTAGCTTTCTAAATGAAAAAAATGAAAATCACAAAGCTCATTTATTTGCTAATTTTAAAAATGAAATAAATTTTCTAGGTTTTGATGAGAGTAGCTTAAATTTAAATTTTCAAAGATCCTCTAATGATGAATATTTAAAAACATATAAAATGAAATCTCCCTTAATTACAAATGAAAATTTAATGCATTCATACTTAGAGATCGATTCTTACAACGATGATTTGTCTCTAAATACAAGTATTGAGGTATATGAAGATAAGTCCAAACGGGACAATGATAAATATGAATTTGTTTATCCAAATTATAACCTTATAAAAGATTTTAATGATATTGATAATGATGGAAAATTTTCTTTGAATTCGTATGGTTTTATCAAAAAATATGACACTAATATTGAGGAAAAAATTTTAATAAATGATTTTTCATATAACTCTTATCTAAAAAAATTACCTGGTGGCTTTACAACTAATTACACTTATTTACTTAAAAATAGTAACTCTGACTCTGATCAATCTTCCAGCTATAAAGAGGGTATGGATAATAAGCTTGATGGTATTATTAATTATAAAGCAACACTCCCCTTACTTAAAAAAAGTCAAAATTATATGAGCTCATTAAGTCCAACAGCATCATTCAGATATAGTCCAAATAATTCCAAAAACATGAAAAATAGTGATGTTAGAATTGACACAAATAATATTTTTTCATTAAATAGACTTGGCTCATCTACATCAGTTGAGGGTGGTTCATCAATAACATATGGAATTCAATACTCAAAAACTGATAAAACAGATAACGACATAATTTCTGCATCAATAGCAAATATATTTAGACCCAATCCTGATAAAAACTTACCTATTAAAGGAGATTTAGATGATAAAAACTCAGATATAGTGGGCTTGATTAATTTCAATCCTAACCAGTACCTAGATATGAGCTACGATTTTTCATTAGATAATAATTTATCGGATACAAATTATGAAATGATCAAATCTGAAATTAAGATTAATAATTTTGTATCAACCTTTGAATATCTCAATGAAAATAATTTAGTTAATAATACAAATCAAAGTTATCTTTTAAATACATCTAAAATTAGCAATGAAGATGACTCTAAAAGTTTGAGCTTTAGCACCAGGGAAAATAAAACCACTAATGTTACTGAATTTTATAATTTACTATATCAATATAGAAATGACTGTTTAATAGCGGGACTAGAGTATAATAAAGAATACTATACTGATGGTGCTTTGAGGCCAGAAGAAAGTATATTTTTTAAATTAACAATAGTGCCTTTTGGTCAAACTTCTAGTCCAGACATAATGAAATGAAAATAAACAAAAGTATATTTTATCTGTTATTAGTTTTTTTCGTAAATTTTAACGCACTATCAAAAGAAAATGTTCATATTGTTTATGAAATAGGGGGAGAAATAATAACTAATGTTGATATTAAAAATGAAAAAAACTACCTTTTTATTATAAATCCTCAGCTTAAGAGTCTTAATGAAGCTCAATTAAAAGAGATATCAAAGCAATCAATTATAAAAGAAAAAATAAAAAAAAAAGAAATTATTAAATACTTTAAACTAGATCAAACTGATCTCTATTTAAATGAATTAATCAATAACTTGTATTTAAAATTAGGGTTTCAGAATGAGGAAAGTTTTAAGCAATATCTAAGTACATTTGATTTAAATCTTAATAATATTAAAAAAAAATTTGAAGTGGAAACTTTTTGGAATAGGTTAATTTTTGAGAAATATAAAAATCAAATAAATATTAATGAGGGTTTCATAACAAGTAAAATGAATATCGAAAAAAAAAAAAGAGTAAAAAACAATATAAATTATTGGAAATAGTGATTAAAAATAAAAATAATATAAACATAGATAATGAGATAGAAAAAATAAAAAAAAGTATAGAAGAAGTTGGCTTTAAAAATACTGCTAGTCTTTACAGTATAAGTGACAGCTCTAAATTGGGTGGAGATATTGGGTGGATAAACGAGTCTAGTCTTTCTACTAAAATTTTAAAAGAATTAAACAATATTAAAATTGGTGATTATGTTGAGCCAATAAATATTGGAAAAAATTATTTGGTATTAAAGATCGAAAATATTAAATCCAAAATAATAGAAGTCGATAAAAAGAAAAAAATTGAAGAAATAATTCAATTTGAAAAGAATAGACAATTAGAGCAATTTTCAAATATATATTTTAACCAAATAAAAATTAACACTAATATAAATGAATTCTAAACCGATTATTATTGTTGCAGGTGAACCTAATAGTGTTTTTTTAGAAATTTTTTTTAAAAGTATTCTTACTCATCGTTACAAAAGCCCTTTGATTATTATTGCTTCAAAAAAATTATTAGAACAGCAAATGAAAAAGTTAGGATTTTTTTTTGAAATTAATACTATTAATAAAAGTTTTAAAGAATTTAATTTATTAGATAATAAAAAGATTAACTTAATTGACATAGAGTATAAATTTAATAGTTGTTTTGAAAAAATTTCTAGTAAATCTAATAATTATATAAAAAATTCTTTTGAACTTGCTTTAAAATTTATTAAGCAAAATAAATTATCTAAATTTATTAATGGACCAATCTCCAAGAAATCTTTTTTAAATGGAAAAACTTTAGGTATTACTGAATATTTAGCAAAAAAAACTAACCAAACTAATAAAGTTGTAATGCTTATATTTAACGAAAAATTGTCTGTCAGTCCCCTTACTACACACTTGGCTTTAAAGGATGTGCACAAAAAAATTTCAAAACAAAAAATATATCAACACGTTAAGCTTATAACTAAATTTTATAAAAAAAAATTTAATAAAAAACCTAAGATAGCAATAACTGGTTTAAACCCACACTGTGAAAGCAACTTTAAGAACAGCGAAGAAGAGGCAATTATCATGCCTGCTATCAAACAATTGAAATTGAAAAAATTTAAAGTTAATGGACCATTTCCAGCAGATACTATATTTAATAAACTACATTTAAAAAATTATGATGTGGTTATTGGAATGTATCATGATCAAGTATTATCTCCTATGAAGGCTTTATTTAATTTTGATGCTATAAATATTACCCTAGGATTACCTTTTATTCGTGTCTCTCCTGATCATGGACCTAATGCCTCAATGTTAGGAAAAAACCTTTCTGACCCTAAAAGTTTGATTAATGCTTTAAAATTTTTAGACAATTAGATGTATATTAAAGCTAAAAAAAGTCTTGGTCAAAATTTTCTTATAGATAGAGAGGTACTTGAGCAAATTGTATCAACTTGCGATATCGCTAATAAAGAAATTCTTGAAATTGGCCCAGGTACCGGAAACCTAACAACATATCTTTTAAAAAAGAACCCAAAAAAACTTTATGTTGTCGAGAAAGATGATGAATTAGCAATACTATTAAAAGAAAAATTTGATACAGAGATTGAAATTATTAACGATGATATTTTAAAGATAAATGAGGAAAGTATTTCAGAGCAGAAACTGACAGTATTTGGAAATTTGCCTTACAATATTTCAACAGAAATTTTATCAAAATGGATCTTTAGTATTAGCAAAAATTTTTGGTTTGAAAATCTGGTTTTAATGTTTCAGAAAGAAGTAGCAGACAGAATTATTGCTGAGTTTAATAATTCAAAATATGGCCGTTTATCAATTTTAACAAACTGGAAACTAAATGTTAAAAAAATTATAGATATAAAGCCTCAAAGTTTTTCACCAAGACCTAAAATAGATAGTTCATTGTTATTATTCACTCCTAAAGAAAATTTTTTCAAATTAAAAAATCCTAAAAACCTTGAAATGATTACTCGAGTTTTTTTTAGTCAAAGAAGAAAGATGTTAAAAAAACCTTTCAATCAAACTTTTATAAATGCGAAAGAAGTGGCTGAAAAATTTGAAATTGATCTTAATCTAAGACCTCAAAATTTAGAGCCTGAAATGTATTTTAAACTTACAAAAGAATATGAAGATCTAAGAGGTTAAATTGTCAACGTGTTTTCTAATGTATTCTTTATCATAATCTTTTGAGCCATTATCAATTTCAGCTTCAATTAAATTACTAATTTTAGAATAACACTCTTCCAGGTTATCGTTTATTATTACATAATCGTAATTAATCCAGTGCAGTACATCTCTACTAAATTCTTTCATTCTTTCTTCTACAATTAATTTATCCTTCATATCTCGATTGGATAATCTTTCAAATAAGACTTTTTTGCTAGGTGGTAGAATAAAAAAAGTAATTAATTTATAATTTAGTTTTTTATTTTTGATTTGGTCAGCTCCCTGCCAGTCAATATCAAATATTACATTCTCACTTTTTTCTAGCTTTTCAATAACAGGTGTTCTTGTGGTTCCGTAAAGATGATTAAACACTTTTGCATACTCTAGAAATTCTTCGTTTGTAATTAAATTTTCAAATTTTTCTTGATTAATAAAATAATAATCTTTATCTGCAATTTCGCTTGGTCTTGGTTCTCTCGTAGTATGGGATACGGATATATGGAAACCTTTATTTTTGGATATTAAATTTACTAGTGTAGTTTTACCTGCCCCAGATGGGGATGATAAAATTACCATTATCCCATCTTTTTTTTTGGACATTTAAATTTTTAGTTAGCTTTGCCTTCAATAAATTTAACGGCATCACCTACAGTTAGAATTTTTTCAGCTTCGCTATCTGAAATTTCTGAACCAAATTCTTCTTCGAAAGCCATTACTAATTCAACTGTGTCTAAGCTGTCTGCTCCAAGATCATCTATAAAACTTGAATCGTCTTGAACTTTAGCTTCGTCTATACCTAAGTGGTCTGCTACAATTTTTTTAACTTTGCTTGAAATATCTTCTGACATAATGTTCCTTTTTGTTATATTTCGTTATTAGTTTAAAAAGGAATTTTGTCAACCCAAATACATGCCCCCATTAACATGTATAGTTTCTCCATTTATATAATCAGATTGGTCTGAGCTTAAAAATACTACCACATTTGCAATATCTTCTGGCTTGCCTAGTTTATTAGATGGAATTTTGGCGATTATGGCTTCTTTATACTTTTCATCAATTTGATCTGTCATTGCAGTACTTATAAAACCAGGTGATATACAATTTACGTTAATATTTTTTTTAGCATACTCAATTGCTAGACTTTTTGACATTGCAACAATTCCTGCTTTAGAGGCAGTATAGTTTGCTTGTCCTACGTTTCCAGTATGACCTACAACAGAAGTGATGTTTACAATTTTTCCTGATTTATTTTTAAGCATCTTTTTAATTGAATATTTACACATTAAAAAAGTAGAAGTTAAATTTATATCTATTACTTTAGTCCACTCCTCCAAGCTCATTCTAATTGTTAGATTATCTTTTGTAATCCCAGCATTATTAATCATGCCATAAAGCGAGCCACCTAATTTTTCTGTAGCTTCATTTATGAATTCCTCAATTTTTTCATGTTGAAAAATATCAAATTTAAGAATTGTGATATTATTAAACTTTGCTTTTAATTCTTCTAATTTTTCAAGTCTAGTTCCGGTAGCCAAAACATTTGCACCTTGTTCGTAAAGTTTTTCAACTATAGAATTACCAATTCCACCTGAGGCTCCTGTGACTATAATATTTTTACCTTTTAAACTACTCATTTATATTTATTAACTTTATATCTTCTTCGGTATTTATTGCACTAACTTTAACATTTTTATCAATTCTTTTTACTAAACCTGATAAAACTTTACCTGGTCCTATTTCTATAAATTGAGTGACTCCTTCTTTAATCATTAACATAACACTTTGTCGCCATCTAACTCTGCTTTCAATTTGCTTAACCAGTAAATCTTTTAACTCATTAGAATTTGATATTTCTTTTCCCGTTACATTTGAAATTAAAATATTTGATGGTTCTTTAAAGTTTAGCTTTGCCACTTCTTCACTCATTACTAGAGTTGCTTTGTTCATCAGTTTACAATGAAATGGTGCGCTAACTGGTAACTTTATATTTTTGATATTTACAGCTTTTAAATTCACCATCATCTTTTCTAGATCTTCTATTTTTCCACTTAATACTATTTGCCCCAAAGAATTATCATTTGCAACGTAGCACTCGTATTTATCTTTATTTTCATTAATAATATTTTCTACTATTTCAATTTTAGAGCCCAAAACAGCTACCATTCCACCTACTCCTTCTGGCACTGAGCTTTGCATGGCTTTTCCTCTAATTTTCAATATCTTTAAAGTGTCTGAGAACGATAATGCCCCAGCTGAAGTTAAGGCTGAATACTCGCCCAGTGAATGTCCTGCAAAAAAATTTGCTTTATTTAAATCTATCTTAAATTCTTCCTTGATAAGTTTAAATATTGAATAGCTAATTAAAAATATTGCTGGCTGGGTATTTTCTGTTAAATCCAATTCTTCTTTTGGACCATTTAAGACAAGTTTTGATAGACTAAATCCAAGTATGTCATCTGCTTCTTTGAATAAATCTTGAATTAGACTATGTTTATCATACAAGTCTTTACCCATTCCTACTAATTGTGAGCCTTGGCCTGGAAAAATAACAGAAAACATTTAAATATCTAAAGGTTATTATGGTTTTAAGTGTTGTAATTTAATAATTATAATAGTATATCCTCATTTTTTATTAAAGAACAATTATGAATTTATACGAACACACTATTGTAGCAAGACAAGACACCAGCCCAGCCCAGGTCAAGGCTTTATCTGAGAAATACATAAAAATTGTAGAAAAAAATGATGGTAAAATAGTACAAACTGAAGATTGGGGTTTGTTAAACCTTGCTTATGCTATCAAAAAAAATAAAAAAGGTATTTACATGCACTTTAAAATTGAAGGTGCTGGAAAAATTATTGAAGAATTAGAAAAAAATGAAGCAATAGATAAAAATCTTCTAAGATATATGACAGTTAGAGTTAAAAAATTTAATTTAGAAGCAAAATATTTTTCGAAAAAAGATGAATACGAAAAAAAAGAATATAAGAAAAATTATAATAGAAATTAATTATGCCTTCAAAAAAAAGAGCAGGAAATAAAAAAAAAAGTAGTCAAAGTAATTTTGCAAAACTAAGTATTTTTCAACCTAATAAATATAAGTTCAAAAAATCTTGTCCATTATCTGCAAAAGGTGCCCCAGAAGTTGACTATAAAAATATTAGATTATTAAAAAAATATATGTCTGAAAATGGCAAAATTTTGCCTTCAAGAATTACAAATGTTTCACAAAAAAAGCAACGAGAGCTGTCTCTGTCAATCAAGAGAGCTAGAAACTTAGCGTTAATCTAGATGAAAGTTATACTTTTAGAAAATTTAAGAAGAATTGGATCTATTGGTGAAATCATAGATGTTAAAAGAGGATTCGCGAGAAATTTTTTAATTTCTAACAAAAAAGCACTTTATGCTTCAAAAGAAAATATAGCCGAAGTTGAAAAAATAAAATCTGAACTAGGAAAAAAAGATGCTGAGAAAAAGAAAGATGCTCAAAAAATCTCAGAAAAAATTGATGGTAAAGAATATGAAATTAAAAAACTAAGCACTGAAAATAAAGAACTATATGGTTCCGTTAAACCGACTGAACTTTCAAAACTATTATTAGAAAAAGATAAACTAGATATCAAGCCTTCAATGATACAACCAATAGCTGAAATTAAATCACTTGGTAAATTTAAAGTTAAAATCATACTACACTCTGAAGTAGACTCTGAAATTACTATTAATGTAGTTACAGCAGATACTATTCAGTAATTATACAATTTTTTCCCCAGCATATATTTATTATTTTTTTAGATCTTTTTTCAGATAATATTTGTGAATGGAAAATAACTTGAGCATAGTCAAAGACACATTTAAAGAACTTCCAAACAATATTGAAGCAGAGCAAGCAGTGATTGGATCAATCTTAGTTCAAAATGAAACGTTTGATGAAATAAATACAATCGTTTCTAGTGTTAACTTTTATGACCCTATGCATCAAAGTATTTTTTCAGCAATTGAAAGCCTAATTTACAAAGGGATGCTTGCAAACCCCATAACTTTAAAAAATTATTTTGAAAATGAAAAAGATGAATTAAATGTTCCTGAGTATTTAGTAAAAGTTACAAAATTTTCTACACCTCCAAGACAAGCAATAGAGTATTCAAGAATTATTTATGATATGTTTGTTAGAAGAGAGTTGATTAAGATATCTGAAAATACCATTGATGCTGCAAAACTAAATGCACTTGACGTTAATGGTCAAAATATAATTGAAAATTCAGAAAGATTATTATTTGATCTTGCTGAAAAAGGCTCTTTCAATTCATCCCTTGTTAAATTTGATGAAGCGATGAAACAAACAATTGAGATGGCTTCAGCTGCTTATCAAAATGATGAAGGCATTGTGGGTGTGCCAACAGGCCTAAGAGATTTAGATGATAGATTAGGCGGACTTCATAATTCTGATTTAATTATTATTGCAGGTCGTCCTTCAATGGGTAAAACTGCTTTAGCAACAAATATAGCTTTTAATGCTGCTCAAAAATTACAAGAAAAAGGAAAAAAATCTGCAGTTGCCTTCTTTTCACTTGAGATGTCTTCTGAACAATTATCAACCAGAATTTTAGCAGAACAATCTAGAATTAAATCAAATGACATTAGAAGAGGAAGAATTTCTGATGAGCAGTTTGATAAATTTATTGAAACATCGAAAAACATATCTGAACTTCCATTATATATAGATGAAACGCCAGCTATCAGTATTGCTGCTATGAGTAACAGAGCAAGACGTATTAAAAGATTATTTGGTTTAGATTTGATTGTTGTAGATTACATTCAATTGATGAGAGGATCAGGAAATAATAGAGACGGTAGAGTTCAAGAAATTTCTGAAATTACTCAAGGCCTTAAAGCAATGGCAAAAGAACTTAAACTTCCAGTGATTGCTCTATCACAGTTATCAAGAGCAGTAGAACAAAGAGATGATCACAAACCTCAGTTATCAGACCTAAGAGAATCTGGATCAATTGAACAAGATGCTGATGTTGTAATGTTTGTTTACAGAGAGGCCTATTACTTAGAAAGAAAAGAACCTAGGCCTGCAACTGTTGAGCATGCTGAATGGCAAGCAAAAATGAATGAAGTATCACATTTAGCAGAGCTTATTATTGGTAAACAAAGACACGGCCCAACTGGTAATGTTATGGTTGAATTTGAAAAAGAGTTTACTAAATTTAAAGATACTCAAATTAACTAATATCCAATATATAATAGTATTAAATGCTATTTCATTTATATCAAAATACTGTTCTAAAAAATCCTAAATCAATTTTTGTACTACTATTAATTACCCTTTTAAGTTTTGGTTATTTTTCTAAAGATTTTAGGCTAGATGCCTCATCTGATACTCTATTAATTGAAGGTGATCCTGATCTTGAATATTTAAAAGAAGTCACTGAAAGATATGGCTCTAAAGAATTTTTAGTCTTAACCTATTCACCTAATGAAGAAATGGTATCTGAATCTTCTATTAATAATCTTTTAAGTTTAAAATACAAAATCCAAAGTCTAAATTGGGTTCATAGTGTTATTACACTACTCGATATCCCTTTATTAAATAATTCAGAAGCACCTCTTCAAGAAAGATTAGAAAGTTTTAAAACCTTAAAAGATGAGGGTGTCGATACTGAAAGAGGATTTAAAGAAATATTAAATAGTCCAGTTTTTAGAAATTTTGTAATAAGTGAAGATGGTAAAACAAGTGGCATAATTGTTTATATAAAGAAAGACAAACTAAAAGATATTGAAAATAAATCAGTTCAAGAAATTGAAGAATATAAGGATACTTTAAAAAAGAAAAATCACGAAAATATCACTCAGATAAGAGAGATCATTAAAAGCTATGAAGATGTTGGAAAAATATACCTTGGAGGTATTCCAATGATCACTGATGATATGATGTCATTTATTAAAAGTGATATCATTGTTTTTGGTCTAGGAGTTCTTTTATTTATTATCGCTACTCTATGGTTTATATTTAGAAAACTAATTTGGATTATTGTTCCAATTAGCAGTTGCTTTTTTTCAGTTTTAATTATGACAGGTCTACTTGGCCTTTTAGGTTGGAAGGTTACCGTTATATCCTCAAACTTTATTGCTTTAATGTTAATTCTAACTATGGCAATGAATATTCATATGAGTACCCGGTTTCTACAATTAAGAGAAGATTTTCCAAATTTAGATAATTCAAAAATTATTACAATGACAACTAGCAAGATGTTTTGGCCGATCATTTATACAGTTCTTACAACTATATGTGCTTTTCTATCTTTAGTATTTAGTGGTATTAAACCTATTATTGATTTTGGATGGATGATGACTTTAGGATTAATAACTTCTTTTATAATTACATTTACTTTACTCCCTACTCTATTGAGTTTTATGTCCAACAATAAAGTGAGTATTAAAGAAGATAAAGATTCTAAAATTACTTCTTTTTTTGGTAAAATTTCTATTAATAATAAAGGTACAATTTTTTTAGTAACAGGTTTAGTTGTTGGATTAAGTATAGTTGGAATAAGTAAACTTGAAGTTGAAAACAGTTTTATAAATTATTTTAATAAAAATACTGAAATCTACAAAGGTATGAAGATTATTGATGAAAAGTTAGGTGGTACCACACCTTTAGAAGTTATTCTAAAATTTCCAAAGAAAGTTACTGAAGAATCTAACGAGGATGATGAGTTTGAAAACTGGGATGATGAGGGCGGTAAAGATGATGATAAATACTGGTTTACAAAGGATAAAATCGAAAAAATTCAAAATGTTCATAATTATTTAGATAATCTTCCCGCAGTCGGAAAAGTTTTGTCATTTAGCTCAATTGTTGAGGTTGCTACACAGTTAAATAATAATAAACCTCTTGGAACTTTAGAAATGGGTGTTCTTTATTCAAAAATTCCAGAAAGTATTAAAAAAGATATTATAGATCCTTATATATCCATAAAAGATAATGAAGCTAGGATAAGTCTTAGAATTATTGACTCACAGAATGGCTTAAGAAGAAATGATTTAATAAACCAAATAAATTACGACCTTGAAAATAAACTGAATCTTAACAAAGAAGAGTTTAAACTAGCTGGTGTTTTAATTTTGTTTAATAATCTACTCCAAAGTCTTTTTAAGTCTCAAATACTTACATTGGGTTTAGTTATGGTTGGAATCTTTGCAATGTTTATGATTTTATTTAGAAATTTTAAACTATCTCTTATTGGTGTTGTTCCTAATTTTATTGCTGCTTTCTTTATTTTAGGAATTATTGGTCTGCTTGGAATACCGCTTGATATGATGACTATTACTATTGCTGCAATTACTATCGGAATAGCAGTAGATAATAGCATTCACTATATTTATAGATTTAAAGAAGAGTTTTTAAAAAATAAAGACTATAATAAAACATTAAAAGTTTGTCACTCAACAGTGGGCGTTGCAATACTAAATACTTCAATAACTATTGTCTTTGGTTTTTCAATACTTGTTTTTTCTAAATTTATACCAACAATTTACTTTGGTGTGTTTACTGGTTTAGCAATGTTGCTTGCCATGATTTCAGTATTAACTTTACTGCCCTCTCTTATTTTAATAAGTAAACCATTCGGAAAATAAAGTCATTATGCTTGAGGCTTTAAGAGATTTTTATCAAGCAGTTTCTTTAATAGACCTAATATTTCTAATCATTACAATTTTTTCAGTCATCAAGTGTTACAGTAAAGGTTTTGTTTTAAGTTTATTGTCAGCTTCAAAGTGGTTGTTGGCTTATGTTGTAACTTTAATTCTTTTTCCAAAAGCTAAGCCTTATTTTAAAAACATAATTGATAGTGAATATGTCTTGGATATTGCACTCGGCATAACTATTTTTGTTTTAGTGATCTTTATTATTCTGATTGCAAATAAAGCTATTAGTAAGACGGTAAAATTTGTCGGACTAGGAAGACTCGATTCTATATTTGGGTTATTTTTTGGTTTTATTAGAAGTTATGTAATTTGTATTTGTTTATTTTCAGCCATAGATATTGTGTATAATTATAATAAATGGCCAATTAATACTGATAAATCATACACCTTTCCATACGTAGAAAAAGGTAGTAATTATTTGTTAAAAGAGTTTCCAAATGAAAAAAACTATCAAGATTCTAAAGAAAAAATTGAAGAACTATAATCCAAAACTTAAAGAAGAATGCGGTGTATTTGGTATAAGCAATAGTGATGATGCTGCTGCTCTAACTGCCTTGGGTCTTCATGCGCTTCAACACAGAGGTCAAGAAGGTTGTGGAATAGTATCATTTGATGGAAAAAAATATTATTCAGAAAAAAGATTTGGTTTGGTTGGAGATAACTTTAACAAAGAAAAAGTATTAAAAAATTTACTTGGGAAATATGCAATAGGCCACAACAGATACAGCACAACAGGTGAAAATACCTTAAGAAATATCCAACCTTTCTTTGCGGATACTAATGCAGGTGGTATTGGGGTCGCACATAATGGAAATTTAACTAATTCTGTTACACTTAGAAATAAGTTAGTTGAAGATGGTGCAATTTTTTACACAACATCAGATACCGAAACAATTGTTCAATTAATTGCAAAATCAAAAAGAAACAAAACAGTTGATAAGGTTATTGATGCAATATTTCAAATTCAAGGTGGCTACGCACTGGTTATGCTTACACAAAGTACGTTAATAGGTGTTAGGGATCCATATGGAATACGGCCTTTAATTATTGGTAAAATAAAAGACAGTTATGTATTGGCATCTGAAACATGCGCACTAGATATTATAGGAGCTAAGTACGTAAGAGATGTAGAGAACGGCGAAATTGTTTTGATTGAAAATAATGAGTTAAAAAGTTTTAAACCCTTCCCTGCAAGAAAAGTTAGGCCTTGTGTTTTTGAATATATTTACTTTGCAAGACCAGATAGTTTATTAGATGGAAAATCGGCTTATGAGCATAGAAAAAACTTTGGAATAGAACTTGCTAAAGAAAATAAAATTGATGCAGATATAGTAGTTCCTGTACCAGACTCAGGAAATGCTGCAGCACTTGGATTTGCTCAACACTTAGGAATTAATTTTGAATTAGGTTTAATTAGAAATCATTATGTTGGAAGAACTTTTATAGAACCCAGTCAAAAGATTAGAAGCTTGGGTGTCAAATTAAAATTAAACGCTAATCAATCTACAATTAAAGATAAAAGAATTATTTTGATAGATGACTCACTTGTCAGAGGAACAACTTCACATAAAATTGTTAAAATGCTTTACGACGCTGGTGCAAAAGAGGTTCATGTTAAAATTGCTTGTCCAGAAATTAGATATCCAGACTTTTATGGAGTGGATACACCAACTAAAAAAGAGCTTCTTGCGGCAAACAAAACAAATGAAGAAATTTGTGAATATATAGGTGCTAAATCTTTGAATTTTTTATCTCTTGAGGGTTTGTATAGAGCAATAGGATTTGAAAAACGTAATGACACATATCCTCAATTAACAGATCATTATTTTACAGGTGAATACCCTGTTAAACCTATAGACGAGCTGGGTGATGATAAAATTACTCAATTATCATTGCTAAGTACTGCTTCGAATAACTAAATTAACCATCATATAATTCTCATAAAGAAAGTCTGAACATAAAGACTTTAAAATGAACATTAAACCCTTATATATAAATTAATGATCACTCACAAAGAGCACATAATCAAATATTTTGAATCTGGAATTAAAGATATTAAAAATTTTAAAATAGGTATTGAACATGAAAAATTTTTATTTGATGAAAAAACAAACAAAAGAGTAGACTACCCTACTGTCCTTAAAATGTTTTCACTACTAAGTGAGTTTGGATGGAAGCCAATAATAGAAAAAGAAAATACTATTGGATTACAGAAAAAAGGGAAAAGTATTACCCTTGAGCCTGGAAATCAAATTGAATTATCAGGAGATAAATTAAACAATATTCATGAGGCTTGTACTGAATCTCATGATTACTTATTTGAGTTACAACAAGTAACTAAAAAATTAAATTTAAAAATTGTTAGTGCTGGTTTTGATCCTATTTCAAGTCTTAAAGAGGTTCCAAATAACCCAAAACAAAGATATCAAGTAATGACTAAAGATATGCCTAATAGTGGTTCTTTAAGCTTAGACATGATGTATAGGACTTGTGGTACACAACTTAATTTAGATTATGACTCAGAAAAAGATTTTATTAAAAAGTTTAAGGTAATAAATTCTATAGTTCCTATATCTATTGCACTATTTGCAAATTCTTCAATTGTTGAAAAGAAAAATAGTGGTTACAGCTCTTATCGATCTAAGGTTTGGCAAGAAACATCTAGAGGGGGTTTACCTGAAGTATTTTTTGATAATATGGATTTTGAAAAATATGCAGATTTTTCAATAAACTTTCCTTTATTATTTATTCAAAACAAAAAAGAATACTTATCAGGAAGTGGTTATTCATTTTCTGATTTCATGAATGGGAAAATTAGTGAAATTAACAACAGGCTTCCAACTGAAGACGATTTAACCACTCACTTAAGCACAATTTTTACAGAAAATAGACTTAAGAAATATATAGAATTAAGATCAATGGATACTTGTGGCTGGGACTGTTTGTGTTCTGGACCTGCTTTTAATACTGGAATTTTATATGGCAACTTGGATGAGGCTTACGAATTAGTTTCTAAGTGGGATAAAAATAAAATAATTAATGCTTACCTAGAAGCACCTAAAAAAGGTTTTAACACTGAGTTGATGGGAAAAGATCTATTACATTGGTCATCATTGCTCCTTCGTATTTCTAGAAAAGGATTATTAAACAGAGATATTTTGAGTAAATCTAATGATAATGAGGCTAAGTTTTTAAATCATCTAGATAAACTAATTGATAAAAGAACAACAAACGCAGATCATATGATAGATAAATTTTCTAAGAATGAAAATTTAAACGATTTATATGACAAATAAGATAGTTGCAATTCAAGGTAATCACCCTTCAAAATTAAAACCTCTAACTGATACTAGTATATTTCTAGCCATTGAAGCACAAAGATTAAAATACAAAATATTTTATTACGAGCCAAAAGACCTTTCAATAATCAATGATAAGGTCGTAGCTAACGGATATTATGTAGAGTTTAATTATTCAAATAAATGTTTTTTTAAAATATTAAATCAGCAGAAACTAGAACTTACAAAATGTAAGTATATTTTGATACGTCAAGATCCTCCTTTTAATTTAGAATACATTTCAACAACTTACATTTTAGATAAGATAAAGAATAAAGTTAAAATTATTAATAACCCAACTTCTATTAGAAATATCTCTGAAAAACTATATTCAACATTTTTTCAAAAATATATGCCAGATACAATTTTCACAAAAGATATTAATGAAATTAATAAATTCTTTTTGGAAAACAGAAAAATGATTATAAAACCTATTCACAGCTTTAGCGGAAATGATATTCACTTATTTCAAAATAAAATAAATACTAAATTAATTACAAGCTTTATAAAAAAACATGGGCATATTATGTGCCAAAAATTTTTACCTAAAATTAAGTTTGGAGATAAAAGAGTTTTTATAATTAATGGTAAAGTTTGTGGAGCCATTTCTAGAGTTCCAAAGAAAGGATCTTTTTTAAGTAACATGAGTAAAGGAGCCATACCTATTTCTATAAAATTAACGAAAATAGAAAATAAAATTTCAAATTTAATTGGCAAAAATCTTAAAAAAAATGATATCTACTTTTCTGGGATTGATTTTATTGACCAAAAATTAAATGGAGATATTAATGTAACTTCTCCTACTGGATTAAAATCTTTTTATGACCTTACAAATATTAATCTTGCAAAAGTATTTTGGAGAGGCTTAAGAGCTTGAACAATTTATCCGAACAACAAAAAGGATCTTTACTCGCATTTGTTGCTGTAATGTTTATTACCCCTGACAGCTTATTTATAAGACTTTCTAATGTTGATACTTGGGGGCTTGTTTTTTATCGAGGTCTTATTCCTTTCATCACTGTATTTTTAGGAATGTTATTAATTTATAAATTAAATTTCTTTAAAATGCTTTTTTCAAGCGGCTATCATGGTTTACTTTATATTGGTACTTTTTCTGTGACCAATATTACTTTTGTTGTTTCGATACAAAATACTAATGTTGCAAACACATTAGTTATGATTGCAATGGCTCCTATGTTATCTGCAATACTTGGAGCAATATTTCTAAAAGAATTACCTGATAGAAAAACATGGATTACAATATTTGTAACTTTTACAGCTGCTATTTATATATTCTACGATTCAATACAATTAGGTAACTTTTTTGGAGATATATTAGGCTTAATAACTGCTTTAGGTTTAGCTGTAGGTGCTGTTACTATTAGATCTGCAAAGGATAAAAACTTAATTCCAGCAGCGGTTGTTGGTAAGTTAATAGTAGCGATGTTTGCACTTCTGTTTATTGAAAGTTTTGCACTGGTGGATAGTGACCTAATTATTGTTCCTTTAATGTGTGTTATGTGTGTTGCTATACCTTTTGTGTTAGTTACTATAGCCCCAAGGTTCATACCCGCAGCTGAAGTGAACCTATTCTTCTTATTAGAGACTATAATTGGTCCTATTTGGGTATGGATGATTATTAAGGAGCAACCCAGCCTTGAAACTATACAAGGTGGTGCTGTAATCATTACAGCCATCGCAATCCACTCATTTATCAAATTAAAGAATTCATAGTTTAATCACAATAAAGACTTGATTTACAATTAGATCACAAATAAGTACGGTCAGTTTTATGAATAAAGTTTTAAAGAATTCTTGGGCATTGTTTTTAGGTATGGGCTTTTTAATGATGGCTTATGGATTTCAAAGTTCACTCCTAGGTGTAAGAGCTGTTCAAGAAGAATTCAGTCTTGCAGCAACTGGATTTATGATGTCTGGGTATTTTGTTGGATATTTTATTGGTGCATCAACTATTCCTAATCTTATATCGAGAGTTGGTCATATCAGAGTGTTTGCAGCTTTTGCATCTCTAGCATCTTTAATTATTTTAGTTCACTCAATTTTTATTAATCCATATATTTGGTTTGTTTTAAGAGTATTAACAGGAATAAGTATGGTTTGTATTTATACTGTTGCTGAAAGTTGGTTAAACGATAGATCTAGTAATAAAAATAGAGGAAGTGTTTTATCTATTTATATGGTTATTTTATATGGATCAATGGGCATAGGAATGTTCTTGTTAAATTTTAGTAGCCCTCAAAATTATCAACCATTTATATTAGTTTCAATTATTACTTCAGTTGCACTTATACCTATTCTTTTAACTAAAAAAAAACCACCTACATTTAAAAAGATTAAGGGTATGCCTTTAAAAGAGCTTTATGAAACGTCACCCTTTGGAATGGTAAGTGCACTTTTTTATGGAACAATTCAGTCAGCACTTTTTACATTGTTGGCAGTTTATGCTGCATCAATGAATTTTACTATTTTTCAAATATCACTTGTAACTTTTCTTTTAGCAATTTCTGGTGCTATCTCCCAATATCCTATTGGAAAACTTTCTGACAAGTATGATAGAAGAAAAGTAATAGTTATCTCAACTTTTGGTGCTAGTGTTTTTGCTCTATTTGCTATCATATCTTCAGGTCAGATGTATTTACCAGGCGAACTAGGTACAAGTAAAGTGTGGTTTTTTATTTTCTTAATTTTATTTTCTATTTGTAGTTTACCGATGTTCTCTTTAATTTGTGCACATACTAACGATTATATACCAAAAGAAAAATTTGTAGCAGCTGGTGCTGGTATACAGTTTACATTTGGCTTGGGCGCTATGAGTGGTCCATTCTTTTGTTCAATATTTATGGATGTTGTTGGCTCTAATGGTTTTTTTGTATTTTTACTTTTCTTTCATGCTTTAATAGGTGTATTTGGTGTTCATAGAATGAGAGTTAGGCAAACAGTTGAAAACCCAGACTCACAGTTCGTTGCTATGCCTTCAACTATTACACCTGCTGGTATCGAATTAAATCCAACAACAGAACCTATTGAAGAACCAAAAAAACCTGAAGAGGTTCAACCAGTAACAAATCTTTAAGCGTATTGGCCAGCCACATAGCCAGAAGACCAAGCCCATTGAAAATTATAACCACCTAAATGGCCAGTAACATCTACAACTTCTCCAATAAAAAATAATCCGGGGTGTTTATTGGACATCATTGTTTTAGAAGAAATTTCTTCAGTATCAATACCCCCCAGGGTAACTTCGGCAGTTCTATAACCTTCGGTTCCTGTCGGGTTTATCGCCCAAGCATTTATAGAATTACTCAAACTGGTTAATACTTTGTTAGATAATTCACATATATTTCCATTAACATTATTTTCATTACAAATTATATGAGCTAATCGTTTAGGAATGATTTCAGAAACTATAATACTTATATCTTGTTTAGGATTAGAGATCTTTCTATCATTTAGAAATTTATCTATATCTAGTTTCGGTGATAAGTTGACTTTGATATCATCTCCCAACTTCCAATAAGAAGAGATTTGTAATATAGAGGGTCCACTCAAACCTCTGTGAGTAAATAACATCCCTTCCTCAAAAAAAGTTTTTTTAAATGAAACAACTGCCTCAACAGATAGCCCGGTAAGCTCCTTACATATTGCTAATATTTTTTCACTAAAAGTTAAAGGAACTAATGCGGGCAATGTTTCAATAACTTTTAAATTAAATTTTTGAGCAATATCATAACCAAATTTACTTGCTCCAATTTTTGGAATAGATAAACCGCCCGTTGCAATAATTAAAGATTCACAAAAATATTTATCATCACCAACAACTATAAAATATTTATCATTTTGTTTATTAATATCATCAATTGTTGTATCTTTTTTTAAAACTACATTTGCCATCTCACACTCTAAAAGTAACATATCTATAATTTGTTGAGCACTTTCATCACAAAAGAGTTGTCCTAATTTTTTTTCATGAAATTTAATATTATGTTTCTTTATTAAATCTATGAAATTATTTTGGGTGTATTGTTTTAAAGCAGATATTACAAATTTTGGATTATTTGAAATAAACTTACTAGGATGAGTATGTATGTTTGTAAAATTACATCTTCCACCACCTGATATTCTAATTTTTTCTCCTATTTTTTTTGCATGATCAACTAAAAGTACTTTTCTTCCACGTTTACCAGCTTCTATAGCACTCATCATGCCTGCTGCACCTGCGCCTACTACAATAACGTCAAATTTTTCTGTCATGGATTATTAATAATAATATTTAATAATGTGGAGGTTTTTTATCAATCATAACCATACCTGCTTCATCACGGCTCTCTAATTCATTAATTCTTTTTTCAACGTTTGAAACTTGTTTTTTTAAAACAGATACCTCTTTTTGTTGAGAATACAATTCATCACTCATTTGGGATATTTCATTTTGTAGAAAACTGATCTGTTCTTCTAACTTTTTAACTAAATCTTCCATATAACCGTAGCTTAAAAGAGTTTTAAAATAAATCAAATAGTCAATTATCAAAATTTTTGTTATGTTTAAATCATTAGATAATTAAAATTATGCCTTCATTTGATGTCATCAGTAAAATTAGTTACCCAGAATTTGATAACGCTCTTGCTAATTGCCTAAGAGAAATTGGTAATCGATTTGACTTTAAAGGACTTGATATTTCAATTGAAAGAAAAGATAAGATTATTACCACATTAGCACCCGATGCATTAAAATTAAAACAAGTAAATGAATTATTACAAGTTCATCTTATAAGACGAAAAGTTGATCCAAGAGTGATAGCAATTAAAAATTCAGAAAATGCTGCAGGTTCATCGATTAGACAAGTTAGTGAACTTGAAGAAGGTATTAGTCAAGAAAATGCAAAAAAAATTATTGCTGAAATAAAAAAACTAAAACTTAAAATTCAGATTAAAATTCAAGGAGAAGAATTAAGAGCTGAAGGAAAAAAAAGAGATGATCTTCAGAAGACTATGTCAGCAATAGAAGCCATTGACATTGGTCTTCCAATAGAATTTGTAAACTTTAGAGACTAAACATCATAAAATAACAATCTTAAGTTGAACTCAATTTAGACAGTATTTAACAGAAATTATTATAAATCTAGTTGAATATTAATAATTTTTTTGGTCAAATAATTCTTATAAAAAATGACTTTAAAAAAAAGAAAAAAAATTAAAACTTCAAAAAACAAGTCTAACTTAACAATGTTAGCATCTATTACCACCAATACTTTAAGTAATGCATATTCAAAGTATATAAAGAACATTGAAAAGAAAAAAATCAAAGAAATTAAGTTAAAAAAACTCGAACAAAAAAATGAGATTTTAAAAGAAAAAAAAGAATTAAAAATTTTAGAAGAAAAACTTAAAAAAGAAAATGATAAATTAAATTTAAAAGATATAGAATTAAAAATTAAAGAAGAGTCTCTTAAAGTAGAAAATAAAAGAGTAAATAAAAAAGATGAAGATCTAGGGCTAATTGACAAAGATCTCAGGGTAAAAGAAAAAGAGCTAAAAATCAAAGGAGAAGAGCAAAATAGAAAAGAATTAGATTTAAGAATTAGAGAAGAGGAGCAAAAAAATAAAGAATTAAAGGAAAAAAGAAAAAAAGAAAAATTTTTAAAAGAAATGAGAGAACAAGAAGAACAAAAGAAAGAAATTGAAAATATAAAATTGAAAGAATGGGAAGAAAAATTTGATCAAGAGCAAAAATTAAAATTACAAGAGGAATTAATAAAAGAACAAAAATTTAAAGAAAGAGAATTTGCAAAGAAAGAGATAGATAGCAATCAAGACTCAGAGGTATCTGCTTCAACTTTAGAAGATTTTAAAATCGACAAAACTTATCAAAACTAAATTTGAATAAAGAAAACGCAAGTAAACTCTGGAAAATGATACAGGAAGCTGGCGATTATTTACTGGGTCAGTTACCAAATCATCCAAATCACCCTAAAGGAAGAAACCCCTACGCTCATGTTCCTCTATGTGTCAAAGAGAAGTTTGGCAACTCATATAAAGATATTCCTGATGAAAAGTTTCAAGAAGTTGTTGATTACATTAACTTTTTGAAAGAGAACCCAAGTTAAGCAAGAGAACATTTTGTTCCAACCCAGAAATGTTACTGGTTTGTTACTGGTTTTGTCCTAGATAATCCTATAGGGTGAAGGCTTTACGGTTCATTGTTATTCTACACCAAGTCTCACTGACATGGGTAGTCCCTTTTTCTTTCTACGATTATATGTTGATTGACTAATATTAAATTTCCTACAAAGTTCAGCCTCTGATGCATAAGTTTTTTTTTTATATGTTATCTTATAGCCGCTACCATGAGGCATTGGTTTTAACCCTAAAGCTTCCTCTATAGTCCATTTTTTGTTAGTAAATCTTTCATTAACTGTTTTTGGATTTAGATTAAAATGTCGAGCCGCATCTGTTAATGTTTCAAAATTTATTTCATTAACTTTAACTTTAATACGAGCTTTACGTTTATAACCTTTCTTTTCAATTATTCCAAAAGCTTCCTCTGGAGTCCATCCATTGCTAATACGTCTTGTAATCTCACGTCTTTCGGTATCTTTATTTTTATTATAATACCTGCAAGCTTTTGTAATACTTTCAAAGGACTTTTCTTCAACTATAATATTTTTACCTATAGTTCGAGTGCTACCACCGCCAGCATTAAGATTATATCCTTTTGGAAATTGAGATTTATGATACTTGATCCATTCAACCTCTTTATCACATAACTCTCCAAGGCTTGCTGCATTATCTATTCTTTCTATTGTAAAGTTATCTGGGTTATCTTTTTTGATTGCACTATGTATACTATTTTTATCTAATTTTTTCTCTGAAAATGCCTTTTGTATGTGCTGTTCCCATCTTGCCTCCAGTTTCCCCATCGTTATTCCCACGTATGCTTTTCCTGATACTTTATTTATTATTAAATAGATAATTCCAGCGACACCTTTTTCATAACCCGGTCTATTATCAATGCCCAATGCTTCTCTTAAAGTCCAGCCATATCTATTAATTCTTGCATTTAAAACATACTTGTCGACACTATAGTATCTACAGGCATCTCTTAAGCTGCTAAAATCTTTTCCCTCTATATTGAATTTTTTTGGTTTAGATAAGTAATCAAAATTCTTTAAGCCAAATGCCTCTTCAATAGTTCTGCCTGCTTGGAGTCTCATCCAAACAGTTCTGTGATCTAACCCATAAGCTTCAGCAGCTTTTTTTTGTGAAGAATAAGTTTTGCCCGCTACAACAATCTTGTGTCCAGTTGTTTTTCTAACAACAGATTTTTTTAAAACTGCTTGCTCTGGAGTCCAACCATTGTGTGAAATACGACGTGAAACTGTAGTAACATTTAAATTATAAGCTTTTGCTAAAGCTGCATAACTTTTGTAAATTTCTCCATCACAAATAATTTCAATAGGTTTACCTTTATAGTTAAAGGATCTTAATCCAAAACTTTCTTCTATGGTTCTGCCTGCATTAAGACGTCCATAAATAGTATAGCTATCCATTTTATAAGCTCTCGCTGCTTCAGCAATACTTATGTATGTTTTCCCTTCAACAATTATTCTAGATCCATGCTTCATTTAAATTTAGCTTTTAATTCTTCAATTGTGTAGGGAGGGTTTTTTCTATGTACCATTCTATGACAGTTTGCACATAGCACTCTAAAATCTTCTTTAGCATTAAATTTTAATGTCTTACCCTCTGGTAAATTAGATAGTGGTATTAGATGATGAGCCTCTATGTAAGTCTCTCCTTTTTTATTTAAACTTAAATCTCCATAGAATTTTCTAAAATCAAAATTACAAGCCTCACATACATAGCCTCTTATCTTTTTAACTTCTTTAGATGTGTTTGGGTTTCTTTCAATACTTCTGTGTCTTCTATACTTTTTTCTTTCTTCAAGATTTTGATCCTTAAGATTTTCAGGCTCAAAATCTGTACCTGCTAAATTTACATCAAGTCCACCTCTATGGGTAAGCAATAAATATAGTTCAAGGATTTTTCTTAAATCATTTACCAGCTTATCTTCATCAGGAAGATTATTAGTATCATAAACACTTCCAAATGCATGGCCAGGTTCATATAATTTTGGTCTGTGAGACTTTGATAGATTAGATGCAAGATCTAATTTTGCATCTGAAAATAATTTTTTGTATTCACTTACCCTGTCTCTTATGAATGCTGCTCTTCTGTATAGTTCTTGTATAGACTTCTTTTGCCCAAGTTCATCATTCAAAAAAGTTATCCCTTGGTTTAAACTTAAACTAACTGTTTTCATATCTACCGAAAATAAATAAACAACATAGTGACCCGTTTGTGTTGTAGTAGTTACCTCTGGATCCATAATCGTAATCCATGGAACATCAGCCCAAGCCTGATGAATGCCTGCACTACTTCTGAATACGAAATTTTCAGCATAATCTCCCAATGCTGGTTTTATTAAATTCTTAGCACACTTACGAATATAGAGAGCTAATTGATGACTTTTAAGATCTTCCTTCTTTGCAGCTAAATATTTGTTTGAGATTTCAGTTAGAACTTCTCTAATCATTTTCTGAGACCCTACCAAACCTTAAATCAAGTGTCTAGGTGATGGAATTTGCTAATACTAAACAGGATTAAAGAAGACTGAGGCGTGGCTATTGATAATCTAATTAATTCCTTTTTTAATTGGATCAATTAAAAGTTTTTTTGGATTATATTTATACTTTGAGTTGTTATAATGTACAGAATTAACCACAACTATTCTAGAATTTTCCATATCAATTAAAATTGCTTGTCCCCCATAACCACCCATAGCAAACATAACCTTATTCTTAAGTCCTGGATAATCAAAATGAAATTGTCCTCCATACGAATAGCTAAAGTTAAAAGGAGGCTCATCATCTCGTGTAATATTTTTTTTTATTCTTCGCTCATAAACTTCTTTAAGATATTTTCCTACACAATTTTGCTCTTGATAATCATACATCATTGATCTGGCTATTCTAAGGTAATCATATCTTGTTGCAAAAAACATAATATCTGCATTACCATTTATAGGGGTTGCTTCTTTGTGTTTTGTAAAATAAATACCATCTTTAATTTTTGCTTTTTCTTTAAAAGTCTTATCTAAAACTTTTTGAAAATCATCACCTGTTTTAAATAATACATAATTAAAGATGGTTTTAGTAATTGTATTATTATAATTATATTTTTTTTTACTTGGTTTAGTATTTTGTAAGGCAGTCATTATTTTACGTGTAGTAGCAGTATCTTGTTCAAGGCCATTTAAAATAAAACTTGGACCATCTTTAAACTCATTTATATATTTTTGATCACCTATAGCCATATTCAATAAATCAATCAATTTTTGATCCTCGTACAGTGTATTTTTAACTAATGGCCAATCATTTATTTTGGTATCTAACCCGTCTATATAACCTTCGCATATAGCGTGAGCTGCAACATAGGATACCATTGTTTTACCAACAGAATTTGACCTAAGTTTAGTTTTATTGTCTACAAAATCTCCAAATCTATTTGATGGTGACATTTCATCGATAATAATTTTATCTTTTTCGAAAAAGATGTAGCTAAGTATGGCTTTTTTTTTTAATTCTTTTTCTAGATAGTTAAATTTTTTCAAATCTTGATTAAAATCCTCATAATTTTTTGATGCTTTAACTGCATATTTTCCCCACTGTTTTGAACCTTTGTCACCCCTTAGATGGGCATATGTATTTTTGTAATGATAATAAATTAGAGTGTCTCTATTTGGATTTGCACTATATGGAATTCCCCAACGCTCTTTGTAAAACTTTACTTTTAAATTATTTTTATATTTAGTTTGATCACAGTTATTATAATACCAATTTGTGTCGCCTTTATCAAAAGATTTACATTTTTCACTTTCAATTTTTTCTAAATATTGTGAGTGACCATTTTTGTATAACCATTTATTAAATGATTGAATGTCGTTAACAAAACTATAAGCAGTATTGATATGAAAAAACATTCCTAAAATTGCAATACTCAAAATTCTTTTCATAATCTAAGACTATCAAATCCTGAACCTAACAGAAACCCAAAAATTCTATGGGATAACTATGGGATAGATGCCTTTTGAATTACTAGAGTATTCCACTATATTTAAACCATCATTAGTAACATTTCTTTTAACCCCCAGGTGTTTCAAAGTAACGAGCATTCAAATATGTTGTCTAGGTGATGGAATGATTGTCCACGAGAGAAGTTTTTTCATTAATGCAGTACCCTATCTAAAACTTCTATTCTCACAAATTGTGATCCATTTTCTTCTTCATAATGAACATATACTTCGTCGTCTGGATCTAAAGTTTTGAAAACTAGATTCACATATAAATCAATTTTTTCATATGAAACTTTATTTCTGAAAAATTTTTCAAATGTTTTCATTAATTATATTGCAGAGTATACTTTTTAAATTCAGTAAATATAAGTTTTTCAGCTATATCCATGTTTAAATTTTTATCGTCTAGCCATTCAAGTGTATTAATTAATTTTTTGTAATTTCCAAAACATCTATTTTTAACTATTTTTTCAAATTCTTTTGTTTTTTCCCAATCATTATCACTAAAGTTTATTACAGTTCTTAATTCTATATCATCAAAAATTATTTTATATCTATTATAGAGTGAGTCTTTAGATCCTTTAAATCTACCAAATTTTATATTCTCAAAATTAGCTTTGGGTATAACTCTTTCATTTCCAGGCCTTAATTTATTTTTCTGAATTCTTTTTTCTAAATCTGTTTTGTTATATATGTATTTATATTGTTCTTTCTTTGGTTTTATTAAATAAATTATACCCATCTTCCCTCCTTTACCAAGATGAAGAATGAAAAAAAACACCTTGGCATAGAAAGATAGAAAGTATTACAATGAGTTATTTGTGTAAGAATATTTATCCCAAATCTAGTACTCACAAATAACTCTAGCGAACTGTAAAATCCGGTTAGAAAGTATACTAGTGGGAATTTCATAATTTTTTTTCAATCTTTTTAATGTCAATTTTTTTTAAAACTGGGTCAAAAATCTTATAAAATTTATCTGAATTAATACTCATTTTATCATATATGTTATTTTTATTTTTTAAGGTCATTTCTCCAATAGTTAGTCTCGGGAGGTTAACTTTGTTATTTAGTGATCGTTTCTCAATAATAAAATATATTCTTGAATACATTCTATTATCCAACCTATCCCAAACTAAATTTCTAAATTTACTATTTAATTCACGTTGATTTTTTTTAATTTCATCAAAAATTAATTTATTAAAAAGTTTTTTGTCCTTAATATCTGATCTTAGAGTTTTAATTAAAAGCTCAATTTTAATACCTACTTTTGAAGCGACTAATGAATATGAAATATTTTGAACTCCTGATGTTTTAAAAATAGCATTATTATTAGATGGCTTTATGCTTTCAAAAACAGAATTTTTTATTAAATGGTTTCCATATAAAATATCTTCTATTTCTAAATATTTTTTCCAAAAAACGGTGTAATCTGCATAATTAACATTGTTTTCATTAAAATTTATTCCTTTTTCACTAAAATAATCCAGCTTATCAAGTTCTAACCCACCTTTTTCAGCAATTTCTTTCAATTCTAAAGAATGTTGAGGATAGGATTTTATAAAAGACTCTACCATTAGAATAAATGCCTTGGGATCTATTTCAAATGGTTTTAATGGTTTTTGTATCATGAATTACTTATATCTATTTATATATTTACTGTCAACAGTTAAAATAGTTAAATAAACCTTTATTTTCATCATATTATGGAATTTAGATGAATATTTTAGATAAGATGTGGAGTGTAAACGAATCTATTTGTGATAATTAAACTCTAGGAGATTGAAGGAAGGTTAATCAGCTGTCTAGGTGGTGGAATGATGGTTAATGAGCACCCGGAAATGTTACTGGTTTGTTGTCAAGTTTCTTAGTTAAAATTGCTTAGTATTAACAACAAGTTTTTTTTAATAACACAGTAAGTATAAGGGTTTTAGGCTGTCAGGGGGTGTCGAGAGTCAGGTGTTATTTTACTTTCGCTCTTTGTGTCAAAGAGAAGTTTGGCAACTCATATAAAGATATTCCTGATGAAAAGTTTCAAGAAGTTGTTGATTACATTAGCTTTTTGAAAGAGAACCCAAGTTAAGCAAGAGAACATTTTGTTCTCACTCGGTTTTGTTGCCAGTGTACAGGTTTTTAAAGGAAAGGTTTTTCTTTAATCTAAAGCATCTGATATAAAAACATCAGTAACAGCTCTTATTCCACTTCTATTAGCACCATGAACTGTTGAGTATGCTCCAGCAGTTGCTTCTCCAGCAAAAAAAATTCTATCTCCTACTGGTTTTTTTAATTCTGGTCGTAAATTTGATTTACCTGGTATTGCACCCGAGTAAGCTCCTAAAGTAAATGGATTTTTATTCCATCCTGTAGCTATAGCTTTAACAAAATACTTATCATAAAATTTAGAACCAAAATTTGATTTAAGTTGATTAACAACAAAGTCAATCATAGCTTGGCTGCCTTCATTTTCTAAACTTCTTGAAAATTCTCCATTAAGAGCAAAAAGACATAAATTTGTTCCACCCATTTTTAGAAGGCCGTAACCAATCCCTTCTGGTGATTTTGCGCCGTTACTATTAATTTTAGAATAAAAATTGGTATCATTTTTAAATCTTCTTACGAATTTCTTTTTTAATTCAATGATCACCCTATTGGAGGTTCCCATAGTAATTCCTTCAAAAGCTTCATATTTTCTTGATGATAATTTTGGTGAAAATTTAATTTTTTCTGCTCTTAGAACACCAACAGATGTGGTCACAATACATGCTTTTGCATTTATTGTTCCTTTGTTTGTTACAACTTGTACTCCTTTCCCTCCCCATTTTATTTCATTTACAATTGTATTTAATTTAACAGGAATATCTCTTCTATAATATGCTAACAATGTTCCATATCCTTCTTTGCAAAGTGCATTTCCACTTTCCCAATAACTATCTTCATAATTAAGACTATCGTCTGCTATAGAAAGATTATCAAAATCTCTTGCTGTAATTGATGCATGAGCAGTATCAAACCAATTATTCTTTTTTAAATTTTCTGGAATTTTGTTCATCAGCGGTTCATCTATGCCACCATTTCCATAGATATTTTTTATTTTTTTGCGTACATGCCAAAAAGTACTTCCACTTACTTTATTTTTTCCATCATAAACAACAGAGGTTGATGGCTCATCATATATCTTGAATTTGTCTTTATTTTCTCTTCCAAATTTATATAGCTCATTACCTTTTTTGGCATGAAGCCAATGAGCACCATGATCTGCCGGTATACCGCTGAAAGATGTTGTATCAGTATAACATCTACCTCCAATTCTATTCATACCTTCTATACAAACAGCTATTATACCTCGTCTCTTAAGTTCAGCCATAGCAGATAAACCTGCTGCACCAGCACCTATCACAACAACATCAGGATTTGATTGTGCAAAAGAAATTACAGGTAATGTTGCTAATGCAAGACCTGAGAATGATGTTTTTAGAAATTGTCTTCTGCCTATTAACTTCATTTAAAATCCACCTCGCCAGTTATCTTTATCTTCAAACCTGTCTTTTTCTTTTTTGGAGGTAGGTCTAAATAAAAAATAAACTGCAAGAATAATAGTTAATAAAATTATAATAATCTCAAGTGTCATAAACCCAGACCAAAAAAAGCTATGCCGCAAACTATTCTAAACAACTTATGCATAATTAAACTCTAACAAATCCCAAATCAGGTGTCTAGGTGGTGAAATGAGGGTTAATTAGCTAATAAGATCATTGAATTTAAAAATAATTAACTAATAAAATTATTATAGCGATAGTTATTAAGATGGCACTCACAATAATATAATTAAGTCTAATATTAAATTTTTTAAATACTATTTCAGTAATTTTTTCCCAGAATACTACAATGAAGAGAACAATTATAGCTGGTAGAATAAATTTGATCATTTCTAATTTTTTAAAATTATAGCAATGTAACTACATAAGAAAAAAATTGACAAACCTGCGAGATATTTTGTTTCCCTAGTTTTTCCAAATTTTTTATATTGGATTATACTTAATAATATAAATGTTATTGAGGTAATCAAAAAATATATTGGTTCAATAATTCCATCTAATCTAGCCATAATAAACTCTACTAAATCATAAATTAGGTATCTAGGTGTGGAATAGTCGCTAGTTAGAATGCAGTGATTCTCGATCCTTTTTGCTTTAATCTATAATTCCTGCTAAATTTTTAGCAGCTTTTTTTTTAGATCCTGAAGTTAATCCTTTGACATAGGCTGTTGCTATTCTTTCTGGATTTTTAATATTTCTTTTTTTAAATTTTTTTAATAAATCTTTGTAGTTAGGTTTTCTACGCATTATTTAATAAAATTTAAAAAAGTCTCAATATCAGAAAGACTAGTATTCCATGCAGTAACTAATCTAACCGCCTTACCATCCCACTCATCATCATTAATTGTATATCCTTCTGAATTTAATTGATCAATTATATCCTTTGGTATCTTTACAAATATTTCATTTGCATCAGTAGGATAAGCTAGTTCAATATTTTTGTGTTGGTCTAAACCCTGGCTTAATTTTTTACCCATAGCGTTTGCATGTTTTGCATTTCTTAGCCAAACTTCATTTGTGATATAGGCATCTAATTGTGCTGATACAAAACTCATTTTTGAGAGTAAATGTCCCGCTCTTTTCATTAAAAAAGGTAAGTTACCAACTAACTCTGGTTTGAAAAAAATAATAGCTTCTGCTGCTAAACATCCATTTTTAGTTGCTCCAAAAGAAAGTACATCAATACCAGATTTCCAAGTCATTTCTGCAGGGCTACAATCTAATGAAACTAAAGCATTAGCAAACCTAGCTCCGTCCATATGCATATTAAGTTTATGATTATGAGCAATTTCTGATATTTTTTTTATTTCATCTAATTCGTAAGCTTCACCTGTTTCGCAAAGTTGTGTAATGCTTACTGATGAAGGTTGAGTGTGATGAACAACACCTTTCCCACTAATTGATTTATTGAGCTCCTCAGCTGTAATTTTTCCATTAATTCCGTTAAGATTTACTAATTTTGCTCCACCAGTATAAAATTCAGGTGCTCCACATTCATCTACATTAATATGAGAAAGTTTGTGACAATAGATATTTCCAAAAGATGGTGTCATCGTAGATAAAGCTAGTGCATTAGCTGCAGTTCCAGAAGATGTTGGAAAAACAATTACCTCTTTTTCAAATATTTCTGAAAATTTATCTTGTAAATTTTTTGAAATTTCATCATCACCATAGGGAGCTCTATCTCCATCATTAGCTTTTAAAATTGCGTCTAACACTTCAGGACAAGCACCTGCAACATTATCTGAAGCAAATTTTACTCGCTCTCTTTTTGTTTTAATTTTTTCCATATTTATTGTTTTGGAAAATAATCTTTCAATCCACCTTCTCTATAAACATCTGCAGTACAACAATGAAGTCCGCCACCAAATGCATAGGCATCTCTCATGTCTACTGGTATTACTTCCATACCTAATTTATTTAATTGTTCTGATTGATATACTTCACTTTTTTCAACACACACAGTTTTAGGATCAAGAACTAATACATTCATTGATAACCATGTTGACGAATAACAAAGTGCAGGTGGTTCATTATGAGCTGGTTGTGCACTATCAATTATTTCCCATCCATTATCTTCAAATAATTTTCTTTGTTCTTTTGGAAGTCTTCTCTGAGGATTATTAATAATTAACCCTTCTTTAATTGGAGTAAAAGTTGCATCTATATGAATTGGGTATGGGTCACCTGGAAAATTAACAGCATGAACTCTATGGTCTTTATAATGTCTTTTTAACCAATCAATTCCTTTTAGATTGGTTGTAAAACCATGCTGAACAACAAGATCTTTACCAAACCTTAAAACATCTGCAGCATCAAATAAAGCTTCCTCCTCAGTAGTTACAAAAAACTTATCTTCGGTCCATTCTAATCTTTTTTGAATTCCAATTTTATCTGATAAATAATCTTTTCTATAATCTGCATCCGTTAATCTTGGTTTAGGAGCTGCTTCGTGTCTCATATTAGGATCTTCATCGTAATATTTTTTTAACAAGGGTCTGTAACATAGATATTCGAACCATCTACATCTATAGCTCATCGTTGCTTCTAAAATTTCACTTCCAACAGTTAATAAAACATCTCTAGGTGGCATGCAGCCAAACATTGTATCTGCTTCCCAATCAGGAGTTGATGTTTTTTTATTAAAATCTATTGGATCTGGTCTGTCTACTTTAATGCCTCTTTTAATTAACATGTTTGAAAAATCATCTAACAACTGATTTGCTTTATCAACTGTATCTTTCATTCTTGGTCCAAACTGACCACGCATATCAGAATCTTCAGGAACCTTAGCGTCCAAAGCTGGCTCTGGTGCTGGAATACAAGTCCCATCTGCCTTACCAACAATTACATGCTTTAAAGGATCCCATTCATTCCAACTATTTACTACAGTTTTTTCACTCATAATTTATGATTTCACAATATTATGTTCTGGGCCAAAAGGAAACTTAGTAATATTTTCAGCATTATCTTTTCTTATAACTAGGATGTCATGTTCTCTATAACCTCCAGCTCCTGGTTTTCCATCAGGTATCATGATCATAGGCTCCATAGAAACAACCATATTTTCTTCTAAGACAGTATCTATGTCCTCTCGTAATTCTAATCCTGCTTCTCTTCCATAAAAATGTGACAATACTCCAAAAGAATGCCCATAACCAAACGTTCGGTAATGAAGGTAACCAAGCTCAGCAAAGAGCTCGTTCAACTCATGGCAGATAGCAGAACATTTTACACCTGGTTTAATTAACTCTAGTCCTCTTTTATGAACCTTAACATTTGCTTCCCAAGCTTTTAAAGAAGCATCATCAATTTTTTCTACAAAAAGAGTTCTCTCTAGAGCTGTGTAATATCCTGAAATCATAGGAAAGGTGTTTAAAGAAAGAATATCTCCTGCTTCTAATTTTCTATTAGTCTTTGGGTTATGTGCACCATCTGTATTTAATCCAGACTGAAACCAAACCCAGGTATCCATATATTCAGCATCAGGGTAAGTTTTTGCAATTTCACGCTCCATTTTATCTCTACCTGCTATTGCAATTTCAAGCTCACTTTCTCCTACTTTAATATTCTTTACGATCTCTTCACCCCCAAGATCAGCAATTCTTGCACCATTTTTGATAATTTCTATTTCTTCATCAGATTTTATCATCCTCAGTTGCATTAAATCTTTAGAAACATCTCTAAAAACTGAAAAAGTAAAAATAGACGTAAGCTTTTCTTTTACATCCAGGGTTACATGATCATTTTCAATACCAATATTTTTAGGAGGTTCGTCTCTTCCAATAATTGCAACTATTGCTTTTAAATAATTGTCTCTTTTCCAATCAGTATAAATTATATTATCACCATGAGATCTGCGCCAGGGTTGGCTTGCATCTATGTTCGCAGAAATTGTTGAAATTTTATTAGCCGTTATAACACAACCATAAGGTCTACCAAAAGAACAATAAATAAACCCTGTATAATAAGCAATATTGTGCATTGAAGTTAAAATAATCATATCAAGATTATTTTTACTCATTGTAGTTCTTAAATTAATTAATCGTCTTTGATATTCTTGATCTGTGAAAGGTAGTTTAGCCTTCTCACCATTTTTTAAATTAAAAAAATCTGGTCTTTCCATCTTAATTAATTAAGGGCAATAAACCGTCTATTAGTTTTAATTGTAAGACTATAATAAATGATAGACATAAAAAGGAAGAAGCCTCCTATTATCGTATTAGTCGACGGTATTTCATTAATTCCTAAAATTGGAATCCATACCCAAAATATACCACCTATAACTTCAGTTAATGACAACAAAGTTAATTCTGCTGCTGGTATAGCTTTTGATCCAATAGAATATAAAATTAAACCCATGCAGACTAACGTTCCATGTATAGAAAATAATGCTCCATTATAACTTGTGGATAGAAAAACCATATCATTAGTTAAGATAACTATTGCAGCAACTACAAAGCAGAATAAACCTGCAAATGCTACAGTTGTAAATTTTGGTGTTTCTTTATTCCATCTTAAGGTTACTGAAAAAACAGAAAAACCAATTGAAGAAGTCATTCCAAATATTAGTCCTAGTAAAGAATTTTTTTCTGTATTACCAAAAGCTATTATTATTATTCCAACTGTTGCAATAAATATAGCTATCCAAACATTTAATGAAATTTTTTCTTTTAAAAATAAAAAACCTAGTAAGGCTGTAAAAAAAGGCATGGCAGCTAAGCAAAGCAAAGTAACAGCAGCACTGGTATTTGTAATCGAGTAAATGAAGGTTATCATTGCAATACCTAGTCCAGTTCCACCAATGATACCCGAAATTCCAATTTTTAAATAATTCTTATAAAAATCTTTTCCTTCCTCAAAGAAAAGGTAAAGATTTAAAATCAAAAAGATTGTAAGGCCACGTGCAAAAATATATTGCCATGGAACTAAATTTGGCTCATTCATATATCGAACAACTAAAGGTCCAAAGGACCATATAAGACCCGCTAATAGAACTACTGGGATTGCAATTTTTTCATTTTTTAACTCAAGCATTGAGGGATATTTAATAGTAATTATTTTGTACTACAATAAAAATGAGATCTATTTAAAGATATTAATATTTGACCCAATTGGAGAGTAACAATCAATTAACTCTCCTTTTTTGAATATAGACTGCCCATCTTTGAATAGACCCCACACATTTGACTCTACAAATGATTTAATTCTGAAAGATTCTTGACCTTTTAAAACCTCTATCTCTATTTTTCCATCATTAGTTGAAGTTAACTTAGCTTTTAAAAATCTAATAATCTTTTTACTCTTTAGATAATTATCTTTTAATTTAGCTTTAAATGGTTTTTCAACCATAACACCAAGAATATTAAGCAGATAAGGATAAACAAAAAATCTAAAGCAAGCAGATGAAGAAATAGGATTACCAGGTAGCCCAAAAATAGCTTTTTCTGTTTTATAGAATTTTGCAAACAATACTGGCTTACCAGGTCTAATCGAAACACCTTTAAAAAAATTAGATAAACTAAATTTTTTGATTATGTGTGGAACAAAATCATGTTTACCAGCAGATACCGCACCTGATGTAATTATAATATCTATTTTAGATTTAAAACTTTTTTCTATTTTTTTTTGAAAAAGTTTTTCATCCTTATCCCTTAAAACTCCACCATCTATAAAATTAAATAAAAAATTACTAGATAAAGACTTAATATAATAACTATTAGAGTTTCTAACTTTCCAGTTAGCAATATTTTTATTATTAGAAATTTCATTTCCTGTCGAAAAAAATAAAATATTAGGCTTCTTTTTAACTTTAATGTTTACTATGCCTAACGTTTTAAAAGCTAATATATGAGAAGGTTGAATTATGGTCCCTTTTCGAATTATCAAGTCTCTTTTTTTATAATCTGATCCAGCATATCTGATGTGTTGGTTATTTTTTATTTTTTCATTAATTAAAATAAATTTTCTATTTTTACTAAAAATAATTTTTTCGATTGGAATGACAGTATCAAAATTTTTAGGTATAAGTGCACCTGTCATCACTTCAACAGCTTCAAACTTATTTATTTTTTTTAAAGATGGATTATCTCCCGCAGATATAGTCTTTAAAATTTTAAAGTTTTGTGAATTATTTTTATTTAACTTACTTGTTTCTTTTGAGTTAATAGCAAAACCATCAAATGCAGCATTAGTACCTGCAGGATAATTTATAGTTGAATAGATATCAAATACATTAATCCTATTTAATGACTTTGATGAATTAATAATTTCATCTTTAATTTTTATCTTTGATTTTATTAAAATTTTCTTAGCTTCTTTATAAGTAATCATTTTAATTTTTTTTTAGTATTTTTTTTGCTTCTTCTAAATCTTCTTTAGTATTTATGTTAAAAAAAGGATCAAATTTTTTAGGTTCAATATCAATTGTTTTTACCCCTATTTTATTTGCCCAATCCTCTACTTTTCTAAAATTATTATTAATCAAATCATTTTCAAGTGGTTTTAATAATTCAATTGACCATAGGCCAAAAATATTGTGCCTTTTGTTGTTTGACTTAACAAAATACAACAGGCTATCTTTTAGTTTAATTCTTTTTTGATATTCATCAATAATTGATGTTTCAAAAAAAGGTGTGTCTGATGGAAATGTTGCAATCCACTGATATAATTTTTGATTTTCTTTAACCCATTTCATTGCACTCAGAACTCCTGCTAATGGTCCAAAGTCATCAAAACAATCAGGAATTATTGTTACATTTTTTATTTTTTTTGTATCTATACTGTGACTTGAGACAATAAGTATCTCCTCATATCTATTGTTAATTTTTAGTAAAACGTGTTCTAACAATGTTTTATCACCAAGTTTTGTCTGGTTTTTATCTTCGCCAAATCTCTTTGACTTTCCACCAGCTAGCACAACAGCTAAAATATTGTTATCTTCCATAAATCAAAATATAAAACATTAATCTCTTAATTAAAGAATTAAAATGGACTTAGAAATTTTAGAAATTGCATCTAATACCGAAAACCACAAAGTGCTTAAAAAGCATACACATCAATCAAGGAACAAGAACCCTTTATGTGGTGATGAAATGGAAATTAGTTTAATAGTTAAAAACAATATTGTTCAAGATATGGGATATCAATGTAGATCATGCGTGTACTGCCAGGCCTCTGTCAGTTTGCTTTCAAGGTGGGTTATGCAAGCATCAATAGAAAAAATTTCAGATTTTGTCTCAAAAGCTGATTTTTTCTTTAATGAAAATTTTGATCAATTAAAAAAAATTAATATAAAAGACTTAAAAGACTTTAAAAAAATAATGAATTCAAAAAATATTTCTAGAAAAGAATGTTTATTGCTTCCTTTTAAAACTCTTTCAAAAGCCCTAAAGCTTTAAAACAACACTAACAGTAAAGATAAAAATATATGATAAATACAATAAAAGAAAATTTTAATAGAGCTCTTTATGCTTTAATCTTTTCAATAATTACAATTGGAACTCTTTCATTCTTAAGTTTTGAAACTCCTTATGGATTGTTTTTAGCTGGATCATTTGGTTCTTCTATGGTTTTACTTTTTGGATATCCAGAAAGTCCTTTTGCTCAACCCAAAAATGTTTTTTTTGGACACTTAGTAACATCTGTAGTTGGTGTATTAATTTTAAAGTTCCTTCCAGTTGATCAATTTTTACAAATTGCTATTGCTGTAGGTCTTGGTATTTTTGTAATGATACTACTTGGTGTAACTCACCCTCCAGCAGGTGGAAATCCTATTGTTATAATACTTGGTGCAGTTTCTTATGATTTTTTATTAAATCCAATTATTTTTGGTTCTATAATAATAATTGTTTACGCAATTATTCTAAATCGTTTCATTTTAAAGAAAAACTACCCAAGTAGTTGGAAAAGCTAATCTTTTCACTATTTCAAATTTAGCCAGTTTAAATATACTGGCTAAATGAATTCTAATTATAAAGTCATAAAATTTAGATCTAATAATTCAGAAGAGGTTAATGATCAAATATCCATTGAAGAACCACTTCAGATAATACTTAAATATAAAGATAAAGAAAATTGGATAGAAAATACTATATCTGTTACAATGAGAACGCCTGGAGATGATGAAGATTTAGTTGCTGGCTTTCTCTTTAATGAAAGAGTAATTGAAAAAATTAGCCATATAGAAAATATTGAAGCTAGTGGTGAGGCTGCTGGACAATATAAATTACAAAATAAAATTATTGTTACAATAAACAATTCAGAGAATATAGATATTGATAAGATTAAAAGAAATTTTTTGACTAATTCTTCATGTGGTGTGTGTGGAAAAACATCTCTTGAATCTTTAGAGATTATTAAGAAAGATAAAATATTAAAATCTATCCCTAAAATACCACATAAAATTATAATGAAATCTCCAGATATATTAAGACAAAACCAATCTGAATTTTCAAAGACTGGTGGCATTCATGCTAGTGGGCTATTTAATGCAAGTGGAGAAATTATTGCCTTAAAAGAGGATGTAGGAAGACATAATGCTTTGGACAAGCTAATTGGATTTGTCTTAAAAGATAATTTACTTGATAATAGTTCTCAATTTCTAACCTGTTCTGGAAGGCTCAACTTTGACCTTGTTCAAAAGGCGCTCATGGCAAATATAGGTGTCTTGATTGGTGTAGGTGCGCCAACCAGTCTCGCTATAGATTTAGCTAATAAGTTTGACATGACATTAGTTGGTTTTGTAAAAGAGGATAGCTTTAATATTTATAGTAATAATGAGAGAATTATAATAAAAAATTAAAAAATTTTAACAGGGTAAAATGTGTCAAAAAATATAAGTAACTTATCAGGCAGAATTGGTTTAAAGAAAAATCTATTTGAGAAAATCTCTGAAAGATCGCTAAACTCTAAAGATGCAAGTGGCATTCAAGAAATAGCTAATGAATATCATATGGGTGTATCTACTATTCATGGTGCAGAAAGTTTTTATGAATTTTTAAGACCATCTCATAGAGCAAAGAAAGCCTTTGTTTGTAATGGAAGTGCTTGCATGTGCTCTGGAACACAAGAACCTTTAAAAAAAAAATTAAAAGAAAAATTAGGTGATGACAAGGTTGGTGAAATGTTTTGTCTTGGTCACTGTTATGAAAATAAAGCGTTTCATTATGATGGTGAAAACTATGCTGGGAATGACATTGATAAAATTGATGAAATAATTAAAGGAGATAAAATTGAACAGGAAAAATTTTTCTCAAAAAGTTTTGCTTCAACAAGTTTTTTAATGGATGATAAGCTTTCAAATTTAGATCAATTTAAAGATGTTTTAAATAAGTTTATCAATACAGATAAACAAGAAATTATAAAATCATTACTAGATTCAAATTTAACAGGTAGAGGTGGTGCTGGTTTTCCAGCTGGAATGAAGTGGGATTTTTGTAGAAAAGCAGAATCTGAAAAAAAATATGTTATCTGTAATGCTGATGAAGGAGACTCTGGTGCATTTTCTGATAGATACTTATTAGAAGATCAACCACTTAAAGTTTTATTTGGAATGATCATTTGTGGTTATGTTATTGGAAGTGATGAGGGTGTTTTATATATAAGAGGTGAATATCCAAAATCTATTGAAGCAATAAATGGATGTATTAATTCTTTAAAAAAAGAAGGTTTATTAGGTGAAAATATTCTTGGAACAAATTTTTCTTTTGATCTAAATATTTGTATAGGACAAGGAGCGTACATATGTGGAGAAGAAACAGCTTTAATAGCATCAATTGAAGGAAGAAGAGCAGAAGTTGATGTCAGACCACCCTTCCCTGTTACTGAAGGACTTTATAAAAAACCAACAGTTGTTAACAATGTTGAAACTTTAGCTGCGGCTACTGGTATACTTATTAATGGAGCTGATAAATTTTCAGCAATTGGAAATAAAAAATCTGCAGGTACAAAATTAGTTTGTTTTGATAGTTTTTTTAATAATCCTGGTGTTTACGAAGTCGAAATGGGAACTCCAATGAAAAAAGTTTTAAATGATATTGGTGGAGGTTTTAAAGAACCTATCAAAGCACTACAAATTGGTGGACCATTAGGTGGGGTTATACCAATTTCTGAAGTAGAAAAATTAAATCTAGATTTTCAAGAGTTTACTGCCGCTGGTTTCATGTTGGGACACGCAAGTATAGTAAGCATTCCAAAAGATTTCCCGATGGTTGATTATATTCATCATTTATTTGAATTCACAGCTGAAGAGTCATGTGGAAAATGCTTCCCAGGTAGACTTGGTTCTTACCGTGGTAAGGAAATGTTTGATCAAGCAAAAAATAAAACTGCTAAAATTCCATTAAAGCTATTAAATGAACTGCTAGTAACAATGAAAAAAGGCTGTTTATGTGCTTTATGTGGTGCAATACCTACTCCAATCATGAATATATTAAAATATTTTGGTGATGAAATGAAGGATGATATGGTCAAAGATAATTAATGAGCTCAGAAAAAAGAAAAATTGCATATATAGATGGTAAGCCATATGAAATTGGCCCTAACCATACTTCTGTTTTAAAATTTGTAGAAAGCTATCTTGGTGAAAAAAAAGTTCCTGCTTTATGTAATGATCCAAACTTAGCACCTTATGGAGCTTGTAGAGTTTGTTCGGTTGAGATTGCTTTAGTTAAAGATGGTCCAACTAAAGTTGTAGCCTCATGTCATACACCGGTAGGTGAAAACCAACATATTTTTACAAACAATGAAAATTTAACAGCTTTAAGAAAAAATATTGTTGAACTAGTTTTAACCGACCATCCAATGGAGTGTGGAACTTGTGAGGTTAATAATAACTGTGAACTTCAAGATGTCGCTAATGATTTAGGCATATCAGATCATAGATATAATGTACCGAAACAACATAAAGGTATTCCAAGAGACACCTCTCATGATTACATGAGAATGAATTTAGATAACTGCATTAATTGTGGAAGATGTGTCAGAGCTTGTGATGAAATTCAAGGTTCATTTGTTTTAACAATGAGTGGAAGAGGATTTGAATCTAAGATTACAACAGATAATGATGCATTATTCGGAGATTCGTCTTGTGTATCTTGTGGAGCTTGTGCACACACTTGCCCAACAGATGCCATCTCAGATGTATATCAATCTAAATCAGTTGCTGTTGATGAAAAAGTAAGAACGACTTGTTCTTATTGTGGAGTTGGTTGTAATCTAGAAGCTTCAATTAAAGATAATAAAGTTGTTGCAATTTCTACCCCTAAAGAATCTGAAGTTAATGCAGGTCACACTTGTATTAAAGGAAGATATGCTTTTGGATTTTATGATCATCCTGACAGATTAAAAACTCCTTTAATTAAAAGAAATGGAAAATTTGAAGAAGCATCATGGGATGAGGCATATGACTTTATTAAAAAAGAATTAAATAGAATTACCAAAGCTAATGGGCCAGATGCGGTTGCTGGTATTTCTTCAGCAAGATGTACTAATGAAGAAAATTATGTTTTTCAAAAAATGATTAGAGCAGCAATAGGAACTAATAATATTGATTGTTGTGCAAGAATTTGTCATTCACCTACTGCGTGGGGAATGCAACAAACATTTGGAACTGGAGCAGCTACAAATTCTACAGAAGATATTTATCATGCAGATTTATTTATGGTGATTGGAGCAAATCCAACAAATGCTCACCCAGTTACTGGTGCTAAAATTAAGCAACAAGTAATGAAGGGTAAAAAATTAATTGTATTAGATCCAATTACTACTGAGCTTGCTAAACTTGCTGATTATCATATTAAACTTAGACCAGGAACAAATGTAGCCATATTAAATATGATGTTGCATTATATATTGAAAGCAAACCTTCATGACAAAGACTTTGTCAGAGATAGAACTGAAGGTTTTGCAAATTTCATTAAAGAAATTGAGAGACAAGATATGGATCATCTAGCGAAAGTTGCTGGTGTTGATAAACAGTTAGTTAAAGAAGCTGCAATTGCTTATGCAACTGCAAAAAACTCTATGGAATTCCATGGTTTAGGTGTTACCGAGCAAGAGCAAGGATCTAAAACAGTAATGTTAATTGCTGATCTTGCAATGATTACAGGAAATATTGGTAGAAGAGGTGTTGGTGTTAATCCATTAAGAGGACAAAATAATGTCCAAGGTGCAGCTGATATGGGCTGTCAACCTCACCAAGGAGCTGGTTACTTTGAAGTGGCTGATGAAAAAGTTCAAAATTTCTACACTGAAAAATATGGAGTCGTACACCCAACAAAACAAGGACTAAAGATTCCAGAAATGTTTGATGGGGCAATTAATAAAGATGTGAAAGCTGTCTGGATTATTGGAGAAGATATTGTTCAAACAGATCCTAATAGTGCGCATGTGGTTCAAGCAATGAATTCCTTAGAATTGCTAGTGGTACAAGAAATTTTTATGAGTGAAACTGCAAAACTTGCAACTGTAGTATTACCTGGAACAACTTTCTTAGAAAAAAATGGAACTTTTACTAATACAGAAAGAAGAATTCAAAGGGTTAATCGAGCCGTACCTCCTTTGCCTGGTACTAAAACAGATGGAACAATTGTAACAGACATGATGCAAAAATTAGGCTTTGATCAACCTGAATATGATGCCGATCAAGTTCTTGCAGAAATAGCTGATGTGGTTCCTTTCTTTAAAGGTGTAACAAGAGAAAGGCTTGGTAAAATGGGATTACAGTGGCCAGTACAAGAAGATGGTACAGATACACAAATCTTACATGAAAAAACATTCAAATTAGGAAAAGGACAACTTAAAAATTTTGATTGGAAAGAATCTAATGAGATAGCTACGAATAAAAAAGATTATCCATTGATTTTAACTACTAGTAGAGTTCTTCAACATTATAATGCTGCTACTATGACAAGACGTACTAAAAATATTAATATAGTTTCTGAAGACTTGCTATTAGTTCACCCTAATGATGCTAAAAAAAGAGAATTAAATACTGGTGATATTGGTAGACTTTATTCTGGCAGAGGTGAAGTAGCTTTAAAAGTAGAGGTAACAGATAAAGTCAAAGAAGGAATTGTATTTACAACTTTCCACTTCCCAGAACATATGGTTAACATGGTAACTGGTCATGGAAAAGATGAAGAAACAATGTGTGCAGAATATAAAGTTTCTTCTGTAGAAATCCAAAAAATATCCAATCAGTTTAAAACTGTCGTTGAACCTAAAGAAAATCAAGCCGAAATTAACTAATTAATAAAATGACAATTGGTTGGCATTTTGACAATAGTTATTCAAGATTACCGAAAACATTCAAAGAAAACATCGACCCTGTTGCTGTAAACTCACCAGAAATATTAATACTTAATAAAGATCTAGCAAATAAATTAGATCTGGATTTTTCAAATATCAATGATGACGATTTATCAAAAATTTTCTCAGGAAATAAGTTACCTGAAGAATCTAACTCTATAGCACAAGCTTATGCCGGTCACCAATTTGGTCATTTTACAATGCTTGGTGACGGTAGGGCTGTTTTGATAGGTGAACATCTAAACAAAAATAGTGAACGATTTGATATACAATTTAAAGGTTCTGGTAAAACTCCATTCTCACGAGGCGGTGATGGTAGGGCTGTTTTAGGTCCCATGTTGAGAGAATATATAATAAGTGAAGCAATGCATTTTTTAAAAATACCTACCACTAGAAGTTTAGCAGTGGTTAAAACTGGTGAAGATGTGATTAGAGAACAAATTTCAAAAGGTGCAATTCTTACAAGGGTAGCCTTAGGGCATCTAAGAGTTGGAACGTTTCAGTATATTGCTGCAAAACAAAATATTAGTGATTTAGAAATCTTAATTAATTACACAATTGAAAAGTACTACCCCAATATAAAATCATCAAAGAATAAAGCATTAGACTTACTAAAAGTTTTAATCGAAAAACAAACTCAACTTGTAATTGACTGGATGCGTGTTGGTTTTATTCATGGAGTTATGAATACTGATAATATGTCTATATCTGGTGAAACAATAGATTATGGTCCATGTGCATTTATGGATGTTTACGACCCTAAAACAGTTTTTAGTTCAATAGATCAATTGGGTAGATACGCCTACGACAATCAACCAAAGATTGCTAAATGGAATTTAACAAGATTTGCTGAATGTCTCATTCCTCTTATTAGTAAAAATGAAGATGAGGCTGTTACACTTGCTAGGGATGCTTTAGATAAATTTGAAAAAAATTACGAAACAAAATGGCTAAATATGATGAGAGATAAACTTGGATTATATGGTGAAGATAAAGAAGATAAAGATTTAATTATAAAATTATTAAATTGGATGCATAAAAATAAAGCAGATTATACAAATACTTTTGTTTTTTT
Organism: Candidatus Pelagibacter sp. Uisw_130; assembly: GCF_047722505.1. Taxonomy (GTDB): domain Bacteria; phylum Pseudomonadota; class Alphaproteobacteria; order Pelagibacterales; family Pelagibacteraceae; genus Pelagibacter. Next base: position 932,734 of record NZ_CP159814.1, read on the forward strand.
AATGAACAGAACTATTAAAAATTCTAAAATTTATAATAATGAAGACTTTAATTTATGGAAAATTAAATGGGTAAAAAGATTAACGATGTTTAATAATTCGCAAGATAAATCTATGGAATTAATGAATTCATCTAATCCAATGGTAATACCTCGTAATCATAAAATTGAAGAAGCTTTAACGTTAGCAAGTAACGGTGATTTAACACTTTTTAACAAATTAATAAAAATATTGAAAAACCCTTATCTAGTTAATGACAATGATTTAGAATTTATGTCACCTGCACCTCATGGTGATAAGAAATATCAAACTTTCTGTGGTACATAATATATAAAAATGATAATTAAATGCAAAACTTCATAAAAAAATTTATTAATCTCTTAATCAAAAAAAAAATAAAGTACCACGATGTATCAAAATTTTTAAATACTAATGATTTATTTTTTGATGTTGGAGCTCACCTCGGTGAAAAATCAAAAGAACTGATTAAAAATAATATAAATGTTGTTATGATTGAGCCTCAACCCGAATGTTTAAAACAACTTAATAAATTATACTCAGAAAATAAATTTGTCACGATCATCCCTATGGGGCTTGGAAAATCTCAGCAAAAAATGGAAATGAGCATCAACTCTAAACAACCAGTTATTTCCACATTTGCCGAACATTGGAAGACAGGTAGGTTTTCGGATTCTAAATGGGATAAAAAAATTATAGTTAATATAACAACATTAGACGAGCTTATAAAAAAATTTGGTAACCCTAAATACATTAAAATTGACGTCGAAGGTTTTGAGCATGAAGTGATATTGGGCTTAACAAAAAAATCTGGTATAATATCATTTGAATTTACCTCAGAGTTTATTGAAGATGCTTTTAAATCTGTAGATTATTTAATTTCATTAGGATATTTAGATTTTAATTACTCGCTCGGAGAAAGAAGAAAATTTTTCACACAGTGGACAACTGCATACTCAATTAAAGAAGATATTAAAAATAATATTAAAAAAGACAATCTTTTATGGGGTGATTTATATTGCAAGTGATTGTATTATAAAACGTAGGGTTCTGGTCTAGCATTATTTTCAAGCACTCTCTCGACAGAAAAATCACTAATGTCAATCGTTTGATAAGAACCTGTTGTTATTAATTCTGTTAAAGCTCTACCAATACCTGGTGCTTGCATTAATCCTCTGCCTGTAAATCCAGAAGCCATATACACATTTTCATACTTAGGGTGTTTGCCAACTACCGCATTATTATCCAATTTATTGCAATCATAATAACCAGCCCATCCACCGGTTAATTTTAATTCTTCAAAAGCAGGAATTCTTTGTGCTAATGCAGGCCATACTAATTCTTCAAAATCATTCCAAGCTGGTTCTAAATCAGTAGCATCAAATACTGAGTTAGGTGAACCTGCCAAATACTCGCCACCTTCAGGTCTCCAGTAAACACCGGTTGTTAAATCTCCTGTTAACGGCATTTCTTTAATGTATTTAGGGCATTTAACTCTAAAAACTGTATGTTTTTGAGGAACTACCGGGATATCCTTTAATAATTCTTTGGTCCAACATCCTGCAGCAGATATAATTGTTTTAGCTTTGATATCAGAAATACTTTTTACTTCACCTTTAATAAATTCTGCACCTAACTCAATCGCCTTACTCTTTAAGGCTCCATGAAACATAAAAGGATCAATCCATCCTTCACTTTGGTTATCTGTATAAGTTGCTGTTTCAATACCCTCACTGTTTATATAAGGAAATATTTTTGATAGCTCAGAACCTTTAATGTTTTTAGTTCCAGCCTCACAAGCTTCGTGATTTTTTAAAGCTTTATACTGTTCCTCAGCATGCTCTGGACCAAACATTAATAAATAGCCGTTTGTAACCATGCTTGCTGTAGGGTTTGGATTTTTTTCAGTTTTAAGTAATTCTGGTATTTGAAAAATAAATTCTCTAGCAAATTTTCCTAGCAATATGTTTTCTTTTTGAAAAAACTGCCTTCTAAATCCACCAAGTGATAATGGAAAAGAAGCAGTTTTATAAGTTGGATCTCTTTCTATAACTTTAACTTTTCTACCTTCTTTAGATAAAAAATAGGCTGTAGCAGTTCCTATTATTCCACCACCAACTATTACAACATCATCCATAATTTATTTTAATTTAATATAATTAAACTTATATTTAGCAGTAGTGCAAAGAGACACCAAAGTAAATAAGGAATCATTAAATAATAGCTATACAAGTTAACACGCTTAAATCTAATTATGAGAATGATTATCAATAATATTAAAATTACCAATACAATTAGAGCTAAAACGATTTTATGAAAAACAAAAAAAACTATACTCCAAGTTGTATTAAAAATTAAATGAATAAAGTAGATATAAATAGTGTTCATATCTCTATTTGTACTATGCCAAAATTTCCAGATAGCTATTGCCATAAAAAAATAAAGCGTAGTCCAAACTGGTGCAAAAATCCAATCTGGTGGATTAAACGAGGGTTTGATGATTAAAGAATACCAAGGCTCTTTAAAGCCAACAGTAGCTAAACCTCCTATTGCTGATGCAGAAAAAGTAACAAGAGCAAATAGTAAAAAAGATAAGAATTTGTTTTTTAACATAATTCTATTATACATTGATTTATGAATGAAAAAAAAGTTATTTGGATAACAGGTGCTAGTAGTGGAATTGGTAAGGCTTTAGCTTTAAAGTTTGCAAATGAAGGATGGATAGTGGCGGCATCTGCAAGACGTGAAAACTTATTACAAGACTTAAATAAAGAAAATTCGAATATACACTCTTTTCCTTTAGATGTTACTAATATTGATCAATGTAAATCTGTTTTTAAAAACATTATTGAAAAATTTAATGATGTTGAAATATCTATATTTGGAACTGGAATACACGATCCCAAATCAGAGAAGGAATTCAATCTTGATAAAATTAGAAAAATTATGGAAGTTAATTACTTTGGTACAATGAATTCGATTAACTCTGTTTATAATTATTATAATGATAAAAAAAGCGGCCAAATATCAATCATTTCCTCTGTTGCCGGATATAGAGGATTACCTGCAGCAGGAGCTTATTGTGCATCTAAATCTGCATTAACAAGTTTCGCAGAAAGCCTTCACTTTGAAATGAGAAGAAAAAATGTAAGAGTTTCTCTAGTAAGTCCTGGCTTTATTAAAACACCGATGACAGATCAAAATGATTTTCCAATGCCAATGATAAAACCACCTGAATTTGCTGCAGAACAAATTTATATAGGTTTAGTTAAGAAAAAAGGATTTGAAATCCACTTCCCAAAAGCTTTTACTTATTTTTTAAAGTTTTTAAGTATGCTGCCTAGCAGTATTTATTTTAAAATTGTTGAAAAAGGGATGAAAAAAATAGATTACTAATCTTTAACGAACATCACTGTAAGTTCAGCAACTTTTATTCCAAACTTAGTCATTGTAGCTCTATTAATTGCTACTTTTTCATCTTGCATAAAAATCCAATCATCAAAAGTAATTTTCATTTCTTTACCTTTAACGGGTACTAATAAAACATATTCAAATTTAAAAGCAGGACCATATGAATAACCTTTCGCCTTACCAACAACATCACCAGCTGTACCTTCGTAGTTATGTTCGTCTAACTTATCAATTGTCCATTGTCTTTCTTGAATTTCTCCATCATTCCAATTAAATTTTTCATTTAGAATTAATTGTTTACCATCCCACACACCATTTAAATCAGCTGAAAATTGTCTAGTTACTTTTCCAGATCTATTTTGTAATATCCCCCAAGCTTTAACATTTCCAGATAAATACTCTTCTATAATTAATCTTGGTTTTTGATCTTTAAAGTCAGTTGGTTTCATATTGTTTCCTGTGCAGCTAGTTAATAAAATTAATGATATTAAGGCGAATATAATTTTCATATGTTTATTTATTATATAAAGAGAATTGAATCAAATCTATATTTCTTGATTTAAACCCTGCCTCACAATATGAAAGGTAAAATTGCCACATCTTTTTGAAAGTTAAGTCAAAACCTTGATCTTTAATTATATCCCATTTTTTATTGAACTCTTTTCTCCAAACAATAAGCGTATCTGAATAATGATCTGCATAAGAGTTATATTCTCCAAATTTTAAACCATTAATATCAATATGATTTTGTATTTCACTTTTAGATGGCAAAAATCCACCCGGAAAAATATATTTTTGAATAAAATCTTGTTTATTTTTGTATCTCTTAAACAAATTATTATCAATTGTTATAGCTTGAATGCCAACTGTACCTGATGGACTCAAATTCTTTTTTATTATTTTAAAGTAACTATCTAAATAATTCTGCCCTACTGCCTCTATCATTTCTATCGAAGCAATATGGTCATACTTTTTCTTTACATCTCTATAATCCTTAATTTCAATATTAACTTTTTCATTAAGCCCACATTTATGAATTCTTTCTTTAGCAAATTCAAACTGTCTTTTAGAAATAGTTATACAATCTAATTTCACATCATAATTAGTGCCTAGATATTCAGCAAAACCACCCCAACCACAGCCAATTTCGAGGATATTGCTGCCGACAGCAGGCTTTAAAAGATCAGTTAATTTATGATATTTATTATTTTGCGCAAGGTAAAGATCTTGTTTTGAATTTTCAAATATTGCACTTGAATAAGTTAAAGATTTGTCCAACCAAAGAGAGAAAAAATCGTTACCAAGATCATAATGTTTTGCAATATTTTTCTTACTTCTATTTTTCGTATTTTTAACAAATCTATTCTTAAAGAAATTAATTAAAGGCAAATCGAAAATACCAGAAAACTTATAAATAGTTTTTATGTTTCTAGCTGTTAACTCAATTAAATCAGAAAGATTATTAGTAATAAAAAAATCTTTCATATAAGATTCTCCCAAACCTATACTGCCACTTTTAATTAAATTGTAGGTAAGGCTTTCATCTTTAATTGTTAAAGATACCTTTAAATTATCCTCTGGATTACCAAATTTTAAGGTTTCTCCATCAATTTTAGTTATTTCAAGAAAACCATGTTTAATATTTTTTAGTGTATTAAATACAATTGAATCTGAAATTTTATAAATTATCATTAATTTTCTATAGTAATGTTATTTTTAGTTTTAATTTTTTTACTTATAAACTTAATTCCTTTTGTCCATAATTTAAATGCCTCAAAGTGTATCGCTAAAATAATCTTAAATGTCATTAGTGGATGTTTTAAATAGGATTTGATCAGGTTGGTGTTATTTAATTCACTTTTAACACCATCTTGTGATGCGTAAAGAATTTTACCTTCTGGATCTTGTAAATCAATAATTACTGAAATCTTATTACCTGGTTTTAATAGTCTAAAAAAATAAATACAATTCATTGCTATGAATGGTGAAACATGAAATTTTTTCTTACATACATGTTGAATCAAATTTTGGTCCTTCTCAGTTTTAAAAACATAAACATGTTGCTCGCCAAATGTATTTTTAACCTCATAAAGAATAGATACTAAGTCAGAATTTTTATCATAGATATAAAATACACTTAAAGGATTGAAGACATATCCAAATATTCTAGGATAACACAAAAGTTTAATTTGAATGTCATTACATTCAATGTCATTTTTTTTTAAATTATCAATTACCCAATTTTTAAGTGAACTTCCATCTCTAGGACCATGATCTTTATTAAAAAAACTAATAATATTAAATTTATCATACGAGAAAAATTTTAAAGTTTTATCTAATAACTTTATTTCTGATAAATCTATAAGCAATGAGAACACTTTATAATTGAAGATATGAATTTTTGGTTTAAACCTTTTGTGAATAACAGTTCCAGTGTAGATATATGAATGTTTAATCATTAAGGGTTTTTAGCATTTCAATAGAAGACTTTATTCCATCCTCATGAAAACCATAACCAAAATAACTCCCACAAAATAAAATATTTTTTTTATTCTGTATTTTTTGTAGATTCTTTTGGTTTAAAAGCGCATCTGCATCAAAATAAGGGTGAGTAAACCTGACTTTTTTGTATGTTTTATCAGCAGAAATTTCTCTAAATGGGTTAATTGTTAAAAAGATATTTTTATCTATTTTTAGATTCTGCAACTGGTTTAACCAATATGTTACTGATGTTCTTTCAATATTTTCTGCACTCATTGATGAATTCCAAGAACACCATGCCTTCTTATTTTTGGGCATAATACTTTCATCAAAATGAATAACGGCTATATTTCCTCTATATCTAAAATTTTTTAATATAAGCTCTTCATCTGAAGTTGGATTATCAATTATTTTTAAAGCCTCATCAGCATGTGTTGCAATTACAACTTTATCATAATCAAAAAACTCATTCTCTTCACCATAAAAAATTTTAGCTCCAAAGTCACTTCTAACAACTTTATTTATATTGTAATTTTTAAAGTGTTCTCCACTAATTTGGCTTATTACTTTATCTACATAGGTTTTGCTTCTATTTGCGACAGTAAACCATTGAGGTCTATCTTTTATTTTAAACAAACCATGATTTTTAAAAAAATTTAAAAAGAATGATAGTGGCATTTGTGTAGCCTCATAAGGCGGCATTGACCAAATTGCTGATACCATTGGAATAATATGATAATTAATAAAATAATCTGAAATTTTTATTTCTTTTAAATATTCCCCTAATGTTATTGATTTAACTTCCTCTGTTTCTATTTTTTCACAGTTTTTATAAAAACTTAAAATTTCAAAAAACATTTTTAAGAATTTTGGATTAAATAGATTTTTTTTATTGGAAAAAATTCCACCTAATCCTTTTCCACAATATTCCAAGTCACTATTTTCTACAGTAACAGAAAATGACATATCACTTTTTTCAATCTCTATTTTATTTTCTGAAAAAAAACTAATCAAGTTTGGATAGGTATTTTTGTTAAAAACCATAAATCCAATATCTATTGGAATTTCTTTATTAGGGTGGTAAGCAACTTTTATTGTATTTGCATGACCCCCAAATTGATTTTCTTTTTCAAATAAATCAACTTTATGTTTTTTAGATAGGTAATAAGCAGCACTTAATCCTGATATACCAGCACCTACTACAGCAATTTTCATCTTGATAAATTTTTAGGCTGCTGTGTCTTCGTACTCTTCCATTGATGGACATGTGCAAAACAAGTTTTTATCCCCATAAACATTATCTACTCTACCTACTGGAGGCCAATATTTATTTGTTCTTAAAAATTCTGAAGGATAAGCGGCCTCTTCTCTTTCATATTTATGATCCCATTTATTTGATGTTAATTCAACGTGAGTATGTGGCGCATTCTTCAATGGATTATCAGTCTTATCATATTTTCCAGACTGAATTTTATTTATCTCTTGTTTTATCTTTATAAGAGTAGAACAAAACTTGTCAATTTCACTCAAACTTTCACTTTCTGTAGGTTCAATCATCATTGTACCAGCAACAGGCCAGGACATTGTTGGAGCATGATAGCCAAAATCAATCAATCGCTTTGCAATATCTTCTTCTGTAATCCCTGTTTCACTTTTTATTGTTCTAATATCAATGATACATTCATGGGCTACATTGCCACTTTTACCCTTATACAAAATTGGAAAAGAGTCTTTTAGTTTATGTGCAATGTAATTTGCATTTAGTATTGCAACTTGTGATGCTTTTCTTAAACCTTCAGAACCCATCATCTTTATATACATCCATGAAATCGATAAAATACTTGAGCTGCCCCAAGGAGCTGCAGATACTGCTCCCATTCCAGTCACTGGGCCACAATCTTTTATCACAGAATGTTTTGGCAAAAATATTTCTAAATGTTTTTTACACGCTATTGGTCCCATACCTGGTCCACCACCACCATGGGGTATACAAAATGTTTTATGTAAATTTATATGACAAACATCTGGTCCAAAATTTCCTGGTTTGGCAATACCTACTAATGCATTTAAATTTGCTCCATCCATGTAAACTTGCCCGCCATGATTATGAATTAATTCACAAATATCAGTTATTTTTTCCTCAAAAACACCGTGTGTTGATGGGTAAGTAACCATAAGAGCAGCTAAATTTTCCGAATGTTCTTCAGCTTTATTTTTTAAATCTTCATAGTCTACGTTTCCATATTGATCACATTTCACAACAACTACTTTCATACCAACCATTTGAGCACTTGCTGGATTTGTTCCATGTGCAGAGCTTGGGATTAAACAAACATTACGATTTGTTTCACCATTTTTTTCATGAAATTTACGTATTACCATTAAACCAGCAAACTCACCTTGAGCTCCAGCATTTGGTTGTAATGAAACTCCAGAAAACCCAGTAATTGACCTTAACCAGTTTTTTAAGTCTGTAAATAATTCCCTGTAACCATCCATTTGTTCAACTGGAGAAAAAGGATGTGGTTGTGAAAATTCTTTCCAGGTAACTGGTATCATTTCTGAAACTGCATTAAGTTTCATGGTGCAAGATCCTAAAGCAATCATAGATTTATTTAAGGCAATGTCAGAGTCTTCTAATTTTTTTAGATATCTAAGCATTTCTGTTTCTGAATGGTAACTATTAAAAACTGGATGATCTAAATAAGTTGAAGTTCTTAATAGATTTTTAGGAATATTAGACAAGCTTTCATTCATAGATTCTTTAATTGTTTCTGAACAATTAAAAATTTTTAATAACTGATTTGCTCTATAAAGATTTTTTCTTTCATCAAAAGACACTGCTAACATTTCAGAATTCACTTTTCTGATATTTACTCCTTGATCTAAAGCATTTTTGTATATCTTCTCTGTTTTATCTAAAGTTTTTATTGTTACCGTATCAAAAAAATCATTTGAATAAAGTTCATAACCAGATTGTTTTAGTTTATCTGCAAAATTTTTAGTCAGTTGAGAAACGCTTTCTGCAATCTTTTTAATACCTTGTGGACCGTGATAGACAGCATAAGCAGCAGAGACTATTGCTAATAATGCTTGTGCAGTGCAAATATTACTCGTGGCTTTATCTCTTCTTATATGTTGCTCTCTTGTTTGTAGGGCAAGTCTGTATGCTTTTTTTCCATGTCTATCTACTGAAACACCTACTATTCTGCCTGGCATTGATCTTTTATATTCATCTTTTGTAGCAAAAAATGCTGCATGGGGACCACCATAACCCATTGGAATTCCAAAACGTTGTGAACTACCAACTGCAATATCAGCACCTAACTCAGCGGGTGTTTTTAGTTTAGCAAGTGCTAACAAATCACATGCAAGAACTGCTTTTCCATTATGTTTATGTATTTTACTAATAGCCTCACTTGGGTCTTTTATATCTCCAAGAGTGCCAGGGTATTGAATAATACCACATATAATATCTTCTTTAATATCTTTATCCTCGTCACCAACTATTATTTCTAAACCTAAAGGTTCAGCTCTTGTTTTAATAACATCTATAGTTTGAGGGTGACAATTTTTTGAAACGAAAACTTTTTTAGTTTCAGACTTAGATATTCTATAGCTCAATCCCATAGCTTCTGCTGCTGCTGTTCCTTCATCTAAAAGAGAGGCATTAGCAATATCCATTCCTGTAAAATCTATTACCATTTGTTGAAAATTAAGTAGCATCTCTAGTCTTCCTTGTGCCACTTCAGGTTGGTAGGGAGTATAAGAAGTGTACCATCCTGGATTTTCTAAAATATTTCTAAGTATTACATATGGTGTATAAGTTCCATAATAACCCATTCCTATAAAACTAGAATAAATCTTATTTTTTTTAGAAATATCTTTTAGTTTTCTAAGAGCTTTGTATTCAGAGTTTGGATCTCCAATATCTAAGTCATCTTTAAGAAGGATTTTTTCTGGTACGGTGTCTTTTATTAAATCATCAAGACTTTTATAGCCTAATTCTTTAAGCATAACATTTTGTTCATCAATGGATGGGCCTATATGTCTTTGTATAAAATCTTTTTGAGCATTTTTTAACATTTAACTACCACTTTCTTTTGAAAATTTTTCGTATTCTTCTTTATTCATTAATGAATCCATTTCAGACTTATCAGTAATTTTTAATTTAAAAAACCATGCATCATTTTCTGGATCGTTATTAACCTTTGCAGGATCATCAACAATTGCTTGGTTGTTTTCGATAATTTCTCCAGATACAGGAGTATAAATATCGCTTGCAGCTTTTGTTGATTCTACAACTCCTGCATTACCATCTTTAACAACAGAGGACCCTATCTCTGGTAACTCTACAAAAACAATATCACCTAGCATTTCGGTTGCATGTTGTGTAATTCCTACAACAGCAGTATCTCCATCTATTTTTATCCACTCGTGTTCTTTTGAATATTTTACTTCACTCATTTGATAGCTCCTTTCACATAACTTTTTTTATAAAATGGCAAATTACTTATAATTGCTGGATATTTTTTTCCTCTCACTTCTAAAAAAACCTTAGTATCAATTTTAGAAAATGAATTTTCCACATAACCCATTGCAACTGGAGCCTGGACACTCGGACCAAAAGTTCCACTTGTAATTTCCCCAATATTTTTATCGTCTTCACTGAATATTGAAGTTTTTTCTCGAGCTATAATTCTTCCTTCTGGCTTAATACCTACACGGATCTTGCTTACTCCTTTCTCGATTTGAGATTTAATTTTTTCACATCCAATAAATCCACCTTCAAGAATTCTATTTTTTGATATTGCCCATTTTAAATTCGCTTCTACTGGGCTTTTATTGATATCCATATCATGACCATACAAACAAAGCCCTGCCTCTAGTCTCAGAGTATCCCTAGCACCTAACCCAATTAAACTAGCCCCTTCATCTATGAGTTTTTGAACAAACACTTCTGCATCATCATTTTTTATCGATATCTCAAATCCATCTTCACCAGTATAGCCAGATCTAGTAATATAAATATTTCTTTTAAGATAATTAAATTTACCACCATTCATAAATTCTAAATCTGACACCCCATTGATTATCTTTTCTAATATTTTAACAGCTTTTGGACCTTGGATTGCTATAAGAGATAGCTCTTCACTTAAAATCATTTCATACTTATCTTCTAACAATTTAGATAAAAGTTTAAAATCTGTGTTCTTACAAGCAGCATTTAATACAATGTTAAAGCCACCTTCAACTTTTGTGATAATTAAATCATCATAAATTCCCGCTTCATCATTCATTAAAAAACTATATTTTGACTGATTTAACTTAGCGTTACAAAATTCTGCTGGAAAAATCCTTTCAAGATCCTTAGCTAATGCGTCGTCACCTTTTATAAATAATTGCCCCATATGTGATACATCAAAAATACCTGCATTTTCTCTTGTACTTTTATGTTCCTCAATAATTCCTGTAGAATATTGAATTGGCATTTGATAACCTGCAAATGGAACAAATTTGGCTCCATACTTTTGATGTAAATTGTAAAGTGCTGTTTTTATATTTTCCATATTAACTTGTTGTACCCATCTGTATGTTTGCCTGAGAGTTTTATTCCGTCGGCGAGAACTTAATCTCTTTCCAGAGTTAATATGTTACGGTCCTTTTGCCTGAGAGATTCCTGGGTGGTTGCTCCTTCGGCGGATCAATAAAGTTATATAAATAACTAATTGATCTCTCTCCCGTACTTTTATTTCATCTTAATGAATTAAAACACAAATAAATTATATTCGCAATAGGAATATTCATGTACAAAGTAAAGTAATCAATTAATATTCTAAAATTATCTAATTAAAATTATTATTCTTTAAATTTATTTCTTAAATTATCAAAACCATAACAGCTTTCTATTTACCCTTATTTATTATTTGTTCTGTGGTAAAAGATTACATTTATATAATTAAATTGGTTTCCCTACCTAAAATTTATACTAAATAATTTTTCTAGGTATTTGTCTTTTTATAATATCTTTTTGATCCTCATAAGTCAGTATTCTGTTAAACTTATCAAATATATTTATTATTTGAGGTGTGAAATGAACTCCAATTTCAGTAATTTCAATTTTCTCATCACTACAAATAACCAAACCATCATTTTCAAAATTTTTTAATAATTTAAGCTCTATTGCAAAATATTTTTTAAATTCAATCTTATATTTATTTTCAAAATTTTTAATATTTAGATAATAATATGTTTTTAAAAACTGCAAAATATTTCTTCTGATTTTATCATCCTCATTAAGCTTAACACCTCTAAATGTTGGTAGATGTCCCTCACTAATACATTCCCTGTATTTATTTTGTTCATAATAATTTTGAAAATAATAGTCTTCACCTAAATTTCCACTTCCAGAAGTTCCCAACGCAATAAAGTTTGTTACATCACCTGTCTGAGTTCCTAATGAATTATATAAGGCTTTTTCATCACTAATCGCTTTTATTAGAGGGTCATTAGGTAATGCATATGACTCAAATCCGGCTTTTTTATAACCACCATCATTTATCAATTTATTTTTAACAATATCGTACATCTCTTGTCTATCAAAAAAATCTGGAAGTGGTCCATCTCTCAACATATTAATCATATATTTTCTTTTAAATGGGTCGTAATGTAAAAGCATTGGCTGAATCTGGGTTGGTTTTATTTTGATTACTTTATCTAAAGTTTCCTCCATACCTTTAGAGGTTTGGCCGGGAAGACCAATGAGTAAATCAAAATTAATTACTTTGAATTTCTCTTTTACTTTATCAGTTAGTAAACTGTCAAATAGATCCTCACTTTGTATTCTGTTTATTCTTTTTTGAACCTCTAAGTCAAAATCTTGGACACCAAATGAAAGTCGATTTACTCCACACTCATGGTAAAATAAAAGTTTTGACTCATCGACCCTTCTTGGATCAATTTCTACTGTAAAATCTTTAATATTATCAAAATTGTAACAGGTTTTTAATTTATCAATGAGTGCCTTAAAGTCTTTTTCTTTGTAAAAAGTAGGTGAGCCACCCCCAAAATACATTTCTTTTACATTTAAAGTTATATTATTTTTTTTTAAAAAAGAAAAAAGCAGATCTATTTCTTTAAACAAATAATTGTAAAGATAATCCTCAGCTCTTTTGTAATCATTTGTTATTTCTTTACTACAAAAACAGAAATAACAAAGCTGCTCACAAAAAGGAGTATGTACGTAAAGCATTATGGGCTCAGAGGGATTTTTTGGAAGCCAGTCTAATAAACCTTTTTTATAATCGACAGATTTAAAATCATAGTTCCAATTATCTTTGGTAGGATATTCAGAATAATTGAAAAAAATATCTCTATGATATTTCTTTAATAAATTTGCATCTAATTTACTCATCAAATCCCACTTTACTTTCTACAATAAACTTTGGTCTATTAGTTGTTTGTTTAAAAATTAATCCAATATAAGCACATATAATACTCAAGATGAATCCCTGAATTGCAGCAAAAAACAACAAACCAAAGGCTATTAAGCTACTAAAATTTAAAATATTTTGATTTTGAGAAATTTGATAAATAATAATAGGAATTAATAATATAATTATTGCTACACTAATAAGCCCCAAAATAAATGAAAGTCTTATTAATGTGTTGGAAAAGGGTAGTAAAGCACCCTCAAGAAAGTTAAAAATTACATCTTTTATGCCAAATTTACTTTCTCCACTTTTTCTATTTTGACGTTCATATAAAATTTTTTCTTTTTTGAATCCAACAAAATCTACCAAAAATCTGAAACTACTTGTCTCATTTATATTTACTATTTCCTTAATCACTCTTTTTGTGATTAAACGAAAATCTCCAGCATTTTCATCTAAATCAATATAATTAAATTTTTTTAAAATCTTATATCCCCAAAATGACAAAAAATTATTAATATAAGAATTTTTAAATTTTTCTCTCTTAGAATAAACAATATCACAATTTTTATTTTTCCATGTTTCAATCATCTTAGTAATAATCCCAGGAGGATCTTGCAAGTCAATATCCATATGAATAGCTGCATCACCCTTACAATATTTCAATCCGGCCAAAACACACGGCATATGGCCAAATCGTCTAGACATATTAATAACTTTAATCTTATTATTATTTTGAGTTTTACTTGTTAAAAGTTTAAGTGAACTGTCTGTAGAACAGTCGTTAACAAATACAAGTTCATAATCTATATTTTGAACACTCTCTAATACACTTGAAACTTCATCTATTGCATCATTAATGCAATCTTCTTCATTAAAAAAAGAAAAAATTATTGATATTTTTTTCATAAAATATTTTTATAAAATCAGTTAATTAAAATTATTATTCATTAGATTTATTGCTTAAATCATCAAAACCATAGCAGCTTTCTATAATATATAACGGTCTTTTTTTTGAGTCTTTAAAAATTGAACCAATGTATATTGATAATATTCCTAAGATAAGACTATTAATGCTTCCAAAAAATAATATCGCAACAAATAACGAGGTAGTACTTATGTTGGGTTCGCCTATCAAAAAAAGTAAGAGTGTTCTTATCATTATTATAAAACATACTATGAAAGATATTATTCCAAAAATTAGAGCAAACCTTAATGGTGCATCAGTAAAGGGCGTAAAAGATATTTCAAAAAAATTGTATATAATTCCAAGTCCTAATGGATGCTTTGTATTACCTTTTCTTCGGGCTTTTCTCTCATAAAAAATTTGTTTTCTTTTAAAACCGATCCAGTCTACTACAAACCTAAAAAATGGATAAACTTCACTAAATTTTTTATATTCAGTAATCACTTTTCTTGAAATTAATCTAAAATCACCTGAATCTTTTTCAATCGGTATATTAGTAAACTTTTTTAAAATTTTATAACCTATAGAGGATATAATTTTTTTGATTAATGGTTCGCCATGTCTTTTTGTTCTAGTGCTAAAAACAACATCAAAGCCATCTTCACGCCAATGTTTCACCATTTCTGCTATTAAAGAAGGTGGATCCTGTAAATCTATATCTAAATTTACTAAAGCATCACCTGTAGACATTTGAATTCCTGCCATGATTGACTCCATGGGTCCAAACCTTCTAGAAAGATTAATAATCTTAATTTTATTATTTTTTTCTCTTTCTAGGATTAATTTTTCTAAGGATTTATCTGTTGAACAATCATTTATAAAAATAATCTCATAATCTAATTCTTTAATTTTATTTAGTTCTTGAGTTGTTTCTGTAATAAAGGACTCAATGCTTTCTTCTTCATTATAAAAAGACACAATTATCGAAATTTTTTTACTCATTTTATTTTACTAATCTTATTAATTTTGGGTTTGTTGGATGTTTAAATCCTCCTTTATGAAGAACTTTATTTTTAAAACTATCTGGAAAATGAAAATAAGTTTTTTTTCCAATTTGCATAAAGTCATCTTTTGAAATTGTTTCACTTTTTCTTATCTTTTTGACGTCATGTTTGTCAACTTTAATTCTTTTAAATGATCTTAATTTTTTCATTTTCAAATCAAACCCCGTATCAAGAGAAATTCTAATTCCTGCATTATTTTTTCTAAATGACTGATGAATTATAGTTGCATCGGCTATAACCATATATCCTTTTTTTGGCTTATATTTTATATATTTAAACTTATCTGAAATATCTCTACCTAATTTTGAATTTTTAAGTGGCATTAACCATTTTTCTTCAAAGTTATTTGGTGGTTCTGCATACCTTATGTTATTTCTAGCAATATCTCCCAATATAAATAAATGAACAGCACACCAATTTGGATTTGCACCAGTCCATGTGTCTGAATGCATTAATTCAGTTGGATGTTTTCTAAGTATATTCTTTTTTTTTACATGTGGTAATTTTAGTCTTATATTTGGTGGAAAATGAAAATTTTCTATTAAACTTTCAAAATTAAAATGTTTTAAAATTTGAACATAATTCTTCAAAAGACTATTAAACTCTAAAGAATTTTCATTTTTTGGAACCATCATTCCATTTGGTGTTAAATTCGATAATTTAGCTGATTTAGAAAGAATTTTTTTAATCAAATCATTTTCTTTAGTTATGATTTCATTATCATTAAAACATCTTGAAACATAATTTATTGTAGATGTTTTAATATTATAAAATAAATTATCTGGTATTTTAATTTCGTACATTAGGTCATTAATTTTTTTTCCTTTAAACCTTCGACTTAACTGTTTTAAATAATATTTTCTAATTTTTAATGTCATAGGAAATCTTATTATAACTCAACTTATTAAGAACACCAATCATGCGATGAATTTTTCACTATATCTTGTCTTAATTCAATAATTACCTCTTCATTTTCTATGACTAAGTTATACATATTAGACTGATAGTTATTTTGATCACTTTTTAAATTAATATCAAATATTGGATCAAATCTTCTATTGTGAATATTACATCTAACTTTACAGTCAGATTTTTTGTAATCATTCATTGTAAACTTTATACCCACTTCATTATTGATACCCAAGTAACCACCTTCGTGTGGACAAATTAAGGAGAAGACTTTAATGTTATCATTATCTCTAATTAATTGGAAACTCAGTATTTTTGTTTCATTACCAACTTTTACTACATCATTTTTAATATCATTTAAATTTATTTTTATTTTTTGTTTATATATATCTTTATCTTTATAATCGAAAAAACAATTTTGCTTTTTTATGTTAAGAGTATCTACGTAAGAGAAATTTGAAATATTATCTTTATTGAAAAAAAAACCATTTTCTCTTAAATCTGCTCTTCTATTTAAAAATGGATAATCATCATTTTTATAATCTTTAAAACTTTTTAAAAACATTTTTCTAAAAAAAGGTGCAAATATAGAAAGTATAAATTTATTTTTCGCTCCAACATAATATGTAATTTTTGATCTACACCCTTTTCCCGGTATTTCAATTTCTTCATTTAATTTTAAAAATTGAAATAAGAAAAAACTAAAAGTTTCTAAGATTCTATTTTTTCCATCATCTTTCAGCAAAGTTAGGATAGGAAAAGACATAAATAAAAATTTAAAATACCTCGTAAACGAAGCGATTTCTCCATAATGCACACCTTCGTTGCCGTAGCCTCCTGCTAAATTGGCATGTAGATGGTTAAAATGAGGGATATCCCTGTGATTAAACAATGCATCACTTGTCTTATATCTACCTTCAATAGAAAAATTAAACGACTTATATGAGAAACCTAACTCCTTACCCTTATTTATTATTTGTTCTGTGGTAAAAGATTGCATTTATATAATTAAATTTAATTTAAAACATAATAATATTATTAATAATTAATAGCAATAAATACTAAAAATACGAAATGTCACAAGCATCTGCGCCAAAAGTTAAAAATAATTTTTTTTTATTTATTAAGATTTTAACATTTTTCATATTTGTGTATTTATTTTTCAAATTTGTAAATCAAAATAATTTAATTAATTCTTTGACAAATATTTCTATCAAAGAAATTTTTTTTATCTATTTTTTATATCTCTTTTTACCAATTGCAATAGCTTTTCGTTGGTTTATAATCATAGAAAATTTTTCTAAAATCAAATTTATTGACTTATTAAGAAGTATAATTTCTGGTTTTTCAGTAAGCTTAATATTTTCATCTACTTTAGCAATTGATGCAGTAAAATTTATGAGAATAAAAAAAGAAGTTGGCTATGAGAATGCTTTCATACTTACTTCGATAGAGAAATTTTTTGCATTATTTTTTAAAATATTTTCTTTATTAATTTTTGTAATATTTTATTTACACTTTTATGAAGAAATAGCACTTAATGTTATCTTAACTTTATCAATTTTAACATTTTTTTATCTCTTAATTTTTTTCAGGATCGATAAAATAATTATTTATTTTTTTAGAAAATTTTTAATTAAAAGAAGATACAAAAATATTGAGAAAATATTTAAAAAAACTAAAAAAAAAACAATTAGGCTGATATTTATCAATTTAATTATCCAATTAATTAACACTTCTATATATTTTTTGATCTTTTTATTTTTAGATAACAATTTGGAATTTATCAAAACATTAATATTTGTTCCAATCGTTGAATTACTTGGCCAATTTTCATTTATAATATTTGGTATGAAAGAATTTAGTACTGTATTTTTATTAAGTTCTTTTAATATTGAAAAAGAGTTGGCCTTGGCTGGGGCATTGATCTATTTATTTTTAGAGTATTTAGTTATAATCACTTTATATTTAGTTTTAAATTTTAATAAAATTAATTTTTTAAATAAAAAATAGAATATTAAAAATCTCTTTTATAAAATTCTTGATCATTATAAACGTCAAATACGTTTGCTACTTGGGGTGAAAAGTGTTCACCAAGAGGAGATAGAACGACGTTATTATCATTAATTTGAATTAGTTGATCTTTTTCAAATGAAATTAAATTTTTTAATTCTTTTTTAAAATACTCTTTAAATGAGAGTTCATATTTTTTTTCAAAAAAACTAAATTCTATATTAAAAAAAGTTCTGACATGTCTAATTACCTCTCTTCTTATCACATCATCTTGCTTCATTTTTAAGCCTCTATAAATTGGAAATCTTCCATTATCTATTGCTTCTCTATATAGGTTTTGTTCATAAAAATTTTGAAAATAATAGTCATCATTTAAAACACCGTGCGCAGAACTTCCTACAGCAATAAAATTAGTTGCTTCACCTTTTTGAGTTCCTAGGGAATTGTAAACTGCTTTCCCATCTTGCATTGACTTTGTTAATGGATCGCTTGGTAATGCATAACTTTCAAATCCTGCTCTTTTGTATCCCGATTTTATTAACATTCCACTTGCTTTTTGAAAGACTGCTTTTCGGTCATAAAAATCTAACATAGGTTCATTACGAACCATTTTAATCATGTACTTTCTTGTCCCTGGCTTATAGTGAACATACATAGTTTGAAGTTGAGATGGTTGTAATCTTGTGACTTCCTGAATGGTTTTTTCTATTGTTTTTGTTGTTTGTCTTGGCAGGCCAATTAATAAATCAAAATTGATTACCGGAAAAAGTTTTCTAATTTTTGGTGTTAATAATTTATCTAATAGTTCTGGAGGCTGTATCCTATTAATTTCTTCTTGAACACCGTGGTCAAAATCTTGAATTCCAAAAGAAAGTCTATTAATACCCATTTCATGATAGAATATTAAAGTTTCTTCTGTCACTCTTCTTGGATCAACTTCTATTGTAAAATCACCCAAATTACTGAAGTCTATTAAATTTTTAAGACGTCCAATTAAATATTTAAATTCTTCTTTTTTATAATATGTGGGTGAACCACCACCAAGATAAATTTCTTTAAAATTAAAGCTAATTTTATTGTCTGCTAAATGTTTTTCTAACATATCAAACTCTTTACTTAAATAGTCGTACAAATAGTTTTTAACTTTAGAGTAATCTTGAGTTATCTGCTTACTACATAGACAGAAATTACAAAGCTGCTCACAGAAAGGTGTGTGTACATAAAAAAGTACAGGTTTTTCTTTATTTTTTGGAAACCAGTCACAAATTGCATCTTTGTATTGGTCATGACCAAATTCTTCAGTCCAAATACCTTTGGTTGGATATTCTGTATAATCATAGATTAAATTACCGTGATATTTTTTTATTAAATTTGCATTTTCTAAAACTTTACCAGATTCACTTACTGTAAACTCACTACTCATAATTTTTATAGATTTAAATTAATATTAACCTACATTATATCTTTTTTTTATAAAGTAAAAAGAAACTGATGCTATTATTCCTGCTGTTTCAAATTTATTATTAGCT
This sequence comes from Candidatus Pelagibacter sp. Uisw_130, assembly GCF_047722505.1. Lineage (GTDB taxonomy): Bacteria > Pseudomonadota > Alphaproteobacteria > Pelagibacterales > Pelagibacteraceae > Pelagibacter. The sequence continues at coordinate 952,497 of NZ_CP159814.1, forward strand.
AATAGTGCTAATATAGTTTTTTTGTTAAGCCATTTTTTTTTTAAATTTTCATTTTTTATACTTTTAAGAGAATTATTGTCAATCTTTGCTGTATATACATAATCTTGGCCACAATTATATGTGCCATGCCTAGTATATCTTAATAACATTTTCCAATTTTTTGCAAGATATCCCGTTTCTTCTAGTAACTCTCTTTTTACAGTTTCTAGGGGTTTTTCTCCAGACTCAATATGCCCCCCTGGAAACCCAAGAGATTTTTTTTTTATGCCTCTTCGATACTCATCTAGAAATAATATTTGATTTTTTTCATTTTCTAAAATTACCATTGCGGCATCTTGAATTATAATTTTGTGAAAATTTTTTCTTGATTGATGTTTATTCTTAAAATTTTCTTTATAGATTGTAATAAAAGGTTCGTGATTATAAACAATTTTTTTTTTATTTTTCACTATTATCTCTAATTATTAGTATGTATATATTGTTATTATGAGTTTAAAAAAAAGATACAATAGAATAAATCTTATTACAAAACAATGGAAACTTAAAAAAACTCATTCACTTATAACAAGATATAAAATAGATCCTAAATTTTTCAATGAATTTAAATTTTATATAAAGTTATATATTTCGAAGGCTCTCAACATTGATTTTAATATTAATGATAAAATTTTTATAAAAAATATTGATAAAGCCAGAAACAATAGACTTAACATAACCCCGAATGGTGCAATAGTGCCCAAAAGAGAATTTCATTTGGAATATAATTTAGTCTTAAGAAGTTGGTGTGAATTGGTTCGTCAAATCTCAAAAAAAAAACCAAAACTTCTAAAACTATTTAGAATTACCCCAAATATAAGAATTAAATTTGGAAAAGAATTAAATGATAATAAAAATAGGGAGCTTTCAACATCACACCCTCATTCTGATGCGTGGGTAGAAGGACCCTGGGGTATGAATTGTTATATACCTTTTTTTGGTGACACTAAAAATAATAATTTACAATTCTATGAGCCTATTAATGAATTTAATGAATCATACATGGCTATCTCACCATCTTATAAAAAAATGCAATGGGTAATGGATTATTATAAAAAAATAAAAAAAATAATTCCATTAGTAGGACATGTTAATTTATCTGATTATGCAGCTATACATAATACCTTTAGAAACCCCAATTGTGGTACTAGAGTCTCAATAGATACAACTTTATTTGTAGGAAACTACAAGCCTCATAAAGATAGACTAAAAGAATATACTGATAAAATACCTAATATTGGACTAAATCATTTTGTTGACTCTGGACAATATGAAAAAGATAAACCTGCTGATAAAGTGAGTACATATTCACATTATACATCTAAGGTTTTGAAATTAATTAAGTTTTAACTAAACATGAAAAGTTTATAATAATCATATGTCAAATTTAGATGTACTATTAATCACACCTCCATCAAGACTTGATGTATATCAAACATTATCAAATGATTATGCTGCTATAGAGCCTCCTGTATGGTCAATGTTGATAGCTAAATATTTATCAAGATTAAATTACAATGTTGAAATACTTGATGCAGAAGCTGAAAATTTTACTCACGAACAAACAGCCGAAAGTATTGCTGATAAAAATCCTAAACTAGCAGTATTTGTTATTTACGGACAACAACCATCAGCTTCAACACAATGCATGCCAGCTGGAACTAAAACTTGTAATAAACTGAAATTAATAACTGATGGACAAATTAAAACATTAGTCATGGGAACTCACGCATCAGCATTACCCAAAAGAACATTAAAAGAAGAACCTTACGATTTTGTTTGTCAAGGTGAAGGACCAATCACAATCTCTAATTTGATTGATGCCATGAAAAACAATAAAAAAGACTATGATAAAATTCCTGGTCTTTGGTATCGTGATAAAGATAATGATATTAAGTCAACTATTAGAAGTGAAATGTTTGATAATTTAGATTTACAATTACCAGGACAAGATTGGAATTTTTTAGATATGTCAAAATATAAAGCTCACAATTGGCACACGTTTGGAAGGTTAGAGACAAGAGATAAGTATGCATCTTTACAGACCAGTCTTGGGTGTCCTTTTAAATGCACCTTTTGCTGTATCAATGCACCATTTGAAAGAAACACAATTCGCTTTTGGTCAGCAAAACATATTTTTAATCAAATTAAAACACTCGTTGAAGACTATGGAATTTTTAACATCAAAATCCCTGATGAAATGTTTGTTCTAAACCCAAAACAAGTAACAGAAATTTGTGATGAAATTATTAGTAGTGGATATGGAAAAGATTTAAATTTTTGGGCATATGCAAGAATAGATACTTTAGATGATAATGTTATGTTGGAAAAAATGATTAAATCAGGATTTAAGTGGCTTGGTTTAGGTATAGAGTCTAGCAATCCAAATGTTAGAGATGGAGTTGTTAAAGGTAGATTTACTAATTATGACATAGAAGGTGTTGTTAAAAAAGTAAGAGACATGGGTTTTAATGTTGGAGCCAATTATATATTTGGACTACCAGAAGACAATCGTGACTCAATGAATGAAACTTTAGAATTAGCACTTAGAATAAATAGCGAATGGGCAAATTTTTATTCTGCTATGGCATACCCAGGTTCCCAACTATATCCGCTTGCACAAAAAAATAAGTGGGATTTACCTGATGATAAAGGGGGTCCAGGCTGGATTGGATATTCTCAACATTCTTATGATACTCTACCATTAAGAACCAATCACTTGAAGGCCTCAGAAGTTTTAGAGTTTAGAGATAGAGCTTTTGATACATATTTTAATGATAATAGTTATTTATCAATGATTAAAAATAAGTTTGGTGTGGATACACAAAAACATATTTCAAAAATGTCAGAACATAAGCTTAAAAGAAAACATCAATTTGAAGATGTTAATTATTAATGTTGAATTTTATTCAATATTAAATATAAATTTACAATGTTCTCATCCGTAATTATTAGTGGTGCTTTAGCCCAAGATCATGAGTTTATATACCCCTACTACAGGCTATTAGAGGCTAATAGTAAATTAGATGTTTGTTTGATTGGAGGTAAACCAGTTAAAGGTATACTTGGAACGCAACTTCCACCAAACAAAAGCCATCCAGTAAAAGATATCGATCAAATAAAAGTAGTAGATTATGATCTTCTAGTGCTTCCTGGTGGGGTAAAAGCAATGGAAAAGATAAGACAAGATAAAAGATTGATAAATTTTATTACAGATTTTTATAACGCAGATAAAGTTATAGCTTGTATTTGTAGTGGTGCTCAACTTTTAATCTCTGCAAAGATTGTTAAAGGAAAAAAAATTGCTGGTTATTATAGTATGCAAGATGACATAACTAATGCAGGAGCAATTTATACAGATGAGCCAGCTGTTATAGATGGCAAAATAGTTACTACAGCACACTATAAAGACATGGGACCTTGGATGAAGTCAGTTCTTAGTTTTTTTGATGAATAAAAAAAAAAAATTTTCTTATGATAATAGAGTTGTCACTAAACCTTGGGGTAATGAATATGTGGTTTATAGAAATTCTAAAAAATTATCAGTAACACTTCTTAATATAGATTATAATAAAAAAACTTCTTTACATTGTCACCCAACAAAAAAAACTGGTTTTATTGTCCTATCTGGTAAAGCATTAATACAATTAGGCTTATGGAAAGCTACATCTAGATATTTTAATGCTCCTTCAAAATTAATGATTAGAACAGGTTTATTTCACTCGATAAAAGCTGTATCAAAAAAAGGACTTTGTGCACTTGAGTTTGAAACACCTGTAAATAAAAAAGATCTAGTTAGATTTAAAGATTCTTACGGAAGAGAAAAAAAGCCTTATGAAGGCAAAGAATTTACAAGTAAAACATCAACTAATGATGTTATTTTCAAAAAAACTAAAAAAAAAATAGTCCAAAAATATATTTTTGATAATAAGGTTGAGCTATCAATGGAAACTCATAAAAATTTTAAATTATTAAATAAAGAAAAAATGCAAACTGTTTTTGCAATTTTAGATGGTCAGGTTGTAGATAAGCACAATAGAAGCGTTCTTTCTTATGGGGATATTATTAAGACCGGAACTTTTAAAAAACTTTCAGAAGTATTTAAAATAAAAAAAAATCTTACGTTACTAAAAGTAAAAAATATATAAATGACTAATAATAAAAATTATAGATATCAAGTTTTTGAGAAAGCTTCATTAGCAAGAAATTTTGAAGAACAGGTAATAACCAATGTTAAAAACAAAAAAATTAAGATACCAGTTTATGTTTCAGCTGGCCAAGAATTTATAGCATCCACTATTGCTACCATTTGTAAGCTAAAAAAAATTAAACCCTTAATATTTGGTCAACACAGGTGTCATTCAACTTATTTAACATTCGATGGTGATAAGGGTAAATTGATTGATGAACTACTTCAAAGAAAAACAGGTTGCACAAAAGGTATGGGTGGATCTGCCTCAATACATTCAACAAAAATTAATATGTATGGCCATGATGGATTAATGGGATCTAATGGCCCAATTGGTGTTGGTGCCTGTTATGCAACTAAAAAACCTACTATTATTTTTCTTGGTGATGCTGCAGCTGAAGAAGATTATGTTTTAGGAGCATTAGGCTGGGCATCTACTAAAAATTTACCGCTTTTGGTTGTTGTAGAGGATAATAATTATTCAATTTTAACTGAAAAAAAAGTTAGAAGAAACTGGGAGATGAGTGATGTAGCTAAGGCTTTTAAAATGAAAGGATTTAATTGTGACGATAACCCAATGAATATATATAAATATTCAAAATTTTTTTTTAAACAACCTTGTCTTTTAAATATTAATACTAATAGAATATATTGGCATGCAGGAGCTGGAAAAGATTCAGAAAAAACTTTTGATAGGTATAAGTCAGAAAAGAAAATATTGGGCACTCGTGCTGACTTAATAGATCACAAAACTAAAAAATTAATTAAAAATTTATGGAAAAAACACTTAGAGAAGTAATTAAAGAAACTATATTTTTTCATTTAAAAGAGAAAAAAGGTTTTGTTTTTGGTCAATGTCTTACTGCTGTTGGCTGGGTTGGTGGCACATTACCACATTTAACAGAAAAAGATGGAATGGTTGATTTATCCATGGCTGATGTTGCAAATGGTGGTATTGTTGCTGGTGCCGCATTATCAAATAGAAGACCGATATATGTGATTAGATATCAGGGCTTTAGTTGGTTTAATGCACCCATAATACTTAATTACGCTTGCAAATCTAAAGAGTTATGGGGAGTTCCCTCTCCAATATTAATTAGAGGAATTGCAATGGAAGGATCTATTGGACCTGTTGCTGGATCTTCACATCATTCTATTTATTATAAAATGCCAGGAATAAAAATTATCTCACCAATGACACCTTATGAATATAAATATGCATACAAATATTTTATGAAAAATGATGATGTGTTATATGTATCTGAACATAGAGGGAGTTACGACAATAACAAAGAGCTCAAAGATTATTTACCAAAAAATTGTGATTTAATATTATTTTCTATTTCAATAACTAGATTTGAGGCCGTTAAAGTTAGAAATATTTTAAACAAAAAAGGTTATAAAATAGGTATTGCCAACATTCTATGGATCAAGCCTTTCAAAATCAAAGAAAAATGGATATCTGCGTTAAAGAAATCAAGGTATGGAGGTATTGTACTCGATGACGATTATTCAACAGGTGTTGGATCAGACATAGCGTATAAGTTAATGAAAAGGACTGGTAGTAAAATTGAAATTATGGGTTTAAAAGATAAGTCAGCAGGTTTTTCAAAAACAAGTGACAATCTACCACCTAATTCAAAAGAAATAATCAAAATGATTTTAAAAATAACAAAAACTACCAAATGATTATTTCAAAAACACCTTATAGAATTTCTTTTTTTGGTGGTGGAACAGACTACCCCTCTTGGTTTAAAGAAAATGAAGGAAAGATATTATCCACAACTATCAATAAATATGTTTATCTTTCATTAAAAAATATTGGACCTTATTTTAGTTATAAGCATAGAATTATTTGGTCAAAAGTTGAAAATGTGAACGATGCAAAATTAATTCAGCATAATGTGGTAAGAGAAATGCTTGAGTATTTTAAAATTAAAGATGGTGTTGAAATTCATTATCAAGGTGACTTACCGGCAAGAAGTGGAATGGGCTCAAGCTCGAGTTTTGTTGTAGGGTTAATGAATGCATTTTTAATGAAAAAAAAACTGCAACTATCAAAAAAAAAGTTAGCAAAAAAATCAATATTTTTTGAGCACAATATTTTAAAAGAAATTGTGGGGATACAAGATCAAATATCAGCATCTTTTGGAGGATTAAATAAATTAGATATAAAAAAAAATGGAGATTTTGATGTTAAAAAAATTAAAATAAATAAACAAGTTAAAAATCTTGATAAAAATTTAGTTCTTATTTTTACAGGGATACAGAGGACTGCGAATGATATTGCAGGTCAGTACGTATCGAAACTAAAAAAAGATAAAATTATGGAAATGAAGGAAATTAACTTTCAAGTTGAAGAGGCAGAACAACTGTTACTAAAAAATAAATTTGATGATTTTGGTAAATTACTTAATGATGGATGGAAATTAAAAAAAAGTTTAAGCAAAGTTATAAGTAACAAAAAAATTGATGATTTATATGAATTTTCAATAAACAATGGTGCTTTGGGAGGGAAATTATTAGGTGCTGGTGGTGGTGGCTTTATGTTGCTATATATACCACATCATAATCAAAAAAAATTCTTCAAAAAAATTAAAAACGTAATCAATGTTCCATTCAACTTTTCAGAAGAAAGTTCACAAATTATTCTAAATAACTAATATGAAAAAATTTAGTCATCCGTTAATGGACAATAATTTTACTTCCTCTGATATTTTTGAAGTAAATAAAATCCTTAAAAAAAAAAATATAGTTTTAACACAATCAAAAAAAGTAGAAGAGCTTGAAAAAAAATGGTCAAAATGGCTAGGTGTAAAATATTCTACATTCGTTAATTCAGGATCTTCTGCAAATTTTATTTCAATATTGTTATTGAAAATTTTAAATAAAAAAAAAACGAAGAATGAAATAATTGTTCCCACTTTAACTTGGGTGTCTGATATTAATTCAATAATAATGAATGGATTTAAGCCTGTTTTTGTTGATGTAAATCTTGAAAATTTATCAATGAATACCGATCAAGTTATTAAAAAGATTAATAAAAAAACATTAGCGGTTTTTATCACACACGCTCAAGGATTTAATGGATTAAACTCAAATATACTTCAAGTTTTAAAAAAAAAAAAAATTCACTTAATTGAAGATGTTTGTGAAAGTCATGGTGCTTATTTTAATAAAAAAAAGCTTGGTACATACGGCGTTATTTCAAATTTTTCATTTTACTACGCACATCATATGACAACAATTGAAGGGGGGATGATCTCAACAAATGATAAAAAAATTTATGAGCTTTCGAAAATATTAAGATCGCATGGAATGGTAAGAGAGAGTAAGAACAAAAATTTTGAAAAGAAGATGATCAATAAATATAAAGAATTATCTCCAAAGTTTATTTTTCTTTACCCAACATTAAACTTTAGAAATACTGAAATAGGTGCTGCCATAGGCATAAATCAGTTAAAATCTTTAGACACAAACAACTTGAAACGTACTAAAAATTTTGAATATTTTATTAAATATTTAGACAATACAAAATATTGGAATAATTTTGATTTAAGAGGAAGCTCAAATTACGCCTTTCCTATCATTTTAAAAACTAACAATTTTACTAAACGAAATAATTTTGAAAAAACCTTGATTAAGAATAATATAGAATTTAGAAGAGGAAATGCAGGGGGTGGAAATCAATTAAGACAGCCCTACCTTAAGGAATTTATAAAAAACATAAATTTTAAACAATTTAAAAATGTTGAAAAAATTCATTTTTTTGGTTACTACATTGGAAATTATCCAAGTCTAAAAATAAGTAAAATTAAACAAATAGTACAAATATTAAATCAGATAAGTTTTTAAATAATATAAAAATGAAAAAAATATTAATAACAGGTGGTGCAGGTTATATAGGTTCAATTTTAGCTACAAAATTAGTTGACTTAGGACATCAAGTAACAGTCGTAGACTTATTGAAATACTCATCATCATCTCTTAACCACCTATATAGCTTCAAAAACTTTAATTTTATTCATGCAGATATACAAGATGGCAATTTGATGAAGAAAATGATTTCTAAAAATGAATATATAATTCCTTTAGCAGGGTTGGTTGGTGCACCTTTATGTGAAAAATATAAAAAAGAAGCGATAAATGTAAACTATAAAGCAATTAAAGATTGTGTAAAATATTCTAAAGATAAAAAAATAATATTTCTTATGTCTAATTCTGGGTATGGTGTTGGTGAAAAAAATAAGTTTTGCACTGAAGATAGCCCATTAAATCCTATTTCGTTATATGGCAAAACAAAATGTGATGCTGAAAAAGAAGTTATTAAAGCAAAAAATTATGTTTGCTTTCGTTTAGCAACAGTTTTTGGATTTAGTTATCGAATGAGATCGGATGTTATGGTGAATAATTTTGTTTTTAATGCTTTAAAAGATAAAAAATTAAAATTATTTGAACCACACTTCAGAAGAAATTTTATTCATGTAAGAGACGTTGTTGATTGTATTTTGTATACAATTAATAACTTTAAAAAAATGCAAAATAATATTTACAATGCTGGGATAAATTCAGCTAACATTACCAAACTACAATTAGCTCAACTAATAAAAAAACAAATAAAAGATTTGAAATTGAGTACTATCAAGGGAATTAAGGACCCAGATCAAAGAAATTATTTTGTAAGTAATGATAAACTTAAGAAAAAAGGATTCACAGCAAAAAGAAATTTAAATGAAGGAATAAAAGAGCTAATTAAAGGCTTTAAAGTAGACGGATTAAAGATCAAAAATAATTATTAGCCTTTTTTTACTATAGATCTAGCTTGATAATAAAAATTGTCTTTGGCAAACTCAAAATATAAATCACTTTTTTCAGCACACATTTTATCTGAGATTTTATCACCTATCATAAAACTTTTATTTATTAAAATATCCCAGCTTTTTAAAATTTCTTTTATCATTAAATTACCTGGTTTTCTAAAACCGCTTCTTTTTTTAAATTTTTTAATTTTTGCATCTATATGATATGGTGAATACTTTACGTCATTGATATAAATTTTTTCTTTAATTAATATTTCTTTTAATTCTTTATGTAGTTTAATAAATTTCTCTAGTGAATATATTTTTTTTCCTATACCAGCTTGGTTAGTAACAATAAAAATATAATAATTTTTTTTTGTTAAATACTTTAAACCCTTAATTACACCATTTTTAAATTTAAATTTTTTTAATGTATGTACATATCCATAATCATGATTAATTACACCATCTCTATCTAAAAAAACTGCTGGTCTTTTAAAATTTTTGATTAATAATCTTGAAGCTTTTTTATAATAATTTTCTGTTCCAATATCTAAGAAAAAATTATCAAAAATTTTACCATTTATTTTTTTTTTATATATTAATGAAGGCAGAATATCATTTTCAAGAGAACATTTTTTTTTCGGTATAAATTTTAAAAATTCTTTTCTAAAAAAATAAACTCCTCCATTCATCAAGCTTCCTTTTGAGTTATATTTTACTAAGTTGTTATTCACAGAAAGAAAATTTAATTTCATACTATTTTGTTTTAAATTTTTGACCAAAGACATTGTTCCATAGTTATTTTTATCAAGGGATTTAATTAATTTGAGATAATCAATATCGAACAAAGTATCGCCATTTAGTAAAATGAAATCATTTATTTTATTTTTAAGAGAATTTAAGGCACCAGCAGTACCCATTTCTTTCTTTTCTTTTATACATTCAATTTTAACAAAATTAAAAGTTTTATTATGAAATTTTTGATAAATGATATTACTTTTATAACCGGTAAGTAGGTAAATCTTATTCAAATTATATTTACTTGCAAAATTAATAATATAATTTAGAAAAAACTTATTATTAAATTTTAACATAGGTTTCGGTAAACCTCTTAAATATTTTTTTATACGTGTACCTTTCCCACCGACTAGAATTAATAAATCTAGTTTCTTATTTGAGTTTATGTTGGTATTTTTTAACAACTAATATGCTTAGTTTTATAACTCATAGTAGGTAAATTTATTCCCTATTAAAGATTTATTTAATTGTAAATTCCATTCAACCGGCAAAATTAATCCTTTTAAATCGAACTCTTTTGAAATCACTTTCCATTGATCATATGTTCTTTTTTCAAATGTATCCTTATAAGTGCGATCATACCAAATTCCACCATGGTTTTTTTCTGGTGGATTACTGAAATTAACTTCATAGATTTTCTCGAGGATATTTTTGATAGGTTTGGCTAATTCAGGCTCATAAGCAATTACATCGATTGACTCAATACAAATAAGTATTGGTTTCAATGCATCTTGGAATGTTTTTGAACAAGCATTATTGGATGTTAATATTACTCCATTAGAAACATCAATTTTCTTTATCTGGTTCCAAAAAATATAATCTATATTTTTATTTGTTAATATTAAATTGTTATAGATACGTTCAAATTTATTAAAATATTTATCATGATAAACAATTGGGTGTATCATTATAATTATAAATGATAATGCTAAAATATTTTTATTCTTAAAGAGAACATGCGTATAATAATATAATATAGACAAAATTATAGCCACACCAAACACTGAGTGAATTAAAAAAAATCTAGATGGGATTATTTTTAAGAAAATTCCCTGAAATAAATTAGGAAATATTTTAAACAAAAAATAAATAATAAAAGAAATTAATACTTGCAAGATAACTATCCTAATAAAGAAATTGTTATTTTTTTTGCTTTTATTATCTCTTAAGAAATATAAGAGAGCAGATAACATTAATACGGTTAAAAAAATATAGTTGTAATTAATTCCAAAAATTTTACTTCTATGATGATCCCAAACTTCTAAATATGTTGTATATAATGAATAATCATAAACGTAAGGCACATCTATTTTATTGAATTGAAAATGGGAGAAACTCAGTATCAGGATTGCGAAGATTGTTATTAAATAATAAATTTTTTTTTTAATAAAAAAATTGATTTTAAAATCTCTTTGTTTAAACGTGTAAATAGATAAAAATAAAATTGATATAAGCCAGGCTCCAATTATTATATGAATTCCAAGTGTTATTATTGAAAGCAAAATCGCAAAGGATATTTTTTTATCTGCAATTAAACCAAATACTAATATGGCACATGCCTGACCACTCATACCATTTGTATGCTCAGAGATTAGGAGCACAGGGTAGTCTAAATTACCAAAATTAATGTTGCCCAATATAATTAAGCATGAAATACAAAAAGAAAAAAAAATACTACCTGATAATGCTTTTGAAATTAAAAAAATTCCAAAGGTGCTCATGCTTAAACAAATAAATAAAATAAAAAAATTTAAAAGATTTAAATTGATACCTAAGTTTATTAAAAATTTTAATAAATGAAATGTTAATATCCAAGTATTATGATGAATAATATTTGTAATATTAAATTTATTTTCATATACTATTTCATTTGAGAGGGTTAAGGCAGAATTAATAGCACGTTGATCGATTGTGTAAAAGTAGAAAAAAGAAACTAATAAAGCAAAACAAAATAATAAAAAAAAACAAAAATTTTCGTTTAAAAATATTTTTTTAAAATTATTACCCATGGTTTTCTATATACTCACAAAAAACCTGTCCAATCATTAATTCAATAACTTGAATTATAGCTGTGTTGTTAGAGGGTATTATAATAGGATATTTAACATATTTTTTAAGTTTACCACCTTTGTTTCCAGAAAAGCAAAAAGTCAAAATATTTTTTTTATTAGCAATCTTACATGCTTCAATCAAGTTTTCACTATTACCTGATGTTGTCAAAGCTATAACAACATCTCCTGAGTTGCCCAATGCTTCTAATTGTCTTGAAAAAATATATTTAAAACCAAAATCATTTCCAGTAGCTGTAATTGCAGAAACATCGGTTGATAATGCAATTCCAGCAAATGCTTTTCTTTTTTTTTTATACTTCACAGTAAGTTCTGTGGCTAAATGTTGTGAGTCTGCGGCACTACCTCCATTTCCAAAAAAAATGATTTTTTTGTTTTTTTTTAAAGCCTTAAGTGAGTATTCACATAATTTTTGATAATTTCTTAACTGTTGTGGGCTTTTATTTTCGAAATTTAAAATTACTTCCTTAAAAAATGTTATTTCTTTTTTTAATAAATTTATTGGGTTTTTATTAATCATATATTTATTTTGATAAATACTTTTATTAGAGAATTTAACATTATTTTTTAATATCAACAAAAATTAACACTTACAATAATTTTACTAGATTATTAAGTTGTTCATTTCCTTATTTTCAATAATGCGTAAAATTGAAGTAAAACTGCTGATAGAATGATTGTCCCACCAATTAATGTAAATAAAACAGGTCTTTCACCTGCAAATAGAAAAGCCCACATTGGTCCTAAAACAGATTCGGATAACATTATTATGCCAACCATTGCGGACGGAGTGCTTCGAGCACCCATAGTTATAAAGATAAAACCAAATCCAACTTGAAAAAAACCTGCGGTAAAACCTAACAAAATATCGTGCGAAGAAATCATAAGCTTTTCTGATAATATATATCCAATAATGCATGAACTAACGCCTGCTATAAATTGAGCTGGCACCATATCAACTGTAGGAAATTTTCTAACAATTATGATTAAAACAGCAAACGTAATAGGCATACTAAAAGCAGCTAAATTTCCAGACATCTCTCCAGGTGACAAAGAGTTACCTACCATTAACAAAACACCAGTAATAGCTAAGATAATTGAGGCTAGCGTAATGGATGAGATTGTTTCTTTTAAAAATAAATAACCAAATACTGCCAAAAATAGTATTTGGGTTGAGATGATAAAATTAGCATTTGCAACTGTTGTGTTATACATCGCAAAAACATACCCACAAAAACCAAATGATAAAATTATTCCTCCAAAAAAACCTGGTACACCTGAATCATAAAATGCTTTAAATAATTTTTTTTTATAAGTAATTACTAAAAAAAATAAGACTGTAAGCGAAAAGAATAAAGATCGCCAAAATAAAATTTGCCACAATGTGGACCCTTCAAATGACTTAACTATTAGTCCTCCAAAACTTAAACAGCAAGCACCCATAAAAACTAATAGCGGGCCAGGAATTTTACTAATTATTTTCATTTAAATATCTATCTGTATCTTCTGTATATGCTTTAAATATATTCTGAGCTTCTTCAAGGCTTACTTCCTTAAAGTTTATTTTTGTTCCAGGGGTTAATTGCCCAACTAAATCAAGGTCAGCAGCAATAACCACACCAATCTTAGGATATCCTCCAACTGTTCCATGATCCGACAACATTATTATTGGATTACCATCAGCAGGAACCTGAATAACTCCTCTTACTAGACCTTCTGATTTGATATTAGTGTTTTCTATATTTTCTAATTTAGGACCTTTTAATCTTATACCCATTCTATCAACAAGGTTTGTGATTAAAAAATCTTCATTAAAAAATTTGTTTATTGCATTCTTAGAAAAATACTCAAAATTTGTACCTTTAATAATTCTAATAATATTATCAGTTGAATGCTTATAATTTATTTTTTTATTTATTGTATTTTTGATATCTATTTTTTTAATAAAAATTTTATCATTTATGGAATATTTTTTTCCATCATTTGGTCCAATATTTGCCTTGGTATTTATGGAATAACTGCCCCAGATTTTTTCTACATCAAAGCCACCACTAACAGCCAAATATCCATACGCAGAATTTTTGGTGGATATTATATCTATTTGATCTTCTTCATCTAAAAAATAGCTTTTATAACACTTACCTTCTTCAACCTCTAAATTCTTTCTAACAATCTTGAAAAAAATATCTCCAGATATCGCAAAATTAACTTTTCCATTCTTTAACTTTAAAAGAGGGCCTTGGTATGCAAACTCTACTACAGGTTCATTTAATTGATTTTCAACCAGTCTATTTGATAATGTGTAATTTCTTTGGTCAATTGCACCACTTACTGCAATTCCAACATGATATAAGTGATTTCTACCTTTGTCTTGAATGGTAGTATTAACTCCCGCTCTTAAAATTTCAAAATATGTTTTATTCATTCCAATTTAAATATTCTTCTTTTGTTATTTGATAAAAACTTACTTTATCACCTGGGTTAACTAGAGCTGGTTGATCTAAATTTTTATCATCAAAAATTTTCTTTGGGGTGTTACCAATAATATTCCAACCACCAGGGCTTTCAAAAGTATAAATATTTGCAAATTGTTCTGTTATTCCTACCGATCCTTTGGGCATCTTTAATCTTGGTGTTTCCAATCGATCGCATCTAATATTTTCATCAAGATCTCCTAAAAAAGGCATTCCAGCAATAAAACCTGTCATGTAGCAAAAGTATTCTTTATTGAAATATAGTTCTAATATTTTATCTTTATCTATATTCAATTTTTTAATTAACCTTGAAAAATCTAGTCCATACTCATCATCACAACAAACAGGGATCTTAATTTTTTGATTATTATTTTTAATATCTCTATTAATAGTTAAACCTTCTATAAAATTTTTGATTTTTTTATAATTGGTTATAGTTAAATCAAAACTAATGATTAATTTATTATAAGAAGGTGTTAAATTGGTTATTCCTTCAATCTTTTTATCTTTTATTAATTTTGATATATGGTGAAAATAATCTATGACACTTGCATTTATTGCTTCATTAACTTCTGAGCCAAAATCACAATATACGGCTGCATCACCAAGATTTGATATATTTTTAACCATGCCATGTTATACTCCAGACTAAAGAGTATGGAAATTAATATCAATTGTGATTTAGGAGAAAAATCTAAGTTTCATTCTATCAAGAATGATCCAGAATTACTTAATATTGTAAATTCTGCCAACATTGCGTGTGGCTACCATGCAGGAGATAAACAAACAATGGATATGGTTATTCAAATTTCAAAAAAAAACGGTGTTAGTATGGGGGCCCATCCTTCTTTTAATGATCCTGAAAACTTTGGAAGAAAAAGAATATATTTAAATTCTTTAGAAATAAAAAAACTAATTTTCGAGCAATATGAAATATTACAAAAGATTGCTCAAAAACATAATGAAAACATAACCCATATTAAACCGCATGGGGCACTTAATAATATGGCTTGTGAAGACTTAGAATTAGCCACAACGTTAGCGTTAGCTATTAAAGAAATTAATAAAGATATCATTTATCTTGTCCCAACTGGTTCGCAAATGGAAGTTGCTGCTAAGAAAAATAGTTTAAGAATAGCTTGTGAAATTTTTGCAGATAGAAATTATGAAGATGATGGTAATTTAATCTCTAGAAAAAAGCCAAATGCTTTAATCACTGATCCAGATATTGCAAAGAAACACGTATTAAATATGGTTAAAAATCAGGCAATAAATTGTCTCAGTGGTAAACAGATACCTTGTGAAATTGACTCGGTTTGTATACATGGTGATAACGAAAGCTCATTGGCAACCGCAAAATCTATTAAAGATAATTTAGTTAATAATGGGTTAATATTGAAACCTTTAAATAAAATGGATAAATTTAATTAAAATATGAAAAAACTTATTTATACTTTACTAATAATTATAGCACTTACTAATAATTCATTTTCTGCGGGGAGTAGCAATGATAACGATTCTACCTCTAAAGTGTCAAACTATGCAAAAGCAAAAAATTTAATTATAGCTGCTAAGAAATATGAAGAAAAAGGTAAAACTGAAAAAGCACAAAAAAGATATGCAAAAGCACAAAAGCTTCTTTTAAAATCTAATGATAAAAAACCATTACAGGCAGATACTTTAAATTATTTAGGTTTTACTACTAGAAAACTTGGAGATTATGAGGGAGGTGAAGATTTTTACTTACAAGGCTTACAAATTGAGCCCAAACATAATGGAATAAATGAGTACCTTGGTGAACTTTATGTAGCTACTAATAGAATGGATTTGGCTAAAGAAAGATTAGAAGTTTTGAAAACTTGCAACTGTGAAGAATATGACGAACTAAAAGAAATAATAGAAGGAACTAAAAAATCCAAATATTAAGTCTTAATTAATATTTTCTGACATTTTATTTGGTAACCATAGTGCGATCTCAGGAAAAATTATTACAATAATAACTGCTAGTATCATTAATAAAAAAAGAGGAAATGCACTTCTTGCAATAAATCCCATATCTTTATTTGCCATACTTTGCAGAACGAATAAATTAAATCCTACTGGTGGAGTAATTTGAGCCATCTCAACAACTATTACTAAATATATACCAAACCAAATCATATCAAAGCCAGCCTGCCTAATCATTGGCTCTATAATAGCCATAGTTAAAACAACTGCAGATATTCCATCTAAAAACATACCTAAAATTATATAAAATATAGTTAGTACAAATAATAATATGTATGGAGATAAGCTCATTCCATCAATCCAAATTGCTAAATTTCTTGGCAATCCTGTAAAGCCCATTGCTAAAGATAAAAAAGTTGAGCCTGCTATAATAAAAGCAATCATACAAGAAGTTTTAGTTGCACCTAATAAAGATAAATTAAATGTTTTTTTACTTAGTGTTCCCTGAAAAAAAGATAATATTAAAGCACCAACAACACCTAAAGCTGCAGCTTCAGTAGCTGTTGCTATACCAGTATAAATTGAACCAATTACAGCTGTGATGAGAAATATTACAGGTAATAATTGTTTTGATCCCTGTACTTTTTCTACAAAAGAAAAGTTCTTAGTTGATTTGGGCATTAATCTTTTATTTAAAATAGACCAAAAAATTACATACAGCATGAACATCGCCGCAAGCATTATCCCAGGTAAAATTCCTGCCATAAATAGCTTTGCTATTGAGTCCTCAATAGTAACTCCATAAATAATTAATATAATAGATGGTGGGATCAGTAGCCCCAAAGTTCCAGATCCTGCTAAAGTTCCTAATAATAATTTTTCTGGATATTTTCTTTTTCTCAATTCAGGGATAGACATTTTTCCTACAGTTGCTACTGTTGCCGCTGAAGACCCTGATATTGCTGCAAATAATGCACATCCAACAACATTGACGTGTACTAATCCACCAGGTAATTTGGATAACCAAGGTGATAAGCCTTTAAATAAGTTTTCTGATAATTTAGTTCTAAATAAAATTTCACCCATCCAAACAAAAAGAGGAAGAGCTGTTAATGTCCATGATGAACTTGTTCCCCATATTGTCGTTGCCATTGCATCCCCAACAGGCCTAGTTGTAAATAACAACATACCAATTGCAGATACAGCTATCATACTTAAAGCAACCCAAATACCTGAGCCTAATAAGAATAACAATAAAGAAATAAAAAATATTGTTAAATATATTTCTGTCATATTTAATCTATTTTCTTGTTTAGGATTGAAAAAACTAAATGATGAAATATACAAATAAAAAGCACAAAGGAGCCAATTGCTAAGCTGCTTTGGGGTATCCATATAAGTATTTCATCCGCACCCTCACTTCTTTCTTCAAATTTTATTGAAATAATAACCATTTTAATAAAGTAATATGCCATAAAACCTGAAAAAAAACTTGCCACTGATAAACACCATATTTCAGCAAATCTTCTTTTTTTAGTTTCAATTTTTTCTATAAACAAAGTTATTCTGATGTGAGCTTTGTCATAAAATGTGTAAGCTAATGCAAAAAAAGATGCTGCCCCCATACTGTAACCTGAGTACTCAGCAAGTCCTCTTATATAGAAACCAAAAATTCTAGAACTAATTCCAGTTAAGATAAATACCGCCACTAATACGAGAAATATTGCTGCAATATAACCTGAAATTTTATAAATAGATTTTAGAAAATTATTAATACTATTAATCATAATAAAAAAGGCCATCAATAAATGATGGCCTTTTTAATTTATAATACTATTTATAAGCAGCTAAAACAGTTTGCCCTCTAGAACCAGCTCTACTAGCCCATTCTTTAGACATAGTTGCACCAACTTCTTTAAAGTGTTTATTCAAAGCTGAATTTACTTTACCAACCTTCATACCAGCGTCAGCTAAAGCTTTTTTATCTGCCTTGTTTCCTTTTTTAGATAGTGCCCAACCCTTTTTTTCTGCTTTTGTAGCTTCTGACATTAATAATTTTTGAGTTGCAGAATCTAATTTGTTCCACGCATCTTTATTAACAATGATCATATTTTTTGGATACCATGCAGCTATATCGTAGAAATATTTTACTCCATTTTCCCAAATTTTACTGTTCTTACCAGTAGTTGGTGAGGTAATCATACTTTCAACTGCTCCTGTTGAAAAAGCCTGACTTATTTCAGCAGCTTCAATTTTAGTTGGTGCCATTCCAGTTAACTCAGCTAATCTTATCAAAGATGAGTTATAAGCTCTAAATTTTAGACCTTTTAAATCAGCTTTAGAATTAATTGCATTCTTACTGTAAAGTCCTTGTGCTGGCCATGGCACAGCATACAAGAATACCAAACCTTTGGCGTCTAAGCCTTTAACTATTTCTGGTTTTGATGCTTTATATAGTTTCATAGCGTCACTATATGATGATGCTAGAAAAGGTTGAGAGTCTATTTCTAATAATGGATCTTCTTTACCCAAGGCTGACATAAATCTCTCACCAATTTGAGCTTGACCCGTTCTGACTGCTCTGAAGATTTCGCCACCTTTATACAGTGAGCCACCTGGATGAGTAACTATTGTTAATTTTCCACCACTTTTATCTGAAACATTTTTAGCAAACTCTGTTGCATTTGCAGAATGAAAGTTAGAGGCACCATATGCTAGCGCCATATCCCATTTTTCTGCAGAAAATGCCGTATTGGCATTTAATAAAACTGCAAAAAATAATACTAAGATTTTATTAATTATTTTCATTGTTCCTCCGATTTGTTAATTTTCTATTTCATTACGAACACTAGTCAAAAGCAATAAAAAAATATCACACTTTAGATTGAATTATTGTAGATTTTCAATATTATAAATATACCTTGATAGAAGAATTCATTATTTTAACTCAAATCATCTTTATAGATATCATTTTAGCTGCTGATAATGCAATTATTATTGGTTTAATTGCTGCTAACTTTGTACCAAAAAATAGAAAGCAAATAATTTTATGGGGTGTTGCAGGTGCCTTAGTTTTTAAGATTATTTTTGCACTTTTTGCTACTTACCTATTTGAATTTTACTATATAAAAATATTAGGTGGACTTCTTTTAATTTGGATTGTCAATGATTTGAGAAAAGATTTAGTTGAGATGAAAAATAAGATTAAATCTCCAATAAAAAAATCTACAGAACCCTCTTTTGTAAAGAGTATTTATAAAGTTTTATTTGCAGATATTACCATAAGTTTTGATAATGTAATTGGTGTCGTTGGAGCTGCAAAAGGTTACTTTGGTTATATGATATTTGGACTTATTTTATCAGTTGTGTTGACAGGGGCATTAGCTACATATTTAGCAAATTATATCCAAAAACATTTATGGATAGCTTATGTTGGATTAGGATTTATATTAATAGTAGCGCTTCAACTAATAATTGGTGGATTAAATGATTATGGAGTTTTGTCAATTAATGAAACTTTTAAACAATACTTTTAACTTACCTCAAAAATTTTTCCAAACCCTACAACTGGTTCTTTGTCTTCAATTAAATTTAAAGCTTCCCAAATTAATGTTTGATTGCTAGATAAAATAATTTTATTTAATTTTTTTTCAAGTTTATCAATAATTGATAAAACTGGTAGAGCAGTACATGAAACAAATAACGCTTCACTATTATCTAGGTCTATTTTTGACAAAACTTTAAATAGATAATTTTCATCGACTTTACCAATGTCTAAATCTGACGCAATATCAAAATAAGTTAAAGAATTAATAGTAATATTTTCTTTTTTAAAATAACTAACCACAGAATTATTTATTGTGTTTGTGTAAGGTGTAAAAATAGATATCTTATTGATACCTAGCACTTTTAAAGCTTTGATTGCTGAAGTTATTGGAGTTGTTACTTTTGCTTCTGGTTTGGCTAAATTAACTTTTTTTTTTATTGTGTCATATCCTGCAGCTACTGTTCCTGATGTACAGCCATAAGCAATGCAATCTATTTTTTGGTCAGGAAGAATATCTTTAGTAACCTCTGTAATATCATCAGCCATTTTGGCTAATGTTTTGTTGGTCAATGGGTTATAGCAATGGATTCTATTTACGTAGAGATCAATATCTCTTCCATAAATTATATTATTAAAATCTTTTTCAATTCTAAAATCACTGCCAAGTGCGATTAAGCCAATTCTTGGGTTAGATTTAGAGATATATTTTGGTTCAATTTTGTTTAATTTCATAAATTACCTGTAATATTTGGATTAAATATATATTGAATAAGGAGTCTAGTTAAAATACAGTTTTAAAAAAAAGCGCACATAACTCGTCGTTACTTAAGGTTTAAACGGTACTAAAGAATACGAAAGTGGGATCAGTCGTCTTTAAATTTAACTATTTAAGGAGGTTTGAATGAAATTTGGATATTTTTGTAACACTACAAATTGGAATCATAAACCATACAATCAACTATTAAATGAAACCCAAGAAATCACTACTTATTGTGATGAAAACAATTGGGACTCTATTTGGTATACAGAACACCACTTCAATCACGAAGGTATGGAATCTTGTACAAATCCATTAATGATGGGAGTTGATGCTGCCGCTAGAACAAAACAAATTAGAATAGGTCAAGCCTGTAATGTAATTACTTTTCATAACCCCATACGTCTTGCAGAAGACATAGCTTTATTGGATCAGCTATCAGGTGGGAGAGTTGACGTTGGTATTGGAAGAGGAATATATGGCAGAGAAGCTATCAACATGAACAAAGAGGCTGACTTAAAAGATCAAGCTAAAAATTTTAGATTATTTGATGAAACTTTAACAGTGATGAAAAAAGCATGGACTGAAGAATTTTTTAGTCATCAAGGTGAGTTTTATACCTACCCTACTCCTGGTTTTACTTGGCAACATGATATGAGTCCACCTAGTGATAAATTTTTAGATACCAAAACAAGTGAAATAAAAAAAATTAGCGTTGTTCCAAAACCAATGCAACAACCACACCCTCCTATTTGGCAAGTAGTTGATGGAGCGAGATCGATTGAATGGGCAGCACAAAATGGATTAAACACTATAATGTGGATACCTACTGTTAAAGCTTTAAAGAAAAGATTTGAGATTTATAGAGATGCAAAATCTAAAGCAGAAAATAGAGATGTACCATTAGGAGAGGGTGTATCTTTAGTTAGAGATATGTTTGTAGCAGAAACCATGGAAGAAGCAGAAAAAATGGCTGGTGAACATATTATTAATTATATGAAATGGGTTTGTCATTGGAGAGGATTGGGAAATCATATGAATCCAGATGAGGAGTTACCAGAAACAAAACATAAATTAGATTTACTTAATTATGATTTTTTACATAAAAGAAATTTATTATTTGGAACACCTGAATATGTGGTTAATAAAATAAATGAATTAAAATCTGAATTAAATTTACAAAACTTGCAAGTATGGTCTAACTTTCCTGGTATAGAGCATGATGCTTGCATGAGAAGTATAAAACTGTTTAATGATGAAGTAATACCAAAAATTAATTTAGATAATTCAAATATAGAAAAGGCTAGCTAATGAAACTTGAATTAAGAAAACTTGCAAAATTTGTTGATAAAACTTTTATTGAAGGTGGTAAAGAAGCTAAAGAACCTGTTTTACTAGTTTCAGTTGCTGCTGTATTTAAAAATCCATGGCATGGAAAAGGTTTTGTTGAAGACTTAAAACCAATCATTTTAGATTTAGCTCCCAAATTAGGTACTATTCTAGTCTCTGAACTAATAAAAGAAATGGGCTCTCCTGAAAAAATTTTAGCTTATGGTAAGGCTGGAACTGTCGGACTTAATGGTGAAATTGAACATGCATCTGCATTTATCCACACTTTAAGGTTTGGTAATAAATTTAGAGATGCTGTTGGTGGAACATCTTATTTAAGTTTCACGAACACAAGAAGTCCCGCTGGTTCTAAAATGTCAATTCCGATGATGCATAAAACAGATTCTGGCCTAAGGCCTTATTATCTTACACATGAATTTACTATACACGATGCCCCTTTTGATGATGAAATAGTAATAGCAATAGGTGGCGCATCAAGTGGTAGAGCTCATGCTAGAACTGGCGATAGATATCAAGATATGAAGGAAATGGGACTGGATCCTAAATAAATTAATGCCTCACAATTTTGATCCTAATCAAAATTATTATTCATTCATTGATAATAAAACTGAGCCATTAGTCTTCGTTCATGGTGTTGGTCTAGATCAAAAAATGTGGGACTCTCAAGTTAACTCCTTAAGTGATCATTCAATAATTACCTATGATTTATTAGGGCACGGAAAAACTCCTTACAATAAAGAAGAGATCACATTAAATGATTTTTCAGACCAACTAGACTATTTATTAAAATTTTTAAAAATTGATAAAATTAATCTTGTAGGTTTCTCTTTAGGATCATTAATTGCATTAGATTTTGCATCAAAATTTCAAGATAAATTAAAAAGCCTTACATTAATAGGAGCAACATATAAAAGAACTGAAGAACAAAGAGCTTTAGTCATAGAAAGATTTGAACAGGCTAAACTGAACAAACCTATTTCAAAGCAGGCACTAAAAAGATGGTTCACAGATAAATATTTAGATAACCATCCAGAAATTTATGATCAATTTATTGAAATTTTAAAAAAAGATGATGACGATCATCTAAACTTTTTAAAAGCTTACAAGCTATTTGCAAATCACCAAGATGATATTGGTATGATTAAAAATATAAAAACTAAAACTCTTATCATGACAGGGTCAGATGATTTAGGTTCCACAGTTCAAATGTCAAAATCCTTATCTGATGATTTAACAAATTCAATTTTTATTGAGATAAAAAATGGAAAACATCTTTGTAGTATAGAGTGCGCAGATGATGTTAATATAAATCTTAAAAATTTTATTAATAATTAAATGACAAAAATTCAAAAATTTAAAATGTACATAGACGGTCAATGGGTTGAGTCTGAGTCTGGTAAAACTATTGAAACTTTAAACCCAGAGAATAATGAAGTTTGGGCAACTGTACCTGAAGCAGATGCAAAAGATGTAGATAAAGCAGTTAAGGCTGCACAAAAAGCTTTTGATAACTCCTGGTCTAATTTACATTCAAGAGATAGAGCTAAATATTTAAGGTCTTTAGGAAGCTTACTGAGAGAGAATGCTGAACATCTTGGAACCATAGAAACTATTGATACAGGAAAAATTTTTAGAGAAACTAAAACACAAGCTAATTATATTGCTGAATACTATGATTACTTTGCAGGTCTTGCTGATAAAGTTGAAGGAACAGTCGTACCAATTGACAAACCAGACATGCAAGTAACAACTACTCGAATACCTATTGGCGTGGTTGCTGCAATCATTCCATGGAACTCCCAAATGTTATTAACAGCTGTTAAACTTGCCCCCGCATTAGCCATGGGAAATACCGTTGTAATAAAAGCATCCGAACTTGCGCCTGTAACTTTGCTGGAATTTGCAAAATTAGTTGAAAAATCAGGAATACCAAAAGGAGTAGTTAATATAATCACTGGTTTAGGTGAACCTTGTGGTAAAGCTCTAACTACACATGACCTTGTGGAGAGAATTGCATTCACAGGTGGTCCAGAAACTGCCAAACATATTGTAAAAAATTCAGCTGAAAATTTATCACAAGTAAGCCTAGAGCTAGGTGGAAAAAGTCCTGTTGTAGTATTTAATGATGCTGAACAAGAGAATGCACTTAACGGAATTACTGCTGGCATCTTTGGTGCAAGTGGTCAAAGCTGTATTGCTGGATCAAGACTTTATATTCAATCAAAAATTTATGATGAATTTTTAGATAAGTTAGTCACAAAAGCTGAAAAAATAAAACTAGGCGCCCCGATGGATAAAGATACTCAAATGGGTCCTTTAAATAGTTTCAAACAATTAGAAAATATTGAAAGAAATATTAAAGCTACCATTGAACAGGGTGGAAAAATTAGATGTGGAGGAAAAAGGTCAAATGTATCTAATAAAGGCTATTATTTTCCAGCTACAATAATTGAATGTAAAAATCATAACCTACCTACTGCTGAAAATGAATTATTTGGTCCAGTATTATCTGTTATGAAGTTTGATACAGAGGAAGAGGCTATTAAATTAATGAATGATAATAAATATGGATTATCTTCTGGGGTTTATTCATCAAACCTTGGGAGAAGTATGAGAGTTTCAAAGGCAGTGAGAGCTGGAATAGTATTCGTAAATACATATAGATTAATTTCACCCATGGCTCCTTTTGGAGGAATTAAAGATAGTGGCTACGGTAAAGAAGCTGGAATTGAATCTATCAAAGAATATACAAGAATAAAGACAACATGGTATAATTCTTCGGAAAAGCCGATGACAGATCCATTCACAATGGGTTAATTTTTTGACTATACGACATTATTTTTTAGTTTTATTTATTATGTTTATTTTTGGAAGTTCATATCCAGTAAACAAGCTTGCTTTAAATACATCCTTACCACCCATGTTAGCAGGATCCTTAAGAATGTTTATACTTTTTATTTTTCTCATTCCATTTTGTAAATTTAAAATACCAGATAAAAAATATTTTTTTCCTTTAATAGGTTTTTCATTAACTATGGGCTTTGGAGTTATATTTTTTTTAAATTTATCATTAGGCAAAGCAACTTTAGTTGCTCCTATTATTATTGGAGCTCAACTAGCAATACCCTTTGCTATTCTTGTAAGCTCAATTTTTCTTGGTGAAAAAGTTAGTACAAAACAGTGGATACTAATATTTATTTCTTTTTTTGGAATTTTTATAATTGGTTATGATCCAAATTTAAAAGGAGAAATTTATGCACTTTTTTTATGTGGTATTTCTGCTTTTTTTTACGGGATTGCAAATGTGTTATCAAGGTACATCAAAGAAGTTGATGTAAAATTTTCAAATATGATTATGGGACTTACAGGATTTATTACTATCTTAATATTTTCAATTTTTACTGAAGGAAATACAATTAATCATTTAAAAGATATTGATATCAACACCTGGCTTCTTTTGCTTCATAACGGGGTAACTGTTTCAGTTATTGCTCATACTTCTTTGTTTTACCTCTATAAATTTTATTCAGTTAATAAAGTTATGCCCTTCTATTCTCTATTTCCAATATTTGGTTTAATTTTAACTTTCTTGTTTTTTGGAGAAATTCCAACAATACTAAGTACTATTGGTGGGACTATTGTAATTATCTCTGTCTATCAGCTCCAAAAAATAAGATAAATCATTTATTGAAAATTGTTTCAAATAAGCTTTAATTTGATTTTTATAAATTGTTAACAATCAAAGAGGAAAATAATGAAAAAACTATTTATTGCTGCATTTATATTCGTTTCTACTTTTACAACGAATACATTCGCAGAAGTTAAAATGGGAATCATATTAGGATTTACTGGTCCTATTGAGTCTCTTACACCAGCTATGGCTGCATCTGCAGAGCTTGCATTTAAAGAAGCTTCTGATTCAGGTTCGCTATTAAGTGGAGAGACTATTTCAGTAGTAAGAGCAGATTCAACTTGTGTTGATTCAGCAGCAGCAACGGCAGCAGCAGAAGGTGTTATTGCACAAGGTGTTGCAGCAATTATGGGTGCTGACTGTTCAGGTGTAACTGGTGCTATCGCATCTAATGTTGCTGTACCAAATGGTGTAGTAATGATTTCACCATCAGCCACTTCACCAGGACTTACAGCTTTAGATGATAAAGGGTTTTTTTTTAGAACAGCACCATCTGATGCTAGAGGTGGTCAGATTTTAGCTGATATTACTAAAGACAGAAGAATCAAAAGTGTAGCAATTACTTACACTAACAATGACTATGGAAAAGGTTTGGCTGATGTTTATGCAGCAGCAGTAAAAGCTCATGGTATTAAAGTAACAATTGTATCTGCTCATGAAGATGGAAAAGCTGATTACTCATCTGAAGTGGCAACTTTAGCTTCAGCAGGTGGTGATGCAGTAGCAGTAATTGGTTACCTAGACCAAGGTGGAAAAGGAATCATTCAAGGTTCTTTAGACTCTGGTGCTTTTGATAAATTTATTTTATCTGATGGTATGATCGGTGACTCGTTAACTGATGCTTTTGGAAAAGATTTAAATAAATCTTTTGGTTCAATTCCTGGTTCAATGAATAAAAAAACAGCAGGTACTTTTGCGTCGGTTGCTAAAGTAGCGGGTATCGACTCGTCTGGACCTTACACAGGTGAATCTTATGATGCAGCAGCTTTAATCGTTCTTGCGATGCAAGCAGGTGGATCAGCTGATAGAGCCTCTATTGCTAATAATGTAATGGATGTTGCTAACGCTCCTGGAACTAAGATTTATCCAGGTGAACTTAAAAAAGGTTTAGACTTACTAGCACAAGGTAAAAAGGTTGACTACGAAGGTGCAACTGGAGTTACTTTTACTAGCGTTGGTGAGGCTGAAGGTTCTTTTTTAGAAAAAGAAATCAAAGGTGGAAAATTCAAAAATAAAAAACAAAGATAATTAATATCTTAATTTTAAAACCCTCAGCAGTGAAAATTGCTGGGGGTTTTTTTTATCTAAAAATTGCTGATAATCCTAAAAAACCCAAATATCGAGATGAATATAAGAAAATAAAAAACAACCTTTCTATAAGTCTCTTCTTTACTTTTAACAAAAAATTTATCTCCAATATAAACACCTATTGGTAAAATAATAATCAGTGGAACGGTTCTATAAATAGTTGTGACATCTACAATTCCAGCAAAAAAACTAAGAGTAAAAGCATAAATATCTGTTAAGAAAAATAGTGCTGCTAATGAACCTCTGATTATCGCAGGTTGAATGCTTGTAACCAATAAGAATAGTGCAACTGGCATTCCTCCTAAAGTAGTTAATCCATTTAATGTTCCAGAAATTATTCCTGTAAAGAGTTTTCCATAATTGTTATTAATCTTTTGATTTATATAGCCTCTCATTAATAAGAATGAAAAAAATATGATTAGTACACAAACAGATAGATGTGTGACGTCAGGGGTTAAATATTTTAATAGATAAATACCAACAGGAGAGCCAATAATTATTCCAAATAATAGTTTTACAACAAAATTCCAATCTATTTTGTTCCATATATATGGAATCATAAAAATACTAATAATGACCTCAAGTATTAGAATAATTGGAACTATTTCTATCGCTGGAAGAATAAAAGAAAAACCTGAGATGCATGTTGCTGAAAAGCCAAAGCCATTAAATCCTCTTATAATAGATGCAATAAATACGGTAAATATTACAAAATAAATTTCGACTAAGCTGAGTTGAAAATAAGCTAGTAAATCCATCTTACTTTCTTTCTTTTAAATCAGCTCTTAATGTTGACAAAATAATTAAAACTAAAAATATTATACAAACTAGATTCATTGTTTTCCAACTTGTTAAGGTTAAGAAAACTCCTGCAGATAAACTTGCAGTTGCTTGAATTGAATAAACTATTAGATCATTAAATCCTTGTGCCTTAAATTTTTCGTTTTCCCTATAAGATGAAACTAATAAACTTGTTCCAGATATAAATAAAAAGTTCCAACCAAATCCTAAAAATATTAATGCAATTAAGTAATTAGTAAAATTTTGATCAAAGAAACTAGTTAAAACTGTTATTAAAAATAAAAAAACACCAGTATACATTATTTTACTATGTCCAAATTTTCTAATCAAATTACCTGTAACCAGTGAAGGTAAAAACATTGCTGCAATATGCAGTTGGATTACTAGCCCTGTTTTAGTTAAGCTTATTTTTTCCATTACATGCATGCTTATTGGTGTGGCTGTCATTAAAAATGCCATTACGGCATAAGCAAAAGCTGAGGCAATTAATGCTTGTAAAAATCTTGGTTGAGAAATTAATTCTAGATAGCTACGTGAAGTTTTTTTATTAATATTATTTGGTTTGTGCCCATCTTTATAAAACATTAAAAAAATTGTTGATGTAAGGGTTAATGTGGCGAGCACGATATAAGATCCAGCATATAAATAACCAGAAATAATTTCTTTTGAAAGATTAGCTGCATTAGGCCCTATAAAAGCTGAACCTATTCCAGCTAGTAATATTATTGAAATAGCTTTTGGCGCCATATCTTTTTTTACAGTTTCAACAGCTGCAAAACGATATTGATGACTAAAAGCTACTCCTGCTCCAAGTAGAAAACATGCAAAATTAAATAAAATAAAACTTTCACTAATTATAGAATAAGCAGCAAGTAAAGATGATAATGAACTACCAACAGATGCAAACATAAAACCTGCTCTTCGGCCAATTATGCTCATAACCTTTGCTGCAAAGATTGCAAAAATTGCTACACCCACAATTGATAAAGCCATCGGAAGAGTTGCTAAAGATTTTACTGGACTAAACTGGGAACCAATTATTCCACTTAAAAAAACTGTTACCGGTGCTGCTGTAAAAGCAAAAATCTGACTTAAAATTAGTAGCCATAAATTTTTATTCATTAAAAAAAATATTTATCACCGATGTACATAGCCCATGCTACTGCAGCTCCGAGTATAATATATTTCATAATAAATTTATTTTATTTCGATTTTCTCGGGAAGTATACCCTTAGGTCGATACCTCATGATCAGTAAAAGACCCATACCCATCATTAAATATCTAAAGTATGGAACACTTTCAATTAAATGAATTTTTAATGAATGTGTGTCTGCTAAACCTGCTGTAAATAGATTAATTAAGAATAATGAGATTGGTGCTGCCTCAATCCACAAAAACCATACCGCAAAACCACCTAAAATTGCTCCAAAATTATTTCCACTTCCACCAACAATGACCATAACCCAGATCAAAAAAGTATACCTCATGGGTTGGTAACTACCTGGTGTAAATAAACCATCTTGAGTAACTAACATGGCACCAGCAATTCCAACTATAGCTGAGCCTAAAATAAAAATTAATAAGTGCTGTTTGACAACATTTTTTCCCATTGCATTTGCAGCTTCTTCATTATCTCTTATCGCACGCATCATTCTTCCCCATGGAGAGTAAAGAGCTTTTTGAGTAATTATTAAAAGAGCTACAACTACCATTAAGAACAACCCTGAATAACAAAGTTTGACAAAAACTGATGATCCCTCAATTACTAACTGATTAAGAGCTGCTTGTTTATTTGTAATACTTGAGATTAAATTTAATTTTCCAGAATTAAAATTTGCAACTAAATTTATAAACCATTCTTTAGTTTGGAGTTCAATTTCATAAGGTACTGGTCGATCCAGTCCAATTACATTTTTAACACCTCTTGTTAACCAATCTTCATGTTTTATGATGGCTATTACTATTTCTGATATTAATAATGTAGCAATGGCTAAGTAGTCTGCTCGCAAACCTAACGCAACTTTACCAACTATAAATGCTAGACCTGCTGCAAAAAATGCACCTACAATCCAAGAAAACATAATTGGCAATCCCAATCCTCCAAGAAATCCTGTTGTTGCAGGGTTAACATTTTCAATAGCCTCAATACTTGTCTCTGACGTAACTCTTATAATGATAATTCCAGCAATAATAATTGCAGCAATACCATAAGTTCTAATTTTAGATTTTTCAAAATTTTTTAACACAAAACGTATTGCAAAGACCATCACAACTATTAACCACAAAGACATTAAAATACTAAAACCACCTGCAACCCATGCCTCTTGTACAGGTTCAACAGAAATTAAAACTGCAGCCAATCCACCTAATGCTGCGTATCCCATAAGACCAAAATTAATTAAACCTGCATACCCCCATTGGATATTTGCACCCATAGTCATTACTGCAGAAATCAAACACATGTTAAAAATTGATAGAGCTACATTCCATGATTGAAATATTCCAACTAAAATAATAAGCCCCAACATTATTGTATAAGCTATAATTACATTTAAGTGCTTTCTCACAATACCTTCCCTTTGAATATTCCATTAGGTCTATAAAGTAAGACAATCACCAATATAGAAAATGAGACAGCAAATTTATAATCTGTTGATAATAACTGAACTAACGTTTCTGGTTCCATGCTTGCTGGTAAAATATACATAAAGAATTTTTTATAAGCATAGGTTAAGAATATTTCTGAAAATGCTATGACATATCCCCCTAAAAATGCTCCAAACGGGTTTCCAATACCTCCAACAATTGCGGCAGCAAAAATTGGCAGCATATTATTAAAGTAGGTAAATGGCTTAAAACTTTTGTCTAATCCGTATAAAGCCCCGCCTATTGTTGCCAAAATACCTGCAATAATCCAAGTAATCATAACCACTCTTTTAGGATCAATCCCAGACAATAAAGCTAAATCTTCATTATCAGAATAAGCACGCATGCTTTTTCCTGTTTTAGTTTTGCTTAAAAACCAGAATAAGATTGAAACTAATACAATTGTTACAAATATAGTTAACACCTGACTAGATTTAATTGCTAAACCCTCATTAAGTCCTGTCATCTCTTTAAACTCACCAGCTTTAATAATAAATTTTTCTCCATCAAAAAATCTTCTGTCAGATGGACCAATTATTATTCTAACTACGGCTTGTGTTACAAACATTACACCAATACTAACCATTGCAAGTTGAACAGGGGGGCTTTTACTTACTCTATAATATCTAAAAACAAATTTATCAACCAAGAGCATGTAACCAATTGTCAAAACAATTGCAAAAGGGATAGCAAGTAATGCTGTTGGTAACACTCCTAAGGAAATTCCAAGTGATTGAAAATACCAAGTGAATAATATAGTGACCATTGTACCAAAAGCCATCATGTCTCCAGTTGCAAAATTAGCAAACCTTAAAATTCCATAAATTAAAGTTACAAATATTGCACCCAATGCTAGTTGTGAGCCATACGTAAGTGCTGGCATAAAAATATAATTTAATAATAATATAATTGCATTTAAAAATTCCATGCTATCCACCTAAAAAAGAGCTTCTTACTCTTGGGTCGTTTAATAATTCTTTTCCTGTTCCTGAATATTTATTTTCACCTGTAACTAACACATATCCTCGATCGGAAATATTAAGAGCTTGTTTAGCATTTTGCTCGACCATTAAAATTGCAACATTAGTTCTTTTAACTTTAATTATATGATCAAATAATTCATCCATTACAATGGGAGAAACTCCAGCAGTTGGCTCATCTAACATTAACACAGATGGTTTTATCATTAATGCCCTTCCAAGAGCTACTTGCTGTCTTTGACCTCCAGATAATTCTCCAACTAATTGATTTCTTTTTTCTCTAAGTATTGGAAACAGTTCATAAATTTCTTCTATAATATTTTGATAATCATCATCTCTTAAGTAAGCCCCCATCTCTAAATTTTCTTCAACACTCATTCCTGAGAATACATTTTTTGTCTGTGGTACAAATGAAATACCCTCTCTCACCCTATCTTGTGGTGAAAGTTTTGAAATATCTTTGCCGTCGATTACAACTGAACCAGATTTTAAATTTAAGAGACCTAGCATTGCTTTCATAGCTGTTGATTTACCAGCACCATTAGGTCCAAGAATTGAAACTATTTCTCCTCTGTTCACATCAACAGAACAAGAATTGATGATATCAGGTCCATTACCATAACCACCTGTCATTTTTAAACCTTCAAAAAAAGCCATTAGTTTTCATCCTTTAATTTTGACCCTCTACCTAAATAGCTTTCTATGACTTTTTCATCTTTCTTGGCTTCTTCAGCGGTACCCTCAAATAAAACTGACCCTTCTGCCATAACA
Organism: Candidatus Pelagibacter sp. Uisw_130; assembly: GCF_047722505.1. Taxonomy (GTDB): domain Bacteria; phylum Pseudomonadota; class Alphaproteobacteria; order Pelagibacterales; family Pelagibacteraceae; genus Pelagibacter. Next base: position 984,664 of record NZ_CP159814.1, read on the forward strand.
ATAACAGGGTTACATAATCTACTTATAAATTCCATATCATGCTCAATCATACAGAATGTATAACCTTCTTCCTTATTTAACTTAAGAATTGCAGTACCTAGATCCTTAAGTAGTGTTCTATTAACACCAGCCCCTACTTCATCAAGTAATACTAATTTTGCATCAACCATCATAGTTCTTCCAAGTTCTAATAATTTCTTTTGGCCCCCTGATAAATTTCCAGCTAATTCATTTGATAAATGTGTCAGATTTAAAAAATTAACTACGTCTTGAGCTTTTTGTTTTACTGCAAGTTCTTCAGTTCTAACCAGACTCGGTTTTAGTAAAGCTGTCATTAATTTTTCACCTGATTGGTTTGCTGGAACCATCATCAAATTTTCAAGGACTGAAAGATTAGTAAACTCATGTGCTATTTGAAAAGTTCTTAAGATACCTTTTGAAAATAACTCATAAGAAGGAACATCTGTTACGTCTTCATCATAAAATAAAACTTTTCCACTTGATGCTTTTAGATTTCCAGCAATTAAATTAAATAAAGTAGTTTTACCAGAACCATTAGGTCCTATAATTCCTGTAATAGATCCTTCTTTAATTTTTAAAGAACAATCTGAAACTGCAGCTAACCCTCCAAAATATTTAGATAGGTATTCAATTTTTAATATATTCTGTTCTTGATCCATGGAATTTTATTTATTTAGTCTTTTATGAATATTGTTGAGAGTTATCCCTAAAGATTTATAAAACCCAGCTTTTGTTAACTCTTTAACACCTTGTTCATTTAACCCTTTGAGTGTTTGAGATTCTTTTACTAAATATTTTAAATCTTTTTTAGAGTTTACAATCGCATCTTCAGATAAAGCCAAAAACAATGAAGTTATATATTTTTGTGCATCATTTCGCTTAACTCCTCTTTTAATTAACCAGTCAGTCATCACTCTTAGTAGCTCATAAAATGGAGCCATCATTCCAGATATAGACCAAAAATTAATGGATAATTTTTCATTTTTAATTTCAACGGTTGTACCAATCTTATCAAAGAATTTTTTGACCTTTTTGTTTGGAGGGCAAATGGGTATGGGTCCTTTTTTTAGAGATATTGGTGGTAGGGGTATTGCTCTTACTATTGTTGCCTTTACTTTTATTGCTTTTTTTAATTGTGATAAATTTATACTAGAAATAAAACTCACTATAATATGTTTAGACTTGAATTTTAATGATTTAATAATTTTTTCACCTACATTTGGAGTTACAGATAAAAATATCCAATCACTTTGATCGGTTATTTGTTGATTATTTTTTGCAATAACTATTTTATTAAATCTATTTTTTAGGTATTTAGAAATTTTTTTATTTCTTGGAGAAACAATGATTTTTTTAAATGGTATCTTAGATTTACAAATACCAGTTATTACTGATGATGCAATTTTACCTGTTCCTATAAATCCTAAAATCATAACTATGAATAATATAATCTAGATTATTTCTTTGATGTAAAATTGAAAGCAAAAAAAAACCCCCTTTCGGGGGTTTTTTAAAAATTAATGGAATTTATTAATTAGAATGATTTTCCAATTGATATTTTCGCTGCTGTTGTGTCGATATCAGCTTCAACAATGTTGCTTCCAGTTGAAGTAAGTCTAATATCTTCATATTCTGACATACTGTATTCAGTTCTTAAGTAAATACCATTGTCTCTCTCAAAGTGAGCACCAATACCTGCTGTAACACCATTTACTGAAGTGTTACCGTATGTAGATCCTGTATTTAACTTTTCTTTTGTTTCAACATCCATAGATATAATTCCAGCTTTTATGTAAAAAGGTGATGAACCCATAGGCATTAAACCATAAAAAGTTAAATGTTGACTTACAACAGCTGAGGCTTTGTTTCCACCAGATGTGTCAAAGTCATCATCAGCTCTAGTTTTTGTTCCTACATCTGCTTCACCCGGTACGTAATCTACACCTAAAGTAAAACCGTTAGAAAATGTTCTTTCAGCAAAAACATGACCTATTGTAGTAGTCTCTGAAGTCGATGCAACAGCTGACTGTTTCTTAGTTGTTCTTAATGTTTCAGAACCACTTCCGTTTACCTCTGTATTAGAAACTGAAATACCAAGTCTGAAACCTTCAGACATATTATCAGCATTAACTTGGGCAAAAGAAAAAAGTACAGCAACAGTAATTAAAAGTATTCTTTTCATAATTATCCTCAATATATTAATTGTTAAATTTAACAGCTCCTTGATAGCATAAATTTGTCTAACGTGGAGATTTTTGATTTAAAATTTTAAATATTTCAAGATTGTGATAAAAATACAACAAAAAAATGTTGGTATATAAAGATAATATTTAGCTTTTATATATGTAAATTTAAATCAGATAATTTGTATTAATAGAAGAAATTTGTCTTTAAATCTCTTAATTATCTAATTAATAACCGATTCTCCAAAGACTTTCTTGATATTGCTAAGAATAACTTTTGAATATGATTGCATATTCTTTAGAAAGCTTTTTTTTAAAAATATTTAGTAAAAAAAGAGCCTCTAATTCTTAATAGCTCTCTACTTAAATCTTTATTTTCTTTGAAAGGTTTTCTTCCATGTAACCAAAAATAATTATTAGCCACAATGATTGATCCAGGTGCTAATTTAGTAATTACTTTATTCTTACTCTCCTCTAAACCATCTGATAATTTTTGTAAGAAAATTCCTTGATCCATATTTTTTGGCTCAGGGAATTGGTCAATATATGAAATATTTGGCGTACCCTTATCATCTGTTGTGAAAACTGGATGTTCAACTTTATATTCTATGTTTTTACTTTTGGGTGAGCCCCAAATAAAATTTTTTCTTCCAACTGGATCATTAAATAAATCCTCACAATGTTCCCAGTCATCAAGATGAAGCATTGCTGTTTCTCCCCCCTGAACATTTTGTTCTTCAATTTTAGTCATAAGAAGCCAATCTGTGATCTCTTTGACATATGTCCCATCTGTATGAAGATCCATATTTGTGTAAGCTTTTCTTAAATACGAGTCACTTTTATCTTCGTGCTTTACGAAAAATCTTGCATAATATTTTCCAGCCATCGCATCGTGATTTGGATTGCCAATTAAATAAGCAATTGCTGTTGATAGCTTAACTAAAAAAGTATCATTAATTTTTGGAGTTATATTTTTTGGTCTAATTATAAAACAACCTGTGTCTCTATCTCTCACTATTAAGTTAAGTAATTTACTTAATTTATTAGATGTTAAATCGTCTAAACTTTTAGCAATAGTAAATCTAGTAAATGGTTTGTACTCTAAAGCGGTAATATCAAATTTATTGAATGGAAATATTAATTTATCTACAATTTCATCTTCAATTCTAATATCAATTATTCTTTTTGAATCTTGATATTTGGTTATTGATATTCCAGAGATATTTTTCATTAAAGATAATTACCTATTAGCGCCATCATAATAGCAGAAATCACAGTTGGATAAACAAAATTTCTTTTTGAAATAAAAAATATAAATAAGCAAAATAAAACCACTACAATTCTACTTAAATAACTAGCATCAAATAAAACACCTACCGGAAAAATAATTGTCCTAGCTATCAATGCTGCTAATGTTGAATAAGCTAAGCAATTGAACCATCTAAATAGTTTTGAATTTTCTTTTATTCCTTTTGATGAAATGACACCTAAAAATCTTGAAGAGAAAGTTGCAAGGGACGTGACTAAGATTGCAAGAAATACACTAGTTGACATTTAGCTCTCCTATAAAATAAGCAATTGTTCCACCAACAAGCCCACCTAATAAAATTGACCACTCTGGAGATAGAAAATAAAAAATTGGTCCTAATACTAAGCCCAAAATTACTGCAGCTGTAATTTGAATAGTCTTCATGGCACCAACCATCATACATAAAAAGTAGATTGGGTTTAAAATTGCTAAACCCATCATCATATTTTTATCCAAGTAATCTGAAGCATAAAAACCAACAAAAGTACCTATTACTGCTGTAGTCCAAGTTGCGCAGCCAATACCAATCCAAAAATCTATTCGGTTTTTTTTTTCAATACTTTTATAATTGCTCTTCATAATTAACCACGCAGACACTGCTATGAAGTGACATGAAAAATAATATTTCCACTTAGGTTGACTTTTGTGCATCATCAATGGGAATAAAGAAACTGCCATTGGATAAAGTCGAGCATTCACAAACCAAACTGCTAAAAAAATGTTTAACAATGATGCTCCTACTAATAACGATTCTGCCATAACTAACGAACCAGGCAAAGCATAAGTAAGCATTGTTGAAAAAATACTTTCCTGAATATTAAAGCCTAAATTTTTAAGGAGTGCTCCAATAGCGATAAAACAACAACCAAGTGCAAGGGCTGGGCTGTCTAGCGCTAGAATTGATTTAAAACCTTTAAAGAAAAATTCTTTATTAATCATTAACCACCAAGGAATAATCTACCAACATCAGGATTTTTTAATAAATCGTCCCCTTTGCCAGCAATAGCAGTTTGTCCAGATACTAAAACGTAACCTATATCTGCAAACTCTAATCCCTTTTTAGCATTTTGTTCTACTAAAATAATTGTTTTCTTTTCTGTTTGTTGAAGATCCCTTAAAATTTCAAAGACCATATCAATATATCTTGGCTCTAATCCAATAGATGGTTCATCTACAAGTAATACTGATGGCTTCATAACTAATGCTCTAGAGATTTCTAATAGTCTTCTTTCTCCACCTGATAAAACTTTAGCAGGTTGATTTCTTCTGTTTCTTAATCTTTCATATTTTTCAAAAATTCTTTCTGCTTCTTGATAGGATTCGTCAGTATTTTCTTTAGCATAACCACCCATCAATAAATTTTCTTCAACAGTCATATCTGGAAAAACTGAATTATCTTGAAGTATATAAGCAATTCCACATGATGTAAGTTTTTGAGCTGGAGTTAAGTTGGTAATTTCTTTTCCATCAATTTCTATTTGTCCTGAAAAAATATTAGTAAATCCATAAATAGAATGAAGTATTGTAGATTTTCCTGCACCATTTGGTCCAATCAAACATAGTGACTGAGCCTTACTTACATTTAAATTAAAATCATGAAGTATTTCCATTTTACCATAACCAGCTGATAATTTTTTTATAGTTAAGTGAATATTATCTGGAGATAATTTTTGTAAATCTTCTGGCCCTGGTGCTTTACCTAATACATCATATTGATTTGACATTATTGTGCCCCTAGATAAGCGTCTAGCACACGCTTATCATTTTTAATTTCATCCGGAGTTCCATTTGCTAACATCTGACCATGCGCTAAACAGAAAACTCTTTGTGCTAAATTCATTATTACTTTCATATTATGCTCTATAACTAGCAAGGTAATTCCATAGTCCTTGTTAACACTAATTAAACGATCGATAATTCCATTAATTAAAGTAGGGTTTATTCCAGCTGTTGGTTCATCTAATAAAAGCATTTTAGGTTCATTCATTAGTGCCATAGCAAGTTCTAGCAATTTTTGCTGCCCAAATGAAAGATCACCGGCTCTGAGTTTTCTTTTTTGATGAAGTCCTACAAATTTCAATAATGTCTCAGCTTTATCTGTTATATCCGAAGGTATCTTTTGAAATACTGTCAATATTCCATCATTCTCAGGTTTGTTACTGATTAACATATTTTGAATACAGTTTAATTTTCCATAAATTCTAGTTTGTTGAAAAGTTCTAAGTAATCCAAGCTTTGCAACAACAGGAACTGGCAGTTCTGAAACCTCTGTGCCATCAAATTTGATTGAACCATTATCAATTGGATAAGTTCCTACAATAGAATTAAATAAAGTTGTTTTACCAGATCCATTCGGACCAATTAATCCAACAATTGAACCTTGCTCAACTGACATTGAAATATCAACATTAGCTTTAACACCACCAAAAGATTTACTTACATTTGATACGTCTAATATAGCCATTACTTTAGTTCCACCTGTGCTTTTAAGTCAGCTTCATCTACAACTTCACCAAATCTTTCAGGATACTTTTCTCTTAACCATCCCATCACTCCTTCAGGAAAATAAACAACTATAACAATAATTAAAACTCCAAGAGCAACATATTGCCAGCCCAAGAAGTAAGTCCAAAAACCTTCTTTAAATAAGTGAAATATAGTTGCACCAACAAGTGGTCCCCACAAAGTTCCTTTACCACCAAGGATTGCCATTAAAACCATGAACACACCAAAAGTTGGTCCAGCAAATGCAATCTCCGTTGGTTCAATGTAACCATTAATATGACCCATTAATCCTCCAGCAATTCCAACAAAGAAGGCTGATACCATCCAACCTATGATTTTATATCTCATGGTGTGAATCCCCATTGCTTCAGCTTTATCTTCATTGTCTCTTATTGCATTTAAAACTAATCCAAACCTTGTGCTATATGCCCACTTCAAAGTAATAAAAGTTACAACTGCAAGAGTAAGACACAAATAATATAAAAACTGGGAAGATGATGCATTAGATCCAAAACCTTTTGGCCAAACTGGAACTGTCATACCTTGACCTGCACCAATAATCTCAATTCCACCTGCAAGTTCACCTGCAGCAATTCCTAAAGCTAGTGTGCAAATTGCAAAGTAGTGTCCTCTTAAACCTAAAATCCCATAACCAATTACTCCTGCAATTATTGTCGGAATAATTCCTGCTAATAATATACCAACACCAAAACCTTGAAAAAATTGAGGGATAGTATGAATAAAAGTTTTTTCACCTCCTGCATCTGTCCATTCTGCAAGTGAAAAGAACATTGCTATTTGTGTGCTTGAAGCAACATACATACCAACACCAAAAAATAATATATTACCAAATGTGTTATAACCCATCTGTCCACCTTGGACATCCCAAGTCATAGCTAAAACAATTAATATATAAAGAAATGAAAGCTGAAGTTTATAAGCTGGAAATATGAATGCTCCAGCTAAGCCAAAGATTATTAAACCAGCATATAATAAAGTATTTTTATTCACTATTTTAAATACTCTCTTTTTCGAGCTAATTTAAACCTTCTATAGACTAGAATAATGACTAGTAATGAAAATACCGCCGCAATTCTAAATTCTGTTCCAAGCAAATAATCTGCCCATTCTTCAAATATACCAAGACCCATACCAGATATTGCAACAGCTGGTAAATTTCCAAGTCCTGCAATGATTACAATCATGAAAGATCTAACTGTATAAGGTAACCCTGTATATGGATGTAATGTGTATGTAATTGCAATACATGCACCTGCTATTCCACATAATGCTGCGTTAATTCCAAAAGTTGCTGCATAAACTTTCTCAGTATCAACACCCAAAATCTTTGCTGCTCTTGCATTTTGAGCTGTTGCTCTAATTGCTCTGCCTAATTTTGATTTCTTCATGTAGATGACAAGAATGATTGCAGATACTACACAAACTGCTCCCGAAAATATTTTTGAATTAGCAAGCACCAAAGTATTGTCAAAAAGCATCAATGTGCCTAGTTCTGCATTTGCAACAACCACGTCCGCGCCAAATGCAAAATTCATTAACTGTTGAGCTAAAATACTAATTCCAAAAGTTGCAAGTATTGAAGTAAATAAATCTTTATCTACTACTTTATTAATAATTAGTTTGTACATCCCCCAACCCACAAAATACATAATTATTGGTGAAACAATTATTCCAAAGGCTGGATGAATTCCTGATAGATACATAAAGTATGCAATATATCCACCCATGATTACTAATTCTCCTTGGGCAATGTTTATTATATTCATCACTCCCCACTGCAATGCCATACCATAAGCAATCAAAGCAAATAAAATTCCTATAAGAATTCCATCCAGTGATGCTTGTAATGTTAGAATTGGATATTGAAAAATAGTAAAGTCCATAAATTCTTTAGATGTTTATAAAAAAATGCCCCCTATTACTAGGGAGCATTTTGAATATTAGATATTATCTATTTGACCAAGTTGGAGTTGGGTGTACTAACTCAGCTGATGCCCATTTTGTAGGAGCTACAACTTTATTTTCACACTTACCAGCATCACAAATCACTTGAAAAAGTACCATTGGCTTAGATACGTTTTGACCACCTGCAGCAAATTTTATGTTTCCATAAAAAGTTTGCATATCAGTTGCAGCTAAAGCATCTCTAACTTTTTTAGTATCAAATGATTGTGCTCTTTCGAACGCATCTTTAAAAACTAATAAAGCAGCCGAAGATTCAGCAGCTTGATATGGCGGTGCATATCCAAACGCTTTAGTAAAGTCAGCATCATATTTCATACCACCACCAAAGAACTTATCTTTGTATGATAAAGATTTATGCCATTGAGATGCACAAAGTGCATACTCAGATATATCACCCAATTGTTTAGAAAGTTTAGCAGCATCACAATGTGTCATTGCTAGCATTGGAACATCAATCTTCATTTCTGCTATTTCTTTGACTGCTGTCAAGGCACCCTTAGTATGTCCTGATACCACAAGTACGTCTGGCTTCTTAACCCTAACCTCATTTAAAGTTGTTTGCATAGTATTAAGCTCTTTTGGTAACTTGTCATCTATGATGATTGTAGAACCTGTTCTTTTAGCAGCTTCAACAATACCCAATCTCACATCTTGAGAAAAGGGATCTTGTTCAAATGCCATTGCAATCTTAACTGGTTTTCCACCGTTTTTTTCAACTGCAAGATCAATTGCTACATCAAGATATAAGTTCGCTGGGGCAAGTACTGCAAATAAATATTTGTAGCCTTTAGTGAATAACGATCTAGACGCACCGTTTGCTTCAACCATAGGAACTTCATATTTTTCAGTTACAGGAGCCATAGCTTTTGTAAGTCCTGAGCTATAAGGCCCAAGCATAAACTGAACACCATCTTGTTGGATTAATCTTTCTGCAAGTTGTGCTGCTCTTCCTGAGTTTGACTCATCATCGTAATAAATAATATCAAACTTGTAAGTTTTTCCACCAACTTTAACACCACCCATGCTGTTAATTCTCTCAACTGCTAAATTATAACCGTTTTGAGTATGAACACCATTAGATGAATATTTTCCAGTTAATGAAACAGCTGCACCTAAAATAATTTTATCCCCAACAACCTTCGCGAAAGATATAGTTGAAGCTGAAATTAAAAGAGCAATTGCAGAAACTAAAGTAATTAGTATATTTCTGATTTTCATTTTTATTTTCCTTTATTAGTTTTAAATTTAAAAAAATTATTTAACTCTGAAATTAAAAAACAAACAAGTATGTATTAAAGATTGCGACTTAATATTTTTGAATAAAAGCTATTATAATTGCGATTATTATTAGCACGCACGCTGAAATTGTATTTATAACTTTTGGATTTGCTTTTATCCAAACAATTAACTTTCTGGCAAGTACAGCATAAGCAATTAAAGATAAAAAATCTAAAACTACATATGTTGTAATTAAAATTATAAATTGAACAACATAGTTTGAATTAAAATCAATGAACTGTGGAAAGATTAATGGAAAAAACATCCAAGCTTTAGGACTTGTTCCTGCAACTAAAAACCCATCTTTAAAAAAAGAAAAAAAACTTTTTGAGGTAGTATTATCTGAGCTTACATCTTTAAGTCTTGAGTTATAAATATCGTAAGCAAGGTAGAGTAAATATGCAATTCCTATCCACTTAAAAGTATTTAGAAAGTTTGGATTATCTACAAAAAAAGATCCAAGTACAAAAATTACTAACGTTGCTTGAATAAAATTTGCAGTAATATCTCCAAGTGCTGTCCAAATACATTTTTGAACTCCATAATTCATAGAATAAGAAATGATAACAATTCTAGGTGTACCAGGGGTAATAAATAGAAATAAAATTATTTGTAAAAAAAGAAAGTAATTTAAAGGGAGCATTTTAAAGTCTGAGGATAGTCCAAATAAACCAGGAGCTAAAGATGGCTAAGATGGACTATCTAAATTTAAAGATATCACGACCCTAAATAAAATGCATTAATCATTTTTTTCAAATATGATGATTATTGAGGATTTATGAAAAAAAAAGGTCACACCCCAATAACTAGGGTCAAAAATCCAGAACCCCATATATCAGATCCTGACTGGATCATCTGGGCTGCTTGGGCTGATCGGATCACTTTTGAAGAAATAGAGAAAAAGACTGGAAAGACAGAAGGTGAAGTTATCAAGATTATGAGACGATCTATAAAACCTGTGTCTTTTAGATTATGGAGAAAAAGAGTTAATCAAAAAAGTATAAAACACAAAAAAAAATTTGAATACTCTAGAAAAGAAATAACTAACAAAATAAAAAAGAATGATTATTTATAGTTCATAAAATCATTCACTATTTATATATAATTACCTAAAATAGTTGTGATGTTCTAAAAATTATTTATTTGTAATTACAAATTTGATACCAAATGGTTCAACACCTATTTTTTTTGCCTGTATATCTGTTCCGCCTCCATCGTATTGAAAATCAACACTTACCGATTCTGACGTGTTAAACTGTAACTCTAATCCAGCAATATCTTCAGTAATTACCAAAGGAGTTCCAAGTTTAAAAGCACCAAATATTCTTTGTGCATTTGCTAATGTAGTTGCAATAGCTTCATCTGTTTGAAGTAAAGCTCCTGCCATTTCAGCGCCAATTGAACCAATTTCTTCATAACCTGTATACGGTCTAAAAGTTGTTCCACAATCATTAGAAGTATCACAAGTGCTATCGACTGAATCAATGATTTCTGTTGCATAATCATAATTTGCTCCAACAGAAGTTCCACAAGCCATGCCCAATTTTTGCGTATTATTAGTTGCTGTAGCTATATAACTTTCTGTTATACCAACACTACCAACTTGTTGTCCTTCAGCTCGATTAGTATAAACAGTTGTTTTATCAATACTCCAACAAATAGTTCCTGCTGAATATGTTGATGCATGAAATCCATTCATTGTTGGGTCGTTACCATCAGCTTTTACAAAAGTTTCTTGATGTTTTACCTTTAATTCATTGTCTACAATTACAGCAGCAAAAGGATACGATCCAATGGGCAAAACAAGATCACCTTCCAAAAGGTCTTCTTGGCCAGTTGGTGTAATTATAATATCTTTTCCTGCAGCACTATTAAAAATATCTTCACAAGAACTAAAATCTTGCTCAGCTCCAGTATCACCAGTTCCTGCAACAAAAGGGTCTGCAGTACATACCATAAATCTGTAAAATTTTACTTTATAAAAGAGAGGTTGTTCGTTACAAGAATCCTTGACGTAACTCCCTGCTGTGTGAGATACTATTTGACCATTACCACCAGAGTCATTAGAGGGGGAAACTTTTACTTTTATTTTATTATCAGCATCTCTAATACAAGCCTCGGCTTTAGCTGAATTTTGTGCAACTATATTAAAAACTATACTTAACAAAACAATAATAAGTAAAATAGGTAGCTTTTTTAAAATATTAGAATCCACTGACTTTTACTCCTGATTTAGATATTTTAACTACTCTTATCTTATTCTCTCTTTTCACTGGAAGATATAATTTGTCTTCTACGCTTGTATATTCAAATGCTTTTCTCTTATTTTTAAGGCTTGCTAATTGGTACGAGTCTTTCATTTTTTTATCACTTGTAGGGTCTTTTATTTCTGACAATGCATAATAGTCTTTTTTTATTTTATCTCCTAAAACTACAACAAATTTAATACTGCCAAAAAAAGCATCGTTATTCTGATTGTCATCCAAATATCCACTCTCTATAATAAAATTACCTAAAGACGCATTAGCTCCAATTTTAGTTCCTTTCACTTCATGAGTGCTGCCTGTTGCAGGATTTTCAAATTCAAATAAATTTGCAAAAACATTTACATCTCTTTTTCCAGGTAGATGATAATCTAATTGCGTATCCCATCCATCTAATGCTCTTTCTGATCCATCATTAGTATTTTTTGAACCACTGATAGCATTATAATAATTTCCTCTTAAATCAAAAACACTTGAAATAGCTTCAACGCCTGCTCCTGTTCTTGTATGACCTTCATCAAACTGTTGATCATAAAATAAATTAGAACCTATCAAAAATTTGTTATCATTTAGAAGCTTCCGAACACCAAAACCAATATTTATTGTTTCATCGTCATCATGTGTATTTAAACTTGTTTGATTAAAAACTGTTCCAGAATCTATCTTTAAAAGCTCAGTTACACTCATAATACTAAAGCTTGGTTTTAATTTTTCTTGCACTTGGATATCAAAATCTAGGTATTTCATATTTTCAAAATTATTTTTAGCAAAATTAGAAATAGCCAGTGCTGTTTCATTAGAAAATTCATTAATTTTATTTTTTACTAATTCTGCTGAAACACTTACAGAATGAATAGAAATCATGTAAATTAAAGCTGTACTGATAAATAAATTCTTCACAAATTTTATTTATCAAATATAGTCAGTTTTTTAAACTTAAAAATAAACCAAAATAGGTCTTAGATAATGAAAGATGTTACTATTTATACAGGTCCACTATGCAATTTTTGCGATGCAGCAAAACGATTATTAACCAGAAACAATGTTGAATATAAAGAAATTAATATTGCAACAGTAGATGGTGCAATGGATGAAATGATTACAAAAGCTAATGGTAAAAGAACTATTCCTCAAATCTTTTTTGGTGATCAACACATTGGTGGTTACGATGAAGCTAGAGCTCTTGAAAAAGAAAATAAACTACAAGACTTATTAAAATAAAAATTTATTGAAAAGTAATTACTACACTTGGTTCTGCACCAAAAAGACCTGTTGCATTTGAACTAGTAGTGCAATGTCCTGCAGTTCCGGCAGCGCCATAACCCCAACCAATAGCTGCTGTTGTTCCAAAAGCTATCTTAACTGTTGGAAGTCTTCCTAAAGTAATATTAACAGGGGCTGTTAATACAGTTCTGTGCATAATATCTACGTTACCTGGATCAGCTAATGAGTTATCATCATCAGCACTTACTGAACCATCAGCAGCAATAAAATTTAGCGCATCACCTGCACCCATATCACTACCTAAAGCTTCTCCCATGTAATAAACTCCTGCAGCTTCATCACCATTAACAACTTTCATATTAGTTGTTTTTTGATATTTATTTAATGTAAAATCTAGGATTGAAGCTTTTACCTCAAATCCTAAACTTATTCTTGAATGATCTTCTTGTATGTCTTTGTCATAAAATGAGTTTGCACCAAACATCATAGATTTATCAGAATTTAAAAATCTATACCCAAGACCTAAGTTTCCAATATATCTATTATCTCCATTAACTTCATTATTATGAATGCTAAATTGTGTGAATAAATTTGAATTCTCTTTTGATAAAATATCTCTTACACCTAAAATTTCAAAGTCAGGATTATCTTCTTCTCTAATTTCAACTGAAACTTCCGTTACACCTTCACCTGGTATTAAATTTCCTATAGTTGAAGATATTTTTTCTGAAGCTTTAGATAATGCTTGCCCCTTAATATCTGCATTAACCGCAGTAGAAATCAATAGACTAAGAATTAATAACAAAACTCTCATTTTTTTTTACAACAAAAATTATTTATTTGTAAATATTAATTTTTTGGCTTAAATATTAAGCAAACTCCATTATTACAGTATCTTTTTCCAGTTGGATCTGGTCCATCTTCAAAGATATGACCATGATGTCCACCACATTTTTTACAGTGATATTCTACTCTCTCGTACCCTAATAGTGTATCTGTTTTAGTTTCAAATGCATCTGGAAGTGATTGATAAAATGAAGGCCAACCTGAACCGCTTTCATATTTAGCAGTTGAATCAAATAATTTTTCATCACAGTTAACACAGTAATAGCTTCCTTCTCTTTTTTCATTATTTAAATCACTTGTACCTGGTGACTCTGTGCCATCCTCAAATAAGACTAATTTTTGCTCTGCTGTTAAATCTATGTTTTTTTTCATTATTTTTTTTTAAATATATAATTGTTTCCCATTATTTTTTCTAAAAAATAGTTATTTTTATTTAATAAATCATTAAGTTTTTGACCGATAATCTTCGCTTCTTTATTATGGTTTATCATTTCTACAGAAATAAATTTAATATTAAATCTGTTATAATCTATTGAGCTTAGAATATTCAGCTCATGACCTTCAACATCTATATTTAAAAAATCAATATCATTAAATTTATACTCATTTAATATTCTATCTAATCTCTTTGTGCTTATTTCACTTAATGATATTTCTTCATCACTTACATTGTGGTGTTTTTTTAGAAATAATAAATGATTACTTTCTAAGGTATTTTGAGTGTTTAATTCATCAATAAAATAGAGAGTCTTTAGTTCTTCTTTGTCTGATATTGCTGCATTAATATTAATATCTTTAGTTCTTAAAAAATTAAATAACTCTATAGTTAAAGGATTAAGATCAATGTTTATTCCTCTCCACCCAAGTTTATACATTTTGTAGGTGTTGTTGTATCTTGTTGGGTGAAAGCAACCAATATCAACAAATTTACCTTTGTGATCTTTCTCAAAAAAACTTAGTATAAATTGTTCTTCTCCAAATTGTGATCCATTTTTTAAAGATTTATAGTATCTAATATAGATGTTATAGAAATAATAAAGCTTTTTAAAAAATGGATATTTCTTTACAAAATTGAGAAATTTAGATTTTGACTTCCTCATAAATTTTTATGGATTATTCTATTAAACGCACTGGCTTTTTATTAACACATGCCTCTAAATTTTCAATCATTTGTGTATAAAATTTAGTGTAATTCTCTGCTGTAACATAACCAATATGTGGAAGTAACAATGCATTTGGTAAAAATCTTAATTTATTATTTTCTGGCAAAGGTTCTATATCATAAACATCTAGACCAGCACCTGCAATAACATTAGTTGATAGCGCTATAATTAAATCATCTTCATTAATGATGGATCCTCTTGAAGTGTTAATTAAAAAAGCAGTTTTTTTCATTGTGTCTAGCTCTTTTAGTTTTATTAACTCTTTATATCTTTCTCCACCTTGAACATGGATGGATATAAAATCAGAATTTTGAAATAAGTCTTCTTTACTACATGGAAGTACACCCAATTCTTTACAAGTATCTAAATTCAAATTTTCACTCCAAGCCATAATTTCCATACCAAAAGCTTTACCAATTTTAGCAACTTGTGAACCAACTCTTCCAAGTCCAACTAACCCTAAAATTTTTCCTTTAAGCTCAAATCCAATAGTTGATTGCCAGTAACCTTGATACATATTATCAATTTCTTCTTTAAAGTTTCTAGCTAAACCTAAGATTAAACCCCAGGTTAATTCTGTGGTTCCTGCAAAATCAATCTCTGTTCCACACACTATAATCTTTCTCTTTTTAGCGGCAGCTAAGTCTATTGCTTTATTTCTTGAGCCACTTGTAATGATGTATTTAAGGTCATTTAAATTATCAATTAAATTTTTAGTAATAGGAGTTCTTTCTCTCATTATCAATAATGCTTCAAAATCTGCTAATTGCTCTATAGCGTCTGCCTCATCTTCAAAGGGTTCACTAAATATTTTAAATTCATATTTTCCAGATAGTTTTTTTAGGTCAACAAATTCATGAGACACGTTTTGGTAATCATCTAAGATAGCAACTTTAAGCATTTTTAATCTTTCTATTTGATAAAAGAATTCCTGTTAAAATAAATATTGCACCCAACATATGATAAAACATAAATTTTTCATTAAAAATAATCATTGCCATAATTGCACTTAAAATAGGCATCATATGTAAAAAAACACCTGCTCTATTAGCACCAATTAAAGCAACTCCTTTTATCCAAAAAATAAAAGAAGCAAGACCTGGAAACAAAACTACATAAAATAAAATCATGTAAAAGTTTTGATTTAGAATAATTCTAAAGCCCATTTGGTACTCTATAAAGTAAATTGGTATTAAGAAAATAAAACCAAATGAAATTACTACTTCTAGTAACCCTAGTTGAGATAATTCATGTTTTTTTTTCTTTAATAGTGCTGAATAAGTAGCCCATGACAACATTCCAAAAACCATTGTAATGTCACCTTTATTAAAATCTAAATTCATTAATATTCCAAGATTTGCTTTAGTGATTATCAAAACAACTCCAATAAAAGAACATGTAACCCCTAATATTTGAAAAGTATTAGTTTTTTCAATCTTTAAAATTGATGAAATAAAAATTATCATTACAGGTATTGTTGATATCATTAACACTCCACTAATAACTTGCGTAAAGTTTAAAGAATAATAGACGATTGAATTAAATATGGTAACACTCGTTATTCCAAGAATTGTATAATATTTATAATTTTCTAAAATATAATTTCTTTTTTCAAATATTTCTTGAATTGTAAATGGAGCTAAGATCAACCAAGCAAAAAGCCATCTATAAAAATTTAATGAAAATGGAGGTACTTCATATTGACTAGCAAATTTACCAACTAAAAAATTTCCTGACCAGAATAAAGCTGCTAGAAATAAAAATATATAAGCGACATTATTTTTATTTATCACTTAGCTAAACCTAAGTGAGCTATAAGGTTTTAAGTTTAAATTAGTGTTTTCTTCTGCAATCATTCCAGCTATTATTTTTCCTGAGATAGGTCCTAAAGTCCATCCCAAATGATGGTGACCAAAACTATAAAAAATATTTTTATGATTTTTTGATGGACCTATTACTGGTAAAAAATCAGGTAAGCTAGGTCTAAAGCCCATCCATTCATCTTCGTGGTCTGGCAGGTCACCTAACATGTATTTTGCATTATTAATTAAATTTTTAATTCTTCCTTTAGATAGAGGATTATTTAGACCACCAAATTCAACAGTGCCAACAACTCTAAGTCCCTGTTCCATTGGTGTAATACCAAAGCCTCTATTGGAAAAAATTACTGGTCTTTTTAAAAGATGATCGCAATCTTTAAAGTGAACATGGTACCCTCTTTCTGTATCAAGAGGTATTTTTTCATCTAAATTGTCTGTTAATATTTTAGAAAAAGCACCACATGCAATTACCAATTTATCAACAATAAATTTTTGTGTTTCAGTTTTTATGACTGGTTTTTCCTCGTCAAAATTAATGTCTTGAACATTCATTTTTAAAAATTTTCCACTTTTTTTTAAAAAAAGATCAAATAACTTTAAAAGAATTTTTTTTGGGTTTCTCGCATGTCTTCCATGCTGATAATAAACACCACCATGGTAAAAAGGTTTAATATTAGGTTCTAGGTCATGAATTTCTTTTGGTGTCACTACTTGTTGATCAACACCCAATTCATTTCTAACTTTAATTTCTAGCTCTCTGCTTTTCAAATTTTGATCATTCCAAATATATAAGATACCTTTTTTTTCGACTAAACCTTCCAGGTCTATTTCATCAAATAGCTCATCATATGCTGGTAGTGCTAGATCTAAAATTTGGTGCATATTTTTTGCTGTGTGCATCATTCTTTCGGTTGTACAGTTTCTAATAAATTGCAGAAACCAAGGAATCATTTTTGGCACATAATTCCACTTAAGAGCAAGTGGACCAGTTGAGCTTAAAAGCATTGCAGGAACATCCGATAAAACATCGGGTCTATTCATTAAGACACATGCATAAGGTGAGAAGTGACCTGCATTACCATAAGAAGCAGCCGGGCTGCCTGGCTCTTCTTTATCAAAGATTGTTACATCAAAACCTTTTTTTTGCAAAAATAATCCATTAGATATTCCCTGAATACCTGCCCCAATAATTCCAATCTTTAATTTTTTACTCATGGTATTCTGTATAATTTCTAGATAAATTTTTTCCAGTGGCAAATTCGACTAATTTTATTTAAAATATTAAGCTATTAGATGTTTATGATTAATTTTAGCGCTCATAACAATTGCAAAACCAATCATTGTTGCAAGCATTGAAGATCCTCCATAAGACATAATAGGCAATGGTGACCCAACAATGGGCAGCAGTCCTAACACCATCGACATGTTTACTGAAACATAAAAAAATATGGCAGATCCATAGCCATAACAAAAAAGTTTTGCAAAATAACTTCTTGAAATTGAGCCAATTCTTAAAACTCTATAAATAATTATAATATAGATTAGAAGTAATCCTAAAGAGCCTAAAAACCCGTGCTCTTCTGCAAATAAAGTAAAAATAAAATCTGTATGTTTTTCTGGTAAAAATTCTAAATAACTTTGTGTACCTTTCAAAAAACCTTTTCCAGTAAGGCCACCAGACCCAACTGCTATTTTAGATTGAATTATTTGATAACCCGCACCTAATGGGTCTTTATCTGGATCAAGAAATGTTAAAATTCTTAGTTTTTGATAGGGCTGTAAAAAAGCAATAGCAAAAGGCATTAAAACTAATAAAGCAATAAAAGAATATACAAAATATTTAATATTAATTCCTGCTAGCCAAATAACTGCCAATCCACTTAATGCAATTAAAATTGAAGTTCCCAAGTCAGGTTGGGTAATAACCAGCATAATTGGTAAAATTAAAATTATAAAAGCAATAAAGATGACCTGCAAGGTGTTCACTTTATCTAGTTGGATACGGTGATAATACCTAGCAAGACATACTATTATTGAAATTTTCATTAATTCAGATGGTTGTAAATTGATCAAATATAAATTGATCCATCTTTGTGACCCTGAAGCTTTAATACCGTATAAAGAGGCCCAAATTAAAAGAAATAAAACTACCCCATAAAATAAGTAAGCAAAATAATGCCAAATTTTAATGTTAATAAGTGACATAAAAATCATCATTGTAAAAAAAATTAAAAATTTTAAAATATGACTTTTACTATGAAATAAAATTTCCCCTCCATCTGTTGAATACATAGACAAAGCACTAATTAGTCCAAGACATAAAATACACAACAATAATATATAATCAAAGTCTCTTAATTTTTGAAAAAATGTGGGTTGTACATTAAATGAATTATATTGCATTTATATCTTAATGGTTTTTTTAATCTTAATTTTCTCTCTAAGTTCGTGCCTATCTATAATTAATTTAAAAAGCCTCTTTGCAATCGGTGCTGCAGTAGAGCTACCCGATCCACCATGTTCAATTACAATACTTAATGCATACCTTGGGTTTTTATATGGCCCAAAAGCTACGTATAAAGCGTGATCTCTTTCATTGTATGGAATTTCAAATGTTTTTAAATCAAGCTCTCTATCTTCTGCTGTAATTCTTTTTACTTGTGATGTTCCAGTTTTTCCAGCAAATTGATATTTGGGATCATCAATTCTTGATTTGTAAGACGTTCCTCTTATCTCATTGGTTGAGGCAAACATTGCCTCTCTGACTAGTTTTATATTTTTAGAGTTTAGAAATAAAGGTTCATGTTTTTTGATATTTAGAAAATCAAAAAGTTTTGATGTTTCTAATTTTAATTCATTATTTTTTAAATTTAATTGTTCTATATTATTGTTCATTATAGATTTAATTTCAGTTTCTGTTTTAGCGTTCGCTTCCACTACTATTTTTGGATAAATCTTAAATCCTCCATTTGCTAGTTGGGCCGTCATGAGACATAATTGTAGTGGTGTAGTTTGCAAATAACCTTGCCCAATACCTGTAATTAGTGTTTCACCTATAACCCATCCTTTTCCTAGGGTATCTTTTTTCCATTGTGTGTCTGGAACTAATCCTTTTTTTTCATTACTATAAATTTCATTTAAAACTTTCTCTCCAAGACCAAACTTTAGAGCTGTTTTTTTCAATCGATCAACTCCAAGTTTTCTTGCGATTTCATAAAAATAAGTATCACAAGACACTTTCATGGCACTTTTTAAATTAACAACTCCATGTCCTTTTTTTTTCCAACAATGATATGTTTGACCATACATTTCAATTTTGCCAGCACAATTAACTTTGAAATTTTTAGAAATAACATCGTTCTCAAGTGCAGAAAGGGCTACTATTGGTTTAATGGTTGATCCAGGCGAATATAATCCAGATAAAGTCTTGTTAACTAACGGTTTTAATGGATTATTTCTAATTAGCTGCCAATCATCTTGGCTGATACCAAATAAAAATAAATTAGGATCAAATGATGGGGATGAATGCATGGCAATTATATCTCCTGTATAAATGTCCATTACACTAATTGATCCAGCTACACCTTTTAATAATTCGTTGCTAAGTTTTTGAACCTCTGTGTCAATTGTAAGCTTAATTGTTTTCCCTTTTATGCCCTCTTCGTGGTCTATTTGATTAATTCTTTTTCCATATGCATTAACCTCATATCTTTGTATGCCGCTTGATCCAATTAAATCATTTTCAAATGATTTCTCCAAACCTGTTTTGCCCACCTTAAGACCCGGCACATGATTATTTTTAATTACCTCATTATTTAAAATATCTTTTACGCTTGCCCTACTTACATATCCCAATACATGTGTATAATTTTCACTCAGTGGATAATCGCGAGATACTGAAAGCACAGCTTTTGCACCAGTCAATTCATGTAAAAAAAAATTGATTTTAGTAAATTGTTCCCAGGTTAAATTGTCAGATACAATTAAAGTTTCCCATGATTTTTGACTATTTTTTTTTTTAATAATTTTATTAAATTGTGTGTCACTTAAATTTAAAAGTTCTTTTAACCTCAACATTAAACTTTTAAAATTTTCAACTTGTTCAGGGATAATATGTAGTTGATATACTTTAAGGTTGCCTGCAATCACATTTCCAAAATAGTCTAAAAATTCTCCTCTTACAGGTGGTAATCTCCATTCTCTCAGTCTATTTTTATCAGATAAAGTTAGATACTTTTTATTTTCTGTAATTTGTAATGAAAACAACCTTATAATTATTCCAGTAAAAACTACAAACTTTGCTACACCAATAATAAACATTCTTCTATTGATGGTGTGAAGTTTTTCACCACCAAAATGATTACTCTGCATTCCTAAAGCCTATAAAAAAGTTTTCAATAAAACGAAACATATATGTGAAAAAAAAATACAAAATAAATGTAAAAAATGTATTAAAAATACTTTTTATATAATCAATATCGTATTCGAAAATAAGAACCAGTAATATATATGAGAGTGAATTTAGGATTAATAGAGTAATTAAAAAAAAAATCCAATCTTTAAAAAGATTGGGTGTTAATGTTATATTTCTTAAATATGATGCCAATCCACACTGTAACAAAAATAACAAACTACTAATTCCCATTGGCAACCCTATAATTACATCGTTGAATAACCCTGCTACGAAGAGACTTACATAACCTAGGGCTTCTTTTCTCTTTAGCGTGTAATAAAAAATTAATATATAGCTAAAATTAAAGGAAAAATATTTTAATTCCAAATCATTAAAGTTAAAGTCATTCATTATTGACACAAAAAGTAAAATCAATGGGAAGTATTTAAATAAAACACTTCTTATATAATTTTTTCTTAATCTGCTCATCTATATTTTTCCTTTTTGTAAAACACAATTTTTATATTTTGGTGTTCCTACTTTATAAAGTTTGTTAAATATAGTTTTCCTACATTTGTGTCCGTATAAAAGATTTAATCTTAAGAATTTTATTTCTTCTTCTTGATTTTTTTGTACTAGAGCAGACCGTTTAAGATCTGCAAGCTCAGTTTGTAAATTAAAAAGTTTATTTTTAAGTTGACTATTCTCTTCCTCAATATTTTGTCTAACTTCAATAGCTATTTTCTTTTCCTCCAGTAGTATTCTTAAATTTTCTTCTTTTTTTGTTGCTTCTAAAATTTGAGCATTCATTTTTTTTAATTCTTTTTTAGACGTTTGATCTAAAACAGTTACTTTCTTAGAAAAAGATGTGACTTTTACATACTTAAGTTGTGTAAAATCTTTATAGATATCAACTTTTAAACTGTTCGTTGTTGTATTTTCTACAGCTTTTATTTTTCCAACTAATATTCCACTTTTAAACAATCCTCCTGCTCCTGATGTTACAACTATTATTTCATCACTATCGTTTTTAAGATCTACCTCTTGAATATATTGTATAGAACCGTTTTTTTTACCATCACCTGACATGATTGCCTGAATATCATTTGGTAATATAGATACCGGAATTTTAGAATTAATATCTGATAACAATAAAACTCTAGATGTGAAAAAATTTACTTCAACCACTTTTCCAATTAGATATTCATCATCAAGAACTGCCATCCCAAGCTTTATATTATTTTTACTTCCCTTATTTACAACAACAGTTCTTAGAAATGGACTATTCCTATCAATTAGTACTTTTGCAACAATTTCATTATTTTTTATAAAATAATCATCAACTAGTTTTTTGTACCTTATGTTTTCTAATGTAATTATTTGTTTTGATAAATCTTTAGACTTTAATTTTTTTAATTCTTTTTCGATTAATTGATAGCTAGTATAATGATTTATATGATTGGTTATTCTATTAAAACTATCCTCAATAATTTTTTCTGGTCCTGAAACTATGAATGAAGACCTATATACAATTTCTTTGATTGAAATTTTTACTAAATTAATAACCTTAAAATTATAACTCCCTAAGATTAAAAATAATATAGAAAAAAAAATTAATCCAAGTAATGAAAATTTTTGTTGAGTTCCTTTTTTTAAAAATGCAGATCTTATTGCTATTACAAAATCATCTCTGCTTGTTTCCATTATTTCTAATATTCAGATAGCATAGTAGAGAATATTTCTTCTTGTTCTAGAGCTTTTCCAGTACCAATCGCAACGCATGCTAATGGATCATCCGCTATAAAAACTGGTAATCCTGTTTCTTTGGAAAACCTTTTATCAATATTTTTTAATAATGCTCCACCACCTGTTAATGTTAATCCCATATCTACCAAATCAGCAGATAATTCAGGAGGTGTGTGCTCAAGGGCATCTTTTATTCCATTCACCATCTGTTTTAAAATAGCATTTAATGCTTCAGCGGTATCTTCTTCGGTAATATTCACTTCTTTAGGCGTTCCTGACCTTAAGTCTCTACCTTTGACTGCATAAGTGTTACTGTTTGATGGTATAGCTGTACCAATTTCTTTTTTTATTTTTTCTGCAGTACTGTCTCCAATCATAAGATTATATTCTTTTCTCATATAATCAACAAGCGCTGCATCCATTGCATCTCCTGCCACTCTTAATGATTTAGAATAAACAAGACCTCCTAGTGACATAACAGCTATCTCCGTAGTACCTCCACCAATATCAACCACCATTGATCCTGTTGCTTCTGAAATTGGAAGGCCTGCTCCAATCGCTGCTGCAATTGGTTCTTCAATTAACTGAACCCTTCTAGCTCCAGCTGCAAGAGCACTATCTTGAATAGCTTTTCTTTCAACTGGTGTTGATCCTGTTGGTACGCAAATTAAAATTCTTGGGTTTGCAAACGTTTTATTTTTATGAACTTTTTTTATAAAATGTTTAATCATTTCTTCGGTAACTATAAAATCTGCAATCACTCCATCTCTTAAGGGTCTAATAGCGCTTATGTTGCCAGGCGTTCTTCCAAGCATAGTTTTAGCTTCATCCCCCACGGCTAATACAGTTTTTTTTCCATTATTATCAGCAATGGCGACAACAGATGGCTCATTTAAAACTACTCCTTTTCCTTTTAAAACAACAAGTGTGTTAGCGGTTCCAAGATCAATCGCCATATCCTGACTCCAAACGTTAGTTATACTTTTAAACCAATTATCCATCTTATATTCCCTTCACTTTCTGAGTTTCATGCTCAATCGGAGCACTAGTTTTTTTTCTTTTAATAATCATCTTATTTAAAGCACTTAGATAAGCATTTGCTGAAGCTACTAGTGTATCAGTATCTGAAGTTTGTCCAACTGTAGTTTTTCCTTTTTCCTCAATTCGAACACTTACAGTGGCTTGTGCATCTGTCCCTTCTGTTACAGCATGTACTTGATATAATTGTAGTTTCACATCATGTGGATATAAAACTTTTATGCATTTAAATATTGCATCAACTGGCCCATCACCAGTTTCAGAAGTTTTTTTAACTTCTCCATAAACATCTAAGGTCATCTCTGCTCTTTGTGGCTCTCCTGTTCCGGCAAAAACTTTTAATGATTTTAGATTTATGACACTTTTTTCTGAAATCATACTGTCATCAACTAAAGCTGCTATATCATCATCATAAACATGTTTTTTCTTATCTGCTAAAATTTTAAACTTTCCAAAAGCAGATTGAATAATATCATCTGTAACATCCACATATCCAAGATCGTTTAGTTTCTCTTTAAATGCGTGTCGTCCAGAATGTTTTCCCATTACTAAAGAAGTTTTTTTAACACCCACACTTTCTGGTGTCATAATTTCATATGTCTCTCTATTTTTAAGCATTCCATCTTGATGAATACCAGCCTCATGAGCAAATGCATTTTTTCCGACAATTGCTTTATTAAATTGAACTGGGAAAGTTGCATTAGAAACTACCTTTGAAGCTTTACTTAATAATTCAGTATTAATGCCAGTTGTATAAGGCATTAAATCATTTCTAGTTTTTATTGCCATTACAATTTCTTCTAGCGCAGCATTTCCTGCCCTTTCGCCAATTCCATTTATTGTACACTCAACTTGTCTAGCTCCAGCAGAAACTCCTGCTAAAGAATTTGCAACAGCTAATCCTAAATCATTATGACAATGAACTGATAAAATAGCTTTATCAATATTCGGTACTTTATTTTTTAATGTTGTAATAATTTTTGTAAATTCAGATGGAATCGTGTAACCGACTGTATCAGGAATATTTATTGTTTTTGCTCCACTCTTGATTGCCAACTCGACTATTTTACACATAAAATCCATATCAGTTCTTGTTCCGTCTTCGCATGACCACTCAACATCATCTGTAAGATTTCTTGCGTAAGTGACACTTTCTTTAATTGCATCTAATACTTGTTCTTGTGATTTATTTAACTTATGTTTCATATGAAGAGCACTTGTTGAAATAAAAGTGTGTATTCTAAACCTTGGTGCTGATTTTAAAGCTTCATGACATGCATCAATATCTTTTTTACTAGCTCTTGATAATCCACACGGAATTGAATTTTTTAAAATTTTACTTATAGCTGATACAGCTTCAAAATCTCCAGGGGATGCGATTGGGAATCCAGCTTCAATTATATCAATTCCTAGTTCATCAAAAATTCTAGAAATTTGAATTTTTTCTTCAAGACTCATAGAGGCTCCCGGTGATTGTTCACCGTCTCTCATTGTTGTATCAAATATAAAAATTTTATCTTTATCAATCATAAATAATTTTTAAAAAATATGATACAATCTATAAGGGAGATTGTAAATTATTATCGTATTTAACGGGGCAGTCTTAATTGGTTTTAAAAAATAAAGCTAGGGGTATCAACTGCTGAATTGATAAATTTTGAGTTTTTTGATAAACGCAAAGTCATATTCTTAAGATTTTCTCGAACATAGCTGTCTATATTTGTTGGGTATTTTATTTCTAGAATACATTTATATACGAAATTCTTTATCATATTCAATTGACTAAAGTTTTTTAAATAAATACTCTGTAAGTTATAATCAACAGTAGCTCTCACTTTATTGTTGTTTGAAATAAAATATTGTCTATCATAGTTGGTAGTAAGAACTGGATAGATAATATTTTTAGAATTAACTATTTTATTAATTGTATCTTTTATAAATTCCAAGCCTTTTTTATCTAGAATAGATACTCCGTTTAATTGATCAACGTTGTAATTTGTTTTTTTTGTTACAGTGGCATCTTTATCTTTAATTTCTAACATTGGATTATCTAGTTTATGCTTTTCTCCATACCACCTAAGTCTAATCTTTTTTTTATTTCTTACTCCATCTAGATTTTCAAGAATTGAAGAAAAATTTTTATCATCAAAATATATAGAATTTACTTTTCTAAGAGGAAAATGAGTTTTAAAAAATAAATTTGATCGGATTAAAGAGTTAATTAAAGTTAAATGATCGTTATTTCTATAAATCCACTTTCTCTCAAATCTATTTATTTTTTTTATCATTATTTAATTTATCAAATGTAGTTCTTTATTGTTTATAATTGAAAGTATTTTTTTTGTACTAATATCTAAAATATTATTATCTGCTACGATATTTGATTTTTTATCCTTAAGCCACTTAGTGTGAAAATTCTTAATATCATATTTTTTTACAATCAATGAACCATATCCATATTCTAATTTTTTTTGATATGCAGCAAAAGGTATCTTAACCCTATTAAAAATAATATCTTCTGAAAAAACTTTTGAACCATCTTTACTCACAATTCCAGCAAATGAGTCATGAGCATTTATCTTTGAAATCTGAATGTTTGATTTTTCTCCTACGCTAATAACTTTATCATTTATGTTTGTAAATTTTATATCATAAACTGTGGCATCAGAACCTGAAAAGTCAATTCCATCATTCTTTATATTTTCAAAATTAGACAGCTCAATTTTGCCATTACTAAAATCTATGTCTACCGCATCTGAATTTATATTTTTGAACTTAGTTTTACTTATATAAAAATTAGAATTGAATATATTTAACGCATCTTCAGAATATATATTTTCAAATTGTACATTTTCTATTTCAACTTTTGTTGAATGAAAATTCATAGCACCATAAATTAAAAACTCTGATGAAGAATTTTTTTGAAATCCAGTTAGATTTGAAAATTTTACATTTTGAATTATTGATGTTTCATTGGTATCTGTAATTAATATACCTCCACCAAAGTTATTTAATTTACCACTAATTATTACTTTATCCTTTCCCTCTTTAATTATCCATGGTGAATTAGATATTATAAAAGAGTTATTTATCAGAATAATTTTTTGATTTGGCTTAATTAATACTTTAAAATTTTTTGGTATATATAAATCATTTTCGATGACAACTTCGTCTTTAATTAAAAATAATTTATCATCTTTTTTGTAAAAATACTTTTCATATTTAAGAGCTTTAGCTTTTTTAAATTTCTTAGTATCATAAGTGGAATTTATATGATTAATTTTCTTTAAAATTGTTTTTTCATCAAAATTTTGTAGTAATTCTACATGTGTACAGTTTATTTTTTTACTTAATTGTGGAACACTGATTATGGTGTCATCAAAATTTCCTAACTGTAAATTTATTGGTATTTCAATTGTATCCACACCATCGTTACAAATGAATTTGTTAACGAAGTTTTTGTTATAATTTTCAGAGTAGTCTTTAATTATAAACGTAGATTGGTTTTTTTGTAAAATTTGAAAACTTTCTTTCTTACTTAATTTATTTCTTATATTTTCTGCTTGATACTTAAAGTCTTTAATCGAAAAATAATATAAGCCCATGCCACTTGACTGGTCATGATACCAGAAAGAATCTGCATATATTTTAGAATTAATCTTATTAATTTTTTCGTTATTAGATAATAAGAATTTTTCAATAAATTTGTTTGAGCTGATTTCAGTCAACTTATCAAGATACATATTGTAAAAACCCTGACTCAATTTTTCACCATCAAAAAAATAATTTTTTAACCACCCTAGACCTATTTTTTCGTCTTGGGCATTTAGGTTATTTAAAAAATCAATTAATAATTTGTTATCGTAATTAAAGTTAAATTTATGAAAATTTGGTTTAAATCTATGACCATCAAATGGTATAGGTTCGAACAAACCATTAATAGGATTATAATAAAATTTTACACTTTTTAATAAAGCTCCATGCCATGTGCCAGTTAGATCTACAATCGCAAAATATGAAGCCCATTTTTCTAAATCAAAAACTTCCTCTGCTTTAATTTTATTTTGAAAAAAATCTCTTAATTTTTGTGATGCACTTAATGCAATTGATTTATTTTCTAATTTTTCCCAGTATTTTTTATTATATATTTCTAACACTGGTTCAATATTTGTATAATTTAAATCTTCATTAATTCCAAAAATAGGGCCATTCCTTCTTTTGTTTCTTTCTATTAGTTCTTTTCCAAAACCTTCTTCTAAAACATATAATCCTTTGTCCTCTCCATTAATACTTAAGTCTATGAATTCATAATTAATTTTTATTAAACCAAAATCTTCAGCTAATTCATGAAAAATCCACTCATGAATATAATTTCTAATTATTGGTTTTTGTAATGAAAACTTTCTCATTCCAAACAAATATTGATCTTTTTTAAGTTCAATTTTATATGAAGTGTTATCTCTATCTTCATAATGTATTTTTCTATCTCCTTTAAGTCTTGCTTTTCCTCTATATTTGATTTGATTAACCACTAAATCTAAATTGATTTTTGGGATTAAATCTCTTTGTGGCAGATCACCTTTTTTTAAACTTTCTTTCCTTATCTTTTCTAAAATAATTATGTCTTCAAATTTTATGTCTAGATTTATCTTTTCAAATTTAACAAAAATACTTTTTAAAGATGAGTACGCAATTTTGGGTAAATAAATATATTCATATCTTCCGTACCTTGAAATTTTGTCTAGTAATATAGATTTAGTTTTATTAAATGATAAGGATTTTATGATGATACCGAAGGATATTGATCCAACCACAAGTGTTAAAATAAAATAAAAAAGTAAAAATTTATTAATACTAAATTTGTTATTTTTATTTTTGGTTTTTTTTTTTAAAATCATAGTAATAAATTAAAATCATAACGATAAATCACTATTGTTGGAAAGTATTACTTTTGAATTTTTATATTCTTTTTTAATAACACCAGTAAGTTTAGTAAGTTCTTCAAATGTAGTAGGTCTTATATCTAAATTAACAGTTGTATTACTTTCACTTCTAGACATTGATATAAATTTTGATTCTAGTGAAATTTTATTAGCATCTTTAATGAGATTATTAATTTGTGTATCTGATATATTTTCTTCAATAATTATTCCCATATTAATTATCTCTGTAGACGTATCTTTTTTATTATTTAGGTATTTTGAGTAAATAATAATTGTCAGTAATGCAAAAAATATTCCTATAGTAGTAACAATCAATTGGTTTGCACCACAGCCTAATCCAACTGCAATAATTAAGAATAAATAAACCAATTCCTCAGGTTCTTTTATTGCTGCTCTAAACCTAACGATCGACAAGGCTCCAACTAGTCCTAATGATAATGCAAGTGAACTCTTAACAATCATAATAACTATGCATGTTGCAACTCCTAAAACTACAAAATTTTTTGAAAATTCAATTCTATTAGATAGTGTTGAAGAAAAACGTATATAAAATAAATGAACAATAAAACTTAAGACTGCTGCACAAAACAAGCTTAATATAAAATTTGAAAGCTCAATTTGCACATTTTGATTTAAAAAAAAATTAAGATCTTTTTTTTCCATTAACTGTTTCTATCTTATTTTAATTTAAGATAACACAATATATGACTTATATACTAAGTCTTTTTTTTACTTCTTATCACTATCTATTAATTTTTTCTTACCAATCCAAGGCATCATTGCTCTAAGTTCAGCACCAACTTTTTCAATTGGATGATCTGCAAGATCTTTTCTCATTTTTAAAAAGTTCTTTTGACCACCTTCACATTCTTTCATCCAATCTTTTGTAAATTTACCAGATTGAATATCAGCCAAAACCTCTTTCATTCTTTTTTTACTTTCACTATCTACAACTTTTTTACCAGATACATATTCGCCATATTCTGCTGTATTAGAGATAGAATAATTCATATTAGCAATTCCACCTTCATAAATTAAATCTACTATTAATTTTACTTCATGTAGACATTCAAAGTATGCCATTTCAGGTTCGTATCCTGCTTCTGTTAGAGTTTCAAAGCCGTTTTTGATAAGCTCAACTAATCCACCACAAAGTACAGATTGCTCACCAAATAAATCAGTTTCACATTCGTCTTTAAATGTTGTTTCAATAATGCCCGACTTTCCACCACCTATTGCTGAAGCATATGATAATGCAAGATCTCTTGCTTTACCTGTTCCATCTTGATGAACAGCAAATAAACATGGCACTCCACCACCTCTTTCGAATTCACTTCTAACTAGATGACCAGGTCCCTTTGGTGCAACCATAAATACATCTAAATCTTTTCTTGCTTCAATTAATTTATAATGAATATTTAATCCATGAGCAAAAGCTATACTTGTTCCTGGTTTAATTCTTTGATCAATATGATTTTTATAAATAGCTGCTTGTAATTCATCTGGTGTAAGTATCATTGCAACTTCTGCCCATTCTGCAGCATCAGATAAACCCATTACTTTTAAACCTTTTGATTCTGCTTTTGCTTTACTTGCAGATCCATCTCTAAGTGCTACTACAACTTCTTTAGCCCCACTATCTTTTAAATTTAATGCGTGAGCATGTCCTTGGCTTCCATAGCCAAAAATTGCTATTTTTTTACTTTTGATTAAATCTACATCTGCATCTTTTTCATAAAACATTTTCATTTTTATTCTCCTTTATTTTTTAATTAAAAATCTCTGCACCTCTCGTCATTGCTACCGCTCCGGTTCTTGACGCACTAACAAGATTAAATGGTTTTAAATCTTTTATCACTTTATCTATCTCTCTTTTTAATGCTGTTATTTGAATTACAGCAGATTTATGTGTCTGATCTAATATAACTGGATTATATTTTTTACAAGCATTTAAAGCCTTCTTAATTTTACTAGTATTTGCAACAACTTTTAATAAAGCCATCTCCTTAAATATAACTTTTTTATCCTCTCTTTTAAAATTTCCAACTTTATGAACTGGCACTAGCTTCTTTAATTGTAATACAATTTGTTCTATAACTTGTGGTGTCCCTGTTGTTACAATTGTAATTCTAGAAAGATTATTTTTTTGATCTACTTCTGCTACGGCTAAAGACTCTATGTTGTAACCTCTTCCAGAAAATAGACCTACTACTCTTGATAAAACACTTGCTTCGTTATCAACCCAAACAACAATTATATGGGTATCGATTTTACCTAACTTAGTAGGAGTACTGTATGCTGATTTTGATTTTACCATTTAAACTAAAGATTTTCCTTTACCTGTAATCTTATTCTCTTCCTGGTCCTTAGGTCCTAACAACATTTGATTATGTGGCTTTCCAGAGGGTATCATTGGATAACAATTCTCAGCTTGATCTACATGACAATCAAAAATTACTGGTCTATCTATACTAATCATTTCTTCAATTTTTTCGTCTAATTCATCTGGATTTTCTGCTCTAATGCCCACACAACCATAAGCTTCGGCTAATTTTACAAAATCTGGTAATGCCTCTGAGTAACTTTCGGAGT
Organism: Candidatus Pelagibacter sp. Uisw_130; assembly: GCF_047722505.1. GTDB lineage: Bacteria > Pseudomonadota > Alphaproteobacteria > Pelagibacterales > Pelagibacteraceae > Pelagibacter. The sequence goes on from NZ_CP159814.1 coordinate 1,015,975, forward strand.
AATTTTTTTCATGAAGAAGCTCCTGCCACTGTCTAACCATACCCATATATTGATTATTCAAAATGAATATCTTTATAGGCAAATTATACTGAACTGCAGTTGAAATTTCCTGCATAGTCATTAAAATTGATGCTTCTCCAGCAATATCTACAACTAATTTTTTAGGATGAGCAACTTGCACACCTATTGCTGCTGGTAATCCATAACCCATAGTTCCAAGTCCTCCTGATGTCATCCATCTATTAGGCTTATTAAATTTATAATGTTGTGCTGCCCACATCTGATGTTGTCCAACTTCAGTAGTAATATATGTGTCCTGGTTTTTAGTTAATTCATAAAGTCTTTGAACTGCGTGTTGAGGTTTAATAATTTTATCACTATTTATAAAATTTAAGGATTGTTTTGTTCTCCATTTTTGAATTTGTCGCCACCATTTAGATATTTTTTGCTTGTTTGATTTTTCTAAATCTAAGTTTTTCTTTTTTAATGTTTTTGATATAGATTTAATTACATCACTCACATCACCGACAATAGCTAGATCAGCTTTTACGATTTTATTAATTGATGATGGGTCAATATCAATATGAACTTTTTTTGATTTTGGAGAAAATTCATCTATCTTTCCAGTAATACGATCGTCAAACCTTGCACCTATATTTATTAATAAATCACAATCATGCATTGCATTATTAGCTTCAAAAGTTCCATGCATACCAAGCATTCCTAAAAATTGATTATCATCTCCTGGATAAGCACCTAATCCTTGCAATGTTGATGTAATAGGAAATCCAGTTAAGGCCACTAGCTCTCTTAAAAGTTCACTTGCCTTTGGGCCTGAATTAATTACTCCACCTCCAGTATAAAAAACTGGTTTGGAGGCTTTTTTCATCAAGTCTACTAATTGGTCAATTTCTTTTTGGTTAAATTTACTAAGAACTTTTCTATTTAATTTTTTTTCTTTTTTAGGTTTAACATATTTTGCTTTTGCAAACTGAATATCTTTTGGGATATCAACTAATACTGGTCCGGGTCTTCCTGTTGTTGCAACTTCAAATGCCTCATGCATTATTCTTGGAAGATCATTAATATCTTTAACTAACCAATTATGTTTTGTGCAAGGTCTAGTAATTCCTGTAGTATCACATTCCTGAAAAGCATCTGTTCCAATTAAATGTGTAGGTACCTGACCTGAAATACAAACTAGTGGAACTGAGTCCATATAAGCATCTGTTAATGCTGTAACAACATTTGTTGCACCTGGTCCTGAAGTAACCAATACAACACCTGGTTTTCCAGTTGATCTCGCATAACCTTCTGCAGCATGTCCTGCTCCTTGCTCATGTCTAACTAATATATGTTTTATGGTTGGGTGATTTTTTAATTCATCATAGATAGGAAGAACTGCACCACCCGGATATCCAAAAATATGTTCAACTTTTTGGTCTTCAAGACACATGAATACAATTTCCGCTCCTGAATATAATTTTGGCATTCAGGCAATCTATCGGACTTTATGTTAATTGGTCAAGTTTAAGGGAGGATTTTTTTAATTTTTTTATATAGCTATCTATCTTGTTTGGATCAATTTTAATCCAAGATATCATTCTAGTTTTTGCCCAAGTAGCTTGTCTTTTAGCGTATTGTCTTGTTTTAATTGATATTAATTCTTTTGCTTCATCTAAAGTAATTTTATCATTTAGATACTGTGTCAATTCGACAATCCCAATTACCTTGTTTGCACTCTGCTCTTTTCTAATTTTTAATTCAAGAAATTTTTTAACTTCCTTAATGGCTCCACTATTTATCATAACATGAGTTCTTAAATTAATTCTTTCAATAAGTTTTTCTCTTTTTGTTTCAATTTGAAGTTTTAAAAAATCACTGTCTTTAAATTCAGATTTAGTCTTAGATAACCAGTCATACATGGAGATATTGGTATAAGATTTAATCTCATATGCTCTTATAGATCTTTGTGTATCATTTGGATCAAATTTATCTTTTACTTTAGGATCTAGCTTTAAAAGTTTTTTATAGAATTTTTTTTGGCCTTCTCTTTTAGACATTAGCCTAACTTTATTTCTAAACTTGAGAGGTATTTCTGGAATTTTAACAAGACCATTAATCAATGACTGAAAATAAAGACCAGTTCCACCAACTAAAATTGGAATTTTTTTCTTTTTTTGAATACTTTTTATTTTTTTAATTGCAAGTTTCAACCATTGTCCTGTTGAAAATTTTTTATTTAAATCAATAGTTCCATAAAGATGATGTTTAATATTTTTTTGTACTATTTTATTGGGTCTTGCTGTTAAGATTTTTAATGTCTTATAAACCTGCATACTGTCAGAATTAATTATTTCTCCTTGAATTTTTTTTGCAATCTTGACTGCAAAATTTGTCTTACCAGATGCAGTGGGGCCTGAAATTAAGATAATTTTGGACTGTTTGTCCATTGTTAATCTAGCTTAACGCCAATATATCTTCTTTGGTTTTGATTATTATAAATTACAATCAAAATTGTTTTTTGATTTGATTTTAAAACAGTGTCCACAATATCTTCAAGATTTTTAGTTGATTTTATCTTTTTCTTTTGTGCTTCAACAATAATATCTCCAACATTTAAGTAGTTTATAGGGCTATTTTTTCCAATATTTGTTATAACTAAACCTGTTGTTTGATTGGGTAACTTTCTTTCTTTAATATCATTATCATTTAATGGTCTTACTATAATTTTTAATGATTTAATTTCTGAAATTTCTGGAGTTTCTGTTTTTGTATCTTTTGGTTCTTTTTTTTTAAAGTCACTTGAAGTTTCCAATCTTCCTAATTTAATTTTTTTAGTAATCTCTTTTTTATTTCTCCAAACTTTAACTTCGATTGTTTTACCTACTTCTGTTTGTGCAACAATTATTGGTAGTTCTTTCATTTCATTAATTTTTGTTCCGTTAAATTCTAAAATGATATCTCCTGCTTTAATCCCTGCTTTGTCAGATGGGCTTTTTTCTGCAACACTAGCAACTAATGCTCCTCTAGGTTCATCTAATTTTTCAACTTCAGCTATTTCTTTTGAAACTACTTGAATTCTAACTCCTAACCAGCCTCTCTTAGTTTCACCAAATTCTATTAACTGACTAACAACTTTTTTTGCACTATTCGATGGTATTGAAAAGCCTATACCTATAGAACCCCCTTTACCCAGAATTGCTGTATTAATTCCAATTACATCACCATTCATATCAAATAGTGGCCCGCCCGAATTCCCTGAATTTATCGAAGCATCTGTCTGAATGTAATCTTCGTAACGAGAAAGACCAATTGATCTATTTCTAGCAGAAATAATTCCTGCTGTTACTGTGCCTCCTAAGCCAAAAGGATTACCAATTGCAATAACCCAATCACCAATTCTTGCTTTATCAGAATCTCCAAAGCTAACAGGTATGAACTTTTCTTTGGAATCTATTTGAAGGACTGCAATATCAGATAATGGGTCTTGCCCAATTATTGTAGCCTTATATTCTTTATCCCCACCCACTCTCACTACGATATCTTCAGAATCTTGGATAACATGGTTATTAGTAATTACTATTCCTTTTTCATCGATTATAAATCCTGAGCCTAATGCAGCAGATTTTCTAGTTTTAGGTGTCCCAAATTCTTTGAACATATCTTCAAAAGGTGATCCTGGAGGAAACTCAAAACCAGGAAATGGATTAGTATTTGTAGTTACAGTAGTTGTTGTTGAAATATTTACAACTGATGGCATTAATTTTTCTGCTAGGTCTGCAAATGATGCGGGTGCATCTTTTGCTAATGCTTTAGACGCAAAACTTATTGCAAATAAAATGATAAATAATTCTTTAATTCTGTTCATATTAACTTTTAATATACCAAATAATTATAAAACCTATAACTGCAAAAACTAATCCACCACTTCTTAACTGTGAATCTTTTATTAACTCCATTTTTTTTAACATATTTTTCATTTTTGAGGGAAATAAGGCATATAAAATTCCTTCGATAAAAAGAAAAAGACCAAAAGCTATGATCAACTCCTTCATAAAATTATGTTACTGAGACTTAGGTTTGATATTCCCAAAAAATTTAAAGAACTCACTGTCAGGTGATAAAATAACTGAAGTATCTCCACCTATTAAAGCAGTCTCGTAAGCCTGCATTGCTCTATAGAAAGCAAAAAACTCTGGATCTCTACCAAATGCATCAGCAAAAATTTTGTTTCTCTCACCATCTCCTTGACCTTTCATGATTTCAGAATCTTTATTCGCATTAGCTAGTAATACAGAAACATCTTTATCAGCAGTTGATGTAATAGTTACTGCCATTTCAGCACCTCTTGCTCTAAATTCTTTAGCTTCTCTTTCTCTTTCAGTTTGCATTCTTCTATAAATTGCTTCACTATTTGCTTGAGGTAAATCAGCTCTTTTAATTCTAACATCCACTATTTTAATTCCAAATTTTTGAGCTTCTGCGTTTACACCCTCTTGAATTAAAGACATTTGCTTAGATCTATCTTTTGAAAGTAATGTTTGTAACTCTTGTTGTCCTAAAACATTCCTAATTCTTGAGTTAATAATCGTTGCTAATCTTGATCTTGCAACTCTTTCATTTCCAACTGAAATATAAAATTTTAAAGGATCTACAATTTGAAACCTTGCAAAAGCATCAACAATTAATCTTTTTTGGTCTGATGCAATAACTTCTGCTGGTGGTGTATCAAGATTTAAAATTCTGCTATCTAAAAAGACAACATTTTGAATAAAAGGTATTTTAAAGTTTAAACCTGGTTTTAGTATGATTTTTTTAGGATCACCAAACTGAAGTACAATTGCTTGGTTAACCTCTTTAACAATGAATATAGAGAAGAAGGCTAATGCCGCTATTAAAATAATTATTGGTAATAAAATTTTTTGTGCTTTCATTAGTTACTTGCCTTTTTTTTACCTAGCTCTGGTAATGGTAAATATGGTACTACACCTGAGCCTGCATTTTTTTCAATTATCACTTTATCAATATCTGCTAAAACTTTTTCCATAGTCTCTAAATACATTCTTTCTTGAGTTACTTCTTTAGCTTTTGCATACTCATTATAGATAGATATAAATCTACTAGCTTCACCTTCTGCTTGAGCAACAACTTTTTGTTTATAAGCTTCTGCTGCTTGCATAATTTTTGCAGCTTCCCCTCTTGCTCTTGGAATAACATCATTAGCATAAGCTTCAGCTTCATTTTTAGATCTTTCCATATCCGCTCTTGCAGCTTGAACATCTCTAAACGCATCAATTACTTGATCAGGTGGATCAGCTTTTTGAGTTTGAACTTGTGTAATTTGAATACCACTATTGTATTCATCTAGAATTGATTGAATAATTTCCTGAGTTTCAATTTCAATTTGAGCTCTTCCCTCAGTTAAAACTGGTTGAATTTTACTTTTAGCAATTACTTCTCTCATTGCAGTTTCAGCTGCAGCTTTTACTGTTCCTTCTGGATCTTGTATTTCAAATAAAAATTTACCTGCATCTTTAATTACCCAGAAAACTGAAAAATCTATATTAACTATATTTTCATCACCAGTAAGCATTAAACTTTCCTGAGGAACATCAGCAACTCCCCCACCTTGTGAAAAACCACTGTCTCTCTCAGATCTAAAACCAATGTCAATTCTATTTACTTTTGTAACTTTTGGTGTCTGAACTGTCTCTACTGGAAGTGGAATGTGATAGTGCAATCCTGGTTGAGTAGTTTTAACAAACTTACCAAATCTTAAAACTACACCTTGTTCATCGGGCCCTACTCTATAAAGTCCGCTTGCTAACCATACAAAGGCTAAAATAATTAAAATTAGACCAATTGGTTTTTTTCCTGATGAACTTCCACCAGGTAAAAATCTATTTATCTTACTTTGAATATCTCTAATAATTGCATCGATGTCTGGTGGTGTAGGTCCTTTACCAGAACCGTTTCCTCCACCTGGAGGTGTTCCCCATGGGCTTCCACCTCTACCTTGAAAATCATCTGACATATGACAAAGTATATAATGTCTTTCTAATAAAAAACAAGTAATGATGAGATTATGACTGATAAAAAGCCAGAACTAAGTGACGCAATGAAGAAAAAATTGGAGCCTAGAAAGTTCACTAAAAATCCTATTTTGGGAACAAAATTTACAATAGCCGTATCAAGTGCAAAAGGAGGGGTTGGAAAATCAACCTTTGCAACTAACCTTGCTTTAGCTTTAAAACAAATTGGCTGCAAAGTAGGTTTACTTGATGCTGACATTTACGGTCCTTCAATTCCAAAAATGTTTGATATTAATGAAAAGCCAAAAAGTGATGGCCAGACTTTAACTCCAATTACAAAATATGACATTCAATGTATGTCCATTGGTTTTCTTGCAGACCAACAAACTCCAATGATTTGGCGTGGACCTATGGTTACTAGTGCAATTAAAACTTTCACACAAAAAGTTGGATGGAAAGATTTAGATTTCATAATTGTTGATATGCCTCCAGGGACTGGTGACACTCAATTAACTTTTTCTCAAGAAATTAAAATGGATGGAGCAATCATTGTTTCAACTCCTCAAGAAGTAGCTCTTCTTGATGTTAAAAGGGGTATCAAGATGTTTGATAAACTTGGAGTTAAAATTTTAGGTTTAGTTGATAACATGAGCTATTTCACCGGTGATGATGGGAAAAAATATAAAATTTTTGGTGAAGGTGGAGTTAAGCGAACTGCTGAAGAGTTTGAAAAAGAATTCCTAGGAGAAATTCCAATAAATCCTGAAGTTGGTAAATGTGGCGATGAAGGAAAACCAATTGTAGAGGCTAATCCTGAACATGAAATCTCTAAAATATATTTAGACTTTGCTAAAAAAATAAGAGCTACTTATTTAGATAATTAATTTTTTTAATAATTAAATCATTAATCATTTTTGCACCTATAAGTGAAGGATGATATCCATCATAAAAGAAAAAGTTATTTTTATCATGAGTTGAACATAAAGGAACAGATTCTTTTTTACAAAATGCTTTATATGAATAAACTTTATGAACTCTGGGCTTGTTTATGCTATCAAAAAATTCAATTACTTCTTTATTCTGCTTTAAAAAATCTGAATACTTATAGTTAAATACTCTGACCATATTTTCAAATTTTTTTTTTTGTAAATTTCTACCTATTTCAGGAATAGGATATAAAAGGATCACCTCATTATTTTTTGATAATTCATCAATAAGATCAATGAAAGCTCGTTCAACAACTTGTGGATTATGTTTTTTAGATTTTTTATCAACAAAAAGATTATCCCAATGTAAAGCTCTATCTTCTATTCTTTTGTTGTAAAAATATAACGAAGTTGCACCACCTAAAATTATTATATTATCTCTAGATTTTTTTAAAATCTTATCGATTTTAATTCTTAAATTATCATAATCTATATTAATTTTTTTTGAATGTTTATTTATTTGGTTAACATTTTTTAAATGAAAATATCCTGCACTTGTAATACTTAAAAATGAATAGTCAGATTTAGTTTTATCATAAAGATCATATGCAAGACTTCCCAAATGTGAGTCACCTAACAAAATTATTTGTTGTTCTTTTGATCCAAAATTGCAAATTCTGCCAAAACAAGCTTCATTATCTTGCTCTAAATAAAGAAAGGTATGTTTCTTTTGATAATTTTTTACTTTCAATCTATTGGTAAACCCCTCCATTGTAATAACGGTTACCGAATAAGTCACAATAATGAAAAAAATTATTGTTAATGAAGAGATGATAATCTTTAGAGAAACTTTTTTTCTAGCCGGTTGTTCAATAAAATAATATGTGAATATTGATAAAATAAATGTCACTAATATTAATAAAAATTTTTCTAAATTATTATTAAAAAAAATTTCTAAATGATTTGCAAATGAAAATATTGGATAATGCCAAAGATATAAAGAATAAGAGATTAAACCAATTTTAACGAATACTTTATAGGATAATATCTTTAGTATAAAATTGTCTTCATAGCTAAACCATAAGATTAAGCTAACACCTATTGCTGGTATCAATGTGTAAAATGATGGGTGAAAAATTTTGCCATCAAAAGAAAAAAATGAATAAACAATTAATGTTAAACCTAGAATTGGGAATATTTGACAGAGAATTTTGTTTTGCCCTCTATGACCTAGTTTAATTTCATAATATGCGAGTAATGAACCTAGAATTAATTCCCAGATTCTTGTATGTAGAAAATAAAAAGTAGCTGAAGGATAATTTTTACTACCCCAATCAGCTAATAATAAGCTGATAACAAAACAAATTAAAAAAAAATAAAGAAGATGTTTTCTTAGAAATTTAAATACAAGCACTAGCCCAATTGGAAATAGAATATAATACTGTTCCTCAACAGATAAGGACCAGGTATGTAGAAAAGGTTTCAATAAGCCCTCAGGAGATCCGTATTCTAGGCCAGAAAAATGAAAATAGAAATTCGAGGTAAATCCTAAAGAATATAAAATTGATTTTGAAAAACTTACTAGGTCAGTTGGATATAAATAAATCCAAGAGAAGGGGATTGACACCAACATTACAAATAATAAGGCTGGTAAAATTCTTTTAATTCTTTTTATATAAAAATTTTTAAATGAAAAACTATCTTTCTCTATTAACTCTTTTAAAATTATAGAAGTTATTAAGTATCCAGAGATTATAAAAAAAATATCAACACCTAAATATCCACCTGAAAAAACTAGATTACCAAATAAATAGAAATTTGCGTGATAAATTATTACAGCTAATACAGCTATTGCTCTTAATGTATCGATTTCTGGACGATACTTAAGTTTGATCATTTTAATTCTTTAATCTTTAAACAACTTTATTTTTCAAATCAAAAGCAATCATCAACTCATTCCATTCTCTTTTGGATAAGCCTGCACTATCAGGATTAACATCTTCACCTTTAATAAGTTTTTGAATGATAACTTTTCCTTTAGCTGAAACCTCTGTTCCACCCACTCTATAATCCATGAATGCATCATAAGTTATGGGCACCCATTTCTTAACAGTATCTAACATGATGTCTGCATAAACTCTTATTTCATATTGCGCATGACTATCGGCTCTTAACCTTAAAAAATTCATTAAGTTTAATAAATCAGTTTTCCAATACCACTGTGTATAAGTGTTTAAAGTTAAATTCATTCTTGCAAGTTCTCTTGCTAGTCCTTTTTTATTTTCATCAATAGTTGAACCATCAAATCTTTGATTGAGCATCATCTCATAATTATCATAAGTTTGTTCTGCATCATTTTTTAAGAGTTCTAAAACTTCATTTGCTTGCTCACCTTCAATAATATCACCTCTACCTTGCCTGTTACTTGAAGACTGTGCTGCTAAATTTTCCGCTGAAGGTAAATAAAATTCTTTATCCAAAATTGAATACCTTGCTGAGTACTCATTAACATTTGCTGTTCTATGTCTGATCCATTGTCTGGCAATAAAGATTGGAAGCTTAACATGATATTTAATTTCACACATTTCAAATGGAGTGCTGTGCCAATGTCTCATTAAATATTTAATTAGTCCTGCATCTGTTGAGACTTGTTTAGTTCCTTTACCATATGAAACTCTAGCTGACTGAACAATTGAAGAATCATCACCCATGTAATCCACAACTCTTACAAAACCATGATCTAATGCTGGCATTGCTTCATAGAGAATATTTTCAAGGTCTGGAACCGTAACCCTTTTTGTTTTATTTTGTTGAGATTGCTGCTCTTTAATTTCTTGTGTCTGCTTTATAGTTAATTTCATGGATTCTTAACTGTATTTATATTATTGAATAAGTATTGAAAGTTTTTTTTAAACCTTATGAACATAAATTTTAAGAAAAGAATTATAAAAATCACATTAATTTCAATTCTAGTATTGATTGTTATTTTAGTCTTAACTAATCCAAATAAAATCACTAGAAAGTTTCCTTTAAAAACTCAAATAAGCGTCGAAAACACTTATTTTGAGTATTATAATAAGATGAATGATTCCATCAGAATAATTCTGAGGACTGCAGGACTTGATCCTTTTAACGATATTCACAAAAGATATAAGCGTAAAGCCCCAAGAATTGAAAACTTAAATAACGACTATAATGTAAAATTTTTACCTAACACTCAGTATGGTAAAATGAAATTTATAAAAAAAAATATTAATTTTGATGTAAATCTTGAAAAGTATGCAGCTGGAGAGAAAGAATTTTCACTATATGGATTATTTCAACCTTTCTATTTAGAAAGCTATGATAATAAAATATTAATTATTCATGGTAAAGGTAGAATTATATATTCCAACTTAAGTGAAGTTGTTAGTGAAGACACTAAAGATATAAAATTTACAATTATTTCAAGTAATTTATTAGATCTTGCAAGGTCTGGACATGTAAATGGAACGTTAATTCATAATAATAAGATATATGTATCTTATCACATTAGAAAAGAAGAATGTGAATATTTTAGAATTGTTGTTGCTGATATAAATATAAAAAATTTAGAGTTCAAAGATTTTTATTCTTCGAATGAATGTGGTCCTAAGTATAGCGCAGGTCGAATGCAATTCTTCAATCATGAATCGCAAGATGGTTTACTTGTTTCAATTGGTATGGGGGCCTATAATAAACCTTCAACTTTCCCCCAAGATAAAAAAACTATAATAAGTAAAATAATTTTTATTAACCTTGATACAAAAAAACATATTGTATATTCATTAGGTCACAGAAATCCGCAGGGTTTATTAGTTGATGGTAACAATATTATTTCTACAGAACATGGGCCTCATGGAGGCGATGAAATAAATAAAATTATTTTTCAAGGTAATTATGGTTGGCCGATAGCCTCATATGGTACGGCTTATGATGATATTGATAAAAATGAAATTTCTTCTAAGGGCTATCTAAAAAGTCATTCTGATAGTGGTTTTATAGAGCCTGTTTATGCTTTTGTTCCATCAATTGGAATATCTCAAATAATCAAAATCCCAAATTCATTTTCAAATTTATGGCAAAACAACTATTTGCTATCTTCTTTAAATGATCAAAGTCTGTATCGAATTAAATTCAATAAAAATATAGATGGTATTCTTTCTATGGAAAGGATCTATGTTGGCTCAAGAATTCGTGATCTTAAATATTTTAAAAAAGCTAATGTGTTTATTTTAGCGCTAGAAGATCAGGTAGAATTAGGAATATTAAAATTAGAAATTGAATAAACGCAGCAAAGCTAATATAGTAATTATGCTTTATAGCTATAACGATAAATGAATTTCGTAATAACCATTACGGACGTGGGGGCAGTACCCACCACCTCCACCATTATAAATCATGGGGGGTGAAATAGGATCGACGGGTGACTAAAGGCTATTCTTTCGTTCGGGATTGTTCCACCGTAACGGGCTAAACTTTAAATGCTAACGAAAGTTACGCTATTGCTGCATAATTAACTTAGGTTAATTATAGAAGCACGGTCCGGGGCACCGGGTAACAGAACGCCCCTTACTACCCTCCTACTTTCCTTTATTTATAATGCTGATTAATGTTTAGACTACTTCTGGTCGTACATAGGTCGTAATTTTTAGTTTAAAAGTTTCTTTTTTGCCTTATCAAATTCATCTTGAGTTATTGCACCAGCATCTAGTAGCTCTTTCAATCCTTTGATTTGACTAACAACGTCACCTTTATTTGCATCTGTAGATTTTTTAACCTTTTTAGTTCCTTCTTTTTCAACATTAATTGATGCCTGTGTAAAGTTTTCTTCAGGGTTAAGTGTAAGTCCACCTTTAACTTTATTAAGTTGATTAAATCTATCAATTAAATTTGCTGAAATGCTAATATACTTTTTTAAAAATTCCTCATGCTTTGGATACTGCATAACTCTTTGCATGTGAAATTCGTTTGTAGCCCACTCTAAATTTTGGGGCTTTGGTACACCATCAAGTTCGGGATTATAGTAATAACTCATACCATATAATTTTGAACCTTTTGCATAAGCATACTTGCTATAAACAAATATGTCCGGTGATACTATTTTATTTGAGATTTCATAGTCTCTAACTATTTTCCAAAAACCTTTTTCAGCCCCAATATCTGACCTTGAATGATTTACCATCCAGCAAGCAAATCTCTTATTAACTAATTTTTTTTTTATAAAATATACATTTGTTCTTTTGCAAAACTTTGATGGGTTCCACCATTCCCATTCAGTATTTCCTGTTGCAAAAATAGATACTGCCCATCTGACAGTTCCACTTTTTTCATCAATTTGATATAACATTACATCTCTAAATTCTTTAGAGCCTTTAATTACACCAACAGTAAACTCTCCTGGTGGTAATGGAAACTTATCTCGTTTTCCAAATGATACTTCATTTTCAACTATGTCACCTACCTTGGCAGAAAATTTTGGTGCTGCATAAACATTTGCACTCATCAACAAACACAGAACCACGATCCCTAAAATTTTTTTCATGGACAAAAATCTTATCAGAAAACCTAGGTCGTAGATAGGTCGTAATTTATTTGAAACTTCTGATTATTTCTAGATTAGGTTGCATCAACTTTGTTGTAAAATAAGGATTATAGAAGCACGGTCTGGGCACCGGGTAACAGAACGCCCCTACTAATTTACAAATTTAGTTAAATCAGGTTTAAAATATTTAGGACCTTTCATAACTTTTCCAGATTCATTATAGATAGGTTTGCCGTCCTCACTTAACTTGCTCATATTTGAGTTTTGTACTTCTTCAAAACACTTATCAAGATCAATACCAAATGCATGTCCAGCACCATAAGTTACATATAATATATCAGTTAAAGCATCTGCAACTTCTAAAAGGTCATTATTTTCCATTGCTTCTCTAAGTTCTTCTAGCTCCTCTTTTATCAAATCATATCTAAGACTATTGATCTTATCAGTGCTAAAAGATGGCTTTGTTTTGACTTCTTGACCAAAGATTTCCATGAAAGTTTTTACTTTGTTAAAATTTGACATTTAGCTCCTGTAAGTTTTTAAAATTTAATATATAAGTATATTAAAATATTAATTATATATTAATCAATGAAATTAAGAAAAGAATTTGATAGCATTGGAAGTATCAACGTTTCTAGTGATAGATATTGGGGCGCATCAACTCAAAGATCTAATAAGTTTTTCAATATTGGAAAAATCTTAGTTAATATTTCCATAATAAAATCTATTGCAATCATTAAAAGATCTTCTGCTTTAGTTCATTATAAAGAAAAACAAATAAATAAGAAAATTACTAATTCGATAATAAAAGCTTCAGATGAAGTTATTAAAGGAAAATTGGATGAAAATTTTCCTTTAAAGGTTTGGCAAACAGGTTCTGGTACACAAACTAATATGAATGTTAATGAAGTAATTGCAAACAGAGCAATTGAAATATTAGGTGGCAAAAAAGGATCAAAAAAACCAGTTCATCCTAATGATCATGTAAATAAGTCTCAATCAACAAACGATGTTTTTCCATCAGCTATGCATATATCTGTTGCTCAAGAGACAATATCAAAACTATTACCTAGCTTAAAAACTTTAGAAAAAGAGTTAGCAAAAAAATCTAAAGAATTTAAAAATATTATTAAAATTGGTAGAACCCACTTGCAAGATGCAACACCATTATCACTTGGACAGGAATTTTCAGGCTATCAGGTACAGCTAAGAAAATGTATTGAAAGAATAGAGCTTGCACTTAAAGAAATATATTTTTTAGCACAAGGTGGAACAGCTGTTGGAACTGGAATTAACTCTAAAAAAGGTTTTGATAAAAAAATTGTTAAAGAGATTGCCAAATATACTAAAATCCCTTTTAAGCCAGCCTCTAATAAATTTGCAGAACTTGCAGCTCACGATTCTATTGTAAATTTTTCAGGCACACTAAATACTTGTGCTGTTGCATTAATGAAAATATCAAATGATATAAGATTTTTAGGCTCAGGACCTCGTGCTGGATATGGTGAATTAATACTCCCAGAAAATGAGCCTGGTTCATCTATTATGCCAGGAAAAGTTAACCCTACTCAGTGTGAGGCCGTAACAATGGTCTGTGCTCAAGTGATAGGCAATCATACTGGAATTACAGTTGCTGGTTCTCATGGACATTTTGAACTTAATGTATTTAAGCCAATGATTGCTCATAATATACTTCAGTCGATAGATCTTATTGCGGATAGTACTAAAAATTTTGCCGTTTATTGTGTTAAAGGAATTAAGGCTAACAAAAAAAGAATTAAAGAGCATCTAGATAACTCGCTAATGCTAGTAACAGCGTTGGCTCCACATATTGGATATGACAATGCTGCAAAAATTGCAAAAACAGCATTAAAAAAGGGAACTACTTTAAAAGAAGAAACTCTTAAAACAGGTCTCATTAAAGAAAAAGATTATGAAAGAATAGTGAATCCTAGAAAAATGATCTATCCCGCATAAGCACTAAATAGTTGATTTAGTAGGCGCTTAGTTTTAACTAAATTGTTTGTATTGTTGTCATAAAAACCTTCAAGTATATTCATCGATTGATTACTTAATTTATTATTATCAATCATAATATTATTAAATTTAATTGTATTATCGATAAAATAATAATCAATATTAGCGAAAATATTTTTAATCTCTTTCCTTCCTGCCCTGCCAGTGTTGAGAAAAGAAAATAGATTATTGGAGTTACTGATATTAAAAAGTAAATTCATATTTAAAACTAACTTATCACCATCAAGGAATAGGCTGCTATCACTTATCTCAAATAACCCTATCTTTTTATTAATAAGCTGCGTTTTATCAAAATTAATTTTACCATTAAATAAATTAAAATAAATTTTTGCATCATCAAAAAAATCTTGCCCTCCATTTGAATTAATAGTTATAGAGGTGTTTAAACTTATATTATCATTAAATAATAATCCTGATTTAAAAAATTCAATCAACGTCGAATTAAGAATAAATAGTCTGGATATTTTATTGTTATTTAACCTAATATTCAAATCTAAATCGAATGGACTAGTGGATATTTCTCCATCATATTCCACTTTATAATTTTTTAATTTCGAATTTTTAGATTTAAAAATAATATTCTTATCTGTTAATTCATACTCTGTATCAACTATGGAATTGAAAAAAGAAATAATATTATTTCCAAAAGTGGAATTATTATTATTTTTTATGCTATTATTTAAAATATTTAAATTAAGAGACTTTGCTTGGAATAAAAAATTTCTCTCTTCGAATAAAAAATTTTTCTCTTTAAATAAATCCTTTTTATTTTTTATCTCAAGGGTAAAAGGTATTGCAAAAATATTACCTTTTAAATTAAATTGATTTTCTAATTTTTTATCATCAAAGAAAAGGTTAATCTTATCGATTTCTATTATTGTGATTATTTCATCTAAATTATTTTTAAAAAATATATTACTTTTATTAATTTTAATTTTTTTATTAGAAAATTTACGATTAATAGAGTGATTTAATTCCTTAAAATCACTTGGTAATAAAAAAAAATTTGCATCATTTATGATTACTTCTTCTATTTTCATTTTTTCTTTATCAAAAAAATTTGATTTGTTTAAAAATATTTTTAATTCTCTAATTTCTGCAATATATCTTTTTTTACTTGAGTTATTTACTAACAGATTAGAATCTTTGATTATAAAATGTGGTGCTGGAAGAATACGATATGAAATATTTTCAACAAAGTTTAAATTTAATTTAAATTCTTTAAGCAACTTTGCTTTAATATTGTCTTTTAACCAATCCTTGTCATATAAAGTGGGTATTGATGAATAAAACAAATACAAAAATAATAAACAAATAAATGTTATTATAGCTTTATTAAAGCTGCTAATTTTTAATTTATTATTTGTTTTATTCTTAACTTTGAATATTGTATTTTCAATTAGATTATTAAATTTTTTAACAAATTGTTTCATAAATACAGTTGAAATTTAAATATCTTATAATGAAATTTTAAAAATGATAAACTCTGAATATTTAAACAATCTTAACAATGCTCAAAAAGAGGCTGTTTTACACCTTGATGGACCATTATTAATAGTTGCAGGTGCTGGTTCTGGGAAAACTAAAGTTTTAACCTCTAGAATTGCCCATATTATTAAAGAAAAGAAGGCCTTTCCAAATCAAATATTATCTGTGACTTTTACCAATAAGGCTGCAAAAGAAATGCAAAGTAGAGTAAGCACAATGCTTAACTCGGAGGCAATAGGACTGTCTTGGCTTGGAACATTTCACTCTATTTGTGCAAAATTATTGAGAAAACATGCTCCTGCTGCAGGTCTCACTAGTAATTTTACAATTATTGATACTGATGATCAGGTGAGATTAATTAAGAATATATGCAAGTCAGAGAACATAGACATCAAACAACTAGCTCCTAAATACATTTTATCAATCATAGATAGATGGAAAAATAAAGGCTTTTACCCAAATGAAGTCATTATTACTAAAAACGACATATATGAAAAAACTGTACTCCCTCTTTATAAGATCTATCAACAAAAACTATTGGACCTTAATGCTTGTGACTTTGGTGATTTAATTCTGCATGTTGTAAAAATTTTAGAAAGAAATTTAGATATAAGAGAGATATATTCGAATAATTTTAAATATGTTTTGGTCGATGAATATCAAGATACAAACTATATTCAAAGTAGATGGCTTTATCTGTTGTCTGAAAAACATAAAAATTTATGCTGTGTTGGTGACGATGATCAGTCCATTTATAGTTGGCGTGGTGCTGAAATTAAAAATTTTTTGGAATTTGATAAAGTTTATAAAGATGTAAAAGTAATCAGATTAGAAGAAAATTATCGATCATCTCAAAATATTTTATCTGTAGCTTCAAATTTGATAGCCAACAATCAAAACCGAGTTGGTAAAACTTTAAAAACAACAATGGAAGAAGGTGATCTTGTTAAACTTAATTGTTTTAAAAACGGAAAGGATGAGGCAATAGGAGTTTCAGATGAAATAGAACAAAAACTTAAAAAAAAATATTCATTTAACAATATAGCAATTTTAGTTAGAGCGATCTTTCAAACTAGAGAGTTTGAGGAACGTTTTTTAAAAATTGGTCTACCTTATAGAATTTTGGGAGGGACAAAATTTTATGAAAGAGCTGAAATTAAGGACTGTGTTGCTTATCTAAGATTAATTCATCAACACAAAGATGATTTAGCTTTTGACAGAATAGTAAATAATCCTAAGAGATCTATTGGCGAAAGTACTATTAAATTAATACATCAGTTTTCAAAAGAAAACTCTGTAAGTTTAGAAATATCCTCAAAACAATTAATTGAAAAAAATTTAATTAAACCAAAAACAAAAATAGGTTTAAGTTCTTTTTTATTCTTAATGGATAAATGGAGAAATGATATTAATATAAAAAAAATCAATCACATTAAGCTTCTACAATTAGTTTTAGATGAGTCAGGTTATTCGTCGATGCTGAAAAATAAAAAAGATTTAGAAAATGAAAATAAACTTGAAAATATTAAAGAACTTTTAAGTGCTATGAAGGAATTTGATAACTTAGAAAGTTTTTTAGAGCATGTTGCTTTAGCAACTTCAATTGATCAAGATTGGGATGGTGAAAAAGTTAATATGATGACTATGCATGGCTCAAAAGGACTTGAATTTGATGTTGTATTTTTACCTGGTTGGGAAGAGGGTCTTTTTCCACACCAAAAATCTATTGAAGAAAAAGGTCAAAACGGACTTGAAGAAGAAAGAAGGTTGGCATACGTAGGTATAACAAGAGCTAAAAAAAAAGCCTTAATTTCATTTGCTATGAATAGGTTTTATCAAGGAAATTGGATAGATAGTTTGGCTTCAAGATTTATTGAAGAGCTACCAGAAGAATTTTTAGAAAAAAACTCATTTTTTGATGAGAGCAAAGAAGATGATTTTGAATTTAACCAAGATTTTGAGGCAAATGAAGAGACAAGAAGTCCTGGTTGGATAAGATATCAAAAAAGAATCAAATGATTAAGAATAAAATAAATATATTAAGAAAAAAATTTCATAAATATAAAATTGATGGATATATTATTCCTAAAAATGATGATTATTTTTCTGAATACGCAAAAAACGATAGATTAAAAATAATTACAAAATTTTCTGGTTCAGCCGGCATTGCAGTCATATTAAAAAAAAAAAATTATTTATTTGTTGATGGTAGATACACTATCCAAGCTTATCAAGAATCTTCAAAAAGTTTTAACATAATTGAAATTCATAAAAAACTTCCACATAAAGTTATTAAGAATTATAATTTAGGTTATGATCCAAGTTTATTTACAAACAAAACTCTTAAAAAATATTTTGCACACAACAATCTTATTTCGATTGGTCAAAATCTGATTGATGAAATATCAATATTCAAAGAAAAAATAACAAAACCTTTTTATTCATTAGAAAAAAAAATAGTAGGTGAAACCCATCATTCAAAAATTTCTAAAGTCGCAAGTTTTTTAAATTCAAAAAAAGCTGATTTTTTATTTGTTAGTGCTCCTGAAAATGTAGCCTGGTTGTTAAATATCAGAGGACATGATAACCCAAACAGCCCAATACCCAACGCGAGATTAATTATAGATAAAAATAAAAAAATACATTTATTTTCCGAAAAAACTAAAACGTTTAATATTATTAAAGAAAAAAAAATCAAAAAAAATCAAGTCATTAATAACAGTGAATTTTTGACTACAATAAATCAATTGTCTGGAAGGAATTTTATAATTGATAATAAAACATGTTCAATTTTTTATGAAAATATTATCAAAACAAAATTTAAAATATTAAAGTTAAATGACCCTATCTATAAATTAAAATCGATAAAAAATATGTGTGAAATAAAACATATGATTGAGGCTCATAAAAAAGATGGATTGGCATTAACAAGATTTATTTATTGGATTAAAAATATTAACAAGAAAACTATAACAGAAGTCGATGCTCAAAATAAATTAGAAAAATTTAGAAAACTCAATAAAAAATATTTGTTTCCAAGTTTTAATACTATAGCTGGAACGGGATCAAATGGAGCCATAGTTCACTATAGAGCTACAAGTAAAAATACTCAAAAAATTTTTAAAAAGGATATTTTTTTAGTCGACTCAGGAGGTCAGTATAAATATGGAACAACCGACGTCACAAGAACAATTTGTTTCACCAAGCAAAAGTTAGCCATTAAAAATGCCTACACTAATGTCTTGAAAGGTCATATCGCCGTTGTTAAAACTAATTTAAATAAAGCTAATACTGGGAAAAAAATTGATATTAGGGCAAGAAAATTTTTAAAAAAGGATGGTAAGGATTACGCACATGGGACCGGTCATGGTGTTGGCTTTTTTTTAAATGTACATGAGGGCCCTCAATCAATTTCTAAATACAATAATATCAAAATTGAGAAAGGAATGATTTTAAGCAATGAACCAGGATATTATAAAGAAAATCATTTTGGGATTAGAATAGAAAACTTAGTTTATACAAAAAAATTAAAAAAAAAATTATCTTTTGAAAATCTTACTTTGGTACCCATTGAAAAAGATTTAATTAATTACCAATTATTAGACGAATATGAAAAAGACTATTTATTTAGATATCATTTAAAAATTTATTATGAATATTCAGATTCATTAAATAAAAAAGAAAGAATGTGGTTAGCTAGTCTTATTTAACATTTTAAACCATTCTTTTTGGTCAATAATTTTTATATTTAATTCTCTAGCTGTATTGATTTTTTTAGTTGTTGGTTTCTCGCCAACAATCAAATAGTTAAGTTTTTTATTGACGTTGTTAATTATTTTTCCAGAATTTTGTTCAATTAATGATTTTGCTTCTGCTCTACTGACTCCATTTAACTTTCCTGTTAACATAAAAGTGTTGTTATTTAACAATCCTTTATTATCTATTAATACCATGTTTTGAATTTTAAGATTTTTTTCTAATTCCGATAAAACGTTAAGATTTGTTTTATTTAAAAAAAATTTTGTAATTGATTGAATTTGTGTGTTACCTATTCCATTAATATTATACAAATTATCTATATTTTTGTTATTAGATAATTTAAAAAAATTACTAGGTGATTTTAAATGTCTGGCTATAAGTTTAGCATTTTCTTGTCCTATATGCCTGATCCCTAATGCAAAGATGAACCTATCTAATGAAATATTTATTTTTTGTTTTATTGAAAACTTTAAATTTGATACTGACAATTGTCCCCAACCTTCTAATTTTTTTATCTTATCATAATCGAGATTAAAAATATCCTGTGGTGATCTAATTAGCTTTAAATGCCAAAAAGTTTCTACAATTTTTTTTCCAAAACCATCAATATTAAATGCTTCTTTTGATACAAAATGTTTAATTTTTTCTATAGCAATTTTTTCACATTCATAACCTTTGCTAACACATCTCCTAACAGCATCTTGTCTTTTAGTTATCTCGTTATAATCTTTTACCGTTTTGCTACCACAAGATGGACAATTTAATGGGAAAATAAATTTTTTTGAATTTTTATTTCTTTTTTTTAAATCCACTGAAACAACATGAGGTATTACATCACCGGCTCTTTCAACTGTGACAGTATCTCCAATTCTTATGTCTTTTCGAATAATTTCATCTTCATTGTGAAGTGTTGCATTCGAAACTATTACACCGCCAATATTAACAGGTTTAATTTTTGCAACAGGTGTTAGAGCGCCTGTTCTTCCTATTTGAATTTCAATATTTATTATTTCAGAAATTGAGCTATTTGCAGAAAATTTATGTGCTATTGCCCACCTTGGGGCGTTGGCGGCAAAACCTAATCTTTTTTGTAAGCTAAAATCATTAACTTTGTAAACAACACCATCAATATCAAATGCTATTTCTTTCCTTTTTTCTTCTAGGTCTTTATGATTTTGAATTAAGTTTTTAATACCAGAAATTTTTTTATTATATTGATTTGTTTTAAAGCCCCATATCTTTAAACCTTTTAAAAAATTGGTTTGGTTATTAATGCTCATTTCTTTAGCGTAACCAAAGGTATATGCAATAAATTTAAGTGGTATTCTTGAGGTAATGTTGGGATCTTTTTGTCTTAATGACCCTGACGCTGCGTTTCGTGGATTAGCAAATTTTGCACTAATTTTTTTAAAGTCACTATTTTCTATAAACACCTCTCCCCTAATATCAATTTCACTTGGAAAACCTTTCTCTATTATTTCTTGCGGTATATCATTAATAGTTTTTAAATTTCTTGTTATATCCTCTCCTTCTGTACCATCTCCTCTAGAGAGTCCCTTTGTAAATTTTCCATTAATATAAATTAACGAAGCTGATATTCCATCAATTTTGGGTTCTGCACTATAATCAATTTCTGTTATTTCTTTTAAACTTAAAAAACTTAATATTTTTTTTTCAAAAGTTTTTAAATCTTCCTCATTAAAAGCATTTCCAAGCGACAACATTGGAACTTTATGCTTGATTTTTTGAAAGTTTTTAGATGGTTTAAAGCCTACTGATTTTGTTGGTGATTGTTCACTTTGTAAAAAGTTATATTTATTTTCTAAATCAATTATTTCTTTTTTTAAAATATCATACGTTTGATCAGTAACAATAGGTTTGTCATCATTATAATATAATCTATTATATTTTTGATATAGTTTTATTTTTTCTAAATACTTTTTTTGGACAGTGTCTTCAGTCACGTTATTCAAATAGTTTTTTAAATTTTTTAATTATTCCTTTTTTTTCTTTTTTATCTAATTTAACTATTTTTTTTTCATAATCTTTATTAAACAATTTATAGGATGCTTGATACCACTGGCTAGATCCATAATTATATCCTAAAAAACTTGCATATTTTTTGGACTCTTCCAGAAGGCCTAAATAATAATAGATTTCAACTAATCTATGGATAGACTCCTCAACATAGATCGTGGTTTCATAATCTTCTATAATTGTCTTAAATCTATTAATTGCTGCTATCCATTTTTTTTTTTTCACATAGTGTCTGGCTATATACATTTCTTTGGATGCCATTATTTCATTTATCAAATCTATTTTAAATTTTGAATCTACTGCAAAGTCTGTATTAGGGTAAGTTTCAATAATAAATTGAAATTTATCTCTTGCTTCCATTAATGGTTTTAGATCATTTTTTTCTCCTACAATTTTTTGGTAGTGAGACATTGCTAATAAAAAATGTCCATAGCTAACCCTAGTATCATTTGGATAAGTGTTCAAATATCTCTCTAAATGAAATATTGATTCCGCATAATAATCTTGAACATAATAAGAATAAGCAGCCATCAAAGCAGACTTAGGAGCCCAATCTGATTGTGGAAATAACATTTCAGTTTCTAAAAATTTTTTAGAGGCATAATATGGGTCTCCCTTGTTTAATGAGTCAAGCGCTTTTTTGTAGGTTGTAATTAATTCTTCTTCTTGAGTTATTTCTTTAATTAGTGAAATATTTTCTTTTGGTTTACTACAAGAGTATAGAGCAAATGTTATTAGGAATACTAAACTTAATTTGATTATAAATTTCATTGTGATTTTTTATTTATATAATAAAAAAAATTTAAGCGATAGATCTTAAATGTTTTTTATTGACCAATGAATAAGGCAGACTTTTTTCTTTAATTTCTAGTAAAGAATAATTTTCTCTATTATCAAAAACTTTTCTTAATAATTGATTAGTTAGCTTATGACCACCTTGAGAACAAATTATTTTTCCTATTATCTTATAGCCAGCTAAATACAGGTCTCCCATGCAGTCTAAAATTTTATGGTTTACAAATTCTTTTTCATTTCTAAGGCCATTTTCATTTAATATCTTATTATTTTTAACTACTATTGCGTTATCAAGTTTGCCGCCTTTGGCCAAACCCATCCCTTTTAATTTTTCTATATCCTCATACAAACAAAATGTTCTAGAATTATAAATATCACTCAAGTCCGACTCAAATACTTTTACTGAATTTCTTTGAGTTCCTATAACTTCATTTTCGTATTTTAATTCAAAGTCTATATCTAAACTAATTTTACTTGGTTCAATCGAGATTGTTTTGTTACCATCAATAAACTCTATCTTTTTTTGAATCTTAATTATCTTAATGGGCGCATCGCTATGCTTAATCCCAATTTTAGAAATTGCTTCAACAAATAATTTTGCGGATCCATCTAAAATTGGTGCTTCTTGATTGTCAATTTCAACTAAAGCATTATCGACACCCAATCCATATAAAGCTCCCATCAAATGTTCTATTGTTGACACACTTGCACCATCTTCATTTGAAATAGTTGTACAAAATATTGCACTACTGACATTAAATATATTCGGTATGATTATATTATTTCCCTTAAGATCTATTCTTTTAAAAATTACTCCAGAATTTGGTGCCGCAGGTTTTACTGTCATTGTTACGGCTTTACCACTGTGGAGGCCTACGCCTTTAAACGTAATATCTTTATTAATTGTTTTTTGATTTAAAACAGACATTGAAATCTTATAAATAGTTGAACTAAATTAAGAAAAACAAGAAATGTTACAGGAAAATACTATTTTATCTAAATAGATGAAAAAGTTTTTCAAAAAAACCCTGTTTTATTTGTTTTTTTGGCACCACTACAACCTCTTGTTTGTTATGTGTTTTTCTTAATTTGTAACCAGACTGGCAAACATCTCCCAAGGTTTCCTCCAAGAAATCAATATCTTTAGAAAATGAAATTTTATCTTTAAATTTATTATCTAAAATTTTTGATCCTTCACCCATCAATATCATCTTGGATTGAGTCTTTATCTTCAAATTTGAGACAAGAGATTTATCACATAATTCCAAAATTTCCTCTGTTCTAGCAAAAGCTATTTTTTGTAGCATTTCCAAAGAAAAATTTGGATTATCAGTTTGTGAGTTATTTTTTTCTAAATTTAATTTAAGTTTTTCTGCTTCATTAATATCAATCTTTAAAAGTAGAGAAATATCTTTAGTAATATGATTTCCGCCTATTGGCAGAACGTCTAAAAAAATTAATTTTTCATTGTTAAAGGAAATAATTGATGTTTTTTTAAAACCAATATCAATGAAAGATACCTCTCCTGTTAAATTTAAATTAATTTTATAATTGATTGATTTTGCATAACTAGAACAAATTATTTGATTAATTGATATATTTAATTCTGAAAAAATATTTTTAAAAGTAAGTACTAACTCACTTGGAAGACAGATAAAAATAATATCCAGTGATATGAATTGGCAATCAATTTCATCTGGCAACTCAGAGTAATCAATATTATCAATTTTATAATTATTTATAATTATATGTGCAATATTATAATCTGAATAATATTTTTTTATTTGTTGTTTAGCTTCTTGGATTAAAAATAAAATATCATCTTGTCTTAATTTCAGTTCTTCAATTTTTTTAAATACAGAAATTGCAACAGAAATTGTTTTTGAACTATCTATCATCAGGTCGATATTATCAATATATTGATTTGTGGATTTTTCTAGTGATGCAACAATTTTTTGAATATCTAATTTGAAATTAAATTGATCTGTATAAAAATTACTCTCAATAAAAAAAGGATTGTTCTTGTCTTCTTCATTAAATGCACCTGCTCTTATTTTAGAAAAGCCACAGTCAATTATTGTTTGAAATTTTTTATCACTCATTACTTGACAACTAAATGATTTTTTATTCTCAAATCAATAAATTTATAATCTTTAAAATTATCATTATTGATAAGTTTCTTAGATAAATTTAATGACTCAATAATATGTTCTTGTGGTAGCTTAATCAAAATATCCCTATCAGTTAATATATCCCACCTACCTGATGGGAAAAAAGATAATTCTTTTAAATTTGAAAAAGAAAACACAGATTTTTCAATATCTTTTTTAAATGACAAAAAATCATCAGAATTAAATTCACCAAAAATGTATGGGAGTAATTCATTGTTACTTTTATCTTCAATTAATTTACCATTATCACCTACTAGATATTGACTATTATTAGAAACTCGAGCAATAAATTTAGTTCGTTTAATTTCAATGTTAAGTGTAGATGGGTAAATTTTTTTTATATTAAACTCTTGTATAATATTATGTTTTTCCAAAATCTTTCTTATTTCATCCTCACTAATGACAAATATACTTTTATATAAAAGGTTATTAAGGTTATTTAAGATCTCTGAATTTTTTCTCTCAGAAAGACCTGTAATATTAATTTTACTTATTGATAAAGATATTTTTTTTTGATCATTTATCAACTTTGCACTAGTAGTGCTTAAAATGAATAAAAATAATAAATAAATTATTATCTTATTTTTTTTACCTGTTGATTGATGCATCTTTTAGAATCCATTCAACTAATTTTATAAAGCTTATACCTTTATATTTTGCTATCTCAGGGACCAATGAAAGTTTAGTCATTCCAGGCTGTGTATTTATCTCTAGTAAATAAAACTTCCCATTAAAAAATTTAAAGTCAGATCTCGTAACACCTTTACAGCCTATAATTTTATGAGCTTCTCTTGCTATGCTAGTAATTTTAGCTAGATTATTTTTACTCAAATCTACAGGAATTAAGTGCTTGGTCTTAGCACTAGAATTATATTTTGCCTCATAATCATAAAACTTTCTTTTAGGCTCAAGTTCAATTGCACCAAGTGTTTTATTATCCATTATTGCAACTTGGATTTCTCTACCTGGTATAAATTCCTCAATTAATATTTCATTATAACCTTTTAAAGCTTTTAGATTTTTTATTATATTAGTCTTGTCACAAATATATACATGAACGCTGGACCCTTCATTTATAGGTTTTGCTACTACAGGGAATTTTAATTTTTTTTGAATTAATTTTATAATATTGAGTTTATTTTTTTTATGATTAAATTTAATATATTTTGGAGTAAGTATTTTTTTTTTTATAAAAATTTTTTTTGAAATTTCTTTATCCATTGCTATAGATGACGCAATTATACCTGAGTGCGTATATGGAATTTTTTTAGTCTCTAAGATCGTTTGAATGTATCCATCCTCACCAAATTGTCCATGCAGCGCATTAAAAATTATATCTGGTTTAAATAAAGTAATATTTTTTGATAGACTTTTATCAGGCTCACTAATTAAAACCTTATATCCATTTTTGATTAACTCTTTGGCAACTTGTTTTCCAGTATCTAAGCTAATTAGCCGTTCCTTGGATATACCACCAGATAATATTAAGATTTTTTTTTTCATTTTATTTTAAAATTTTAATTTCTTTTTCTAATACTATTCCAGTTTTTTTTTCCACGCTTGTCTTAACAAATTCAATCAATTTATTCATATCTTCAAAGCTGGCATTATTTTTATTTACAAAAAAATTACAGTGCTTATTTGAAATATGAGCATCTCCAAAGCTGGTATCTAGTGCTACAGATTCTTTTATCAATTGCCAAACTTTTTTATCAGTTTGATCAATTGGATTCTTGAACGTGCTGCCACTTGTTTTTAATTTTGTTGGTTGTGCATTATCTTTCTTTTCCTTTAATTCTAAAACTTCTTTTTCGATTTCTTCTTTATTTTTTCTTAATCCTTTAAACGATGCACTTAAAAAAATTAAGTCCTCTTTTAAATCATTACCTCGGTATTTGAATATAACTTTACTCGCTGGTATTGTTAAAACCTGTCCATTTTTATCAATTACTTGAATTGATACTAGCACATCTTTAAACTCTTTATTAAAACATCCAGCATTCATCTTTATTCCCCCACCTATAGTACCTGGTATGCATGCTAAAAATTCAAATCCACCTATTCCATTATTCAGCGCAAAATCAGAAAGCTTTTTATCAAGACAGGCACTGCCTGCTATTATGACATCATTTGGTAATATGGAGATATTGGAAAAATTTTTTCCTAACTTGATAACAACGCCGTCAAATTTTTCATCACTTATAAGAGTATTCGAGCCCGCACCTAAAATATGTACTTTTTCTTTTTCTCCAAATCTTTTTAAAAACAAAATTAAGTCAGACAAACTATCTGGTCTAAAGTAAACTTTGGCTTGTCCGCCAATATTAAACCAATTGCTCTTTTTTAAATCATAATCAAAGTGAATTTTGCTGCTAATTTCATCTGAAAATCTTCTTATTTCTTCACTGTTCATTAAATCAATCCTGGTAATTGTCTCATCCATGTTGAAATTGTACCTGCACCCATACCAACAACTATCTTTTTACCAAAAATAGTATTTTTAATAAATTTTGCTAATTGATACTGATCCTCAACCATAAACAGTTTTACTTTTGAATTTTTAATAATATCTTTTGCAAAATTATTATATTTAAAACCTAATTTTATTTTTTCTCCAGCTGTATATATAGGACATAATATTACAACATCAGCTTTTTTAAATGATAAGCTAAATTCTTTTTTAAGATCTTTTAATCTGGAAATTCTGTGTGGTTGAAATATGCAAATCACTTCTTCCCTCTTATAAGCGGCTCTCACACCATTTAGCACTTCTCTAATTTCAGTTGGATGATGGGCATAATCATCATAAAAATTAGTTTCTCTATGTGTAAAAATTTTATTAAATCTTCTTTGAACACCCTTAAATTCTTTCAATCCTTTTTTGATAATATTTTGTGATATTCCAATTGTTAATGCCACAGCTACTGCTGCTGTAGAGTTTCTAATATTGTGAATTCCTAATAATGGTAATTTAATTTTTCTTATAGTTAAATTCTTTTTTCCTGGTAAATTTATAGCAAGATCATATTGCGAATATTCTTTTTCTTGTTTTATATTTTTAATACAGAAATGTGATTTATGGTCAATTCCATATGTATAATAATTCTTCATTTTTAATTTACTTAATAAATCTTTATTATTTTTGTCATCTATACAAATAAAAGACTTTCCAAACGAAGGGACTTTATTGATAAATTTAATAAATAATTCTTTAAGATCTTTCATTGAATTATAAAAATCCATATGCTCACGATCAATATTTGTTACTATAGAATAAGTTGGTGGTATATGTATGAAGCTACCATCTGACTCATCAGCCTCTAATATACACCAATCACTTTTACCTAGTTTTGCAGAATTTTTTATTGCATTAAGTACACCACCATTAATAATTGTTGGGTCTAATTTTGTCTTTGAAAATATTGAGGCTAATAGAGACGTAGTTGTTGTTTTTCCATGTGAACCTGTAACAACTATATTTTTTGTTAAAGAGACTATATTTGCTAACATCTCTCCTCTTTTATAAATAGGCAATTGTTTTAGTTTGGCTTCAATTAATTCAGGGTTATTATTTTTAATAGCTGATGAAATGACAACAATTGTTGCCTTTTCTATATTTTTTTTAGTATGACTAATTGTAATTTTAATCTTATCTCTTTTTAATCTTTCAATATTTTTATTTGCAAGAACGTCGCTACCCTGAACATTAAACCCCATTCTTTTCATAATGAGTGCTAGGCCACTCATTCCAATACCGCCTATCCCAACAAAATGTATAATTTCAGTTTTA
The DNA here is from genome assembly GCF_047722505.1 of Candidatus Pelagibacter sp. Uisw_130. GTDB lineage: Bacteria > Pseudomonadota > Alphaproteobacteria > Pelagibacterales > Pelagibacteraceae > Pelagibacter. Next base: position 1,044,576 of record NZ_CP159814.1, read on the forward strand.
GCTAATTCAATTTTCATTAATAACAGATATAATTTTCTGATTTATATTATTCCATGTGTTTTCATAGTTAAAATCTTTCATGTTCTTTTTTTTAACAAGATATTTTTCTTTATTATCAATAATATTAATTAGTTTATCGAGTAATATTTTCTCATCTATTTCTTTTTGATTTAACAACCAATTAATCCCAAGTTTATTATAAAAATAAGCATTTTCAAATTGATGGTTATCTTTTGCAGTTGGCAAAGGTATTGCTAAATATGGAATCTCGATAAAATTTAACTCAGCTAATGTTGATGCGCCTGCTCTGGTAATGCATAAATCTGTTTTTTGCATAAAGTTTATAACATCATCATTAAAGTTGAATAATTCACAATTAATATTGTTATTTTCATAAGTTTTTTTAAAACTTTCAAAGTTAATAGAACTAGTTTGTTGATAAATTTTTAGTTTATATTTTTTAGATAATTTAATAATTGTATTTTTAACTAAATCATCAAATATTTTAGCACCTTGACTGCCACCTATTATGAGTAAATTAATTGCATCTAAGGCGTTATTGTTATCCCTCTTATCATAAAAATTTTTTCTTAATAATGCTGGAATTACTTTAATCTTATTTTTAAATTTAATAGGAAATTTTTTGACATTATTAGAATAACAAAATATTTTTTGACAGTAACTTATAAAAAATTTGTTTGATCTACCTAAAACCATATTTGGTTCAAATAACAACAGCTTAATATTTAAAATTTTAGCACCTAGACATAGAGGGAGTGACATATATCCGCCTGTCGAAATTAATATATTAATTTTATTTTTGCTTAAGAAAGAAACAGATTTGAAAATCAAAATTATCATTAAAAGAAAATCAAATGGCATTATTAGTAAATTTTTTGAAATTGGCTTCACATTAAATATCTTTAAATTGTACTCATCTTTGTTTAAAAATTTGACGCCCCTAAAGTCAGATGTCATAGAAACCTCAAAATTATCCTCTAGATGTTTATATATTATGGTTGCGGGTATAACATGACCTCCTGATCCACCGGTGCTAATTAGTATTTTTTTATTCATCTAATCAATTTTTCTTTTTGTTAGATTCAAAATTATTCCAGATAATATAGAAACTCCTACAATTGAAGAACCCCCATAACTTAAAAATGGTAGTGTCATTCCTGTTGTGGGAAATAGTCTTATATTCACCCCAAGATGTATTAATGCTTGAAAAATTATTAGGCTTATTGCTCCAGTTAGCACTAGTTTAATTTTTTCACTTTTTTCTAAATAAATTTTTTTAAAAACAGAGTAAATAAAAAACAAAAATAAAATTAATAACAATATTATTGCAATAACACCAAACTCCTCAGAAATAACTGATACTATATAATCGGTATGAGCCTCTGGAACTCTTGTTTTTAATGTACCTTCTCCTATTCCTTTACCAAAAAAACCACCACTACTGATTGCCTCTATAGCCTTATCAGATTGAAAATTGTGGGTTCCTCCATCAGGGTTAAAGAAAGAAAGAATACGACTTTTAATATAAATAAATTTTGGGATAAAAAAAACCACATATAACATGGCTAAAATAGCAAAACTTATAAATAATAAAATCAATAGTAGATTTATACCAGATATGAAAACTAACATTGCCCAAGATAAAAACACTAAAAGTGTTTGACCAATGTCAGGCTGCATTATTAATAGTAAGCCAGTTGGTATAATGGCAATAATAGTCAATAAATACTTGATATAAATATTATAATTTTTTTCACTACATAAAATTGTTGCTACAAAAATAATTATAAATGGTTTTAGTAATTCAATTGGTTGAAATTGAGGAAGAAAAAAAAGATTTAGCCATCTTTTTGAACCTTTAACTTCAGTACCAAAAATTGGCACTAAAAATAAAAGAAATAAAGTAATAAAAAAAAGATAAATAGAGATTCTAAAAAGATTCCTTTCATTTAGTGAGGAGAAAAACACTAAAGTTAACAATCCAATGAAAATATAGGCCAAATGTTTAAAAAAGAAAAAATAATTATTTGTATCTAATTTATCAGAAGCAATTAATGAAGTTGAAACTAAGGAAAAAAATAAACCCAAACTAAATAAAAATATTATTAATAAAAAAATTGTTTTATCTATATTTTTCCACCAGTTATAATATATTGAATTAAGTGAACTACTATTTATCATTTTATATAATCTTTTATAAGTTTATTAAAATATTTACCTCTTTCTTCAAAGTTTTTAAAACTATCAAATGATGCAGAAGCTGGGCTAAAAAGAATTGTCTTGTTAATAAAATTATTTTTATTTTTAATATCTAAAAAAATCTTATCCATTAAAGTCTTCAAATTTAAAAATGATTGAAACTCCATTTTATTTTTTAATTGAGTAATAAAAAATTTTTGATTTTTACCAAAAATGTATAACTTGATCTTTTTACAATCAGCCTTTTTAAGTAAAAATTTATCTCCCTTTTTAGGTAAACCACCTATTATCCAGTAAATATTTTTTAATGATTTCAATAATTTTTCTGATGAAGAAAAACTTGTTGCTTTAGAATCATTAATAACTTTTAAAAATTTAGAATTATGAATTATTTCTTGTCTATAACTTAACCCTTTAAAATTTTTTAATGTTTTTAATAACAGATCGCTTTTTAAATTTAATAGCTTTGAAACCCTCAGTACAAATGTCAGATTTTCTTTATTACCATCTGTATCAAAATAATGATTATCAATTTTCTTAATAAACTTATCACTTGTATATTTTTCTATTTTCAGAATTAATGGTGCAAATTTTTTTTGCTTTAATTCTTTTTTAATGTAAAAATTTTTTGTATTTAAAATTGCAATATCAATTTTTGATTGATTCTTTATTAATTTAAATTTAGCCCTTACATATTTATTTATAGTCTTGTGCCTTTCGAGGTGATCTGGTGCAATGTTTAAGATTATAGATATATTTGTCTTAAATAACCTGCTGTATTCTAGCTGATAAGATGAAGCCTCTATTACAAATAGAGTGTCTTTTTTGATCTTTTTTTCCAGTAAAATTGGATTACCTATGTTGCCAACTAAACGAACATCTTTTTTTTGGTCTTTTAATATATCGTATAAAAGCTTAGCAGTAGTTGATTTACCATTTGTACCTGTAATAGTTATTTTTTGATTAAGTGCATGTCGACTATAAAAAATATCTAAATCTGTATAAATTTTTTTATGATTTTTTTTTAAAAATTTACTTAATTTACATTTATTAATGTCTATTCCTGGACTGATTATAATGCAGTCAAATTCTTTTTTAATTATTTTTTTGTATGTTGTGTGGGTATCTTTAATTTTTTTTTTAGTAATTATTCGATCATCAAATAAACTAATAACATTACTTTTTTTTAAAAAACTATAAGCAGATAGACCACTTTTACCTAGACCATAAATTAATATTCTTTTTTTAAAAAAGTTTTTTTCTAGATTTAACATTATCTAAGTTTTAATGTCGCTAATCCAATCATTGCTAAGATTATTGATATAATCCAAAATCTAATTACAACCGTTGATTCTGCCCAACCTTTTTTTTCAAAATGATGGTGTATAGGTGCCATTCTAAAAATTCTTTTTCCTGTTAATTTGAATGAAAATACTTGAATAATAACTGACACAGCTTCTAGTACAAATAAACCACCTGTTATTGCTAAAACAATCTCATGTTTGGTAATAATACCAATTGCTCCTAATGATCCACCTAATGCCAATGAACCAGTGTCACCCATAAATATTTTAGCAGGTGGTGCATTAAACCATAAAAACCCTAAACAAGCACCTATGATTGATCCACAAAAAACTGAAACTTCTCCCATACCTTTAAGATAGGGAATGTTTAAATATTCTGAAAATAAAATATTACCCGTTACGTAGCTAATAAATGCAAAACAAGCTGCCACTAATATGACTGGCACTGTTGCTAAGCCATCTAAACCATCTGTTAAATTAACTGCATTAGATGATCCAACAATTATAAAAATAGAAAATGGAATAAAAAACCATCCAAGATTAATAATTAAATTTTTAAAGAAAGGAAAATACAAATTTGTAAGTTCAATATTTTGAGATAACTGAGTTAAACCAAAAATTCCAACAAAGGCTATTAAAATTTGAGAAATAATTTTAAATTTAAATGATACACCAGATGAATTTTTAAACTTAATTTTTTTATAATCATCATATGCGCCTAATAGCCCAAACCCTGTAACAATAAATAACAAAAACCATATATGATAATTTGATAGATCACCCCAAAGTAATATTCCTGAAAATAGTCCAAGTAAAATTAAAACACCCCCCATTGTTGGCGTTCCAATTTTCTTAATTACATGTTCGGTAGGACCATCATTTCTTATTGGATTTAAGATTTTTCTTGCTGAAAAAAATTTAATAAAAGGAGTGCCTATTAATAGAACCACAAACATTGACGTAAACATTGCAAGCCCCGTTCTGAATGTTAAATACTTAAATACATTTAGAAAACTATATTGATCAATTAATTGAGTAACAAGACTATAAAGCATTAAACTTACCAGTTTTTAATTTGTTAACTAGATTGTTAAGTCCAGTAGAGTTTGAACCCTTAATCATTAAATAATCATTATTATTTAAATCATTTTTAATCAAATCAATTATTTTAGACTTATCTTTCAAAATGACACCTCTACGGTGCTTATCAAGGTTTTTATAAGTGTGTAAAATATGTTTGCCCACTACATTAATATTTTTAAGAGAAGTTTTGTTAATATCTTTACCAGCCTCTAGGTGTAGCTTCTTTGAATAATTTCCTAACTCCAGCATATCACCCAGTATTAATTTTTTTTTAGAGTTATCAATTTTTAATTCATCAAAATTTTTTATAGCAGATTTTAATGATAGCGGATTAGAGTTATAACTTTCATCTACTATATAAATATTCTTTTTATTAAATTTAACTTTTGTAATATCACCACGGCCTTTTGCTATCTCATAATCAAAAAATATATTTTTATCTAATTTTTGCGTATCTTTATAAATTGATATAATTACAATCGTCGCTAATAAGTTTTTTAAATAACTTTCAAAAATTGATCTTACATAAAAATAAGTTTGTTTTTTATTAACATTTAATAATATTTTATATCTAGATTTTTCTTTAACTATTTTTTTTAAAAAAATATCTGCTGATTTATTTTTTAAACCAAATGTAAGAACATTTATCTTTTTTTTCTTAGCAGTTTTTTTATGTAAATTATAAAATTTGTCATCTTTGTTTAAAACAAGAAATCCATTTGTTTTTATATTATTAATAATTTCTGACTTTGCTAAAGCTACTTGGTCAATATTCTTAAAATTTTTAATATGCGCATAAGAAATATTTGTAATAACACCAACATCAGGTTTAATAATTTTTGATAAATAATCAATCTCACCTTTTCTGTCCATTCCAATTTCAAAAATACCAAATTTATCATTTTCTCTTAGATTAAATAAACTTAACGGTACTCCAAATTTATTATTAAAAGATTTTGGTGAATAAGTTACATTACTAATCTTACTTAAAGTTTTTCCTAACAATTCTTTAAGGGAGGTTTTTCCACAACTGCCTGTTATAGATATAATTTTACTAGATAAATTTTCTCTTAGTTTTGATGAAGCCTCTGTTAAAAGCTGTAATGTATCATCTACTACAATTTTTTTTTTAGATTTTCTTTGATTGTTAGCTATTACTAATGATGCACCATTTTGGAAAGCTTCGTTAACATATAAATTTCCATCTTTATTATTTCCTTTTATTGCAAAGAATATGTCATTTTTATTTATTGTTTTAGAATTAATTGATGCATTGTTTATTTTTATCTTTGGATTAATTTGAGGAGAGTTGCTAATCTCTTTTAAAATATTTATTTTAAGATTCGTTGAAAGAATTTTATTTTTTAATTTAATATTTTTTAGTATTTCCAATCTGTCAGAAAATTTATTTACAAACTTTCCATAATCTTGAGTCTGTTCATGACCTTTGCCTGCAATAACTAAAATATCACCAGTTTTTAAATCAAATATAGCCTTTTGAATAGCTTTAGATCTGTTTGAAATCTCAAAAACTTTTGATTTATCAATCGTTTTTTTAATAGCCAATCTTATCTTTTTGGGATTCTCATCTCTTGGATTATCGTCTGTTAAATAAACTCTGTCACAGTATTGATTGGCTATTTTTCCCATCATGGGTCTCTTGTCTTTATCTCTATTACCACCACATCCAAATACAATGAAAATTCTTTTATTTTCAAATTGTTCTTTCAAATTAGACAAACAAGTATTTAATGCATCGGGTGTATGAGCATAATCTAAAATAACTTTTGATCTATTTTTTAAAGTTCCAATTATTTCAAACCTACCACTTACTGATTTTACCTTTAAAGCCAATTTCACTATTTTATCAAATTTTAAATTACTTTTTTTAGCAGCTAGTATTGCCATAAATAAGTTTTTTAATTGAATTCTACCAATTAAATCTGTTTGTAATTTATAATGTTTTTGATTGTGTATAATTTCAATTATTTGTTTATCATCCTTAAATTGATGTGAATAAATATCTATTCCATCGTTACTTTTTGATAAAACCTGAAGATTAAATCTATTATTTAGGGATATTTTTTTTAAATTTTTATATTCTGGAATCTTACTATCAGTAATAATGCTTCCTCTAGGTTTTAATAGCTTCTCAAATAGATATAATTTTGATTTAAGATAGTCATTAAATGTTTTGTGATAATCTAAATGATCATGAGATAAATTTGTAAAAATTGCAATATTAAATTTCAAGCCATCAAGTCTATTTTGCTTAAGTCCATGACTAGAAGCTTCCAATATAACATTATCAATTCTTTTTTTTTTTAAATCATTTAATATTTTGCTTAATCCAATTGGATCTAATGTGGTATTAGAAACCTTCTTTAAATTATTTTTTGTCTTAACTCCCAATGTTCCAATAGAAGCTACTTTTTTATTACTTAAGTTTAGTAATTGAAAATAAAAATCTGCAATTGAAGATTTTCCATTTGTTCCTGTTACAGCAATTATGTTTTTTGGTTTATCTTTTTTTATTCTATATGCTAATTCTGATAATGATTTTCTAACCTCATTTGATCTTAAGAATAGTATATTATTCTTTATGCCTTCAAATTTTTGTTCAGAAACAATTGTTGTTGCTCCCTTTTTAATTGCATCATCAATGAATTTACTGCCGTCTGATTTTGTTCCTTTAATTGCAAAAAAAATATAACCTTTTTTACAATCTGCGCTGTTAAAACTTAGACCAGAAAAATAACGATTCCTAAATTCTCTGTTAGTATTTTTAAGAAAACTACCTATCAACATATAAATTTTAATTTTCTATATATTTTGTGGCTAGAATAGGACCAATTTTGTCTATGATTTTTCCTGCTGCTTCGACTGTTGTCCATCCTGCTGTATTCCTTGGGCTGCCTAATAGTTTAAATCCACTACCATCTCTGTACTCATATGTGTAATTTTTATTATTTTTTGTTGACTCAAGCATTACCACTAAAACAAATTTAGGACTGTCTGTTGGAAAAATCGATGCAAGTGTATTAATTTTAGTTTTTGAATATATGCTATTTAACACTTGCTCTGCAGTTCCTGTCTTACCTCCGACTTGGTATCCCTCAACGTTTACTAATTTTGCTGTTCCCTCTGAAACTACTTTTCTCATCATAGAGTTCATTTTTTTTGAAACATCGTTGTTAAGAACTTTTACTTTTTTTTTTTTTCTTTTGAATTATCTCTAATTAATGTTGGAGTGATTTCATAACCACCGTTAGAAATTATCGCATAACCCTTTGCTAATTGTAAAATTGTTGTTGTTATACCATGGCCAAATGCAATAGTTTCTATTTTACACCCTTCATACCAATCTATTTTTAATGGTTTGCCTACTTCATCAATATCAAAATTTATCTTATCAATGATACCAATTGTTTTTAAAAATAATTTATGTTTTTCTATTCCTATTTTTTTTGCAATCCTAATTGAACCAATATTTCCAGATTTAATAAGAATGTTTTCTACGCTCAGATCTGATGGCATTTTATTATCATATTCATTAATTGTATAACCATCTCCACAATTAATACTTTTTTTGGAATCTAAAAGTTTAGTGTCAGGTTCTATCAAGCCATAATTTATTCCAGAGGCAATTGTAAAAGTTTTAAAAACTGAACCCAGTTCATAAATTCCTTTTGTAACTCTATTAATATAATTTACATCAACAATTGTTTCTCTTTTATTTAGATCAAAATCAGGCAAAGATACCATTGAGAGTATTTCACCATTATTTACATTCATTAAAATAGCAGCACCACCTTTAGCATCAAAAATTTTTTGATATTTTGAAAGTTCTGTTCTGATTAAATATTGTATGTCAGTATCTACTGTTAATTGAAGTGGCTTTTTTCTTTGTTTTAATTCTTCATCAAAAGATTTTTCTAAACCAGAAATTCCATTATTTTCATTATCAATCTGTCCTATAATGTGACTAAAAAGGTTTTTTTGTGGATAAATTCTAGTTAACTTTTCTTCAGGTCTAATTGCTTTGTCACCAAGAGACATGACTTTTTGATAATTTGTTGAAGATATTGTTTTTTCAAACTTAAAAAAAATATTTTTATTAAGTTTTTTTTCAACTTCAACGTAATCTTTCTTGGGGAAAATCCACTTTAAATTAATTAATAATTTTTGTTTATCTATTACTTCTATTGGACTGATACCAATATCAATCGAGCTAACACTTTTAACCAAATAATTTCCATTTCTATCAATTATATCTGCTCTATAATCTTTTATACTTGGTGCATAATTTGTCTGAACGTCTAACTTTAATGAGCCCAAATGAAGTAATTGTATTGAATAAATTATTGAGATAATTAAGAAAACAAAAAAAATAAAGGCTATTCTATTAAACTGTATATCTAAATTAGTTTTACTTTTTTTATATGAAAATTCATTTTCATATTCTTCTAGAATAATATTTCTTTTATTATTCATTGCTATTCTTGCTGATTAAGTCGTTTATTTCTAAAATTTCATTATTTTCAGTGATTTCTTTAGTATTCATAATTTCAATTTTAATTAAATCTTTTTCAAAATATTGTGATTGATACTGAATTAATTTTTCAGGAGAACTCAAATAATTAAACTCAAGCAGTACCTCTTCAAATTCTGATTTTAAAGGTCTTATGTTTTCATTGATTACAAAAATTTGATCTTCTATTTCTTTTGTAGAATTTTTGACAAGTGATGTGATCAGTATTAATACGAAAATAACAACTAAAACTAATTGTTTCATAGTTTTTTTGACAAATTCTCAATGTCAATTAAATATTTAAATTTATCCAAGATATCTGTTTCAAAATCAAAAAAGTCTTCTTTTTTAATTACATAACGTAATTTAGCTGATCTGGAGGGTGGATTTTCTCTAATTTCTTTATCACTTGGTATTATTGGTTTTTTTATAACAGATTTAAATAAATTTAATTTTTCTTCAGTTTTTGGCGCATATCTTGAGACACTTTTATTTTCAGACAAACTTTTAAAAAAATATTTAACAATCTTATCTTCTAACGAATGAAATGTTACTACTGCAATAACACCATCTTTTTTAACAACTTTAGCTGCATTGATTAATCCATAAATTAGTTCACTAATTTCTTTATTTACAAATATTCTTAATGCTTGGAAAATTTTAGTTGCACTATGTGTCTTATAATTTCTTTTTCTTTTCGAAGACTCTATAATTCTAACTAGTTCTTCTGTTGTGATTTCTCTTTTGGATCTGTCTTCAACGATATTATGTGCTATTCTTTTACTGTCTAATTCATCACCAAAATGCTTAAATATCTTTGTAAGTTCTTTTTCATCTAATTGATTAATTGCTTCTTTTGCTGAAAAATCATTTATACCCATTTTCATATTAAGTTCGCCTACAGTATCAAATGAAAGACCTTTTTTTGGGTCTTTAATTTGATTCAATGAATACCCTAAATCAAAAATTACAGCTTTGATATTTTCATCCTTTAACTTTAGATTATTTAATTGACTAAATTTGATGTTTTTAAATAACAACCTATCTTCAAAACTATTTTTAAGTTCTTGAGCTTTTTTAAAGCTTTCAGAATCTCTATCTAGCGCAATTACTTTTGTTGCTGGAAAGTTTAATATTTTTTTTGAGTATCCACCTTGACCAAACGTACAGTCAATAAATGTGCCACCATATTGAGGGGTAATAATACTAATTATTTCACTTAGCAATACCGGATAATGATTTCTCATATCTGGTATTATGGTGGCTATCATTTATTTTTTTAAAGACCATTAATTCTTTTGTCTTCTTAAAAAAGCTGGAATTTCTAGATCATCCTCTTCTGAAGTATTGTCTAAAGTTTCAGTTGACAAAAATCCTTCTGCCTCTGAAGTTGCACTATCCGAACTAAATAAATCTGGAGCATCCTCACCTTCTACACCAAAGTTTTCAAGTCCATTAGAAACGTGTTCTTCTTCTATTGGGTTATTTTCTTCAGATTGTGCAGTTGTAAGTGCTTCCTCTGAAAAAGATTGTTCAAAATCATTTGATTGATTATTTTCAACAATACTTTCAACTTCTTGATTGGTAGCAGCTTGTTCATTCATCATTTCTGATGATGCAGTACTTGCAGCTGGCTCTGTAATTATTTCATTTTCTAGTTTTAATGCATTTGCTCCATGTGAAATGGGGCTAGTCATCGTAGGTGAAAAATTAAACGATTGAGCAGAACTTGCACTGTTAAAGTCTGAATAACCAGGGTTTCTATTTTGTATTCTGTGAACCATATTAATTACAGATTTACTTTCTGGTTGTTGCCCATCTAATGCTGTTGCAACTATTGATACTCTGATTTTTCCATCAAGTTCGCTAGATGTAATAGCACCAATAATTACTTCTGCTTCTGGATCTACTTCAGCTCTTATTTTATTAACAACTTCATCTACTTCAAAAAGTTTAAGATCCTTACCACCAGTAATATTTACTAATAATCCTCTTGCACCTTTCAACGTATAGTCATCAATCAATGGATTGCTAATTGCCATATCCGCTGCTTTAGCTGCTCTACCTTCTCCTTCAGCTTCACCAGTTCCCATCATTGCTTTACCCATTGAAGCCATTACAGTTTCAACATCAGCAAAATCTAGATTAACTATACCTGGTCTAACCATTAGATCGGTTACACTTTGTACACCTTGCATTAAAACATTATTTGAAAGATTAAAAGACTCCTCAAATGTAGTTTGTTCATTTGCAACCTTAAATAGATTTTGATTTGGAATTACAATAATTGTATCTACATGTTTTCTTAATTCTTCAAGGCCTAACTGAGCTCTTCTCATTCTTGATGGTCCTTCATATAAGAAAGGAAGTGTTACAACACCTACTGTTAAAATATTTAATTCTTTAGCAGCTCTTGCGATAACGTGTGCAGCACCTGTTCCAGTTCCACCACCCATACCGGCAGTTATAAAAACCATGTTTGCACCCTGAAGTGTATTTACAATTTCATTTAAAGATTCATCTGCAGCTGCTTGACCAATGTCATGTTTCGCTCCAGCACCTAAACCTTTTGTTAAATTTAAACCAATTTGAATTCTTGCTTTAGCTTTACTCGACTTTAGATCTTGAGCATCTGTGTTTACTGCTATGAACTCTACTCCTTGAAGTCCACTATCAATCATTTCATTAAGCGCGTTTCCGCCTGCACCACCAACTCCCACAACTAATAATCTTGGTTGTAATTCTTTAATTTCTGGTGATTTAAAGTTAATTGTCATTTTTATTTCCCCTCATTGTTATTAAAATGTTTTTCCCATTTAAGACTTGCACGGTTTAGATTTGCTTTTTTTCTTGCATTGATCTTAAATTTTTCAAATGCTGCTGGTTCCCATATTTGGAATGTTTGACCTTGACCAACAAACACCATGCTGTTCTTAATTTTTGCATGCTTTAATAATTTTGTTGATAATGAAATTCTACCTTCACTATCAAATTGTAAATTCATACTCTCAGATAAAATTGATGTTGCAAAATAGTCTCTTTTTTCTTCAAATGGGCTTAATGAGTCTATGCTTGCAGAAAGTTTTTCAATTCTATCTTGAGAACAAGCTTCTATAGATTGATTATTAAATGAGGGATAACAGATTACACCGTTGTATCCTAAGTTAGAAAGATGAGATCTAAAACTAGCAGGCACAGATACTCTTCCCTTTTTGTCTATTTTGTTCTCGTAAGTAGATAAAAACATATTTTTTATATTTCATAAATTCCATATTTGGGAACATATGGGATAATATGGGTTTTTAATCACAGAGTCAATATGTTCATTTTAGGCCTATTTAGCAAAGTTTTAGATAAATTTTATGTATCTATATTAAGTCAAAATCAATTTTTAGTTTTAACTCAATACAATTCACGAACTAAAAATAAGAACAGAAGTGATTCAATTATGAATCAAAAGGTGAACATTTAAAATTAATTAAAATTGAGCTGTGGATAAGTTTGCTAGACAAACTATAAGCCGGGTTCTGTCATTTAAACCTATCATTTCTCTAGGCTTAAGATCACTCTTAAGCTCAAGCAACTAACCCTGATGACTAGCCAAAGACGGCTTTTAGTTTTGCAACAATATCATCTCTACTTAGTCTTGCTCCCAGTGGGGTTTTCCAGCGTTCATTGTTACCAATAGAACCGGTGCGCTCTTACCACACCTTTTCACCCTTGCCATGTTATGGCGGTATATTTTCTGTGGCACTATCCCTAGGGTTTCCCCCGCCAGGTATTACCTGGCACTGTGTCTTTGCGGAGCCCGGACTTTCCTCTTTAATAAATTAAAGCGATAAGTCGTTCATCTAGCAGATGTAATTTATTACTAAACTATAGAACTTCAAGAAAAATTTAATAATATGCTTTAATAAGATTTTTGCTAATAAGCAGGCATTCTTGATCAATTTTACCATCAACCAACTCCTGTCTAAATCTTCTTTGAAAAGTTTTTGCTAATTCCCCTAAATATTTATTCTTACCCTTGTCTTTTGGATATTTTTTTGAATATCCAATCTTAAACAGGTTTCTGAAAAAAATATTTTCTTCTATTTTATCTATCTTTAGTTTTCTATTTTTTATCAAATCTTGTTTATTTAGTGTGTTCCATATCCCTATTTTATTTTTAGATAAATATTTCCATGGAAACTTTTCTCCTGGATCTTTTTTTCTTAATACAGCTATATCTGAGTGTCCCAAAATATTCTTAGGACTAATTTTATATTTTTTTATTAAAAATTTACTTAACCTTAAAAGAGAAAAAATTTGCTTTTGTGTAAATTTTTTATAACCATGCTCATGTCCTGGGTTTGTAATTTCAATTCCAATAGAATTTTGATTTAAAGATTTGTGATTTTTCCAAGAAGATTCTCCTGCGTGCCACGCAATGTATAAATCAGGTACTAATTTTATAATTTCACCGTTATTTTTGATTAAATAATGGCAACTAACCTCAGATTGAATATCTGTCAGTTTTTTCAAGGCATTAGATTCGTTTTTCATTCCTGTATAATGAAAAATAATAAATTTGATTTGCTTAGAAGTTCTTTTTTTAGGATTAAAATTTGGGGAATAGTTTAATATAGTTTTTAAAGCCATTTTTGGGTCGTATTTTGAGCAAATTCAAGATTTACAATGGTATTATATACATTATATAATCATCTGATAATGAAAAAAATTATTATAACTTCACTAATAAGCTTGATGTTAGCAACAAATGCTAGCGCTGACACAGATAGTGAAAATAACCTATCTAAAAGAAATCCAGGAGAGGTTAAGGACTGCTTTGAGGGTGTAAATAGAGCTACATTCAAATTTAACCAAGTTTTAGATGGTGCTATATTTCAGCCTGTTGCAAAAGCTTATAGAGTTTTACCATCTCCAGTTAGAGCGGGTACAAGTAACGCTCTAGATAATATTTCTACTCTTGTAACTATACCAAATAACATACTTCAAGGAGAGCTTAGTAAAGCAGGAGTTAATACAGGTAGATTTATTGTTAATACAACTTTTGGAATTGTTGGGATATTTGATGTGGCTGAAAAAATAGGTTTTCCAGAATATGAAAAAGAAGACTACGGACAAACACTTGGTGTTATGGGTGTTGGTGAGGGATGTTATTTAGTCTTACCTGTTTTAGGGCCATCGACTGCAAGAGATACATTTGGCTCTCTAGCAAACTTGATGGGTGGAGACCCTTGGTATAACATTACTACAGTTAACGATACCCAATATTTTTCTGATTTTGATTATTGGGCATCAAGAGCAGGCACTGGAATAGATTTTAGAGCAAAAAATTTAGATTCGTTTGAAAACTTAGAAAAAAATTCTATGGATTTTTATGCATCAGTTAGAAGTTTGTATTTGCAAGATAGACAACAAAAAATTGGTAACTCTAATAAAATAACTGAAACTCAAAATGACAGTGATTGGGAAGAGATAGAAACTCAATAAATTACAAACCTCATGAAATCAAAGAAATTTTTAATATTTTTTTTCATCGTTATCAACTTAGCTAGCGTTAATTATTCTTATTCAATAGAGCCAGACGTATTTGTTCAGTCAACAGTAAATAGGGCTTCGGAAGCATTAAATAATAAATATTCAAAAAAAGAAAAGATAGAAAAGTTAAAAAAAATTGCAAGTGAGACTGTTGACATCAGGGGTATTGGTTTTTACACTTTAGGAGCTTATAGAAAGAGTATCAGTGAAAGTGAAAAAAAAGAATATGAAATACTTTTTGAAAAATATTTTTTAAAAAGTTTTGCCAGCAGATTAGCTGAGTATTCAAATCCAGAGATAGAAGTTATATCTAAAAAAAAGTTAAATGATAACTATACAATGGTCTCAAGTAAACTAGTTCCAACCGAGCAAAGACCAGAAGTTAAAATTGATTGGAGAATTTATACAAAAAAACCACAAAACCCTTTAATCAGAGACTTAATTATTGAGGGGTTAAGCCTTGCAAGAACTCAAAAAGAAGAATTTTCTTCTATAATTCAAAGTAACGATGGAGATATAAATGCTCTATTTGATACTTTAAGAAGTTTTATAAAATAATTTATAGTTGACTGAAAAAAAAAGAATTCTAGATAATATAGAAAATGACAACTCAAGACCTGTTTTATTCTCAGAAAGTCATGGCGGAAGTGAAAGCCAGTTAAGATTGTTATTTAAGTATGTTCCAGATGAGTATTTTAAAGATATTAATTTAATATTAAATAATGCAAATCCATCCTTAATAGATAAAGATAGGTTAAATGTCCTTTGGATGCAACATTTTGTAAATCAAGAAGAGGCAAAAAATTTAGGCTCCAAAGATTTCGTTGATCAGCTTGATTATGTGGTTTTCAATTCTCATTGGAATTTTGAGAAATTTCAGTATCAATTTAAAATACCTGAAAATAAATCAATTGTAATTAGAAATGCAGTTGAACAAATTGCATTTCATAAGAAACCAAAAGATAAAATTAGTTTAATTTACCACACTACACCTTGGCGTGGTTTAAGACACTTATTGAATGTTTTTAAAAAAATAAATCTAAAAAATGTTGAACTTAATGTATGCTCATCTACAAAAATTTATGGGAAAAAATTTGGTGAAAAATATGATGAAAAATATAAATCAATTTTTGATGAATGTATAAATTCAGATAATATTAATTATTTTGGGTATTTGGATAATACAAAAATAATAGAACTTTTAAAAAAAATGCATATTTACTCTTTTCCAAGTATATGGCCTGAAACGAGCTGTATATCAGCAATCGAATCTATGGCTGCAGGTTGTAATTTGGTAACTACAAGTTTGGGTGCTTTATACGAAACTTGTACACCATTTGGAAAATTTATAACTATTGATAAAGATTTACAAAATCTTGAGAATAAATTTCAAACAAAGCTTTCTGAGTGCATCGAAAACTACTGGTCAAATGAAAATCAAGAATTGTTAAGATTGCAAACTGAGACCATAAATAAAACCTATTCTTGGGAAGAGAGAAGTAAAGAATGGATAGGTTTTTTAAAAAAATTAAAGAATTAAGTAAAAACTAAATATAGTTGGTGGGCCCACCAGGACTCGAACCTGGGACCAATACATTATGAGTGTACTGCTCTAACCAACTGAGCTACAGGCCCTGAAAATTAAACTTTAATTATATTATAATGTAACTGATGTCTAGCATAGGTAAAAAGTAATGAAAATGGTGGGACTGGTTGGTTACGCTCCAACTACCCCTGCAATGTCAATGCAGTACTCTACTATTGAGCTACAGTCCCTTTAAATTTTAACTTTCTAAAAAGCTTTTTAGCTGTTTGGATCTGCTTGGGTGTTTTAATTTTCTTAAAGCTTTAGCTTCTATCTGTCTAATACGCTCTCTAGTTACAGAAAACTGAAGACCTACTTCTTCAAGAGTATGGTCTGTATTCATTCCAACACCAAATCTCATTCTAAGAACTCTTTCTTCTCTTGGTGTTAAAGTGGATAAAATCTTCGTCGTAGCTTCACTTAAATTTGACTTAATAGCTTGCTCTAAAGGTGCTAATGCTTTTGTGTCCTCAATAAAATCACCTAAACTGCTATCCTCTTCATCTCCCACTGGTTTTTCAAGAGACACAGGTTCTTTTGATATTTTTAAAACTTTTCTAACTTTATCTAAAGGCATTCTTAATTTTTGCGCTAATTCTTCAGGTGTAGCTTCTCTACCAAACTCACTTAAAATTAACCTTTGAGTTCTTACAATTTTATTAATGGTTTCAATCATGTGAACTGGAATTCTTATTGTACGAGCTTGGTCAGCAATAGATCTTGTAATTGCTTGTCTGATCCACCATGTAGCATATGTTGAAAATTTATAGCCTCTTCTGTATTCAAATTTGTCTACAGCTTTCATAAGACCAATATTTCCCTCTTGAATAAGATCTAAAAATTGAAGTCCTCTATTTGTATATTTTTTTGCAATTGAAATTACCAGCCTTAAGTTTGCTTCAACCATTTCTTTTTTTGCAATTCTAGATTCTTTTTCACCTTTTTGAACTCTGCTGACTATTTTTTTATAATCAGTAACTGAAATTCCAAGTTTATGACTAATCTCAATTAATCTCTCTCTTATATTTTTAAATTCATCTTTATTTTTAGAAAAAAACTGTTTCCACATAGGGTTAGTATCCAAGAACTTTTTAAGATTTGGATTAATTTCATTACCTATATAAAACTTGATAAATTCATTTCTTGGAATTTTTTGATCCATTGCTAACCTCAAAAGATTTCCTTCTAACGAAACAATTTTTTTATTTTCTACATAATGTTTTTGAACCAATTCTTCTAGTACAGAGGGTGACAATTGTAATGATTTAATATTTTCTAAAATATCACTTACAATTTTATCATGTCCTTTTTCTTTAGCAGGCGAGAAACTTACTGCGTTTAAAATACAATCAAGTTTTTCTTTTTGATATTTAATTAATTTTGCGTATTCTTTTGTTAAAGTATTTACAGTTTTTAAAACTTTTGGTTTAATTTCAGTTTCCATTGCCGCAAGCGTTGGATTAAACTCATCATCCTCTCCATTATTTTCATCATTTTTATCAGTTTCACCAGAATTTCGTTGCTTAGCACTTGGACCTGTATTTTCATCTTCCATGTAGTTAGTATCAATATCAATAATTTCTCTAACTAAAATTTCATCAGTTTGAAGTTTTTCATCCCATTCTACAAATTGCTGCGCAGTAATTGGGCTTTGTGCTAATGCGATAAGCATTACATCTTTCCCCGCTTCTATTCTTTTTGCAATTGCGATTTCACCTTCTCGAGACAAGAGCTCAACTCCACCCATCTCTCTTAAATACATTCTTATAGGGTCATCACTTTTCTCGATAGTCTTACCTTCTTCTTTAGATGAACCCTCTTTTTTTCTTAAAACTTTAAAATCAGATTTTTTTTCTACTAATGCTACACTCTCATCAAGAATGTACATGAAAGCTTGTTCTAAATTTTCGTCTGAAAGATTTCTTTTTCCTAATGATTTATTTAATTCATCAAAAGTTATAAATCCTCTATGAGTCCCACGACCCATAAGTCTAGCAAATGATTTTGTAATTATTCTTTCCACAATAGTATATCTGAGATGACTTATATAAGCCCAATTTGAGAAAAATCCACGTATTTTTTGATGGATTTAATTGATGTTTTTTTGTTTTTTTAGCTCTCTTATTTCATTGAAAGTACTTTCACTTAAATCTTTAGAAAACTTCGACTCGAGCTCTTCAATCCTAAACTCTAAATCGTAGTTTTTAAGGTCTCTAGAGACTTCTTCTAATAATTCAAACATTTTATTCTGATCATTTTGATGATTATTTAAAATATGTTTTATTGAGGCAAATTTAAAAATCTTTTCAGTTAATTGAGGGTCGATTGGAATTTGATCTAAGGTAAGTTTTTCTCCACTCTTTAGTTTGGTTATCAAAGTTTCAAGAATTAATTTATTTTCTTCACTAAATAGATTTATATTTTCAATCATGTGAATATTTTCTTGAAATAAATCTAAATTATTCATTATCAAATAAAGCAAGGAAAACTCTTTAAGTTCTACACCACTCAATGATTTACTTTCATTAAAATGTTTTTGGGTAGACTGTAATGATTTAATTTTTTTAGTATAAAATTGTTTTTTTCCTACATTACTATGTGGAGTTAAAGATGAAATTTTCTCTAAGAAAAACTCTAGCACATATTTTTTTATAAAATCATCTTTTATAGTTGCAGCAATAGCTCTTAATTTTTTTTCAAAAATAGCCATTGAAGAAGGATTGTTGTCAGTTTGCTGTTTATAATGGTTAAATATAAACTGATGAATTGAAATTTTTGCTTGTTTAGTAAAATCAATAAAGTTTGCTTTGCCATTTTTATTTGCATAACTATCAGGGTCCTCTCCATCTGGTAAAAAAAGAAACGAAATTTGTTTTTCTGGTTGTAGTTCTTTAATTGAATTTTCTGCCGCTCTAAGTGCTGCTTTGTATCCACTTTCATCACCATCAAAACAAATAATTATATCTTCAAAAAATTGGTTAAGCATTAAAATTTGCCTATCCGTTAAAGAAGTTCCAAGATTTGCTACAACATTTTCAATTCCATTTTTACTTAAACCAACTACATCCATATATCCCTCAACCAAATATACATGATCTATTTTATTGGATAATCTTCTAGCTAAATCTAAATTATATAAATTAGAACCCTTTTTAAAAAAAGGTGTTTCGGGAGAATTAATATATTTTGCTGAATAACTATTTTCTTGGATAGTTCTTCCTCCCAATCCAATAGGTTGACCTGAAATATTATTAATTGGAAATATTATTCTATCTCGAAATCTTTCAATGTATGTATTTTTTTTTTCATCTAAATAAAAAAGACCACTTTCTACTAAAACTTTTTCACTAAAATCATCTTTTAATTTTTCATAAAAATTAGAATTTCTTTCAACAAACCCTATTCTAAAATTTTTTACCTCATCTTTACTAAGGTTTCTTTTCTTTAAATAGTCTCTCGCAATAGTTAAACTTTCATTTTTTAAAATTTCATCATGATAAAATTGAACATATTGATTATAAATTGAGCAATATTCTTGCCAATTTTTTTCACGTTCTTCATCTTGTTTTGAAAATGTGTAAGGTCTCATACCTGCAAGATTTGCTAATGATTTTACCGATTCTCCAAATTTCAAATTTTGAGTTTTCATTAAAAAATCAAAAATATTTCCATGTTCTGATGTTGCAAAACAATGATAAAATTCTTTTTCGTCATTAACCGTAAATGAAGGTGTTTTTTCAGTTTTAAAAGGTGATAAGCCTACAAATTCTTTGCCTCTTTTTTTTAGACTGACAGACTTCGATACAACTGTTGAAACCTTTAAACGAGTTTTAATTTCGTCTAAATACTCTTTTGGGTATTTCATTATTTATTCAGTAGTTCTTTAAGTAGAGGTCCGGCTTTAGCAAAATCTAGATTGTCAGGGTATGACTTTTTTAATTCACCCATAACTTTACCCATGTCTTTAATTGATGTGGCGCCCAATTTACTTATTGTATCAACGCATATCTTTTTAGTTTCTTCATCGTTTAACTGTTGTGGTAAAAAACTAGATAAAAGATCAAATTCATTTTGCTCAACTTCTAGCAAATCTATTCTGTCATTTTTTTTATATATATCTATTGATTCGGTTCTTTGCTTGATCATTTTTTTTAAAAGTTTTTTAATATCCTCATCGTCTGTTTCTTTTATGTCAGCGCCAGATCGATTGATAATATCAATATCTTTTATTCCAGATAAAATTAACCTGTAGGTTGAGATTTCAACCTTATTTTTTGATTTTAGAGAATTTTTATAGTTAGTTTCAATTTTTTCTTTCAATGTCATAATATTTTTAATCTACTGCAAAGTGAAAATTCTTCAAAAGAAAAATTGTTTTTTTATAATTTTATAATACATCTCTGTTGCGATAATTAAGGTTTTATTGTATTAACCTTTAACTCATGAGTTGTAATTGATCAAAAAAGCAAAAAAAATTAGCTCTAACAAAATCTCACAGATTCACACAGGCGTTTTAGTTCTTGAAAATAAAACTATCTTTAAAGGTGTTGGTATTGGCTACCAAGGAACTGCCACAGGTGAAGTATGTTTCAATACTTCTCTAACAGGATATCAAGAAATTATTTCAGACCCCTCTTATGCTGGACAAATTATCAATTTTACTTTTCCACACATTGGTAACGTTGGAACTAACAAGCAAGATTTAGAGTCTGATAAAGTTTGGACCAAAGGTGTAATTTTTAACTCTGAGATAACAAGCCCTTCTAATTATAGATCTTTAATTAATTTAGACCTGTGGTTAAAAAAAAATAAAATTGTTGGGATCACTGGTTTGGATACTAGAGGTTTAACTAATTACATTAGAGATAAAGGAGCCCCTAAAGGTACCATTTCTTTTTCTAATAAAGGCAATTTCAATATTAGTAAATTAACAAATATTACAACAAAATGGAGTGGGTTAAATAATTTAGATTTAGCTGAACACGTAACTACTAAAAAAAATTATATTTGGTCAGGTTTTAAAATTTGGGAAAAAAAAACTGGTTACAAAAAAAATAAAAAAAACTCATTACACGTTGTTGCAATTGACTATGGAATTAAAAAAAATATCCTAAGATATTTATCAGATCTTAATTGTAAAGTAACAGTGGTTTCATGCAAAACGAGTGCAAAAAACATCCTTAAATTAAAGCCAAATGGGATTTTTTTATCCAATGGCCCTGGTGACCCTGCAGCAACTGGAAAATACGCAATTGAAATCATTAAAGAATTAATCAAAAATAATTTACCTATTTTTGGTATTTGTCTTGGTCATCAAATTCTAGCCTTAGCGCTTGGCGCAAAAACTAAAAAAATGAAACTAGGTCATAGAGGTGCTAATCATCCAGTTAAAAACTTGATCAAAGATAATGTCGAAATCACGAGTCAAAACCATGGCTTTGAAATTGTAAGAGCAACATTGCCGAAAAATATTGAAGTAACTCATAAGTCTTTATTTGATAATTGCATTGAAGGAATTAGATTAAAAAATAAACCTGTTTTTTCTGTTCAATATCACCCTGAGTCAAATCCAGGACCGCAGGATAGTGTTTATTTATTTGAAGAATTTATTAACAACATAAAAAAAAATGCCAAAAAGAAAAGATCTTAAAACTATACTAATCGTTGGTGCTGGACCAATTATCATAGGTCAAGCATGTGAGTTTGACTACTCAGGTACACAAGCCTGTAAGGCCCTTAAAGATGAAGGTTATAAAGTTATTTTAATTAACTCTAACCCAGCAACTATCATGACAGACCCTGGTGTTGCAGATAAAA
Source organism: Candidatus Pelagibacter sp. Uisw_130 (assembly GCF_047722505.1). Classification (GTDB taxonomy): domain Bacteria; phylum Pseudomonadota; class Alphaproteobacteria; order Pelagibacterales; family Pelagibacteraceae; genus Pelagibacter. The sequence goes on from NZ_CP159814.1 coordinate 1,066,660, forward strand.
CCTATATTGAGCCCATAACTTTAGAGGTATTAGAAAAAATTATAAAAAAAGAAAAACCAGATGCAATTTTACCAACAATGGGTGGCCAAACTGCTTTGAATTTAGCAATGGAAGCGGAGAAAAAAGGAATTCTTAAGAAATATAAGATTGAGTTAATTGGTGCAAATTCTAAGGCAATCTCTAATGCAGAGGACAGAAAAAAATTCAGAAAAAATATGTTAGATATTGGTTTGGACTTACCAAAATCTAGAGTGGTAAATCATATTAGAGATGCCGCAAAAGCTTTAAAACAAATTGGATTACCTGCAATAATTAGACCTGCATTTACTTTGGGTGGTTTGGGTGGAGGAATTGCCAAAACTGAAAAAGAATATCTTAAAATAATTAAAGATGGCTTGCACGAATCTCCTGTTAGTCAAATTTTAATTGAAGAATGCCTCGAGGGTTGGAAAGAATTTGAAATGGAAGTTGTAAGAGACAAAAAAGACAACTGTATTATTATTTGTTCTATTGAAAACATTGACCCAATGGGAATTCATACGGGAGACTCAATTACAGTTGCACCCGCTCTAACACTTACGGATAAAGAGTACCAGGTTATGAGAAATGCCTCAATTGCTTGTCTTAGAAAAATTGGAGTAGAAACAGGTGGTTCAAATGTTCAATTTGCAATCAATCCTAAAGATGGCAGAATGGTTATCATTGAAATGAACCCAAGAGTTTCGAGATCTTCAGCTCTTGCTTCTAAAGCAACAGGGTTTCCAATTGCAAAAGTTGCAGCAAAACTAGCTGTTGGTTACACACTTGATGAATTAAAGAATGAAATTACCAAAACAACACCTGCTTCTTTTGAACCTAGTATTGATTATGTTGTAACTAAAATACCAAGGTTTACCTTTGAAAAATTCTCTACTTCTGAGGCAATTCTTGGAACTTCAATGAAATCAGTTGGTGAAGCAATGGCAATTGGTAGAAACTTTAAAGAATCTCTTCAAAAAGCATTGGTTTCTCTTGAAATTGGCTTTTCAGGCTTAGATCGAATTTTTCCACTTAGCAAAAAAGAAATAGAAAAAGAATTGAAAAAAAATATTCCAAACAGAATATTGTTAGCTGCAGAAGCGTTTAGAAAAAAAATAAATATTAAAAGAATTCACCAACTTTGTAAAATAGACCCTTGGTTTTTAGAACAAATAAAAGAAATTGTTGATGAAGAAAATAAAATACAAAAAAGAGGTCTTCCTAAAGACTACAATGAATTTAATAGAATTAAATCAATAGGCTTTTCTGATAAAAAATTATCTGAAATTACTAAAATTTCTGAAGATATTGTTAGAAAAAAAAGAACTGCTTTAAAAGTATTACCAGTTTACAAAAAAGTAGATACTTGTGCTGCTGAATTTAAATCTTTCACACCTTATATGTACTCAACATATCAAAGAAATTATGCTTTGAATTCAGAGTGTGAAGCAGAGCCTTCTTCAAGAAAAAAGATTATAATTTTAGGTGGTGGACCAAATCGTATAGGCCAAGGTATTGAGTTTGATTATTGTTGCTGCCAAGCAAGTTATGCTCTTAAAGATAGTGGTTTTGAAACTATAATGATTAACTGTAACCCTGAGACAGTTTCAACAGACTACGATACAAGCGATAGACTTTATTTTGAGCCTCTTAAAGAAGAGTATGTTTATAATATTATCAAAAAAGAACAGCAAAAAGGAAACCTTGTGGGTATCATCGCTCAGTTCGGTGGACAAACTCCTATAAGACTTGCAAAATTTTTACATGATAACAAGCTTCCAATTTTAGGTACGCAGTACACATCAATTGATCTAGCTGAAGATAGAGATAGATTTAGAAAATTACTTTATAGATTAAAATTAAAACAAGCAGAAAGTGGTATTGCTAAAACTTACAAGCAAGCCATTCAAATTGCTGAGAAAATTGGACTGCCTTTAATGGTAAGACCTTCTTATGTTTTAGGTGGAAGAGCAATGGAAATTGTTCATGAAAAAAGCCAATTAAAAAACTTTGTGGAAGAAGCGTTTAAAGCTGCAGAAGATAATCCAATATTAATAGATAAGTTTATTAGCCATGCTATGGAAGTAGATGTTGACGCGATATCTGATGGTAAAGAAGTATTTGTTGCAGGTATCATGCAACACATTGAAGAAGCAGGTATTCATTCTGGGGATTCCGCATGCTCTTTACCTCCTATATCTATTAAACCAAAGTTGATAACAGAAATAGAGGTTCAAACAAAAAAATTAGCTTTAGCGTTAAATGTTAAAGGTTTTATGAATATTCAATTTGCCATTAAAAATGATGAAATTTATGTAATAGAAGTAAATCCAAGAGCAAGCAGAACAGTTCCTTTTGTATCTAAAGCAAAAGGTCTTCCTCTTGCTAAAATTGCATCACGTGTAATGGCTGGTGAAAAATTATCTAAATTTAATTTAAAAGGTAAAAACAAAAACCTGTTTGCAGTTAAAGAGGCTGTATTTCCTTTCAATAAATTCCCAAATAGTGACTTATTGTTAGGACCTGAGATGAAATCAACAGGTGAAGTAATGGGATTTGATAAAGATTTTGGCATGGCTTACGCAAAAAGCCAAATTGCTGCATCAAACTCATTACCAACAAAAGGTCTAGCATTTATCTCTCTTAAAGATGGTCATAAAGATGAAGGTGTAGATCTTGCAAAACAATTAATAAAATTAAATTTTACTTTATGTGCAACAGGTGGAACTGCGGATTACATTCGTGAACATGGAATAAAATGCAAAACGATAAATAAGGTTAGTGGAGGCTCTCCTCACATTGTTGATGTACTAAATTCTAAAAAAATTGCACTTGTAATTAATACGGGTGGTGGAAATAGTGAGCATCGTCTTCATGATGCAATGGCCTTAAGAAGAGCAACACTAGGTAATAAAGTTCCTTATTGTACAAACATGTCTACTGCTCAAGCTTGCCTGATGGGGATTAGATCTTTAAAGACAAAAGAGATTACAGTAACTGCACTTCAAGATATTTAATGTGAAGACAAACCAGTATTTGCAATACTAAAAATCATATCTTCGTAACTCATATCAAGGTTTAAAACGCACGATCTATAAAAATAACCTTTTCGAAGACCAGGCATTAAATTTGCTTCTATAAAATGAGGAACCCCTAAGTGATCCATTTTAATATCTATTCTACCTAAAGATTTGCCACCTAAAGCTTTGAACGAATCTTTTGCAAGTTTTGAAAGTTTGTCAAAAACCACAACATCTGAAACAAGAATTACACTCTCTTCGTCATTTTTTTTAACATTAAAATCAAGGATACAATGACCGTCTATATTTTCTTTTACAATAATTTCAATTGGCATAGCTCTTAAAGTTCCATCCATGCTATCTTCAAAAATACCAACACTATATTCTTTTCCTGCTAAATATGTTTCAACTAAAGAAGGTGAGTTTTGACTTATTTTAATATCTAATACTTTTGAGGTAAAATCTTCAAAATTAAATACAATTGAATTTTTATCAACACCCCTACTATCTCCGCCAGTTACTGGTTTAATAAAAAGAGGAAATTTTATTGGAATTGAACTTTTAGTTAAATATTCACCTGGGTTTGTTATAAAAAAATCTGCAGTTCTAATATTATTTTTTTGCATAATCTTCTTTGCTCTATTTTTATCACTTTCATTATCAAGAGCTGCTTTACTTGAGGCAATATATGGAATTTCAAACATCTCTAAATAATCATTTAGCCAAATATTTCTATTATTAAAAAAGAAATACTTAACACCAGAGAATACCAAATCAGGCTTTCTTTTAACTAACGCTTCAAGATCTTCTTCTGAATTAATTTCAGTAATTAATACATTTTTATATCGTTTAGATAAAATCCTTAGAACATTTTTTTCTTCTAGAATAATTCCAACATTATCTTGATGAGAATTTACTTCACCAAAATTAGGAACTACAACTATTTCTATCGACTTATCAATTTTTATTGGAATAATATTATTTTTTTTTAAAGGTAAAATATTACCTATTTCTGGAATTCCTTGTTTAGCTATATCTTTTATAATCATAATAAATCCAATACATAACCCACGCAAAAAAGCGTGAATGATGCAGTCTTTTAATAAAGTTGTTTTCTAAAAAATTGTTGCCTAATTAATGAAGTGTAAAATTATCTGGCAATATCTAAAAAAACTAAGTGTACGCCTTATCGGTGGTGATAGATACAAGTCTCTTTAAATTTAATACTACTTAACATTTCAAATTGTCAGAAAAGAGACGTAAATAGCTTGTATAAATCATCTTTCTTTGACGATCTCCTTCTTTTCAAGATATTTGAATTTAAATGTGGGTATAATTAAAATGGTTTCCTTACTTTAATTGCAAACTCATTTTCAAAGTCTTTATTATTTTTAATTAATCTTCTGATTGAGGTAACAAGATACCAACTATCAATTAGATTTTCTTAAAATAAAAACAAAAGTTACAGATGTCAGCATCATTACTAAAGCATAAGCAGCTGTTGGTACCATATAAGTAATATTATCAAACAATTGAGTAGCAACGAAAACTGCTAAGGTTCCATTTTGTAAACCACACTCTAAAGAGATAGCTCTTTGTTGAGGTGCACCTGATGCAAAAAATTTAGCAACATAAAATCCTATAACCATCATAGTTACATTTAATATTAAGGCGATTAAACCTGCTCGAGTTAAAAAGCTTACAATTTTATCCCATTCTTCGATATATATTGCAGCAAAAACAAGTAAAAATAATACAATGGAAAATCTTTGAATTAATTTTAAATTTCTTATGACAAGATCACCAGCAAAATATCTGATAGTCATTCCAATTATTACTGGAACTGTAACTACAAAAAACATTTTTAAAGCTATGGCTACCATTGTTATTTCGTTTTCAACATATGTGATGTCAAATAGATTAATTGAATTGATAACAATGAATGGGACTGTAACTATACTTAATAAGCTCATAACAGCTGTTAGTGATATTGATAATGCTACATCACCATTTGCAAATTTTGTAAGAACATTTGAGGTTACACCTCCTGGTGCAGCAGCAATTAGCATTACTCCTAAGGCCATTTCAATTGGTACATTTAATGCAATGATAAGTAGATAAGCAACAATTGGTAAAACAATTAACTGACAAATAAAACCAATAAAAAAATCTTTAGGGTTTTTTACAACTCTTAAAAAATCATCTACTGTTAAAGAAGCTCCTAAGCCAAGCATAATTATAGCTAAAGCGATTGGAGCAATATTTGTTACGATCTCCATAATTCTTATTTAAACAAAAAAATTATATAGATACTAGTAAAAAGCTTTAATCTAATTACAGAACTTTCCAGTCGGTCTTAAAAGTTACATAATTTACCTGGATGCATCGTCTTTCTTTAACTATTTTCTTTTTTTCCATACCATGCCAAGTATTCGGCCCACTGGTAAACATATATCCGTAATTATTTTTGTAAGGAACTGTTTTAACCTTTTCTAATTTATCATTATAAAAATCTGTTCCAAGCTCCTCAGACTCGTTAGCATTATTTACAAATATTAATCCAGACATCAGTTTTTCTTTAATATCACAATGAGGCTTTAACCAAAAACCCTCCCTATCACAAATAACCTCAACTCTAACATATGAGTTCGATAAATCTCTATCGATCATTTTTGAAATAGTTCCATGAACTTCCTTGGATTGAAGTTCATTAATAAATTTTACTAAGTTTGGAAATTTTTTTTTATTTTCATTTGTTACAAAGCATCTAAATTTTATTGCTTCACCGCCTGAAGCTATTCCCTCTCTAAACTCTGCAGCACCACCATCAATTGCTCTGGTTCCATCATAATTTAAATTATGTTTACTTACATCTGGAATATCCGCTTTAATAATTTCCTCAATGGCTCCATCAGATAAAGCATTATTATATTCCCAGTGATCAAAAGGAAATTCATGTTTTTTTGCCTGATTTTTAATCGAATTTAAGAATGACATTAAGAATTAATCTTTTGTTTAATAATATTTGCTACTCTATTCGTTTCATCTAATTTTTGATAGTTCCAATTTTCAATCTCTTCACCTAAAATTCTAGTAATATTTAATTCTTTAAATAAATTTCTAAATCTTTGAAATCTTTTGTCATTTTTTTTAGGTGAAATATTGGCTACGTAGATTGGTTTTCCAGTTAAGGCAGCTTCTGATATCATGGAGCTAGAATCGCATGTTACTACAATTTTTTCTGAAATTGCTAAAGCTGATAGATAAGCTTTCTTATCTATAGTTTCAATAACTGTATGATTTTGACCAAAATAATCTTTTGCATATTGAATTATATTTTTTGGTGTTCTCATTGAAGGGATCACAACTAATTGAAAGTTGTTCTGTTTATTCAAGTTGTTTAAATTTTCAAAAATAGCTTTAATATTTTCTCTTGAATATTCATAATACTTTGTAGGACCACCCATTATTAAAGCCCAAATTTTTCTTTCATCTTTTTTAATAAATGAATTTAAATAATCTTTATTTTCATTTATTTCACTTTCAGTAAGATAATGAATTGCACCTTTTGTACTGATAACATTTTGGCCTTCAATTGCATCATGTTCTGGAGCTACAATGAAATCAAAATGATTTAAATTTACTTTTGGATCTTGGATGTGAATATTAAAAACTTTTTTATTGGCTGTATTTTTTAAATGGATTGATGGGATGACACTTTTACGCCCACAAGATATAATCACATCAAAATCATCATGATTAATTTTTTTAAAAACGCTTTGTGAAATAGGGCTAAGATTAGGTGGAATTAATTTCCAAAAATGATTTAGTTCAACCTTGTGGTGAGAAAAATCTATGTCCAAAGCTTTAGCCAAACCTTCTACTTGACTGATCATGCCGTGCATACCCTCGGTCAATAATATCCCTTTTAATTTTGTCATTTATCCTTATATAACTTCTGCATGAGTGAAAATCCAATTAAACACACAAAAGTGTTAATAATAGGGTCAGGTCCAGCTGGCTATACAGCCGCTGTGTATGCTGCCCGAGCAATGCTAAGCCCTGTTTTAGTTTATGGTTCTGCACCTGGTGGACAATTAACTACAACAACAGATGTTGAAAACTATCCAGGATTTTCAGATGTAATTCAGGGTCCATGGTTAATGGATCAAATGAGAGATCAAGCTAAAGCTGTTGGAACAGAAATGATTGAAGATCATATTTCTTCAGTTAATTTAAAATCTACTCCATTCGAAGCTATTGGAGACAGTGGTCAAAAATATACAGCTGACAGCATAATTATTTCAACAGGTGCTCAAGCAAGATGGTTAAACCTAAAATCAGAACAAGCTTATAGAGGCTTTGGTGTTTCAGCATGTGCAACATGTGATGGTTTTTTCTTTAAAGAGAAAGTTGTGGCTGTTGTTGGTGGTGGTAATGCTGCAGTTGAAGAGGCAATGTTTCTTACAAAATTTGCATCTAAAGTAAAACTAATTCATAGAAGAGATGAATTAAGAGCTGAAAAGATGCTTCAAAAGAAATTAATGGAAAATAAAAAAATTGAAATTATTTGGGATAGTGCTGTTGAAGAAGTTATTGGCGATAGCGAACCTAAAAATGTTACAGCGATTAAAGTTAAAAATCTTAAAACAAATAAAATTGAAGAAATGAAAATAGATGGTTTATTTATTGCAATTGGTCATGATCCAGCAACGGCTCTTTTTAAAGATCAATTAGATATGGACAAAGAAGGTTATTTATTAACTAAACCGGATTTAACAGAAACTAATATCCCTGGTGTTTATGCTGCAGGTGATGTTAAAGACAAAACATTTAGACAAGCTGTAACTGCTGCTGGAATGGGTTGCATGGCTGCGCTTGAAGCAGAAAAATTCTTATCTCACTAATTCTTAAAAACTTCAACTATTTCATTAGACTCTAAAGTATGCTGTTGAATATCATTTTGAATAACAGCTATCATTGCTTTTGCAACTGTTTTGGAATGAATAGGTTTCATTTTCTTTAAAGGACCTAAAAGTAATGGAGAAAGTAACTTAAAAACGAAGATACCTATTATTTCACTTACTCTCTTTGCTTTTCTATCTCCTATTAAAAAAGATGGTCTCAATATTCCAAGTTTTGGAAAATTAAGTTCTTTTAACTCTTCTTCAACTTGTCCTTTAAATCTTATGTATTCTCCTGAGCTCTTGGGGTTTGCATATAATGCAGAGACAAAAATAAATGAGTTAACCAAATTTGATTTTGCAATTTTTGCAATTTCTTTAGGAATATCAAGTTCAACCCTTTTATATTCATCTTTATCAGGGGAATTTTTTTTTGTTGTGCCAATACAAACAAAACAATCATCTCCTTTGATGTCTTCTTTGTGATTTTGTAAATTAGTAAAATCAGTCTTAATAATCTCTACTTTTGGATCACTAATTTCAGCGTCTGAACGGACAAATAATTTTATTTTAGAGTAATTAATATCTTTAATTAATTGATTAAGAAGATGTCCTCCAACTAAGCCGGATGAGCCAAATAACAAAGCAGTTTTCATTACTTTAAGGAACCTTCCAATATATATTTCAATATACGAAAAGCTTGTTTTTGATCTGAAGCAACAGCTGCAGCTGAGCCATCCACTTCTTTAAGAGCATGTTGATGATCATCGTTATGAATAACGATCATAGATTTATTAAGTGCAGTGGCATAACCCGCATCAAAAGCTGCATTCCATTGCTTAAATTTTTCACCAAACTTAACAATAATTACATCACAATCTTGAATAGATTTTTTGGTTCGAATGGAATTAATATTAGCACCTTTTCTATCTTTCCAAAAATTTTTTTCTTCTGCTCCTAGAATTTCTACACCACAATTATCAGAGGCCTCATGATCAGTTACGGGAGAAGTAAATTTAACATCTAATTTCTCTTTTTCACAAAGTTGAATAATTTCTTCTCGCCAATTACTGTGAATTTCACCTGCCAAATATACACTTAACATTTATATCTCCTTATTGCTTTTTTAGTTTAAATATCATTTTTTAATTCATTATAAAGTCTAATTTGCTTGTAACAAATTTTTGCTAATCAGTTATATCTAGATTGTGAAAAAGGGTAAATACATTAAGACTTTCAAGTTGTTGCTTCCTTATTTGTGGCCTAAAAAAAGAAAAGATTTAAGGATACGAGTTAGTTTTGCAGTTGTTGCTTTAGTTTTAGCAAAAATAGCAAGCGTTAGCACTCCTTTAGTATTAGGTAGTGCGGTAAACTCTCTGACAGAATTAAGTTCAGGCATTAATTTATTTATGCTGGTACCAATAGCCTTAGTAGTTGCGTATGGTGTAACTAGAGTAATTGCTTTCACATTTGTTGAAATTAGAGACGCCTTATTTTCAAAAGTTTCCCAGCATTCTATTAGACAAATATCTTTGACAATGTTCCAACATCTTCACAATCTATCCTTACAATTTCATTTAAACAGACAAACAGGTGCACTAGCAAAATATATAGACAGAGGAACAAAAGGAATAGATTTTCTACTAAGATATGTCTTGTTTAATATTGCTCCTACTTTCTTTGAAGTGTTCTTGGTTTCTGGGATTTTATTTTATTTATATGGCCCATGGTATGCTGTTGTAACACTTGTAACTATTGGCCTTTATTCTTTTTTAACTTTTAAGATTACTGAATGGAGAAATGTATTTAGAAAAAGAATGAACCAAGCTGATAACGATGTTAGCACTAAGATGATTGATAGTTTATTGAACTTTGAGACAGTTAAATATTTTAACAATGAGACCTTTGAAGCTAATAGGCTTGATCAATCTTTAGAAGAATATGAGTTAGCAGCAAATCAAAGTAGACATTCTCTTTCACTATTAAACATAGCCCAAACATTTATCATAATGGTGGGTATTACTATTATGTTGGTGATGTCAGTTTATGGGATCAAAAGTGGAGAGATTAATATTGGTGGGTTTGTTGTAATTAATGCCTACATGCTCCAATTATATCAGCCATTGAATTGGTTGGGTTCTGTTTATAGAGAAATTAGGCAAGCACTAACTGATATGGAAAACATGTTTAGCTTATTAGAAGTTGCCCCAACAACAAATGATGATCTTGAGGATATACCCCAAAGTAACGATGCGGAAATTAGATTTGAAAATATTAGTTTTGATTACGATATAAGAAGAACTATAATTAAAAATATTTCATTTACTGTTCCTAATGGAAAAAAAGTAGCCATCGTAGGACCAACTGGTGCTGGTAAATCAACAATAAGTAGACTGTTATTCAAGTTTTATGATCCAAAAGAGGGAAATATTTTTATTAACAATACAAATGTAAATAAAATTTCTCAAAACTCTTTAAGAAAAATTATTGGAGTAGTTCCACAAGACACTGTCTTATTTAATGACACAATTTATTATAATATAGCTTACGGTAATACTGGTGCTACTAAAGAGGAGGTTATTAGTGCAGCAAAAAATGCAGATATACATGATTTTATAACAATTTTACCAGATGGTTATGAAACAATTGTAGGAGAGAGAGGGTTGAAATTATCTGGTGGAGAGAAGCAGAGAGTTGCTATTGCAAGAACTATTCTAAAAAATCCTAAAATATTTTTCTTTGATGAAGCGACATCTGCATTAGATACTAGTACAGAAAAAGAAATTCAAAAAAATCTAGAAAATGTCTCTAAAGGTAAAACAACTTTAATAATTGCTCACCGACTATCTACAGCTGCAAATGCTGATAATATTATTGTTCTTGATCAGGGTGCTATTATTGAAGAAGGGACGCATGAGAGTTTATTGCTAGAAAAAGGTAAATATTTTGAGATGTGGGGAAAGCAAAAACCTAACTAAGACTTTTGCAAAAAGAAGATATTTTTTCTAAAGCTTTTTTAAGATTTTCCATAGAAGTTGCATAAGATATTCTAAAGAAACCTTCTAAACCAAATGCAGAACCTTGAACAACTGCAACACCACTATTTTCTAATAAAGACTGAACAAAATCAGTATCTGTCTTAAGTTCTTTTCCGTTTGTATCTTTTTTTCCAATTAACCCTTTGCAGCTTGGAAAAACATAAAATGCTCCATCTGGATTTAAACATTCAATTCCGTCTATTTCATTTAATGCTTTAACAACAAAATTTCTTCTTTCTTGAAATGAAGTTGCTCTCTCTTTAATAAAATCTTGAGTTCCATTTAATGCCTCAACCGCTGCAGCTTGACTAATTGAAGATGGATTAGTTGTTGATTGAGATTGTATTTTAGCAATTGCTTTAATAATTTCTTTAGGACCAGCCGCATACCCTATTCTCCAGCCAGTCATTGAGTAAGCTTTACTTACACCGTTCATTGTAAGAACTCTTTCTTTCAAGCTATCAATTTGCGCAATAGTAAAAAATTTAAACCCTTCGTATGTTACGTGCTCATAAATATCATCGCTTAAAATATGTACATGGGGATGTTTAGTTAAAACATCTGCAATTTCTTTAATATCACTTTCTGTATAACAAGCACCCGTTGGATTTGACGGTGAGTTTAATATTATCCACTTTGTTTTTGGTGTTATAGATTTTTCTAATTCAGCAGGGTTAATTTTAAATCCTTGTTTTTCATTACACTCTAAAATAATTGGAGTTCCACCAGCTAATAAAACCATATCAGGATAAGAGACCCAATAAGGCGCGGGAACTATAACCTCATCCCCTTCATTTAGGGTTGCCATCATGGCATTATAAATTACATGTTTTCCACCAGCACCAACTGTGACTTGATCAGTTGTATAGTCTAGATTGTTTTCTCTTTTAAATTTTTTAACAATGGCATCTTTTAAGGCAGCAGTTCCATCAACAGCTGTATATTTAGTATCACCATCGTTAATGGCTTTTATAGCCGCTTGTTTGATGTTATCTGGTGTATCGAAATCAGGCTCTCCTGCTCCTAAACCTATAATGTCTTTTCCAGCAGCTTTTAACTCTCTTGCCTTTTGAGTTACAGCAATAGTTGGCGATGGTTTAATCTTTTTTAGACTGTCTGATATAATGCTCATTGAAATATATTTTTATTCTAATAGTTTTATAGATAATGCAAAATACTTATCAAGATTTAATTACAGATATACAGAGTAAAAATCCTGAAATTCACCAGAAACTAGAAGGTGGAAAAAAGTTTAAACTTGTTACAGATTTTAAACCGGCTGGTGATCAGCCAGAAGCAATAAAACAACTAGTTAAGGGTGCAAATAAAGAAGAGTTAAACCAAGTTTTGCTTGGTGTAACAGGTTCTGGAAAAACTTTTACGATGGCCCAAGTAATTGAAAAAACTAATAGGCCAGCTCTAATACTTGCTCCTAACAAAACACTGGCTGCACAGCTTTATGGAGAGATGAAATCTTTTTTTCCAGACAATGCCGTTGAGTATTTTGTATCTTATTATGATTACTATACACCTGAGGCCTATGTACCAAGGTCTGACACTTATATTGAAAAAGAAGCATCCATTAATGAACAAATTGATCGTATGCGTCACTCAGCTACTAGATCGCTATTAGAGAGAGATGATGTAATTATTGTTGCAAGTGTTTCTTGTATCTATGGTCTGGGTTCTGTTGAGGCATACAGCAAGATGACTTTGAGTTTAAAGAAAGATTATGAATACAGTAGAGAGCAACTAATAAAAACTTTAGTAAATTTACAATACAAAAGAAATGATCAGAGTTTTTATAGAGGAACTTTTAGAGCTCGAGGAGAATATCTTGAAATATTTCCCTCACACTTTGAGGATAGAGCATGGAGATTAAGTTTATTTGGCGACAAACTAGAAAAAATAGAAGAATTTGACCCTTTAACAGGAGATCTAATACAAGATTTAGATGTAATAAAAGTTTATGCTAATAGTCATTACATCACTCCTAAACCAACTATCGAACAAGCAATTATTAAAATTAAAAGAGAATTAGAAGTAACTTTAAAAAAATTCAAAGAACAAAATAAATTACTTGAAGCACAAAGATTAGGAGAAAGAGTTAAGTTTGATTTAGAAATGATAGAAGCAACAGGGTCTTGTGCTGGTATTGAAAACTATTCTCGTTTTTTATCTGGAAGAAAACCAGGAGAACCACCTCCCACTCTATTTGAATACTTTCCTGACAACACTCTTATTTTTGTAGATGAATGCCACGTAACAGTTCCTCAATTAAATGGTATGTACAAAGGAGATAGATCTAGAAAAAGTAATCTTGCCGAATATGGTTTTAGATTACCTTCTTGCATGGACAATAGACCTCTTAAATTTGAAGAATGGGATGCAATGAGAACCCAAACAGTTTTTGTATCAGCAACGCCTGGTCCTTGGGAATTAGAACAAGTTAAGGGTAAATTTGTTGAACAAATAATAAGGCCTACTGGTCTAATTGATCCACCAGTTGAAATAAAACCTGCCAAAAATCAAGTTGATGACTTGATGCATGAGTGCAAAAAAACAATAGATAAAAATTTTAGAGTTTTGGTTACTACATTGACCAAGAAAATGGCTGAGGATTTAACAGAATATTTTCATGAAAATGGTATTAGAGTTAGATATTTGCACTCCGATATCGACACACTAGAGAGAATTGAAATCATGAGGGATTTAAGGCTTGGTGTTTTCGATGTCTTAGTGGGAATTAACCTTTTAAGAGAAGGACTAGATATTCCAGAGTGTGCATTAGTTGGAATTTTAGATGCTGATAAAGAAGGATTTTTAAGATCCGAAACTTCTTTAGTTCAAACTATTGGAAGGGCTGCAAGAAACTTAGAAGGAAGAGTTATTCTTTATGCAGACAAAGAAACTAAAAGTATAAAAAAAGCTATACAGGAAACTGATAGAAGAAGGGCAATTCAAGTTGCCTACAATAAAAAGCATAATATTGATGCTGTTTCTATTAAGAAAGAAATCAGCGATGTGTTGCAGAACGTTTATGATAAAGATTATTTAAAAGTAGGTACTGGAGACAATATTGGTGGAAATTTAAAGAAACACTTAAAGATGCTCAACAAAAGAATGAAGGATGCAGCCACAAACCTTGAATTTGAAGAAGCTGGTAAAATTAGAGATGAAATAAGAAATTTAGAAGCATCAGAGTTAGAAATTGTTTTAAACCCAAAAATAAAACACTATAACCAAGAAAATAGAACATATCCAAAAGGTAGATCAACAATGGGCTTACCTGGTACAAGAGCACAAAAAGGTAAGAAAAAATGGAAGCAAACAAAATAATTATCACTGGAGCTGCAACAAGAATGGGTGCTGCTATTGCAAAAAAACTCTCAGGTCCAGGAGTTGAAATGGTTATTCATTACAATAGATCTAAATCTGAAGCTGAAAAATTACAAAAAGAATTATCAAAAAATAAAACAAAAGTTTACTTGGTAAAAGGTGATCTTGCAAAAGAACAAGATTTAAAAAAAATTATAAAATTCTCAAAATTAAAATTAAAATACTTTGATTGTTTAGTTAATAATGCTTCGTTATTTGAAAATGACAGTCTTAAAAATTTTTCTTCTAAAAGTTGGAACCAACATATTGATGTAAATTTAAAAGCACCTGCATATCTTACAAAAGAATTTTCAAAAAATGTTAAGGGTAAAAACAACAATATTATAAATATAATAGATCAAAGAGTTTTTAAGTTAACTCCCTTTTTCTTTTCTTACACTTTAAGTAAAACAGGGCTTTACACACTAACAAAAACTAGTGCTATGGAATTAGCTCCAAACATAAGAGTTAATGGAATTGCACCTGGACCAACTATTAAAAATAAAAGACAAACTGACATGCATTTTAAAAAGCAGTACTTAGCAACCCCTTTAAAACAGCAGGTAAATGTAAAAGATATATGTTCTGCTGTTGACTTTTTTATCAAAAACAGTTCAATTACAGGTCAAGTAATAGCAATAGATAGTGGACAAAGTTTAAACTGGCAAACACCAGATGTAATTGGAAAAGAATGAAAAAAAATAATTTAAATATTGTCAAAATAGATGAAAATAAAAGTTTATTTAATTATGAAAAAAAAATTCTTATTAAAGAATTAACTCTAGATTTAAAGCTTGGTTATTATGATTTTGAAAAAGAAAAAACCCAGAAAGTAAAATTTAGTTTAGAGATTGATTATGAAGATAGAAAACCAACAAATGACAAAGATATAAAATCAATTGTCAATTATGGTCAGGTTGTAAAATTAATTACAAAACTTGCAAAAAAGAAACATTATAATTTTTTAGAAACACTTGCTGAAGATGTTTTTGATGTATTGTTTAAAGATAAACGAATTGGAAAAATTATGCTTCAAATTGAAAAATTAGAAATTATAAAAGAATGTGCCTCTGTTGGTATCCAAATTACCAAAAAAAGAAGTCATGAAAAGCTCTGAATTAGGCAAAGACGTAATTAGAAAAGAGCTCCCATTAATTCCTAAAAGTCCTGGAGTTTATCGAATGCTTGATCATAAAGATGTGATTTTGTATGTGGGTAAAGCAAAAAACCTGCCTAATAGATTAAAAAGCTATGTAGCTGAAAAAAATCATATCATCAGAACAGCAAGGATGCTCTCTCAAACTTTTAAATTAGAGATAACGACTACTGCCAATGAAAGTGAAGCACTTCTTTTAGAAGCTAATTTAATCAAAAAACATAAACCTAAATTCAATATATTGCTTAAAGATGACAAATCTTTTCCCTTTGTTTTCATCAGTAATAAAGACCAATGGGCACAAGTTACAAAACATAGGGGCAAAAAAGATAAAGAAGGATTTTACTTTGGACCGTTTGCTTCAGCAGGAACTGCAAATTGGACCATTAAAATGCTTCAAAAAATATTTCAAATTCGAGTTTGTGATGATAGCACGTTCAAGAATAGAAAAAGACCCTGCATTCTTTATCAGATAAAAAGATGCTCTGGTCCTTGTGTCGATTATATTGATAAAGAAGATTATAAAAAATCAGTAGATCAGGCAATTCAGTTTGTATCGGGTAAATCAAGAGATATACAAAAAAATCTATCTAAACAAATGGAGGAAGCCAGCGAAAAGCTGGATTTTGAAAGAGCTTCTATTTTTAGAGATAGAATTAAATCCTTAAATATAATTCAATCGTCACAAAGAATTAATGAAGCAAATCTGGTTGATGCAGATGTAATTGCCGCCTATAAAGAATCTGGCAAAACCTGTATTCAAGTATTTTTTTACAGATCCAAACAAAATTGGGGCAATCAAGCTTATTTTCCAAAACATGATCCTGATCAAGACATATCTGAAATAATGTCCTCCTTCTTGATGCAATTTTACGAAAATAAGAATGTTCCAAAATTAATTATTATCAATTCAGAAATTGAGGACAGGAAATTAATTGAAGAAACATTAAGTAAAAAAGAAAGTAGTGCAATTTCTATCAATATAGCAAAAAAAGGAACTAAAGCTAAAGTGATTGCTATGGCAGAAAAAAATGCCAAAGAGTCACTTAATAGAAAAATTTATGAAACAAATAATAATAAAAATTTATTTGAAGGTGTGGCTAAAAAATTTGATCTTAAAAATGGCCTAAACTTAGTTGAGGTTTATGATAATAGTCATATTTCAGGAACTAATAGTGTAGGTGCTATGATTACTTTTGGAAATGAAGGGTTTGTTAAAAAAAGATATAGAAAATTTGATATTAAGACAAAAGGTGCTGAACAAGATGATTTTGCAATGTTAAAAGAAGTTCTTACAAGAAGATTTAAAAGAGCAATGTTGGAAAAAGGAAATTATTTAACTCTCCCTGATTTAATATTAATTGATGGTGGTAAAGGTCAATATTCATCTGCCAAAGAAGTATTGGATGAATTTGGTTTATATGATCTTCCTATGATCGCTATTGCTAAGGGTAAATTAAGAAACAGTGGTGATGAAACCTTTTTTTATAAAGGAAAGTCATTTAAATTTGATAAGAATGACCCCACCCTCTTCTTCATGCAGAGGCTGCGTGATGAAGCACATAGGTTTGCTATCACCTCCCATAGAGCAAAAAGAGCAAAAGGAATTACAAAATCATTATTAGATCAAATTGATGGTATTGGATCGATTAGAAAAAGAGCCTTATTGAACCACTTTGGCTCTGCTAGATCTGTAGAATCTGCTAGTTATGACGAGATTAAATCAGTTGAAGGTGTTGAGGAAAAAGTTGCAAAAAAGATATATAACTTTTTTCACGAATAATTATGCTTAAAAAAATTCCAAATATTTTAACAATCGGTAGGATAATAATTGTACCCTTTTTTGTACTAGCATTTTATTTACCAGGTTTTTATGGTGACCTAACTGCATGTGTATTATTTGTAATTGCTTCATTTACTGATTTTTTGGATGGAATGTTGGCAAGAATGATGGGCGAAGAGTCTAAGTTGGGAGAATTACTTGACCCTATAGCAGATAAAATTATTGTTGCTACTGCACTTATATTGCTTGTTATGAGTGGAACAATTAAACATTACGAGGTTATTGCTGCAATTATAATACTTACAAGAGAAATACTAATTTCAGGCTTAAGAGAATTTTTAGCTAGAGGACAAATTAAATTACCAGTAACTAATTTAGCAAAATTAAAAACTTTTTTACAAATGGTTGCTATAGCTCTTTTACTGACAGGTGAAACTGGTAATAAAATTTTAAATTTTCAAGATTATAATGCTCAAACTATTGGCATAATCCTGCTTTGGCTTTCTGCATTTTTAACTCTGTATACTGGTTATGAGTATTTAAGAAAAGGTATTGACCATGCAATGTCTGAGGATAATAAAAGTAAATAATTTATTTTTTTCTAACTAAAGCTTGATAGCTTTCATTTAAACCTATTATAGTTTTACAAACTTTGAATTGATTATCTGCAATGCGTGATACAGGTGTTACTTCTGCAGCTGACCCAGTTAAAAAACAACCAACAAAATCTTTTAGTTCCTCCGGTTTAATTTTTCTCTCATTAATTTTAATTCTTTTAGATTTTGCAATTTCAATGACTGTTCTTCTTGTTATTCCGTCCAAAAAACAATCTGGAATTGGAGTGTGTATTTCTCCATTTTTATCCTTAAAAAAAACATTTGCTCCAGTTGCTTCTGCAACATTTCCTTCATGATCTAGCATTAAAGAATCAGTATAACCTTGCTGTTCTGCTTCATGTTTTGACAGAGTGTTAATCATATATAAGCCAGATGCTTTTGTATCCCACGGTATTGTATTTGGTGCTGGCTTTCTCCAGTTTGAAATATTTAATTTAATTCCATTAACTTTTAATTTTGGATCAAAATAAGAACCCCAATCCCAGGTTGCCACAGCAACATGAATTTTTGTTTGTTGTGCAGAGATTGCCATCATTTCACTGCCTCTCCAGGCCATTGGTCTTACATAGCCATCTTTTATATTTTGAACTGAAATAATTTTATTACATGCATCATTTATTTCTGTTTCTGAATATGGCATTGAAATTCCCATTCTTTTAGCTGAATAAAAAAGCCTTGTAGTATGCTCTTCTAATTTGAATATTGATCCGTCATAAACTCTTTCTCCTTCAAATACGCAGCTAGCATAATGTAATCCATGATTTAAAATATGAATTTTTGCATCAGCCCAATCAACAAGCTCGTTATTATACCATATTTTGCCAGATCTTTTATCGTAGGGTATCATGTAAGAAATAATTTAAATTTTCTCTAAAATTATCTTTGTATCTATAATATGTCAATATAACTTACCCATAATGAAAGAGCTTTTATATCTAAAGGATACTCAGTTAAAGCAATTGATTGAAAAGTTATTCACTGGTTACAGGGAGTCCTTTTCGGATGCCAAAAAAACTTTGGATAAGTACTCAATTGGGATAGCCCATCATAAAGTATTACACCTACTTTCTATGTACAAAGGGATTACAATTTCAGAACTTCTTAAAAAACTGAAGATTACTAAACAAAGTTTAAATAGAGTCTTAAAAGACTTAATCAAAATAGAGGTTGTTTTCTTTGAAAAAGATCAACAAGATACGCGTGTAAAACATATTTTTCTAAACGAAAAAGGAGAAAAAATTTTTAATGAAATATTTACGGCCCAAAAAAAAAGAATTTATAATGCACTTTTAAATTCAAACTCAGAACAGGTTGTTAATTTTGATAATGTATTAAAAAAAATAATTAATGAATAATTTTATAGCTCATATTTTAGTTGTTGATGATGATGATGGAATTAGATCATTAGTAAAACAATATTTAAATGAAAATAATTTTTTAGTGACCACAGCTAATAGCGCAGAAAATGCTAGAGAAAAAGTTTCAGTTATAAAATTTGATTTAATTGTATTGGATGTAATGATGCCTGGAAAAAGTGGGCTAGATTTTATAAAAGAAAATAAATCAGAAATTGATACACCTATCATTCTTTTAACTGCTAAAGGAGAAGCTGAAGATAGAGTCGGAGGATTGGAAATGGGTGCCGATGATTATCTGCCAAAACCTTTTGAGCCTAAAGAGCTTACATTAAGAATAAAAAATATTCTCGACAAAACAAAAAGAAATGACATGAAAAGAATTATTATTTTTAATAATATTAAAATAGATTTAAATAAACTTTTAATTGCAAAAAATGATAGTGTATTTAAGATTAATAATACTGAAAAAATTATTTTAGAAAAAATGATTAATAATCCTGGAAAAACTTTTTCAAGAGAGAGTATTGGTAAACTAATTGATTTAGATAAAGAAAGATCTATAGACGTTATAATTACAAGGTTAAGAAAGAAAATTGAACTAGATCCTAAAAATCCAAAATATCTACAAACTTTAAGAGGTGCTGGTTATGTCTTATGGATTGAATAAATATATTAAGAACCTTTTACCGCGCAGACTGTTTTATCGAGCACTATTAATTGTTGCAGTACCTATAATAGTTTTACAATTAGTCATAACGATTGTTTTTTTTGATAGCCTTTGGATTAAAACAAATAAAGGTATGACTAAAGCATTAGTGGGTGAAATGAAAACCTTCATGGTGGCTTATGATAATGGCCAATATAATAATAATGATTTATCAGGACTTTTTTCAATTTATTTGGATCTCAATGTTAAATTTAAAAAAGATGAATTTTTTGACAAACCACTAAAGGAAAGATGGTTCAGTCCAATAGATAGAACCTTGAGAAGAGAGTTAAAATCAAATATTGGTGTTAATAGCTATTGGTTTGATACAACGTCCTACAAATCACTTATTCACATAAACATAAAGCATAACGATGGATATTTTGAGTTTTTTATCCCAAAAGATAGAGTAACAAGCACTTCTGCAAGATTGTTTGCACTATGGATAACTCTTCCAGCGCTGTTAATGATTACTATCGCAATAATATTTCTTAAAAATCAAACTCGACCAATTGTAAATCTTGCTAAAGCTGCTGAAAGATTTGGTAGAGGTGAAGATATTGATGAATACAGACCTTCTGGTGCAATGGAAATAAGACAAGCAGGCTTGGAATTTGAAAAAATGAGAAAAAGAATTTTAAGACATCTCAATCAAAGATCAGAAATGTTATCTGGAATAAGTCATGACCTAAGGACTCCCTTAACAAGATTAAAACTTCAACTATCATTCATTAAAGATAAAGATTTATCAGATAAGATGTCATCAGATATTAATGAAATGGAAGCAATGCTAAATGAGTATTTACAATTTACAAGTTCGACTTACTCAGAAAAAGATGAAACTTTTGATATCTCAGAATTGACAGAAGATATAATCAATAAATATAATAATAAAAACATATCTAAAAAAATTATTCCACGTGTGTACATGAATGGAAGAAAAAATTTAATTGAAAGGTCTTTGAGTAATTTAATTAATAATTCAATTAAATATGCAAAAAAAATAGATCTACAATTATCAAAAAAAAATAATAGTGTAATTATCATTATCGATGATGATGGTATTGGTGTTCCTAAAGATGAATACCAAAATGTTTTTAAACCATTTTATAAAATAGATAAAGGTAGGGGTGATTCCAAAGCAAGTGTAGGCTTAGGATTATCAATTACATCTGACATAATCAAATCACATGGGGGGAACATTTTATTAGAAAAATCTCCTTTAAATGGTCTTAGAGTTAAGATTTTTTTACCTTTATAGATTTTTTTTTTGGACTTTTTTTTTCTAAATTGTTGATTTTTTTTTCTAAATTTTCAACTCTTTTAATTAATATATCTGTTTCTTCTTTGCTGGTTAATTTCATTTTAAAAATGATTTCATCTCTTTTAGATCTTAAAACATTTATAATTTCAGAACTTAAGTCTTTATAAGAAACAAGTCCTTGTTCAAATAGCTTTGTTAATTTATCAATTACAAATTTTGATTTTGTCATATATTCCTTTATAAAATTAATATACTTTATACGTAGTTTTTTAAAAATGTTTATTAATAATTTTGACCCAGTTGCTTTTCAAGTATTTTCATTAGAAATTAGATGGTATTCCTTGGCTTATATTATCGGCATTACACTTGGTTGGCTGTATTGTAAAAAAAAATTAATTAAAGACTCTCTTATTCTTCAGCTATTTGATGACTTCATTACCTATCTCATTATCGGTATAATTTTAGGTGGTAGACTTGGATATACTTTATTTTACAATCTAAAATATTATTTAGAAAACCCTATTGAAATATTGATGGTTTGGAATGGGGGAATGTCATTTCATGGTGCTTTAATTGGAATTATAATTGCATCAATATTGTTTTCAAAAAAACACAATACTAATTCGTTTATATTTTTAGACTTAGTGGCTCTATCCGCTCCAATTGGAATTTTTTTTGGTAGAATTGCCAATTTTATAAACTCAGAGCTTTATGGGAGAGCTACAGACCTTCCTTGGTCAGTTCAATTTGTTCTAATAGATAATATCAAAAGACATCCCTCTCAATTATATGAGGCTTTTTTTGAAGGAATAATTCTTTTCTTTGTACTTGGGTATTTCTTTAAAAAGGATTACTTAAGAGTACCTGGAAAAATCTCTGCTCTATTCCTAATCTTTTATTCTCTATTTAGATTTTTTATAGAATTTTTCAGATCTCCAGATCCACAAATCGGTTACTTAGTTTTAAATCTAACAATGGGCCAATTGATAAGTGTTCTTTTTTTCATGATTGGGGCTTATCTTTTAATCCTAAAAAAATGAAGATTAAAAATAATGACTTATTTACTCTAGATAAGTTTATAGAAGAATCTCTTTATAACAAAAAATCTGGCTACTACATGAAAAAAAATCCTTTTGGCAAAAAAGGTGATTTCATAACTTCACCAAATATATCAATATTATTTTCAGAAATGATTGCAATTTGGGTGGTTTCATTTTGGCAAAATCTAGGTTGCCCTAAAGAGTTTAATTTAATTGAGTTAGGTGCTGGTAATGGTGAAATGATGAAAGTTTTAATCAATACCTTTGATAAATTTCCAATATTTAATAATTCTTGTCGCATTAAGATTTTAGAAAGGAGCAAATTACTTAAGAAAAAACAAAAAGTTAATATCAATAAAAAAAATATTCAGTGGTTAAATGATTTAAGCGAATTAAATAATTTACCATGTATCTTTTTAGCAAACGAATTTTTTGACGCTTTACCTATTAAGCAATTCATAAAGAAAAAAAGAAAATGGTTTGAAAAACATGTTAGATTTTTTAATAATAAATTTGAATATTTCGATATTCCATTTGATATGAAAAAATTTGAAAATAAAATTAAATTTAAAATTGCAAAACAACAGAACTTTATTGAGTATTCACCACAATTAACTGAATACTTAAAAATTATTAACAATAAGATTAAACGTAATAATGGTGGAATTTTAATAATAGATTATGCGTATATTGATAAAAAAATGAAAAATACCCTGCAGGCTGTATCGAAACATAAATATTGTGATGTGCTAGAGGGGTTTGGCAATTCTGATATTACTTATAATTTAAGTTTCAATTTGATAAATAGAATAGTTAAAGAATTAAGCTCACTTACCACAATGAGTACTACTCAAGGTGGGTTTTTAACAAAACTTGGTATTCTTGAAAGAGCAGAAATATTGTCCAAGAAAATGTTATTTAGTAAAAAAGCTGATATTTATTTTAGAATAAAAAGACTTATAGATAAAAATCAAATGGGTGAATTATTTAAAATAATGTTAATAACAACACATAAAAATAAATTTAAGTTGGGGTTTTAAACTGATTAAGTCAAAAAAACTTGATAAATTTAAAAACTTAGAGCATGCTTTCTTTAATAGAAAAGGTGGTAAGTCTCTAGGTATTTTTAAGAGCTTAAATTGTGGCCCTGGATCTTCAGATAATAAAAAAAATGTTTTAAAAAACCTTCAAATTGTTCAAAAGAAAATTAAAACTAAACTTAAAAAAATTATTTTACTTAAGCAAATTCACAGTGATAAATTTCATTTTATAGATAAAGATCTAAAACTTAAAAATTATAATTTTGAAGGAGATGCGCTAATCACAAATAAAAAGGAATTTCCTATAGCCATATTAACTGCTGATTGTGCCCCAATACTAATTTATGATGAGAAAGAAAAGATGATTGCAGCAATCCATGCTGGCTGGAAAGGCGCTTTCAAAGGGATAATTAAAAAAACCTTAAGTTTTATGATAAAAAAAGGCTGCGCCCCTAAAAACATTACTGCTGTTATTGGGCCATGTATTTCAGTAAAAAATTATGAGGTGAAAAAAGATTTTATTAAAAAACTCATCAAAAAAGATGGAAAAAATAAAAAATTTTTTAAAAAAATTCAAAATAAAAATTTCTTTAATTTAAAAAAATACATCCATTCTCAATTAAAGACCTTAAATATAAAGAAAATTGATATAATTAATAAGGATACATTTAATCCTAAAAATAGTTTTTTTAGCGCACGAAGATCTATTAGCCGCAATGAGAATGATTATGGTAGAAATATTTCTGTAATTATGATTAATTGATAATATCTCATGAAATTATTAACTGGAAACAGCAATAAACCTCTCAGCAAAAACATTGCAAAATATCTAAAATCTAAGCTTGTGAACTCAAGTATAAAAAAGTTTTCTGATGGAGAAATTTATATAGAAATTAATGAAAACATTAGAGGTAATAGTATCTTTATAATTCAGTCTATTTCATCACCTGCAAATGACAACTTAATGGAACTGCTACTTTGCATTGATGCTTTAAAAAGATCTTCAGCAAAAAATATTACTGCTGTCATTCCTTATTTTGGATATGCACGACAAGATCGAAAAGTGGTACCTCGA
The DNA here is from genome assembly GCF_047722505.1 of Candidatus Pelagibacter sp. Uisw_130. GTDB lineage: Bacteria > Pseudomonadota > Alphaproteobacteria > Pelagibacterales > Pelagibacteraceae > Pelagibacter. The sequence continues at coordinate 1,091,057 of NZ_CP159814.1, forward strand.
ACTTCTATTTCTGCAAAACTTGTTTCTAATCTAATTACTAAAGCAGGTGCTGATAGAGTTGTTACTGTAGACCTTCATGCAGGACAAATTCAAGGTTTTTTTGATATTCCTGTAGACAACTTATTTGCTACGCCAATTTTTGCAAGACATGCAAAAAAAAATATTAAAAGTAAAAATATTATTTGTGTTGCACCAGATGTTGGAGGAACTGAAAGAGCTAGAGCTCTTGGTAAAATTTTAAATGTAGAGCTTGCTATTGTAGACAAAAGAAGACCTAAACCAGGTCAGTCCAAAGTTATGAATGTTATAGGAAATGTTAAAGGGAAAACTTGTATTATAGTTGATGATATAATTGATTCAGGTGGAACCATAGTAAACGCTGCGAAAGCTTTAAAGGATAGAGGTGCTAAAGAAGTTTATGCTTATATTACCCACGGAGTTTTAAGTGGAGAGGCAGTAGATAAAATTAAAAAATCAGTTATTAAAAAACTAGTAGTAACAGACACAATTGATAATCAAGATAAAATTAAAAATGTAAAAAATATAGAAGTTTTGCCTATTTCAGCCCTTATGGGTGAAGCAATTAAAAGGATCTCTAATTCAACATCTGTATCTGATTTATTTAAATAATTATCTTGAGTTATTAAGAAACTTGCGCTAAAAGCCATCTTTTTATGAATTTACTTGATGCAAATACTAGAAACACTAAGTCAAAAGGAGATGTTCGTTCTCTTAGATTGGCTGGAAATATCCCTGGCATAATTTATGGGGGACCAGATCAAAATCAAAAAGTTACTGTATTAAAAAAAACATTAAAATCTTTAATAGAAAAAGGAAGCTTCTTATCAAATATAATAACTCTTAATTTAGATGGTAAGCCTCAAAATGTTTTGCCAAGAGAAATTACTTATAACGTAATATCAGATGAGCCAACTCATATTGATTTTCTTAGAGTTGTCCCGGGTGTAAAAATTAGAATAGAAGTACCTGTAGTGTTTATTAACCATGAAACTTCACCAGGCCTTAAAAGAGGTGGAGTACTAAACATTGTAAGAAGAGAAATAGAATTAAAATGCCCAAGTGAAAAAATACCATCTGCAATAACTATTGATTTAGATGGAGTGGATATTGGAGAAAGTTTCAAAATATCTTCAGTTAAACTAGAAGAAGGTGTTACACCAACTATTATTGGAAGAGATTTTGTAATTGCAACATTGGCAGCGCCTACAGTTATGAAAGAGCCAGAAAAACCAGCTGAAGCTGAAGAAGCAGCAACAACAGAAGATGGTAAAGAAGCAGCACCAGCAGCAGAAGGTGATAAAAAAGATGGCGATGAAAAAAAAGCCACTGAAGAAAAAAAATAATCAACTTAATATTGTGAAGATTCCTAGATACGATTTAAAAAAAATATGCTTTTATTTGTAGGCTTAGGAAATCCAACACCCGATAGCGAAAACAATAGGCACAATATAGGTTTCAAATTAATTGATGCTCTTAATCAAAATTTTGGTCTGTCTAAACAAAAACCGAAATTTAAAGGATTGTTAACTACGGGTAATATTGAAGATAAAAAGGTTTATGCAATAAAACCTTTGACCTTTATGAATAACTCTGGAATTTGTATAAGAGAATTAATTGAATACTTCAAAATTGATGCTGAAGATGTGATTGTCTTCCATGATGACCTTGACCTTGAGTTTGGAAAAGTAAAAGCAAAATTTGCAGGATCTAGTGCAGGACATAATGGTATCGAGTCTATCGATAAATTTATTGGTAAAGATTATTCAAGAGTAAGAATAGGAATTGGAAGACCCAAAACTAAAGCTGATGTTTCAGACCATGTATTAAAAGATTTTGATGAAGATGAAATGATACAACTAGAAAAAATTACTAAAAATATTATTGACTCAATGTCTATATTAATTGATAAAAAATTAGATTTATTCTCAAGCACTGTAAATAATAAGTAATGAGTTTTAAGTGTGGAATTGTTGGCTTACCTAATGTTGGTAAATCTACATTATTTAATGCACTTACAAATTCTAGCAAGGCACAAGCTGCTAATTTCCCTTTTTGTACGATAGAGCCAAATGTTGGTGTGGTTCCTGTACCAGATGAAAGACTAGATAAATTGGTAGAAATATCGAAATCAAAAAAAAAAATTAATACTACTATTGAGTTTGTGGATATAGCCGGACTAGTAGAAGGCGCCTCTAAAGGTGAAGGCTTAGGAAATAAATTCTTATCCCATATAAGAGAAGTCGATGCAGTCATTCATATGATCAGATGTTTTGACTCTGATGATATCCAAAATGTTAATCCAACTGTTGATCCGATTAGAGATTTAGAAATTATCGAAACAGAAATGATGTTGGCAGATCTTGAATCAATACAAAAAAGATTGGAAAAAAATAATAAGAAAAATGTAGATGAAGAACAATTAAAAATATTAGAAATTGCTTCTGACTGCATAAATAATTCTAAAGATATTCAAGTACTTTATGAACAATTTGATAAAAAATTAATAAACCAAAGTGGTTTATTGTCTTTAAAACCTAAAATTTTTGTATGTAATGTTGATGAAGCAAGTGTTCAAAATGGAAATAAATACACACAAGCATTTATTGATAAATTTGGTGAAAAAAATACCTTAATAGTTTCGGCTGATATTGAGAACCAAATAAATCAATTAGAAAAAGAAGAAAAAGAAAATTATATGGAGATGATTGGATTAAAAAGAACTGGCTTAAATATGTTGATTCAAAAGGGCTACAATATTTTAGAGCTAGACACTTACTTTACATCTGGACCTGAAGAAACTAGAGCCTGGACTATCCAAAAAAATTGTACCGCACCAAAAGCGGCTGGTGAAATACATACTGATTTTGAAAAAGGTTTTATTAGAGCTGAAACAATTGCATACGAAGATTTCATAGCAAATCAAGGTTGGGTAAATTCCAAAACTAATGGAAAAATGAGACTTGAAGGAAAAGATTATATTGTCAAAGATGGTGATATATTAAACTTCAGATTCAATACGTGACCAAATTTTCTTCATACTAAAATAAACTAGAATAGTTAAAATAATTAAATATAAAATAGCCTTAAAGCCCATTTTATGTCTACTTTCTAAATGAGGCTCAGCTGCCCACATTAAAAATGTTGTGACATCTTTTGCCATTTGCTCTTCTGTAGCCTTTGTACCATCGCTATATTCTACTGCATCATCCATTAAAGGTTGTGACATTTTAATTTTATTACCATACATATATTTATTATAGTAAACCCCATCATCAAGCGTTACGCCACTTGGTGGGTCTTCATAACCTAAAAGTACTGAATAAATATAATCAACCCCACCACTTCTAGCTTTTGCTAATACTGACATATCAGGTGGATAGGCTCCTCCATTTGCTGCTTGAGCTGCCTTAACGTTTTCAAAGGGCATGACAAATTTATCAGATAATTTTGCTGGTCTGACAAACATTTCACCATCATTATTTGGTCCATCTGTAACTTCAAAACTTGCAGCTATTGCTTTAGTCTGCTCTTCACTAAACTCTGGTCCGCCTGGTTCAAATAGGTTTCTATAACTTACATACTTCATTGAATGACAGCCAGCACAAACTTCTGAATAAACTTGGTACCCTCTTTGCAGGGCCCCTCTATCAAATTTTCCAAATAATCCCTTAAAACTCCAATCTGTTTTTAAAAGATCAATTTTTTCTGCAGCATTAACTGTAAGAGTTCCTGCTAATAAAAAAATAATTGAATAACTAATTTTTAAAATATTTTTCACTTAATTAATTTAAACTTTCTTTTTTTTTAACAGCTGATGCCATTGGCATCCCTCCGAGTACTGGTTCTGTAATACTTAAAGGTAAAGGTATAGTTTTTTCTTTAAATCCTAATACCGGTAGGATTATTAAAAAGTGAATAAAGTAGTAAGCTGTAGAGACCCTAGCAATCAATAAGTAAAGCCCTTCAGCTGGCATTGCACCCACATAACCTAGAACCAATACATCCACTACTAGTATCCAGTAAAATTGTTTATAAAGAGGTCTGAATACTGCTGATCTAATTTTTGAAGTATCTAACCAAGGCAGTGCAGCTAGAATTAAAATTGCTGACAGCATTGCAACTACTCCCATTAATTTATCAGGAACTGACCTCAGGATTGCATAAAAGGGTAATAAATACCACTCAGGAACTATATGGGCTGGTGTAACCATTGGATTTGCTTCTATATAATTATCCGCATGCCCTAAAATATTTGGTGAATAAAAAACGAAAAATGCAAAAACAATCATAAACATTAATAATGCAAAGGCATCTTTGATTACAATATATGGATGGAATGGAACTGTATCTTTAGAAGGCTTTTTAACATCAATTCCTATTGGATTATTATTTCCAGGAACATGCAGTGCCCAGATATGAAGAACCACTAAGCCTAAGATTAAAAATGGTATCAAGTAGTGTAACGTGAAAAACCTTGTTAAAGTTGGGTTATCAACAGAATAACCTCCCCACAACCAATTTACTATTCCTTCACCCACTAAAGGTATAGCGCTAAAGAGATTTGTAATAACTGTTGCTCCCCAAAAACTCATCTGGCCCCAAGGAAGTACATATCCCATAAATGCTGCTGCCATCATTAAAAGGTAAATTATTATTCCAATAATCCAAATTATTTCTCTTGGAGATTTATATGATCCATAAAACAAAGATCTAAATATATGAATATAGACTGCTAAGAAAAACATTGAAGCGCCGTTTGCGTGAATATATCTTATAAGCCAACCATAGTTCACATCTCTCATGATGTGCTCAACACTTTCAAAGGCCATATCAGCATGAGCAATGTAGTGCATTGCTAAAGTTAAACCTGTAACGATTTGTGTAATTAAACAAAAGGTTAAAATTCCACCAAATGTCCACCAATAATTTAAATTCTTAGGAGTTGGATAATCAGTTAAATGACTAGCAAGTGATAAAAGTGGAAGCCTATCATTAAACCATTTTCCAAATTTTGAACTTGGGACGTACTCGTGATCACTCATAATTATTTATTATCCAATTTTAATTGTGTTGCTGTTAATAAATTCATATTTTGGAACTTCCATGTTTGTTGGAGCAGGACCTTTTCTAATTCTTCCAGAAATATCATAATGTGAACCATGACAAGGACAAAACCAACCATTGTAGTCTCCTTTATCATTTAAAGGGACACATCCTAAATGCGTGCAGACACCTAACATAACCAACCATTCTGGATCTTTTGCTCTATCTTCATCTTTTTGAGGGTCTTTTAAATCTTCCATTTTAACAGCTCTTGCTTCAGCTACTTCTTCAGGAGTTCTTCTTTTAATAAAAACTGGTTTTCCTCTCCAAAGCACAGTGATTGTTTTCCCTAGCTGAACTGAACTTACATCAACTTCTGTGCTGGCTAATGCTTTAACAGAGGCATCTGGGTTCATTTGATCAATTAGTGGCCAAACAACCGCTCCTACCCCAACAGCTCCTACAGCATACGAGGCAGTAAATAAAAATTCTCTTCTTTCAGGTTTTTTTTCAGACATCTTTTATTTTTTGTATATTGTTATCTAATATATGACTTCTTATAAGAAAAAAGTTTTTTTTCCACTGAAACAATGACACATAAAACATGAATTTGAGACCTAAAATAGCCTTATATGAACCTGATATTCCTCAAAATACAGCAGCTATTATTAGAACATGTGCGTGTCTGGGTGCTGATTTAGAAATAATTGAACCATGTGGTTTTTTATTCAGTGATAAAAGATTTAAAAGAGTTGTGATGGATTACATGGATGAAAAAATGATAAAATTTTATCAAAGTTCAGATGAATTTTTTAAATCAAAAAAGGATGAAAGGGTAATATTGTTAACAACTAAATCATCAGACTCTTATGCGGCGTTCAAATTTGAGAGTAATGATACACTATTATTTGGAAGAGAAAGTGCTGGTGTTCCAGATCATGTTCATAATTCAATTAAGTATAGGTTAAAAATACCCATGATGGACAATAAAAGATCTTTAAATATAGCCTCTTCAGTTGCTATAATTCTCTCAGAAAATTTAAGACAAACTAACTTTAATAAATAATGGATAAAGAAATTAAAAAAAAACTTTCTTCTAATTGGTTTAAATTGCTGCAGAACACAATTTGTAACGATATTGAAAAACTAGAAGGTAAGAAACTAAAATTTAAATCTAAAACTTGGAATAGGAGTGAAATTAAAGATGAAGGTGGCGGAGAGTTTAGAATTTTAAAAAATGGTAAAATTTTTGAAAAAGTTGGTGTAAATTTTTCAGAAGTGCATGGAACGTTTTCAAAAGAAATGAGTAAAAAAATCCCAGGTGCTTCTAAAGATCGAAATTTTTGGGCGTCAGGAATTTCTGTTGTAATGCATATGAAAAACCCTCATGTTCCAGCAATTCACTTTAACACAAGGTTTATCTATACAACGTATGGATGGTTTGGTGGTGGTATGGATGTAACGCCTTGCATTCAAGATCTTAAGGAAAAAAGATTCCTTTATAGTGAATTAAAAAAAATGTGTGATCGACATGATAAAAAATTCTATAAAAAATACAAAAAGTGGTGTGATGAATATTTTTATTTACCACATAGAAAAGAAACAAGAGGAATTGGTGGTATTTTTTTTGATTACAAGAAAAATGATTGGGAAAAAGATTTTAAATTTGTAGCAGATCTTGGAGTTACCTTTCAAATGTTATTTAACTCTTTAATACAATTGAAATACAAAAAGAAATGGACTGCAAAACAAAAGGAGATACAGTATATTAAAAGAGGTAGATATGCTGAGTTTAACTTACTATACGATAGAGGAACAAAATTTGGTTTACAAACAGGCGGTAATGTTGAAGGAATATTAATGTCCTTACCTCCAATAGCAAAATGGAATTAAAATGGAAAAAGAACCAATAACAACTGCCGGACTTGAAGTTTTAAAAGAAGAGCTAATTTTTTTAAAAGAGAAAAAACGTCCACAGATAGTAGCTGCAATATCTGAAGCAAGATCACATGGAGATTTGAAAGAGAATGCTGAATACCATGCTGCAAAAGAAGAGCAATCACATAATGAAGGAAGAATAGTTCAGATCAATGATAATATCGCAAGAGCAAATGTAATTGACGTTACAAAAATGAGTAATAATGGAAAAGTCATCTTTGGCTCAACTGTAGATTTAGAAAATTTAGATACTGAAGAAAAAATTACCTATAAAATAGTTGGAAGAGATGAGGCTGACCTTCAAAAAAAACTAATATTTTTTCAATCACCAATAGGTAGAGGTTTAATTGGAAAAAACAAAAATGATTTAGTTGAAATTAAAACTCCTGCAGGTGTAAAAAACTTTGAAATTAAAGACGTAAAGTACGTTTAATTACTTACTATTTTTTGAACTTCTTTATCTGAAATTTTGAAATCATTACTAGTCCAGACAGCTTCTATTGCTTTTAACTTCTTTCCCAGCTCTCTTCCTTCAGGAACTTGATATTTATCCATCAAGGTACTAGCTTTAAATGGCATGACAGGCATTTCTTTTTTCTTAAAAATCTCAATTAATCTAATTAACTTATTGTCTACTTTTTTGGATTTAAAAATCTTAAAATAAAGAACATCTAATAATGCCTCTCTACCATTAAAATAAAAAACCTTATTCAAATTTTTTTCTGAAAAAGTTTGGCTAGTATTTTTTTCTAAATTAAACTTATTCAAAAAAATAAGTCTTTTTTGATCTTTTTTAGATAAATTGAATTTATAAATAAAGTAATCTACATTATCAGTTCCATCAATAATCATTAAAGATAACAAAAAAATAAAATCTACTTCAAGGAAGTTTTTTTTTGCAAAGCCATTCATTTTATTAAATAGAGAAATGTTTTTTATTTGTGGAAAAATAAGATTTATAATCTCTAAACAATCCTTATCCTTAGTGAGCTTTAGAAAACCATCTGATTTTAATAGTTTTTGAAATTCATCTATTAATCTTTCTGAGGAAATACTTGAAACACCACTTAGGTTTTTTTTAATTGCTTTAATGACTTTTGGGTCATGACTATGTTTAGAATAACTAAGAAAGAATCTAACATATCTTAACACTCTTAAATAATCTTCTTTAATTCTTGTTTCTACATTTCCAATGAAATTAATTTTTCCATTTTCTAAATCTTTCTTTCCATCAAATGGGTCAAATAAACTTCCTTCAATATCAGCATAAATAGAATTGATAGTAAAATCTCTTCTAGAAGCATCATCTTTCCAACTATCAGAAAACTCTACTTTTGCGTGTCGTCCATCTGTATCAACGTCTTTTCTTAATGATGTAATTTCAAACTTTATGTCATTAATTAACGCTGTAATTGTTCCATGTTCTATTCCACTCTCGTAATATTTTATGCCTTTTATAGTAAGAGCCTCACATACCTCTTTTGGATTTAAATTTACTGCTAAATCTATATCGTCATATCTTTCTTTGTTGATAATCTTTCTTACACATCCACCAACATAACGGATTTCACTATTGCTAGAGTATGAATGAATTGCTTCAAATATTTTTGAAACCTCTGTTTCTTTTTTAATATTTTTGAAGCCTAAATTTATGTGATTAAGGTTTTGAGATCTAAAAAAAATTTTATCTAATAAGTTATTCATATATGGCTGGCCCACAAGGATTCGAACCTCGGATCTCTGTACCAAAAACAGATGTGATACCACTTCACCATGGGCCAATATTAGTTGCGTATATCACAAAAAAAAAAAAATTATATAGTTTTTGATTCAATACACCAGTGGCTATTAAATTTTCGTTTATATTGACTGCAGGCTTTTTTGCAGGCCTTTTTGGAATGAAAATAAGCCACTATTGAGGATCCTGATCCAGACATTCTAGCAAATAGAGCATTGGGTAAACCGCTGAGGTAGGATTTAATTATTTTAAGTTCTGGATATTTATTTAAGGCAACCTTTTCAAGATCATTGTCTAAATTTTTTAAATATTTTGCTTCAAATAGTTTCTGTTTAGGAGGGTTAAATTGTGGTTTGGAGAATGAATTAACTTTAGAATAAATATATTTTGTAGAACATCCAAAGTTAGGTTTCGCAACCAATATATGAAATTTAATTTTATTTTTATATTTTTTAATATCTCCATTAGATAAAAGAATAGCAAATGATGGCTTTATACCTAAGATAACATCTGATCCTATTTCATTACTTATTTTTCTTATCTCACTTTTTTTTAATTTAATTATTTTTTTTTCAATAAAAAAATTTAATAGACTGGCAGCATTCATGGACCCACCTCCCATTCCTGCTTTTTGGGGTATATTTTTTTTAACTTTAATTTCAAATTTTTTATTATTTAAAAGTTTTTTATTATCTAAAATTTTTAACAATTTTGAAATGGTATTAATTTTACTAATATTTTTAGAAAACTTTCCAAAAAAATTTATTTTATGCTGTTTTATTTTGCTTTCTCTTAGTGTGATTGAATCATGTAAATCAATAAAAGAAATTAAACTTTCAATATTATGAAGCTTTGATTTTTTTCCAGTAACGTTTAGAGCTAAATTTATCTTTGCATAAGACTTTATCTTAAAACTATTCATAATTTAGGAATTTTTTAATCCCTCTATTAATTTATTTTTAATAGTTTCTTTCATGGTATCTTCTGTTTCATCTAAATTTAAAACAGCTTGCCAAAAATATCTTGCTTGAATTTTTCTATCTAGCTGCCATAGAATATCACCGTAATGATCGTTAACTATTGGATCCTGAGGCATTAATTCAACCGCTCTTTTAAGAAAATTTTCTGCCTTCTCATATTCTTCAACCAAATAATAAGCCCAACCGATTGAGTCAATAATATATGGATCGTTGCTTCTGGCTGCATAAGCTTTTTCAAGCATCTTAAGAGCTGTTTCAATTTTATGTTCTCTTTCCAGCCATGAATAAGCCAAATAATTTAAAACATAAGCATCATCTGGGTTGGCTTCTAGAGATTTTAACAAATCTTTATCTGCTTTTATATAATCTCCAGATCTTTCATAACTTCCTCCACGTCTATATAATATTTCAGCGTATAAGTCGGAATTAACGTCCATTTTTAAAAGTATTTGATCATAAAAACTTATTGCTTCAATATATCTTTTTGCATTTTTATGCATATTTGCAATATCAAATAAAAACTTTTTATTTGGGTTTTTAATTTCTTTAAATTTTTCATTGATAAAATTTAGAGATGTTTCTTGATTAGACTTTTTTAAAATAATTTGAGACTCTTTTTTTAACTTAAACCAATAATAAAATTCATGCTTTTTATCAAATACTTTGAGAGTTTTTAATGTATTGGAATAATCATCATTCAAATAATAATTTTCAGCTAATAGAGACAAATTGAAAATAAATTTAGGATTTAAATAGTTTGCTATGTTTAAATAAAAATTTGATTTCTCATAATCATTCTGAGATGAATAGAGATTTGCTATTAAAAAAAATAGCTCACTAATGATGTCATTCGAATTAGTGCATGAAAAAATTTCTTGGAAATTATCTAAGTTTTTATCTTCTATCCATTTTTTACCTTGAGAAATTAATACTGATGAATTTAAATAATCAAAATTATTAGTAACTTTTTTTGCCTTATCATAATTATCACTCTCGATTAAATAACTGATCAAAAAAAAAGTATACCTTGAATAATCAGCATCGTTTTGTGAATTAATTAATGTATTAAAATATCTCTCTGTATCTTTATCATTTAAATAACATCTTTGAAAAACTTCGTTAATAAATGAAAAATTTCCAAACGTATTTGTTTGTTTCACTAATTTTTTTTCTTCAAAAACTGATAAATATTGCTTGAAGGTTTCTGCTATGATTAATGAAAGTCTATCATTGTTAATAAATTCATATGATCTATCGATATAAACTTTACTTTTTTTAAAGTTTTTTTTCTTTAAACTATCAACTGCCAGTAACAGATTAGCCTGAAAAAAGTCAGAGTTGTTTTTTGTTGAGCTCTGTTTAACTTGATTAATTGCTTTCTTAACTTTGCCATCAAGCACTAAAGAAAATACATACCTCTCAAGATAGGCGTCATGCTGTTTTATTAATATTTTTGATGAATTAAAAAATTTTAAAGCTTCCGTATTATCTAGATTTTCATAAGCTACAATTCCTGAAAAATAATTAGACAAATACCTCGCATTAAAATCATTTAAACTGGTATTTTTTGAGTATAATGGACTTTGATAAAGTAATAATATTAAAAATAATTTAAAAAACTTTACCAACATTTGACCATTCTATGTCTAAAAAAGTAATAAATCAAAAAACGAATTTTGACTCTGAGTTTTTAAACTCTACTGGATCTGACTTTATTTTTGATGAAAACCCAATCAATAGACTAAAAAATACTAGTAATGATTTAAAAAAAGATCTGAATATTCAAAAAATAGATAAAGTTAAAGAGCTTGAGTATCTTAAAGAACAAATAAACTCAATTAGCGATTGTAACTTAAAGAATAATTCAAAAAAGATGGTTTTAGGAGATGGAAATATTAATAGCCCAATAATGATAATTGGTGAAGCCCCAGGTATTGAAGAAGATAACTCCGGATTAACTTTTATGGGTGAGGTAGGAGATCTTTTAAAAAAAATGCTAATTGCAATAAATATTGAAAAACAAAATATTTATACAACATATGCTGTAAACTTTAGGCCCCCTGAAGATCGAAAGCCAAACTCTACAGAAATTAAAAGATATTCTCAATTTTTACAAAAACATATTTCAATAATAAATCCTAAAATAATAATTCTTATGGGTAGTACTGCTATGGAATCTTTAACAGGTTTAAATAGTAAAATTTCTATTGAGAGAGGAAAATGGAAGGAAGTAATTGTCAAGAATACAAGTTACAACGTTATCATAACTTTTAACCCCTCTTATCTTTTAAGAGCTCCTGAAAATAAAAAACATTCATGGGATGACTTAAAAAAGATTAAAAAAAAAATCTTAGAACTAAAACTATCCATTTAATGAAAATCTTAGCAGGTGTTGATGAGGTTGGTAGAGGAAGCTTAATTGGACCCGTTTATGCTGCAGCTGTCATATTAAATAACTCTATTGATAAAAGATTATTAAAAGATTCAAAAACTCTAACAAAAGACAAGAGAGAGGAACTTGAAAAATATATTAAAAAAAATTCTATATGGGCTATAGGCCAGGCATCGACTAAAGAAATTGAAAAAATTAATATATTGCATGCAAGTTTACTTGCAATGAAAAGAGCTATTCTTAAATTAAAAACAAAACCTTCACTTGTTTTAATTGATGGCAACAAACTGCCTGACCTAAAAAACTATAAATTAGAATATATAATTAAAGGAGATCAAAAAATTCCAAGCATTTCTGCTGCATCAATTATTGCAAAAGTCAGTAGAGATAAATTTATTACAAAACTTTCAAAAGAATTTAATAATTATGGATGGGATACAAACTCTGGTTATGGAACCAAAGAACATTTAAAAGCTATTAAGAAATTTGGTATTACCAAATATCACCGTAAAACATTTTCACCTATTAGTGATCTTCTATAAATCCTAATAATAACAACACAAGATCTGGTTGTTTAAGAAATAATAAACACAAATTGAATCCATTTAATTCAATCACAGGTTGACCGTGGAATCCGTTTGGAGTCTAATTGTTTTATAGAAAATGGAAAACAATTTTAAAAATAAGATTATTAATGGTGACAGTCTCGAGGAATTAAAAAAAATTCCAAGCGAAACCTTTGATCTTATTTTCGCTGATCCACCATACAATTTACAATTAAAAAATTCCCTTACAAGACCAGACAGAAGCAAAGTCAGTGCTGTTAATGATAAATGGGATCAGTTTGAAAGCTTTAAAAAATATGATGACTTTACAGTTGCTTGGCTTTCTGAATGTAGAAGAATATTAAAAAAGGATGGAGCCATCTGGGTCATAGGAAGCTATCATAATATTTTTAGAGTAGGAACTGCAATACAGAACTTGGGTTTTTGGATTTTAAATGATGTTATCTGGAATAAGAATAACCCAATGCCTAATTTCAGAGGAACAAGATTTACGAACGCTCATGAAACTTTAATTTGGGCTTCCAAAAGTGAGAAGTCAAAATATACTTTTAACTATCAATCTTTGAAATGTTTAAATGACGACCTTCAAATGAGATCTGATTGGAATTTACCTATTTGTAATGGAGCGGAGCGACTTAAGAAAAATGGTAAAAAAGTTCACTCTACTCAAAAACCAGAATCTTTATTACATAGAGTTTTATTGGCATCATCAAATAAGGACGATTTAATTCTAGATCCATTCTTAGGATCTGGAACAACCGCAACAGTTGCAAAAAAATTAGGTAGAAAATATTATGGTATAGAAAAAGAGAAGATCTACTTTAAGGCAGCTGAAGAAAGGTTAAAAAATACAAAACCTTTGGAAGATAATTTTTTAGACACTCTAAAAAATAATAGATCTAAGCCTAGAATACCTTTTGGATCTTTAGTGGAGCTTGGAATAATAAAACCTGGAACAAGTATCTTTGATCAAAAGAAAAAAATAGTTGCTAAGATTATGGCAGATGGAAGTATCAAACATAATCAAGCTGAAGGATCGATTCATAAAGTTGCAGCAACAATACTTGGATCTGAAAGCTGTAATGGATGGACTTATTGGCATTGCACAGTGAATGGTGTTTCTGTGCCAATTGATAATTTGAGACAAAGATTAATTTCTAAAAATTAGTCTTTATAAATTTTACCAAGATAGCTGTTAATAAATTTTTTATTTTTTACTAATTTTTGTATTATTAAGTTTCTAATCCAAATTGTTAATGGGTTAGATAAATGAAAAGCAAAATAATTAAGTTTTGATTTTATATCAATCATCTTTACCCTTTTAACTCTTTCAGAGTTGAATTGAGTATTTTCATTTTCTAAATTTTTATACAGTTCATGAGCAACCTCTATTGATTGAGAGGCACCTTGCGCAAAGGTTGGGGGTAAAGCAAAAAAAGCATCCCCAATGATAAAGGTATTTTTATTTTTTGGTTCATGCACCTTAGAACTCACAAATATTGGGAAGCATTTAATGCTTCTTAGATTGTTAATTGTTTCAGGAGCTACTTGTTTTGATATTTCAGATATAATAGATGCAGTAAAATCTTTGTTCTCAAATAAAGAATAGTCGGATAACTCTTTAGTACTAAGCTTTTTTCTAAGAATGCTAATAAAATTAAACTGTCCTTTATTATTAATAGGATAAAGAACTGAGTGTAAGTTAGATCCTAAAAATAAAGATATATTCTCTGGGTTAATACCCTTAAGGGCATCCTGATCTATTGTAGCTCTTAAGGCAATAGAATTAAAATATTTTGGTTTAATTTCTTTATTGGCAATTAATGATTTTGTTTTTGAAAAAGTTCCATCAGAAATAATCAAGTAATCACATTTAACAGATGAACCATCCTCAAAAGAAACTTCTTTATTTTCAACTTCTTCATTAATTTTTATAACTTTTTTATTATAATGAATAATATTTTCATGAAGCCCATCTTTTAAGAAATTAATTAAAGTAGAGCGCTGTAAGGTAGTATATTTTGTATCAGTGCTGTTAAACATGGATATATCTAAATCACATATTTTCTTATTCTTTTTTAAGGAGTAGAAATCTAGTTTATGTGGGTGAAATTTATCTTCTGCCTGAATTTTTTGAAAATTTATTTGATTTAATAATTTAATACTATTAACTGAAAGTTGAATTCCATATCCTTTTTCCAAGTTAACAGAACTATTTTTCTCATAAATTGTAATTTTATAATTTGAGTTTTTACTTAAAAGATTTGCAATATACAGACCTGAAATACCTGCCCCTATTATTACTATATTTTTCATTAATCTTTTTTTAAATAATTAAAAATTTTTTTAGTAAATGTGGGCAAAGTATAATCATCAAGCCTAGAGCTATCAATCCAAGAAGAGTTAGAAATTGCACCCTTTAACTTGGAAAATTTGATTATTACATTCATATTCATATTTGATATCTTGAAGTTTAAAGCTTTCGCTAAATTATCAGGTTTGGATATTTGCTTCATGGGAAATATTTGTAAATTCTTTAAAAAATTAAATTTAATATTTTTTATCAGTAAAAATTTATTATTCTTTTTGTAAACTTCTAACAAATAAAATTTATCAATCTTCTTTTTTCTTTCTTTTATTATTTCAAAATCTTTTTTTTTAAAAGACTTACAATTTTTAATTAAAGGGCATTGGTGACATAGGGGATTTTTAGGTCGACAAATCAATGCGCCTAGCTCCATTAGCGCTTGCGCATAAGCACTTGCTCTAGTTGAATTACCTAATATTTTTTTACTCTTAACAAGATTATCTTTTGTAATTTCTTTGGGTAATTTTAAATTTAATAATCTTTTAATTACTCTTTCAATATTTCCATCTAAGGGAATAAATGGCTTGTTAAAGGCAATTGCCATTATTGCATTAGAAGTGTAGTCACCTATTCCAGGTAATAATTTTAATTCTTCAATCGTGCTTGGCAACCTTCTATTAAAATTTTTTTCTAATATTTGTGCAGTCTTTTTTAAGTTTCGTACTCTTGAATAATAACCAAGGCCTTCCCAATACTTTAAAAGTTTATGTTCCTTAATTTTTGATAGAGATTTAATATCAGGAATACCTTTTATAAAATTATTGAAATACGGAATTACAGTTGCAACCTGTGTTTGCTGCAACATAAATTCACTTACTAATGTGTAATATTCTCGCTTAACTTGTGATAGCTTTTTTCTCCATGGGAGTGGTCTTTTATTATTATCGTACCAATAAAGAATTTTATTTGTTAGTATGGATTTAGTCATATGCATTTTAAAAATAATACTAAGCAGAGGTTTAAAACTATTCAAGGCTTAAGGTCTTTTAAAGACACTTTGCCAAAAAATATTAAAAAAATAATCAAAAAAAAGGGTCATATATTTTCTGAAACACTTAATAACTGGAAGTACATAGTTGGAGATGATCTTTTTAAAATATGCTATCCCAAATCCTTTAAAAATTCGAATAAATTTGGAGTAAGCACTCTTCAAATTATGGTGAAGCGAGGACACGAAATTGATTTAGAATATTCAAAAAAAATAATAATGGATAAAATGAATAGTTTCTTTGGCTATGCCGTTGTTGAAAAATTGAAATTTATAAGTTTTGATGATGTTCAAACAAAATTCAAAAAATTAGATGCTAATGAAAACCATGTGACAAATATTAAATATGCAGATAGAATAAATAGTATTAAAAATGATAAAATAAAAAAATCATTACTTGAATTAACAAAACTATTTAAACAACGATGAAAAAATTAACCTCAGCATTATTTATAATATTTATAATCTTCTCCGCTAAAGCGTTTGCTGCAGATAATGAAATAATTAAAAGAATTACCGAGGGTGAAGAAAGTGCCAAAATAACAATAATTGCTTACGAGTCATTGACTTGTGGTCACTGTGCAAATTTTCATAAAGATGTTTATCCAGAACTAAAAAAAGACTTCATTGATAAAGGGTTGGTAAGAATTGAATTTAGACATTTTCCATTAGATTTAGCTGCATTTAATGCATCAAAAATTGCACAATGTAATAACGATGGCAGTTCAAGTATCATGAACACTTTATACTCTGGCCAAACAAAATGGGCCAGAGGAAAGACACCAGAAGAAGCAACAGGTTATTTGAAAAATTTCTTAGAAGATGAAAATGTGAATGTAAATTTTGAAAAATGCCTGAGCAATAAAGCTATAGAGGATTATGTTTTAAATGATCGAATCGATGGGGTAAAAAAATTTGAAGTTAATGCTACTCCTACGATAATAATTAATGACAAAAAGTTTGATAAAGCCCTAAATTATAAGAATTTAAAAAAATATCTGGAAAAACTGATATAAGTTAGTCCATGGAGTTTAAAAAAATCCAATTAAATGGATTTAAATCATTCGCTGAAAAAACAAATTTTCTAATAGAGCATGGCTTAACCGGCATCGTTGGCCCTAACGGTTGTGGGAAATCCAATATTGTAGAATCCTTAAGATGGGTTATGGGTGAAACCTCAGCTAAGAGTATGCGTGGCTCAGGTATGGAAGATGTCATCTTTAATGGGACATCCAATAAATCTTCTAAAAATATAGCAGAAGTTTCAATAAGCTTAGATAACGCAAACCATGATGGTCCAATGCAATATAAAGATTTAGATCATATAGAGGTTAAAAGAAAAATTGAAAAAGATAAGGGTTCAAAATTTTACATAAATAATAAAGAAGTTAGAGCTAGAGATGCTCAAATTTTTTTTGCAGATTTATCTACAGGTGCTCACTCACCATCAATGATTAGTCAGGGACGTATTGGAGCCTTAGTGACTGCTAAGCCTACAGACAGACGTGCAATTTTAGAAGAAGCAGCTAATATTTCAGGATTACATGTTAGAAGACATGAAGCTGAACTTAGATTAAATGCTGCAGAAGCAAATTTAAAAAGAGCTGATGAATTAAGAAGACAACAAGAAAAACAGCTAGCAAATCTTCAGAAGCAAGCTGAGGAAGCAACAAAATACAAACTTATATCTGAGGAAATAAAAAAAATTGAAGCAGGGTTATATTATCTAAAATTATTAGACATTGATAATGAAATTAGAATAGAAAATGAAATCAACAATGAAGCTGAGGGAGAAGTGAGCAGCTTCAATCAACAAATTTCTCAGTTTGAAAGTTTAATTAAAACTGAGACAGATAAAGTTTCTCCATTAAGAGAAAAAAATATTGAGAACCTTTCAAGAATACAACGATTGAACTTAGAATTACAAAGTCTAGATGAGGAAAATGTAAGAACACAAGATGAGATAGAAAATTTTAAAAAATCTTTAAAAACAATCGAAGAGGATATTGATAGAGAAAAAGGTATTGTAATAGATGCAAATTCAAATGAAAAAAGATTAAAAGAAGAAAAAAGTGAATTAATAGAAATAGACTCTAAATATTTTGAAACAGAAAAATTGTCAAACGAAGACCTTGAGAGGGCAAAAAACCAACTTAATAAAGAGCAAAAAGCTGTAGATGAAATTATTGAAATATTTGCTAATGGCAACATAAATATCAATATTGACCCAATTAAAGACGTCATTAGTACAATCGAAAAAATTAAAGAATTAATAAACAGTAATGAAGCTAGCCAAGCTCTTACATTACTGGATAGAACTAAAATGGAATTAAATAATTTCTTAAATAATTTAGCTAATGATGAAAGTAAAAGTAAATTAACTGATATTGATGAAAAAAATAGCAATATAAAATTACTTCAAGAAAAATATGCAGATAGTTTTAGTAAAAACCAATCAATTAAAAAAGAGTCTATAAAAAGAAATGAAAGAATCAAAGCTATAGAATCAGAAGTTGAAAGTTGGAAAAACTTACTTTCAAACTCACAAAAAATGGTGACAGAATTAACTGAAAGAAAAAATAAATTATTATCACAATTAAATGAACGTGACCAACAACCCAAGGCTCAAGCAGAAAAAAAAGGTCAAGCTACAGAGGGTCTAAGAATTTCACAAAATGAAAAAATTGAGAATGAAAAAATAATCGAAGAAACAGATAAAAAGATAAACTCTTTAAGACTTGAGTTAAATGACGTTCAAGAAAGATCTATTCAAATAAGAGAAAGGAAAGCAAGCTCAGGAGCAACTGTTGAAGGTTTAAAAAAACGTAAAGAAGATCTGTTAGAAAGAGTTAGCTCTGAACTTAATCTTGAAGAAAATGATATTCTAGAAAATTCTAATTTAAATGGTGTTGTAGAGTTACCCAATTCCGTTGATCAAGAAGAAGCTCTTGATGAAAAAAAAAGAGAAAGAGAGAAGCTAGGATCAGTTAACCTTAGAGCAGATGAAGAAACCAGCAAATATGAAATAGAAATTAAAAAAATGGAACAAGATAGAGCAGATCTTGTGTCTGCTATTATAAAATTAAAAGAAAGTATTAATGAATTAAATCAAAAAGGAAGAGAAAGATTATTAGAAGCCTTTGAAAAAGTTAATAGAAAATTTAATGAAGTTTATACAAAGCTATTTAATGGTGGAAATGCAAAACTAGAGTTGGTGGACTCTGATGATCCGCTTGAAGCTGGTTTGGAAATGCTGGTAAGTCCTCCTGGTAAAAGGCTTCAGTCTATAACTTTACTATCTGGTGGTGAACAAGCTTTAACAGCCTTGTCTCTTATTTTTGCTGTGTTCCTTACCAACCCATCTCCAATCTGTGTGTTGGATGAAGTTGATGCTCCGCTAGATGATGCTAACGTAACAAGATTTTGTGGACTTCTTGATGATTTAACTAAAATAACTGACACTAAATTTATTATCGTGACTCACCATGCTCTAACTATGTCAAAAATGAATAGACTTTATGGAGTTACAATGCCTGAAAAAGGTATTAGCCAACTTGTTGCTGTAGACTTGCAAAAAGCAGAGAGCATGGTTGCGTAATAATTTAAATGCCAAAAGATAGCCTTAAAACTCGCTTGGAGATTGCAAAAACTAAGCTTTCTAAGAAAAATCTATATAAAAATGAAGAAGCACCCTCTTCTATTGGGACTGCCTTTAAATTAAGTACAGAATTAGTGTCTGCAGTGGCAGTTGGGACAATTATAGGGTTTATTTTAGACAAGACCTTTGGTACTAAGCCCTGGTTAATATTAATATTTTTTTTTGTAGGTGTTGTTGCTGGAATTATAAACGTATTCAGATCTGCAAAAAATATGCAAAAATAGACTTAAAAAATTATGGCTACAAACCCAATGAACCAATTCGAAGTTTATAGAATTGGACCTGAGATTAAATTAGGGGCAATAGATATTTCTTTCACAAACGCAAGTTTGTTTATGGTGATTAGTTCACTTGCAATCTTATTAGTTTTTAATTTAGGGTCAAAAAAAAATTCCTTACTACCAAGCAAGATGCAACTTCTTTCTGAATTAAGCTATACTTTTGTCTCCAAAATGATTAGCGATACCGCAGGATCAAAAGCAAAACCTTACTTTGCGTTTATCTTCTCAATATTTATGTTTGTACTATTCTGCAACATGTTTGGGATGATCCCTTACGCCTTTACAGTAACTAGCCATATCATTGTTACTTTTATCTTGGCTTCATTTATTTTTGTGGGTGTAACAATTATTGGATTTATGAAACATGGATTAGGATATTTAAAATTATTTGTACCTAGCGGAGTACCTGCTGTACTATTACCACTGATAGTTGTTATAGAAATAATTTCTTACTTAAGTAGACCAGTTAGTCTTTCAGTTCGTTTATTTGCAAACATGATGGCTGGTCATACTATGATGAAAGTTTTCGGAGGCTTTGTAATAAGCCTTGGAATAGTTGGTGGATGGCTTCCACTGAGTTTTTCGGTTGCATTAACTGGCTTGGAAATACTAGTTGCTTTTCTTCAAGCATATGTTTTCGCAATCTTAACCTGCATCTACTTAAATGATGCATTAAATTTACACCATTAACTAACATAAGGAGGATATAATGGAATTAGAAGCAGCAAAAATGATCGGAGCAGGACTAGCAGCAATAGCTCTAGCCGGTGCCGGTGTTGGAATTGGAATTATTTTTGGTAATTACCTTTCTGGCGCAATGAGAAACCCATCTGCAGCTCAAAAACAATTTCCTAATCTTTTATTAGGTTTTGCTTTAGCTGAAGCAACTGGCCTATTTGGATTAGTTGTAGCGTTAATTATTTTATTTGCATTTTAAATTTAATGATTAAAAAAATATTTTTTCAGTCGATATTTTTAAGCTTCCTGTTTTTTATGGAAGCTTTTGCAGCTGAAAGCGGTGGAATGCCTCAATTAAATCCTGAGTTTTGGGTTTCTCAAATTTTTTGGTTAATTATTACTTTTGGAATTTTATATGTTGTTTTATCTAAACTTATACTTCCAAAAATAAGTGCCAACCTAGAAACTAGAAAATCTCAAATTTTAGAAAATATTGAGGCTGCAGAGAAGAAAAGAAAAGAAAGTGAACAAAAAATTGAAGAATACGAAAAGATAGTACATGACAGCAAAAATGAGGCTAAAAACTATTTTAAGCAAGCTAGAGAAAAGGTGTTGAAAGATATTGGTGTAAAAAAAGAAGCACTAGATAAAGAAATTGATGAAGAGGTTAATAAAGCAGAGATTGAGATAAAAACTTTTAGAGATAATGCACCTGAAAAAATCAGGAAGATTGCTGAAGAGACTTCTTCGGACTTGCTGCAGCAACTAATAGGAGCTGAAGTTAACAGTAGTAGTATTTCTGCAATAGTAGAAGATCTTTCAAGAAAAAAAATGGATGAATATTATGGTAATTGATGCAACTTTTTGGGTAGCTATATCTTTTATAATATTTATAGGAGCTTTAGTTTATTTAAAAATACCTCAAAAAATTAATGAGCTTTTAAATAAGCTTATCCTTGATATTAAAAATGAAATAGATGAAAGTGAAAAGCTAAGACAAGAAGCAAAGGTCTTACTAGATAGTGCTCAAAATAAACTTGATACTGCACAAACAGTAAGTAACGATATTTTGCAACAAGCAAAGAAAGATAGTGATCACCTTATAATCGAAATGAATGATAAGTTTCATAAATCTTCAGAAATTAAAAAGAATTTAGCAGAAAATAAAATTTCACAAATGAAAGAAGCTGCACTTAAAGAAATAAAAGATGTTTCAATTAAAATTGCTGTTGATTCAGTTAAAAAAATTATTAATACTTCTGTTGATAAATCAAAGCTTGATGGTCTTTTTGAAAAAAACCTTGAAGAAACAAAAATAGCTTTAAAAAGAATAAGCTCATAATTACCTTACAATTTTTTAAAAAAACTATAAATTAACTCAATGAAATCTATTGTCATTGGTTCTGGATTTGGTGGTATAGCTGCAGCACTAAGGTTGAGAGCCAAAAATCATAAAGTAACTTTAATTGAAAAACACCCTGACTTAGGTGGAAGAGCAAGAGTGTTTAAAAAAAATGGTTTTACTTTTGATGCTGGACCGACTGTAATTACTGCACCATATCTAATTGAAGAGCTTTTCACTTTATTTAATAAAAAATCTCAAGATTACATAAAGCTAACTCCCTTGAAAACTTGGTATAGGTTTATTTATGAAGATGGAGGTATATTTGATTACTCTGGTGATGAAGATCAAATGAAAAAACAAATTGAAGAAATAAACAAAGATGATGTTAAAGGTTATGAACAGCTTGTAAAATTCACAAAAAAAATATTTGATAAAGGCTTCACAGAACTAGCTGATGTTCCCTTTGATAAACCTCTTGTGATGATGAAACAATTGCCCTCTTTATTAAAACTTAAAAGCTATAAATCAGTTTATTCATTAGTTTCTTCATATATAAAAAATGAAAAATTAAGACGTATGCTAAGTATGCATCCTCTATTAGTTGGCGGAAACCCCTTTACAACAACATCAATATACGGATTAATTCTATATCTCGAAAAAAAATGGGGCATACATTACTCAATGGGTGGAACTGGGAACATAATCAATGGCTTAGAAAAATTAATGATTGAACAAAAAATTGAATTAATCAAAGGACATGAAGTAACAGAAATCATTTCAAATAATGGAAAAATTAGCGGAGTAAAATTAGATAATCAAAAAGAAATACTTTCAAATAACGTAGTATGTAATGCTGATCCTCCTGCTGTATATGAAAAACTTCTAAGCCAAAATAAAACAAACTCTCTATTTAAATGGAAACAAAATCGAATGCAGTATTCTATGGGTCTATTTGTTTACTATTTTGGAACAAAAAAAACATACCCAGATGTTGAGCATCACACAATCAAATTTGGTGATAAATATAAAGAACACCTGACTGATATTTTTGATAATAAAAAATTAAATGATGACATAAGCTATTACCTTCATAGACCATCAGCTACAGACAAATCAATGGCACCTGAAGGAAATGATTGCTTTTATGTTCTTGTGCCCGTCCCAAACAATCAATCCAAAATTGATTGGAAAATTGAAGGTGAAAAAATGAAGAATTTAGTAATAGATAAAATGGAAAAAGCATTACTTCCTAGTCTTAGAGAGAATATTATTGAAGATTTCTATTTAACGCCAGATTATTTTGAAAATGAATTGAATACTAAGTTTGGATCAGGTTTTTCGATCCAACCTAAATTTACACAGTCTGCATATTTTAGGTTTCATAATAAATCAGAAATTTATGATGGTTTGTATTTTGTTGGGGCAGGAACACATCCTGGTGCGGGTGTTCCTGGGGTGCTATCCTCAGCAAAAGTTTTAGATAAAATTATATAATGTCTAATAAAAACTACCTGTCTATTTACGCAAAGTCATTTAATTGGGCTGGTTTCTTTTTACCAGAAAAAACCTATCAAAAGTGTTCCTCTTTGTATGATTTTTGTAGAACTGTAGATAATATTGCAGATAACGATGAAGAATTAGAAGTTAAGAAAAAAAATCTATTGGTTTTTAAGAATGATTTTCTTAATAAAAACTATAATAATATAATAATTAAAGATATGTGGGATCTTATGGATCATCATTTAATTTCAATAAAAATTATTAAAGACTTATTTGATGGTGTTGAATCAGATTTAAGTAAAAAAGTTCAATTAAATAATAAAAAAGATTTGTTAATTTATTCTTACAGGGTTGCTGGTACAGTAGGCTTGATGATGGCAAAAATTTTAAATGTTAAAGGTAACAATGCAATGAAAGCTGCCATAGATTTAGGCATTGCAATGCAACTAACAAATATATCTAGGGATGTTATAGAAGACTCGAGGATTAATAGATTTTATATTAAGAATGATTTTGAGACAATAAGCGACACCTTAGCTTTAGCTGATTTATTCTATAAAAGTTCTTTTATAGCAATAAAGGAAATACCCTTTAAGTTTAGATTTGCAATACTTGTAGCAAGAAGGGTTTACAAAAAAATAGGTGATAAAATTTTAAGAACAAAGAATATAGAGAATTATAATAAAGCAGGTAAGATTTATGTAAATAGTATTGCAAAAATTTATCAGACTATTCTTTCTATATTTGACTTAGTAACACTTTTTTTAACAAAACAAAAAAGTGTTTATATGAATAATGAGCATTTTTTAATTAGTGAGGAAATAGATTTAAATGAAAGAATTTGACTATATAATTATTGGTGGTGGTTGTGCTGGGCTATCTTTAGCATATGAATTAGAAACCTATAATAAACTTAAAGATAAAACATTAGCAATCATTGAGCCTAGATTAGATTACAAAAGGGATAAGACTTGGTCTTTCTGGAAAACAACAAGCCATAATTTTGAAGATTGTGTAAAAAAAAGTTGGGATAATTTTTCTATAAATATACCAAACAAAACTAAATTTTTAGAATGTAATAAACTACCTTATCAATCAATTGATAGTGGACTATTCTATAACAAAATAAACTCTACACTGAAGCAAAATCATAATATCAAATTTTATAAAAATATTAATGAGGTAAACTTAAATAACTCCTTAATTTTTAATAGTGTTCCATCAATAGATTCTAAAAAAAACAAACTCTGGCAACACTTTAAAGGTATTGAGATTGAGACTACCAAAGATGTTTTTGATGAAAAGATCATGAATTTAATGGACTTTGATTGTCCACAACATGACAGTGTTCATTTCTTTTACACATTGCCTTATAGCAAAAATAAGGCTTTAGTTGAAACCACCTGGCTATCTAAAATGAATAATGATCTAGAAATGGATTATGATGAACAATTAAAAGATTACATTGAAAATCATTTAAATATTAAAAATTACAAAATTAATTATAAAGAAAATGGTGCTGTACCACTATTTTATCCATCAAATATTAATGAAAAAAATAAAATAAATATTGGCACCGCAGGACATATGACTAGATTAAGTACTGGGTACACTTTTTTGAATATCCAAGACCACAGCAGATATTTAAGGGAAAATATTGATAATATTGATAAAATTAGAAGATATGAAATTAAAAAAAAATATCAATTTCTAGATAAAATATTTTTAAGAGTTTTAAGCAATAATGCTAAGCAAATGCCAAATATATTTTTCAAAATGTTTGATAACTCTCCTGAAACTGTAATTAAATTTCTATCTAATAAGAGTAATATTTTTCAAGATTTATTAATAATTCTTAAAATGCCTAAATGGCTATTTATTAAAGCCCTTTTAAAATAAAATGTATAGCCTGATAAATAAAATTAATTTCTATCATTCAATTATTTTTTTTATTTTTTCATGTTTTATTGCCTTGATTGTTAATCAATTCGAAAACTTAATTATCTCTCCAATGATGTGTTTATTTCTTATTCTTTCAATTGGAATTTCACACGGTGCACTAGACAATCAAAAAGGTAAAAAGCTTAGCCAGCTATATAATATAAAAAAAATTTATTTTTTTTATATTATATATTCCCTTATTGGGATTAGTATCATTATATTTTGGTTATTTTTTCCAACTGTGTCTCTTATTTTATTTTTAGTTGTTGCCTCATATCATTTTGGTAAAGAAGATACAGAATTTTTGATAAATAATAAAAATGTATCAAATCTAATTCTTTACTTCTTAAAAGGGTCTCTAATAATCACTGCACCATTAATGTTTCACTTTATTGAAACAATTAATATTTTTAAGTTACTTTTAATAGAAAATGAAAAGTTTTATTTATTCTTAAACTTTATTGAAGATAACAATATATTACTTTTTGCTTTATCTATTTCTTTGCTTTCTAGTATTTATTACTTTTTGAAAGATTTTAAAATTATAAATATTTTGATATTTTTAGATTTTTTTTCAATTATTGTTCTTAATTATTTTTTAACTCCACTAATCGCCTTTACAATATACTTTTGTTTTCTTCATTCATTCCGACATTCAATTTCACTGATAACAATGCTTGATGAAAATAGTTTTAAAATTGGTGCTATAACTTTTATAAAAAAAGCTATGCCTCTTACAGTTTTAACTGCTATTTTATATGTTTTAAGCTTATATTTTCTATCTAATTTCTATCAATTAAATGATGCAATATTAAAAGTTATATTTATTGGTTTGGCGTCTTTAACCTTTCCTCATATATTGCTTGAATATCTTTTAGAAAAAAATGAAAAATAAAGAAATTAAAGTATTGTTATCTGCTCCAAGAGGTTTTTGTGCTGGGGTAGAGAGAGCAATAGAAATAGTTAAAAAAAGTATTAAAAAATATGGCGCACCTGTTTATGTGCGACATGAAATAGTACACAATAAACATGTAGTGGATAGTCTTAAGGCAATAGGTGCAATTTTTGTTGAAGATTTAGACGAGATTAAAGATAAAACTAGGCCAGTAATTTTTTCTGCGCACGGTGTACCAAAATCAGTACCCCTAGAAGCTGATAGCTATAAAATGGAATATATAGATGCTACTTGTCCTCTTGTCTCAAAAGTACATAGGGAGGCAGAAAATCTTCACAAAGCTGGTTATCATATTGTTCTTATAGGGCATAACAATCATCCAGAAGTTATTGGTACTATGGGTCAATTACCAGAAGATTCAATTGATTTAATTCAAGATGAGCATGATGTTGAATTATATGAATTAGATAATAACGAAAAAATTGCATATGTTACTCAAACAACTCTGTCTGTTGATGACACTAAAAATATAATTAAAGCTCTTAAAAAAAAATTCCCACAGATTAAAGAACCATTTAAAGAAGATATTTGCTATGCAACTACTAATCGTCAATCAGCTGTTAAAAATATTGCTAAAAAATGTGATATGTTTTTTGTTTTAGGAAGTAGAAATTCTTCAAATTCAGTTCGTTTAGTTGAGGTAGCAGAACAAACTGGCTGCCAACACGCCGAACTAATTCATTCAGAGAGTGTAATTCCTTTTGAAAAAATACAAAATTGTAAAATAATTGGTGTTTCATCTGGCGCATCAGCACCTGAAGTTTTAGTTGAAAATTTCATTAATAAATTAAAAGAAAATTTTAAAATAAAAATTGAGGAAGTTGAAATTATCAAAGAAAATGTTGTTTTTAAAGTTCCTGCAAAATTAAATTAGATGGCTGTATACACTAAAATAAATAGTAAAGATCTTCTATCACTAAGTAGAGATTACAAGTTAGGAAAAATAATCAAATCTGAAGGAATTAAAAAAGGAATAGAAAATACAAACTACTCATTAAAAACAAATAAAAAAAAATTTATTTTAACAATTTTTGAAAAGAGAGTTCAGAAAAAAGATTTACCTTTTTTTATGAACTTAATGGAAAAACTAAATCGAAAAAAAATTATTTGTCCAAAACCATTAAGGAATATTGATGGTAAGTACTTAAGTAAAATTCAAAATAAACCCTCTAGTATTGTGACTTTTTTAAAGGGAAAAGATAAAGTGACTCTTAATTATAAAAATTGCTTTGATGTTGGGAAAAATATTGCAAAATTCCACAAGGCTGGAACTAGAATAAAACTATATAGACAGAACTGTATGTCTATTAATAAATTAGATGGTTTATTAAAAAGTATAAAGTTTACGTCTAGTAAAATAGCTCCAAAACTAAAACCTACTCTTAACATATGCTTAAAGGATATTAAAAATCAATGGCCGAAAAAATTACCAAGTGGAATTATTCATGGAGATTTATTTATAGATAATATCTTCTTTAATAAAAATAAATTTTCTGGATTTATTGATTTTTATTTTTCAAGCAATGATTTTCTGATGTATGAGATTGCAATTTGTATAAATGCTTTATGTTTTGATAAGAAAAAAAATTCTTTCGTAATGAATAATAAAAAGATTAGATACTTGATTGATGGATATGAAACTATAAGAACTATTTCAAAAAAAGAGAAGGACTCATTAAATATATTATGTAGAGGGGCAGCTTTAAGATACCTGCTAACTAGAATTTATGATTATTTTAATACTCCTAAAACTGCACTAATTCAGATCAAAGAACCTAACGAATATTTTCAAAAACTAATTATCCATAACAATCTGAATGGCTATAAAGATTATTATAAATAATGATAAAAATTTATACTGATGGTTCTTGTTTAAAAAACCCTGGAAATGGTGGTTGGGCTGCAATCATCAATATTAATGATGAAATTAAAAAAATTAGTGGAAGTGTTAAAGACACAACTAATAATAAGATGGAGCTAATGGCTCCAATTAAAGCGCTTCAGGAAATAAAAGAACAGCAACCTATTGAAATTTATACAGACTCCCAATATGTGAAATTAGGTATTACTGATTGGGTGCATAAATGGATTAAAAACAATTGGTTAACTTCTAAAAAGGAACCAGTAAAAAACAAAGAACTTTGGACTCAGCTTTATGAATTAAATCAATCTCATGAAATTAAATGGATATGGGTTAAGGCTCATGCTGGAAATATTCTAAATGAAGAAGTTGATTTATTAGCTAAACAAGCTGCTGGATTAAACTAAATTTAAAAAATTTTGGGCAGCCGAAACTTCACATGCACCAGCATCTTCTTCTTCTTGTAATTTAATTACTCTAAGATTATTTATTAACATTGTGTATCTATTTGATCTTACACCTAAACCTCGGACACTTTTATCAACATCAGCACCTATTGCTTTCGTAAAATTCAAAAATGGATCAGCCATCATTAAAACTTTATCTTCAACATTTTGGCTTTTGCCCCAAGCTTCCATTACAAATGGATCATTTACTGAGATACAGACTATTAAATCTACACCTTTTGCTTGGTATTTATCATGGTTATCAACGTATCCAGGTAAATGCTTGGCTGAACAAACTGATGTATAGGCACCGGGTAAACCAAATAAAACTACCTTCTTATCCTTAAAAAACTCAAAAGTATTTTTCTTAATGGGATTTCCATCTTCCATAATAAAAAATTCAGAATTAGGGATTGTTTCATTTTCTTTTAATTTCATTATATTTTTTCCTTAATGTATTGTTGAGTTTTACTTAGATTATTTGGAATAATATCATAATTTTCTTTTTCATCCATAACATACTTTAGTTCATCAGGTAAGTTAGGTTTGATTCCAATTGATTTATCTATGGCTTCTGGAAACTTACATGGGTGTGCTGTTGCTAAAACAATATTATTACCTTTTAAATTTACTTTATTTAAAGATCCAAATCCTATTGCACTATGAGGATCCAGTATAATATCATATTTAATGTGAACTTCTTTAATGGTATCTAAAATCTCTTCTTCACTCATACTTGCTGATAAGAAATCTTTATTTATTTTTTTCATTTTATCTTTTGAAATAATATATTTACCATCTTTTTTAATTCCACTCATAATTTTTTGTGTTTCATGATCATCAAAGTCATTCAAATCGTAAATTAATCTTTCGAAATTACTCGCAATTTGAATGTCCATACTTGGAGAGTTTGTTTCTAAAACTGTTTCTGCTTCATATTTTCCCTTAGAAATTGCTCTGTATAAAATATCATTCTGATTTGTTGCAACGATAAGTTTATTAATTGGTAAACCCATTTTTTTGGATAGGTACCCAGCATACACATCACCAAAATTACCCGTAGGTACTGAAAAATTAATAGGCCTTTTGTCTTGTGTTTGAAAGTATGTATAAAAATAGTATACAGCTTGTGCAATAATTCTTGCCCAATTTATTGAATTTACTCCAGACATATTTATTGAGTTAGAAAATTCTTTATCTGCAAACATTGATTTAACTAAATTTTGACAATCATCAAAATTACCTTCAATCGCTATATTAAAGACATTCTTTTCTTTAACTGTCGACATTAGTTTTCTTTGAACGAGTGAAACTTTTTCATGAGGGTGAAGAACAAATATATTCATATTCTTTTTTCCCTTAATCGCATCTATTGCAGCAGCACCTGTATCCCCAGATGTTGCAACTACAACGTTTATATTGTTATTATTTCTTTTTAAATAATGCTCATAGAAGTTTCCTAACAATTGCATTGCTATATCTTTAAAGGCTAGTGTCGGGCCATGAAACAGCTCTAAAATCTTAGTATCACCTAATTTAATTAAATCTACGACGTTATCTTTTCTAAATACAGAATATGATTTATCAACAATATCTGACAACTCATTTGCTGTCATAAAGTCACCTATAAATGGGTATATTATTTCTTTTGCTAAATTCTGATAACTCAATTTACTTAATGCCTTTATTTGTTCAGCATTGTATTTTTTAACCTCTTTTGGAATAAACAAGCCCCCATCATCTGCAAGACCTTTAATAAATACTTGCTCAAAGCTATATTCTTTTGAGTTATCCCTGGTGCTTATATACTTCATCTAATTAATTTTTTTTAAAATATAAATATATTAATTGTGAAAAATTGGCTAATAAAAATCCTCTTACAAATATAAACTAGCTAAGAATAAGAATATAATTGTAAATTAATGACTTATTATCTTTTAACTTTAGACTAATTTATATACCCTTTAATTGTAAAGATATAGGGGGTAAATTGAGTACAATTGGACTAGTTACAATGTATCTAATTATTCAGTTAGTGGTATTTTTTTCTATATTACCAATAGATGTTAATCGAAAAAGAAAATTTTTAATCCCAGCAAATGAGGTTGGAGCACCTGAAAATCCTAAAATTCTTAAAAAGACTTTTTATTCCATTGGTATTACGACTATTATTTTCACAATAATTTGCTTATTGATGAAATATGAATATTTAGATCTAACAAATATAATCAGTTAAAAAATATTACACCACGACATTTTGAGTCGAAAAATTTAAATCAGACTATCTAATAAAAGTAATACAAAAATTAAGAATAGATACAAAATTGAGTAGCCAAAGACTTTTTTTGCTTTCTTTAAATCAAATTTATTTTTTTTATATTGATATAAATCAAAGCAAATAAAATTATAATAAATTGTAAGAACAAATGCTGGAATCAAATAGATTAAACCTGAAAAATTAATCCAATATGGAAAAATGATGATGGGTAGCATTAATAAAGAATAAATAAAAATGTATACTTTTGTTTTTTCAATACCATCTGTTAAAGGTAACATTGGAATTTTTGCTTTTTTATAATCATCAGCTTTATATAAGCTCAATGCCCAAAAATGCGAAGGCGTCCAAATAAAAATTATTAAAAATAAAGCTAATGGCTCTAAACTAATTGTATTAGTTGCTATGGTCCACCCGATAACAGGTGGTAATGCACCAGCAGCTCCACCAATAACAATGTTTTGTGGTGTTTTTCGTTTTAGCCATATTGTGTAGACAAAAAGATAAAAAAATATTGTAAATAATAACAAAGATGCTGATAGAAAATTTGAAAAATAATTTAATGCTACAACTGAAATAACTGACAATAACACTCCAAAAGTAAGTGCTTGGTTTCTATTAATTTTACCAGTGGGAATTGGTCTTAAGCATGTTCTTGTCATGAGTGCATCTAAATCTGATTCGTACCACATATTTAGACATCCAGCCGCTCCCGCACCTAAAGCAACTAAAGTTATGCCTATCATAGCATCAATAATGCCTATATTTGAATTGGAAGTTAAAAGGCCAACGGCGCATGTAAATATAACAAGAGACATTACTCTTGGTTTCATCAATAGATATAAAGATTTAATTAATTCATTAAAATCTAGTGTGACAGTTTTTTTTCTAATCATTTTGGTTAAACGGTTATCAGATATGATGTGCCTATTCTACATTTAATAAAATAAACACTAAAATTGATACCATTCCAATAATAAGAATATGATTTCCTAAATCAAAAATTCCAATTTGTTTATTTTTTTTATCAATAAATCTTCTAGTAAGAGACATATTGTCATATGGATTAATTGTAATTGCGGGGCCTTTGTCTTTTTGCTTCTCTAATTTTAATTCAGTACCAAACCATGTTGCATAAATAAAAAGTAAAAAAAATATTAAAGCTCCAGCAAGTACAGTGTATCCAGTCATAAAGTTTATCCTCCAGTAATAAAATATAATAATCTTGTAAAAACCGTGTATTTTGCTTCTGCTGCCATAAGCCCAATAAAACAAGCTATTGCTGTCATCGGCCACAAAAGAACATTAACTAGGGCATATCGCTCCCAAAATAGGTGCATAAAGAAAGCCATTATTAAACCAGCTTTTAGAAACATAAATATTAAAATTAAGGTCCACCTTAATAACCCCTGAAATGCAAACAAGTCAACCATGTAAGAAAAAAAACTAAGTACAAATAATAATCCCCAAATCCATAAGTAGATTCCTATCTTATGTGTTGAAGCAACGGTTTCTTTGTTTTCTATCTCATCCATAATCTAGTTTACCATAAATAAAAAAAGGCAAATATAAATACCCACACTAAATCAACAAAATGCCAATAAAGACCTAAAATCTCTATTGCAACATAATCCGATTTCATTGTAGTAAAAAATCCCCTTTTACCGTTGTCAAAATCACCTCTAAAAACTTTTCTTGCAAAAATAAAAAGAAAGATCACACCAATTGAAACATGAAATCCATGAAATCCTGTAATCATAAAGAAGTATGAACCAAATTGTTTTGCTCCAAAAGGATTTTCCCAAGGTCTAACACCTTCATGTATTAATTTTGACCATTCAAATACTTGCATTCCAACAAATGTAAGGCCACCAATAGCTGTAGCTAAAATAAGCCATCCACACATTTTTCTATTTTTTTCATAACCATATTTTACTGCAAGAGCCATGGTTCCACTGCTTGTAATTAAAACAAATGTCATTATTGCAATTAATAATAATGGAACAGGTGTGCTGCCTACATGTAGTGAAAAGACTTCACTTGTGTTTGGCCAATCTACTACTGTAGAGGTTCTTCCTTTCATGTACGAAATCAAAAAACAGCTAAACACAAAAGTATCACTCAGTAAAAAAATCCACATCATGACTTTTCCCCACTGAACACCCTTAAACATTGTTTGATCAGAGCCAGTATCTGTGGCCATTCCTTTAAACCCTGGTTTAAGTTCATAACCTTCAATTTTTACATCAGTCATATTTTTTTCCTAAGTTTTTTCTACCTCTGCATTAATAACTTCACTTGGTGGCGTTGTTTGGGTTATGTAATCTTCTTTTGCGCCAGGTACATTAAAGTCATAAGGCCATCTATGAACAACTGGTAATTTTTCTCCCCAATTACCATGAGTTGGTGGTACATCAGGGGTTAGCCATTCTAAAGAATTTGCCTGCCAAGGATTTTTGCCTGCTGGTTTTCCAATTTTTAAACTTGTTACAATATTGTAAATAAAAATTAACTGTGAAAAACCAACAATTAAAGCCGCAATGGTTATAAACTCATTCATTCCAACAGCTGAAGTGACATATGGACTATCATACATTTCATAGTACCTTCGTGGCACTCCAATAAAACCTAGGTAATGCATTGGAAAATAAATTGAATACGCACCTAAGAATGTAACCCAAAAGTGCCACTTACCTAATTTTTCACTTAACATTCTTCCAGTAACCAAGGGAAACCAATGATAAACTGCACCCATAATTACCATAAGTGGGGCTATGCCCATGACCATATGAAAATGAGCTATTACAAAATAAGTATCAGATAGTGGAATATCTACCGCAACATTCCCCAAAAAAATTCCAGTAATTCCTCCATTTACAAAGGTCACAATAAAACCTAAGCAAAAAAGCATTACCGTGTTCATTCTAATGTTTGCTCTAAATAGTGTTATTATCCAGTTATAAACTTTCAATGCAGTTGGTACTGCAATAATAAGTGTGGTTGTTGCAAAGAAAAAACCGAACCAAGGGTTCATTCCACTAACATACATATGGTGAGCCCAAACAAAGAAACTTAAAGCTCCTATACCAACAATAGCCCAAACCATCATTCTATACCCAAAGATATTTTTTCTAGCATGAACAGATATTAAATCTGAAACTATTCCAAAAGCAGGAAGGGCCACAATATAAACTTCGGGGTGGCCAAAAAACCAAAACAAGTGTTGAAAAAGAACAGGGCTTCCTCCTCCATAACTTAGCACTTCTCCAGCTTGGAGAATGGCTGGCATAAAAAAACTAGTCCCAAGCATCTTATCTAGAGTCATCATAATACAACTGACCAATAATGCTGGAAAAGCTAACATAGCCAAAGCTGTTGCAGTAAAAATTCCCCAAATAGTCAATGGCATTCTCATTAATGTCATCCCTCTAGTACGAGCTTGTAAAATTGTAATTATGTAATTTAATCCACCCATAGTAAATCCAATTACAAATAACGATAAAGAAATAAGCATTAAGGTAATTCCCATATTGGAACCAGGAGTACCTGGCAAAATAGCTTGAGGTGGATAGAGCGTCCATCCTGCACCTGTTGGTCCACCAGGAACAAAAAAGCTAGCCATGAGAACACATACTGCGATAAAAAACATCCAGAAACTAACCATATTTACATATGGAAAAACCATATCTCTCGCTCCAACCATTAAAGGAATTAAATAATTTCCAAAACCTCCTAAGAATAATGCTGTTAAAAAATAAACAACCATTATCATGCCGTGCATAGTTACAAATTGATAATAATGTTCTGCTGTGATGAATGGAACTAGATCTGGATAACCCAATTGTAAACGCATCAACCAAGAAAGTATTAGACCGACTATTCCTGTAAACACGGCAGTAAGAAAATATTGAATACCAATAACTTTAGCATCCTGACAGAAAATCCATTTAGTAATAAAACTATGCCCATGATAAAGATCCTGTTCAGGAATTTCTGCAGGTCTTACATAATCAATGTCTTTTGATGGAGTGCCAGAAGAGCCAGACATGGTTTCTGAAGACTGTGCTTCAAGAGGTGTATTCTGTTGGTTATATTCGTCTGACATAATTCTCCTTTACATTATTTAATCATCATTTTTAGCAAGTAGAGTTGTTTTTAATTTATCATTTTCTTGTTTAGCAATTAAATCTGAAAAAGTTTCCTGTTCTTTAATCCAGTTTTTATAATTGCCTTCACTTTCAACTATAACTTTTGCCCTCATAGCATAATGGCCCACTCCACAATATTCAGCACATAACACTTCGTATTCTCCTATTTTGTTTGGCTCAAACCAATAATAAGAAATGATTCCAGGTATAGCATCCATTTTTGCTCTAAATTGTGGAACATAATAATTGTGTAAAACATCTAGTGACCTTAATAAAATTTTTACTGGTCTGTCTGTTTTTAGGTGAAGCACATCGTCTTGAATTAAAATATCATCTTTTCCATATGGGTCATCTAAGTTTATTCCAAAAGGATTGTCATCACTAATTTTTTCAACTTGAGCTGTGCCTAATATTCCATCTTCACCTGGTAATCTATATTGCCATCCCCATTGCCATGCATTCACTTCAACTTGCAGTGCATTTTTTGGAGTATTGATATAATTATTATAAACAATTAGACCCGGTGCTAGAAGAGCAATAACTCCAACAGTAGTGGCAATAGTTAATATTTTTTCTAATTTATGATCTTCTGGTTTGTATTCAACTTTTCTGCCTTCTTTATAGGAAAATTTTAGTATGCAATAAACCATGAACAAACAAACTAAAATAAATACACCGCCACCAATCCAGAAAGTTAAATTAATTGTTTCATCCATTGCCCCCCAGTTTGAGGCTATGTCTGTCCACCACCATGGAGTATATATATGGAACAGAACTGAACCAACAATTACCCCTAAAAATATAATTCCCGGGTGCATATTTGTCTCTCTCTCTTAGATAACAGTAATTGAAATAAATTTTCGAATCCATAGAAAAATATATTAATAAATGAGTAAATAAGGCTTTATAGTGAATTAAATTATGCTTGATAAATTTAGTCTCTTTGTAGTTGTGCTGGTTTTAGTTTTTTGCTTTTATCTTGTAATTTCTCTGGGAGCAGGAGTTTTTTCAAAAAAAGAAAAGAAACCAGAAATACAAAAATATTTAAAATCTGTTAATATTTTATTAATTTTTATAATTGTTGTTGGGGCTATTTTAACGTTGTTTCTTTAAAGCATTTAACCAAGTAGTGCTCGACACCAAGCAATAACTGTATCATTAAAAACATACATAATTAAAAAAAATACACACCAAACAATTAATAAAAAAGCCCAATAAAGAGATAGTGCATCTATACTTTTTTGTTCTTTTATAATTTCTTCTTTTTTAAGTTTATTAACTTTGGAAAAAACTTTCCCCCAAAAAAATAATCCTCCTAAAAGATGTAAACCATGAAGTGCAGTAAAAATATAAAACGATGAAAAATAATTATTTGTAGAAACATAGTTGCCATTTTTCATTAATTGAAACCAAAAAAGGATCTGCCCAAATAAAAAAGCATAGCTTAAAAAGCCAACTATAAGCAAATTCTTTTTAATTTTTTCAAAATTATTTTTTTTTAAATCATTTGTGATTTTATTAAAAAAATAAGCAACATATAATAAAACTAAAGTATTTAACCATAATAAATTAGGTTTCAATAAATACTCTGTATCTTGAGTAGCTGGAATGCTATAAAGGTATCCTGTAACAACTAAAGTAAATAATACAGTACTTACACCAAAGATAACAATAACGGCTGATGTCTGCAACGATATATCAAAAGTTTTACCTTGATGACGGTTATCACTTTCCATCTGTTCTTTTTCCCAAGGCTTATCAGACAATGTTCCAAAAAGTTTTTTAATAAATTTAGACATAATTATAATATATAATATATTAATTCATAAAATATGAAATTAAAGACCTCAATAACTATACTGGGTGGCTGTTTGTTAATTTTTTTATTTATTATGTTGCCTATTGTATTATCGATACAAGAAAAGAAAGAAGATATTGTAGCCTCATATACTGGATCTGCATTTACTTTAACAGATGTAAATAATGAGCCCATAACAGAAAAATCTTTTCAAGGACCATTAACTGCAATTTTTTTTGGTTTTACAAATTGTCCTGATATATGCCCAATGACACTATCTAATCTAGATCAGGTTATCGAAAAATTAGATGATAGTGAGAAAAAAGATTTGAAAGTTTTTTTTGTAAGTATTGATCCTGAAAGAGACAATCCTCAAATAATTAAGGATTACTTGAATTCATTTAAAAGTAAGATCTATGGAATAACTGGAGATCCACAAAAAGTATTTTTGCTTTCAAAATCATGGGGTGTTTTAAGTGAAAAAATTTTTAATGAAGACGGTAGTTATTTAATCAATCATAGTTCTTCAATACTTTTATTAGATAAAGGAAAGTATATTGATCGAATTAGTCATCATGAAAATTTGGAAGATATTTTTAAAATAATTAAGAGTTATTTGTAAGCTTGTAAAAATTATTATGTATTTTTCCTCACATATAAATAAAATAAAAAAATTGACAGTGCTAAAGAAAACCAAGTAATAGCATACTTTTTGTGACTATTTGAAATATTTACAGTAATAATTTTTGGTTTTGGTAATTCTAAATTATTATGTAAGTAAATTACAAATGGTGAAAATTTTTTATTTGTATATTGAAAAATATCATCCCTATCTAAAGTAAACCAGTAATTATCGTTAATATCATTAACAGGCTTAAACCTGTTAGCCTTAGATTGTTTTCTTAACGTTCCTAAAATAGTTTTATGATCAAAAATATCAATTTCTTTAGTATTTTTTTTATCAAAAGGTATCCATCCTCTATTTAATAAAAAGTTTTTATTATTAATTATAATTGGATTAACAACATTAAATCCTGGCGCACCTTTTTCGTTTAAACTATATAAATAAATTTGTTTATCAAAATCTATAACCCCTAAAGTTTTGATTTTTAGATAGTCCTCAGGAACATTGGTCATTAAATCAACAGGTTCTTTCTTCAAAGAAACATCAATTTTATTTAATAATTCATTTTTCCAATCTAATCTTACTAGTTGCCAGCTACCTAATGCTATAAATATAGATATAAAAAAGAATACAAAAATTGAAAATAAAAGTTTATTTCTCAAGGTAAACTATTAACTTCCCCAAATATAGATTGAAGCAAATAGGAATAGCCATACTACATCAACAAAATGCCAGTACCACGCAGCAGCCTCAAAGCCGAAAAACTCACCTTTTTTATAATGACCAGTCTTGCCTCGCCACCAACATACAGCTAAAAATATAGTTCCTACGACGACGTGAAACCCATGAAAACCTGTTGCCATATAAAACACAGCACCATATATATTCCCTGCAAAATCAAAACTCGCATGATGGTATTCGTAAATCTGCAATAAAGAAAAGCAAAAACCTAAAACAACTGTCATTGCCAAACCTTGCACAAAACTTTCTCTATCACCTTCTTCTATGGCATGATGCGCCCAGGTAACTGTAGTTCCTGATAATAGTAGAATTAATGTATTTATCAATGGAATATCCCATGGATCAAATGTTATAATATCTACTGGAGGCCAAACATTGCCCATGAGTTCTGTAGGAAATAAACTTGCATTAAAATAAGCCCAAAACCACGCAACAAAAAACATTACTTCGGAGGCGATAAAAAGAGTCATTCCATATCTAAGGTGAATTTTAACAACAGGTGTATGATGATTATGATCAACCGACTCTATGATTACATCTCTAAACCACATGTATACTCCATAAAATAAAAGAGCAAAACCTAAATACATTCCCCAGGAAACTTCACTATGCAAATAATAGACAGTCCCTATTGCTAAAAATAAGCTAGAAAATGATACATAAATAGGCCAAGGACTTGGGTCTACTAAGTGATAATCATGTTTTTTTTCTGCTGACATTTTTATAATTTTGATTGTTTATAATAATCTGATGAAAAGAAAGTATAGGACATAGTTACATCTTTAATATTTTTAGTGTTTGGGTCGTTTACCATTTCTGGATCTAAATAAAAAGTCATTATATATGTTGCTTTTTCTCCTGCTTTCAACTCTTGCTTTTCAAAGCAAAAACAGCCTAATTTACTATAATATTTACCAAAAGATGAGGGAGATACATTAAAAGCAGCCACACCATAAGTTGTTTCATCGCCATAATTCTCTACTTGAAATTCGATTCGATTCACTTGACCTATGTTCACATCCATAACATTTTTTTTTACTTTAAAATTCCAGGGTAGTTTGTTTACATTTGTATCAAAGCGAACACTTACTTTTTGATCTAAAACTATATCTGGTGCCTCTTTTGATATTTGCGTAGTTCCACCGAACCCAGTCGCTCTACAGAATATGTCATATAAAGGTACCGCAGCAAATGAAAGGCCAAGCATGATAAAAAAGATTCCAGCTAAAATTATAGGAGTAAGTGTTTTTTTTTGGATCATAATTGTCTGTCAAAAACTCCCACATTATAAAGAGTAAAAAAAAATAGGAATATCATGAAGGCTATTATTCCAAACGCAGTAAAGATGTTTTTTTTTTTAGTTTTTTTGTCAAGTATCAGCATAATAATGTCTTATTTGTTAAAAATAATTTTCTTAAAATTTAATGAGTATTAGATTTTTCAGTATCTTGATCATCTACAAACTTCGGCAACTCATCAAAGGTATGGAAATTTGGTGGTGATGGTATGGTCCATTCTAAAGTTGTGGCACCTTCACCCCAAGGGTTTTGAGCTGCAGCTTTTTTCTTAGAAAAAGAATAAATTAAGTTAACAAAAAATACTAATAAACCACCAACTGCTATGTATGAGCCAACTGATGAAACGTAATTCCATCCAGCAAATGCATCTGGGTAATCAGCATATCTTCTTGGCATTCCTGCTAAACCTAAAAAATGTTGAGGGAAAAATACCAGGTTAACTCCAATAAATGTTAACCAAAAATGTATTTTCCCTAAAGTTTCAGAATATTCATAACCAGACATTTTACCAAACCAATAATAAAATCCTGCAAAGATTGCAAATACTGCCCCTAAAGACAATACATAATGAAAGTGAGCGACTACATAATAAGTATCATGCATTGCAGTATCAACACCTGCATTTGCAAGCACAACTCCTGTTACTCCACCAACTGTAAATAAAAATATAAAGCCTAATGCCCACAGCATTGGAGTTTTAAATGAAATTGATCCACCCCACATTGTTGCAATCCATGAAAATATTTTAATACCCGTTGGCACTGCAATAATCATTGTCGCTGCTAAAAAATAAGCTTTAGTATCAGTGCTTAAACCAACTGTATACATATGGTGGGCCCAAACAACAAAACCTACAACACCAATTGAAACCATGGCATAAGCCATTCCCAAATATCCGAATACAGGTTTTTTAGAAAATGTTGAAACAATATGACTGATCATTCCAAAGCCAGGTAAAATTAAAATATAAACTTCTGGATGACCAAAGAACCAAAATAAATGCTGGTACAAAACAGGATCTCCACCTGTTTGAGCATCAAAAAATGCAGTTCCAAAATTTCTATCAGTTAAAAGCATTGTAATTGCTCCAGCTAAAACTGGTAGTGATAACAACAATAAGAATGCTGTAACTAAAACTGACCAAGCAAATAAAGGCATTTTGTGCAAAGTCATGCCTGGTGTTCTCATATTCAAAATTGTTGTAATAAAGTTAACTGCTCCTAAAATTGAAGAAGCTCCAGCTAAGTGCAAACTTAAAATAGCAAAATCCATTGCAGGTCCTGGCTGTCCAGCTTTAGAAGATAAAGGCGGATATAAAGTCCATCCTCCCCCGACACCTTGTTGACCTGGAGGGCCATCTACAAAAATTGAAAGTAGTAATAAAATAAATGAAGCAGGTAACAACCAAAATGAAATATTATTCATTCTTGGAAACGCCATATCAGGTGCACCAATCATGATGGGTACAAACCAATTACCAAAACCACCAATCATTGCAGGCATTACCATGAAGAAAATCATTATTAATCCATGACCAGTAACCAACACATTATATAAGTGATAATTTCCACCTAAAATTCCATCACCAGGATGCATTAATTCAATTCTCATTAATACTGAAAAAGCTGTTCCAATAATTCCTGCAAAAATTGCAAAAATTAAATACATTGTTCCAATATCTTTATGGTTAGTTGAGTAAGCCCAACGTTTCCAACCTGTTGGTGTGTGATGATCGTCTTGTGATGCTGTTTGTGTATACATTTTTATTTACTCGCTAGTTTTTTATATTCATTTTCTGTAATTGGTTCTTTTGCAAATTTCATTTTAGCTTCTGCTAGCCATATTGCATATTCTTCGTCTGTTACAACTCTCACTGTGATCGGCATAAAAGCATGTTGTATTCCACATAACTCAGAGCATTGACCATAATATGTTCCTACTTTTTCAGCTTTAAACCAAGTTTCATTTATTCTTCCTGGAACCGCATCTCTTTTAACTCCAAAAGATGGTAATGCCCAAGCGTGTAAGACATCGTTTGCAGTAATTAAAACCTTAACCACCTTATTAACTGGCACAACAACTTCGTGATCAACGGTTAGTAATCTTGGTTGGTTTTCTTTTAACTCATCTTCTTTAATCATGTACGATTCAAAAATAATATTTTCGTCGGGATATTCGTATCCCCAGTACCACTGATATCCAACAGCTTTGATTGTTACATCGACTTTTGGGATCGTATCTTGCTTGTATAAAAGTTTAAATGATGGGATCGCCATTACGATTAAAATTAAACACGGAATTAATGTCCACAAAACTTCTACTGCAACATTATGAGTAGTTTTTGAT
Organism: Candidatus Pelagibacter sp. Uisw_130; assembly: GCF_047722505.1. GTDB lineage: Bacteria > Pseudomonadota > Alphaproteobacteria > Pelagibacterales > Pelagibacteraceae > Pelagibacter. The sequence continues at coordinate 1,132,987 of NZ_CP159814.1, forward strand.
GGAACTGGATTTTTTGATTCTCTAAATCTTATACAAGTATAAATCATAAGAAATAAAACAAAGACAGTGATAGCAATAATTATTGGAAGTAGAATATTATTATGAAAACTAACGATATCTCTCATTCCATCAGAGGCTGGGTTTTGAAATCCTAGTTGCCATTCTTTAGGTTGATCGGCTAATGCACCTGTTGAGTAGATAGCTGCTAAAATTGTAAGTAAAAACTTGTTCATTTACAACAGTATATAAAGTGCTTTCATAAAATTTACACTTTAGATTTTGCGACAAAATCACACTTTAGCTTTTAAAAACCATCAATTAATCAAATAACTAACAATAGATAGAGCTGAAATTACTGCAGTCTCTGATCTTAATATATTTTCATTTATTTTAATTGGCTGAACGTGCTTAAATTTAAGAATCTCTCCTCTTTCTTCTTCTGAAAAATCTCCTTCTGGACCAATAATAACGCATGTTGGATTGCTAGTTAATTTTCCTAAATCTAATTTTTTATTTTGAGAATTTAGATCTGTAAATATTAAATCTATTTTTTTATTACTTAAAAAATATTTTAATGATTGAGGATCTTCAATAGATGGAACATTAATCCTATTTGATTGTTCAGAAGCTTCTATAATTACTTTTTCTAATCTTTTTTTATTAATTTTTCTTACAATTGTTCTGTCAAATATTATTGGTAAAAATTTTGTAACACCAAGCTCTGTTGCTTTTTGAATCATAAAATTAAAGTAGTTTGATTTGATAGGTGAAAAAGCTAACCACAACTCTTTTGTATTTTGTTTTTGTCTTAATTGTTTTGTAATATTAAATTCAATTATACTTTTTGAAATATTTAAAATTTTTGCTTCCCATTCTCCACTGTTGTTAAATAAAGAGAAGACTTCATCAACTTTAACTCTCATCACTTTATTTACATAGTGAGATTGTGATTTATCAAGCTTAGCAGTTAAATTAAGTGATAAACTTTCTTTAAAAAATAATCTAATATTACTCATTAATGTTAAGTTAATTTATGAAAAATATTAAAGCAATAATTTTTGATGCATATGGTACTTTATTTGATGTCAATTCTGCTGCAGAAAAATGTAAGGATAAAATTGGCGATAAGTGGGAAGGTTTTGCAAATTACTGGCGAACTACTCAATTAGAATACACTTGGCTTAGAAGTCTAATGAATAGACATAAAGACTTTTGGCAGGTGACAGAAGATAGTTTAGATAAATCAATGAAGGCATTTGAAATAGATGCTTCAATGAAAAATGAATTATTAAATCTTTATAAGGTGCTCTCGCCTTTTCCTGAAGTGCCTGAAGTTTTAGAAAAATTAAAAGAAAAAAATTATAAATTAGGTATTCTTTCTAATGGCACACCTTCTCTTCTTAATGAATTAGTTAAGAGTAATAATTTAGACAATATTTTTAATGATATTTTTTCAATTGAAGAAGTTGGCATTTATAAACCAGACTCAAAAGTTTACGACATGCCAATTAATAAATACAAAATACAAAAAGAAGAAGTTGCATTTTTAAGTGCAAATACTTGGGATGTGTCTGGTGGTGGAAATTATGGTTACAGTTCTATTTGGGTAAACAGAAATAATAATATTTTTGATAACCTTGATTACAAACCTAAAAATGAAATAAAAAATTTAGAACAATTAAACAATCTTATTAAGGCCTCATGAGATAACATGAGGCCTTTACTAATATAATTTAAACTACGCTTGCTCTTTGTTCAGTTTGCTCTTTATTAACAAAAGCGCTCGAAGTAACCTTTTGAAATAATTTAATAGGAACTCCTTTTGATAAAATGTCTAATACTGGACAATGTGTATTTACCGTATCAATCAATTTATCTATTTCAGCTTTAGGGGATGACGATTTAATATCAACAGTACCAGAAATAGATTGAAAGCCAGGTCTGGTATCTTTATTTAAAGCTAAAAAACCATGTAGATCAAGCGTACCTGTTAAATTAACACTAACACTTTCAATATTAATACCGGATGCTGTAGCAAATGCTTTATATGTTATCTCCTGACACGTTGCTAAAGCTGCTAATATCAACTCTACTGGACTAGGTCCTTCGTCTTTACCGCCAAAACTTTTGGGTTCATCCACTATCAGTTTATGCTCTCTAAGGGTAACCACAGATTGAAGCCCTTCCTTAAGGATTGAGTTACTTTCATATTGGACCACAGCATTTTTTGGGTTAGCTGTAAAATCCTTCTGTAGATTACTTATTGTTTCTTTTAGATTATTACTCATTTTTTATCTCCTGTTTTAGTGCTTCGACATATGTCAGGCGCACAATTTAGTTAAATGCCCTTCTTAATTTATTTACGCTTTGTCTCCGTATTCAGTCATATGTTTTGGAATTCTTTTATTTTTTCCATACATAAAATGATTTTCCATGTTCTCTCTGTATTTACTTGCTGGAACTTTTAATCCAATCGACTCAGCAACTTCCCTAATCAACATTGGATTTGCTCCACAACAAACTCCTAAATAATTCACTCCTAATGCATAAGCATCTTTTGCAAATTTACCTATTTCATATCTATTGCAGAAGTGTGGGTCTAATGCCGTTGGAAACGTTCTTCCATGTGGCGACGGACAAGCACAATTACTTCTGTCTGGCAGATTAAAAAATGTTGGAAAGTCTTCATTGGTTCTGTAAGGTATTGGTAAAGCTCCAACATGACATTTAACTGCTTCTCTAATTTCTTTTAAAAAAGGAAACATCGTAGCTGGCCCCCTAAAACAATTTAAACCAACAACATCAGCTCCACGTTGTTCAAGTTCTTTGCAGGTATCAACAACAGATTTTCCATCTCTCATTTTATTTTCACCCATTGGAGAAATTGTTAGAACTGTTGGCAAACCTGTTTTTTTCATTACCTCTAAAGCTTTGTAAGCCTCTTCAGCATAATAAAAAGTTTCACCAATCAACATATCAGCCCCTTCCTCAACAGCCCAACCAACCATCTCTGTAAACATTCCTTCAACTGCTTTTTGAGATTGAGGGTCATTATGTTTCCAAATATTTGAATTTGAAATATTACCTGCCATCAAATTTGGTTTAGACCCCTTAGGTGTGTCTAGTGCTACTTTTTTAGCAATTTTTAATGCTGAACGATTTAATGGCTCAAGAAGCTCTTCTTTACCAATAACGCGCATTTTTTCTCTGTGTCCATTATAAGTAAAAGCTTCAACAATATCTGAACCTGCATGTTGAAATTCTCTATGTAAATTTTCAAGAACTTCTGGATGGTCCAATGAAATCATTGGTACAAATTCCCCTGATGCCATGTACCCACGTCTTTCAATTTCAAATAAAAAACCTTCAGCACAAACTACAGGACCTTGATCTAATCTTTCTGTTAATTTATTTTTTGTCATTTTTTTTCTCCAAATTATTGGAAAAAAGAAACTGAAAAACATTAAACAAGAGGGTTGTAAATTTAAACAGTCTCTTTTCTCCTTTTTAGTGCTTTAGCAAATGCTAGGTGCACAATATGGTTCAAGTACCCGGTTTAGATTTGAAGAATTTCCAAAAAAAACCACCGACTAAAGCGATGGTTAAAACGTCGCTTTAGCAGGAATTTATAAAGCGCTCTGCAATTTAACTTAAATCAGCGCTGCCTAATTTTAATCATACTTTAAAACTAAATGATACATAAATTTTTACTGTATTTTTAAGGCTATCTAATTCTATTTTCTTCAAAATTCTTATTTAGTTTTACCGAAATAGTTCGAGTATTTCTTTTATTCCACTCTGAAAAAGATCTTAAGATAGGCATAACCGAAAGGCCAAATTCAGTAAGTGAATACTCAACTTTTGGGGGCATTATTCGAATTACTTTTCTATTAATTATTCCATCTCCTTCTAACTCCTTAAGCTGCTTGGATAGCATTTGTTGTGTAATGGTTTTTAAACCTTTTTTGAGTTCACCAAATCTAATTTTTTTACTTTGGAGCAAACTAAACAAAATTCTAATTTTCCATTTACCTCCAAGAAAGTAAACTGCTCTTTCTGCTGGACAATCTATTAAGTTTTTCATCGTATGTTTTTATATACTAGTATGATTATTTTGCGTTATTGCATTATTAATAACAAGGCACTATGAACAAGTCAATTAAATTGAAAGGGTAAATATGAATAATGGAGAAAGAGCAGGCGAAAGTGCAATCGCTGTTGAAGTTGAAAAAGATAAGTCTTATTATTGGTGTTCATGCGGAAAAAGTACAAAGCAGCCTTTTTGTGATGGATCACATAAAGGTACAGATTTTACACCTCTGGCATACAAGGCTGAAGAAACTAAAAAAATGTTTTTTTGTGCTTGTAAACAAACTAACAATCAACCATTTTGTGATGGATCACATAATAAAAAATAAAGGATAAAATGCAAAATTTAAATAATAAAGTTAATAATTTTTTTTCTAACATAGATGGATTAGCCCCTTTATTTTTTAGATTTGGAATAGGGATAGCTTTTATAATTCATGGCTTAGGTAAATTTCCTTTACCTCCTCAAGGATTAATTGATTATTTTAACTTATCACCTGCACTAGCATCAACCGTTGCTATATCTGAGTTATTGACTGGATTGGCATTAATAATAAGTGGTTTTATTAAAAATCCTTTTGGAAATATACTCACAAGACTATCAGGACTAAACATAACTATCTTAATGATAACTATACTGATCTTTGCCCACAAAGACTGGTTCTTCACAACAAAACTATTTACCAGTGAACAAATATTTCTTTTAATTGGTGGAGTTTATTTTTTAATTAAAGGTAATCGAACATAAATATGAGCCAAATCGAAGTAGAAAAAATAATAGAACCAGTTGCAGCATCAGATGGTGCTGGTGTTAAATTAAAAAGAAGCATTGGCACTCACCTTATTGATTACCACGATCCTTTTTTAATGTTGGATGAATTTGGTTCTGAAAATAAAGATGATTACATTGGAGGTTTCCCTCCTCACCCTCACAGAGGAATTGAAACAGTAACATATATGCTTGCCGGTGACTTTGAACATAAAGACAGTACAGGTGGTGAAGGAATAATGTCTGCTGGAGATGTTCAGTGGATGAAAACTGGGAGTGGTATCATTCATTCAGAAATGCCTGCAATGAAAAAGGGTAAACTTCATGGGTTTCAATTGTGGGTAAACATGCCTGCTAAATTGAAGATGACTAAGCCTGAATATATTTATATTGATGCAGATAAAATGAGCACTCATAAAGACGATGATAAAACTGTCAAAGTGATTGCTGGAAAATTTCAAGATGCAGAGGGACCCGTTAAAGGTCACAATGTTGAGCCTGTTTATTTTGATGTAGAGCTTGAAAAAGGAAAAGAGTTTAATTTCGATCTTCCCTCAACTCACAATTCATTAATATATTTAGTAGAAGGCGAAATTAAAGTTGGTGATCAAGATCATGATGCTGTTAAAGGTTCTACCTTAATTATTCTAACTAAAGGTGAGAAATTAAAAGTTTTTAGCTTAACTAAAGCTAAGTTTTTATTGATATCTGGAAAGCCAATTGGTGAGCCTATTGCTAGAGGTGGTCCATTTGTAATGAATACTAAAGCAGAGATCTTGCAAGCAGTTCAAGATTATCATAATGATACATTTGTAAAATAATGAAAACTATTAAAATAGAAAAATTTGGTGACCCTGAAGTTTTAGAAGTTAAAGATATTGTAATCAGTAAACCAGGTCCAAAAGAAGTTTTGATAAAAAATTTATCAATCGGTCTTAACTATATTGATGTTTATCACCGAACAGGTCTATACCCTATTCCTCTACCAAGTGGAATTGGCCTAGAGGCATGTGGAATAATTGAAGAAGTTGGTTCTGAAGTTGATCTATTTAAAGTTGGCGATAGAGTGGCTCACTCTTCAATGCCCATTGGAAGCTATTCAGAAAAACAATTATTTCCTCAAGAAAAATTAGTTTTAGTTCCAGAGGGTATCTCAGACGAAATTGCATCTTGCATTATGCTTAAAGGGATTACCGCTGAATATTTATTGCACAGAGCTTATCCAATTAAAAAGGGAGATAAGGTTTTATACCATGCAGCAGCTGGTGGTGTTGGTCAAATTTTATGTCAGTGGGCCAATGCACTAGGAGCTGAAGTTATTGGAACTGTTGGCTCTAAAGAAAAAGAGGCTATTGCTAAAAAAAATGGTTGTCACCATGTAATAAATTATACTGACACAAACTTTGTTAAAGAGGTAGAAAAAATTGTAGGCAAAAATGGAGTTGATGTTGTCTATGATGGTGTTGGTATTAAAACATTTGATGGATCGATTGAAACATTAAAAGTTAGAGGCATGATGGTCGCTTTTGGAAACGCCTCTGGTTATGTTGATACTATAGATGTTAAAAAACATATTAATGCAAAAGGATTATTTTTTACTCGACCTTCTATTGCACATTACACAATGACAAGAGAAGAATTAGTTGCGTCTGCTAAAAAAGTTTTTGATGCAATTTTATCTGGGAAATTTAAAGTTGAAATTTCAAAAAGATACTCACTTGCTGATGTCAAAAAAGCTCATGAAGAATTAGAAGCAAGACTATTAACTGGTCCTGCAGTTATTATTCCTAATTAATCTAAATCAACATCCATATCAGACATATGCAATTTTAATGCATTTGTAGATATATGAATTTCTCTTAAAAAAACTAAAATTGAAACCATCATTGATAAGCAACAAGATCCAAAAATTATCCTTGCTACAAAAATTTCATTTAGATAAAGGGCAAATACAGTTAACAAATTAAATAAAAGACCGAAAGCTGCAAACATAATAGTCCACTTCAATAATACAATTCTTCCACTTAAATTTATAAACTGTTTTTTCCACTCAGGAGGAATATGGTTTTCATACACATGTTCATCATGAAGCTGCCTAATAAGCTTACTTAATGAGTGAAATCTATTACTATAGATATTCATAAGCAAGGGTATTGCTGGAAACATCAATGCTGTGACTGTGTAATCTATATTCATACGAATCAATTTGATTATGAAACTAGCCTTTGTTATTTACAAGTAAATTATTATGAAACAATTAAATCTCTTTATCGAATTAACAAGATTGAAAAGACCTATTGGCTATATGCTATTATTTTGGCCTTGTGCATGGGGGCTAACTCTTGCTTATGATTTTTCCAAAAACCTAAATGATTATTTTTTTTACTTATCACTGTTTTTTTTAGGTTCTATTCTAATGCGGTCTGCAGGATGCATAGTAAATGATATCTTGGATAAAGAATTTGATAAAAAAGTAAAAAGAACAAAAAATAGACCTCTTGCTTCTAATAAGGTTTCAATAAAGTTGGCAATTATTTATGCTCTCACTTTGTGTGCGCTTGCTTTTTTAGTTTTAATTAATTTCAACAACTTAACAATTATCTTAGCCTTAGCGTCAATGCCATTGGCTTTTACCTACCCTCTAATGAAAAGATTTACTTATTGGCCTCAATTGTTTTTGGGTATTACATTTAATTATGGTTTAGTTTTAGGCTGGACGGCAATTCAAGGTGAGATAAACATCGTTGCTATTATCTTTTATTTAGGAGCCATATTTTGGACACTAGGCTTTGACACAATATATGGGTATCAAGACTTAAAAGATGATGAAATAATAGGTATAAAATCAACTTCAATAAAATTTAAAAAAAACTCAAAATTATTTTTGTCTATATGTTACATAGTATTTTTAATATCTTTGGTATTTGTAGGTTTGCTAATGAATTTTGATCATTTTTTTTATTTATCTTTATTAATTTGTGCTGTTCACTTATTTATATATCAAGTTTATAGGTTTAATTTTAAAGATTCTTTACTGTGTTTGAGCATATTTAAAAGCAATAATTTTTTAGGTTTAATTGTTTTAGTTAATATAATTATAGGAAAGATGTAAAATTAATGACTAACTTCGAAGTTTTAAAAAGACTATACTTAAATTATACTAAAAAATTCAGATATAAAATTTTATTATCACTTTTTTTTACATTAGTTGTAGCTGCAAGTACATCTTCAATTGCTTGGCTTCTTGATCCTGCCGTTAAAAAATTGTTTATCGAAAAAAACCAATCATTATTATTTATCATTCCTGGAATGATTGTATTAGCTTTTAGTATGAAGGGGCTTTCTCTTTATCTGGCGCGTACCACAATGATTGCTGTTGGTGAAGATATAAAAGCTATCATTCAAATGGATATGACAAACTCATTAATTAATGCTGATACTGATTATATTGATGACAAGCACACTGGCAAGTTTTTATCAAGTATAACTTATGATACTTCACTAATTACCAATCTAGTTAGTGTAACGATATTAAATCTCTTTAAAGATAGTCTAACTTTAATGGGTCTATTATTTGTAATGTTTTATCAAAACTGGAAACTTGCTATTGTTGCAATAATGATGATTCCACTGGCATCTTTTGCTTCTAAAAGCCTTGGAAAAAGAATTGGAAAAGTAACCACAGAAGCACAAATCGATTCCGGCCTACTTACAAAGCATTTAATTGAAGTTTTTAAAAATCATAAATTAATAAAAATATTTCAACAAGAAACGAGTGAAACAAGCAAAATAGAAAATTTTGTTAATAATTTAAAAGAAAAATCGAAAAAAATTGCAACTATTTTTGTAAGGGCAACTCCAATTATGGAAACTCTTACTGGGATCATGATAGCTATATTAATATATGTATCGGGTAAGCTAATCTTAAACAATGAACTTGAAGTAAATAATTTTTTTTCTTTTTTAGCAGCGATGATGCTAGCCTATCAACCAGTAAGATCTTTAGCCACACTGCACATGGGTATAAGTCAAGGCTTGTCAGCTGCTCGAAGAATCTTACCTGTTATAGATATTAAAAATAAGATTGAAGAAAATGAAGATAGCAAGCCACTAAAAGTAGATAATGGTACTATCAAATTTCAGAACATAAGCTTTAATTATATAAATAATAAAAACGTAGTACTAAAAAACATAAATATTGAAATCAAAGGTGGTAAAATGACAGCACTAGTCGGTCATAGCGGAGCTGGTAAATCTACTATATTGAATTTAATACCAAGGTTCTTTAATTGTACTCAGGGAGATATTTATATTGATAACCAACCAATTAATCAATGCACTATTAGTTCTCTTAGGGAAAATATATCACTTGTGAGCCAAGACACTACATTGTTCGATGACACAATAAAAAATAATATAGCCTATGCAAACCCTAATGCCACAGATGAAGAAATAATAAACGCAGCAAAAAACGCTCTTGCAGATGATTTTATTAATAAGCTTCCGCAAAAATATAATACAGAAATAGGCGAAAATGGAGTGAGGCTGTCTGGTGGTGAAAAACAAAGAATATCTATAGCTAGAGCTATTTTAAAAAAAACATCTATCATTCTTTTAGATGAAGCAACTTCCTCACTAGATTCCGAGACAGAAAGCAAAATACAAGAAGCTCTGGATCATCTAACAAAAAACAAAACTACGCTTGTTATAGCGCACAGATTATCGACAGTTTTAAAGAGTGAAAATATATTTGTTCTCGATAAAGGAGAAATTGTAGGTCAGGGTGATCACCATAATTTATTAAAAAATTCTCCTATTTATAAAAATTTTTATGAAAAACAAATCAAAAAAGATTAATGTTAATTATCTATAGATTAGCAATCAACATAGTAATTTTTTTTTCACCCATAATTATTTTAATTCGCATATTAAAAAAAAAAGAAGATCTAACAAGATGGAGAGAAAAGTTTAGCATATTTACCAAAAAAAAAACTAAAGGGAAGCTAATATGGTTTCATGGTGCAAGTGTTGGTGAGATATTAAGTGTGATTCCTTTAATTAAAAAGTTAGAAAATAATAATAAAATAAAACAAATTTTAATTACATCAAACACTGTAACATCAGCAAATGTTTTAAATAAGATAAAATTAAAAAAAACAATTCATCAATTTTTTCCAATAGATACCAACTATCACAGTAAAAAATTTTTAAATTATTGGAAACCATCAATTGCTATTTTTATAGACTCCGAAATATGGCCTAATATGTTTTTAAATATAAAAAAAGCAAAAATTACATTGGCTCTTTTAAATGGAAGAATTACTAAAAAAACTTTTACAAGATGGAAAAAAATTATATCTAGTGCCAAATATTTATTTGGAAAATTTGATATTTGTTTATCGGCAAGTATTAAATCTAAAAAATATCTTAAATCACTTGGTGCCAAAAATATTAAATATATTGGTAACTTAAAATTCACCCAAATAGAAAAAGAAGAAATTCATTTAACAGATGAGCTTAAAAAGAAAATTTCTTTGAAAAAGGTTTGGTGTGCTTCTAGTACGCACAAAGGTGAGGAAATTCTATGCGCCAAAGTTCATAAAAAACTTAAGGGTAAACACAAAAATTTATTAACAATCATGATACCAAGGCATGTTGAAAGAACTAAAGATATTTTAAAAGATTTAAGTAAGCTAAAACTTAACGTTCACTTACATAGTTCAAAACAAAAAATAAATTCAAATACAGATATATACTTAGTAGATGCATACGGTATGACAAAGTCTTTTTTTAAAATTTGTAATACTATTTTCTTGGGGGGATCAATAATTGAACATGGTGGTCAAAACCCTATTGAGCCTTCAAGATATGGATGTAAAGTTTTGCATGGTAAAAATATTTGGAACTTTAGCGAAATTTACTCTCTTTTAAAAAAAAATAATGTCTCAATTAAAGTAAATAATGTTAATCAAATGTGTAAAGAGATTAACTCTATATTTTCACAAAAATTAAACGTTAATCATATCAAATCTAAAATTGACACACTTGGAAATAAGATTTTACACTCAACCCTAAGTGAAATAAATTACTATATTAATAAAAAATGATTATGAGGAAGCCTAGTTTTTGGGATTATAAAAAACCTAATATTTTATCATATTTTTTATTGATTTTTACCCTCCCTATAATCATAAATAATTATCTAATAAAAAAACGAAGAAACCATAACCAAAATAAAATAGGAAATGTTAAAACTATTTGTGTAGGAAATATATATGTTGGTGGGACTGCAAAAACGCCTTTAGCAATAAAAATAAGTCAAATTTTAAATAAAATACATTTAAAGACAGCTGTAATAAAAAAATTTTATCCCACTCAAATTGATGAACAAAAATTAATAGCAAACTCTAGCAAATTATACTGTGAGAAAAGTAGAAAAGAAGCTTACAAAAATGCTCAAAAAGATATGCATAATATAGCGATTTTCGATGATGGCTTACAGGACAAGACTTTAAACTATGACTTAAAATTTGTTTGTTTTAATACACTCAAATGGATTGGTAATGGATTTTTAATTCCAGCAGGTCCTCTTAGAGAAAAACTTGAAAGCATTAAAAACTTCGATGCTATTTTTTTAAATGGTAACGGAGAAGATACTTCCAATTTAAAATCCATAATTAGAAAATTAAATAAAGGTATCAAAATTTTTGAGACATATTATAGACCCTTAAATATTCATAAGTTTAATAATGAAGATAATTATTTAATTTTTTCAGGTATTGGCAACCCAGAAAGCTTTAAAAAAACTTTAACTAAAAATAAACTAAATATAATTCATGAGATCAAATTCCCTGATCATTATCAATATACAGAAAAAGATATCTTAAATATAAAACTAAAAGCAAAAAAATTACAAGCTAAAATTTTAACAACAGAAAAAGATTTTGTAAAAATTGAAGATAAAATTTCAAATGGTATTAATTATTTAAAAATAGACTTAGTAATTAAATGTGAAGATGAGTTAATTAATTTAATAAAATTTGCAAAATGAAAACCATCAAATATTTTTTTCAATTTTTATTAATTCTATTTTTTTTTTTAATATCTAAAACTTTGGGTGCTAAAATTTCTTCAAATATATCATATCAGATCTTTAAATTGCTTGGTCCATTTTTTAGACCAAGAGAAATAATAGAAGCAAATATTAACAGGGCCTTTCCAAGTTTGAATAGACAATATATCAATAAGATTATTGATGACATGTGGGGTAATTATGGAAGAATCTTATCCGAGTATGTCTATATGAAAGATTTTAGATTATCAGATTTATCTAATAACATAGAGATAAAAGGATTAGAAATTTTAGAATCTATAAAAAAAGAAAACGAACCTGTAATATTTGTTTCTGGTCACTTTAATAATTTTGAATTAATGGCAATGCAAATTGAAAAGTCTGGAATTAATCTTGCGGCGATTTATAGACCTCTAAATAATTATTTTTTAAATGGGATTATGGAAAAAATAAGAAAAAAGTATATTTGTAAAAATCAAATTAAAAAAGGTATGAGTGGAACAAGACAATTATTATCTTTTTTTAAAAAAAAAACTTCTATAGCGTTAATGATCGATCAAAGAGTGTCACAAGGGATTAAATCAAATTTTTTTAACAAACCAGCATTTACAACAACTATCCCAGCTCAATTTGTAAAAAAATTTAATTGTAAAATTGTTCCAATTTATATTGAAAGAAAGAAAAACATTAATTTCAAATTAACTATATTAGAACCTTTACAGTATGCCCCAGATGAAACTATTGAAACTATAACACTAAGCTTAAATGCTATACTTGAAAAAATGATTGTAAAAAACCCAAGTCAATGGATTTGGTCCCACAATAGGTGGAAATAATATACAACTCTATGAATTTTCTCTTTTGTACATTGCCTCAACATAAGAAAAATAAGCTTCTTGAAGCTCTACATTCCAATAGTTCAATTCTTCTAGTTTTATTTTCTTCCCCGATACAGCACAAAGTACATGATCGCCCTGCTCAACTACTATAAAGTTGTTTGGTAGATATTTTATTTTTGCTAATTTTTTAAACATTTTTAGTTTATACATTTATATATGAAAGTTGGAATAATAGGAAGTGGTGGACGTGAGCATTCAATTTGTTTGGCTTTAAGTAAATCTAGTAAAGTTGATCAGATATATTGTTTTCCTGGGAATGCAGGCACATCTCAAATAGCTAATAACATTGATATTGATTTAGAAAAGTTTGATGTTCTAAAAAACTTTATAAAACTAAATAAGATTGATCTTATAGTTGTTGGTCCTGAAAAACCATTAGTAGATGGAATTGTTGATTATTTGGAAAAAAGTAAAATTAAAGTATTTGGACCTAGTAAAGCAGCCGCAGAATTAGAGGGGTCTAAAATTTTTACTAAAAATTTATGCAAAAAATATAATATTCCAACTGCTCAATTTGGTATCTTTCAAAATGTTGCTGAGGCAATGGAATTTATAAAAAAATCTAAGTATCCTCTAGTTATAAAAGCTGACGGTTTAGCCTCAGGAAAAGGTGTTTATATATGTGAAAATAATAATGAAGCACAATCTGCAATAAATGAAATATTTGATGGAAAATTTGGTGTTGCTAAAAATTTACTTATTGAAGAATTTCTTGAGGGTGAGGAAATGAGCTATTTTATTATATCGGATGGTAAAACGTTTAAAAGTTTTGACACTGCACAAGATCATAAACGAGTTCTAGAAGGGGATTTAGGCAAAAACACAGGTGGTATGGGTGCATACTCACCTTCAAGAATGATTAATGATGAGTTAGAAAATAAAATTATAAAAAAAATAATTGAGCCTACATTAAAAGGTCTTAAAGACTCATGCATAAACTACAAAGGCTTCTTATATGCTGGCTTAATGATATCAGATAATGAACCATACTTAATTGAATATAACGTTAGGATGGGTGACCCAGAATGTCAGACAATTTTACCAAAATTAAAATCTGATTTAATCGATATTTTTTTAGCATGCTGCAGTGGAGATTTAGAAAATGTGGAAATTAATTGGCACAACAAAAAGAGTTTATGTGTTGTGCTATGCTCTAGGGGATATCCAGATCAATTTAATAAGAATATATTAATTCCAGGATTAGATAAGATAGAGCTTAAAGATTCTGAATATTGCTACCATGCTGGCACAAAAGAATATGAAAATAAAGTTTATGCAATAGGTGGTCGTGTACTGAATTTTGTTTCGATGTCTAATAATTTTTTAGAGTCTAGAAATCAAGTGCTTAAATTGATTAAGATGCTAAATTGGAATGAGGGTTTTTTTCGTAAAGATATAGGTTATAAAGTAATAAATGAATGAGAATAATCTCGGGTAGCTTAAAAGGTAAGAAATTATTTGAACCTAAGAATAAAGAAACTAGACCTCTTAAAGATTTAACTAAGGAGTCGCTATTTAATATACTTTTACATACAAATAAATTTGACACAAATATTGAAAGTTCTAATGTTTTAGACTTATTTTCAGGAGTAGGATCATTTGGCCTAGAGTGTCTTTCGAGAGGGTCTTCATTTGTGACATTTGTTGAAAGTTATAAAGAAGTTACACCAATCTTAATAAAAAATATTTCAAATCTGAATTATAAAAATAGCTCATTAGTTGTAGAAAAAGATATATTCAAAAATTTGAATTTTGAAATATTTAATAAAAAATTTGATATTATTTTTATGGATCCACCTTATAAAGAGAAAAATCTTTCTCCATTACTAAAAAAAATTAATACTTCAAAAGTACTAAACAATAAGGGAATAATAATCATTCACAGACATAAAAAAGAAAATGACAATTTACCTGACGAATTTAAAATTATTGAACAAAAAACATACGGTATATCAAAAATTATTTTTGGAAATTTTAACTAAATTAAGAATTTTTTGGTTTCTTTTTTAATAAGTTCTACGGATGGTTGGTCATATGGATTAACATTTAAAGCTCTTCCAATCAATATAGTTTCTAAAATAAAAAAACAAAATAATTCACCAAGGGTTTTTTCATCTCTACTATTAATCTCAAAACTTCTAAAAGGGATATTTTTTTTTAAAAAAACCCTTTCTGTAGCTTTTTTTTGAGCTAGCATTATTTGATTTAAATTTTTGTTTTTAAGGTATCTATGTGAAGAAAGTATCTTTTCATTTATTATATAATCTGAATTTTTTTCCTTTATAAAAAAAAATGTAAAAAAATTATTTCTTGGACCATCTAAATATAACTGCATAAGACTATGGTTGTCTTTTGGCATAGTAGAAATGATTGGAAGAATGCCCACGCCTTTTTTTCCTAAACTTTCGGCTTGAAGTTGCTGATACCAGTTGAATAAATTTTTAGACTTTTCATCATAATTCAAGATGATTGAATTAAATTTTTTTTGTTTAATAAAATGAAGGGTATTACTCACATTTGATGTTAGTAATTGAATAAATTTTTTATTTTTTATTAAATTATTTATCTGCTTAAATTTATTTTTATTCAAACCCATTAATTCAGCAGGCAGCATTCCAACTTCTGATAATATTGAATATCTCCCTCCTATAAAATTATTGTGATGAATAATTTCAGATTTTAATTTTTGAGCAATAGATGACAGATAACTGTCTTTATTTTCAGTAATAAAATAAGTGTTGTGTTTTTTTTTTATTATAATGTTGAAGTTTAATATGGTTTCAAGAGTATTTCCTGATTTAGATACAACTAAATTTATATAATTTTTTTTTGGATATTTAATCAATTTTGATTGAAGATTATCGATAAAAAAAAAATTCTTTTTTACTTTATGTTTTAAAAAATCATAAATTGCCTGAGTTCCCAAGGTAGACCCTCCCATTCCAATGACTTTTAGATATGTGTATTTTTTAAGCTTTGAAACTATCTTTTTACTATAGCTATATCTGTAAGAGGTTCCTAAAGTTTCAATTATTGGATTTTTTTCTTTTAACAATAAATTCAAATCTTTTTGAATTTTGTTATTATTTTTTTTAATTTTAAAATTCTTAAAAATTATATTTTTAAAAAACATTAATTTTTACTGATCTTTTTCATTATCGAATCTTTTATAGAAAGGTCATTTTTGGAAGTACTATTATCTGCTAAATTTCCTTTCGATTTTTCTTTGAATAAACTTTTTATGTCAAGATTTTCATCATTCTTTTCTACTTCAGTGTCTTGTGTGGTCAACGTTGTTGGTACAGGAAGCTTTTCAAAATCAGGGGGTAGAACTAGGGGGTCTTTTTTTTCAACCAAAAATTGATCTACGCCTGAATTTTTTTTTAAACTTAAATTATCTTTAATGGTTGAACAACCACTAAATAAAAAGACTATTAAAAAAAAAATTGTATACTTATTTAAATTCATAGTTTCTTATCTTTAAAAAATATTTCAGCATAAATAAGGCACACAACACCTACGCTGATAAATATATCCGCTATATTGAAAATAAACCAGTGAATATTTCCTATATGAAAATCTATAAAATCTGGCACAGCTGTATAATAGATCCTATCGAATAAATTTCCTATTGCTCCACCCAATATAATTAAAAGACAATTTTTTTTAAAAATATGCAATTCTTTTACGATCATTAATATTAGTGCTATTATTATTAATAAAATTATAAAGCTCACTATGTTGTATATAAAACTACTATCGAATGAGAGTAGACCAAATGCAATTCCCTTATTCCAAACTAAATATAAATTTAAATATGATGTTACATAAACTTCAAAATTTTTTTCTAAAGTTGCTAATTTAATAATGTAAAATTTAGAAATTCTATCTATTAAGAAAATTAAAAAAACAACAGAGAAATTTACTAAAAATAATTTTAAATCAAATTTATTCATCAATTTTGAAATTAATCTTAATGTCTTTCACATTTAATTTTACTAATTTTCCAACATATTGGGCATTTATTTCCCTCTGCTTTTTTTGTTTTAACTATTATCTCATCGTTTGCCGTCTCAATAATCTCTGCAGCAGACGTTATACATAGCTCAGCTAAATCTATATCTTTTATTAATTCTAATAACTTTTTATTTAAACATACTGTTAAATTTGCCTCAAGACTTGAGCCTATTTCTTTACTTGCTCTTTTTGCTTCAATGCTAACATTGCAAATGTCTCTGATCTTTTTTAATTCAATCCATTTTTTACCTAATTGTTCATTTTGAAATGATTTTGGAAATTGCATAAATTCTTCTAAATGAATACTTTTGTTTTCTTTATTTATTAATGTAAAAATTTCTTCTGTTGTAAATGACAATATTGGTGCAAACCATTTAATTAAAGATTCAAGAATTATATTTAACACAACCATACAACTTTTTCGTCTCTCAGAATTTTTACTATCACAGTACAAGGCATCTTTTCTAATATCGAAATAAAATGCTGATAAGTCTACTGTACAAAAGTTTAAAAGTTCTTTGTAAAGATTATGAAAGTCGTATGATTTAAAGTAATTTTTGAAATTTTTATTTAATTCATAAATACGGTGAAGCATATACTGTTCTAATTCTGGTAATTGATTTAAATCTAATTTTTCAATATCTACCTTTTTAAAATCATCATTTAAGTTTCCAAGTAAATATCTAAATGTATTTCTAATTTTTCTATATGAATCAGCATGTTGTTCTAAAATAGAATAATCAATTCTTAAATCCTCCGCATAATTAGATGACGCAACCCATATTCTTAAAATGTCTGCACCATATTTTTTTAAAATATCTTCAGGTGCAATTACGTTTCCTACAGATTTTGACATTTTGAGACCTTTGCCATCCACAACAAACCCATGTGATAATATTGATTCATAAGGCGCTCTACCTCTCGTTCCACAAGATTCTAACAATGACGAATGAAACCAACCTCTATGCTGGTCAGAACCTTCTAGATACATTGACGCTGGCCATTGAAGATCTTCTCTTTTTTCTAAAACAAATGCATGAGTGCAACCGCTATCAAACCAAACTTCAACAATATCACTTATTTTTTCGTAATCTTCTGCTTTATATTTGTCCCCTAAAAATCTTTGAGGATTATCAGAAAACCAACAATCAGAGCCTTCTTTTTCATAAATGTTCGCGATATTCTCATTTACATTATCGTCAACTAAAATTTCTTTAGTAGTTTTATGAACAAATATAGGAAGCGGAACTCCCCAAACTCTTTGTCTTGAAACACACCAATCTGGCCTTGTTTCAATCATTGCTTTTATTCTTTCTCTACCTTTGTCTGGATAAAATTTAGTATCATCAAGAGCTTTTAACGCTTTTTTTCTCAAACCATGACTTTCCATTGAAATAAACCATTGCGGTGTTGCTCTATGAACTAGGGGTGCTTTTGATCTCCATGAATGTGGATACGAATGAACTAGCTCTCCATTAGATAATAGTTTTTTTTGTTCTTTTAATTTTTCAATAACAATCGGGTTAGCTTTGAAAATATGAGTTCCTTCAAATAAAGGAAGATTTTTAGTGTATTTACCATCACCATCTACGGTCTCTATAGCTTTTATCCCATGTTTTAAACAAAGATTAAAATCATCAGGACCATGACTAGGTGCACAATGAACAATACCTGTTCCCTGTTCTGTTGTAACAAATCTTGCTTCGAGCATTGGGATATCATAATCATAACCAAGCTCTAAAAAAGGATGGCTACAAATTGTATCTTTAAAATCTTTACCCTTAAATTTTTTTATTTCTTTATAACTTTTAATCTCACAATCTTTGATAACAGACTCTAGTAGAGCTTCTGCAACTACTATTTTTTTATTCTTAAAATCTCCTTCATCACTTAATTCAATTATTAAATAATCTAAGGCCTCATTATAAGCCAATGCTTTATTTGCAGGTATAGTCCATGGAGTAGTTGTCCATATAATAACTTCTGTATTTTCTAATTCTTTTATGTTTGTTTTTTTAACTGGGAAGGCTGTGTAAATTGTATCTGATTTATGATCTTGATACTCAACTTCAGCATCTGCTAAGGCTGTTTTTTCTACAGTTGACCAAAGAACAGGTTTAAACCCTCTATAAAGACTTCCTTCTTTTAAAAATTTTCCTAATTCTCTTACAATTTGGGCTTCTGCTTCAAAGCTCATTGTTGCGTAATGATTATCCCAATCTCCAACAACACCTAATCTTTTAAATTGTGTTTTGTGAACTTCAATCCATTTTTCAGCAAACTCTCTGCACTCTTTTCTAAATTCTGTTATTGGAACTTCATTTTTATTTTTTTTGTTTTTTTTATATTGCTCTTCGATTTTCCACTCAATAGGTAGGCCATGACAATCCCATCCAGGAACATATACAGAATCTTTACCATCCATTTGATGGAATTTTACTATTATGTCTTTCAAAATCTTATTTAAAGCTGTGCCCATATGAATATTTCCATTTGCATATGGTGGACCATCATGAAGTATAAATTTTTCTTTACCTTTATTGGATTTTCTCAACTCTTTATAAAGATCAATTTTTTTCCAATATTCTAAAATTTCAGGCTCTTTATTTTGTAAGTTTGCCTTCATGGAGAAGGCTGTTTTAGGTAAATTTATATTTTCTTTGCTCATGTTAACTTTTTTTAGCAACTTTCAGGTCACTTTGAATTTGTTTTTTTAATTGATCAACGTTTTTGAATTTTTTCTCTTTTCTTATAAATTTTGTGAACTCTACTAATAAATACTTATTATAAAGATTTCCAGAAAAATTAAAAATATGCACTTCCAACAAAATTTTTTTTTGATTAAAAGTTGGTCTATAACCAAGATTAGCAATCGCTTTTAGTGATTTATTGGAGTTTTTTTGTTTTACTTGAACAGCATACACTCCAGGCATCGCAATCACATAATCTTTAATATCAATATTACAGGTTGGAAAACCAATTTTTTTTCCTTGTTGCCTTCCCTTTTGAATAATTCCTTCAATTGACCATTTTCGATTTAATAACTTATTGGTTTTTTTTAATTGTCCTTTTTCTAGAAGAGAGCGGATATATGTTGAGGAGATAATTTTTTTATTTAAGATTAGTGGTTGCGGTTTTACTATTTTGTAATGATATTTTTCTTCATTTTTTATTAATTGCCTAACATCTCCCTCTCTTTTATTGCCAAATCTAAAGTTATTACTAACAAATATATATTGGGCTTCTAATTTTTTTGATAAAATTTCTTTAATAAAAAAATCAGAATTAATTAATGAAAATTTTTTATCAAATTTTTTAGTAATTATAAAATCAACCCCTAAATGATCTAAAATTATTTTTTTTTGGTTTACATTTGAAATTCTAAAGTTTTTAAAGTTTTTATTAAAAAACATTTTAGGCATTGGCTCGAATGTTAAAACACCAATTTTTAGATTAAATTTTTTTTTATAAGTATTTGCTAATTTAAATAATTTTTGATGACCCAAATGAACACCATCAAAATTACCAATCAAGATAATTGATTTTTTATGATTTTTTGGAATATTAAAGTCTTTATACAGCTTCATATTTTACCACTTTAATTCTGTTTGAATAAAGTTTACAACAACTTCATATTTCTTTGAAATTACATCTATACCTTCTTTTTTAATTTCATCCCTATGAACGCCATTTGATATAACTAAAGAATTAAAATTTAAAAAATTGGCTCCTTTAATATCTGTATTTAAATTATCACCAATAGATAAAACTCTTTTTCCCTCATTGTTAATTGCTTGCTTATAAACTTCAGGAAATGGTTTTCCAAAATAAATAACTTCTCCTCCCATTTTTTCAAAAACAAGAGCTACAGACCCTGCACACAATTCTCTTTTTTTACCTCTATCAACAATTAAATCAGGGTTAGTGCATATCATTTTCTTATTAATATGATCTTTGAATAATTCTTTGTAATAATTTAAATCCTCACCTTGTTCTTCAAATAAGCCTGTACAGAGTAAATATGAACTTTCTTTAATTTCATTAGTCTTATTTTTTTTAAAATCTAAAAATAAATCAAAATCTCTTGGTGGTCCTAGGTGATAAAATTTTTGTTCTAGAGAATTTTTTCTTAAATAATTCAGTGCTGCTTCCCCTGAGGAATAAACTTTTTCTCTAATTTCTTTATTCATTCCCATTTTTTCTAAAAAATTATTCACTGTTTTGTTGGGTCTTGGTGCGTTAGTTAAGAGAACATAGTCTTTATTTGCTTTGGTGATTTCATCCAAAGCCTCAATTGCATTTTTATGAAGAGTTATCCCATTATGAACAACGCCCCATAAATCGATATAAAAAATATCATAATTCTCTACAATCGACCTTAATCCTTCGTTATCTAAATTCTTAGTCATTATGGGAGGTATAACTTATAAAAAACACAATTTCTCTGGTTTTTTACCCCACATATTTTTTTTAACATCTCTTGAAATAGTTAGTCTAATAGCTATATGAGTCGCATAATAAAAGGAGAATTTATGAAATTTAAACCGTTACACGATAGAGTTTTAATAGAAGTTTTAAACAGTAGTGAAAAAACTGCTGGAGGAATAATTATCCCTGATACAGCTCAAGAAAAACCTCAAGAAGGTAAAGTTATTGCTGTTGGTGGTGGTGCAAAAACTGAAGATGGAAAACTAATTCCAATGGATGTGAAAGTTGGAGATAAAGTTCTTTTTGGCAAATGGTCAGGAACTGAAATCAAAATAGACAGCAAAGAATACAGCATAATGAAAGAGTCTGACATTATGGGTATTTCGAGCAAATAATTTAATTTAAAGGAGAAAGTAAAATGGCAAAAATTGTAAAATTCGACTCTGAAGCAAGAGCGGCAATGATAAGAGGTGTTGATATCCTTGCTAACACAGTAAAAGTTACTCTTGGACCAAAAGGTAGAAATGTTGTTATCGACAAATCTTATGGTGCACCAAGAATTACTAAAGATGGTGTTACTGTTGCTAAGGAAATTGATCTTGAAGATAAATTTGAAAACATGGGTGCTCAAATGGTTAAGGAAGTTGCTAGCAAAACAAATGAAGAAGCTGGTGATGGAACAACTACAGCAACTATTTTAGCACAAGCAATTGTTAAAGAAGGTGTAAAATATGTAACAGCTGGCATGAACCCTATGGATGTTAAAAGGGGAATAGATGCGGCAGTAGATCATGTTAAAACAAGCTTAATTGCTTCAGCAAAAAAAGTAAAAGATACTGATGAGATTGCTCAAGTAGGAACTATTTCAGCTAATGGTGATAAAGAAATTGGCAACATGATTGCAAAAGCTATGCAAAAAGTTGGCAATGAAGGTGTTATTACTGTTGAAGAAGCTAAGGGAGTAGAAACTGAGTTAGACGTTGTTGAAGGTATGCAATTTGATAGAGGTTATTTATCACCATACTTTATCACTAACGCTGATAAAATGACTACAGAGTTAGAAAACCCTTTCATTTTATTACATGAGAAGAAATTAACTAACTTGCAACCAATGGTTCCACTTTTAGAAGCTGTTGTACAAGCTGGTAGACCACTAATGATTATTTCTGAAGATGTTGAGGGCGAAGCTCTTGCAACTCTTGTTGTAAATAAACTTAGAGGTGGTTTAAAAGTTGTTGCGGTTAAAGCACCTGGTTTTGGTGATAGAAGAAAATCAATGCTAGATGATATTGCAATTTTAACTGGTGGTCAGGTTATTTCTGAAGATATTGGAGTTAAACTTGAAAATGTTAAACTTACAGATCTTGGATCTTGTAAGAGAGTTAAAGTTGATAAAGATAATAGTACAATTATTAGTGGTGGCGGTAAAAAATCTGAAATTGAAGCTAGATGTACTCAAATCAAACAACAAGTAGGTGAAACAACTTCTGATTATGACAGAGAAAAACTTCAAGAAAGACTGGCAAAACTTGCTGGTGGAGTTGCTGTAATCAAAGTTGGTGGTGCAACTGAAGTAGAAGTTAAAGAAAGAAAAGATAGAGTTGAAGATGCTCTTAACGCAACTAGAGCTGCTGCTGAAGAAGGAATAGTGGTTGGTGGTGGTTGTGCTCTTTTATATGCTTCACAAAGCCTAACTTCACTTAAAGTTAAAGGGGATGATCAAAAAGCTGGTGTTACGTTAGTGGCTAAAGCTTTACAAGCTCCTATTAGACAAATAACTTTAAATGCTGGAGTTGATGGTTCAGTTGTAGTTGGAAAACTGCTGGAACAAAATAAAAAGAACCAAGGTTACGATGCTCAGAATGAAGAGTACGTTGATATGTTTGCAAAAGGTATCATCGATCCTGTTAAAGTTGTAAGAACAGCTTTACAAGATGCAGCTTCAATTGCTGGATTACTTGTAACTACTGAAGCCATGATTGCTGACAAACCAGATGACAAAGATGCTGGTGGTGCTGGTGGAATGCCTGGTGGAATGCCTGGTGGAATGGGCGGCATGGGCGGCATGGGTGGAATGGGTATGTAAGTACCAAAACACTCTTAACAAATTCAAAAACCCCAGAGTTTAAAACACTTCTGGGGTTTTTTTGTATCTGCCCTTTGCAATGTCTTTGCAATGTTTCATCAATGTCTTTTGCTTCTGTGAATTCCCATGTCAGAACGCACCCCCAATCTCACAAAATAATATAAATCAGTAGTATAAGGGATCTGTTTGGTCATTAATAACTACTATTGTTATCCCACAGCCATATAAGATTAGGGGAAACATATCTGGTACTTTCCTAATGGAAAATCTGCGAGATATTTTTTCGCATATAAAACGATTCCTAGAAGATTTGCGTCATTTGTAGTGAATGTATCGCAAAGTTGCGTTGTGATTGAAATTCTATGTGTTCAGAACGAGAAAACGACTAGAATAAACCATATGCTAGAGTGCATATGCGACCCACCATTTAATTTAACTATTTTTGAAATAAAAGACTCAACTCTTATAAATAATAATAAGTAAAAACTAATAAACATCATCATATGCCTTTTTATGTATGGTGCTGTTGTCAACCTAATCAGTTTGCTATCGGTAATAATTTTAACATGTCAACGGCAATTAAAATTCCATTAGCAGTTTATCAACTCATGAAAATGAGATTCGGGGTCGTATGTCTAAAGTAGAAATAACTAATGCACTAATAGAGGATACTAATATCAAGACCAATGTCCAATTGGTTGCTAATACATATATGGATATAACATACGATAGATTGACCAAGATGTTATCTCTTATCAATGCTCAACTGAATCAGAAACTATTTCGTTATTATCAAAAGTATCCTGAAAGACGAATAGGATTTCACTGCTACCATGAGAGAGTAGAAGGGAACACCCATAGTAATATATTCTTAAAGATACCACCTAAACAAAGTCATGATTTAATTAATATAGTTTTAATGATTGAAGACTTATGGAAACAATTAGGCAAAAGAACAAAGACTAGAGGTGCTAAATTTAAACTGTACCAAGACTATAATGTTGATGATGAATCAAGGTGTACTAGTTATGGAAGAAAAGAGAATAACTATGTCCCGATCTAAAAAGAGTAAGTCAATAAATAAAAATAAGAAGAAGAAACCGATTAACAAAAGTAGAAGGAAGAAAAAATGAGATTAGATGAAATGAAACCAAACGATAGAATAATTAGAAGTATCAATGTCACTGCTAATCATTGGTCATTATTAAAAAGAATATGTGACAAGCATGGTTATAAAATGAGCAGAGTAATAGATAATGTACTTGCTAGATTCATAAGGGATAAATCATAATGATAAAAGAAAAGACTAAGGCACTTTATCAGTTGCTAGAAAGAACTCCATCAAACGAGATTAAATGGAAAGAATTAATAAAATATCTCAAAGAGTTAGAAAAATCACAATAGTATGTTTCCCCTACTCTATTAGAGCCATAGGATAACAATAAAGGAAGAATTATGAACATAGACACATCAAGAATGACACCACTACAAGTTAAAATGCACCATGATAGAATAAGACTTCAAGAAAAGGCAATATCTAAAGAACAGTTCGAACAATCATTAAGAGAATCTACTGTACGAACAACAAATTCTGGCACTGCTCTATTTGGGGCAAATAAGAATATCTTTCAATCTCAATTAGCAAAAGATACTTCAAAATTAATGTCATTGAATAAAAGAAAACATATTCAAAAAGAAAAGATGATCGATATGATTGGCGATTTAAACGAACAAGATTTTAATATGTTTGAAGAAAAGATGAATGCTTTTTACACATACATTCAACTATCGAAGTAATACGACCTCTCCCTACATTATAAATAATTAAGATAAATATGATTCAAACTGACACGATAACCCAATAGGTATTCTCCCAAGTTTCCTATTGGGTTTTTTAGTTTATACGATCTTCAATTCAGCAAGTATCAATACTCGCCATTTCCCATTTTCTTTAAGGATCTTCTTATGCACTACTCGATAATTCGAAATGGAAACTTCATCTAAAGTAGATGTTGCTTCTAGGTCATAAGTCTTCACAATACCCTTCCCTTCCTTGTGTGTGATGATCTCCTTAGACACCAGACTATGAGATACGATATCTGCAAGTTTTAACTTGGCATTCATCAATGCTTTATTTTCTGCAATATTCAAATCTTTACTGATTGATTGAGTACATACTCTAATCACTTTGTCAGTAGATTTATGTTTCTCACAAAACACATTAACAAATGATTGAAGATCATCTGGCGATTTGATTACCTTTTTGTTATTGCCACTACAATTTTGTAATAACAACCCAAACAGTAATATTATTATTATTCTCATTTTCACTCCTTATAGATTTTCTAGTAAAAATAAAAAAGTCATAGTCGCAGTTTTAGACCACTCATCAGTAGTCCAGAACTGCACGAAGAAAGAATCTTCTTCCTTACAAACATATGATTCTTTTAGATTTACTATTTTTTGATTGATGACTTCACCTGTTGCCGAATACTTGCAATTCTCTTCGGAAGAAACAGATGTTGTTAATAGAAAGATAATTAAGATTACTCTAATCATAACTCTCCTTTTCTCTCATAGATATTTCAAATCTGATTTGATTTAAAACAGCATTCATTAATTCAAAGAATGCTTTATCCACTTCTTGTCTGAACACTAATTTTTGACAATCTGAATTACATTCTGTCAAAACATGAACTAGTGTTGCCTTGTAATACTCATTCGACTTTGAAAAAGCGTGAGTAGTAAAGGATAATAGGAATATGAAGATAATTGATTTAATTACTCTCATTGTTATCCCCCTTATCTAATAGGCTATGGGAAACATCACCCAAGAGATCACGAGTGTAATCATTATGCATGTCTGCCTCACTCTCTGCAATCTTCTTAATGATTACTCTCTCATGTTTATTTTGACAGTATTCACAATACAATCTGCCTATTGGGTAGAGTTCGTTCAATTCAATTTCAAATTTAGATAATTGAACTGAACATTCTGAACAAAGATAATCCATTATGCCGATACCCCCTCTCTCATTAAGATTTTATGCACCCAAGACACAGGAAACTTCTTACGAGTTGATACTGTTATTTCTTCAGCAACTTTTTGATAAGACTTGCCTCTCTTTCTCATCAACTGCATTTCTCTTATGATCTGCTGTTCTTTCTCACAAGGTACATAGTAATTATTCTGATCTAAATCATAACCAAACTTCTTCTTACCACCAGTGAAACGATTTTCTTTAATCAATCTTTGTTTAGTAGCAATTTGTTTCTCACTACATTGTTTCGAATAAAATTCAGCGAACACAGATAGTAATTTTACAAATACCGAACCCATTGCATCACTTGAGGTGACATTACCAAATTCAGCAAAGTGTAGATTGACTTTCAATCTCTTAAACTTTTCGATTGTTTGAAGTAGGTCTAAAGTATTTCTTGAAAATCTATCCAATGCAGAACAAATAATATGATCTCCTTTTTTAAGATCATTCATCAATTCTAATCCCATTGGTCTATTATAGAATTTAATAGTACCAGAAATACTTTCAGTTATTTCTTTATCGATTGTTAGATTATGTATTACTGCATATGCCTTTGATTTCTCAATTTGAGTTTTGATACTGCTGCCCTTATCAAAGTTTTCATCTGCACTACATCTGCCATAAAAATATACCGTCATTGTTTTCTCCTTTGTTATTCATTGTCATTAACGATTAGAACATGCTGACAAATAATGGCGAAAACACAAGCATTTGCTTTTACTCTTGGCACTACTATTCTCTCGTGTAAACATCAAAAATGTGTATATTGAGGGTATGGAATTAAGTTTTAAAGAATTGCAACCTTACAGAATTTGGTATCAGTATCTTCAATCATGTTTGGGGGACAAAACATTATCTAAAAAGGTAAATCAAAATTATTATAAAGATTGGCACTTAAACCAAGTGAAGACAAAAACATTTAATCAATGGATTAAAACACATGAGCATTTGTTTATGAATGAACAACAACAAGAAATCAAATTATTCAAAGGTCAAAGAACACCTAATACTGTTGCAGTAGAAATTCCTATTAATTTTAATGTTCAAAGAATACAAAAAGAAATAGGTAAGGCAGTTAAGGGTTTAGTAGCAAAACAACAAGCAAATCAACGATTTAAACTCCATATTAAAAGACCATTGCAATCTGCACCTCTTGATTGGTTTCATTGGGCATGGCAATTTAAACAAAACCCCAAGAACTATACACTTCACGAAATATGGGATTTAGTGAACGATAAACAAGATAAAAGGCAGGTAAAAGTTAAGAAAAGATCAAATGCACGATCATTACAAAGAAATCTATCTACTGCCCATGCAAAGAAAATAGATAGAAGTAAACAAATATTGATGTCACGAAACATTAATAAGGCATCAAAGATACTTAACAATGTATGTAAAGGTATCTTTCCTGGTGACTATTCAGACCACTAATTAAACTTTCCATTTGGAAATAATCATTCTATCCGATTGATGAGATAGAATATTTTCAGTATTTACTTAACTTATTGTTTCCCATGGCTCTAATAGGCAAGGGGTAAACTCGCAGAGGTCTTTTTTCTGGTATGATAGGGGCATGTTAAGTCAGAATACATTTGTTCATAATATATCTTTCATTGTTGAGTGTATTGCTGACTTAACTTCAAATGTTTCCCCCAAGACTACTAGAGTAGTGGCAAACGAAAAAAACACTAACAATGATTATATTAGTAGTATGGAAACATTAAAGAGAAAGACTAACATTGTTAACCCCAAGACTACTAGTCGAGTGGTAAACGAAAAACATATCGATCTCCGATATAATAGACCCATATTAACAATAAAAAGAAAGAAGAAAAAACATGAGAGCATATAACGAAAACTTTTCACCATTAAGACAAAGTGAAAAACAAAGAAGATCATCAATGATTGCTGAAATGAAATTCAGTAAGAGAAACCCTATTCAAGAAAGAGTTAGAGTTTATCATAAACCATACAGAAGTTCAGACTTCACTCAACAAATGAGAATGAACAGATATTTGATGAACACTGCTAGTTATACTAATGAAAATAACATTCAAGATTACACATCTACAATGCACGAAATCAAAAGAGCAGCATAGTTATTTCCATTTAGAAATTATTAACCAATAAACGAAAGAAGAAAATATGAAGAAATCAAAAATAGATAAAGCAGTAAGTTATTCCTTTATCAAACAAGCAAAGAAATATGTTGATCTAGCAATTGATGAAATAGATTCAGATATTGAATTAGGTCATACAGATAAACACGAAGATAGAGATTGTAAAACTAATCTTATTCAAAGTTTGAATTGTCAAAGTAGAGAATTGAAACAAGCATTAGAAAGATTGAGTGCCTAATGAACGATAGAGTTTACAATATATTGAAAAGAATAATTGACCACTATGAAATGGATATTCAATGGTGGAACAATCATGACGAAGAATATCAAGCATACAAAGATGTTACAGAAGTTAGAGAATATCTTCGTCATTTAACCTTACAAACAGTTAATTAAATGAGCAGAACTATAAAATGCAAAAAGTGTGGTGATACATTTACTACACTTAACTTAACCTCTTATTGTGAAGTCTGCACAACAATGAAGACCATTGTTCAAGACTTTTTAACCCCATTTGTTCCCAAAGAAACAAATAAACCAACCCATAAACCAAAGGAGAAATATGGAAAATAAAACCACTATGGAGATATTTAACCCACTAGTTAATAATCTTCAAACCTTAGAAGTAGGTCATAACGAGAAAGATCCTTCTAAAAAGAAATCAGTAGAGAAATACTTTTCACAGATTAAAAGTAATTTATATATTGGTGTCAAAGCACATTACTTAATCGCTAGAGATTTGTTTGATGCAAAAGTTAACCTAAAGAATAATGACTTTTCAAGATTAGTTGAACAGTTAAGTTTTTCAGGTAGTACACAATCAAAATACTTAAACATTGGAAAAGATTTAAGATTATTTAGTTTGTTTACTAAAGGTAAGTTGCCTTTTAAATGGACATCTCAATACTTTCTTACAACTTTGACCGATGAAAAGTTCAACAAAGTAGCAAAGCAAATTGATGCTGATATGCCGATTAGTAAGATCAAAGAGATCGCTGATGTAGGTAAAGCAGAAGCGAAAGAGTTTGAAAACAAATTACTTTCAATGCTTACAGTTGAAGTTGATAGAACAAAGTTCGTTGACAAAGGTACATTTGATTTTGACAAGTTAGTCAAAAAAGTAAAATCTGCTTTAGATAGTATTCCTGAAATCACAATCAATGATGACAAGGTAGATACTGTTAGAGATAAGATTTCTTCTTTCATATCAAAAGCACATGGTCAAAAAAGAGCAGTTGAACAAGCACAGCAAATAATTGCTAATGCTAAACTGTTTAATGCTGCCTAAGTAAATCATAATGAGGTGGCGAACTTGCCACCTCAAAACAAAATCATGAATTATAATATTTTTAAAACATCAAAGTTTATTGCCACCTTCAAATTAAGTGGAGAGGTAATGAAACAATTAAAACAATATTCAAAAATAATGAACAGCAGTTCACCATTAACTAGTTGCCAAGATATGCTAATCAAAACAGATAAAGATAAAAACATAATCGTTGTGTTATGTAATTTAAGTTGGGTACCATATACATGGGCAGATGGCGTGACCGTTCAAGATCAAACTCATAGCAGTACAATTCCTTCTGACTCAAAATCAAAAGAACACTTCATGCATTATGCACCAAGATCATATGTAAAGTTAAATTCCAATGCTAGAGAGAATATTATTATGCCAGTGATTGTTCCCCCAATTGCTGACTACAACTGCGATATTTACGAACTCAATAAGAGTACAAAAGCAGGATTAATTGAGATGAGAACACAAACTCATTTCTTCACATTTATGACGAATATAATTATGTAGAGATTATTTCAATTAATTAGTAAACAAAGAGTTTCCCCTAGTCTAATAGGCTGTGGGATAACACAGAAGAAGTATATAAGAGAGAATAAAAAACATGCCAAGAATAATAAAAGAAACGATTAAATTAATACCGAGTAAGAAATCATTAAAGATATATAAAAAGAGTAATAGTCAGAATTACTACTGTTCTTTCTATATAGGAAGATTGAATAGTAAGTCTGGTAATAAAGAACAATCATTAAAGACGCCAAATGTTAAAGTTGCATTAAAAGAGGCAATAAAAACTTACGATCTTGTAATTGCAAATCAACAGCATCAACAATTAAAGATTGATTTCGATAAAGATATTGCAATGCCCTTCTTCAAACACCGAATACAAAAATATCACATGAAAGGTAAGATCGATAACAGCAATCAAGGTATTAGAGAGAAGAAAAGATTTAACAATTATATGAGAAACTTCTTTATTGGGTTTGATTATAGAGATCACGAATTATTAAGTCAGGCAATTTCAGATATGACTAATAATTTAAGATTAGATAACAAAACTGACAATACAATTTCAAAATATATGAGTGTCTTAAATATGATGTTCAAAAGAGCACAGAATTTAGGAGTAATACAATCATTACCAGATATGCCATCACTATCTGTTATTAACACCCCAAGAGAATCTTATTTCAATGAAGAATTAAATTTAATTAACAGACGACTTGATGAATTATCTAAACAGAAAGAAGATAAAGAATATCTTGAAGTTAAAGATTATATTAATTTGATTAGAAGTGCTGGATTTAGACCAGGAATTCAACCACTTATGATTAAGAATTGGCAGTATCAATATCTTACTGACAAAGAAAATCTAAACGAACCAATATTACAATTTACATTGTTTAACACCAAGACTAGTCCAAAACATAAACTAACTTGCCACCCATATTTTACTAAAAATATATTTCCAGAGATTGTAAAAAGAAACCCCAAGAACACATCAGAAGATTATCTATTATTTCCTAATATTAAAAATAGAAGAAGTTTGTATTCTCGAATTAGTAAAATATTCATAAGAGTTTCGAGTGAGTTGGGTCTGTATCATAAGAATGGTGGCAACAGACCTTTGTATAGTATTAGACATACATTTATTTCCAATAGACATAATGATGGTGCACCACTAGAAATAATTGCAAGAAGTGCCAACACATCTGTTAAAGTTGTAAAAAACAGTTATTTAGATAACGAAGAAACAATGATGATCCAAGAGAACAAAAGATTGTTTCCTAGACTTGCAATGTCCTCTGCTTCTGTGAAGAAGACAAAGAAGTAGTCCTCAGCAATGTCTTTGCAATGTTCCCACCCAAATAGGTATTGAATTACCTACCCTTTTATTCCTAGAATGCGAATGTAAACCCATTCACTTTACTAAAAATTATAAAAAGCCCAGTTTTTACTGGGCTTTTTTTTTGTCCCAACATTTTATTAGAGCACGAAGAAAGCACGAAAAAAGCACGAAGAAAAAATCATCAAATGAGTCTATTATTTGAGACCACTTTGGCTACCAAACAATTTCAAAGTAGTAAAATAGATGTTGATTTGTTTGAGTTAAAATCCTCGGTATGAATGTTTCGGGGTTTTTTTATAATTGACACTTTTTTGATTTACTTGACATAATTTGAAAAATATTTTTCCCAGATTATTTTTACTTTTTCATTATCTTGTGTAAGTTTACCAGTAGTGTTTCCGCTACCTGTATATTTAATATTAAAAAGATTACCAGGAAAGACTATGGAGGCGTCTCCATCTGGAACACCATTTTTACAAACATAATAAAAAGACCTCATATCAATTCTCTCCTCGCCTTCGTAAGCAATCCAACAATTAATCTTTTTTCCTGAAGCCCATTCTGCCCACTGCCTACAATACTTATTATTTTCAAATGTAACAGTACCTTTTGTCCAATCTTGTTTTCCTTTAAGATGTTCTTTTGGCATCCATCCAACGGTATCTTTATTCGAAGGATAATAAATGGCAAAAGTTCCCCATCTATCAACTGATACTAGTGTGTTACCAGTAAGTAGGTTATCAAGTTCCTCAGTAGATAAATTATTATCATTATTTTTAAATTGAACATCTACACCTTTTTCTGGTTTACATTTTGTCCATAATTTAGTTTTTTCCGCCTTTTTTTCATTGATTTCAGAGTTCAAAGAAATCGGAAAAAAGAAAAAGGTCAGAACTAAAATTCCCAAAAAATTTTTCATGTCTGACCCTAACCCAACTCTAAAATGAAGTCATCTTTTAAGTTCTTTTTGAAAATGACTTTTAGAGTAATGAACAATTTCAAAGTGGTTAAATAATTACCTATTTACCTAAATCTCATATTTGAGATTGATAATATTCGGCTAATCTTCGGTTGATATTCTAAAAACACGAAACGGCACGAAAAACCATTAATTAAGCTAGTAAAACAATAAGTGAATGAGAATGTAATCCCACTCTTTTTTAAAAAGAATTCAAAGGCCATCTTTTTAGGTGGCCTTTTTTTTTGTTAAGCTGTTATAAGGTTAAGATATGTCAAAAAGATACAGCGGAAAATCATTTAAAGATTCAAGCACTGCTAAAAAGCCAAAATTAAGCCTAAAAGAAAAAAGAAAAAATAAAAAAGAGAAATCTAAAAAGTCTTAGACTTTAGCTCTTTTTTGACTGTGTTTTTTGAAGGTAAAGCTTTTGGGTCTGTCACTTCTACTTTTAAACTTCTTCTTTCCATCAAAACTAGAGCTTTTTTTTTCTCCACTCGTTGATGAGCTTTCAGATGTTTTTTTTCCAAAATATTTAGGATTATTTGTGAAGCCTGTTGGTTTCGAGTCATCTTTTTTAGTAAAACTAGATTTTCCTTTATAACCAAAACTTTTTTTCTCTCCATCTCTTGATGATGAGCTAGATCTTCCATAACTAGATGGTTTTGATTTATCTCCAAAACTAGATTTTCCTTTATAACCAAAACTTTTTTTCTCTCCATCTCTTGATGATGAGCTAGATCTTCCATAACTAGATGGTTTTGATTTATCTCCAAAACTAGATTTTCCTTTATAACCAAAACTTTTTTTCTCTCCATCTCTTGATGATGAGCTAGATCTTCCATAACTAGATGGTTTTGATTTATCTCCAAAACTAGATTTTCCTTTATAACCAAAACTTTTTTTCTCTCCATCTCTTGATGATGAGCTAGATGATTTTGATTTATAGCCAAAGCTTTTCTCTCCATCTCTTGATGATGAGCTAGATCTTCCATAACTAGATTTTTTTTCATCTCTGAATTTTCTTTTTTTATTGTATGGTGCTTTTCCTCTTTTACCACCTCTTGAATCTCCTCTTGCTCCACGTGGCGCAGGTTTAAAATTTGGATCAATTAATTTACTAATTTCGTTCCACATCGACCTATCATCTGGTGTAAGAAAAGTTAAAGCAGAACCTTCTGTTCCTGCTCTGGCAGTTCTTCCAATTCTATGAACATAGTCTTCTGGCACTTGTGGAAGATCATAATTTATTACATGCTGAATTAAAGGAATATCCAAACCTCTTGCAGCAACATCTGTTGCAATTAATATTCTCTTAAGACCTTTTCTGAATGAAGTAATTACGCGATCTCTTTTACTTTGACGAAGATCTCCGTGAATAGCATCGGCTGAATGGCCCTCTTCTTTAAGACGCTTAACCATTTTATCAGCACCTCTTTTAGTTTTAACAAAAACTAATATTGATCCTTTTCTTGCTATAAATTGGTCTACTAGTTGATCGTATTTATTTTCTTTAAAAACCTGAAGGGTTTCTTGTTTAATCTTTGCAATAGGAACTGATGTTGATCCTGTTGAAATTCTTTGAGGTTTATTTAGATATCTTTCAGAAATTCTAACAATATTCTGAGGTAATGTTGCTGAAAATAATAAGGTTTGATGATCTTTTGGAACGAATTTTAAAATTAATTCTATTTGAGGGGTAAAACCCATATCCAGCATTCTATCAGTTTCATCTAATACTAAATATTTAGTAGCTGATAAATTTAAACTTTTTCTTTTTAAGTGATCGTTAATTCTTCCGGGGGTTCCAACAATTATTCTTGATCTATTACCTAGTTGTCTAAGTTGTTTTTGCATTGCCTCTCCACCAATAAGCAAGGCAGTTTTAATATTAATTTTATCGCTAATAATACTCTTTATTGCAGCCATTACTTGAGTTGCAAGTTCTCTAGTTGGACACATAACTAATGCAAATGCATTTTTATCTAATATTAATTTATTAATTAGAGGAACACTAAAAGCTAAAGTCTTTCCTGTTCCTGTTTGTGCTGTTCCTAAAATGTCTTTTCCCTCTAAAGCAACAGGTATTGCCATAGCCTGAATTGGTGTTGGTTTCGTAAACTTCATTTTTTCCAATGAATTCTTTAGCGAATCTTCTATTTTTAGTAATTTAAAGTTTTCCATTTAGGTATTTAGATTTTTTAAAATTTAAGGAGATATGCTCTTAATCCTTTAATATGTCTAATTTATACAGGGATATTTATACGTTTTTTTAATAATCACAAGAAGCTAATTTTTTATTAAAATAGCTTTAATAAGAAAATAATGGGTTTTTTTAAGTTTTCAAATGACTCAATTAATGTATAAGAGCGTCAAATTATGAGTAACAATATTCGAAACATCACAATTATAGCTCACGTTGACCATGGTAAGACAACCATGATTGATAATCTAATGAAGCAAAGTGGTTCATTTAGAGAAAATGAAGTGGTGGATGAAAGATTGATGGACTCTGGTGAGTTGGAAAAAGAAAGAGGAATTACTATTCTAGCTAAACCTGCTTCTATTGATTGGCAAAATACGAGAGTTAATATTATTGATACACCAGGTCACAGAGATTTTGCAGCTGAAGTAGAGCGTGTTTTAAGTATGGCCGATGGTGCTTTATTATTAATTGATTCTGCGGAAGGTGTAATGCCACAAACAAAATTTGTACTAGCAAAAGCTCTTAAGCAAGGGTTAAAGCCGATTGTTGTAATTAACAAACTAGATAAAGCCGATCAAAGAGCTAATGAAGTTTTAGATGAAACATTTGACTTATTTGTAAGTTTAGATGCAAACGAGGAACAATTAGACTTTCCAGTTATGTACGCAAGTGGTAGATCTGGATGGGCAGACAAAGAAGTGGATGGCCCAAGAGAAAATCTACACCCATTATTAGATTTAATTCTAGAACATGTTAAGCCAGCAGACCTTGATAAAACTAAACCTTTCGCAATGCTATCTACTTTATTATATGCAGATAGTTTCTTGGGCAGAAGTTTAGTTGGAAAGATATCTCAAGGAACAGCAAAAGCTAATCAACCTATTAAGGCAATAAATCTTAAAGGTGAGAAAGTTGATGAAGGTAGATTAACTAAAATTTTTAGATACGAAGGAACAAAGAAAGTACCCATTGAAGTTGGTGAAGCAGGAGACATTGTTGTAATTGCAGGTTTAGAAAAAGCTAACGTAGCAGATACAATTTGTGATCTTGAAGTAAACGATCCACTTCCAGCAACTCCAATAGATCCTCCAACTATGTCTATTACTATAAGTGTAAATAGCTCACCTTTAGCTGGAACAGAAGGTAAAAAATTAACAAGCACTCAAATCAGAGATAGATTGGTCACTGAAGCGCAAAACAATGTTGGAATTTCTTTTTCTCAAAATGCAAACGTAGATGCTTTTGTAATTAGTGGTCGTGGTGAGTTAATGCTTGAAATCTTACTGACACAAATGAGACGTGAAGGTTTTGAAATGACAGTAAGTCCTCCAAAGGTTTTATACCAAAAAGATGAGGGTGGAAATAGAATGGAGCCGATTGAAGAAATTACTGTTGATGTAGATGAAGAGTTCTCATCAAAAATTATTGATTCAATGAATAGAAGAAAAGGTAAATTACTCGATCTTAAAGATACAGGAAAAGATAAAAAAAGATTAATCTTTCACGCGCCAACTAGAGGCTTGATGGGTTACACAAGTAGATTTTTAACTTTAACAAAAGGTACTGGTGTAATTAACAGAATCTTCCATGGTTATGGAAAATTTGAAGGTGAGATGGATGGTAGAAAAAATGGTGCTTTAATTTCAATGGCAAACGGAAAAGCTGTTGCATTTGCAATATTTAACTTACAGGCGAGAGGTGAGATGTTTGTAACTCATAATGATCCTGTTTATGAAGGAATGATTGTTGGATTAGCCCCAAAAGCTGGTGATATGATTATTAACGTTATGAAGGGTAAGCAGTTAACCAACATGAGAACTCAAGGAACTGACGAAAACGTTGTACTAACTCCAGTAAGACAAATGTCAATTGCAGAACAGCTAAGTATGTTAAACACTGATGAGGCGTTAGAAATTACCCCTAAATCTCTTAGATTAAGAAAAGCAATTCTTAATCCTAATGATAGAAAAAAGAACGAAAAATCGTCAACACCTCTTTAATTAAAAAACTTTCCAACAATAAATAAACTAAGAGCAACAGCTGGTCCAATTCCAAAAGCAAATAATAAAGTTCCAACTCCTACTGTACCACCCAAATACCAACCGATAGACATCACTGTAATTTCAAGAAAAGCTCTAACGATAGCAATCGGTAAATTTGTTTTTTTTTGCAAACCAACCATTAGTCCATCTCTTGGTCCAGCTCCTAAATTAGCCACTAGATAAATACCACCACCAAGCCCTACTGTGAGTACCGCTATAATGGCCAAAAGTATTTGATAAATATAATTTTCAGGTGTTGGCACAAATTTTATGCAGACATCAATCATCAAACCAATAATTATTGCATTTAAGATTGTTCCAATTCCAGGTATTTGTTTTAAAGGTAACCACAACAGTAAAACAGCAATGCTTATAAATATAGTTATTATTCCAGTAGAAAAATCAACATTCAATGCAATACCTTGTGCAAGAACAGACCAAGGTGAGGCTCCAGCAAAAGAGACAATTAATAATCCCTCACCTAAACCAAATAAAGTTAATCCAAGACACAAAAAGAAGAAAGTTGAAATTTTTGGTTTAAGATTTAATGGTTTTTCAGAACTCCAATAAACTTTGGGAATATTTTTGATTTTCAAGAACATTTTTAATAAATTACTTCTTTTAAAATTAAAGTCTATTATTGTTAACACTTTATGAAAAAATTTTTTATACTAATTTTTTTTTTAACGTATTCACTTAGCTCTAATGCCCACATGGCGCATTATAATAAATTTAATAAAATTGAAATGGAGATTTTAAAAGATGGTGAAGTTATTGGCTATAATTACTATTTTTTTAAAAAGGATGGAGATAAGACAACAGTCACAAATCAAATTAAGTTTACAGTAAAGTTATTTGGAGCAACAATTTTTGAAATTGAAGGGTACGGAGAGGAAAAATATATTAAAGATAAATTGATTTCTTTTAATTCTAAAACACTTCAAAATGATAAAGAAAAATATGTAGATTTAGAATTTAATGAACAAACAGATAAATTTGATATTCAGGGTTCTTCCTATAGTGGTGTGGCATCAACAAAAAACGTAATTGGAAACTGGTGGAGCCACAAAATTTTACAAACTGATAGTCAAATTAGCCCAGTATCAGGTAGTGTCAAAGAACAGGTAGTAACGTTTATTGGTAAAGAAGAAATTGAACTTTATGGTAAAACTTATGAGGTAGATCATTTTAAATTAACCTCAAAAGACATGTCTTTACCAAAAGATAAAAGACTTAATTTTGATATATGGTTTAATAAAAAAAATTCATTAATTTTAAAAGTTACTTATTCTAGACTAGGAAATTGGGAATATAAGGTTAAAAAGTTTGAATAAAGCTATTTATTTATTTTATTAAAAAGATCTTGAGCACTTATCCATCCCGACTCTAGCCTGGGTCCAACAAACCAATCCGCACAAACTCCAAATTTTAAAGAAGAATTCCAATAGCTTTTAACACTCAAAGGTTTTGAGTTAGATGAATATTTCCAGCCATGATTTAATGAAAATAAAACTTTAGTTTTTTTGATGCCTGTAAGTTTAAAAAACTGCTCAATCATAATCTTAGTGTTCAATTTTTTATTTTCTTGATTTTTATCAATTTTTTTATTTGCCCATAAGTAAGTGCTCTGCAAGGTCCAAAGATCATTTTTACTTTTAAAGCGCATTTTACTATTTTCATTTCCAGCCCAACCTAAAATTTTATCATTAAAAAAATAACTACTAATATTAGGTTTGCTTTTTTTTGTGGTCATCATGACTGTTATATTTGCATCCATTTTTATTTTTTGATTAATAAATGAATGTTTAATATATTTTTTTGAAAGTTTTTTTAATTGAGGAAATGGACAGGTTAGTATCAATGATTTATATAATTTTTTTGATCCATCAGAAAAATATATTTCCCACACTTTATTTTTATTAAAGATTTTAATAACCTCACTATTAAAATTGCAGTTGATATCTTTTAATAGATATTTGCTGATTGCGTTGTTACCCTTTTTTCCAATTATCTTAATATGTTTTTTGTCTTCTTTCTTATCAGTATTTAAAAATAAATGTTTTCCTGGCCATTTTTTAACAATTTTTTCTGAAATTAAACTTTTTATAAATTTTTTAAATTCATCACTTTTTGGTGAAATATATTGAACACCATGATCAAAGCTTTCATTCTTGTTAAGCTTTTTATTAGATGATCTTCCTCCAATTCCTCTGGCCTTGTCATAAACATCTAGTGAAAATTTTTTACTAAGTGCTTTAGCAATTGTTGAGCCTGAAATACCAGACCCAATTATACAGAAATCCTTCATTTCCCAGCAACAACCATACCTTCTATCAACATTGTTGGTGCATTCGTTGAGTATTTAAACTCAAGATCGTCTGCCAGTGTTATGTTCTTAAATATATCTTTAAAATTTCCAGCTATTGTGATTTCACTAACGGGATATTTAAATATTCCATCCTCAACCATAAACCCATTAGCACCAACTGAATAATCTCCTGTAACTAGATTACTTCCATGTCCAATTGTTTCTGTAATATAAAGAGTTCTTGAGTTTAGTTTTAAAAGATTTTTATATGAGATAGAACCTTTTTCAAAATATAAATTACTTGTTCCACCACTTCTACCATTTGACTTAAGATTTAATTTTTTCCCGTTATAAGTATCTACTAAATAATGCTTTAAAACACCTTGATCTACTAATTTTAATTCATCAGTTTTCACTCCTTCAGAATCAAAATATCTTGATCCTAATCCTTTGACTATATTGGGTTTATCAAAAATATTTATTGAAGACGTAAAAATTTCTTCATTAATTTTATCTTTTAAAAAGGATGTACCTCTTGCAATAGATGAAGCAGATATTGCACTTGCAAAAGCACTCAATATTCCTTTCGAAATTCTTCTATCAAAAACAATACTAATTTTTTCACTTTCTATTTTTCTTGGATTTAATTTTTGTAATGTTTTCTTTGCAGCTATTGTTCCAATTTGGCTTGGCTTCAACATATCATTAAGATGACAAGTGCTGGTAAATTCATAATCTCTCTCCATTTTATTATTAGAATCTTTTGCTACAGCAACGCATGATGCTGAAAAGGAAGAAGACTTATAACCGTTTAAAAAGCCATCACTGCTTGCTAATATAAAATTTGATTTTGACTCGGAGAAACCAGTTTCCGTATTAATGATTTCTTTTTTTTTAAATACAGCCTCTTCTACTTCTTTTAAATATTCAATTTTTTCATCATTCTCTATATGGTCATCATCATATAAATTTAGATCATTAATTTTATTAGCCAATAAGTCTTTATCTGGTAATGAATTATGCTCATCTTCTGGAGTAATTTTTGTTGTCTCAATACATCTTTCTACCAACGTCTTGATATTTTCTTCTGTAAGATTTGAAGAAGAGATACTTGATTTTTTTTTGTTAATATAAGTTGTAAGACTAACACCTAGGCTATCCGATCTATCAGATTCGTCTAATTTTTTATTTCTAAAGTTTACTGTTTCTGAGATTGAGTGCATAACAGCTGCACTTGAATCTGTTGCTCCAAGTTTTTTTGCTAAATCTATACAAAAAGAAGCTGTTTTTGTTAAATAATCTTGATCTTTAACCATATGATTTATAATTGAGTTCCGCCAACAGTCATTTTGTCAATTAAGATAGATGGCTGTGCCACGCCTACTGGAACACCTTGCCCAGCTTTTCCACAAGTTCCAATGCCTGGGTCGAGCATCATGTTATTTCCAACTAATGAAACCTCTTTTAAAATTGAAGGACCATCGCCAATTAACGTTGCTCCCTTAATAGGTGATCCAATTTTACCGTTAATAATTTCATAAGCTTCTGTACAATTAAATACAAATTTTCCAGAAGTAATATCCACTTGCCCACCACCAAAACTAACTGCAAATATTCCTTTATCAACCGATTTAATCATCTCTTCTTGAGAATATTTTCCATTTAACATCATGGTATTTCTCATTCTTGGGAGAACAACATGTTTGTAACTTTCTCGTCTTCCACTACCTGTGGATCTTGTATTCATCAATCTAGCATTAAGCCGATCTTGCATAAAATTTTTTAATATGCCATTTTCTATTAAAACAGTTTTTTCAGTTGGTGTCCCCTCATCATCTATTGTTAAACTTCCTCTTCTGTTATGCAGAGTTCCATCATCAACAATAGTAACACCTTCAGTGGCAACTCTTTGACCCATTAAATTATGAAAAGCAGATGTTTTTTTTCTATTAAAGTCACCTTCAAGGCCATGTCCTATAGCTTCATGAATAAGTATTGCTGGCCAACCTGATCCTAAAACAACTTTCATTTCTCCTGCTGGCGCCGGTTTACTTTCAAGGTTTACTGAGGCAATTCTAAATGCTTCATCACATACTTTTTTCCAATTATCATCTTTAAGGTATTCATCATAAGATTGTCTTCCACCAATTCCATAAACTCCTGTTTCTTTTTTTCCATCTTTCTCAAGCATGACTGAAACATTAAAACGAATTAAAGGTCTAACATCTGTTAAAACTTCACCTCCAGATCTTATAATTTCTATAGATTTATGTTCACCTGCAAAACTTGCAGTGACTTGTTGCACCATTCCACCTTTGGCTCTCGTATAGTTGTTAACTTCTTTTAAAAGATCCAATTTAGATTGTAGTGATTTTTCTTCTATTGGATTAACATCTTTATAAAATTTTTCATTAGATTGTGGAATTTCATGATTGTAGATACCTTTTTGAGATTTTAATGTTGAGCTTAGATTATTGGCGGATTGTTTTAATGATTTTTTTGAAATTTCATTTGAATGAGAATAAGCTACTACTTCGCCAGTTACGGCTCTTAAGCCATATCCTAGATCAGAACTATAACTGGAACTCTTTATTTTATCATCATCAAGTATAATAGATTCGCTTTTAGAATTTTCTAAGTAAAGTTCACCATCATCACAATTATTTAATGTTTCTGAAATAATACTTTCCGCATCTTTTCTTGATAGATCTGTTTTAGTAAAAAAATCACTCATAGGTAACAAATAATAGTTATAATTATTTTTTCAATTGTCGTATTTCGCACATATACAATCTATCGGATTCTCTATAATTTTAGGAATAAATTAAAAAAAAGGACAATATAATGAAAAAATTTGATGAATTAATGAACGTTTCTAACGAAATACAAAATATTTCGGTTGATGAAGCTAAAGAAAAACTAAATGACCCAAATGTGCAATTTGTAGACGTAAGAGATAAAGATAGTTTTGAGTCAGAAACTATTGGTAATGCTTTAAATTTAGAAAGAGGCTTATTAGAGTTTTATCTTGCTGATGGAAGTCCTTTAGAAAATGAAATGTTTAAGAAAAATCCTGATAAAGAATATATAGTTTTTTGTGGTCTTGGAGGTCAAAGCACACTTGCAACAAAAACTATGAAAGAAATGGGAATAAAAAATGTTAAAAATATGACTGGTGGAATGACAGCTTGGAAAGATAAGAAATAGATTGTGAAAGTTTATTTTAATAATTCATGTAAAATTTGCCAAGCAGAAATAGATTTGTATAAAAAACAAAATATTAAAGACATAGAGTGGGTAGATATCACAAATAATAAATCTGCTGAAATAGAAACTCAAAAGAATGCAGAGAACCTTCTACGTAGACTTCATGTTAAAGATGGTGAGAATGTAATCGAAGGAGCAGAAGCTTTTTTATTAGTATGGAAGAAAATTCCTAAGTATAAGTTTCTTTATAGTTTTTTTAAAACTCCAATAATTTTTACTTTATTTTCATTTTTTTATGAAATTATTGCTTTCTTTTTATTTTTAAAAAATAAAAAACAACTTTTAAAATAGGTTTTTAATGTTGAGAAGAGGTGCTGAATAAAATATATTTTAGTTATGAAATTTTTTATACTATTTTTATTTATATGTAGTTTTATTTTATCTGTTCAGTCCTCTCAAAAAAATGATTTAAATAATCTTTTTAATCAACTTCAAAATATTAATAATTCAAAAAGTGCTGCTTTATTGGAACAAGAAATTTGGTCTATTTGGAATAAACATCCCAATGATCTTAGGTTAACTGAAAAGTTAGAGTTTGGAACTGAGCTGATGCAATATGGGGATTATAATTATGCACTAAAAGTTTTCAGTAACGTACTAGAGAATGACCCTAAATGGTCTGAAGCTTGGAATAAAAGAGCAACTGTATATTTTTTAATGAGCCAGTTTACAAATTCATTAAATGATATTGATAAAGTTTTAGATATAGAGCCTAGACACTTTGGGGCTTTATCAGGACAAGCAAGAATTTTCATAAAACTTCAAGAATATGAAAAAGCAATTAAGAGTATTGAAAACTCATTAAAATTCTACCCATCATTTAAAAGTCGTGAATTGATACCTGAAATTGAAAGATTAATTAGAGAAGATAGTATTTAATCTAATCTTTTTTAGCTCTTTTTCTTGAAATTAACTGCGTTAAAGAGTCAACCATTAGATCAGAGGCTTTAAATATTTCGTTTGATTTAAATTCATGAGAAGAATTTTTCTCAGGATCTGATTTATCTTCAATAACTATTCCTTCGTCAGGAGAATTATTTTTTATATAAATTAATAGCAACCACTCTTCATCGGGTGCCTCATCCCATTTGATAAAGATTTCACCAGTTTCAAATCTTTGGTCAATACATCTAAAAATAGACATGTGTCTAGTGATGTGTCGCTTGTTAAGTTGAAAAACTAAACTGCTGGCACTTCTATAAAAGCTTTCAAGAGAAAGTTCAATTTTCTGCCTCGCAATTTTATAGTCTTTCTCTTTTTGGAGTAAAGTTTCTCTATCCTCATCACCTTGAATTTTTACTCCTAGAGCCTCTACTCTTTCTCTAATTTTTTGATCTCGTATAATTCTATATTTATCTTTTAGTTTTTCTATTCTTGCTTGAAGACCAGAATAATCATCTCTTTTTTCTTTTAATGAGATCTTTTCAAGCTTTTCTAATTCTTTAATTTCTCTTATTCTAAATTTTTCTATTTGTTTTTCTAACTGTAATTGTTTCAGAAATTGTTTTTGTCTTTCAGCATGTTCCGTTCTAAGTAATGCTTGCTCCTTACGTAAAAATAACTTTATGTCTCTTGCTCTTTCTTTTTCAAGTTTAATTTCTTCTTTTAATGCTTTTTCTTTGAGTTTAGTTTGCTCTTCTGCTTCTTTTATTTTTTGCTTTTGAATTTGTAATTTTTCTTTTTCTTTTTTCTCAATTTCCTCAAGTTGTCTTCTTCTTTTTTCTTCAGCTTTTAAAGTTTTATACTCAAATATTCTATTGGCGATATTATCAAAAAAGTCTTGAATATATTTTTCTAAATTAAAATTAATTTTGAAATTAAATTCTGGTTTTAAAGAATGCTGAAGTTTGATTATTGCTGATATTAAGCTTCCACTTATTTTAACCAGTTTTTTTTTAACTGGTTTTTTTTTAGCTAGGTTTTTTTTAGCTGGTATTTTTTTAGCTGGTATTTTTTTAGCTGGTTTTTTTTTAACTGGTTTTTTTTTAACTGGCTTTTTTTTAGCTGGTATTTTTTTAGCTGGGTTTTTTTTAGCTAGGTTTTTTTTTATTTTTTTCATACTTTAAGGAATTCATGATTTATCAATATATTA
Organism: Candidatus Pelagibacter sp. Uisw_130; assembly: GCF_047722505.1. GTDB lineage: Bacteria > Pseudomonadota > Alphaproteobacteria > Pelagibacterales > Pelagibacteraceae > Pelagibacter. Next base: position 1,177,527 of record NZ_CP159814.1, read on the forward strand.
ATGATAAATATAGTCTCTTGTAATAGGTGTGGATGTATAACTCTTTGTTAGCTGGAATTGATACACAACCTGATCACCCCATTTGAAAGCAATTTCACACCCAGCAAGGTAAAATTCCCACATTCTAAAAAACCTTTCATCATACATTTTAACAATTTTTTCCTTATTTTTTATGCAGTTTTCTTTCCAATGTCTCAATGTGTGTGAATAGTGTAACTTGAGAACTTCAATATCAGATACTACTAATCCTGCTTTTTCAATTGGTGTGGTTACCTCACTTAAGCTTGGTGTGTATCCACCTGGAAAAATATACTTTGTTACCCATGGATGTGGGTCTCTTGGTGGATTAACAGAACCAATAGTATGAATTAAAGAAATACCATTATTACTAAGTAGTTTTTCTACTTGCTTAAAAAATTTTTTATAAAATTTTCTCCCCACATGTTCAAACATTCCAACACTAACAATCCTATCAAATTTTTCATCTAATTCTCGGTAATCCATAAGCTTAAATGTAACTTGATTCTCTAAATTAAGTTCTTTAGCTTTTTTTAAACAATAATCTAATTGGTTTTGTGACAATGTAATTCCTGTTACTTCACAATTTTTAGATTTAGCAATATCTATAGCTAATGATCCCCACCCACACCCGATATCAAGAACTTTTTGATTAGATTGTATATTTAATTTTTTAATTATGTGTTGTATCTTATTATTTTGAGCATCTTCTAAAGTGTCATTCTCATTTTTAAAATATCCACAAGAATATTGTCTTTTTTTATCTAAAAACAAATCATATAGATCATCTGATAGATCATAATGGTGAGAAACATTCATTTTAGATTTTTTTATGAAATTAAAATTTGTAAGATATCTGTATGAACCACTCAGTTTATTTATAAGGTGACTAAAAAAATTTATTTCTCCTCGTCCAATATTCATAAGCGCTAAATCTAAAAATTCAGTTAGTGTTCCATTTTCAATAACGATATCTCCATCAGAATAAGCTTCTCCAAAGTATAGATCAGGGCGATATAGTAATTTATAATGAAGCTTCTTGTTTAAAATCTTAAGCTTAATTGGAGTTTTTTTTTGAGGAGAGCCTATAATATATTTTTTTGAATTGGCATCAACTAGTATGAAGCCATCTTTTTTAAATATGTTATTTAAAAACCTTGCTAATTGCATCTAAGCCGCCTTTAAGGATCCCAGTGTGAAATTAAGCTTATTAAGCTCCTCTATCAATAGAAATTTATCTCTTTCATTTAAAAGACTGACAGGGGGCAGAACATTTTTATAAATCTTATTTTCATCAGACATAAAAGAATGTAACCCTGAAATTAGATTAAATTTTTCAAAAGTATTTCTGACATCACAGAGCATTTTATTTTTTGTTTGTTCTTTTTGTTCAATAAAATCATCATAAACTTGTCGTGATAATTCTGCCGTTACATTGCAAGTTGCAGTAATAATTCCAGTACATCCCAATTCCAAACCTTTTAATAGTTTTGACTCTGATCCTGGTAGAATAGAAAAATTATCAATCTTTAGATTTTCATATAAGTTGTAAGAGCTATCTTTAACTCCAACTATTTGTTTTGGAAACTTCTTAACAAGCTTTTCAACACATTCGATACTAAACTTATAACCACACAACTTCTCAAAGTTATATAAAACAACTCTACTGTCTGGTAAAACATCAATTATTCTTGAATAAAACTCTATTACCTCACTATCACCATACTTATAATAAGCAGGTGGCATTATTAAAAAATCATTAAAATTTAAAGAGTTGGCAACCTTCATTAAATTTATAGTTTCGTTTAAAGAATTAAGTCCAGTTCCAATTAAATATTTTTCTTTATATTTACTTTCTGATAATTTATTTAATAAGCCGATTTTTTCACCGATGGATATAAGCTGCGCTTGTCCTGTACTTCCAAAAAGAGCAACACCATGGCAACCCATACCTATTATTTTTTCAGCATGATTAACTGTCTTTTCAATGTTTAGACTTAAATCGCTGTTAAATATTGACATTGATGCTGCGTAAATACCTTTAATTTTACTCATAGGCTAAACTTATATAAATTAAAAATTTAGTAAAGATGATAAAGTATTAAATGAAAATTTTAATAGTACAAAATAAAATGGGGATTGGAGATATGATAATCTATCTTCCATTTATAGATGCTATTTCTAAAAAGTATAATACACCAGTAAGTATTCTGGTCAAAAAAAGTTCTAAAGCTGACCAATTTTTAAAAGATAACAAAATTATTGAAAAAATAATAATCTTAGAACAGGGTAATAAACTAAAGAATGCTAAGCACCAGGGTTTTAAAGGATTTATAAACTTAACAAAAGAACTTAGAAAATATAACTTTGACAAAGTTTTTATTTTTAACTCGTCACTTAGATTCAACTTAATATCGAGATTTGCTGGTATTAAAGATATTCACCAATATCCCTTATTTTCAAAAAATAAACAACATATTATCGACGCTGCAAAAAAACTTTTAAATAAAGATTTAAATTTAGACACACTGGAAAATCCTAAAATTTTTGTTAATGACAAATCTGTTCTAGAGGCAATATTAAAATTTAAAATTAATAAAGAGGAAAAAAACATTTTACTTGGTATAGGTGGATCAGGCCCAACTAAAAGAATTCCCTCTAAAACTTTTCTAGAACTTATTCGTCAAGTTTCTAATATCTATCCTTGCAAATTTTTTTTAGCTACTGGCAAAAATCAAGAAGAGCAAGAAATTTTAAAAGAAATACTTAATACAGAATTTAAGGACAAATGTGTTCCTCTAGACAATTTAGATATATATGAAACTTTACCAATAATTAAAAATTGTGACATTTCAATTTGTAACGACTCAAGTTTTAGTCATTTATCATCGGGTCTTGGTGTTAAAACCATTGTCTTAATGGCAGATACGCCATTGTTATATGGAAGTTATAGTACGTTAATGTATCCAGTTATGCCAGATGGAGAAAGTACAGTGTCACATGATACTTTAGGCAAAGATAAAATTAATCCAAATAAAATTTTTGAACAATTCAAAAAAATTTTAGATTAGGAAATATTTTTTAAAACAATTTCCTTAGCTTCATTTACAATCGTCGATAACCTTGTGGTCTCTGGTGAAATATCTGGATGTATCTTTTTCTGAATTTTTATGTATGCATTTTTAACATCATCTTTAGTAATATTTTTTTTTATATCTAAATTTAAAATTTTATATGCTTCTTCTAAAGTTAATGTAGATGAGTTTTTTACATTTTGATTTTGATTGAATGAAAATCTTCCATTCTGTCTAAGGGTTTGTATAAGTCTAAATAGACCAATTAATTGGAATATTGAAAACCCTTTTAACTTAACTAAAGCTAGACTAAGCAACGTAAGTGGTATGCTTAATAAAAACTTACCTGCAACCACAAGTAATATTGCTAAAATTATTAAACCTAAAAAAATTAATTTTCTTAAATGTTTTGATATTTTTTTTGATGAAGTGTTGGCTACTAATTTAAGTAAAAAGTAAATAATTCCTAAAAAAACTAGTGTATAAATGATAATATTCATATATTTAATTTGTATCCATGAAAATACCACAACTTAAAAAAAAATCAGAAATAAAAACGTGTCATAATGTTAGTTGGGAAGATGATTATAGCTGGATACATCAAGATGACATCCTGGAAGTTTTGAAGGATAGTAAAAAATTAAACCCTGAAGTCAGAAAATATCTTGAAGAAGAAAACTCATATACTGATTTTCACTTATCAGATACCAAGAACATTCAAAAAAGATTATTTGATGAAATCAAAGGAAGAATAAAATTAGATGACGAATCCTTGCCCTTTAAAGATTTTGATTATGAGTATTGGTCAAAAACAACTACAAAAGGAAATTATTCTATAAAATTAAGAAAAAAAATTGGAACTAATAATATTGAAGAAATTTGGAATGGTGATGAAGAAAAAGAAAAACTAAAAGTAGAATATTTTGGTGTTGGTGATTTAGAGGTTAGTTTTAATGATAAATATTTAGGATACTCTTTAGATACAAAAGGTTCTGAATATTACACAATATATATTAGAGACATAGAAACGAAAAAATTAGTAACTGATAAGATAAGGGAGACATCGGGTGGCATAACTTTTAGTTTAGATGATCAATATATTTTTTATTCAAAACTTGATGAAAATCATAGACCGAGAAAAATTTATAGACACAAATTAGGAACTAAAGTTAACGAAGATCAATTAATTTTTGAAGAAAAAAGTGAGGCTTTTACAGTTGGAATTGGTTTAAGTTCAGATGATAAATATTTCTTTATCAACTCTTCAGACCATAATACTTCTGAACAATATTACTTTGATGTTAATGAAAAAGATCCTAAACCTAAATTAATAAAAAAAAGACTAAGAGGAATTCTTTATTCAGTTAATTCTTGGGATGGTAAATTTTATAATCATACTAATGAAAATGCTGAAGATTTTAAAATAGACATTAGTGATAACTTGGAAAAACCAGACTGGAAAACCTTTATTGCTGCAAAAGATGAAGTTCTAATTGGAGGGTTAACATTTTTAAAAAATTGGATCATAAGATCTGAAACTTCAGATGCTTTAGATAAATTATTTGTAAAAAATATCACATCAGGAATAGAAGAAGAGCTAATTTTTTCTGATGAAACTGTATATGTTCCTGGTGCCTCTTTAATGCAAAGAGATAAAAATACAGACGAGATATACATAAGTTATTCTTCACCTAAGACGCAGTCTAGAGTTTACTCTTATAACTTAAGTACAAAGGAAAAAAAATTAGTTAAAGAACAAGAGATCCCCTCTGGTCATAATCCTGATGATTACATTGTTGAAAGGGTTGATTGTAAATCACACGATGGAAGACTGGTGCCTCTTACAATTACAAGACATAAAAATACCAAACTGGATGGAAGTGCTAAATTGTTACTTTATGGTTATGGTTCATACGGAAGTTCTATGAACCCTAGCTTTTCTACTACTAGATTAAGTTTAATTAATAGAGATATCATCTGGGTTACGGCCCATATTAGAGGGGGTATGGAAAGAGGCATGAAGTGGTGGAAAGAAGGAAAACTGCTTAATAAAAAAAATACTTTTGAAGATTATATTGCTTCTGCAAAATACTTAATTGATAATAAATATACTTCAAAAAATAAGATAATAGGCATGGGTGGCTCTGCGGGTGGTCTTCTTATGGGCGCTGTAGTTAATCAAGCCCCTAAATTATTTCTAGGAATTATAATGGCTGTACCATTCGTGGATTCTTTGACAACAAATTTAGATCACTCCTTACCTTTAACAGTTGGGGAATTTGATGAGTTTGGAAATGCAAAAGATAAAAAAGATCACTTTGATTATATTTATTCTTATGCTCCCTATAACAATATAAAAAAAATGGATTATCCTCATATTCTGATAACAACAAGTTTAAGTGACAACAGAGTTTTATTTGATGAACCAGCAAAATTTACCGCAAAACTTAGGGAATATAAAACTGATAATAATTTATTACTTTTAAAAACTGAAATGAATGCAGGCCATGGTGGTAAATCTGGTAGAGATGGAGCTATAGAAGAAATTGCACTTGATTATGCATTTGCGTTGAAAATTTCTGAAAAAATTTAGTCTTTAGTTTTTAGAAACAACCGTTTGAAACAAAACCAATCACCATAGAATTAGAATCTACTTCAAATCTTCTTTCACAAAGTATTCCATATTTTTTAGAATTATAAACAAGCTCTAGGTTACCCTTATTATTTTTAAAATCTTCATCAGGTTTACCTAATTCAATTTGTAAATTATTGGAACTTTTTCCAATAAATTGGCTTAGCTTTGTGTTTTCTTTTTCAACAATTTTATCTGTTTTGTTTTTAATTGTTTGGCAACCAGAAAATAAACTCAAAAAAAATAAACTTATAAAAAAACTTCTTAATTTTTGCATGATTAACGATATCACCCTAAATATTACATAAATATAAACTTGTGAGTTGAATTATGTTAATAAACCCAGGTTTTTAAGAGTAATAATTTCAAAATTCTAATAATAGTCAAATTCAATCTTAGGAGGATCAATGTTAGAAAAATATTTTAACTACAAAAAACACAAAACTGATTTTAAAACAGAAGTAACAGCCGGCGTAACAACATTTTTAACGATGGCTTACATAATGTTTTTAAATCCATTTATATTATCAGGTGAATTTGCAGGACCAGAAAAAGGTTTCTTTGATTTTGGGGCAGTATTTACAGCAACAATTGTTGCAACAGCGCTTGCTTGTTTCATTATGGCATTCTATGGAAAAACATGGCCAATTGGTTTGGCTCCAGGTATGGGCATTAATGCTTTTGTTGCATTTGGAGTGGTCGCTGGAATGGGCTATACACCTCAAGCTGCACTTGGTGCGGTATTAGTCGCCGGTGTTTTATTTTTAATTATTTCATTAACACCAATTCGAGCTTGGTTAATTAATTCTATTCCAAAAAGTTTAAAACTTGGAATTGGTGCAGGAATTGGATTATTTCTAGCAATTATTGGTTTAGAAATTATGGGTGTAGTTGCGGATCACCCTGTAACTCTTGTCACAATAGGTGATATGAAAAATCCTTTAATTTTACTTGCGTGCCTAGCATTTGTTTCAATGATTGTTATGGAAAAATTAAACATTAAAGGAAATATAATTATTGGAATTATTGGTTTTAGTATTATTGCTTGGGTTTCAGGACTTGCAAAATTTAACGGTGTAGTTGGAAGTATTCCCCCAATGACTTATCTATTTGATTTTGATCTTAATGCTGCTTTTACAGCTGGAATGTCTACAGTAATATTTACATTATTGTTTATAGATTTTTTTGATACTACAGGAACTTTAACTTCTGTAGCAAACGTTGCTGGCAAAATAGATAGCAAAGGTAAAATCCAAGATATAGATAAAGCAATGATGGCTGATAGTGTTGGAACTGTAGCGGGAGCATTAATGGGCACAACTACAGTAACAAGCTATGTTGAGTCTGGTGCTGGTGTAAAAGCAGGTGGAAGAACTGGAATGACTTCATTAACTATTGGAGTTTTATTTTTAGCTTGCCTGTTCCTTTCTCCATTAGCAACAAGTTTACCAAAAGAAATTGATGGAGCTGCACTTTTATATGTGTCAGTTTTATTTGTTAGAAACATTACAGATATTGAGTGGGATGATATTGGCGAATCTGCACCAGCAGTCCTTGCTATGATCGCTATGCCTCTGACTTACAGTATCAGTAATGGTATTGCTCTGGCATTTATTTCTTATGCTTTAATTAGATTGTTTACTGGTAAGTTTTCTTCAACTTCACCAGCGATATGGGTTATTGCGATACTTAGTGTTGTAAGTTTTGCAGTTGCTTAAAAATAAATTTTTAGGGCTGGATTAATTCTAGCCCGATTTATTTTTCTTAATTATTTCTTCCATAGTTAATTCTTCATAATGTTCAGTCGGCTGAACAATCCATGGATCTGAATCTAATTTTACTGGGCAAAAATCAGGCTCAAATGTAGAAGATTTTTTTTTCCACAAACAAGCTGTTTTAACTTCGTTGATATAATTTTTTGTTGGCTCATATTTCATTAACCATTCAATGCTTTTATTTAGAGTTAATCCGGTATCAGACAGATCATCAACTAGTAGCACTTTATCAAAATCTTTATTTTCCGCTAAAGAGCTAATCTCTCTAGCAAACATTAATTGTCCTTGCTTATCTTGCATGCCCTCTCCTGAATAACTTTGGATAACTATATAAGCTATTGGTAATTTTAAAATTCTTGAAAGAATATCCAGTATAGGAGCAGCACCACGCATAATACCAACTAGTACTGTTGGTTTATAGTTATTATGAATTTCTATTGCTAATTTTTCTACAATTTTTGTATACTGATCAAAAGTGATAATTAATTTATCTGCCATAAAATTTCTTATCATATAAATATAAATAAAAAAGAATAAAAATTATGAAAATTTATGATTGCTTTATGTACTTTGATGAAGAAGTAGTAGCAGATGTAAGGCTACATACTTTAAATGAATTTGTTGATTATTTTGTGATCGTTGAAAGCAAATTTACTCATAAAGGGGAGCCGAGAAAACTGAAATTTGATCATAAAAAATTTGAAAAGTTTAAGGAAAAAATAATTTATATAATTGATGAAAAGGTTTACCCACAAACTCAAGAGATACAGACTGAAGATAGTGAAGATGAGAAGTCAATAAAGCTAATTTTTAATGCAACATATAGAGAAAATGGTCAAAGAAATCTTTTACATACAGGACTTAAAGAAGCAAATGATGAGGATTTAATTCTAATATCTGATGTAGATGAAATACCAAAACTAACTGGTTTAAATTTTAAAAATATAAATGAAAAAATAATCTTATTTAAGCAAGATATGTTTTACTACAAATTTAACTTGTGGTTACCCAATTTAATATGGACTGGAACAAAAGCATGTAGGAAAAAAAATTTAATTAATCCCCAATGGCTAAGGAATATAAAGGATAGAAAGTATTCTTTTTTTAGAATAGACACTCTTTTTTCTTCGACAAAATTTAATAGCATAAAAATAATTAATGATGGTGGTTGGCATTTTACAAATATCAAGACACCAAAAGAGATAGAATTAAAATTTAGATCATATTTGCATCATAGAGAATTTGATCTGAACCCCCTTTCAGCTAATCAGATAGGTGAAATAATTAAAAATAAAAAAGCAATCTATAATTTAAAAGTTGATAAAACTATTAATAAATTTGGTAATGGAGATGTTCTGAAAAAATTTGAATTAAGTAAATTACCAGAATACATTATTAAAAATAAAAAAAAATTTTTAGAATGGATGGATTGATGAAAGTATACTGGATAGCTTTATATAAAAGAATAGATAACCAAGAAAATTTAAAAAATTATGGTTCAAAAGTTATTGAAATAATAAAAAGTTATGGGGGAAAACCCCTAGTAAGAGGTGGAAAATTTGAAACTTTAGAGGGTGAAACTTATCCAAGAACTGTAATCTGGGAATTTCCAAGTCACGAACAAGCTATGAAGTGCCATGATTCTAAAGAGTATCAAGATGGTTGGGCTTTAGCCAAAGACACTACTGAGCGAAACCTACAAATTATCGAGGGTTTTAGTACTGAATAGGTTCTGGATCTATACTTCTCCACAGATACCAAGTTGCAACTGAACAATAAGGACTAAATCTTTTATTTAACAACCTTACATAAGATTCAGGTGGTAGATATTTTTTTTTATAATTTTTTGAAATTCCTCTTAAAAGACCAATATCTTGTATAGGCCAAATATTTGAACGATTATAAGTAAATAATAAAATCATTTCAGCTGACCATCTACCAATTTGTCTTAACTGAGATAAATAGATAATAGCTTCTTCATCTGACATCTTAGGAATTAATCTAGGGTTAAATGATTTATCTAATATTTGTTTAGCTAAACTTTTTATTCCCCTAACCTTTTGTCCACTTAATCCACAGCTTTTAAGTTGAGCAAAAGAAAGTTGGGAAATTGTTTTTGCATTAATCTTATTTTTGCACTTCTTTTTAAATTTCAAAAAGACAGAGTTAGCTGCAGCAACACTAATTTGTTGTCCAATAATGCTCTTACATAATGAAAAAAATATATCCTTTCTAGAAGTAAGCACAGCTTCTGAAGGGGATTTATACTTGCTAATTAATAAAGACATCACTCTATCTTTGTTAGTTAGGTATTTTTTTGCACTATTCCAATATTTTGGTTTTTTATTCATGTCTAGTAGTAGATGGTATTTTTTGTTTATGATAAATTTCTCTTCTAAAGATTATAAGTGATGCAAGAACTACAAGTGATGCACCAATTAGTGTTTTTATAGTTGGTATTTCATTCCAAATAAAATAACCAAAAAATATAGCAAACACCAAAGCCAAATATTTTAAAGGTGCTACTAAAGATACTTCAGAAAGTTTATATGATTGGGTTAAAAATAAATTTGCAGAGCCTCCAGTTACTCCAATTAAAGCTAAGAGAATAAAGTCTTGAAAATTTGGCATTATCCATCCCACTGGAATTGTGGCTAAGCCAGCAATTGAAATAGTAATTGTAAAAAAAATTGAGATAAGCCAAATAGGCTCTGTTGTGGACAGCTTTCTAATTGTAATAGTTACAAAAGCCATACCAATACAAAATATTAATGGAAGAAAATAGAGATAATTCATGCCCTTAAAGCCAGGCTCAGCAATTATAATAACTCCTACAAATCCTATTAAGACCGCCAACCATCTAAAAATACCCACTTTCTCACTTAGTAAAAAAATAGATAATACAGTAATAAATAATGGTGCTGCATAGGACAAGCTTACAACGACAGCTAAAGGAAGTTCTCTCAACGCAATAACTATTGCTATCAAAGCCATTAAACCCATAAGACATCTGAATAAATGTTCTTTTGATCTATCAGTTGTATAAAATTTTTTTAACTTACTTTTTGGTATTAGAAAATATGTAGGCAACAGACCAAAAAAACCCCTAAAAAACAAAACCTCCCCAGTTGGGTAGTCACTTGACCATTTTACAAGCAAATCCATAACGGAAAAGGTACATACTGATAGAAACATGTACAAAAAACCTAATTGATTTTTAGTTAGCATAGCAATAATTTGTAAATCAAATTAAAGTATAATCAATGGAAATAGCAGTATTAGGATTAGGATGTTTTTGGGGACCAGAAATTAAGTTTAGCAAACTTGAGGGGGTTATTAAAACTGAAGTTGGATATTGTGGTGGTGGCAGCAAAACAGTCACTTACAAAGAGGTATGTACTGGCAATACAAATCATGCAGAAGTTGTTAAATTAGATTTTGATCCTAAAATTATCTCTTATGAAAAAATTTTAGATTTCTTTTTTGAAATTCATGACTCCACAACCTTAAATTCACAAGGACCTGATTTTGGGACACAATATAGAAGTGAAATATTTTATCTAAGTGACAGACAAAAAGAAATTGCTGAAAATGTTATAAAAAAAATAAATTTAAAATTATCTGGAAATGTTGTAACAAAATCTTCTTTATTAAAAAATTATTGTGCGGCAGAAGAATACCATCAGAGATATTTGGAAAAAAGATAACATGTCTTTAGTTGATACAAATTGGCTAAAAAAAAAATTAGATAAAGTAAAAATTATTGATTGCTCATGGCATATGCCTCAAACAGAACGCAATGGTTTTGTCGAATACAAAAATAAACATATTAAAAATACAATTTTTTTTGATTTAGATAAGAATTCTAAAAAAAATACTGACCTACCTCATATGTTACCAGATGCTAAGTCATGGGAACGTGTTGTGTCCAACATGGGAATTAAAAATGATGATCAGATAGTTATTTATGATAATTCAGATGTAATCAGTTCATGTAGATGTTGGTATAATTTTATCTATTTTGGTCATAATCCAAAATTAGTTCATGTATTAAATGGTGGATTAAAAAAATGGATTGAGGAAGATAGACCAACTACTAGTGATATAATTAAGAATATTCCTTCCAACTATACCGTGCATGAAAAAAAAGAGTTAGTAAAAGATATAAACCAAATTAATAAAAATATTTTAGAAAATAGATTTAATGTTATTGATGCAAGAAGTTTAGAAAGATTTAAAGGTAGTGTTCCTGAACCAAGAAAAGGATTGAGAAGTGGCTCTATTAAAAACTCTTTTTGCCTACCTTTTTCTGAACTTATAAATAAAGATCATACATTTGTTAGCAAAGAAAAAATTTTTGAAAAGTTTAAATCAACTGGATATGAGGTGGGCAAAAATATTACATTTACTTGCGGTTCTGGAGTTACCGCTTCAGTTTTGGCTCTTGCTTATTCTTTAATAGATAATAAATATATGCCTACTATTTACGACGGATCATGGAGTGAATATGGAAAAGATTAAAATATGAAAAGATCAACAAAAATCAGTACAGCAATCCTTGTCTTCTTTTTAATTATTACAATAGTAATCGTTGGAAGAGCAATGATAGGAAATCATTTTAAAAAAAAATTTAGCAAAAGGCCTCCTCCTGGAGTAATTGTTAAAGAAGTAGTTTACAAAAGCTTTTCAGAAAATATTGAAAGCTTTGGTACAGCAGTATCAAAGAGAGCAGAATCTTTTAGAATTAAAAGAGATAATTTAACATCTGAACTAATCCTTAAGGATTATGTAAAAAAAGGTGATCTAATTGTTAAGCTTAAAGATAGAAACATTGTAGCACCTTTTAGTGGTGTTCTTGGATACAGAGGTATTACTGGTGACATTCTTGGTTCGGATAACTCAATTATTATAACTTTAGATGATAACTCGATTATATATTCTGACCTAAAAATTCCTGAAACTTTTGCGTCATTCATTAAAAAAGGTTTGCCCATTAAGGTAAAATTTTCAGGTAACAAAAATAAAACATACGGTGGAAAAGTCTATGCTGTTTCAAGCAGGATTAATGCTGAAACAAGAAGCTTGCTTACAAGGGTTATAATTGAAAATGAAAACTCTGAATTAATTCCAGGCTCTCTTCTAGAGGTTATTATTAATTATAATGAACGGAATTCACTTGCAATACCTGATACTAGTATGATGATAGAGGGAAGCAAAACCTATGTCTATAAAGTTTCAAAAGACAATATTACAAATAAAACTGAAATAGAAATTGGAATAAGAGGTGGTGGATTTATTGAGATAATCTCTGGTCTTAATGAGGGAGAAACTATAGTTGCCGAAGGATTAAAAAAAGTTAGACCTAAAGGTAAAATAAAACCTATTAAAAAATAATGTTTATAACCGATATAAGTATAAGAAGACCAGTTGTTGCGTGGGTAATGTCTCTTATATTAATCGTCTTTGGTATATTTGTTTTTTCACAACTGCCTGTAAGAGAATTGCCAGAAGGCTTACAGCCTCCTGTAGTTCAAATTAAAGTAGACTATAAGTCTGCTTCAGCTCCTATAATTGATCAAGAGGTAACTCAAGTAATTGAAGATGTAATTGGTGGGGTAGAAGGAGTAAAAAATATTAACTCAACATCAGAAAATGGAAGTAGTTCAATTAATGTTGAATTTAATACTGACATTAACCTAGATAATGCAGCCAATGATATTAGAGAAAGAGTCGCTAGAATTGTTGATAGATTACCAAGTGAAGCTGATGCCCCTCAAATACTTAAACAATCAGCAGGGTTTTCAACCACTATGTGGCTAGCTGTATCTTCTGCAACTTGGAGTGACCTAGAACTTGGAGATTATGTTGAGAGATATTTAGTAGATCAATTTTCGAGCGTTAAGAACGTAGGAACTATTAGAACTGGTGGTTTAAGAGATTTAAGTGTTAGAGTTTGGATAGATCCAATTAAACTTGCAGCATACAATTTAACTATTCAAGAAGTTGAGATAGCAATAAGAAAAGAAAATGTAAGTCTACCAGCAGGTACTCTCGAGGCTAACAATATTGATTTAATTTTAAATTTAGATAAATCATATGATGATATAGAAAAATTAAAAGCATTACCTATAAAAAGAAACAAAAATAGTATTGTAAGACTTTCAGATATTGCCAATATAGAGTTCGGTCCAGTTTCAGAAAAAAATCTTTTCAAAGCACAAAGTAAGAATGCTTTAAATCTAAAAACTGTAGGAATTGGTATTTACGCAAAAAGTGGTGCTTCAACAGTGGAACTTTCTAAAGAAATAAATAAGAAAATAGACGAAGTTAAGAAAATATTACCAGGTGATCTAAATATAGAAGTAGCTTTTAACAGAGCAACATATGTTGGTACTGCTATTGATGAAGTATACAAAACTTTGATCATTGCTTTTATACTTGTGGTTATTATTATTTACTTATTCTTGGGAAATATAAAGGCTGTAATTGTTCCAGCAGTTGCACTGCCTGTAAGTTTGATAGCATCTTTTTTAGGTCTTTACTTATTTGGTTTATCAATAAATATTTTTGTTTTATTGAGCTTTATTCTGGCAATTGGAATAATCACTGATGATTCAGTTATAATGACAGATGCAATTTATAGAAGAATTGAAAATGGAGAAAGCCCTTTGGTTGCAGCTTACAAAGGATCAAAACAAATTAGTTTTGCAATCGTTGCTACAACATTAATTCTAGTTGCTGTATTTATTCCCTTAATTTTTATAGATGGAATTGCAGGAACATTATTTAGAGAAACTGCAATTGCTTTATCTTTTTCAGTTGTGGTGTCCTCTTTTGTTGCGCTTACATTGTCACCCATGTTAGCAAGTAAGTTTTTAAAGAAAGAATCTAAACAAAATCTTATAGTTACAAAATTTGATAAATTTTTTAAATCATTATCAAAATTTTATGAAGAAACATTGAGCTATTGGCTAAATAAGAAAAAAATTATTATTTCATTCATTATCTTCACTATTATTATATCTAGTGTTTTATTTCATTTTACAAAAAAAGAATTGTTACCTATGGAGGATCGAGGTGTATATCTTGTTCTTGGGTTTACAGATGAGGGTAGTTCTTTTGAATATACTGAAAAAAGAGCAGAAGATGTTGAAAAAAGATTAATTCCACTTCTTCAGGCTGAGAATAGTCCATATAAAAGATTGATAATGAGAGTACCTGGCTTTGGCAGTAACAAAAATTCTTTTAATAGCTTTATAATAATTGCATTATTGGATGAATGGGCGGATAGAAAAAAAAGTTCAGTAACAATAATGAGGGAAGCAATTGGAAAAATTGTGACAGTGCCAGAAACTGTGGCTTTTCCAATTTCACCCCAATCTATTAGAGTTTCTAGTTATAATAAACCAGTACAAATGGTCATATTAGGTAACACTTATGAAGAATTAGAAGAAATACAATCTAAGGTTATTAGGAAGTTAAGACAAAATAAAAATTTATCAAGGATAGAGTCTGACTATTCTAGAAACAAACCTGAAATCAAACTAGTAATTAATAAAAACAAAGCTAAAGATTTAGATATATCTACTGACTCAATTGGGAAAACTTTAGAAACTCTTTATGGTGGAAAAACTGTAACAAAATTTAATAAACTTGGTAAAGAATATCCAATTATACTTCAACAATACTTAGCGGACCGAAGATCTCAGGAAGGAATTTCTAAAATATTTGTTAGATCAGAAAGTACAGGTAAGTTAATTTCTTTAGCAAATTTAGTTGAGTTTACTGAAAAAGGGTCTGCAAAAAAATTATCAAGATATAACAGGCAGAGAGCTGTAACAATATCTGCAAATATATCTGAATCTTATACGCTTACAGAAGCAATTGCATATCTAGAGCAAGCAATGGAAGAAATTGGCTCTTCTAATCAAATTGCATGGAAGGGTAAATCAGAAGAAATAAAAGAAACTAGCAATGAACTATTTATTATTTTCGGATTAGCATTTCTAACTGCCTACTTAGTAATGGCTGCAACCTTTAATTCATTTATTCATCCATTCATTATTATGTTAACCGTTCCACTGGCTTTGTTTGGAGGTTTGGTCTTTATTCTTTTCTTGAACAGTTCAATTAATATCTTCTCACAAATAGCCCTTGTCATTCTAATTGGAATATCGACTAAAAATAGTATTCTAATTGTTGATTATGCTAATCAGTTAAGAACGGCTGGAAAAAATATAGAAACATCTGTTAGGGAAGCTTGTCAATTAAGGTTTAGGCCCATAATGATGACATCAATAAGCACAATGATTGCAATGATGCCTTTAGTTATAGGGAATATTGGACCAGGTGCTGGTGAGGCTTCGAGACTAGCTGTGGGTGCCACTATTCTTGGTGGAATGATTATATCGACATTCTTTACCTTGTATGTAACTCCAACCATGTATTTAGTATTAGCAAAAAATACTAAACGAATAGATGTTGTTGATATTGAGCTAAAGAAACAACTTCGTTAAAAAATAATATATTTATTTTTATTTAATCTTTTCTGACACTTTTGTAATTGTGACTTGTATTTATTAGATTGTTTTTCTACTTTTTTAGCTAAGCCTATAACTTTCTGATTATTCTTATAATTTTTATAACCACCCCACCCCTCATGATATGCGAGGTATTGTCTAAAAGCATCTTTCTTAGAAATTTTTAAAAGAGACTCCGTTTTATCGGTGTACCACCCAATAAAGTCCACACTATCTTTAAACCTTGTTCTTGTTGCTAACTTATTTCCAGTTTCATTTTTATATTGTTCCCAAGTTCCCTTTACTGCTTGTGAATATCCAAATGAACTAGATGGTCTCTTAAATGGTATAATCTTAAATAATTTTTGTCTTGGAGGTTTAGCTAACCAATCAAAGTCTGATTCCATCTTGATTATAGCTAGCTGAATATAAATTGGGGTTCCCCATTTTTTTTCTGTTTTCTTTGCATGTTTATACCAAAGATATCTTTCATTAAAAATTGAACAGCTATTTGAGGTATTTTGAGGTATTGAGGAGCAGCTATTAGTAAAGATAATCAATAAAATTAAAAGATAATTTCTAATTTTTGACATATCTAATTATAATCTTATATATAAATACTACCAATATAACACCTACAACATTTCCAAATAAATCACTCATTTCAAATCCACGAAATGGAATAATAATGTGAAATAATTCTAAAATAATTGATAGCAAAAACAAATAAACAATCAAAAAATTTATTTTTTTAGTATTGAGAAAAGAAAATATCCCTAAGCTTGAAAGTAGAACAAAAGCATAAATATGATTTGATGAAATTATAAAGTCTCCTGCAATAAGATCTTTAGTAATTTGGGGTTGTATATAGCAATTATCATATAAAAAGCAGCCAAAAATACTGCCTGGAAACAAATATAAAGTTATTAATATGATATTTGCAGAATAAAAACCTATTTTAAAAAAAAATTTTATTTTTCTCATAATAATCTTATTTATTTTATTTCTTTTATCAGTTATCAGAATATATCAAATGGCTCATTTAATTTTAGTAAGACATGGTCAAAGTGAATGGAATCTAGAAAAAAGATTTACAGGCTGGGTTGATGTTGATCTCACTGGACAAGGAAAATTAGAGGCCTGCAAAGCTGGCGAATATATTAAGGAAATTAAAATTGATATTAATCATTTTTACTCGTCATTTCAGTTAAGAGCTATTAATACACTAAAATTTATCCAAGACACATTAAGAGATAAAAGAGAACCGGTTAGAGCCTGGCAATTAAATGAGAGGCATTACGGAGCTTTAACAGGACTAAATAAAGACGAAATGAAAGAAAAACTTGGTGAAGATAAAATCCATGCTTTTAGAAGATCTTGGGATATTAAGCCAGATCCCTTAAGCAAAAATAATCCATATCACCCATTAAATATAGAGGTTTATAAAAGTATTCCAAAAGAAAATATTCCTGACACCGAGTCGCTTAAAGATACCTATGAAAGAGTAATGAAATTTTATATTGATGAAATTCAAGAGAAACTTAAAAATGATGAAAATATTTTAATTTCAGCTCATGGTAATTCTATAAGGGCGCTATGCAAATTTTTATTTAAATTAGATAACCAAAAAATACCATTACTCGAAATACCAACAGGCAATCCACTTTTGATAAGTTTAGATTCAAAACAAAATATTAAAGAATGCTCTTACCTAGATCAAGAAAGGGCTAAGGACTTATTAGCTTTTTAATAATTGGTTATAGATATTAAGATCTGTTAAATGTCTAAATTCTTCTAAGCTCTCAAAACCATATAACTCGTCTTTATCAATTAATTCATTCCAAATATTTAAAATTGAAAAATTGCTGACCTCATATGAGTCAAATAAACTCTTATTCAGGATCTGACACCCCGTATAAATTTTATGATTAAGTTTATCTTTTTTTATTATATTTTCTTTAAGATTGAAATCATTCTTCAAATTTTTATCAAAACTCAAATTTTCATTAGTTAATAGGAGTATATTTTTAACTTTATTTAAAAAATAAAATTTCTCCATATCTTTAATGTATTTCTTATAATTTTCATTCCATAAAGTGTCTGGATTAAATGTAATAAAATCTGTTTCATTAGATGAATTTATCATATTCAAAATTCCGCCACCTGTATTTAAAATATCTGAACCATCATTAATTATCTTAATTTCTAAATTAAATTTCTTATCTTTAAAAAATTGTTCAATTTTTTCACTAAGATAAAATGTATTGATTAAAATTTTTTTAATTCCCAAAGAATGTATTAAATTAATACAATTTTCTAATAAAGTTATTTCGTTTATCTTTAGTAAAGGCTTCGGCGTTGTCAGTGTTATTGGATTCAAGCGTTTGCCATATCCAGCACATAAAATTAATGCAGTTTTAATTTTCATTTATGATTTCTTGTTTTTTTTGAAAAATTAAGGTCTAGTAATCCTTTGAGTTCAGAAAATTTCTTATTATTAGAAATTCTTAATTCAATTAATTTCCAAGCATAAGGAATTAATTTTAAATATTGATTTTTCTTATCCCTCACTGCCAATCTTGTAAATATCCCAATAATTTTCATATTTCTAAGAATAGATAAAATTTCAAAATCACTAAGTAAAGTGGTTTCGTTAACTTTTTTTTTATTTAATTTTAGATAATAACGGTAAATTTTATCTTTAAATATTTTATCTGTCTTAAATCTAACGTCGTCAATTAAGGAAGCTAAATCATAAGTCCTATTTCCAATTAAAGCATCCTGCGAGTCGAGAACTCCTATTTTATTTTTAAATTTCATTAAATTTGACACATGAAAATCCCTATGAACAAAAACTTTTTCTTTTGATTGAAGTTGCATTAGTAAAAATTTAATTTGTTTTTTTATATCAATTTTGAATTTGGTTAATTTATTTTTTTTTACAAATTTTTTTGCATACCATTCACAGAATAAATTTGCTTCGTTAAATAATTTAACATTATCATAAATTGGAATTTTATAAGTTTTTCCTTTAAAGTTTTTAAATTGATTTTGTTTAATTTTTTGAATTACACCAAGTAAATCAACAGTTTTTTTGAAGAGTCTTTCTCTTTGTTTCTTATTTTTTTTTAATAGACTAAAAACTGAGTCGTCTCCAAAATCTTCAATTTCTATATAATTTTTTTTGTAATTTTCACTATAAAGCTTAGGTGCTAAAACTTTATTTTTAATTAAAAGACTATTTATTGCATCATATATTAACAAGTTTTTCTTCTTTTCTTTAGAAGCAAAAACTATGATTGATTTTTTTTTTGATGATAACTTTCTATAAAAAGATCTAAATGATGCATCGCCCTTAATTTTTCTTAATTTATTGTTAGTTTGCAACATTTATTTTTTATTTTTAACTCCCTTAATTGTTAAATACCTTTTATTTAAATCATCATTATATTCAAAAAATAAATCAATTTTGTTATCAATAGTTTTTTTTATTTTCTCAGGCCATTCAACTAATGTGACAATTTCTTCTTTATTTTCAAATAAACCAATATTTTTTATCTCACTATAATCAGTTAACCTGTACAAATCATAATGCTGAATTGTAAAATTTCCAACATCATATTCATTTACTAAATTAAATGTTGGGCTAGTAACTTCAGTTAAATTTATTTTGTTTAATTGTTGAAGATTATGAATGATGTGTCTAATAAATGTTGTTTTTCCTACACCTATTTCTCCGTGAAAATAAGCTACATCTCCTTTGCAAAGTGTTCTCGAAAATTCTTTAGCTAGCCCAGATGTTTTATCTTCTAAGGAGATATCTATTTTTTCGCTATTAGTAGCGATAAGCATCTGGCTTAAATGGACCTTCTGTTTCAACGCTTATATAGTCAGCTTGGTCTTTTGATAATTTTGTAAGTTTTGCTCCCACTTTTTTTAAGTGAAGCATGGCTACTTTTTCATCTAATGATTTTGGTAACACATAAACTTTATTTTCATAATTTTTATGATTATGCCAAAGCTCAATTTGTGCCATTACTTGGTTTGTAAATGATGCGCTCATTACAAAACTTGGATGTCCAGTTGCACAACCTAAATTCACTAATCTACCTTTGGCTAAAAGAATAATTCTCTTTCCATCAACTAATTCTATTTCATCAACTTCTGGTTTTACTTCTGTCCATTTGTAGTTTTTTAAGGCTTCTACTTGAATCTCATTATCAAAGTGACCAATATTACACAGTATTGCTCTATCTTTCATATTTCTCATATGATCTGCAGTAACAATGTCTATATTTCCTGTAGCTGTAACAACAATATCTGCTTTACTTATTGCTTCATCCATTAAAACTACCTCATAACCTTCCATTGCTGCTTGTAGTGCACAAATTGGATCCGCTTCTGTAACCATAACTCTTGCTCCACTTTGTCTTAAAGATGCAGCGCTGCCTTTTCCAACATCACCAAAGCCTGCAACAATTGCAACTTTACCAGACATCATAACATCTGTAGCTCTTCTAATTCCATCTACTAAACTTTCTCTACAACCATACAGGTTATCAAATTTTGATTTTGTTACTGAATCATTAACATTAATAGCTGGGATCATTAATGACCCATCTTTTTCCATCTTATTTAATGCTTTAATTCCAGTTGTTGTTTCCTCTGAAACACCTTTTACATCCTTTAATAAATCTTTGTAATCGCTATGCATCATTGCAGTCAAATCACCACCATCATCTAATAGCATATTTGCTTTCCAGTCTTTTTTGCCTTCTATTGTTTGTCTTATGCACCATACAGCTTCCTCTTCAGTTTCACCCTTCCAAGCAAAAACTGGTACTCCTGCTTTAGCTATTGCTGCAGCGGCATGATCCTGTGTTGAAAAAATATTACAAGAAGACCATCTAACCTCTGCCCCAAGTTCTACTAGAGTTTCAATTAAAACTGCTGTTTGAATTGTCATATGAAGACATCCCAATATTCTTGCTCCTTTTAAAGGTGCTTTTTCTGAATATTCCTCTCTTAATGCCATAAGACCAGGCATTTCACTTTCAGCTATTGAAATTTCTTTTCTTCCAAAATCTGCTAGTGATATATCTTTAACTTTAAAATCATTCATTGCTCGGTTTTATACAATAAAAATTTGATTAATCAACTTATGATTAGACTTTAGGGAACACAATCTCAACATTTGCACCTTTTTGGGTAATATTGTTTGAAGCACTTATGGTAGCACCATGAAGATCAACAAGATTTTTTACTATATTTAAGCCTAAACCAGAGTGTTCACCAAAAGTGTCTGGCCTATTACTATAGAATCTATTAAATATTTTTTTTGTATCTGATTCTTTAAATCCCTTACCTTCATCAATAACTTTCAAAATAATCTTATCTTTATCTTCTTTGTAAATTTTGACTGAGATTTTCTGGCTATCTTTACTAAATGAAATTGAATTATCTAATAGATTTGCAATAATTTGTTCAATTCTATTTTCTATTCCACTGATAAAGTATTCTTCTTGATCATCTTGATCATTTAACATTATCTTAATTCCTCTTTTTGTTTCATAGATATTATTAAAATCATCCACTACAGATCTTGCAATTAACTTAAGATTAATTTTTTTCATTTTTTCTTTACTCAAAGCAACTTCATCTTTTAATATCTGGGAGTAATCAGTAATCAATCTTTCAATTCTTTGAACATCATGATTAAGAATATCAATTAGCTTACTTCTTTGTGACTGATTATCGTTCTCATGCAATAATTCAGACGCACTTTTTAATGATGTTAAGGGGTTTCTTATTTCGTGAACTAAATCTGTTGAAAAATTCTCTGCATGAGAAATTCTTTTTTGAAGTTCATTTGTCATATCATCTAAAGAATTTGACAAAGTTCCAAGTTCATCGTTCCTTCCCTTCAATTCATTTATATTTGTTTTTTTTCTACTCTTTTCTTTAATTATCTTGGTATATGCAACTAAACTTTTTATGGGTCTTAAAAAATATCTATTTAAAACAAAAGAAAATATAAAGATAACTATAGCTATAAAAATTACTGTTCTTAAAATAAAAGTTTTTCTTTCATCAATTGCTGATTTTATATCATTTGCATTTTCTGAAATTGCTAAATAACCGATATTTTTACCATTCAATGTAACATTTTTTACTGTTGTTAATAAAAATTGGTCATATCCTTCTTGAATAAAAGTAAAGGGTTTTCCGTAATCTTTTGACCATGAATAGTTTGTTAAAACATCTTTTAAAGAAACGGTTTTTTTTTTATTTATATTTTTAGCTTCAGTTATTTTATTGCTTTTTTCTTCATTTAAAATTTCTAGCTGAACTATATCTAGTCTATTTGAAAAAGATCTTGGATCTAAATCGAGTGTATCAGTGTCCCCAACTAAATTAAATTGATTATCAAATAAAATAACTCTATCTAGATTTTGAAACAAAAACCTTGTCGAAAATAAAAATCTTCTAATATCTTCTTCTTCAAATTTTATATTTAATCTTAAAATATGCTCAATAGTATTGTTTATTGTTTGAATATGTTTGTTGGTTTTATTTTTTATTAAATTAGGTTTGACATTGCTAATATATAAAAAAGCCAAACTTCCAATAACTAAAAAAATTATTAAATTAATAAATAAAAATTTTTTTAAAATAGATAGGCTTTTGAGAAAATCACCAAACATTAACTAACGTTCCATCTGTATCCACTACCATATCTTGTTTCAATCGCAGTGAAATCAGGGTCGACTTTTTTAAATTTTTTTCTAATTCTTTTAACATGGCTATCTATTGTTCTATCTTCTATATCCGTATCTTCTCTATAAGCAATATCCATCAGTTGTGCTCGTTCTTTAATTATCCCTGGTCTTTTTGCTAATTCTTTAACTATTAAAAATTCTGTTGTTGTAAGTTTGTCTGGTAATTGTCTTCCATCCCATTCACATTCAAGTTGTGACGGATCAAGCTTAAGCTTTCCGTGTGAGATGATGCTTTTAGTTTCTTCAAGATTAATATTTATATCTTTTTTTCTAAGCTGGACTCTTATTCTCTCGATTAAAACTTTGATAGAAAAACCACCTGATTTTTTTATAAAATCATCTGCACCTAATTTTAATCCTAATAATTCATCTATTTCATCGTCTTTAGACGTTAAAAAAATTACAGGTAAAGAGGTTTTTTTTCTCAATTTTTTTAAAAGCTCTTCCCCGTCCATTTTCGGCATTTTAATATCGATAACAGCTAAATCAGGTGGCGTTCTAGCCAGTCCTATTAGAGCGCTCTCACCATCAATATAAGTTTGAACTTTAAATCCTTCTTTTTCAAGAGCAATACTTATGCTTGTAAGTATGTTTCTATCATCATCAATTAGGGCAATTGTTTGTGTTTGCATAATCTACTTTAAAAATACTAAATTGTTCTAATTTAGGCAATGCTCAATAATTAATGAAGTATTCCCCAATTATCACCTGTATTCACATCTACAGTTAAAGGTGTTGAAAATGTATGCAAATCACTTTTAGTAACGCTTGTCATTTCCTCTATAATAAGCGTGGTTATATTTTTGACTTCTTTTTCTGGAACTTCAAAGATTAGTTCGTCATGAATTTGTAATAATATTTTAGATTTATAGTCGTTTATATCGTTAAATTTTTTATCAAGTCTAATCATTGCAAGCCTCATAATTTCTGAAGCTGAGCCTTGTATTGGGGCATTAATTGCTGCTCTTTCTTGAAAATTTCTAACATTAAAGTTTTTATCATTGATCCCATTGAAATGAGATCTTCTCCCAAAAATGTTATTCACATATCCACTTTTTCTACAGAACTTAATAGTATTATCCATAAAAACTTTTATTTCTGGGAATTTTGCAAAGTATGCTTCCAGAAATTCATTCGCCTCATGATTTGAAACGTTGATTTGTTTGGCTAGACCATATTGTGAAATTCCATAGATTATTCCAAAATTTATTGCTTTAGCTTTTCGTCTCATATCTTGGTCAACTTTTTTAATGTCAACATTAAATACTTGGCTAGCTGTAAGTGAGTGAATGTCTTCATTATTTTTAAAAGCTTTTTTTAATTCTTTTACATCAGCTAAGTCAGCTAAAATCCTCATCTCAATTTGATTATAATCTGCTGAAATTAATGTAAAACCTTTTTCAGATATAAAAGCTTTTCTTATATCTTTACCATCCTCAGATTTAATAGGAATATTTTGTAAATTTGGATCACTAGAAGCAAGTCTTCCAGTGGTAGTTGCTGCTAATAAAAATGAAGTATGCACTCTTTTTGTAGAGGGATTAATGTGCTCAGGCAAAGCATCTGAATATGTATTTTTAAGTTTTGATACTTGCCTCCAATCTAATACTAATTGTGGAAATTTATGTCCTTTAAAAGCTAAATCCTCAAGAACAGCTGCGTTTGTTGCAAAGCTTCCCTTTTTTGTCTTTTTGAGCACAGCTATTTTCAGTTCATTATAAATTATTTCACCTAATTGTTTAGGTGATGCAATATTAAAATTTTTTTTTGAAATCTTAAAAACTTCTTTTTCTAATTTGTTAATTTTTTTCTCAAACTTTTCAGATAGTGTTTTTAAAAATTTATTATCAACTTTTATTCCCTCAATTTCCATGAAAGCTAATATTTTGATTAATGGTTTTTCAAAAATCTCATAAATATTAGTTAATTTTTCTAATTTAAGATTTTTACTGAAAATTTTATATAACCTGTAAGTTATATCTGCATCTTCAGCTGCATACTCCATTGCTTTATCTAGCTCAACATCACTAAAATTTATTTCTTTTTTACCAGCCCCAACTATCTCTTTAAATGAAATAGTTTTATGCTGTAAATGAATTTCAGATAAAGTATCCATGTTATGACGATTTTTTCCAGCATCGAGAACATAAGACATCAACATTGTATCTTCCATTGAATTCATTTTTATTCCCTGTTTAAACAAAACAATAAAATCAAACTTAATATTTTGACCAATCTTTTTTACACTCTTGTCTTCTAAAAGTGGTTTTAGTTTTTTAATAACAGTTTCTTTTTTCAAACATCCTTTAAACTTATGAGCAATTGGAATGTAACAGGCCTTACCAATTTTAGTACTTAATGAAATTCCTACTAAATCAGCTTGATGGGCGTCTAATGAACTAGTTTCGGTATCAATTGCTAGTTCTCCAGCTTCTTCTGCTTCGTTAATCCACTCATCTATTTCTTTTTCATTTGTAATTAAATGATAATTCTTTTTATTTACGTTTTGCTGTTTTTTTTCAGGTTTTCTCTCACTTGCAATTTCTCCTAATTCAGGTTCTCCATATGCAGAAATGACAGAGCTAAGAAGTCTATTAAACTCCATTTCTCTTAAAAATTTATATAGCTTATCTTTATCAATCTCCTTTAGATGAAATTCTTCTATCTTTCTTTCAACTGGAGCATCCTTCATTAGTGTTACTAATTTTTTACTAATTATCGCTTTATTTTTGTTTTCTATAAGTGTTTCTCTTCGTTTATTTTGTTTTATTTCTTGAGCGTTATCTAATAACTTTTCTAAAGTTCCATACTTATTAATCAGTTCTGCTGCAGTTTTTACTCCTATCCCTGGAACACCAGGAACATTATCACTACTGTCTCCAGCTAAAGATTGGACATCAATAACTTTTTCAGGACCCACTCCAAATTTAGTCACTATATCTTCAGATGTTATAAATTTATTTTTCATTGGATCGAATATACGAACGTCTTTTCTATACAATTGCATTAAGTCTTTATCTGAAGAGACTATTGTTACCTTAGCACCTTTTGCTAAAATTTTTTCTACATAGGTGGCTATTAAATCATCTGCTTCATAATTTGGAAGGTCTACAGATGGTAAATTAAAAGCAACTACAGACTTTCTTATGTACTCAAATTGTGGTGCCAAATCATCTGGGGCCTCTGATCTATTAGCTTTGTAGTCTGAATAAATTTCATTTCTAAAAGTTTTTCTAGCTGCATCAAATATTACTGCAAAGTGTGTAGGTTTTTGAAGATTTTCATTTGATTTTGAATCCTCTAATAGTTTAAATAGCATACTGCAAAATCCACTAACTGCACCAACAGGTAGACCATCACTTTTTCTAGTTAAAGGTGGTAATGCGTAATAAGCTCTAAAAATATAACCTGAACCATCTATTAAATAAAAATGGTCTGTTTTTTTAATTTTGTCCATTAAATAATATTATCTTAATAATTTTAAATACTATAAATGTATTAACACGCATGATGCAAAAAAATATACTTTCTGTTAAAAACTTAAAAAAAATTTATTCAAGTAAACAGGCTGGAGATAACCTTGCATTAAATGATTTAAACTTGGACGTGAAAGAAGGAGAAATTTTTGGTCTTCTTGGTCCTAATGGTGCTGGAAAAACAACATTTATAAATATTTTAGCTGGAACAGTGGTAAAAACAGCCGGGCAAGTTAATGTCTGGGGTTTTGACTTAGATAAGAACCCAAGACAAGTTAGAGCCTCGGTTGGAATAGTTCCTCAAGAAGTAAATCTTGATCCATTTTTTAGCCCAAGAAAATTATTAGAATTGCAGGCTGGTCTCTATGGAATTAAAGAAAAAGATAGAATCACAGATACGATTCTAAAATTGGTATCCCTAGAAAAACAAGCCGACAGCTATGCTAGAAGTTTATCTGGTGGAATGAAAAGAAGATTGCTAATGGCTAAAGCTTTAGTTCATCAGCCACCAATAGTTATTTTAGACGAACCTACGGCTGGCGTTGATGTTGAGTTAAGACAAAAATTATGGAAAAATGTAAAATTACTCAATGAACTTGGTGTAACAATCATTCTAACAACTCATTATCTTGAGGAAGCTGAGGAAATGTGTGGAAGAATAGGTATATTGAATAAAGGAAATATTGTTGCCCTAGACAGTACTAAAAATTTATTAGATAGAATTCAAACCAAAAAAGTAACCTTTAAAACTGACATGAAGATTAATATTAACGATGATGATCTAGAATCTTTAAAAAAAGTTTCACACATAGATAATGAGGTTTGTGTTTCTTATGAAAAAAGTAAAATTAATATGGAAGAATTAATTAATTTAATTAAGAAAAATAATGTCAAAATTATAGATATTTCAACTGATGATGGTGATTTAGAGGATGTTTTTTTAAGACTAATAAAAAACTAGATTATCACATTAATAAATAGTAATTTGTAGAAATGGATCTATTAAAAACAAACTCAATTCAAAAAGTATTAAAAACATTTATTCTAATTTTCATAGGAACGATGGCTTTGACTATTTCAGCTAAATTAAAAATACCATTTTATCCTGTACCTATGACAATGCAAACTTTTGTAGTTCTGTTTTTGGGAATTGCTTTTGGATATAAAATTGGCCTAGCATCTGTAGCAGTTTATCTTTTAGAAGGTATCCTAGGTATGCCCGTATTTTCTAACTCACCAGAAAAAGGTGTTGGGATAGTTTATTTTACTGGTCCAACAATGGGATACTTAATTGGGTTTTTATTTGCTTCTTTTTTTGCAGGATATTTAAATTTTAATAAAAATATTTTTATAATTTTTGGAAAATTAATATTTTCTGTTTCAGTAATCTATGTATTTGGAGCTATTTGGTTGGGAACTTTAATTGGATGGGACAAACCAATTCTTCAGTTAGGAGTTACACCATTTTTATTAGCTGAATTATTCAAAATTTGCTTGTTAACTATATTGGCTAAAAAGATTATTAAATTCAGAAAATTTATCTAGGGGATCTTTTAGATAAAATTCTTTGTAATGTTCTTCTGTGCATCTTAAGTCTTCTAGCAGTTTCAGACACATTCCTATTACATAATTCAAAAACTCTATGAATATGTTCCCACTTAACTCTATCAGCCGACATAGGGTTTTCTGGTGGTTCAGCTTTTTTCTCTGGATCGGCTAGTAGTGCTTTCTCAACATCATCTGCGTCTGCTGGCTTTGCAAGATAATCAATTGCACCTTCTTTAATCGCTGCTACAGCCGTTGGAATATTTCCATATCCTGTTAACATTATAATTCTACTACTTGGATTGGAAATTTGAATTTGTTTTACTACTTGAAGCCCATTTCCATCAGCTAACCTTAAGTCAACAACAGCAAAGCCTGGTTTTTTTTCTTTAACGGATAGTATTCCTTTTTGTACACTCTCAGCTTGAAAAACCTCAAACCCTTTTTTTTCCATTGCTCTAGCAAGCCTGTCTCTGAAAGGATTGTCATCATCAACGATTAATAAGGATTTATTATTAAAATCACTTAATTTTTTTAAATTATTCAGTTCAGTCATATAGGTAATATGGTACCTTAATTGATAATATCAACACCTATTATTTACTTTACATTAATTAATTATTGCCTTAATTGCATAATTTATATGAAAGTTTTTAAATATTTTTAAAAATTTTTTTTTATTAAATTTTTTTTGGAGACATAATGCAAAAATTTAAAACAGTTGATGATCTTATAAATCAACTAAAGCCAGAAAAACCTATTTATTGTATTAGGAAAAAATCAATACAATTAGCTTCTACATATTTTAGAAATAAATTTCCTGGCAAAGTGCTTTATGCTGTTAAAACTAACTCGCATCCTGAAGTACTAAAAACAATAGTAGAGAGTGGGATTGAGAACTTTGATATAGCTTCTGTGCAAGAAATTAAAGATATAAGAACAATTAATCCTAATGCAAAATGTTCATATATGCATACAGTCAAAAGTAGAGAAAGTATTAAAGAAGCTTATTTTAATTATAATGTTAAAGCTTTTTCCCTTGATACTAAAGATGAATTAATAAAAATTATTGAAACAACTAACGAGGCAAAAGATCTTGAATTATTTGTAAGAGTGGCCGTTTCAAATGAGCATGCTGAAATAGATTTATCAACAAAATTTGGGGCGTCCATATCTGAGGCGACTGCTTTATTGAGATTAACAAAGCAATATGCAAAAAAAATAGGTTTAAGTTTCCATGTGGGATCTCAATGCATGCATCCCATTTCTTATGCAAAAGGAATTGCAGATATTGGAAATATAATAAGAAAAACAAAAATTATTCCTGATTATATTAATATTGGAGGTGGTTTTCCTGCTATATATCCTGATCTTGTACCTCAATCTTTAGATAATTATTTTGAAGAAATAAAAAAAGGTTTAATAAATTTAAAGTTGAAAAAACTTCCTGAAATATTGTGTGAACCTGGAAGAGCATTAGTTGCAGAAAGTGGATCAACAATTGTAAGAATAAATCTTAGAAAAAAACAAAAACTTTATATAAATGATGGAACTTATGGAACTCTTTTTGATGCGGGTACACCAAACATAGTTTACCCTTCTCGTTTGATTAAAAGTGGAAAAGCAATATCAAAAAAATTAACTGCTTTTGATTTTTATGGACCTACTTGCGATAGTATGGACTATATGAAAGGACCATTTCTACTTCCAAATAATATTAAGGAAAATGATTATATTGAGCTAGGTCAAC
Source organism: Candidatus Pelagibacter sp. Uisw_130 (assembly GCF_047722505.1). Taxonomy (GTDB): domain Bacteria; phylum Pseudomonadota; class Alphaproteobacteria; order Pelagibacterales; family Pelagibacteraceae; genus Pelagibacter. The sequence goes on from NZ_CP159814.1 coordinate 1,207,095, forward strand.
TTGGAGCCTATGGTCTAACTTTTAGAACTCAATTTAATGGTTTTTATTCTAATGAAATTTATGAAGTAGAAGATGAGCCTATAATGACGTTATATAGTAAAGAGAGTAATAAAGGTATATTAGTTGCCTAATGTCAGAAAACAAAAATTTAACTCATAATAGCAAAAAAAGCTTCTTACAAAATCCAGTTGAACACATCGATATTACTTCGTTTGATGCAAGAAAGATAATTTCCTCAATGGAAAAAATGTCTTTTGTTTCAAGAGAAACAGCAAATGCAGCCAATATTTTCAATGAAATGATTCAAGATAATGATTGTACAATTTTTTTAACACTTGCTGGGTCAACTTCTGCAGCAGGATGTATGAATATTTATAAAGATTTAGTTAAATATAATATGGTTGATGCAATTATTGCTACAGGAGCTTCAATAGTTGATATGGATTTTTTTGAAGCTTTAGGCTTTAAACATTACCAAGGTTCACAGTTTCAAGATGATACTGAATTAAGAAAAAATTATATAGATAGGATTTATGACACATATATTGATGAAGAAGAATTACAGGAATGTGATCAAAAAATATGTGAAATAGCAGATACACTTGATCCAAGAAGTTACACATCAAGAGAATTTATTTATGAAATGGGAAAATATTTAAAGAAAAATTCTAAAAAAAAAGATTCTTTAATTGAAACTGCATATGACAATAATGTTCCCATTTTTTGTCCTGCATTTACAGACTCAAGTGCTGGTTTTGGATTGGTTATTCACCAAGAAAATAATCCTAAAAACCATATTACGATAGATTCTATTAGAGAGCTTCGTGAATTAACTGAAATAAAAATTCAATCAAAAGGATCTGGCTTATTTATGATTGGTGGAGGAGTACCAAAAAATTTTGTTCAAGATACTGTTATCTGTGCTGAACTTTTAGGAAAAGAGGTTGAGATGCATAAGTACGCAGTGCAAATTACAGTAGCAGATTCTAGGGATGGTGCTTGCAGCAGCTCTACATTAAAAGAAGCAAGCTCTTGGGGTAAAGTAGATATTGCAAAAGAACAGATGGTTTTTGCAGAAGCAACTAGTGTCCTTCCTTTGATTGCAAGTGATGCTTATCATAAAGGTGACTGGAAAAACAGAACGAGAAAAAACTTCTCAAAAATATTTAAATAAAATTGAAATATCTTTCTAATAAAAATGGTTTTCTAGGAATTGACAATGATGTTAATTTTAAGGAGAAAGTAGTGGTTGTTCCATTTGGTTTAGAAAAAACTGTAAGTTATGGTGGTGGCACTCGTAATGGCCCTAAAGAAATTATCAAAGCATCACATCAAGTTGAATTATATGATGAAGAATTACATTGTGAACCCTACAAAAAAATTGGAATTAAAACTTTAAAACCATTTAAAATTGATAAAGACATTAAAAAAGCTCTTAAAAAGATGTCTGATATAAATCAAGAAATATTAGATAAAAAACTATTTCCAATCACTTTTGGTGGAGAACACTCAATAACACCCGGATGTATTGCTCCATTTGTAAAAAAACACAAAGAAATATGCCTACTACATTTTGATGCACATGCAGATTTAAGGGAGAGTTATAATGGAGAAAAATTTTCTCATGCTTCAGCTATTAGGAGATGTCTTGATCATAAAAATGTTTCAATAATCTCATTTGGGATCAGAAATATATCTCAAAGTGAAATACCATTCTTAAAAAAAAACTCATCTAGGATTGATATCTTTTGGGCAAAAGACAAAAGTAAATGGGACTTAAAAAAATTTAAAAAAATGATAAAGAATAAAACAGTTTATTTAACATTTGATGTTGATGGTTTAGATTCAAGTATAATGCCCGCAACAGGTACCCCTGAACCCGGTGGACTATTATGGGATGAAACTTTAAATATTATACGGATAGCTGCTAAAAACTCTAATATTGTTGGTGCAGATATAAATGAACTTTCACCTATAAAAGGTTTTAATTCTTATAATTTTCTTGTAGCAAAACTCGCTTATAAAATTTTATCATACAAATTTTTATACTAAGCTTTTGAAGCTTTAAGAGTTCCCAATAATAATCTGAATGGAATTAACATTGCTAAAGCAACAAATATTTTAACCGCTAAGTCACCTAGAGATAAAGTAACCCATGGTATTCCGGTTGCGTAAAATGAGATAGAGAAGAATAAAAATGTATCAACAGTAGACCCAATTAATGATGAAGTTAATGGAGCAACAAACCATTTCTTTTTTCTTAAATAGTCAAAAATTTGAACGTCCAACAACTGCGCAACCATAAATGCTGTGCCTGAACCTATAGCAATTCTAACTGAAATTAAGTCTGTAAAATTTGTTGAAAAGAAAAGGGTAAATGCAATCCCTATAATAAAACCAACATAAACAATTTTTCTAGCTACAACCTTGCCATAAGATCTATTTGCTAAATCTGTAATTAAAAATGCAACTGGATAACTAAAAGCTCCATAAGTTAATATTTCTTCTAAACCATAATGGTTGATCGGAAATTGTACTAAATAATTTGAAGTTAAGACAACAACTCCCATTATAAATGAGAGTAGTATAAAAAACTTTTTCATTAAGCTGATTTACTAGGGGATACTTTGGGTGCTTTTTTTACAAATGGTGACTTAATTAATATACTTTTTTTTAATTTTTTTAATCTTGGTGATATATTTTTATTTCTTGCAGTCTTTAAAAATTCATCAAAAGTACCTTTTTTATCAACACATCTAACACCTGCATTGCTAACCGTTAAAGTTAAGCTTCTTTTTAAAAGTTCACTTTTAAATTTTGTTTTTTTTAAATTTGGTAAAAATCTTCTATTGGTCTTATTGTTAGCATGACTAACATTGTGACCTTTCATAGGTATTTTGCCGGTTAATTCACATTTTTTAGACATAATATTTAGTGACTATATAAGATGAGTTTGTGACCTCGTCAAGTTTATTAGCTTTAATTAGGCTGTTTCTTGCCTATTATTTCTCTAAAATTCTTGATCCCATCAGTAATTAATATTTCTTTTAACTCTTTTTTTATTTTTCCAACAATACTAGGGCCCTGAAAAACCATACCAGTATATAATTGAACATAGCTTGCACCAGCTAAAAATTTTCTATGTGCGCTCTCTCCTGAGTCCACACCACCTACTCCAATAATTTCAATTTTATTTTTTAATAATCTGTAAAACTTACTTATTAATTTATTAGCCTCTTCTTCAAGAGGTTTTCCAGATAAACCACCCTTTTGATGTTTCAGTATATTGTTTAATTTACCTCTATTTCCTGCAGTTGTATTTGAAACAATTATTGCACTTACTTTATGTTCTAACAATATTTTACTTAATACTTCAATTTGTTCATCTGAAATATCAGGAGAAATTTTTACAACAATTGGTATTTTAGATTTAAGCTTAATTTTTTCTTCTTTAACTAAATTCATTAATTCATCAAATTTAGTTTCATCATGAAAACTTCTTAAATTTTCTGTATTAGGTGAGGAAATATTAATTGTAATATAGTCAGCGATATCATGAAAAGTTCTAAGACCAATTAAATAATCATTTAGCCTATCATCACTATCTTTATTTGGACCTATATTAATTCCCAATAAACCCTTATTCAAATTTGATCGAATTCTATTGCTTACACTTTCCGATCCTAAATTATTAAATCCCAATCTATTTATAAGTGCTTCGTCTTCCACCAATCTAAATACTCTTGGTTTTGGATTTCCATACTGTTTAAGTGGTGTAACGGTCCCCACCTCAACAAACCCAAATCCAAGTTTAAATAAAGAATTATAAACTTCAGCATTTTTATCAAATCCAGCGGCCATTCCAATTGGGTTATCTATTTCTTTGCCAAATAGTTTAGTCTTGAACATTGGATCATCTTTATTTTCATCCCTTAAATTTGGTGTCAAATTTAATCTTAAAGACTTAATTGCTAAATTATGAGCAGTTTCAGGATCAATTTTAAAAATTAGTGATCTAAATTTTGAAAACATTATTTTATTTTTTCTGTTATTAATTTTTTAGTTTCGTTAACTCCAAAGAAGCTTATAAAAAAGCCCATTCTTGGACCATTTTCATCTCCAAATACGACTTCATAAATCAATTTAAACCAATCACGTAGATTTTCTGAATATCCATTTTCTTTTCCAGTTGAGTAAATTAATGTTTGAATATCCTCAGGTAACATTGCATCATTACAATCATCAAGATTCTTTACTAGAGCCTCTAATGCAATTTTTTCGTTTGAATCTGGTTTCTTATATTTTTTCTGAAGTTTGATTACATCGTTAAAGTATTTAATAGCGTATCCAATTAAATTATCAAAAATTATATGATCTTTTTCTGAGATATCTTTTTTATATTTTTTTACAAACTTCCAAAGTAATTCCTTGGAATCTGCATTACTTGCCTCCACTAAATTTAAAAGCATTGAAAAACTCATAATAGTATCTTCTTTAGGAATTAATCCATTATGTACATGCCAAACTGGATTCATTAATAACTGTAATTCATTTTGATTTTTAGCCTTTTCCACAAAATCTAAATATTCATCAACTGTTTTTGGAACTATTTCTTTGTATAGTTTTTTTGCTCTTTTAGGATTTTGATACATGTACAATGAAAGACTTTCAGGAGACGCATATTCTAACCACTGATCAATAGTGATCCCATTACCTTTTGACTTTGAAATTTTCTCACCTTTTTCATCTAAAAATAGTTCATAAGCAAAGCCAGATGGGTTTGTTTTGCCAATCAATTTAACTATTCTTGAAGATAATATTGCACTTTCTATTAAATCTTTTCCATACATTTCAAAATCTATATCGAGGGCATACCACCTCATGGCCCAATCCACTTTCCACTGCAATTTACAATGTCCGTCTAAAATACTTGTTTCAAGTTTTTTTCCATTATTATCAAAGATAATTTTAGATTTTTCTTTTAAGATTTCTAAAACCGGAATTTCTAAAACCTTACCGGTATCTGGGCATATAGGTAAAAAGGGACTGTAGGTTCTTTGTCTTTCCTTACCAAGTGTTGGAAGAATTATATCCATGATACCTTGATAGTTTTCTAAAATTAATTGTAGTGTTGGATTAAAAAAACCACTTTTATAGAGAACTGAAGAACTTTTAAAACTATACTCAAATTTAAATTTATCTAAAAAATCTTTTAACATTTCATTATTATGCTCACCAAAGCTTGAAAATTTTTTGAATGGATCTGGTACTTGAGTTAAAGGTTTATGAAGGTTTTTATTTAATAGCTCTTGATTGGGCACATTTTCAGGAACTTTTCTGAAACCATCCATGTCATCTGAAAAAGTTATGATTTCTGTTGGTATATTTGTAAGTTGTTTTAGGGCATTAACCATCATTGATGTTCTTGCTACCTCACCAAAGGTACCTATATGGGGTAATCCACTTGGTCCATAACCAGTTTGTAAAATAATTTTACCTTTTTTCTCAATAAAGGATTTTCTTTCACGTAACATTTTTTTAGCCTCAACAAATGGCCATGCGTTAGTTTTATCTAAGTTTTCTTTTTCAATCACTTTGTTTAATAAGAAATATCTTATATTAGGTGTTATTATTAACTCTTATAGAGTTGAAATTTATTTACCATAAAATAATGTTCTATCAAAATGTCTAATTATAAAACAGTTTTTTTTACCTTGGGTATTTTACAAATTATTCTTGGGATTTCTATGATGATTCCAATTTTAGCCCAATTTATTTATTCTGAACTAGATTCTTCCTTTATTGGGGCTTCTATAGTTTCAATAATATTTGGTGTTTTATTTTTTTTGACAAATTTAAACCATGACAAAAAGTTAAACTTACAACAAGCATTCTTATTGACCGCTCTTTCTTGGTTGAGTATTGCGATATTTGGCTCTTTACCTTTTATTTTTTCTACTCTTGAACTGTCCATTACTGATTCTTTTTTTGAAAGTATGTCTGGTATTACTACGACAGGGTCTACAATTATTTCCAACTTAGAGGGGGCGCCTAAATCAATACTTTTATGGCGAGCTATGCTTCAATGGTTAGGAGGAATTGGTATTATTGTAATGGCAATAACTCTAATGCCAATAATGAACGTCGGGGGAATGCAGTTATTTAAGATTTCAAGTAACGATTCCTCAGAAAAGTTATTACCAAAATCTAAGGAAATATCTCTTAGATTAATTTACGTATATTTGGTGTTAACAACACTTTGTGCTGTTACCTATAAAATTTTTGGTATGAATATTTTCGATAGCCTAACTCACTCCATGACTACAATAGCAACAGGTGGATTTTCAAATTATAATGAATCTATAGGATATTTTAATAGTTTACCCATTGAAATATCATCAATGGTTTTTATTATACTGGGTAGCCTACCTTTCATAGCTTATATAAAATTTTTAAATGGTAATAAAAAAATATTTACTTCCGATGTCCAAATTAAATCATTTATTAAGATAATTATTTTTTCAATTATTCTACTTTTTATTTATTCACTTTTTCAAAATAAAGATTTTTCTCAAATTAATATAAGAGTAATTGTTTTTAACGTTATTTCTATCTTAACTGGCACAGGATATGTCACTGGAGAATTTGATGGATGGGGAAATTTTCCACTAATTTTCTTTTTAACTCTAATGTTTATTGGTGGTTGTGCTGGCTCAACAACTTGTGGAATTAAAATTTTTAGAATTCAAATTTTATATCTATTTATTGTTAATCAATTGAAAAAAATTATTTATCCAAGAGGTATATTTATAATTAAATATGATAAAAATAAAGTAGATGATAAATTTATGGCTTCAATTATCTCTTTTATTTTTCTTTACTTGGTTATATTTTTTTTGATAACTGCATTTTTATCTTTAAGTGGTTTAGATTTTGTAACCTCAATCTCAGGTGCTGCCACATCAATTTCCAATGTTGGCCCAGGGTTAGGTTCTACAATCGGCCCTAATGGCGATTTTTCAAATATACCTGAAATATCTAAATGGATTTTAAGTCTTGGAATGATATTAGGTAGATTAGAATTGTTTGCTATACTTGTATTGTTTCTTCCATCATTTTGGAGAAATTAACTATGATTGAAATTAAAAAACAATCTTTATCAGAAACTTTTGCTGTCTACTTTGACAAGAGAATGCTTAGAATATTATTATTAGGTGCAATCTCTGGTTTTCCTTGGGTTTTAATTGGCAGCAGTTTAAGTCTATGGCTTAAAGAAGAAGGTTTAAGTAGGTCAACAATTGGTTGGGCTGGACTGATATTTGCTGTTTATGCTTTTAATTATTTATGGGCCCCTCTTATTGATAGATTTCAAGTACCGTACCTAACAAAAAAACTTGGTCATAGAAGAGGATGGATAGTTTTAATGCAAATTGCAATTTTAACTTGTCTTGTTACTTGGAGTTTTATTAATCCCACTGAAAACCTTGCACTACTGATTACAGTTGGTTTAGTTATTGCTATAGCATCAGCCACTCAAGACATTACTGTTGATGCTTTAAGAATTGAACAAATAGGTGAGCATGAAAGCAAATCAATGGCAGCTGGTGCTGCGATGGTTGTTGTTGGATGGTGGAGTGGATATAAATTAGGTGGTGTAATAGCTTTATTTACAGCAGAATATTTAGAAAATATTGGTGTTACTAATTACTGGCAAATTACATTTTTAATTTTAGGAGTTGTGGTAATTTTGATGAACATAGGTTTAATGTTTGTTCATGAACCTCTCTCTACTAATAGACAAAAAAAACAGATAGAAACAGATAAACTTATAGAAAGCAAATTTGGATCAAAAAATATTATAACTAATTTTATAGCTTGGATTAGCAGTACATTAGGTGGTCCTATAATAAGCTTTTTTAAGAAAAATGGTTTTTCAATTGCTGTTGGAATTTTAAGCTTCATTTTTTTATTCAAGATTGGTGAAGCCTTTCTTGGACGTATGTCGATAGTTTTTTATAAAGAAATAGGTTTCTCTAAAGGTGACATTGCAATTTATTCAAAAACCTTAGGATGGATAACTACAGTTGTATTTACACTGCTGGGTGGACTTTTTGTAATTAGATCTGGCGTTTTAAAAGCAATGTTTGTTGCAGGAATATTAATGGCAGCGACTAACTTATTATTCACAGTATTGGCGTGGAGTAATAAATCTGAATTATTATTCGCAGTAGCAGTCATATTTGATGATATAGCAGCAGCATTTGCAACAGTTGCATTTGTAGCATTTATCTCATTATTAGTAGACCGAACATATACTGCAACTCAATACGCATTACTTGCATCGATAGGTACTGCTGGCAGAACTACACTTGCATCATCATCTGGAGCATTGGTAGATTGGCTTAATGGAGATTGGGGAATATTTTTTATCATTACAGCCATTATGGTAATACCTTCTTTGATTTGTTTGTGGTTTATAAAAGATAAATTAAAACTTCGTGAAAAATAATTACTTTTACAAAAATTCTTTATCAAATATCTATAAGAAACCTAATGTAGTTTCTGAAGTTACCTCTCAAATTTTGTATGGGGAAAAATTTAAAATTATATCTAAGAATAAAAATTGGATCAAAATAAAAGTTTCATTTGATAATTATACTGGATACATAAAAAACAAAGATCACGATAAGGATCATAAGCCTACTCATAAAATATTTGTTCTGAAAGCAAATATTTATAATAAACAAAAAAATAAAACAAAATATTTTTTGCCGTTTGCATCAAGAATTTCCATAATTCAAGAAAATAAAAATTTTATAGAATTTGAAAAAAATAAATGGATTAAAAGAAATGATATAAAAAAAATTAACCATATAGAAAAAAATTATTTAAAAATATTAAAATTGTTTTTAAAAACTAAATATGTTTGGGGTGGTAAAACTTATAGAGGCATAGACTGCTCTGCTATTTTACAATTATTTTTTTACTATAATAATAAATTTTATCCAAGAGACACAAAAGATCAAATAAAATATTCAGCAAAAAAAAATAGCAGTAGAATATTTAAAAAAGGTGACATTATATTCTGGAAAGGTCATGTTGCTCTTTGTATTAACTCTCAAAAATTAATTCATGCATATGGTCCAGAAAAGAAAGTTTTAATTATGAATATTACAGAGACGATAAATAGAATTGAAAGAACAGCAAAGTTAATAGTAAAAAAAATATCCTCTATAAAATATTAACTTCTTCCAAAGTCTGGCTTGTTAACATCTTGTTTCAACTTAATTATTTTCTTTCTAACCTTTTTAGTATTAACTAATTTTTTAATAATAGATTTATTATTTTTAGATTGAATATCTCTTTTAAATGAACGTAAATTTTTAATAAACAAATCAATAGCTTTTGAAATATTTTTTTGGTTATTAAAAAAAATATCTCTCCACATAATTTCATTAGATGCAGCAATTCTTGAAAAATCTCTTAAACCACCTGCGCTAAATTTGATTAATGCATACTTTTGTTGTTTTTCAAAATCTGTTGCTGTTTTAACCAAATTATATGCAATTAAATGAGGTAAATGACTTGTCATAGAAAAAACCGTATCATGTTTTTTTGAGTCCATAATTGCAACTTTTGAGCCAATTTTTTTCCAGAATTTAGTAAGTATCAGAAGGTGTCTTCTGTTGGTATTTTTTTCTTTTATTAATATACACCATTTATTAAGGAATAAATTTTTTACTCCATTTTCTGGGCCACTAACTTCTGACCCTGCAATAGGGTGACTGGATGTCCAAAAAATTCCTTTTTTCAATTTTCTTTTAATTAAGTCCATAGACTTTTCTTTAGATGATCCAACATCTGTAATAATAGTTTTAGGTAACAAATATCTGTTTATCTTTAAAATTATTTTTTCATATTCTCCTAGTGGGGTGCAAAATATTATCAAATCTAAGTTTGGGATAATTTTCTTTAAATCATCTATAATTTCACATGGTAATTTTAATTTTTTGATTTTTAAAACATTTAATTTTGATTTTTCGTAGACAAATATTTTTTTAGCTATTTTTTTTTCAGATATTGATCTTAACAATGAAGAACCAATTAAACCACATCCTATAATTAAAATATTTTTCATAATTAATTGAGGATAGCCTTGATCGTTGTTATGAATCTCATATTCTCTTTTTTAGATCCAATTGTTAATCTTAATTTTTTTTTAATATTATATCCATCTTCTGTAGATCTTAATATAATTCCTTTAGACTGCAGTTTTTTAAAAACATAATTAGCTGAAAATTTACATTTATCAAAATTTAATAGTAAAAAATTAGCTGTTACTTCATTTGAAAAAATTTTTAGTTTTTCTAAAACATTTCTAACTTTATTTGCTTCTGTGATATTATGTTTCACAGATTGATTAATAAAGTTTCTATCTTTTAAAGCTTCTATTGCTGCCATCTGTGCAACTTGATTGACATTAAATGGGGGTCTAATTAAATTCATTGCAGAGATAATTTTCTTGGGGCCATGACCCCATCCAACTCTTAACGAGGCCAGTCCATGTATTTTTGAAAAAGTTCTTATCACAACAACATTATCCCTATTTTTAAATAAATCTAAACCAGATTTATAATCTTTATTTTTCATATATTCAAAATACGCATCGTCTAAAACTAGTAAAATATTTTTATTCAATTTCATTCTTAAGTTTATTAGCTCTGCTCTACTTAAGTATGTTCCTGTTGGGTTGTTAGGGTTAGCAATAAATACCAGTTTAGTTTTTTTTGTTACTTTTTTAATAATTTCATTTATTGAAACTTTAAAATTTTCTTCCTTAGAAAAAACAACTTTTGCCCCCACTATTTGAGCATATATCCTGTACATTAAAAAGCTATATTGAGGAACAATCACTTCATCAGATGGTTTTAGGTACAACTGGCAAATCATTTGAATAATTTCATCTGACCCTGCACCACAAATTATCTTCTCAAAATCACACTTATATTTCTTTGAAATTTCTTTTCTTAAGTTTTTTGCCTTACCGTCTGGATATTTCGATATTAACAATTTTTTATTCTGTAAAATTTTCTTTACTCTTGGGCTAACACCAAGAGCTGACTCATTTGCTGATAATTTTATAACATTTCGTATTTTTGCTATATTTGACTTACCTGGTTTATAAGCTTCTATTTTGAATTCTTTAAATTTTGGAACTGTCATTTTATTAATTTAATTTACCTTATAAATAAAATATTATCCTTTCATATAGAATAAGTCATTTTTTAAAAAAATTGACATAAGAAATACTATCTAGTACAAAAAATATGCGCTGATTTAACTGAATTGCGAGCGCTTAAAAAAACCGCTAAATAAGTTTTTTTGTCTCACAATTCAAATTTGGCTAATATTTATGAATAAAAATGTGAACATAAAAAATATTATAATTGATAAACCATTAAAATTAGATTGTGGTAAAACTATCAATAATTATTCTCTGGCTTATGAGACTTATGGTTCTCTAAATGAGAAGAAAGATAATGCTATTCTTATTTTTCATGCTTTAACTGGTGATCAATTTGTTTCTGGCATAAATCCAATTACTAAAAAAGAGGGTTGGTGGTCATATGCTGTTGGACCTAGTAAAGCCATTGATACTGATAAATATTTTGTAATTTGTGCCAATGTTATTGGTGGATGTATGGGTTCGTATGGTCCTAGTGAAATTAACCCTGATACTAATAAAAAATATGGTACCACTTTTCCTGTCATCACTATTAATGATATGGTTAATGCACAATTTAATCTCTTAAGTTTTTTTAATATTGATAAATTATTTGCTGTTATGGGTGGATCAATGGGTGGAATGCAGACACTTCAGTTCGTTAATAACTTTCCTGATAAAGCAAAAGTTGCTATTCCAATAGCCTGCACAGCTAGTCATTCAGCGCAGAATATTGCTTTTAATGAACTTGGCAGACAATCGATTATGGCTGATGCTAATTGGGAAAATGGTGACTATTCCAATCAAAATAAAAATCCTAATAAAGGATTGTCTGTTGCCAGAATGGCTGCGCATATAACTTATTTATCTAAAAATGGTCTACAGGAAAAATTTGGAAGAAAGTTGCAAGAAAGAGATGACCTAAAATTTGGTTTTGATGCAGACTTTCAAATAGAAAGTTATTTAAGGTATCAAGGATCTGTATTTGTTGATAGATTTGATGCCAATAGCTACCTATATATAACAAGAGCGATGGACTATTTTGATCTAATAAAAGAACATCACGGTAATTTATCTAAAGCATTCGAAAAAACTAAAACTAAGTTTCTTATTATATCTTTTACTTCTGATTGGCTTTATCCAACTTCTGAGAATAAAGAAATTGTTATAGCCTTAAATGCCATAGGTGCTGAAGTAGGATTTGTCGAAATTGAGTCTGACAAAGGGCACGATTCATTCCTTTTAAAAGTTCCTAAATTTTTAAATACTCTAGGTGATTATATTAAAACAGCTTATTCTAAAAACTAAACATGAAACAAGAATTTAAAATAATCTCTGATCTAATTGAAAAAAATACTAGAGTTTTAGATGTGGGATGTGGAGATGGTATATTAATGGAATATCTTAAGTATAATAAAGAAATAGACATAAGGGGAATAGAAATCTCCAAAGATAATGTTCAAAAATGTCTATCAAAAGGACTAACTGTTATTGAGGGTGATGCAGAAAAAGATCTATTACAATTTCCTGACAGCTCCTTTGATTTTGTTATTTTAAGTCAAACACTGCAAGCATTTTTAAATCCTGAAATAGTTATCAAAGAGCTTTTGAGGGTTGGTAAAAAAGCTATTGTTACAATACCTAATTTTGGTTTTTGGAAAGTTAGGCTTCACCTATTAATTAAAGGAACAATGCCAATTACAAAAAATCTGCCTGATGAGTGGTATAATACCCCTAACCTTCATATGTGTACCATAAAAGATTTTTATAATTTTTGTGAAAATAGAAGAATTAAATTAGATAATTCATTAGCTCTACATAATGAAAAAATATCTTCTATTAATAAACTTAATCTAAATATTAAAAATTTATCAGCAGAACTAGGTATTTTTTTAATTAAGAATTAAATGGAAATTCAGATAATACCCTGCTTACAAGATAATTATTCTTATCTAATTATTGATAAAACTAAAAATATAGCATGTGTGATTGATCCTAGTGAAGCAAAGCCTATCATCAAATATTTGGAAGATAAAAATATACATTTAAAATATATATTAAATACACATCATCATTATGATCATGTGGGGGGTAATATAGAATTAAAAGAAAAATATGGAGCTAGTATTATTGGATATAAAGGAGACAAGGATAGAATCCCAGAAATAGATATACTGGTCAGTGATCAAGACATTTGGCACGAAGAAAATTTCCAGGCTAAAATATTTCACATACCTGGTCATACCCTTGGTCATATATGTTTTTATTTTTATAATGAAGAATCTGTTTTTACAGGAGACACCCTCTTTTCGCTTGGTTGTGGTAAGATTTTTGAAGGAACATACTCACAGATGTATAATTCATTAATGAAAATAAAAGCACTGCCAGAAAAAACAAGGATCTATTGTGGACATGAATATACTAAACAAAACTCTAAATTTTGTATTACTCATGAGCAAGACAATGAAAACCTAAAAATTAAGATTAAAGATATAGACGAAAAATTAAAAAATAACCTACCTACTATTCCGTCCACTATTAAAGAGGAATTAGAGTGTAATATTTTTCTTAGATGTGATGCAGAAGAAACCTTTTCAAAATTGAGGGATTTAAAGGACAATTTCTAACTTATTCGGACTTGACTATAATAAGTCCCCGACTATATTGCTGATTATAAAAAATAGATTAAACAATGTCATACGCAATCATACAAACAGGTGGAAAACAGTACAAAGTAAAGGCTGGAGAAATACTTAAAATTGAAAGATTAGAAGATTCTAAACTTGAAACTAAGATAGAGTTTAAAGAAATTTTAGCTTACGGAGATGACAAAAGTATTGAAGTTGGATCACCAACAGTTGAGGGTGCAAAAGTTGAAGCAGATCTTGTTGAAAATGGAAAAAATAGAACAATATTAATTTTCAAAAAAAGACGAAGACAAAATTCTAGAAGAAAGAATGGTCATAGACAGCAATATTCATTAATAAGAATTAGTAAAATATTTTCTAAAGATGGTAAAATTTTATCTGAAGCAGAAAAAATGGTTAAACCGATTAAAAAAATTGAAAAGGTTGAAGCTAAAGTAGAAGCTGAAGCAGTTAATAAATAAATTAGGTAAATTATGGCTACAAAAAAAGCAGGTGGATCATCGAGAAACGGACGAGATAGTGCTGGTCGTAGACTTGGCGTTAAGAAGTATGGTGGTGAAGTAGTGATTCCTGGAAACATAATTGTTAGACAAAGAGGAACTAAAATTTTTCCTGGTGAAAATGTGGGCATGGGAAAAGATCATTCAATTTTTTCTGTTGTTGAAGGAAAAGTAGTATTTAAAAAAGGTAGATTAGATAGAACATTCGTTTCCGTAAAACCAAATTAGTAGTACAACTAAAAACTAACAGTTGTAATATGAAGTTTCTAGATCAAGTAAAAATTTATGTAAAGGCCGGCAATGGTGGGCATGGTTCTCCTAGTTTTCGTAGAGAGAAATTTATTGAATACGGTGGACCTGACGGTGGTGACGGAGGTAAAGGTGGAACCATATTCCTGAGATCAGAAAGAAATTTAAATACCCTTATCGATTATAGATTTCAACAACACCATAAAGCAGGAAGAGGAGTAAATGGTTCTGGACAAAATCGTACAGGTCATGGTGGAGAAGATTTATTTTTAAAGGTTCCAATAGGTACACAAGTTTTTGAAGAAGATAATAAAACTTTAATTTATGATTTTAAAAAAGAAGGTGAAGAATTTATTGTAGCTAAAGGTGGTAAAGGTGGTCTTGGAAACACTAGATTTAAAAGTTCCACTAATAGAGCTCCAAAAAAATTTACTAAAGGTGCAATTGGTGAAGAATATGTAATTTGGCTTCAATTAAAAACTATTGCCGATGTTGGTATTGTTGGATTACCTAACGCAGGTAAATCAAGCTTACTAGCTGCCATTACAAATGCGATGCCTAAAATTGCAAACTATAAATTTACAACACTAAATCCAAATCTTGGTGTTGCAAGTTATGATGATAAGGAAATAACTCTAGCTGATATCCCTGGATTAGTTGAAGGTGCACATGAAGGTGTGGGTCTTGGTATTCAATTTTTAAAACACATAGAAAGATGTAAAACTTTAATGCATTTAGTAGATATTACCGATGAAGACCTTGAAAATACATATAAACAAGTTCGAAATGAGCTAGGGAGTTACAGTAAAGATTTACTAGAAAAAAAAGAAATAATTGTATTAAATAAGACAGATTTATTAGAGGAAGAAGAGGTGAAAGAAATTTTAAAGAATTTTTCTAAAAATAAAGATTCTGAGGTGGTTACACTCTCAACATTGGAAAAAGGCTCAATATCTAAAATTAAAGCTAAATTACTCTCCTATGTATCTTAAGGATTCTAAAATAATTGTAATTAAGATTGGCTCATCTTTATTAATAGATGATAAAAAAAAAGTAAGAAAAAAATGGCTTACTGAATTTGCTAAAGATATTCAGGAACTAATAAAGCAGAATAAAAAAATTATTATTGTAAGCTCAGGGGCAATAGCAATGGGTTGCAAAAAACTAAATATTAGCAAAAAGAACCTTAAGATTGATAAAAGTCAGGCTGTTGCATCTATTGGGCAAATTGAACTAATGAATTTATTCTCAGAAATATTTGTTAAATTGAAAATTAATATTTCTCAAATTCTTCTCACTTTGGAGGACACAGAACAAAGAAGAAGAGCCCTCAATGCAAAAAGAACTTTTGATAACTTATTTAAACTAGGCTTTGTGCCAATAGTTAATGAAAATGATACTATTGCTACTTCAGAGATTAAGTATGGTGACAATGACAGATTAGCATCTCGTGTTGCGCAAATATCAGGTGCAGACTCACTTATATTGCTTTCTGATGTAGACGGTCTTTATACGCACAATCCAAAAATATATAAAAATGCAAAATTAATAAAAGAAATTAAAAATATAGATGAAGATATAGAAAAAATAGCCACCAAAAGTATTAGTGAGCATGGCACAGGTGGTATGAAGACTAAAATAGATGCTGCAAAAATCTGTCAATTATCAGGATGTCAAATGGTAATAGCAAATGGATTATTAAGCAGACCCATTAAAAAAATAACTGAAGAGAATAATTGCACATGGTTTTTACCTAAAGTTTCAAAATTGGCTGCTAGAAAAAAATGGATTATTAGCTCTATTTCACCTAAGGGTGCACTTATTATTGATGACGGTGCAAAACAGGCACTTTCAAATGGTAAAAGCTTATTAGCAGCAGGAATAAAAAAAGTGTCTGGCCGTTTTAGTAAAGGTGACCACATCAAAGTTTTAGATAGAAATAATTACGAATGCGCAAGAGGACTTAGTTCTTTTTCATCGAATGAAATAGAAAAAATTATGGGTCACCACTCAAAAGAGATAGAAAAATTACTAGGATATATTTCTAAATCAGAAGTAATTCATAAAGATGATATAGTAGAGGTATAAAATGAGTAAATATATGAAATTAATAGGTCAAAATGCAAGAAAAGCATCACTTGATAAAATTAATTCAAAAACTAAAAATAAAATTTTAAAAAAATATGCCTTCTTATTGGGTCAAGAAAAACAGTCTATACTTAAAGCTAACCAAAAAGACATTCTATTTGCTCTTGGCAAAGGCTTCAAAAGCAATCTAATAGAAAGATTAATTATCGATGAAAAAAAATTAATAGGCATAAAAAATTCTATAGATAAAATTGCTAACTTAAAAGATCCTGTTGATACTACTTTGGAAAAATGGCGCAGACCAAATGGTTTAACAATTAGCAGAGTGTCTATACCTATTGGTGTTATAGGTGTTATCTATGAAAGTAGACCCAACGTTACATCTGATGTTGCAAGCTTATGCTTCAAATCTGGAAATGCTGTAATTTTAAAGGGTGGCTCTGAGGCTATAAATACTAATAAAATTTTAGCAAAACTATTTAGGACATCTCTTAGAGAAAATAAAGTGAATGAAAACTTTATTCAATTTATAGATTCTAAAAACAGAAAAATGGTCGATTTTATGCTTTCAAAAATGAAAGATTATATTGATGTAATAATACCTCGTGGTGGAAAAAATTTAGTAAAAAGAGTTCAGCAATTTTCAAGTGTCCCTATTATCGGTCACCTGGAAGGTCTTTGTCATACTTTTATTGATAAGGATGCCAATCTAAAGATGGCTACAGAAATTATCTATAATGCTAAGCTAAGAAATACTAGTATTTGTGGGGCTACGGAAACAATTTTAATACATGAAAAAATTGTTAAGAAATTCTGTAACCCAATTTTAAAAAAGTTAGAAGAAAATAATTGCAAGATCTATGGAGACCGTTTTTTGAAAAAATATTACAAGGGAAAAATTTATCCAGCAAAAGAAAAAGATTGGTCTACTGAATATTTATCAGCAGCAGTTTCTGTAAAAACAGTCAAAGATTGTGACGATGCCATTAATCATATTAACAAATATGGAACTATGCACACCGACTCTATTGTTACTAAAAATAAAAAAACTGCAAAAAAATTTTTAAAAAATGTTAAAAGTTCTATAGCAATGCATAATACATCTACTCAATTTGCTGATGGCGGTGAATTCGGTTTTGGTGGTGAGGTTGGCATTTCGACAAATACTTTGCCTCCAAGAGGACCTGTTGGATTAGGACAGCTCGTTTCATACAAATACGAAATTATTAGTAATGGTAAAACTAGAAAATAACTTTAAAAAAAAAAAGACAAAAATTGGAATCTTGGGGGGAACTTTTGATCCTGCCCACAAAGGCCATTTAGAAATCTCTAAACAGGCTAAAAAAATATTAGAATTAAAAAATATTATATGGGCAATTACCAAAAAAAACCCATTTAAAAATACAAGCAAAACAAATCTAAAAAATAGAATAAAATTTGCAAAAAAATTCATTGGTAAAAATGATTTTATTAAAGTTAAGTTTTATGAAGAAAAAGTTCTTTCCAATAAAACAATCGACCTTATCAATTATCTAGATAAGGATAAAAAATTTGAGATTTATTTCATTATGGGTGCTGATAATCTAATCAATTTTCATAAATGGCATAAATGGAAATCTATTATAAAAAAATGTAACCTTCTTGTATTTGATCGACAGGGATATAAAGCTAAATCACTAAAGTCTGTTACCTTTAATGGTGTAAATAAAAAAAAACTATCTTTTATTAGTTTTAAAAAGGTCGATATTTCATCTTCTCAATTAAGAAAAATTTGATAAGGTTAAACCTATTAATGGAAAAAAACGTAGACCTTAAAAATTTAATTCTAAAAACTCTAGATTCTAATAAAGCCCTCGATGTTATCTCAATAGATCTTAAGAATAAAAGCTCAATGGCTGACTATATGATTATAGCAAGTGGAACTTCTTCTAGACATATTCAATCTTTATCTGAAATGGTGTTAGAAAAATTAAAGACCAATGGAGTAAGAAATTCTAAGATTGAAGGAAAAGAAAGTATGGATTGGAAATTAGTTGATGGTATAGACTTGATTGTTCACATATTTCATCCAGATAAAAGAAAATTTTATGAATTAGAAAAAATATGGTCAGAAATTATTCCTAAAGAAAAAGTGATGATATGATTTTGAATAAAAAGTTTTTTCTTTTTTTTATAATACTATTATTTACTTTTCAAAAAAGTTCTTCTGAAAACACCGACATATATAAAAAAATTGATTTGTTTGGTGAGGTGCTTGAAAAAATTAGCAAAGAATATGTTGATGAAGTAGATCAATCAAAAAGTATGGATTCTGCCATAAATGGTTTATTGCAATCACTCGATCCTTATTCTGCATATATGACACCTGAAAGTTTTGAGGGTATGCAAACTGAAACTAGTGGAGAATTTGGTGGACTTGGTATTGAAGTTGGTATGGAAGCAGGTGTTGTGAAAGTAATATCACCAATAGATAATACTCCAGCATCAAAAGCAGGATTAAAAGCTGGTGATTATATTGTTAAAATTAATAACACTCAGGTTCAAGGTAAATCATTAATGGAAGCAGTAGACTTAATGAGGGGGCCTATTGGATCGAGTATTGAAATAACAGTTAGAAGAAGAGGTGTAAAAAAAGCATTAATTTTTAATATAACGAGAGAGGTTATTCAGGTTCAATCTGTAAAATCTGAACTTATAGATAATAATATTGGCTATATAAGACTAACCTCCTTTAACGAAAATAGTAGTGAACAAATTAAAGAAAAGATTAATAAATTAAATAAAAATAAAGATCTAAAAGGATATATCTTGGATTTGAGAAATAACCCTGGTGGTTTACTTTCTCAAGCAATTAAAATTTCAGACTTTTTTTTAGAAAATGGTGAAATTGTATCAACCAGAAGTCGACAAACCTCGGAAAATCGAAAATGGTTCGCTAAAAAAGGTGATCTAACAAATGGAAAAACACTAATTATACTTATTAACTATGGATCAGCATCAGCATCAGAGATAGTAGCTGGTGCATTAAAAGATCATAAAAGAGCTATTATACTTGGAGAAAATAGTTATGGAAAAGGTTCAGTACAATCAATAATCCCTTTAAAAAATAGAGGTGCTATTAGATTAACAATTGCAAAATACTATCTCCCTTCAGGAAAATCTATTTCTGAAGTAGGTGTAACCCCTGATATAGAAGTTGCAGAAGGTTCAGATGATTTTAAATTTAATTCTGAAACTGATAATCAATTAAATTTTGCAATAAAATTACTCAACGGATAAATGTCGGACAATAAAGTAAATTTACCTCTTAGAAATGGAGTTGGAATTGTTGTTCTAAACAAAGATAATAAAGTTTTTGTTGCAAAAAGAATTGATAATCAAAAAAATTTTTGGCAGATGCCCCAAGGTGGTGTTGATAAGGGTGAGAACTATTTAACTGCTGCTTACAGAGAACTAGAAGAGGAAACTAGTATAAAAAATGTTGAACTAATTAAAGAGTGTGATGGATTAATTTCTTATGAATTGCCAAAGAACTTATTAGGTATAATTTGGAAAGGTAAATATAGAGGTCAGGAACAAAAGTGGTTTATAATGAGATTTTTAGGACAAGATAATGAGATTAATATTAAAACTAAAAATCCTGAATTTTGTGAATGGAAATGGATTGATCTTGAAAATATAACTGACCTAGTTGTAAACTTTAAGCTACATGTTTACAAAGATGTTAAAGAAAAAGTAAAAGAAATTCTTAATTAAGAGCTTTTAGCACATCAATTTTTTGATCAACTAAGTATTTATTTTGATCTGTAATGTCGCTATTTTTTGAATTTTCTTCTGCTTGAGCAAGTAGTTCGCTAATCTTATCTTTATCAATATCTTTAATATTAAAAATAGAACTTGTTAGAACTGATAAATTATTATTCTTAAATTCAACAATTCCATCCTCAACGTAATAATTGTCTTCTCCTGATTTAGAAAAGATTTTAATAATACCTGGTTTTAAAAATGAAATAATTGAGATATGGTCCTTTAAAATCCCCATTTCTCCCTCAAAAGCAGGCACAACAACTTCTGTTACATCTTCTTTTGAAAGAAAAGATTTTTCTGGGTTTACGATTTCTATTTTGAACTCTTCACTCATTATGCGGCAGCATCTTTCGCCATTTTTTCTGCTTTTTCTATAGCTTCTTCAATTGTACCCACCATATAAAATGCAGCTTCTGGTAAATGATCATACTCACCATTACATATTGCAGCAAAACCTTTAATTGTAGATTCTAAATCTACTAATTTTCCTGGAGAACCAGTAAAGACTTCGGCAACAAAGAAAGGTTGTGATAAAAATCTTTGAATTCTTCTAGCTCTAGCTACGGTTAATTTATCTTCTTCAGATAATTCGTCCATTCCTAAAATCGCAATAATATCTTGTAGTGATTTGTAAGTTTGTAGAATTTTTTGCACTTCTCTGGCAACTCTATAATGCTCATCTCCAACTATTCTAGGATCTAAAATTCTAGAAGTAGAATCTAGAGGATCTACTGCTGGATAAATTCCAATTTCAGCTATTTGTCTAGACAATACAGTTGTTGCATCTAAGTGAGCAAAAGATGTAGCAGGCGCCGGGTCAGTTAAGTCATCTGCTGGCACATAAATCGCTTGTACAGATGTAATAGAACCTTTGTTAGTTGTTGTAATTCTTTCTTGAAGATTACCCATGTCTGTTGCAAGTGTAGGCTGATATCCAACAGCTGAAGGAATTCTTCCTAATAAGGCAGAAACCTCTGAACCTGCTTGAGTAAATCTAAAGATGTTATCAACGAAGAATAATACATCTTGTCCTTCTTGGTCTCTAAAATACTCAGCTACAGTTAGACCTGTTAAGGCAACTCTTGCTCTAGCCCCTGGGGGTTCATTCATTTGACCATACACTAGTGCAGCTTTTGATCCTGGGCCTTCTGGCTTAATAACGCCTGAATCTATCATTTCGTGATAAAGATCATTTCCCTCTCTAGTTCTTTCACCAACACCAGCAAACACGGAAAATCCACCATGGGCTTTTGCTACATTATTAATTAATTCCATAATAAGTACTGTCTTACCAACACCCGCACCTCCAAATAAACCAATTTTTCCTCCTTTGGCATATGGTGCTAATAGATCAACTACCTTAATTCCTGTAACTAGAATTTCTGTTTCTGTTGATTGATCGCTAAATTCAGGTGCAGCTCTATGAATTGGCCATTTCTCTTTTGTTTTAACTTCACCTTTTTCATCAATAGGTTCACCTATTACATTTATAATTCTTCCTAAAGTTTCTGGACCAACTGGAACTTGAATGGGAGCACCTGTTGCCGTTACTTCATCTCCTCTTTTTAATCCTTCAGTGGCATCCATTGCAATTGTTCTAACACTTGACTCGCCAAGGTGCTGAGCAACTTCTAAAACTAATCTGTTGTCTCCATTTTTACATTCTAATGCTGATAAAATTTCTGGTAATTCTCCATCAAATTTTACGTCTACTACTGCTCCAATGATCTGTGTGATTTTTCCTTTGCTCATAATTATAAACTTTCCGCTCCTGATATGATTTCAATTAGTTCTTTTGTAATAGCTGCTTGACGACTTCTATTATACTCAATAGTAAGCTTGTCAACCATTTCACCTGCGTTTCGAGTTGCACTATCCATTGCACTCATTCTTGAACCCTGTTCGCTAGCTGAATTTTCTAACATCGCTTTAAAAATCTGAGTAGATATATTTTTAGGCAATAAATTGCTTAAAATTTCATCTTCATCTGGTTCAAATTCATAATTATCCTCAGAAGAATTTTCTTCTGCTTCAGATGTCTTTAAAGGAATTATTTGTTGTTCTTGAGGTATTTGAGTGATTACATTTTTAAATTTGTTATAAAAAATTGTACACACATCAAATTCTTTTTTTTCAAAGTTTTCAATTATCATTTTTCCTACTTTTTCAGCATCCAGATAATTGATAGTTTTTGAATCTTTAAAAGATATTCTCTCTACAATATCATCTTTGTAAACTCTTTTTAATTGATCATATCCCTTAGATCCAACAGTTATGATCTTTAAAGTTTTTCCCTCATCAGATATTTTTTTAAAATATGCTTTAGCTTTTTTAATAATATTTGTATTAAAACCACCACATAGACCACGGTCAGATGTTAACACAATACATAAATGTACCTTATCTTTACCTGTTCCAGAAAGGAGCTTAGGTGCATTTTCCTTATCAGAAATACCACTAGATAAATTAAGAATAATGTTATTCATTTTTTCTGAATAAGGTCTTCCCTTTTCAGCATTTTCTTGTGCTCTTCTAAGTTTAGCAGCCGCAACCATTTTCATGGCTTTGGTAATTTTTTGTGTAGACTTTACACTCGCTATTCTTTTTTTTAAGTCGTCTAGTGTTGCCATATTTTAAGAATTAAAGTTCTTCTTAAGTTCCATGATAGTTTCAACTAATGATTTTTCAGTATCCTCTTCAAGTTTACCTGAGCTTAAAACAGATTCTAAAATTTCTGGTTTTTCAGATTTACATTTTTCAATAATCTTAGACTCAAACTCAGCAATATCTTTAAGTTCTACATCATCCAAATAACCTTTAACCCCACAGAAAACTGAAATTACTTGCTCAGCAACTGTCATAGGAGAATATTGTTTTTGTTTTAAAAGTTCAGTTAGTTTTGAACCTCTGTTTAAAAGTTTTTGTGTTGAAGCATCTAAATCAGATCCAAATTGTGCAAAGGCAGCCATTTCTCTATATTGAGCAAGCTCCAGCTTCATTGAACCAGAAACTTTTTTCATTGCTTTTGTTTGTGCTGCAGATCCAACTCTAGAAACTGATAGACCTACATTAATCGCTGGTCTAATTCCTTGGTTAAATAATTCTGTTTCAAGAAATATTTGACCATCTGTAATTGATATAACGTTAGTAGGAATAAAAGCAGATACGTCTCCACCTTGCGTTTCAATTATTGGAAGAGCGGTTAATGAACCTCCACCATGCTCATCACTAAGCTTGGCTGCTCTCTCAAGTAATCTGCTGTGTAAATAAAACACATCTCCTGGATAAGCTTCTCTTCCCGGAGGTCTTCTTAATAAAAGTGACATTTGTCTATAAGCTACAGCCTGTTTAGATAAATCATCATAAATGATTAATGCATGCATACCATTATCTCTATAGTATTCACCCATAGTACAGCCTGTATATGGTGCTAAAAACTGAAGTGGTGCTGCGTCTGAAGCAGTAGCAGCTACAATTGTTGTATACTCCATTGCACCAGCTTCTTCTAAAGTTTTTTGAATTTGTCTAACTGTAGATCTTTTTTGACCTATAGCGACATAAATACAATAAAGTTTTTGCTTTTCATCACCAGATTCATTTATTTTTTTCTGGTTAATGATCGCATCGATAGCAACTGCAGTTTTTCCAGTTTGCCTATCACCAATAATTAATTCACGCTGTCCTCTTCCAACTGGAACTAGACTGTCAATTGATTTTAAGCCTGTTTGCATTGGTTCACTAACAGATTGTCTTGGAATAATTCCAGGAGCTTTTACCTCAACTCTACTTCTTTTAGTTGCTTTATCTAAAGCACCTTTACCGTCGATTGGATTTCCCAATCCATCAACAACTCTTCCTAGTAATTCTTTTCCAACAGGTGCATCAACAATACTTCCTGTTCTTTTAACAACATCACCTTCTTTAATTTTTCTGTCATCTCCAAAAATTACAACTCCAACATTTTCACTTTCTAAGTTTAGAGCCATTCCTTTTGATCCGTCAGAAAATTCTACCATCTCTCCAGCCTGAACATTGTCTAATCCATATACTCTAGCAATACCATCTCCTACTGACAAAACTTGACCAACCTCAGTCACTTCTGCTTTATCGCCAAATTTTTTAATTTGTTCTTTTAATATCTTTGTTACTTCTGATGGGTTTATATCCATTTATGCCTCTATCATCCTATTTTCGATTTGTTGTAATTTATTTTTAATGGAAGTGTCCACCATTGTGCTTCCAACTTGCACAATCAAACCCCCAATTAAACTTGCGTCGTGTTTGTAGTTTAATTTTATTTTTGAACTAAAGTTTTTAGTCAATTCTTCTTTTATGTTGTTAATCTCATTTTCAGTAAGATCTTTTGCAGAAGTTAATTCTGCTTTTAATTCACCTCTTTTGACTGAACATGTCTCAACAAAGCTTTTTAGAATTTTATCCACATAAAAAAATCTTCTTTTAGATATTAAGAAACTTAAAAATTTTGTTAATAATACATTCAATTTATATTGTTCTGAAATTTTGCTTAGAGCATTCAATTGGTCTTCTTTGTTATTTGTTGGATCCTTAATTAAAGATTTAAAATCTTCACTTGAAGCAATTAAATTAATAATTGAGGCAGAATGAACCTCGATCTCACTTAAATTATTAGCTTCTATTGCTAATTCATAAAGTGCCAGGGAATATCTGGATGCTGATGTTTCGGAAAAACCTTTATTTTTGCTCAATTTATTGTTCCTTATAAATATTTGAAGATTTATTAAATTTCCGTTTTAATTAACATATGACCCTATTCTCTTCAAGTCACACATTGTCTAAAAGTGTTATTTTTTGACAGTTAATTGAAGTTTATTGGATCAACATCAACTGTTAGTTTCATTCCAGTAGGAAATTTGAATTTTTCAATGATTTTGGCTAGTGAATTCTGTACTTTTAGAGATTTTCTACCTCTGATCAAAAGTCTTACTCTGAACTTTCTTTTTAATCTAAATATAGGTGCATTCACAGGGCCAAGAACTCTACCTTCGACAGCACTTTCTATAAAAACTTTAAACTTATAAGCCACTTGTTCAAGTTCTCTTTCATTGCTTCCAGTAATTATTAAAGCAATAAATCTCTGAAACGGTGGAAGATTATTTTCCCTTCTAATTTCAAGCTCTTTATCTAAAAAAATATCAGGATCTTTATTTGTAATGTCTGTTATCATTTTAGTATCTAAATTATAAGTTTGAAAATAAACAGTTGCTGGCTTTCCTGTTCTTCCTGCTCTACCTGAAAGTTGGTGATATAACTGTAAATTCTTTTCTGCACCCCGTAAGTCATGACCTTGTGATGATAAGTCGATATCAACAACAATAATACAATTTAAACATGGAAAGTGGAATCCTTTAGAAATTAATTGAGTTCCAATTAAAATTTGAATTTTATTATCTATAATTTTTTCCAAAATATCTGCTGAACTTTTTTTATTCATTGTATCACTAGAAAATATAGTTGTTTCCTTGGTAGGAAAAATTTTTTTTATTTCTTCAGATATCCTTTCAACTCCAGGCCCACTAAAAATAAAATCGCATTTTCCTTCTTTCGAGCAGTTTCTGTTTAGTAACGCTTTGTATCCACAGTAGTGACATAATAAATTTTGTTTGTTTTTGTGATAAACCAAATTTATTGAACAATTTGGACATGAATAACTAGTAAAACATTTTTTACATAATACATGGGGTGAAAACCCTCTTCTATTTAAAAAAAATAATACTTGGTCTTTTTTTGCAAGATGCAATTTTACTTTCTCAATTGTATCTTTTGATATCCAAGATTGAGATTCTAACTTTGAATTATTAAGATTAATTATTTCATATTTTGGTAAAGATGCATTTAAATATCTTTGATCAAGTTTTGATAAACTATATTTGCCTTTTTTAATATTGTCATAGGTTTCAATAGAGGGGACGGCTGTTATTAAATTAATTGGAATATTTTCAAAGGATGCTCTAGAAATTGCCATGTCTCTCGCATTGTAAGTTACTCCCTCATCTTGTTTATAAGATTGATCATGTTCCTCATCCACAATAATTAGTCCCAGCTTTTTAAAAGGTAAAAACAATGAGGATCGAGCACCAATTACAACTTTAATTTTATCATTTGCTATTCCACTCCAAATAATTTCTTTATTTTTTTTTGTAATACCTGAGTGCCACACAGCAGGATTGAATCCAAAAAATTCTATAAATTTATTTTGAAATTGTCCTGTTAATCCAATTTCTGGTAATAGAATTAACCCTTGAAAACCCTTGCTAATTATCTCTTTTAAAGCTTGAAAATAAACCATCGTTTTGCCAGAGCCCGTCGTACCCTGCAAAACATGCACTCTAAATTTTTGATTAGATACATTCATTTTTTTTAATGAATCTTTTTGCTCTTTAGAAAGTTTTATTTCATTTTCTTTGATGTCAATTTTGAATGGCTCATAAGCTTCAATTGATAACTTTTCTATGGCACCACTACTTAATAATAATAACTTTAATGCCATACCTTTAGGGGTCATATTGTATTCAGAAAACCAATTTAAGAATTTAATTATATTTTTCTTTAAAGATGGAACATCTAATTTTCTTAAAACTGTTTTAATTGCAAAATTTTTGTTTGTTTTTTTTTCAAAATCATCCCATACAACTCCAGTAACTTCTGACTTTCCAAAAGGCACTACTACATAGTCTCCAACCTTTAAATTTAAATCTGAATTGTAGGTAAATGGATGATTAAATATATTTGGAATAAGAATTGGAACTTTCATATCTCCATAATATAAAAAAACTACAGGTGTGTATTGTTATTTTTTTAAGTTATGCAATCAAGAAAACAGTCGAGTGAGAGCTTTTTTTATTTATCAACACCATGCTGGTAATTTAAACAATGTTCCACCAAACTCCCAAGGAGAAGGGTTTAGATCCTTGCTAACATAGGTCCTTACATAAATTGCACATTTATCACGACCTGTATTGATATCTACTGCAATCGCTTCTTCTATATACCCGCCTGTAAGCTCCATGCATCCTCTATTTTTTCTATATACGTTTTTACAAATATTGTTATTTACGTGAGTTTTTAGTTTATTTGCAAAATCTGACTTATTATTAGAGCTGCAACTATAAATAACTTTATTTCCTGAGGCATCTTTAAAAAGTATTTCATTGCCAAGCTCACACTCCATAGCTTTAGCCATGAGAAAATTTAAAACAATCTTATGATTTGCTTTAAGTGTTTTGTCTTTAGCTTGAGCTGTATACCCATTATAAGCAACCACACCTACTGCAGCAAGGATACCAATGATTGCTACAACGACTAAAAGTTCTATTAGGGTGAAGGCTCTAGTTTTCAATTGTGTAAGTATTAAGTATTACATTATCACCAGAACAAGGGTTAGCCATACAAGATTTGATTGTTACAACTCTACCATTGCTTACGAGAGTTATTTGTCCTAATACATAATTTAGGCCAACACGTACCGCTTTTTCACTTGGATTGTAAATATTTTTGTCCTTATCATGAAGTGTCATTTCACTTATTAGTGTTGCAGCTCCACTCCCTCCCTGAATAGGGGCACAATTTGGAGATGCAGCCCCAAATGCCATACCATCATTAAGACCCAAAATACATTTTGAAAAATATTCTTCAGCAATATATTTGACAGTTTGAACGTGTTTTTGCTTAACAACAGTTTTTTTCGCAGCACTCGTATACCCATTATAAGCAACCACACCTACAGCAGCGAGGATACCGATGATTGCGACAACAACTAAAAGTTCGATTAGCGTAAAACCATTTCGTTTCATATTAAACTCTAACATAAAAATAAAGAGTGAATTTTTTTTTCATTTATAAACCTTTATAATGTCACTTATTTGACCTTCAGGAGGACACCACTTTATAAAACAAGTCTTAACGGTAACATCTGTTCCACTGGAGTTTACCCCTATCATACCAAGTGTATAAGTATTAGCATTATGTAAGGCATCTAATTTTAGATCAAATGGATTTTTATCTTTCAAATTTGCAATTGCACCTTGAGATGCCTTAACAGAATTTTCTGGACAATTTTTATTTTCCATAAATTTAGATGCGCCTAATTTGCATTTTAGAATTTCAGATGAAATATAGTCAACTGTTTGTTTGTGTATTTTTTTCGTCGCTGAAATCTTAGCTGAACTTGTATACCCATTATAAGCAACAACACCTACAGCAGCTAGAATTCCTATGATTGCTACAACGACTAAAAGTTCTATTAGGGTGAAGGCTTTAGTTTTCATCTAACTTTACTTGGGACATCCTGAAGTCCATTGTTTTACTCCAGAATGAATGTACCAATTGTACCAACAGTTTTCATTTTTTGAACCAGGTATTCCATGTGTTTGAATTTGTAACCAATATTGATATTTACTTCCTCCAATAGCATAAGACCATTGCCCTCCTGAAAGGACATCTGTTCCACCGAATAGGTCATTGGTAAACGTTCTGCAAGTAGATTCTGTGTAGCAAACTTCAGATGGATAAGCATAATATCCAGTGTTAGATTTATACTCTTGCTGAGCCAATAAAAGTATCTCTGTGTTAAGATACATTTTTTTAAGTTCAGCTGCACTTTTATAGCCGCTATAAGAGACAACACCTACCGCTGAAAGAATTCCGATAATAGCAACTACAACCAAGAGTTCTATTAAAGTAAACCCTCGACTGTGTTGCCTCATTATAAAATATTATTTGTTATTCAATTCCAACTGTATTTTTTAGAACTGTCTCAGCACTTGCTGTACAAGAGGTAATTGTAACTACTGTTGATGTGTTAGTAACATGAGTTTTACCCTGGTTAGTTGTAGTACAAGAACCATGTGCACTTGCAGAATACACTGCTTTAGTTGTAGTTGCGTGAGGATTTTTAAAATCAGCTAGCGCTGCGGCTACTGCTGTAGCAACTGCATTTGCATTTGTTCTATTAGTACAAGTTAGTTTAAATGAACCTTGATAGTCCATTACCGCTGTAGAATCTAAACTACATTTTTGAAGTTCATTAGCTACATACTTAACTACGTTCGCGTGATTTGATTTTGTTGCACCTTTTTTGGCACTTGCTGTATAACCGTTATAAGCAACAACACCTACTGCTGCTAGAATTCCAATGATTGCTACAACAACTAGCAATTCAATTAGTGTAAAACCTTTGTTTTTAATTTTTTTCATTAAATCCCCTTTAATATTTTAATTAATGGTATTTAGATTATACTAAAAGGTCAATAAATTTTATAAGTGTAGAAAAGTCATCAATTACCCAATAATGGCGCCAACATTGAATATTGGAGCATACATGGCTAACATTAGGCCACCTATAGTAATCCCCATAAATACGATCATTATGGGCTCAATTAAGCTTGCAAGGTTAGCAACTGCAACATCAAACTCTTCTTCATAGTATATTGCAATAGAACCAAACATTTCATCTAAGCTCCCTGTTTGCTCACCAACCGATATTAATTGACTAAAAGTTGGGGGGAATATTTTTTCTTTATTAAACAAGTCCGTTAAACTTTCACCTGAAAAAACCCCTTTCTTAATATTTTCTAAAGCTTCAACAACAATTACATTGTCAGTTACTGATTTTGCAATATCTATACTTTCAATTAAATCTACACCTGCTTGGTTAAGGTTTCCTAAAACCAAGGATACTTTTGCTAAAATTGATTTTTGAATTAAATTTCCAAAAATAGGAAGTTTCATTACAAGACGATGCCAATTTTTTCTTACTTCATAATTTTTTCTAATTAAAAATTTTAAACCAAAAACAAAAGAGATTATAAAAACAAGAAGAAAAAAACCACCTGATGAACGAACAAATTCACTCATAGCCATGATAACAGCTGTAGGCGTTGGTAGATCATCCGCCATACCCATGCCTTCATACATATTTACAAAAGTTGGCACAACATTCATTAACATAAAAACTGTAACTAGTACTGCAACTGAAAATAAAACACCTGGATAAAATAAAGCACTTTTAATTTGTGATTTAATTTTTTCTCTTTTCTCTAAATTAATTACAATTTTTTGTAAAAACGTATCAAGCTTACCACTAGCTTCACCTGCTTTAATTAAATTAACAACTACTGTATCAAAAATTTTTGTATGTTTTTCAAAACATTTTGAGAGCGCATTTCCAGATTCTAAATCTTTTTTAATAGTTGCAATAACTTTCTTCATAGGAGGTCTTGATGTCTGACCTTCTAACATCTCTAAAGTGTTCAATACTGGCAGTCCTGCTCTAAGCATAGTTGCAAACTGTTTACAAAAAATTAAAATTTCCTGCGGTTTTATACCTGTACCAAAACTAATTGACGTTTTTTCTTTTTTAGTGACTGCTTTCTTTTTTTTGGCTTCTTTTAACTTTGTGATAATAACTTTTTTTTCTTTAAGTTTGTGTGCTGCCTCTGCATTATTTAAGGCTTGAATTTCACCCTCTACATATTTACCAAGAGATATTCCTTTATATTCAAAATTTAACATTAGTTAGATTGTAAAACTCTTTCATACTCAGCAAATGATAGGTCACCACTTAATAACATTTCTTGCCCCATGTCTTGCATGGTTCTAAAGCCATTTTTTTTTGCTATGGCATTTAATTCATTTTGTTGAAGATTAGATAAAATTCCAGCCTTCAACTCACTTTCAATTTCTAAAATTTCATAAATTCCCATTCTTCCCTTATAACCAGAGCCATTACAATTATCACAGCCACCCCCTTTATAAATTTTAGCTCTTGCAGATTGTTCTGGTAAAAACCCAACAGAGTTTAAGAGTTTTGGAGTAATATTTTCATCAATAACACGGCAATCTAAGCAAGTTTTTCGGGCTAAACGTTGAGCCATAATTAGTGTTAATGCTGCAGATATTAAATAATTTGGAGTTCCCATGTTTAATAGACGAGTAATGGAACTTGGTGCATCATTGGTGTGAAGTGTACTAAATACTAAGTGACCTGTAAGGGCTGCTTTTAATGCAATATCCACTGTTGCTTTATCTCTAATCTCTCCTACTAAAATTACTTCTGGGTCTTGACGCAAGAAAGACCTTAAAGCTTCTTCAAAAGTGTAACCAATCGACTCTTTAACTTGAACTTGGCCAATACCTTCCATTTCATATTCAACAGGGTCTTCTGCTGTTAAAATATTCATACCTGGCTTATTAATATGTTTTAAAACACTATAAAGAGTTGTTGTTTTACCACTACCTGTTGGACCAGTAACAAGCACCATTCCCTGAGGTGATGAAATAGCTTTAATCAATTTTTCTAAATCTTTTGCCTCAAAGCCAAGATCACTTAAAGCTTTGTCTCCTGCATCTTTATTTAATATACGCATTACAACACGTTCTCGATTTTTTGTTGGTAAAATTGAAACCCTCAAATCGATTTCTTTTGTTTCAGATTTAAAAGTTGAGGCTCCATCTTGTGGCTTTCTTCTTTCAGCAATATCAAGTTTACTAATTATCTTAACTCTTGCAATAACCGCATCATAGTTTTCATGTAAAAACTTAGAGTACTTATCCATTACTTTTAAAATACCATCCACTCTAAATCTTGTTTGTGCACTGTCTCTAAAAGATTCTATATGAATATCACTTGCTCCCAAATTAATAGCTTCGGTAATTAATTTATTTCCAAAATTTATTACCTCAGATCCAACTTCAACAAGCTCTTCATCAGTTCTTTCAGCTTTTTCAACTTTGACATTTGTAGCTGATATTTTTTTAGTTTCATTTCTTGTAAATCTTTCAATAAAAGAATTTATATTACTTATGGATGCTGCGTATAACTCAGGCTCCATCTTTGTCATTGTTTTTAAATTTTTCATTAAACTTAATTTTGATGCATCAGCTATTGCAATTTTTAAAACTCCATTACCCATTTCAAATGGAACAAGTGAATTATCTTCAATATATCTAATATCAATAATCTTTTTAATCTTTGGATCTATTACAGTTTTTTTTAAATCTATAATTGGTAATGAATAATTGGCTGATAAAACTTGTAATATTTTATCTTCATCAGCAAAATTTAACTCAAATGCAGTTTCTAATTTTGTTTTTCCAATTTCAGCACTTGTATTATTAATCTTGGTCATTTGCTCATTTGAAATGGATGAGCTCTCCATTAACATATTTAAAATATTTTGTTCACTAGTGGCATCTAATTTAGTTTTACTCATCTTAATCTATCACCCGTGGAGCAATAAAGATTAACAACTCCACTAATTCATCACTATTATTTTTACTTTTAAACAAATTACCAATAACAGGCACTTTGCTAACCCCTGGAGTTTTGCTATTCGTATTGTTTGTGGTGTTCTTTTTAATACCACCAATTACAACTATATCACCATCACTGACTAAAAGTTTTGTGACAATTGAATTAGTTTTAATTCCTGGTTCGTCAGATCCAGGAACTGTTACCGGAGAATCGTTATTAACTTTTATATCTAACAATACATTTCCATCCCCTATAATACTGGGTGTAACTGTTAATGATAATGCAGCCTCTTTAAATGCTGTAGTTGTTGTTCCATCTGCTGTTGTTTGATAGGCAATTTGTGTTCCTTGGGTAATTGTTGCTTCCTGATTATTTAATGTAAACACACTTGGTTGAGATAGTGTTTTACTTAAACCTAACGTCTCTAATGCTTCAATTTCAACCTTAAGAGCACGTGCTCCAATTTGTTTAAGTATTCCTATTCCACTTGTTCCAGAAATTCCTTGATTGGAAATAGTTCCTGCAGCCGCTCCTAAAGTTATACCTGCAGAAGTTGTTGCTGCGTTTCCACCACTGGTAATACCTGAAATTGTAGTGGTACCTTTGCTGCCCCTTTCACTTACACTCATTGCACCTACTCTCGCCCCCAATGCTTTTGCAAAAGTAGAACTTGCATCAATTATAAATGCTTCAATTAAAACTTGTTTAGTTTTTACATCTATCTCTCTAATAACTGCATCAATAGTATCAAGATCTGGTTCGTGACCTCTAACAATTATCGATCTAGTAGTATCCTCAACTGTAATTGATAGATTGGACATCGTGCTAACACCCTCCGCGCCTTGTGTTGCAAATAAAGCCTCTAATGTAGTTTTTGCTTGAGCAGGGCTAATATAATATAATCTAAATATTTCAGCTAAGATCGGCTCAACTGATTCTTCCAATTGAATTTTTTTCTTTAATACTTCTGCTCTTGCAGATTTTGCTGTTTCTTGCGCAGTTAATTTTTCAGGAGTATGAACTCTTATAATTCCATTAGTAACATCTACATCAGCTACTAAAGTTTTCATATCTAGCAAAGTTTGAAATGCAACATCCCAACCAACATTATAAATTTTAGCATTTACTGTGCCACTTACTTCATCCCCTACTAAAATATTTATATCTGCAATATCAGCCATCAATGACATTACATATTTAAAATCTAGTCCTTGAAAATTAATATTAACCATTTGTTTAAGATGAGGATATTCATCTGAAATATAGACATAGTTTTTAACATTTTCAGTTGTTATTGTTTTACGCTTATCTTCTCTTGGTATGCTTGTGTCATAAGGTTTAGGACCATCAATAATTTTCTTGTCCATGTCCTCACGACCTTCAACAATAATCTTAGCTGTATCGATTAAAGGTTTGTCACCATGAACAGACACTGGATTTTTTGTTGTTGCACAAGATTGTAATAGAACGATAAATGATAGTGCTATTAAAATTTTAAAATATTTATTCACTTATTATCCATCACTCGGTTTAATTATATTATTCATATAAACTTCAAAAAGATTGTTTTCTCCATCTTCAACAATTACAAAATCAGAATAAATATTTCTTATCATCGTCGTATCTGTAATGGCTTGATCTTCTTCATATTTATACGCTCCACCATCAGCTGCAGAAAAGACTGCTATTTGTTTGTTTTCAGCAGTAATTGTACCCACTAATCTCATATTATTTAAAAGCCCATTATTTGAGCTTACCTGAGTATCTGTTTCACCTGCTTGATTTGTTGAAACTCCTCCTGCAAAAGGATCTATTGCTGGCAACTCTTCATCATCTAAAGAAGAGTGTTCATCTGCCTTAAGACTTACCATTTGAAATTGACAAAGCATAATTGTCATTAAAAAGATTAATATTTTTTTATTATTTATATTCATTTGGCAACCCCACTATTGAAATTGTACCCTTTGATAAAATCTGTCCTTGAATTTTTGCTATTGTGGTAATTTCTTCTTTATCAAAATTAATAACTTTTTGAGATTTAGATAGTGCTCTTCTAAACTTAAGATAGCTTAAAAAATTTCCTTGAATTTCATACTCAACAGGAATTGTATAATACATTATTTTTTGTCCTTCTTGATTTTCTGTTGTAGCGCTGTTCTCTGTTGTTTGTTCTGTACTTTGCTCTTGTGCTGCTCCAGCAACAGCTTTGGGTTCACCTTTTTTAAGATTAGTTATTGACAAACCATTGATCAATGCAAATTTACTTATGTTCTGGTAAAGATCTTCAACTTCTTTTTTGCTGTGAAAAAGTTTACTATTTTTTTCATAGTCAGGCTCTAGCTTTTTAACACCAGCTTTTAAAGTTCCAATATTATTTTTAAATTCTTCAATCTTTATTTTATTTTCATTCATTATGAAAATCTGTTCTTCTTGTTGTTTTACTATTGGAGACACAAAAACATAATAACCTATCAAAAAGATTAGTATAGCACCAAAACCAACACCAAATTTAATTAGAGTTTTTTTATCTGCTAAACCACCACTTTTCAGTTTTGCAAATATATCATTTAAATCTAAATCTTTTAAACTCGCTAAATCCATTATATCAATTTCAATTTACAATTGATTGTAAATCCCTTTTTATTATTATTACCTGATGCTTGATCTCCAGTTTGATTTTTCATTGCAGCTAATGATGCTTGTTCTATTAATGATTTTGCATTTAAGTTTGAAATAAAATTTAAAATATCTTGATCAGAAAAAGCAACACCCTCTATA
This sequence comes from Candidatus Pelagibacter sp. Uisw_130, assembly GCF_047722505.1. Taxonomy (GTDB): domain Bacteria; phylum Pseudomonadota; class Alphaproteobacteria; order Pelagibacterales; family Pelagibacteraceae; genus Pelagibacter. The sequence goes on from NZ_CP159814.1 coordinate 1,242,681, forward strand.
ATCAAACTATCTTTTCCATCAAAAGTCATTTTAGTAAATTGCACTCTTTGAGGGACGCTTCTAGTTACTTGGGCTAATGATCTATAAGACCTTGCTTGATTTGAATTAACTAATTTTCCAAGGTCTAATGCTCGTTGCATTTCTCTTCTTTTTTTTGCTAATTTTGAAAATTGAATATTATTTTTATCAAATTCTAATTGCACTTGATCAAATTCTAGTAATTTGTCTTTATTGTTACTAATTTGAAAGAATGAAAAAACCGTTAATATCAAGTAAATACCTGCTATTGCACATACCACACCTTTAAAAGCAAACCCAGATAAAAACTTCAATTTATTTTGCTGACGGACAGCATCTCTATTAGGTAATAAGTTAATATTTTTAACTGCTGTTACAAATTTATAATAACCGAATACATCTAATTTTCTATAAGCTAAGCCAAGCACTGAAGATAATGGAGAATTGTTATCACCAGAAATTTTTTCACTATTATAAGAAGGTATACTAACACTTTGTATCGGATCAAAATTAACAAAACCTGTCGTTGGTAAATTCTTTTTAAATACCGGGAGTATAAATGAAATATTTTTTAGGCTTGAGACTACTTGAATAGATGTAATTTTATTTTCATATTTGCTTTCATAATCAGTAATTGCTTGCTTGACCTGCATTGCATACCTTCTAATTACTGCGTCTGCCTCAGTTGAAAGTTGTTCACTTTTTATATTTATTAAATATTCTTTTTCTTGAGGTCTTAAAAATATATCAGTAATAACTGGAATATTATTGTGAATAATCATGATATAATTTTCATCTATTCCAAGTTCTAATATTGCTGAGTTTCCTTTATCTGTAATAGATTTAAATTTTGTATTATCATGTGCATTTTTTAAAGTGAAACACCTAACGTCCATAATTACTGGATTGAGACCTGCTTTTTTAACAATAGATGAATAAGAATTTACATCAGATAGTTTTGATGCAACAAATAAAATCTCCATCGTATTATTTTTTGAATTTCTATTTATGATTTGATGAAAAATTGAATAATCATTTAAATTATCAGTTAATTGAACTAAATTTTCCCACAACGAATCTGTTTCTATTGCTTTTTGTAACTCATCATCAGTCATTAGAGGGCTTGTGACCACTCTTATGATTGCACTTGTGACTGGAATTGATAATGCAACATTTTTTGAAGTAATTTTTGCATTAGACATCGCTAATTCAATTTCTTCAGCCAGATAATCTTTATGTTCTAAGATACTTTCACTAATTTTTTCTTGATCCAGTAAACGATAAGAATATTTATCTAATATCCATTTTTCATCTTTGTCTTGAGAGACTTGAGCAACTCTAATTGCTTCTCTAGTCATGTCTAAGCCTGCTATCTCCTCACCAGCAACACTTAATTTACTAACTTTAGATTGAAAAAATTTTTGAAAAACTTTTTTTATCTTATTTTCTTTAATTTTTGGATCTGCATTACCATTAACTTTGTCTTTATCTGTTGAGTTATCGACTTTTGATTTAGAAAATTTGAAATTTTTTAGCTTCTCCAGCATTCCAATTGTTACGCCTTTTATTGGTTCTTTGATAGTTTCTTCAGATACTTGGGGTGGTGAAGGAGGGCTAGTGATATTGGTATTTTCTTGAATTGGTGCAGTAGTTATGTCTTTTTCCAGACTTATATCGTCATTTTGATCTGTAGCTGCTTCATTTACTGAAATATTGTCATTTTTTTCTAATTGTAGGTCATCAAACCACTTTTCCAGAATTGGTATGGCTTCCTCAAGGTTAGTTGTCCCCGAAGATGACACTTTTTGCTTACCATTTATATAAGTCCTACCAACCCAATTATGAGATTTTAACTCACCTTTATATTTATCCTGACGGACATATATATGCAACCTTCCATTTTTTTTATGAACGGTTTCCATATAAATTTTCTCCTAAATTAGTAAAACTATAACATAATTATGATTTATTCTCAATTTTATTGTGTGTTAGAGTAAATATTTTTGTGTTATAGTTTTTAATCATTCTAATATTTTAGTAAAAATATCATATTCACTAAAATAAGCCTTATATTATATGGATATTTCAATATTTTCATAAAAATACCTCTAATTATTGTAATATCAGTATTTTTTTGTGTTAGAGTGGTATTTTTTTATGTTAGAGTTAAAATACTTAAGCCAAATACCATAAAATATCAAAAAACTATATAAATCGTCACTTTCATATAATATTCAAAATTTGTGTTAGAGTTTTTATATTTTGTGTTAGAGTTTTATAAATTTAATAGTTTTCTTTCCAACTTTCAAGTTGAACCGCTCCAGAGGCTGCTTTAGCTCCTGATTTTATGGTAATTAAGCTATCTTTTGATGTTAAGCTCTTATTTGCCTCGCCTGATATACCAATATACAGATTATCTCCACTTATAACCACTTCTCCAGCAACTCCTTTACCAAGGTTAACTGGAAAATTTGTCTTAACACCTCCACACTTAGAGTCATATGCGTGTAAAAATGCTGTTCCTGTGGTACAGGGTGTTGATGAGCTAGATGGCTCATATATTGAAAAATATACTCTATCTTTATCAACTGTAGGCTTTGCTGTCACTTTTTTAGCCTTATCTAAATCTACATACCAGCCCATTTGAGAAGAATTAGGACAACCTGAGCTAGAACAATTACTATATGTACCAGCTGAGCTTATATTTGCATAATTTGGGAAGTCTTTATCTTTAATTCCAAACACTCTGTTCTTAACTTGGCTGGATTGGCTTTGTAATTTTTGTGTATCGCCAGTTCCAAAGTATAACCATAAGTTGTTATCACTATTAATCGTCGCTTCTAAACTATTATAAATATATCTTCCATTATCAGTGTTTGCCTGTGCATCAAAAATTGTTGTTGTTGATATATTTTTATTAATCATCTTATCAACCCCTAGAGTGAAACTTTCTGTTAAATTTACTTTTGTAACTTTCCCCTCAATGTCACCTGCATATATTAATGCCCCATCATAATTTGCCTTTGAGGTACCATCAGCATTGATTACTGTTAAGTCAGACGGCAAAGAGTTAACTATATCTGTTTTGTTTACTCTGGTAACTAAAAAGAGTGCAGCGTTTGGTAATTCAAAATCTAAAACAATTTTTATATTCGTAGCTATACCATTATTAATATCTTGACTTATGCCATAGCCCATTCCACCTGTACCACTAACAATTAACTTTTCAACATTTGTATTATAAGAGTTCAGTCCAAATTTACTCATTTGAAACTCTTTAACTCCCTTAGCAATACCAAATGAATAAGCATGATATGCAATTTGTTTATCTTGAATATCAATCTTTTTAAGTAACCTACCTTCATTTTCAAGATCCATAATAAAAATAGCTGAACCATACTCTGGTGCAACACCACTATTATAACCTCCACCAAATACTGCAACCCATCTATCTGCTCCATCAACTTTTATTCTTATAATTCTAGGTGTAGACCAGCTTGAACCTAGTTTCGTATAATCATACTGAGATGGAATATTATTGTTTCCATCATAAAAATATGAATTAAGATTTTCATCTGAGTTCCAATGATTAATTCGTTTATTGAAAGCATCATTTTCAATTGCAAATAAGTGCTTAGGATTATTAATATCTGTTATGTCTAATGCAAAGTACCCCTTGCCCCCAGCACCTAATCCTGAAACAAGTATGGTTCTCCATCTTGGGTCATTAGCTCCATTATTTGGTGTATCATCAAAAAATATATCCTTAACCACAGGAGATCCATCAACCCCATAAATAGGATTAGTTGCATTTGCTTTAGTTGTCACAATGCTAGATAATTTTCCTATTAAATTTGGAGGTATATAGCCCCATAATTCGTCACCTGTTATTGAATTAAATGCATGTAGTATTCCACTATTTGCTCCAGCAATAACTACTTCTGTTCTACTACTGCATGACCCTCCACAATCTGCACTACCTTTGAAAGCACTATATGGTGTTGATGTTTGTTGTCTATAATAAGCATCAGTTTTTGAAAAATTTGAATTTCCAGTATCAGCTATCGGTGCATCTGGTTTACCAACAACAATTAAATCTGAGTGATAAATATCTGCTAATTTTGAGCTTCTCTCTTCTGTGGTATTGCTATCTTTATCATAGTCATAAGAATCAAAACCTCTAATAAAATTAATCAGATTATCTGTTTCTGCATCTGTTGGGCTTGCTATAAGTGGAAATAACTTTTGTTTTAAAATATTTCTATTTGATGTTGTAAAATTATTAGTATTTTTTGTTCCAATATCTGCTGTCCATATTTTTCTAGAATTAGGGCTTGTGTCATTTAGTTGTTTAGCGGCATCCCATTTTTCATTTCCAAAGGATCCATCAGTATTCAGATCATATTTTTTTAAACTACCTTCCCACTCTTTATTCTTTGCATATTTGAAAGTGGATTGATAAATAGAACCTCCCTTATTTAGTTCTGGCATTACAGCTGGTGTTGTAAAAGTTAAAGAACTAGATATAGCTTGCTGTACTGCATCTCGTATTGCAATAAGTAGCGCTCCTGATGTATCTGCATAAAGAGCTGTAGTTGTTCCACCGTTTGTTGCTAAACTATCATAATTGCTTCTATTACCTGTGTTGATACCCAACCCAACTGCAAAAGTTTTTACGTTTAAACTGTTCTTCATATCTCTGACAACACCCATTGCACTACTATGGCTGTTCCACTGCCCATCACTTATTAAAATATTAAAATTTAATTGGCAGGTTGCTCCTGGAATGATGGGGGATGGATAACGAGTGCCACCTTGAGTCAAATTTCCATTCCAATAATTTCTAGCATAATTCATTGCTTGTAAAAGATATGTTCCTCCACCAGAGGCTACTCCATCTACATCTGTATAAATTGTACTTGCACCATTTGAGTTTATTGGAACTCTTAATCTTAAATATCTACCCCAATAAAATCCCCACTCCATTAGTCCAAAATTAGCTCCACTTTTAAGTTCAGGGTCTGATACTATCTTTTTAATTGCTTCCTTTGCAATTGACATCCTGGATACAGCCGCACCTATTCTTGAAAAAGATGTTAAATTATTATTAAATTCATATACATCATTGTTATCTTTATCAGCACTATAAACTTTATTATCTGATGAAATTCCTAAACCCCATGGCCATCTAAAAGGCCCACTGTAATTATATGAGCCATATTTAGCAACATAGGATCTTGATGAATTAAATTTTTGTAACCTACGATTACTACTGTCATTAACAAATATATTTCCATTTGAATCAAATGCTGCATCAACTGGGTATCTGGTATCTCCATTTCCAGTACCGTAATTACCAGTTCCTACTGTTTGACAAGAGCCTAAACTAGTTCCTGATATACTATGAACACAAACTTTACTCAGATAATTTGATACAGTAACTAATTTTGTTCCATCAGAGTTTACATCTAAACCTGACATTGAGTTGTAGGTCGGATAATTAAAGTGATAATTAACTTGATTTAATGAACCTCTGTCTAGAATTCTAATATAACTTTGATTATATGAAGCAAATCCTCCTATAAATACATGGTTATTCGATACAGCTATACTCCATGCACTCCAATAACCTGTGGGTTGACCGGACTTAATAATATTTCCTGAGTCTGATAAAACTTTAACACTTGCATTGTAGTAATCCAAAACATAGATAACATTATTATAAATATCTAAACTGGTAGGATAAGTAGAGCCACCTGTGCCAATAACTTTTACATAAGCTCCATTTGAATCAAAAACTTTAATTGTCTTACTGCTAATTTGAAGCACATAGATATTACCATTACTATCCACTGCAACATCTGAGGGTTGAGAAACATATTTTGTCCAGCTAGAAATATAATTTCCATTGATGTCCCACGCCATACTTCCAGAGTTATCTAACATAATTAAGATATTTGCAGGCACATTACTTGATCCAGTTCCTGGTGGCGGTGATTTTGAGTATGAATTATTACACACAAAAAATATCAAAAGTAAGAATATGTAAAATTTTCTAATCATTTTTCTTCTTCAATTATTGCTTCTTTATTTGCAGCATCTTCATGCTTTTTATCTACGATTTCAAAAAGTTCTAAAAAATTTCCTGTATTTTCATTAATACCTCTTAAATTTGCATATAAATAATAAACTTCATTTTTTTCTATGGCATATTGTTCTGGCTCATTTGCATCAATAATTTTTTGATTTTTTTTAAACCCAGATTTATAAAAACTATTTGCGAGCTTAAATAAGGATCTATTTTGAATAACTTGATTTTGAAATATAATTCTTACAACTTTTTCATCTATAAAAAATAAAGATATTATTGTTCCTTTTATTCCTTTATCTTGACATACAAATTCAATAGGGATTGTAATTGATTTTATACCTTTGACAGGCTCTCCAAGCATAAACGCTATTTTTTCTTTTTCAAAATTACTTATATCTTTACCTAGTTTAAATTTACTCAAGTCACAGTTTAATGCGAATGCGTTTGCTTGCGCTAGTAGCAGAAATCCAAATAAATAAAGGGTAAATCTATTCATTAGTTTATTAAGGTTACCACGGCTTCTAAAGGAACTATAATGTTACTTTGAGCGCTGCATTTGTCCTTAGATTCATTACATCCACATGAATAAATCGTGTACAGCGTGTTATTTGTTCCTGATTTTTTCTTAACTGATGAATTGTAACCATTTTGATCTGGGCTATAAGCGATAAAATACTCAAAACTAAATTTACCCAATCTTGTTGCTTCATCTCCTGATGCACTGATTACTTCATTCAATGATTTTCTTCCCAAAATAATTCCAGTTGAATTTCTCAAATTAGGAAACAAGGATGCTTTACAAAACTTAAGATCTCTATCTAAATTTGTTTGAGAAGAGCCTGTTATTATACTGGTATTATCCACCATGTATTTCTTAGCGACCGATATTCCACTTTCTGCAGCATAAAAAGTTTGTTGGTTTGAATCTTTTTCTGTATTTGATTTATGTTCGTTTGAAGAAATTGTAACTAATGTTGTGCCCATAATTGTCATTACAACTAGTAATAATAATACTAATGGTAATGCAAAACCTTTTTCATTATTTCTAAATTTATTTTTCATTTATTATAAGATGATGTTTGTCCTATACTAGTTCCTGTTTTCTCAGATATAGCAATCGGTTTAGCTAAATTTCTAGTGTGTACACTAACAAAAAATGTTTCTCGATAATACTTATCCGCAGGAACATTTATATTACTCCCATATGGAGCTTCCCCATTAATAATTTTTGTCACTTGGGCTTTATTATAGACTTCCTTTGGCGATCTTAATGTTAAGTAAACATCTACAGTGTGAACTTTTTTCATATTTTCTTTACTTTTGGTCTGTCCCCCGAATGAGTTTTCATAATTACTACAAGAAGTGCACACTGGAAATAAAACATTTCCATCTTTATCCTTTGGTATAATTTGAAAATCTTCTAGGTAAGGAACTAACACTTCATCATCAACTGGCATATTATAATTTCTAGTCCAAGCACCACACCCTGACCTAGAATGACCAACTGGATTAATGTTAACAACTCTCTTTAAATACCAATCAGAACTATTTTGATGTTTTGTTACAAAGTATTGTATTCTTATTCTTTCTTTGGCAGAGATTGAATAAAAAATTGTTAAACCATCAGCTTGACCATAATATCCATTAGTTCTTCCTTTTTGACCTATGCCTATATAATCATATTGAGACTCTCTTAATCCTTCACAATTATAATTTGCAAAGTCTACATGATGATACCCCGTGTTTCGAAGGTCTCTTGCTAGCATGGCCAAAGCTTCTCTTGCTGTTCCATTAATTGCTGCTTTTTGAGAAATTGATTGATAAGATTTTTGAAAATAATTATATGCTGAAAATGCAGCTAAAATACTAATTGACCCAACTACTATTGCAACCATTATTTCTGCTAGGGTAAAACCAGCTTTCTTATTTATCATTTAAACACTACTCCTAAATATTTTTTTCTTTTACCTTTACCTGTAAAAAAATTAAGTCTGCCAGAAGTGTTACTATTACTAATAAAGGTTTTTTTTGTATCTCCTGAAAAGCAAGCAGGTTTTTTATCTGTATTACCAACTTTTAAAAAATTCTTTTCCGAAAGCTTATCTCTCCATTTATTCTTCTTTTTTTGATGAAGATTGGATGCACTTGTATTTGAATAAGTACATGAATTTTGATTAAAACCACCATAACTAGAAGCATTATCCGGATCTCCAATCATATCTTCCATCACCATTTCAGATAAAAAGTTAAGTTTGTTTCTTTCGGTTGCTCGATCCATTGAATTAATTGAAAAGGCTGAAAGCTGCATAACTGCAATAAACCCTATACCAATTATTACTATACAGACCATTGACTCTATTAATGAAATTCCTTTATTAGATTTAGCCATCAATTTTTACCCAACTATTTTTGCTTTTGTTTCTTTTATAAATTTTCATTTTTATATTTTTACTTATTGTGATTTTGTACATGTGATCAAGATTAGCACTATATTTACATGAATATTGGGTTGAGTTAGATTTTGAACAGAAGATAAATATATCTACTGTTTTTCCAGTCTCCGCATCTCTTTCTGTTTTTCTTAATCTCATATAGCTAATTGAATTATCTCTTGTTAAACAAAGTACAGTTGCGTAGGGGTTGTGTGCTGCATTTGGATAAACATGAACATTGCTATCATTGTTTGAAACACTTAATTTTAATGTTTCTAGGCTTTGATTTCTTACAAACCCAGATTGCATTGTACCATAAGTACATTGGTTGTTTTTTTTAAAACTACTATTGCTCGAAATACTTCTATAAGTATTAATAAAATTTACTTTACTCATTGTGTAAATTTCTAAGTTTGGCTTTAAGCTTAATTGTATCATCCCATATTTATCATTAGTGACCATTTGTTTTTTTTCTTTGATAAATGTAACAACGTCATAAACTTCTTTTTTAACCTCACGGTCTTTAATCCAATTTGAAATATTAGGATAGGTGAATGAAACAAATACTCCTATAACTGCAAGAACTACTAATAGTTCTATTATTGTAAAACCCTTAGCTATTTTTTTCTGCACTTGAAATAACTCCTGTGCCAATTAGTTCATCAATTGATTTTTCCATGGTCATCATCCCTTCACGCTGGCCTGTTTGCATGACACTTGGAATTTGATGAATTTTAGCTTCACGGATTAAATTTTTAATAGGAGCATTACAAACCATAATTTCAAAGGCACCCACTCTTCCTGAACCATCTTTTTTCTTAAATAACTTTTGAGTCACAACCATTTTTAATGATTCTGCAAGTTGAGCTCTAATTTGTCCTTGTTGTTCAGGTGGAAAGACATCAATAATTCTATTAACAGTATTTGGTGCACCACTTGTATGAAGTGTTCCAAAAACTAAGTGACCTGTTTCAGCAGCAGTTAATGCCATACTTATTGTTTCTAAATCTCTTAACTCACCAACAAGAATTACATCTGGATCTTCTCTTAAAGCGGCTTTTAATGCATGAGAGAAACTTTCTGTTTGTTTGCCAACTTCTCTTTGTGAGACAATACTCTTTTTATCTTTATGAATAAATTCAACAGGATCCTCAATAGTTATAATATTTGATGGTCTTGACTCGTTGATTTGATTAATAATAGCTGCAAGTGTTGTGGATTTTCCAGAGCCAGTAGGGCCAGTTACTAATACCAATCCTTTATGAGCATCTAATAAACTAAATAATATTTGAGGAAGGTTTAAATCTTCCATTAATGGAATTTTGGTTTCAACTCTTCTTAAAACTGCTGCTAAACCATTCAATGTTTTATAAAAGTTAGCTCTAAATCTTAATTCTCCCAGCATAACTGCTGTATCAAGCTCATTCTTTACTTCAAACTTTTTAATTTCATCTTCAGAACAATTATTTTTTAATAGGTCCTGTAAATCTTTATCTTCTATTTTGCTACTTGGTTCAATTACGATATCTCCCATCGCTCTATAGGATATGTCTGAACCTCCTCTTAAATGAAAATCTGATATTTTTGTATTTGTCTTAGCAAGTTCTACTATTTTACTAATCATATAAATATAATGTTACTATTTATAAGGAATAATTAAACCAAAATTAAGCTGTATAAAAAGTCTCCATAAGTAAAATAAATAAGACAGGCAGCAATAATAAAGGGTCCAAAAGGTATTTCTGATCTCATATTCTTTTGTTTATTTAATAAAGATGGGAGCACAAATATAAGTCCAAGAATTGCTGAAACAAAAAGTACAAAGGGAACTGACTGCCAACCAAACAATAACCCTATACCAGCCATTAATTTTGCATCACCTAAACCCATCCCTTCAATTTTTTTTATTACTTTATACAAATAAATAATTAACCATATGCTTAGATACCCAACCATCCCACCAATGATAGATTGGTTAATTTCATGAATAAAACTTGTATTAAAATTTGGTAAAAAGTTTTTAAATAAAGCTATAGCCATAACACTAAAATTTAAACTGTCAGGAATAATAAAATTTTCAAGATCTATAAAAATTATTATTATGTAGATTAAACTTAAAACCGATAAAAAGATAATTGTTGAGAGATCATTATAATTTAAATAAATCAATAAAAAAATAATCCCAGTAGTAATCTCAACAATAAAATATCTTAAAGGAATAACTTTCTTACATTTTCTACATTTTCCATTTAAAAATAAAAAAGAAATTAAAGGTAGATTATCAAACCAATTTATATATTTTTTACATCTTGGGCAAAATGATCGCCCACTTATAATTTGTTTATTTATCGGTAAACGATATATGCAGACATTTAAAAAGCTCCCAAAACATGCTCCTAAAATAAAAATTAAGAATGAATTTAAAAAAATCAAATGATTAAATGTTTATGTAGGCTGCTAAATTTATAATGTTTTGGTAGCAATAGTTCATAAAAATAATACTATTCTCATACACTAGATTTAGATTGGGTGTATAAAGTTCTATTTTCATTAACTATTTTTATCGGTTCCTTTAAAGATATTCTTAATTACTTCAGGATTCCAAATATAATAAAAAATGTATGGTGCTAATGCTGGAACTAACCCAAACCATATCCATTCATCCCATCTAAAAGTTTTACTACCTCTTGCAAGTAAACCGTTAGCCCAAACAAGATAGCCTACTAAAATTATCCATGTAAATGATATGGTTAAAAAAACTTTTAATTTTTTCATACTCCAAGACTAACAAATCCTTAACTTTCACTCAACATACAAAACAACAATACAGTCTTGAACCAAGAATGAACCAAGAAAAGAACAAGAATTATAAAAATAATGTTTTAATAAATGTGGAATACCAACGATTACAAAAATTTAAGTTTTTTTCTAATAATTGATTATTATCGTTGGTACTAAAAGGTAATTAAAAAATCTTATAGGATAATATGGGACTAAGAGTGTATTGCTCTTTTATCTACTGATAACGCTGCTTCTTTTACAGCTTCTGAGAATGTTGGATGTGCATGACACGTTCTTGCAATATCTTCAGCACTTGCACCAAACTCCATTGCAACTCCAATTTCACCAATTAATTCACCTGCATGAGGTCCAATAATATGTGCTCCTAAAACTTTATCTGTTTTTTCATCAGCTAAAATTTTAACAAAACCTTCTGCTTCATCAATTGCTTTAGCTCTTGAGTTTGCCATAAACGAAAATTTACCAATTTTGTATTTTGTATTTGCTTCTTTTAATTGCTCTTCAGTTTTTCCAACTGAAGCAACTTCTGGAGTTGTATAAACGACACCTGGAATAATATCATAATTTACATGCCCTGATTGTCCTGCAATATTTTCTGCAACTGCAATACCTTCATCTTCAGCTTTGTGCGCTAACATTGGTCCATCTATTACATCACCAATTGCATAAACATTACCTACATTTGTTTGAAAGCTTTTATTTGTTATAATTCTTTTCTTTTCATCCAATTCAACACCAATTGCTTCTAAATTTAAATTGTTAGTATTAGGTTTTCTGCCAACAGATATAAGAACAACATCACAATCAAAATTTATTTTTTTTCCATTTTTGTCAGATGTTGAAACACTAGCTCCGTTGGTGTTTTTAGTAATTCCCTCTACTTTAGTTTGCATGTGAAAGTTAATTCCTTGTTTCTTTAAAATTTTCATAAACTCTGTAGATATTTCTCTGTCCATCCCAGGAGTAATATGATCAAGAAATTCTACCACATGAACTTCTGCACCTAATCTAGACCAAACAGACCCCATCTCTAGTCCTATATAACCTCCACCGACTACAACCATTTTTTTGGGAACCGATTGCAAAGTTAATGCACCTGTTGAAGATACAATTATTTTTTCATCAAATTCAATGCCTGGTAATTCTACTGGTACAGATCCTGTGCTAATTACTGTTTTATCTGTTTCAATTATAGTTTCTTTTTTTTGATCATCTAATATTGAGATTTTATTTGCTGATTTAAAGCTTCCAGTACCTTTAAAATAAGTGACTTTATTTTTCTTAAATAAAAACTCTACACCCTTAGTCAAAATTGTTACTGCTTTATCCTTATTTTGCATCATTTTTTCAAGGTTAAGCTTTACATCGCCTACTTCTATGCCAAGTTTAGAAAAATTTTGTGCCTTATGATAATTTTCTGAAATATTTAATAAATTTTTAGAAGGTATGCACCCAACATTTAAACAAGTTCCACCTAGTGAACCTCTAGATTCTATGCATGCAGTTTTTAGTCCTAATTGTGCTAATCTTATTGCACAAACATAACCTCCGGGACCACCACCTATTACAACTGCTTGAAATTTATCTGACATTTAAATATTTAAAAATAACCTTCTTGGATCTTCTAAATTTTCTTTAACCATTTTTAAAAATGAAACTGACTCTTTTCCATCAATAATTCTATGGTCATAAGATAGTGCAAGATACATAATGGGTCTAATTTTAATTGCTCCATCAACTACCATTGGCCTTTCAACTATATTATGCATTCCTAAAACACCAGATTGAGGCAAATTTAATATTGGAGTAGATAACATTGAGCCATAAACTCCACCATTACTAATTGTAAAGGTTCCACCTTGAAGGTCTTCTATAGTTATTTTTCCATCTCTTGCTTTTTCAGAAATAATTTTAATATTTTTTTCAATATCAGCAAATGATAATTGGTCAGCATCTCTTAATACCGGTACCACTAATCCTTTTTCAGTTCCTACTGCAAAACTTATATTGTAATAATTTTTATAAATAATTTCATCTCCATCAATTTCAGCATTAACAGATGGGAACGTTTTAAGTGCAGCAACACAAGCTTTTACAAAAAAAGACATAAAGCCTAATTTAATAGCATATCTACTTTGAAAATCTTCTTGATTTTCTTTTCTCATTTCCATTATGCTGGTCATATCAACTTCATTAAAAGTTGTTAATAATGCTGCATTTTCTTGTGCTTGTTTTAATCTTTTTGCAATTGTCTGTCTAAGCCTAGACATTTTAATTCTTTCTTCTTGACCATATTTAATTTTTCTTTCTGACGGTTGTGGGTTCTCTCCCATCATACCAATTAGGTCACCTTTAAGAATTCTGCCCTCTTTGCCTGAACCTCTAACTTTTTCTAAATCAATTTTATTTTCAACGACAATTTTTCTCACTGATGGAGAAAGTATTTCTTTACTTTTATTTGAGGATTCGTATTTGTCTTCATTGTTCTCATTTTTTAATATTAATGGTGCTTCTTCTTTGACTTCATTTGTTAATATTAAGGGATCTTCCTCTTCAGGTTCATTGAAAACTCTGGGTATTTCTTTTTTTACTTCTAAATTAATGACGTTATTTTCTGCTTTTTTAGGCTCAATTTTTGTAATTATTTTTTTTTCAGCAGACTGAACTCCATTTTGGCTTATTGAACCAAGTAAGGCTCCAACTTCAACTGTTTCTCCATCATTTGAATTTATTTTAGATAAAACTCCATCTATGGGAGATGGAACTTCTAAATTAACTTTATCAGTTTCTAACTCTACAATTGCCTCATCTGCTTCAACTGTATCACCCTCTTTCTTAAGCCACTTAGCTACTGTTGCTTCAGTAATACTCTCTCCTAAAACCGGAACTAAAATTTTTTCATTCATTTTATTCAAAAACCTTTTTAATAATTTCTTGTTGTTGTGCAATGTGTCTTTTTGCATATCCTGTTGCTGGGGATGCATCTGGACTTCTTCCTATATAAGAAATTTTACTATTATTAGCGTTAATAGTTTCTAATGTCCATTGTATATAGTCTCTTACAGAGAACCATCCACCCATATTTTTTGGTTCTTCCTGACACCAATAAAATTTAGCATTTTTAGCGTAAGGCTTGAGTTCCTTAACAAGAGTTTTTGCAGGGAATGGATATAGTTGTTCAATTCTGAACAATATTACATCATCTTTTTTTAGTTTTTCTCTAGCATCTAATAAATCAAAATAAACTTTACCTGAACACATTATTACTTTTTTAATCTCTGAAGCTTTTCTTAATTTTATAAAACTATTAGTTTTTGGGTCTACGGCATGGTCCCATAATATTCTGTGAAATGAGTTTTCTTTACTAAAATCTTCTAAATTAGAAACACAATACTTGTTTCTTAATAAAGATTTAGGTGTCATCATTATTAATGGTTTTCTAAAATCTCTATGCATTTGTCTTCTTAACGCATGAAAATAATTCGCTGGAGTAGTACAATTCATTACTTGCATGTTGTCATTAGAACATAATTGTAAAAATCTTTCTAAGCGAGCCGATGAATGTTCTGGACCTTGACCTTCATAACCATGAGGTAGAAGCATTACTAGACCTGATGCCCTTGTCCATTTTCTCTCACCTGATGCAATAAATTGATCTATTACTACTTGTGCACCATTAGCAAAATCACCAAATTGAGCTTCCCACATTGTTAGAGTGTTTGGCTGAACTAAACTATAACCATATTCAAAACCTAAAACTGCTAATTCTGACAAAAAACTATCTACTACTTCAAATTGTTTTTGATTATTTGAAATATTATTTAATGGTACATATCGACTATTATCTAGCTGATTTCTTAGAACTGAATGTCTTTGACTAAAAGTTCCTCTACCAGAATCTTGTCCAACTAGTCTTACTGGATATCCCTCTTCTAATAAGGACCCAAATGCTAGCGCTTCAGCCATTGACCAATCTATACCTTTTCCATCTGACACTGCCAATCTTCTAGTATTTAAAATTTTAATTATAGTTTTATGTAAATTTAATCCCTCTGGTATTGAGTTAATTTTTTCAGAAATTTCTAAAAGTTTTCTCTGGTCAAAACCACTTATACCTCTTTTATCTTTTCCTTTTTCTGGTTTATATCTTGACCAACTTCCTTCATACCACTCAATTTTTGGTTTATAATCTTTTGCATTTTTGTATTGATCATCTAGTAAATTTTTAAAATCAGTTTTAAAATTTTTAAGTTCACTTTCTGAAAGTGTATTTTCATTTATTAATTTGCTTCCATATATTTCTACTGGCGTAGGGTGTGATCTAATTTTTTTATACATTAGCGGCTGAGTAAATGAAGGTTCATCCCCTTCATTATGGCCAAACCTTCTGTAACAGATTATATCTACCACAACGTCTCTGTTAAATTTTAGCCTAAATTCTGTTGCAACTCTTGTTGCATAAACAACGGCTTCTGGATCATCACCGTTTACATGAAGTATTGGAGCATCTACCATTTTTGCAACATCCGATGGATATGGTGATGATCTTGCAAATCTTGGGCTTGTTGTAAAACCTATTTGATTATTAACAATAAAATGAATTGTTCCCCCTGTGTTATGTCCTGGTAAACCAGACATTGCGAAACATTCCGCAACAACACCTTGGCCAGCAAATGCTGCATCACCATGTATTAAAATAGGTAAAACTTTATTTCTATTTTTATCTTCATGAAAAAATTGTTTTCCTCTAGTCTGTCCTAATACAACAGGATTGACCGCTTCTAAGTGTGAAGGGTTGTCTGTAAGACCCACATGTATAGAATTTCCATCAAATTCTCTATCGGACGAAGCTCCTAAATGGTATTTTACATCACCAGCACCCTCTTCTCCAAATGCTTCTACGTCTCCTGCAAATTCATTGAATATCCTTTTGTATGATTTTTGTAAAACGTTTGCTAGCACATTGAGTCTGCCTCTGTGAGACATTCCAATTTTAACTTCTTTAGCTCCTGATTGACCAGCAATTTTAATAATTTGCTCTAAAGCAGGGATTAAGCTTTCTCCTCCATCTAATCCAAATCTTTTTGTACCAACATATTTCGTATGTAAAAATTTTTCAAATCCTTCAGCTTGAATAAGTTTTTTTAAAATAGCTTCTTTACCATTCTTTGTGAATTGAAGAGAGTTCTCATCCTGCTCAATTCTATCTCTAAGCCATTTTCTTTCAGTTGGGTTTGATATATGCATATACTCATAACCAATTGGCCCACAATAAGTTTTATTTAAAAAACTTAATATTTCTTTTACAGTAGAGTGCTCTTTATTTATCACACCATCTAAATAAATTTTTTCATTATAGTTTTCTTTTTTAAATCCATAATATTCAGGATGTAATTCATCTAGATACTCTGTTTGCATCATTAGGAGTGGGTCAAGCTTTGCTAATAAATGTCCCCTTTGTCTATAAGCTCTAATTAACGCAACAGCTCTAATAGAGTTAACATTGCTTTTGATTAAATCTTTTGAATTAACTTTTGTATCATTGCTTCCATTGAAAAGTTTTTTTTCATCTTCTTCAATTCTTTTTTCAATTTCATCAATATCAATTTTTTGTTTTATACCCCACGATGGTCCATTAATTTCCTTGGCAATCATACTTAAGTCTTCACCTATACCCTCAAAATAATGTTGCCAACTTTCAGGAAGATCTTTGTCTTTATTGATAAATTTTAAATACATTTGTTCTATAAATGCACTGTTAGATTTACTAAGAAATGAAGTTTTTTCGAATTCAAGATTTTTTGATGATGACATCTATTTTATTGATATAATATCAGATAATTAATTTTCAATTAGATAATTTATTAAATAATGTTTTACCTAGTTCAGATGGCGATTTTGCAATAGTAATCCCACATTCTTCCATTTTTTTAATCTTATCTTCTGCCCCACCTTTACCACCTGAGATAATAGCTCCTGCGTGTCCCATAGTTCTTCCGGGAGGCGCTGTTATTCCAGCTACGAATCCAACCATAGGCTTTTTTATTTTATGATTCTTAACAAATTCAGCTGCTTCTTCTTCAGCAGAACCACCAATTTCTCCTATCATAAGAATAGATTCCGTTTCATTATCATTTAAAAATAAATCTAAACAATCAATAAAATTTGTTCCATTTATTGGATCTCCACCAATTCCTATACAAGTAGATTGTCCTAATCCATTTTCAGTTGTTTGCGCAACTGCTTCATAAGTTAAAGTTCCAGATCTTGAAACAATTCCAACAGAACCTTTCTTGTGAATGTCTCCGGGCATAATTCCGATTTTACATTCATCAGGTGTAATTATCCCAGGACAGTTAGGTCCTATCAACCTGCTTTTTGAGCTATTTAGTTTTTGTTTAACACGAAGCATATCTTGAATTGGTACACCTTCAGTAATACAAACTATAAGCTCTATGGATGCATCAATAGCTTCTATAATAGCAGCAGCTGCAAATTTTGCTGGCACATAAATCATAGTTGCATCAGCACCAACTTCTTGTTTTGCTTCAGCTACGGTATTAAATACTGGTCGGTCAAGATGTTTTTGTCCTCCTTTTTTTGGAGTAACTCCACCTACAAGATTGGTTCCATATTTTAGTGCCTGTTCTGAATGAAAAGTACCATGTGTACCTGTAAAACCTTGACATATAACTTTTGTATTTTTATTAATTAAAACTGACATTCTATTTTATAGCCTCTACTATTTTTTGTGCAGCATCATCTAAATTTTCTGCTGAAATTAGTTTTAATCCTGAGTTATCTAGAATTTCTTTTCCTTCTCTAAAATTTGTTCCAGCAAGTCTAACTACTAGTGGAACACTTATATTTATTTCTTTAGCAGCATCAACAACACCCTGAGCAAGAACATCACATCTCATTATTCCACCAAAAATATTTATTAATATGCCTTTAACATTTTTATCTGAAAGAATTATTTTTAAAGCAGCAGAAACTTTTTCTTTTGAAGCTCCTCCACCAACATCTAAAAAATTTGCTGGTTCCTCACCATATAATTTAATTATGTCCATCGTTGCCATTGCTAAACCTGCTCCATTAACCATACAACCAATGCTTCCATCTAATTTTATATAAGCAAGATCATGTTTGCTCGCTTCTATTTCTGCTGGATCTTCTTCATTTAAATCTCTCAACTCTATAATTTCAGGGTGTCTAAATAGTGCATTAGAATCAAAATTAACCTTTGCGTCTAAGCAGATTATATTTTTTTCTTTAGTTAATATTAGTGGGTTAACCTCAACCATATTAGCATCCGTGCCTAGAAACATATTATATATTGATTTAATTAGTGCTATTGCTTGTTTTTTAGCATCATCTGTTAAATCGTAAATTTTGATTATCTTTTCACAATCAACGTCTGAAATTTCTTTAACAATATCTACTTTTGTTGTTATAATTTTATCAGGTGTGCTATCTGCAACCTCTTCAATATCCATTCCACCTTGATCACTTGATATGAATACAATTTTTGAACTTGCTCTATCAATTAAGCACGATAGATAAAACTCTTTATCTATATTGGAAGATACTTCCACATATAATCTTTTAACTTCTCTTCCTTCAGGACCAGTTTGATGTGTTACAAGTGTTTTTCCTAATAATTCTTTTGCAGCAACACCTAGTTCTTCAATAGTATCTAATATTTTTACACCTCCAGCTTTACCTCTTCCGCCAGCATGGATTTGTGCTTTTAATACAAACTTTTCTGTTTTTAATGATTTTGCTTTTTCAATCAAATCATCAACTGTGAAAGCAAAGATACCTACTGGCACAACTGCTCCATATTCTTTTAAGATTTTTTTGGCTTGATGCTCGTGGATGTTCATTATTATTTAGAAAGATCTGGATCTATTTTAGATGCAGCTTCCCATAATGCTTTAACAGCATCTATTGAATGCATAAATTCTTTTTTTTCTTTTTCATCCAAGTCTATTTGTTCTATTTTTTCAACACCATCTTTTCCAATTATTACTGGTACACCAGCATAAACATTATCAACGCTATACTCTCCATTTAATTGAACTGCGCATGGAAGTAATTTTTTTTCATCATTTAAATATGCTTCTGCCATTTGTACCCCTGAAGCTGCTGGTGCATAAAATGCAGAACCTTTTTCTAAATATTTAACAATCTCAGCTCCTCCATCTCTAGTTCTTTGGTAAATTTCTTCTAGTCTTTCTGGGGATATTTTTCCTTCTTTGACTAAGTCTAATAATGGTTTACCTGAAATTTTTGTGAATCTTGGTAGAGGAACCATTGTGTCTCCATGACCTCCCATAACCATTGCTTCAATTTCTTTTACAGGAACGTTTAACTCTAGAGATAAAAATAACTTAAATCTTGAGCTATCTAAAATACCTGCCATTCCAACCACTTTACTTGCTGGTAAGCCTGAAAATTTTTGAAAAGCCATCACCATAACGTCTAGTGGATTTGTAATGCATATTACAAATGCATTGGGTGCATTTTTTTTAATACCTTCTGCAACTTGTTTAATAATCTTTAAATTTATGCCTAATAGGTCATCTCTACTCATACCTGGTTTTCTTGGCACACCAGCAGTTATTATTATTACGTCCGAATCTTTTGTATCTTCATAATTATCTGTACCTGAGAACTTTACATTAAACCCTTCTACAGATGATGATTGAGCAATATCTAGTGCTTTTCCTTTAGCAAATCCAGCTGCAACATCAAAAAGAACTACTTCGTTGGCTACCTCTTTAGTGCCAATTAAATGTGCTAAAGTACCACCAATTTGACCCGCACCTATTAAAGAAATTTTTTTTTTCATATATAGGAGTATCTTTTATTGATAATTAATGAATATTCAACTGAATTTTAAATTATTATCTATTTATCTTCAGTGAGTTGAGAGCAGATAGCCATGTCATCAGAGATATATGACCCTTTAAAATGTGATTTATTTTTTTCCCAATTTTTTTTACCATCAGTTATATAATTATTGAATAACTCTTTTCTATTTTCTTCAGCTTTTTTTTGAGCTTCTTCTAATTTTTTTTCTTCATCGATGACCATTAATTCTATCGACTTAAATAAAAGACTATTTGATATCTCAATAAAATTTTTAGAGCTTAGAGCATCTGTCTTTAAAATAATGCCAGATGCATAAGCATAAATTGCACCGCATCTATTCAATAAGTAAATTTGTGTTGTGGCATTTTCTATATCTTTTTTATCTAAATAATCTTTTAAAGAAGTATTAGAATTTGCACTAGCAAGAGTAAAAGAGCTTACTAAAGATAATATTGTAATTAAAAAAATTGTCTTTTTCATAAATTATACATTAAATCTTTATGGACCATAGGCTACTTTTGGAAGCCATGTAACGATTTGGGGAAAGTTAAAAACTATTGCAACTGCTACTGCTTGTAAAATAACAAATGGAATTATTCCTCTATAGATGTTTTGTATTGTTATTCCTTGAGGGGCTACACCCTTCATATAAAATAAAGCAAAGCCAACTGGTGGAGTTATAAAAGAAGTTTGTAGAACAACTGCAAACATAACTATAAACCACACCATATCAACACCAAGATCAACCATAACTGGGGCTAAAAAAGGTAATAAAATTAATGTAATCTCTATCCAGTCTAAAAAGAAACCTAGTATAAAGGCGATACACAACACAACTATCACAACTCCATTTGGACCATAAGGCAATCCTTTTAAAGCGCCTTCTATCAATTCATCTCCACCCAATCCTCTTAAAACTAAAGCAAACATTGTTGCTCCCACAAATAATGCAAATATATATGATGTTGTATGAGTAGTTTTTCTAATTACACTTTTTAAATCCTTTAAAGAAAGTCTTCCTCTTATTAGAGCTAAAATAGATGCCCCTAGCGCACCCACCCCTGACGCTTCTGTAGGGGTTGCTATACCCATAAAAATACTTCCTAAAACTGCTATTATTAATAAAGCTGGTGGTATAATTGATTTGAATACTCTTAAAATAATATCTAAAGAAACAGGTTTTGCATTTTTTGGTGCTGGAGCAACTTTTGGTTTTAAGTATGCATAGGTAATAATAAAAACTGTATATAATAATCCAAGCATCAAACCAGGAAATACTGCTCCCATAAATAAATCACCTACAGAAATTCTCACTTGATCACCCATAATCACTAGCATGATGCTAGGAGGTATTAAAATTCCAAGTGTACCCGTTGCACAAACAACTCCACATGCAAGGTCTGGGCTGTAATTATTTTTTAACATTAAAGGAACTCCTAAAATTGTAAGTAAAACAACGGATGCTCCAATGATTCCTGTTGATGCTGCTAATAACACTCCAATAAAAACAACTGCTATTGCTAGTCCACCTCTCATACGACCAAATAATTTTGCTAAGTCTGTCATGAGGTCTTCTGCTATTCCAGATTTATCCATCATTATTCCCATAAAGATAAACATCGGAAGGGCAACTAGTACCCAGTTTGCCATAACTCCGTATAATCTATAAACTACCATCGAAGAAAATTTCCAATCAACTCCAAAAAAAGTGTCTAAATAAGTATCAGATAACATTGCAATTAAAGTAAATAATACCGCTAGGCCTCCCATTGTCCACGCAACTGGGAATCCAATAAAAATTAGAGTTATGAAGCTCAAAAAGAGCAATATTGACATGTAATATTCTGAAATTAATTCCATCTATTTTATTTTTTCAAACCCTGATCGAATAGTTGCTAGAACCCTAGTTATTCTTGATAAGCCAGCTAATAATAATAAAAAGAAACTAAATACTAGAAAACCTTTTACAAGCCATCTTGCAGGTAATCCATTTGCAGAAGTAGATCTTTCACTTGTTTCCCATGATAGTTCAAAAAATGGAACTGAGTAAATAAGCACTAAAATAATGAATGGTAAAAACAATAGAAGAATTCCAAAAAACTCAAACCAAAGTCTTCTTTTGTAAGCCATACTATCTGTCAAAACATCTACTCTAACATGTAAGTCTACTACGTAAGTAGATGACAGGCCAACTAGCCAACCTACAGCATAAAGGTGCCACTGTAATTCTTCTAACTCGATCATCCCACTCTTAAATACATATCTAAGGATTACATTAAGAATAATTACAGCAACTAAAACAACCCATATCCAATTAAATATTTCGCCTACACTATTTATAAACCCATCTATCTTTCTTGTAATTGGAAGATGTTTTAGCTGAAGTTTTTTATCTAAGCTATTTTGAATTTTTGTGAAATCATTTGCCATAAAAATCTGTTTTAATTAAAAAGAAAAGCAGCCGGTAAACCGACTGCTTTTTAACTTTATTATAAACTTTTAAAGTATTAAATACTAAAAGTTTCTAGGTAAATAACCCCATTTTTGCCAAACATCATACTCTTTCATGAATGCTTGTTGAGAGTTCCAAACTTTTTTAAAGTCAGCATCTTTAGCAGACTGTTCTGCCATAACTTTTGCACTAACTTTTTGAAGTTCTCTCAATACGCTATCAGGCAATCTAGCAGCTGTTACACCTTTAGAAGGGAAGCTTGCAATTTGCTTTCCTTGTAAAAATTCACCAGTTGTTATTGCTCTCATAGCCGCTGCTGTACAAGCCATCTCAAACAATGCTTGGTCAGCTGGACCTATTTTTTTCCATAGGTCTAAATTGACCATGAAGTGAGTAGATGTTGATACTTGGTGCCAACCTGGAAATAGGTTGAACTTAGTAATCTTGTGAAAACCAAGTACTTCATCAATTGCAGGCATTGAATATTCTGTTGCATCTAGAGTTCCTTTTTCTAGAGCAGCAAAAATTTCACCACCAGCCATCAATGTTGCAGATGCTCCTATTTCATTTAAAACCATTCCTCCTAAACCTGAGAAACGAATTTTTAAACCTTTGAGATCATCTAGACTTGTAATTGGATTTCTATACCAACCAGCAGTTTCGGGCCCAATTGTACTACATAACAAAACTTTGATATTTTGTTTATTATAAATATCATTTGCTAATTTTGAACCTTCTCCTTCAAACCACCATGCAGCATATTCCCATGGCTCCATTCCAAACGGTACCGCTGCAAATAAAACAGCTGCTGGAATTCTTCCTTGGTCATAAGCCATATAGTTGTAAGCTGCAGGTAAATCACCTTTACTAATTGAAGGCGAAATTTCTAATGGTGGAAGAATTTTTCCAGGCTCATAAACCTTTAATTTAATTCTACCATCTGTAGCTTTGTCTAAAGTGTCTGCTAAACGAGCAATCGGATCTCCAAGTGCTGGCCAACCAGTGTTGAAAGTAGACTGTACTTTCCATCTGATTTTTTCTGCTGCACTAACTTGCTGAAATGAAAAAGTCATCATTAAAGCAAATACAGCAAAAACACCAATAAAAGAATTTATTAGCGATTTTGATTTATTATTTTTCATATTTCCCTCTCTGTTGTTTTTTAAGTTGTTTGTTCTTAAAGAAAAGTATCTCCAACTCATATTAAGATACTCTCCATGCTTGTCCGTAAAGATCAACCATCTCATTTACAGAAGGCACTCTTGGATTGAGGTTTGGAGCTCCTGAATTTTCTGCATCAGTTGCCATATTTTCTAACTCTTCCTCAAAATTTTTTTGATTTATTCCAAAATTTTTCATTGATGGAACTTCAAAATCTTTATTAATTTTATAAAGTCCTTTAATTAATTTATTACAAGCAACATCATCATTGTCCTGTGGTAAAGCAAATTCTCCAGCTCTACTACAGTCAGCATAACGACTTTTTGCATGTTCAATTGAAAATTCAGTTATTGTTGGTAACAACATTGCATTGCTTAAACCATGTGGAACTTTAAAATTACTTCCGAGTGGTCTACTCATTCCATGAACCAAACATATAGATGCATTAGAAAATGCCAAGCCCCCTAATGTTGCTGCTAACATTAATCCTTCTCTGGCTTTTAAGTCTTTAGGGTTCTTATCAACTGCATAAATATTTTTCATAACAAGTCTTATTGTATCTAGAGCCATTCTATCTGAAAATAATGTAGCTTTTTTACTAACATAAGCTTCTATACCATGTGTTAAAGTATCGATTGCACTATCAATAGTTAACCTTCTAGGTTTTGATAATGTTAAATCATAATCAACTATTGCAACAATTGGAACAAACCCCTCTCCTCTACACGAAATTTTTTCGTTATTATTTGAATCAATAATTACTGCATGATGTGTCACTTCTGATCCTGTTCCAGCTGTAGTTGGTATAGCAATTATTGGTAAACCTTTTTTATCAAACATTGATGGTGGCTTATAGTCTTGAATATTTTTACTAAATTTAGCCATTGCAGCTATTGCTTTTGCCGTATCCATTGGACTTCCTCCACCAAAGCCGATTACCGCATCATTTTTACATTTTTCTAAAAATTTAATACCCTGTAAGACTACAGTGTCAGTTGGGTCAGGAACAGTGTCATCAAATACATCTGACTTTAATCCTGCTTTACTTAGAACCTCCTGCAACATTTTAACATAACCAAATGCTACCATTTGTTTGTCGGTTACAATTAATAATGATTTAATAGATCCTAGAATCTTTATAATCTCAGGTAGTTCGTTTAAACTACCTTTTCCAATTTGCAGATACCTCGGAATACAAACACGTACATTTTCTCTTTTAATCAAACGGTCTCTCTCTCTTTCCATCTAATTGGTTAAGTTGCAATCTAAACCTATGTAATTTTAAGAGTCAATAGTTCAAAATCTTTAAATGATAATATTTTTCTCATTTAAGAAATAAGAGATTGCAAAGAAAAAAAGGTTGGTGTAACTTTCGTATATAATATAAAAGGAGTTTCATGAAAAAAATAAGTCATTTTATAGACGGAAAAATATATAGCGATAGTGAATCTAGAACCGGTCCGATTCTTAACCCAGCAATTGGTGAACAGATAGCAGAAGTTGAGTTAGCAAGTAAAGCTACTGTTGAGATGGCTATTGAAAGTTCTGCTAAGGCTTTTATAAAATGGTCAAAAACTACTCCCATAAACAGATCAAGAATTTTATCAAAATATAAAGATTTATTAGTTAAAAATATGGAAGAAATAGCTGTAATGGTTTCTAAAGAACATGGAAAAACCATTCCTGACGCCAAAGGTTCTATTCAAAGAGGAATTGAAGTTGTTGAATATGCTACTGGTATTACCGATTCTTTAAAAGGAGATCATTCGGCAAACGTTGGTACAAACGTTGACTCATATAATTTACGTCAACCACTTGGTGTTTGTGCTGGTATTACTCCATTTAATTTTCCAGCTATGGTTCCCATGTGGATGTACCCAGTTTCTATAGCATGTGGAAATACTTTTATATTAAAGCCTTCCGAAAAAGACCCAAGCTGTCCAATGAGACTTGCAGAACTAGCAATTGAAGCTGGTATGCCGCCTGGCGTTTTAAATGTTGTAAATGGTGATAAAGAATCTGTTGATACTTTGTTAGAAAGTAAAGATGTTAAAGCAATTAGTTTTGTAGGTTCAACTCCTATTGCAGAATATGTTTATCATACAGGAACAAAAAATAACAAAAGAGTACAAGCGCTTGGTGGTGCCAAAAACCATATGGTTGTTATGCCTGATGCAGATGTTGATAAAACAGCTGATGCCCTTATAGGTTCAGCTTTTGGATCTGCGGGTGAAAGATGTATGGCTATTTCAGTTGCGGTATGTGTGGGTGAAAAAACAGCTGAAAAATTAAAAACTAAACTATTAGAAGAAACTTTAAAATTAAATGTTGGACCATACACAGATGAAAAAAGTGATTTTGGACCACTAAATAATAAAGCTCACTATGAAAAAGTCTTAGGGTATATAGATGCGGGTGAAAAAGAAGGAGCAAAATTACTTGCTGATGGAAGAAATATGAAGCTTCAAGGTTATGAAAATGGTTACTTTGTAGGCCCAACTATCTTTGAAAATGTCAAACCAGATATGAAAATTTACAAAGAAGAAATTTTTGGTCCAGTATTAAGTATGATGACAACAGATACATACGAAGATGCTTTAAAATTAGTTAATGGTCATGAATTAGGAAATGGTGCTGCAGTATTTACAAAAAGTGGAATGATAGCAAAACACTTTACTGAAAATGCACAAATTGGAATGATAGGAGTAAACGTTCCTATCCCAGTACCCGTTGCTTACCATAGCTTTGGGGGTTGGAAACGATCATTATTTGGAGATCATGCAATGCATGGTCCTGAAGGAATAAGATTCTATACTAAATTGAAGACTGCAACTGTAACATGGTCTGAAGACAATAGTGGTCCTGAGTTTACAATTCCTGTCTTATCATAATTTTTAGTTAAAAAAAATTCAAGAATTGTGAACGAAAGAAATAATAGAACTTCGCCTAGGCGAATATTAAATATTTTAGAAGAAATTTTAATAGACCCAGATAACTTTACTGCCAAAAAAATATCTCATAAATTAGATATTCCTTTAGCAACTGTTTATCGACACATAGAGACTTTATGTGATGAAAGGTTTTTGATAGCAAGTAGTTCAAAAAAATATATTCCTGGACCAAAAATTAGAAAAATAATCTTAAAAAGTCTTCCCTATGAACCAAATTTTACTCTTAGGAGATCATATTTAAGAAAGCTTACAACGGATATAAAAGAAACAGTTAGTTTGTCTGTACCAATTGGAACTAAGCTTGTATATTTTGACAGAATTGAGTTCCATTGGCCAATGCAACTAAATCTAGAAGCAGGAGACCATCTACCCTTGCACGCTTCTGCATCAGGAAAGCTCTATCTTTCATCTATTAAAAAAGACGATGCATTAGAAATTTTTAGAAATATTAAAACTCCTGCGTCTGCGAAAAATACAATTACAGAAATTTCTCAATTTAAAAAAGAATTGAATAAAATAAAAAAACAAGGTTATTCATTTGATGATGAGGAATGGTTTAATGGAATGGTAGGCCTATCCTTGCCTATAACAAATGCTAATAATGAACTATGTTTTTGTCTTTCCACTCATACAGCAAAAAGTCGAAAAAATATTGATGGTTTAAAAAAGATTCTACCTTTAATGCTGTCTGCTGCAGCAAATTTAAAAAAGGCTTTATTTAAATATTAGCTGTAACTAACATTTTTTTTAATTCAGCTATGGCTTTTGCTGGATTTAATCCTTTTGGACAAGAATTTGTACAATTCATAATAGTATGACATCTATACAGCTTAAGTTCATCAGCTACTTTTTTTAATCTTTCTTTTCTTTCATCGTCTCTACTATCTACTATCCACCTATAAGCTTGAAGCAAAACTGCAGGACCTAAAAATTTATCCTCATTCCACCAATAGCTTGGACAAGAAGTGGAACAACATGCACACATGATACATTCATATGCACCATCTAATTTTTTTCTATCTTTTTGAGATTGAATAATTTCTGTAGTTTCAACTTTTGTATTCGTTTTTAGCCATGGCTCAATTGATTCGTATTGTTTATACAATCCACTTAAGTCCCCAATTAAATCTTTTTTAACTTTTAAATGAGGTAATGGATAAATATTTATATCTCCTTCAATTTCTGAGTGAGGCTTTGTACATGCTAAACCATTTTTACCATCCATATTCATTGCACAAGATCCACAAACACCATGTGCACAAGATCTCCGATAAGCCAATGATGGGTCAATTTCGTTTTTAATCTTATTTAAAATATCTAATACTTTTGAAGGACAGTTATCCATATCTACTTCATAAGTGTCCTCTCTTGGGTTTTCTCCATTTGAGGGATCCCATCTATAAACATTTATTTTTCTGATATTTTTTGATCCAGTTTTATCTTGATAATAGATACCTTTTTGAACTTCTGAATTTTTAGGTAAATTTATTTGAACCACTAGTAAACTCTTTCTTGTGGTGGAAAGTATTGAACTTCATTTGTTAAAGTCGATTTAGTAACTGGTCTATAGCCAATTTTTGAATCTTTTCCATTACACCAAGCTATAGTGTGTTGCATAAATTTTTCATCATCTCTTTTTGGGAAATCTTCTCTTGCATGTGCACCTCTGCTCTCTTGTCTATTATAAGCAGAATCCACTGTTGTAATTGCTTGTCTTATCAAATTATCAAACTCCAATGTTTCCACTAAATCGGTGTTAAAAACAAGTGACTTATCTTTTACAGAAATTGATTCCATTCCATCGTATGCTTTTCTAATATCATCAACACCCTCTTTAAGTGTTTTTTCTGTTCTAAAAACAGCACACTTTGATTGCATAGTTTTCTGCATTGAAAGTCTAAGTTCTGCAGTATTGTTTTCACCATTAGAGTTTCTTAATTTATCAAATCTTTCTAAGCATTTTTCTGTTTCAGTCTCTCCTATATCCTCGTGTGGAGTTCCTGGTTTTACAAGTTCTGCAGCTCTTCTAGCTGCGGCTCTTCCAAATACAACTAGGTCAATTAAAGAATTAGACCCCAATCTATTCGCTCCATGAACAGAAACGCAGGCAGCCTCACCAATTGCCATTAATCCTGGAACTGTTTCAGAATCGTTTCCTGTTAATACTTCAGCTTTATAGTTTGTTGGGATACCTCCCATATTGTAATGAACAGTGGGCACTACTGGTATTGGCTCTTTAGTTACATCAACATTTGCAAATAATCTTGCTGCTTCCGTTATTCCTGGAAGTCTACTTTCAATAATACTTTTGTCTAAATGACTTAAGTGTAAGTGAACATGATCCTGTTCTTTACCCACACCTCTTCCTTCATTAATCTCAATTGACATTGATCTACTTACTACATCTCTAGATGCTAAGTCTTTAGCTTTTGGTGCATAACGCTCCATAAATCTTTCACCTTTTGAATTAACTAAATAGCCACCTTCTCCTCTAACACCTTCAGAAATTAAAGTTCCATGTCCATAAATTCCTGTCGGGTGAAATTGTACAAATTCCATGTCTTGTAATGGTAAACCTGCTCTTAAAACCATTGCATTTCCATCTCCAGTACAAGTGTGTGCTGAAGTTGCAGAATAATAAGCTTTTCCATAACCTCCTGTTGCAATTATTGTACTATGAGCTCTAAATCTATGAATTGTTCCATCATTTAAATTCCAAGCAATAAGACCTTTACATTCACCATCTTTCATTAATAAATCTAGAGCAAAGTATTCAATAAAAAATTCAGTGTTGTGTTTTAAAGCTTGTCCATAAAGGGTGTGAAGTATTGCGTGTCCAGTTCTATCTGCGGCTGCGCATGTTCTTTGAACAATTCCATTACCATAATTTTTTGTCATTCCACCAAAGGGTCTTTGGTAAATTTTACCATCATCAGTTCTACTAAATGGAACTCCATATTTTTCTAATTCTATAACAGCTGCTGGAGCTTCTTTACAAAGATACTCGATACTATCTTGGTCACCTAACCAGTCAGCACCTTTGACAGTATCATACATATGCCAACGCCAATCATCTTCGCCCATATTCCCTAAGGATGCAGAAATTCCTCCTTGAGCAGCAGAGGTATGACTTCTTGTTGGAAACACTTTTGAAATACAGGCTGTCTTTAAACCAGCTTCACTTAAACCAACAGCAGCTCTTAAACCTGAGCCTCCTGCGCCAAGTACGATAACATCGTATTCATGATCTATAATTTTATATGAACTCATGTATTTAAATTAAATATTATTATAATTGTAATTAAGGGGATTATTATAGCAAATATATTCAAAATTTTGTTTGCGACATTTTTGATTTTTTCATCCTGTATATAGTCTTCAAATACCTCACTAATACTTAAAGCTGAAAAAAAATAGGCAAAAACTAACAACAAAGAAACTAAAATTTTAGATGGCTGATTTGAAAAAAAATTAACAATATCGACATAATCTTTATTGAAAACTGAAACTAAATTTAAAATAAACCATGTCATTAATGGTATCAACACCACAGAGCTTACTCTCATTAATAGCCATTTTTTAGTCACGTTATTCATACTAAATAAATTGCCTTCCAATTAAATAAATTAAAATTGTTAAAAAAAATGAGCCAATGATCACGATTAATCCTGTTATCTTTGTTACTTTTAATTCAAACCCATATCCTAGGTCCATAATTAAATGTCTTATTTCACTTAATATCTGGAAACTAAATGACCATGTTAAACCTAAAATTATGAATTTTCCTAAAATAGAATTTAAAAATACCTTGGTAAACTCATAACTATTTTCACCTAGTAGTAAGGATGCAATCCAAAAACAAATTATTGTTATGGCAGCTATATTTATTATTCCTGTAATTCTATGTGAAATAGATACTAATGAAGATATGTGCCATCTGTAGATCTGAATATGTGGTGATAAAGGATTATTATTTTCCATTAAGATTATTTTTAATTAAAGTTTCTGCAATTTCAACAGCATTCAATGCCGCTCCTCTAAGTAAATTATCAGAAACAATCCATAGGTTTAATGAATTCTTGTTAGTTTTATCTTCTCTTATTCTTGAGATATAAGTTTCATCTCTACCTTCTGCTTCAATTGGAGTACTATATCCTCCATCTTCTCTTTTATCGTAAACTTTACAGCCCTTTGCTTTACTAAGAGTGTCTCTAACTTTTTCTAAAGAAAATGATTTTTCAAATTGAATATTTACTGACTCCGCATGAGAAACCATAACTGGAATTCTTACACATGTTGCTGTTAATTCTATTTTGTCACCAAGAATTTTTTTAGTTTCGTTGGTCATTTTTAATTCTTCTTTAGTATAGCCATCATCTGCAAAAACATCGATTTGAGGAATGGCATTAAAAGCTATTTGTTTAGTAAAATTTCTAGATTTAATTTCTTTATTTTCTAGAGATGATTTAGTTTGCTCTATTAGTTCATTCATAGGGTCTTTGCCACCACCTGAAACAGACTGATATGTCGAAACAACTATTCGTACAATATTGAATAAGTCATGTAACGGTTTAAGAGCAATTACTAACTGAGCTGTTGAGCAATTAGGGTTAGCAATTATATTTTTTTTCATACTCTTAATTGCTTCTGGATTTACTTGTGGAACAATTAATGGCACATCAGGATCCATTCTAAAAAAACTAGAATTATCTATAACTATTGAATACTTTGCTGCTTTTAAAGCATGTTGTTCTGAAATTTTTCCACCTGCTGCAAAGAAAGTAATTTGAATTTTTGAAAAATCAAATGTTTCAAGGTTAAAGATCTCATGTTCTTTGCCACTAAAATTTATTTTTTGACCAGCACTTCTTGGTGAAGCAACTAAAAATAGCTCCTTTATAGGAAGTTTTTTTCTCTCTAGAACTTGGAGAATTTTTCTTCCAACATTACCTGTGGCTCCTACAATTGCTATATTCATGATGTTATTAGGCTTTTATACTAGATGAAGGGTAAATCGCAAACTTTTCCACCAAAAGTGTAATCATTTATTTGAATTTTAACGGTTTGAGATACTTCCCAGTGAGACTTCTGGATCATTGCTATTCCAATTACCATTTGAAAATGAGGTGAGTAACAAGCCGATCTTAATTCACCAATTATATTATTTTTCTCATCATATAAATTTTTTGATCCTGTGAGACTAATTTCTTTTATATCAATTTTAATACCCATTAACTTCTTTTGGGCTCCTTTTGATTTAACTTCTTTTAATTTATCTTTTCCTAAAAAATTTATATCACTATCCAAACTAACATATTGATCAAAACCACATTCAAATGGATTATCATTGTTATCAAAATCATTTCCATAAGATAATAATGCACTCTCAATTCTCTCTATTAAGTTTGGACACCCAGGTCCTACATTAAATTCTTTTCCAACTTCAAAAAGAAAGTCATATAATTTTTGTCCTGACTCTGTATTTTGAACATAAACTTCATATCCACCTTGCTTAGACCATCCTGACCTTGCTATAAGATGCTTTGTCCCTTCAAAATCGAAATAATCAAATCCAAAGAATTTTAGTTCAGTAATTTTTTTTCCAAAAACTTTTTCCATTAATGCAAATGATTTCGGACCCTGTATTGCCATTATATCCACCACTGGTTCTACAATTTTAACATCAAATTTATGTCCAGACGCTAAACCTTTGGCAAAAAAAATTACATCCGAGTCTGCTATTGATAGCCACCATCTATTTTCATCCAGCTTTAGAACAACTGGATCATTAACTAAATTTCCATTTTCATCTATTATTGGACAATAATAACATCTCCCAATTTTAGATTTTGATAAATCTCTACATGTCATCAATTGCACTAACTCCGCAGAGTCTTTTCCCGCTATTTCTACTTGTCTTTCTGCAGCAACATCCCATACTTGAACATGCTCTTTTAAATGTTTGTAGCTATTTTCTATTGATCCAAATGCAGCAGGTAACAGCATATGATTATAAATTGTGTATGCTGTAACCCCTTGTTTCTCTATTCTTGCAGTATAAGGAGTACTTCTTAATCTTCTAGATTTTGCTATTGAAAAGTTTTTCATTATTTTAAAAATTCAGAGATCTTTTCTCTCATTTCAAAAGCTTTTTCAAACATAATCATATGTCCACATTCTTTTATTATATGGGTTTTTGAATTAGGAATAAGTTCTGCAAATTTCTTACCTTTTTCAAGGTTAATCATCTTATCTAGCTCACCAAAAATAAATAATGTAGGACACTTGATTGATTTTAAAGCCTCAGATCCGTTTTTATAATTATTACAAGCTACAAGATCAATGGCTAAAACCCCCCTAATATCTCTTGGAGAATTAATAATTTTTTCTACAGGATTACCTCCAATAAACTTTTTAGAGTTTTCATAGCTCCATTTCATCATTAATTTAACTGCTTTATCATCTCCACTCTCAGCAAGATCTATTAAATCTTGATTAACGGGCATTCTATAAGAGCCACCAACAAATATTAAATTTTTAACTCTTTTTGAATATCTTGAATAATATTCTAATGCTTCCAAACACCCTTGAGAATGACCTACTATTGTTAAATCAGAAACATTAAGTTCTTTAAAAACTTTTTCTAACCAATCTGAAATTTCTTCTATTGATTTTAAACAATCACCCTCAGAATTTCCATGACCAGGTAAATCAATTGATAAAACATTATAATTTTGATTTGATAAATACTGCTCTGTTAAAGACCAAACAATATGTGAAAGACCACTTCCGTGAAGTAAAACTATTGTGGCTTTTTTTTTATCAATACCTTGACCTGAATCTGATGCAAAGACATTCTTACTGTCAACCTGAAAGATCAACTTAATTCCTTAACTTTTTTTCTTAGTTCAAATTTTTGGATTTTTCCTGTTGAAGTTTTTGGTAAATCACAAAAAATAACGCTTTTAGGAATTTTGAATCCCGCCAATGTTTCTCTACAAAAATCTATTATTTCTTTTTCAGTTGCTGGCTTATCTTTAATTAATTCAACAAAAGCACAAGGTGTTTCTCCCCATTTTTCATCTGGCTTAGAAACTACAGCTGCTAAAGAAACTGAAGGGTGTTTTGCAATTGCATTTTCAATTTCTATTGAAGAAATATTTTCTCCTCCAGAAATAATAATATCTTTAGATCTATCTTGAATTTTTATATATCCATCAGGATGGGTCACAGCTAAATCTCCTGAATGAAACCATCCACCTGCCATTGACCTATCTGTTGCTTCTTTATCTTTGTAGTAACCTTTCATTACGATATTTCCTCTAATCATAATTTCACCCATAGTCTTTCCATCTTTGGGCACTGGCTTCATTGTTTCTGGATCCATTACAATAGCACCCTCTGTGTTTGGGTATCTTACACCTTGCCTTGCTTTGATTTCATTCTTTTTATCTTTTTCTAAAGAATTCCAATCTTCATTCCATGCACATTGTAACATATGACCATAAGTTTCGGTTAATCCATAAACATGCATCACTTCAAAGCCAAGGTTTTCCATTTTTTCAAAGATGATGCTTGGTGGTGGTGCACCTGCAGTCAAAACATTTACTTTTCTTTTTAAAGCTTTTTGATCTTTTTTTGGAGCATTAACAATCATATTTAATACTATTGGGGCTCCACCGAAATGAGTTACTTCATATTTATCGATTAATTCAAACATCTTTTTTACATCGATATTTCTTAAACAAATTACTCTTGCATGTAACATTGCTAGTGTCCAAGGATAGCACCAACCATTACAATGAAACATTGGCACTACACATAAAAAATTTAGTTTGTTAGGCATATTCCAAGCTGTGGCACTGCCTGTTGACATTAAATATGAGCCTCTGTGATGATAAACTACTCCTTTTGGGCTTCCAGTAGTTCCAGACGTGTAACTTAATGAAATCGCTTCCCATTCATCTTTTGGTTTTTTCCATTCGTAATTTTCATCACCTGTATTTAAAAAACTTTCATATTCAAGTTCTCCTATTTTCTTAAAAGAACTTGTATCTATGTCTTGGTCGTCAATATCAATAATTGTAATTTTATTTTTAACATTCTTTAAAGCCTTCTCAATTACATCATGAAATTGTCTATCTACAATTAAAACCTTTGCATCACTATGCTGTAAAATATAACTTACTGTATTAGGATCTAGTCTTGTATTTATTGCATTAATTACTGCTCCTACCATTGGTATTGAATAATGGGCTTCAAAAATTTCTGGTGTATTGAAAGCCATTATAGAAACTGTATCTCCAGTTTTTACACCCAATTTATCTAGTGCGCTAGCAAACTTAACACATCTTTTATAAACCTCTCCCCAGGTATACGACCTACTTTCATAAATTAAGGCTTCATAATTTGGATATATATCTTTAGTTCTTTCTAAAAACGTTAAAGGAGAAAGAGGAACATAATTAGCTTCATTTTTATCTAAATTTATATTGTAATGACTCATATTAACTGAATTTAAAATTCATTATATAATCACTTCCTGATGTAGCAGTTTTAAAATGACTTTCGGCTCTTGGTAAAACTCTTTTAAAATAAAAATTTGCAGTTTGTATTTTATCTTCATAAAAGTCTTTGTTTTGTTCATAATCTTTAAAGCTTACTTCTAAAACTTTTATCCACGCATGTGCTATAGACACGAACCCCAATGCTTTTAAATAGTCATTGCATGCTGCACTTGCATCATCTTTTGAGTTTTGAACTTTTTCTTTAATCCAATCAGTAAAGGTAGATAAGATCTCTAGATGTATTTTTAGTTCTTTTATGAAAGGTTTTAATTTTTCATTTTCAATACTACAATCATTCTTAATCAACTCTAAATACTTATTAATTATATCACCATTTTTATTTACCAACTTTCTAAAAACTAAATCTGCTGCTTGAATTGAATTTGTTCCTTCATAAATAGGGGTGATTCTATTATCTCTATATAGTTGTTCTATTCCTTGGTCTTTTGTATACCCATAACCACCATGAACCTGCATAGCCTCACTAGTTATTTCCATTCCCATATCACTAAACATCGTTTTAATCACAGGTGTCATTAACGACACAAGATCTGATGCTTCCTGCTTTATTTTTTCATCTGGGTGATAAAGGCTAACTTCCGTTTGTTGAGACAGCCAAAAACATAAGGCTCTTTCACCTTCAATAATAGATTTCATATTAAGCAAAGATTTTCTAATATCAGCATGCTCAATAATAAAATCTGCTCCATTAGTTGATTTTGTATTATTTGTTTTTCCTTGTTTCCTTTCTTTCGCGTAACTTAAAGAATTTTGATAGGCTATTTCAGAAATTCCTAAGCCCTGAATTCCTACAACAATTCTCTCTAAATTCATCATGGTAAACATTGCATTTAATCCTTTATTCTTTAATCCAATCATATAACCAGTTGCATCATCAAAGTTTAATACACATGTAGCAGAACCTTTAATTCCCATTTTGCTTTCTATAGAACCTGTGGAAACTCCATTTCTTGCCCCAATAGATCCATCTTCATTCACTGCAAACTTGGGGACTAAGAATAAACTTATTCCTTTTGTTCCCGCTGGGGAGTCAGCTACTCTTGCAATAACTAAATGGATAATATTCTCCGTTAAGTCTTGATCACCTGAAGTAATAAAAATTTTCTGTCCACTTAATTTAAAAGATCCGTCAGATTGCTCAATAGCTTTAGTTTTTAAAAGTCCTAAATCAGTTCCACAAACTGGTTCGGTAAGACACATCGTACCACTCCATTTTCCTTCAACCATTTTTGGAAGGTATTTTTCTTTTATTTTATCTGTAGCATGATGAGAAATACAATTATATGCACCAATACTTAACTCACTATAAAGTTTAAATGATAAACTTGCAGATGATAACATTTCATCAAAAAAAGCACTTACAGTTTTTGGCATTCCTTGCCCTCCATATTTTGGATCACAAGAAAGTGAAGTCCAGCCATCTTCTATATATTTAGAATAAGCTTCTTTATAGCCAGGCGGTGTTCTAACCACACCATTCTCTAGAACTGTTGGGTTTTCATCACCTGATTTTGCTAATGGTAATATTAAGTTTTGATTAATCTTAGCTGCTTCTTCTAAAATATCTTTTACTAATTCTGAATTAACTTCTTTGTATTTTTCAAGATCATTATAATTTTTATTATTTCTTAATTTATCAAAAAGAAACATCATGTCTTCTACTGGTGCAGTATAATTTGGCATTTCAGAACTTTAGAATAATTATTTAATTATTGCAATTTTGAAATTATCGCATCACCCATAGCTGATGTTGATACTTCTTTTTTTCCCTCAGAAATAATGTCTTTTGTTCTAAGACCATCATTTAAGACATCTTGCACAGCTTTTTCTAAAGCATCAGCTTCACTATCTAAATCTAATGAATATCTTAATGCCATTGCAAAACTTAAAATTGATGCAATTGGGTTTGCAATTTCTTTGCCAGCTATATCTGGTGCAGATCCATGAATTGGCTCATACATTGCTCTCATTTCCCCATCTTTATTCTTTGCTCCAAGCGAAGCGGATGGTAGTAGACCTAAAGACCCAGTTAACATTGAGGCTTGATCTGAAAGCATATCTCCAAATAAATTATCAGTAACAATTACATCAAATTGCTTTGGGTTTTTTAATAATTGCATTGCACAATTGTCAGCAAGCATATGACTTAACTCTACATCTTTATATTCTTTGTCGTGTAGCTCTTGGACTTCTTCTTTCCAAAGTTGTCCAGCTTCCATTACATTCGACTTTTCACAAGAGGTAACCTTATTTGATCTCTTTCTTGCTAGATCAAAAGCTACTTTTGCTACTCTAACTATTTCACTAGTTGTATATGAATGGGTATTAATCCCTTTTCTTTCACCATTTTCTATTGGTTTAATTCCTCTTGGCTCACCAAAATAAATTCCACCTGTTAATTCTCTAACTATCATAATGTCTAATCCAGATACAATTTCTGGTTTTAGGGTTGAGGCATCAACTAATTGCTCAAAACAAATTGCAGGTCTTAAATTTGCAAATAGTTTTAATTCTTTTCTTAATTTCAATAAGGCTCTTTCTGGTTTTTTTGAAAAATCTAAGTTATCCCATTTTGGTCCACCAACTGCACCCAACATAACAAATTCGCTTTCTAAAGCTTTATAAAAAACTTCATCCGTAATTGGTGTTCCGTGTTTATCGTAAGAACAGCCTCCAGCTAAATCTTGATCAATTTCAAAATCTAGAGATTTATTTGAATTCAACCATAAAATAATTTTTTTAACTTCTTGAATAACCTCAGGTCCAATACCATCCCCAGGTAGAAGTAAAATTTTTCTTTTTTTAATTTTTATCATTAAATATCCATGGTTTACTATTTTTTAAGTTTTCTTCAAAAGTTGTGATTTTTTCTTTTTTGGCTAATGACAGCGAGATATCATCAAGTCCTTCTAATAAACATTTTTTTTTAAAAGGGTCAATATCAAACTTAATTTCATTATTTCCAAAAATAATTTTTTCTTTTTTTAGGTCTATTGAAATTTCTTCTTTTCTTTTTGAATATTCTGATAATTCTTTTATTTTTTCCTCTGGTAAAATAATTGGCAAAATTCCATTTTTAAAACAATTACTGTAAAAAATATCAGCATAACTAGAACTTATTACACACGTAATTCCAAAATCTAGAAGTGCCCAAGGTGCGTGTTCTCTCGATGAACCACAGCCAAAATTTTTTCCTGCAATTAATATTTTTGATTGATTGTGAGGTTCTTGATTTAAAATAAAATCTTTTATTTCATTTCCATTATCATCATACCTCATTTCAAAAAATAAGTTTTTTCCTAACCCTGTTCTTTTAATTGTTTTAAGAAATTGTTTTGGAATAATCATATCTGTATCAATATTTACTATTGGTAAATATACTGGGATACTTGTAAGTGAGTTGAATTTTTGCATTTTAGTTTTGATACTTTCTAACGTCATCTAAGTTTCCAGAAATTGCAGCTGCTGCTGCCATTCCAGGACTGACTAAATGTGTTCTTCCACCTCTACCCTGTCTTCCTTCAAAATTTCTGTTTGAAGTTGAGGCACATCTTTCTCCTTGTTTTAATTTATCTGCATTCATTGCAAGACACATCGAGCAACCGGGCTCTCTCCATTCAAAACCTGAGGCTATAAATATTTTATCTAGGCCTTCCTGTTCTGCCTGCTCTTTAACTAAGCCTGAGCCTGGAACAACCATTGCATGAACATGGGATGCTTTCTTCTTATCTTTTAATATTTTAGCAGCTTCTCTTAAATCTTCAATTCTACCATTCGTACAGCTTCCTATAAAAACCTTATCAATCTTAATATCTGTAGCTAGTGTATCTGCCTCTAAACCCATGTAATTTAATGACCTTTCTAAAGAGTTCCTTTTGTCTTCATCTTGTTCATTTTTAGGATTTGGAACTTTACCATCTATAGTGATTACATCTTGTGGAGAAGTTCCCCAGGTAATCATAGGTAAAATGTCTTCTGCTACTAAATCTATTTCTTTATCAAATTTAGCTCCATCATCAGTTTTTAAACTTTCCCAATATTTCATAGCCTTATCCCAATTTTCATTTTTTGGAGACATCGGTTTACCTTTTAAATATTCAAATATTTTTTCATCTGGAGCAATTAATCCTGCTCTTGCTCCTCCCTCAATAGTCATATTGCAGATTGTCATTCGTTGCTCTACGCTTAATGACGAAATCAGGCTTCCAGCATATTCAATAACTGACCCTGTTCCTCCTGCAGTTCCAATGTTTCCTATAATTTGTAAGATTACATCTTTAGAGGTAACACCAATTGGAAGTTTTCCATTAACATTAATTCTAAAATTCTTTGCTTTTTTTTGAACCAATGTTTGTGTTGCTAGGACATGTTCTACTTCGGAAGTACCAATTCCAAATGCCAAAGCACCAAATGCACCATGTGTTGCTGTGTGACTGTCTCCACAAACAATTACTGTTCCAGGTTGTGTAAAACCTTGTTCTGGACCAATGATATGAACAATTCCTTGTCTCTTATCATTCATTCCTAAATACTGAACTCCAAATTCTTTACAATTACTTTCTAAGGTATCTACTTGAATTTTAGATTCTACATCTGCTATTCCTTTAGATCTATCGGTAGTTGGAACATTATGATCCGCAACTGCTAGCGTTAAACCAGGTTGTCTAACTTTTCTATTAGAGTTTCTTAATCCTTCAAAAGCTTGTGGACTTGTAACTTCATGTACTAAATGTCGATCAACGAATAATAATGCTGTGCCATCATCTTGCTGATCTACTAGGTGATCGTTCCAAATTTTATCGTAAAGAGTTAAAGGCATTGAAAAAAAAATTATTTTTTTTCTTCTAATTTTTCTGTTTTAGGTTCTACTTGAACTTCTGGTTGTTTTTCAGGTTTTGCTTGAACTTCTACTTTTTTTTCTGCTTCTACTGCTACTGGTGCTAAAGTTTCTTCAGTTACCGTTTCTGGTTTAACATCAACTTCTATACCAATTTTTTTTCTTATCCTTTCGGCAATTCTAGCTGATTTACCAGTTCTATCTCTTAAGTAATATAATTTTGCTCTTCTAACTTTTCCATGTCTTATAACGGTAATTGAATCAATTACTGTTCCATATAGTGGGAATGTTCTCTCAACACCTTCACCAAATGATATTTTTCTAACTGTAAAAGAAGAGTTTAGATCTCTATTTTTTCTAGCAATACACACACCTTCAAAATATTGAATTCTATCTTTTTTACCTTCTGTAATTCTAACACCAACTTTTACTATATCTCCTGGAAAAAAATCTGGAATTTTCTTCTCAGCTAGTATTTTTTTAACGTTATGTTGGTTTATTTCTTCAATTGTTTTCATAGTAGTATTTATTAGGTTAGTTTTTCTTATATTTTACCCACAAATCTGGTCTTCGGAGGCGTGTTATAGCCTCTGATTGTGATAAACGCCAGTCTTTAATTTTGTTGTGATCTCCTGATAATAACACTTCTGGAACACTTTTTTTCTCCCAAATTTGAGGTTTTGTGTATTGGGGGTACTCCAAAAGCCCGTTCTCAAAACTCTCATCAGTCTTTGAATGTTCATTTCCCAAGACACCTGGAAGCAACCTAAGAACACTATCCAACACAACAAATGCTGCAGTTTCACCTCCAGATAAAATAAAATCTCCTATGCTAAGTTCTTCTATATTCCTTGTAGATAATAATCTTTCATCAACACCTTCAAAATGACCACAAATTAAACTAATGGATTTTTCTTTAGACAGTTCTAATGCCAATTTCTGATCAAGCTTTTTTCCTTTTGGTGATAAATAAAAAATTCTTTCACCTTCTTTCTTATTTTCATCAAGAGATTTTGCTAAGATGTCAGCTTTCAATAACATTCCAGATCCACCTCCAAAAGGAGTATCATCTACTGTTTTGTGTTTATCCTCAGCGACCTCTCTAATATTTACAACTTTTAAATCCCAAATTTTATTTGTTAAAGCTTTTCCATATAGCCCTTTATTTAAAGGGCCAGGAAAAAAATCAGGATAGAGTGTGAATATCTGAGCTTGCCACATGAATCCAACTATTTAGCTTCTGCTTTAGGAGCTTCTTCCTTTGGAGCTGCTTCTGCTTTAGGAGCTTCTTCCTTTGGAGCTTCTGCTGCTGGAGTTGGAGCTGCTTCTGCTTTAGGAGCTTCTTCCTTTGGAGCTGCTTCTGCTTTAGGAGCTTCTTCCTTTGGAGCTTCTGCTGCTGGAGTTGGAGCTGCTGCTGGAGCTGCTTCATCTCCTTCTTTTTTTCTTTCTTTTTTAGGAATAGCTTTATTTGGATTACTACCGTTTGCAGGCATTGCTATAATACCATTTTCACCTAGAATTCTTGCAACTCTAGTAGTTGGTTGAGCACCTTGACCTAACCAATATTTAATTCTTTCTGCTTCTAGTCCTACTCTTTCTTTTTTATCTTTTGGTAAAAGAGGATTAAAGAATCCTACCTTCTCAATAAATCTTCCATCTCTTGCACGACGACTGTCGGCTATAACTACTTTGTATACTGGTCTTTTCTTTGTTCCGCCTCTTGATAGTCTTATTTTTATCATTTTTTTTCCTTTTTTTATTTAAGTTGATTTAGTAGCTCTGGAGGTATTCCTTTATCAGACATACCCTTCAGGTTTCCTTTTGACATCTTCTTCATCATTTCAGACATCATTTTAAATTGCTTAAGCAATTTATTGATAGTGGCCACATCTGTTCCAGAGCCATTAGCAATTCTTTTTTTCCTAGAACCATCAATGATTTTAGGATTTCCTCTTTCTTTTTTTGTCATAGATAAAATGATTGCTTCATTTTTAGTAATAACGCTTTCATCAATTCCTGAAGCATCCATTTGTGATTTCATTTTAGAAACACCTGGCATAAACGACATAATTCCTTCTATGCCTCCCATTTTTTTCATTTGTCTAAGCTGTGTTAAATAATCTTCCATAGAGAATTGTCCTTTTTTTAAATTCTCTTCTGCTTTTTTTATATTCTCTTCACCAAGATCTTCTGCAGCTTTTTCGACAAGAGAAACGATGTCTCCCATACCTAATATTCTATTAGCTATTCTATCTGGGTGAAAAACCTCTAAATTTTCTATTTTTTCTCCTACCCCTAGAAACTTAATTGGCACTTGAGAAACATATTTCATACTAAGGGCCGCACCACCTCTTGCATCACCATCAGCTCTTGTTAAAACAATACCTGTCAAATTTACAGTATTCTTAAATTCTTTTGCCACTTCTGCAGCAACTTGTCCTGTTAAAGAATCTGCAACTAAAAATACTTCCGTTGGGTTAATTATACTTTCTATTTGTTTAATCTCACTCATCATCTGAAGGTCTATTTGGGTTCTGCCTGCTGTATCAAATAATATAATCTCTGCACCATTTAGGTTTGCAGCACTAACTGCTCTTCTACAAATATCTGCTGGTAGCTGCCCTTCAATAATAGGTAGTGTTAAAATATCATTTTGCTCTCCTAACGATCTTAGTTGTTCTTGTGCAGCTGGCCTATACACATCAAGACTGACCATCATTATTTTTTTCTTTTTATTTTTTTC
The DNA here is from genome assembly GCF_047722505.1 of Candidatus Pelagibacter sp. Uisw_130. Taxonomy (GTDB): domain Bacteria; phylum Pseudomonadota; class Alphaproteobacteria; order Pelagibacterales; family Pelagibacteraceae; genus Pelagibacter. The sequence goes on from NZ_CP159814.1 coordinate 1,285,633, forward strand.
TAAATATTTGGCTAATTTTGCTGTTGTAGTGGTTTTACCAGAACCTTGAAGACCTACCAGCATCATTGGAACTGGCGGAACTGCATTTAAATTAATATCTGTGTTGCTTTCACCTAAAAGGCTTACTAGTTCATCATAAACAATTTTAACAACCATATCTCCTGGGGAGGTTGATCTAATTATTTCTTGACCCATAACCTTTGGCTTAACTTTTTCTATAAAATCTTTAGTTACATCTAGAGACACATCAGCTTCTAATAAAGCCTGTCTAATACCTCTTAAGCCTTCATCTACTTGATTCTCATCAAGTGAAGCTACTTTTTTTAAAGAAGAAAAAATTTCTTCGAATTTATTTGTTAAGTTTTCAAACATATTTATTACGCACAGCAGTTTCGCACTAGTGGGCGAATATCGCTGACTAGTGTTGATCTCTTTGTTTCCAAAGACACCACAAATTTAACGTTTTTGTGGAAACGAAATCAACCTATAATAGAGGTTCAAAAAGTCAATAAATAAGTTAAATATCTACATATGGATATTAAAGCATTTAAAATGGATGGTTTAGGTAATGATTTTGTAATTATTGATCAAAGAAACCAGGGTTTCAATTTAAACAAAGATCAAATAGTTAAGGTATGTGATCGTAATTTTATTGGATGTGATCAGCTCATTCTAATTAAGAAAAATAAAGAAATAGATGCAGATTTAGAATTCTATAATTCAGATGGAAGTGTATCTGGTGCTTGCGGAAATGGTACTAGGTGTGTGGCAGATCTTCTATCAAAAGAAAGTAATAAAAAAGAAATAACCCTCTTAACGGCTTCTGGCTCTCTAAAGTCAAAAATTTTAGGAAATAATTTAGTTGAGACTGAAATGGGTATACCAAAACTAAATTGGCAAGAGATTCCTTTAAGTAAGCAACTAGACACACAAGACTTAAAAATTGAAATTGTAGACAGAAATAATACTAAGCATATTGGTGGTAAAGCCATAAACGTAGGAAATCCACACATAATTTTTTTTGTAGATAATATTGAAACATTTGACTTAAAAAATATTGGTCCAAAAATTGAAAATCACCCACTATTTCCAGAAAAATGTAATGTGACCCTAGCCAAAGTTGTGAATAGAAATTTAATAAAAGTAAAAGTTTGGGAAAGAGGAGCCGGGCTTACTAAAGCTTGTGGTACGGCGGCATGTGCAACTGCTGTTGCAGCTAATATTAATAATCTAGTTGAAAAAACTACAGATATAGCATTTGCGTTGGGTAATTTAACAATTTCTATTGATGAAAGAAATAGCATTCACATGAAAGGACCTGTGTCTGATATCAAAAATATTGACATTAAATTATAATGGGAATTTTTGATAAATTTAAAATTGGTTTTAAAAAAAGTGCTTCTGCATTTACATCTGGTTTAAGAGATATAATTGTTAAAAAAGAAATAGATGACAAAACATTAGATCAAATTGAAGAATATTTAATTCAATCAGATGTTGGTCTTGTTGCAGCTGAAGAAATTAAGAAAATTATTGGTCAAGAAAAGATAGATCCAAATAAAGATATATTGAATGAAGTAAATTTAATTCTAAAAGATTATATAATCACTTTAATGAAACCTTTGGAAAATGAGAATTTTTTTAATAAAAAAGAAAAACTCAATGCAGTCCTCATATCGGGAGTTAATGGGGTTGGAAAAACAACTACTATTGGAAAAGTTGGTAAAATTTTAAAATCTAACGGTAACAAAGTTATGTTTTCTGCCTGCGATACATTTAGAGCAGCTGCTATAGAACAATTAGAAAGTTGGGCTAATAAAATTGATGTACAAATTACAAAATCTACTCAAGGGTCTGACCCCGCATCAGTTGCCTACAAGGCAATTGAAGAAGCATTAAAGGATGATTTTAATCATGTTTTAATTGATACAGCTGGGAGATTACAAAATAAAAAAAATTTAATGGAAGAATATAAAAAAATTGCCAATGTGACTAAAAAGATAGATCCAAATGCTCCTCACGATGTAATCCTAGTGCTTGACGCAACCTCTGGCCAAAATGTAATCAATCAAGTGGAAGAATTTAACAAAATTATACCCCTTACTGGTTTGATAATGACAAAATTAGATGGTACTGCAAAAGGAGGAATTTTATTAGCACTTGCTACAAAATATAAGCTTCCCATAATCGCTCTTGGACTTGGTGAAAAAGAAGATGATTTACAAATTTTTAATGCAGAAAAATTTGCTGAAGCATTTATTCAAATTAATTAATTAGATTATTAGAAATTAAAGGCTTGTAGTAGTTACATTTATAATTTTCCTTAAGATCTGAATGTCCACAATTTTTTGCAATTGATGAAATTATAAAATCAAACTTACCATTTGATGGGTATGAATTTAATTTTTTATTAGCAATATCAAATTTGAAATTTTTTCTTATATTTTTAATTGCACTAATCATGACTAAAGTGTTGTTATCTTTTAATAAATAATAAGCAAAGTCCTCTGGAAAAACTGGATAATCATAACCTTCTAAGAGGTGTTTTGCCTGTGAAGGAAACCATTCGTATGAAATTAATGGTGATGAAATTTTGGTTTTATAATTATAGATATATAAATCCTGAGGAAAATCTGTAACATAATTATAATCTTCGCCTCTTGCTAAAATAGCTTTATCTCTAGTTTTAAAAAAAAGAGCAAAATTTTTATTATGTGAATTCATTTGTCCTATGTGAAAGAGATTATTTGCTGAAGATTCTGTATTTTCTGCAATTACTGAACTTACGATAAAGATTAAGTAAAATGATGTTATAATAAATTTTTTCAATATCTATTTATAGAAATGAAATTTGTAAATTATTTGGTCAGATTGTGGCTTAATTTTAACTTGTCATTTTATTGAATCTTTTTTTTAATCAAAAATATTCCTATAAATACAAGTATAGTTCCTAGATAATGAAATGATTCTAAATATTCATTGAAGAAAAGAGTTCCATAAATCGCACCATATACTGTATAAAGGTATAAAACAGAACCTGTAATTGATGCTCCAAGTTCCTTGTTAACATAATTAAATAACATAAAAGCTATTATACTTGGAGAAATGGCTGCAAATAAAACCCAGAATAAAAATGTTAAATCATAACTTGTTTTTAAAACATAGATTTCTTCTAAAATAAAAAAAGGAAATAAACTAATTGCACCAAACATTGCTATGAGAGTAAATCTTTCTAGTATTGGCATTGCTGACTTCCAGTAAAATAAATAGATTGTATAAAGAGCCCACCCTAGTGAGGCCCCTAGCATCCATAGATCTCCTGATGTAAATTTAAGTTGAAAAAGTAAATTTACATTACCTTTAATAATAATTGCTATTACTCCACATATGCAAGTTAAAATGCCTAAAATCCTAACTAAGTTTATTTTTTCTCTAAAAAATATTGTAGTTATTAAAATAATAAATATTGGAGACGAAGAATATATTATCCCCATATTTATAATTGTTGTAGTTTTTCCAGCAATAAATGGAAATGCACCACATATACCACAAGCTAATGCACCTAAAATGAAGATCTTACCTACCTCATTTTTATAAACTTTATAATTATAAAATAAATATTTAAAAGTAAATGGCAATAGTATTAAAAAACAAACTAACCACCTCCAAAATGCTAGAGAAATTGGAGGAACAAAGTCAGCGGCACCTCTAGCAACCACTAAATTACTAGCCATAAAAATTGGCTGAATGAATAGTAATAAAAAAGGTAAATAGTTATTTTTATAATTATTCACTAAAATTGAAAAATTATTTTTTATCGAAGAAGGCTTCGTAAAACATCATGAAAATTGCTATAGCCATTAAAATATATACTGGTAGCACATCCCAAAAACCTATCATTGAGGATCGCGTTAAAGTTGTTGCAAGACCAACAAGAAATAGTGTTGCAAGAAGTGAGCCTAAAAGTGTTGTTATTTTATTTAGCATATTTTTTACAATTTTTTTCTAGCCAGTTAGCTACACCTAAAAACCTTAAATCATCTAGTCTGTCTCCAATTAACTGTAAGCCTAATGGTAAATTATTTGCACCAGTAAGTAAAGGCAATGAAATAGTCGGTAGACCCATGTAAGTCCAAATAGTACAAAATTCTGGGCTACCTGTGCTCTTTAAACCTTTAGGCGCAACCCCTGCTGAAGATGGGCTTAACACACCATGATAATCTTCAAAAACTTCTTTGTAAGATTCATAACTTCTTTTCATAAAATCTATGGCTTCTGCATAATCTTTTGCTGGGTACTTTAGGCCTCGTTCTATTGCACTTACCATTTCTTTTGAAAGTTTTTTTTTAGATTTTTTATAATAACCTTGAAAATTATTGGCCATATCAGTTTCATGAATTATTTTATGATATTTTGGGATATCATCAAAATATGAGGGTGTATCAAACACTTCTACATTTTTTTTAAAAGTTTCTATAAAAAGTTCAAAAGATTTTTGAGATTCTTTATCAATGTTTTTCCAGTTTTTAGTTTTATAAAAAATAAATTTTGGTTCATAGAGCGGTCCTTTTTTACAAACCTTTAACATTTCATCTGCCGCATAATGAACAGTTGATGTATCATATAAATCTTTTTTAATTAATGACTTTGTAAATAAGGCAACATCTTCAACAGTTTTTCCAAATACTCCAATATGATCTAATTTATCAGATTGTCTCATAACCCCACTCCTAGAAATTAATCCATAAGATGGTTTGTAACCAACAACCCCACAATAAGAAGCTGGTCTAATAATTGAGCCATTAGTTTGTGATCCAATCGCTAGTGGTGCCATATGGGCTGCTACTGCAGCTGCAGAGCCGCTTGAAGATCCCCCAGGTGTTCTTGAATTATCATGTGGGTTAGTAGTTTTTCCAGGATGAAAATATGCAAGTTCTGTAGTTACAGTTTTTCCCATCACTATTGCTCCTGCTGTCTTAAGCAAATTAACAACTTCTGAATCTTGTGAGCTTGGCATTTTTTTTCTTAGTGGAGTGCCACATTCTGTCGGCATTTCAAAAGTACCTATTATATCTTTAACTGCAATTGGAAGTCCGTGTAGTGAGCCCAGAGGTTTTCCTGATTTTCTATACTCATCAGCCTCTGCAGCTTTTTCTAAAAGTTTTTTTTTATCAAAATATTCCCAAGCCTTTACATCTTTTTCAAATTTTTCAATTCTTTCAATATATAAAGTGCAAGCTTCTATAGAAGAAATTTCACCTTCTTTTAATTTTTCAACCAGTTTATTGGTTGTAAGAGAAAATATATCTATCATTTTAAATTATCTAATCTGCAAATAAGGTTTCTGGTAACCACAAAGCAATACCTGGAAACATATACATAAGGAACATCGCAAATATTACTATTGCCAAGAATGGCATTATCCCCGCAAATATCTCCATTAATTCAACATTATTTTTTTGAACACCTTTTAAATAATAGGCAGACATGGCCATCGGGGGTGTTAAAAATGATGTTTGTAAATTTAGAGCAATTAACATTGCAAAGAAATATGGGTTAACATTAAATACTTCTAGCAACGGTAAAAATATTGGAACAAATATAATTAAAATTTCAGTCCATTCTAATGGCCAACCCAAAAGAAAAATTATTATTTGTGTAATGATTAAAAACTGCCAAGTTGTTATTTCTATTGATTTAAAGAAATGCTCAAAAATTTCATGACCACCTAAATAAGAAAATACTGAAGAGAAAGTCCAAGAGCCAATAAATAACCACATGATCATTGCTGTAGTTTTTGCTGTTAGAAAAACAGATTCTTTAAAACTTTGCCATTTAAGAGTTTTGTAAAACCAAGATAAAAGTATTGCACCAAACGCTCCTGCTGCTGCAGCCTCTGCTGGTGTTGCTATACCTGCCAGAATTGTTCCAAGTACCAGCATTATTAAGCCAAAAAGAGGTACGAAAGAAACTAACACTTCTTTTAAAATTTCTGCTCTAGGTGGAATATCAGCTGCATTAGGTTTAGGTGCAATTGATGGATCCATCCAAGCTCTAATTACAGCATAAGCTATGTATAGTCCCGCTAGTAAAAGTCCTGGGAAAATTGCTGCTGCAAATAATCTTAACGGCGATAACTGAGCAATTACCGAATAAACAATTAACATAATGCTTGGTGGTATTAAAATACCTAAACATCCACCTGCACAAATTACACCTGATGCAAATTTCTTATCATATCCTGCCTTAACCATTGCCGGCCATGCAAGTAAGCCCATTAAAGTTACAACAGCACCAATAATTCCTGTTGCTGTTGAAAACAAAGTACACGTTATTAGAGCAGCTACAGCCATTGAAGCTGGCAATCTATGGGCTGCTAATCTTATTGCAAAAAATAATTTTGATACAATTCCAGCTCTTTCAACTAGATATCCCATAAATAAAAATAGAGGCACGGCGGTGAGGACATTATTATCCATAACTGTGTATGTATTTTTTACAAATAATGAGAATATCCTATTATCAAATATATGATCCATCAAAGCAGGATCGTAATAAGCATAATATCCAAATCCTATTCCCATTGCCATCAAGGTAAATGCAATTGGAAAACCTAATAATACTGCAAACAAAAATAGTCCCATCATTAAGATGGCTACTTCTGGATTTGTTAAACTAAATAACATCTTTTTGATCCTCGTCTTGTGCTGTTCTCATTAAAATTTGTTCTGTTTCTTCTGCAACAACCATTCTTGCTGGCCAATGTCCAGTTTGAATACAAATAATTGCTCTAAACACCTCTGCAACTCCTTGTATAGTTAAAAATATTCCTGCTGCTGGTATCAAAGATTTTGCCATATAAATATTAATTTGTGCTGGACTACTCCAGCTAGTCTCTTTAATTTTCCAAGCAAGAGCCGCATATTCAAATCCATAAAATGCCAAGGCTATTACACCAGGGAAAAAGAAAATAAAATAAAGTACTAAATCAATCCAACCTTGAGTTCTTGGTTTAAATAAACGGTAAATTACATCTCCCCTGACATGAGATTCTGTTGCCAAACAATAAGCACCTGACATCATCAATATTGCACCGTACATTTGCATACTGAAGTCAAAATTCCAAAGTGTTGGCTTGTTAAATACATAGGCCATTACTACTTCATAGCAAGTTCCACCCATCAAAATAACAATACACCAAGAAAAAGCCTTACCTATTGAGGTGCTTAATGTGTCAGCTATTTTTATATAGGCTCTCATCATGATGAAAATAGAATACTCTAATTTTTTTAAAAACAGTAGTATAAAAAAAGGGGGGCCTAAACCCCCCTCTTTTAAATTATTTAAAAGCTAATTAGATTTTAACTTTTCCAATTGGACCAAACTCATTTTCATAAGCTAGTTTGTAATTAGGCTGATTCATCAGCAAGTACTTCATTACTTTCTTAGCGTATGCTTTTTGAGAATCGATTACCTTCTTGAAGAATGCATCTTTTGCAGAAAACTCTCCAACAATTTTATCCCAACCTTTTAACTGTTCAGCTAAAATGGCATCAGATGTTTGGTAAACGTTAACCTTATGTGTGTTCATCAAATCAGCTAAACTGTCAGAATATCTAACAAGCGCTTTGAAGTAGTTATCTGTATTCGCAGCATAAGCAGCGTTTTTTAAGATAGCTTGATGAGCAGGTGAAAGGCTTTTCAGTCTCTTCGTGTTCATAGGAATTTCAAACATCTCTTGAGATTGGTGAAAACTTCCTAAGTGATAGTGTTTAGAGACATCTTGCATTCCAAACTGTGAGTCTGATGTCGGGTTGTTAAACTCAGCAGCATCAATCAAACCAGTTTTCATTGCTGGTTGGATCTCACCACCTGGTAATTGTCTTACGACCATTCCCATAGCAGTTAAAACGTTAGTCGCTAGACCAACCGTTCTATACTTCATACCTTTAACATCAGATACTTTAGTTACATTCTTTTTGAACCAACCGAAAGGTTGTGCTGGCATAGGCATATGAAAGAATCCAGTGTAGTTATATCCAACACTAGCTACTGCTTCTTCATATAATTTTCTTCCTCCGCCATACTCCATCCATCCCATAACTTCTTGAGATGACATTCCGTATGAAGGACCAGTTCCAAAAAGTGAAGCTGCAGCATTTTTACCATACCAATATGCAGTCACCCAGTGACCCATATCAACGATTCCATCGCTTACCGCTGCTCCGATTTCTGAAGTTTTAACGATTGAGTTAACAGGCTGAAGATCAATTTTAAGTGATCCACCAGACATGTCACTAACCATATTACAGTAGTCTTGCGCCATTTCAAAAAAGATGTTTGCACCTGAAGGCCAAGCAGCTTGCATCTTTAATGTAACGTGTCCGTCTGCAGTTGCAATATTTGGCATTGCTACAGCTGTTGCTGCTGCTGCACCTGTGACTGCTGCTGCTTTAAAGAACTTTCGTCTTGAAGGTGTTGTGGCCTTCAAAGATTTTTTATCTTTAATCATTATTTCTCCTCTATTAGTATTTGTTAATTAACAAAAAATATTTAATTACAGTTTGCTATTAGAGTCTATAGTGAAAATGACACAGCGAAATTATAATACAATCTAAAGTAGAATTATTTAAAATTTTATCGTATGATTTTAGGTTAGTTTTTTCCGTAACTACTTGCTGTTTCTGAAATAATTTTTTTTAAATAGAAGGTCACTGTTAATATTAATAATGACCCCTAAACATAGGGTTAGTTTTGTGCTGACCCTAATTAATCAAATCTTTTTTAAATTTCATCAAGGAAGCTAATAAATCAATCTTCCAATTTACAAATTCAATAATAAGATCCTCAGAAGGTCTAACATTTCTAATTTTTAAATCTTTATTTTGTGAATGTCTTGCTTCTAGTTTAATAAAAAAATTTCTTTTAATACCATCATCAACTATTTGAGCAATGGTTTTATAAGAATATTCTGGTAATCTACTGGAGATCTTTTCTTTGTATATCTCTTCTCCTAGTTCGTTTGACTCAAATATTATTAAAAAAACTTTTAATTTTTTTATTGAGGAAAAGCACCATTTGATTCCAGGTTTATCTTCTTGATATTTTAAAACTGACCTTGAATGTCTAGCCATCTCTAGATTGAGGTCACAAATCTTATCAGGTGTTATATCAAAAGGAAGTTTTTTTAAGTTTAATTTACTAATTATATTTTTTTGTCTTCTTAAATCTGCAGCTTTAAGATCTTTAATTTTTTCCATAATCAGTCTAATGGGAATAATTTTTCCTTAAGTTTAATAAGCCTAAATTTCATAAAGAAACTATACCTGAATTGATAACTTAATATATACGGAAAATAAGACTGTAAATGTTGTTTTAGTCTAATTTACTTTATTTTTGCAATTTCCTGTTTTAAAAAACTCATCAATATTGTCTATAGCTAGATTAGCCATGGCAATTCTTGTGTGTTTTGTTGCACTTCCAAGATGAGGTAGGATAAAAACACTTTTAATTTTTAAGTAACCTGGGTTTAAATTTGGTTCCCCTTTATAAACATCAAGACCTGCTGCATAAATTTTTCTTCTATTTAGTGCATCTATTAAAGCTTCATCATCAACAATATCTCCACGAGCCACATTTGTTATAACAGCACCTGTTGGAAAATATTCTAATGTTTCTTTATTAATTAAATTTTCCGTTTCTTTTGTTGCAGGACAACAAATTGATAATACATCCGAAACCCCAAAAAGACTTTTGATACTGTCGTGATATATAGCTCCCTGTTCTTTTTCTTCAGTCAATTTTGATCTGTTATGATAATGAATAATCATACCTAAAGATTTTGCTATTTTTGCAATCTTTTGTCCTATTCTTCCCATACCTAAAATTCCAAGTCTTGAACCTGTTAACTGTTTTCCTATCAAATAATCTGCTGACCATTTCCAGTTACTTTCTTTTGCAGATTGAATACCTTCTGGAACTCTTCTACATGCTCCAAGAATTAATAAAATTCCAATCTCTGCTGTAGCATCTGATAAAACTTCTGGTGTATTAGTTACTGCTATTCCTCTTTTTTTAGCTGCCTCTAAATCAATATTTCCAAAACCAACTGCAAAATTAGAAATTACCTTAATACTATCTGGTAATTTACTTAAAGTATCTTCATCCATCTTATCAGTTAATGAGGTTAATATTGCATCATAGCCTTTACTTAATTCAATAAGTTTTGACTGAGAATACAACTCATCATTACCATTAAGTTTTGTATCAAATGTTTTTAAAGCTTTTTCCTCAGATTCTCTTAATAATTTTCTCGTAATTATAATTTTTTTCATAGTTAATTTTTTTGTAATATTTTTGGTTTTGGGCCACCAGTATACCAATCTAGTATCTCAATGGTATGTAAAATTGGAGTTTTGGTTCCATTAGAAATTTGAGTAATACAGCCTATGTTCCCTGTCGAGATTAAATCTGGCTTCAAACTTTCAATATTTTTTACTTTTTTGCTTAGTAATTCTTTTGCAATTTCAGTTTGTAAAATATTATAAGTTCCAGCAGATCCACAACAGATGTGTCCTTCGGGAATTTCCATAATTTCATTTTCTGTTTTGTTTAATAAGGACACAGGTTGGTCGTGTACTTTTTGTCCGTGCTGCATTGAACAAGCTGAATGATAGGCAATCTTATACTTCTTATCTTTTGCTATAAAATTTAATTTTATACTTTTGCTTAAATATTCTGAAACATCTTTTGTTAATTCAGATATTACTTTAGCTTTTTTTTTCATTTTCTCATCATCTTTAAATATAAACCCATAGTCTTTCATTGTAGTACCACAGCCAGATGTGTTAGATAAAATTGCATCTAAATTACCTTTTTGATGTTCGTCATACCAAGTGTTAATATTGTTTCTAAAATCTTGATGTGCATCATCTTCTTTTCCTAAATGATGATTTAAAGATCCACAGCATCTTATTTTTTTAGGCACAATTACCTCAACACCGTGTCTGTTCAAAAGACGGATAGTTGACTCATTTATTTGAGGAGAGATTTCTTTTTGGACACACCCAGTTAAAAGTGCAACTCTTGCAATCTTCTTTTGACCAGTCACAGAATAAATTTCTTTTTGTTTTAAAGTTTTTTTAGGAAAACTTGTAGGCATTAAACTCATCATGTCTTTTATTTTTAAGGGCATTAGAAATTGAAAGGGTTTTGCTAGTTTTACCATATAGCTAGCCAGTCTAAAATATCCTGTATTTGGTAATACTACTGATAAAAAACTCCTAATTGTCCTATCAAAAAAAGATCTTTTGTAGTTTTTTTCAATGTATTTTTTACCATGATCAATAATATGCATGTAGTTTACACCAGAAGGGCAAGTGGTCATGCAGCTATAACAAGATAAGCATCTATCTATATGTTTTACAGTCTTTGCTGTTGGTTTTTTTTGATTTTCCAACATGTCTTTGATTAAATAAATTCTACCTCTTGGTCCATCTAATTCATCACCAAATATTTGATGAGTAGGACAGGTAGCATTACAAAAACCACAGTGAACACATTTTTTAAATATTTTTTCAGTAGATGCGTTGTCGTTATCTTGTAATTGTTTCTTTGTAAAATCAGTTTGCATTAAATTCCTCTATACATTTTGCCAGGATTAAAAATTCTTTTAGGATCGAAACTTTTTTTAATTTTTTCTGATATTAAAAGTCTTGTATCATCTACGGTAAAGATCGTCTCTTCATAATCATACTCATTTGATGTCTTTATGACTGTTAAATACCCACCAAGTTCGTTAATCAAATTTTTAATCTCTCCAACCTTGGTATTTTTCTTAGACTGAACTTCTATCCAGTACAATGAACCACACCAATCAATATAATATTTATACTTATTGCCCAAGTATTGCATTAGCTTTTTACCTTGAGAAGGAGGTATTACTACTCTCAGTAGGTTATTTTTTGTTTGTGTAAATAACTCAAGGTTATTTATTTTTATCCAAAATGGGGTTGATTGATGAACATCTAAAATAGCTGTATTTAATTTATTAAGTTCTAATTCATCAGTTAAAGCTTTTATTTTTTCATCTATTGATATTTTATCTCCATCTATTCTTAATGCTACGAATGAGCCTTTATTTTCTAAATCATTAAATTTAAAAACCATTTCTTTGTTATGATCATAACTTTCATCTTTTGGCTCCTCTGGAACATAAACTGCTCCGGAAACTTCACTGCTAGAACTTGAAATTTTTTCAAATAATTCATTAACTAATTTTTTATCATCAGTATTAATTATAATTGTGTTAGATAATTTTTTTTTAGGTAAAACTTTTAATGTAATTTCAGTTAATGCAACTAACGTTCCAAAAGATCCTGTAACAAGTTTTGACAAATCATAACCCGTAACATTTTTTACGACTGTTCCACCTGATTTGATTATATCACCTTTGCCATTCACACCTCTAAAGCCTAAAATGTGGTCTCTTATACTACCTACTTTAAATCTTCTGGAGCCAGCAAAATTACAGGCTAAATGACCTGCTACAGTTCCTTTGTTTGATTTTCCACCTTCAATAAATCCAAAATCAATTGGCTCAAAGGCTAACTCTTGATTATTTTTTTCTAACTCCTTTTCAACCAGCTCTAATGGGGTATTTGCTCTAACTTTAATATAAAGTTCTTCTGGTAAATATTCTATTATTCCCGATAATTTAGAAAGAGATAATTTTTTTGCTGACTGAATTTTATTGCCAATAAAATTTTTTGAATTAGTGCCTATTAGTTCTGTCGGTTGGTTTGTTTTATATAGCTCTTTAACTATACTTGAAACTTGCAGTTCATCTTCAGGATAATAAGTATTATTAGAATCTTGGAAGATCTGGGAATTTTTCTTCGTTTCTGTGGACATGTACCCTTCCTTCCTCTGCACATTTTCTCAATATTGGATAAACTTTTCCAGGATTTAATAAATTTTTTTCGTCTAGTGATGATTTGATATCTAATTGTTGTTGAATATCATCATTATTAAACATTTCACACATTAGTTCTCTTTTCTCTATTCCCACTCCGTGCTCTCCAGTAATAACTCCTCCTAATCTTACACAAGCTTTTAAAATTTCAGCACCAAATTCTTCTGTTTTTCTTAGTTGTTCTTTATCACTTCCATCAAACATTATTAGTGGGTGTAAATTTCCATCACCAGCGTGAAAACAATTTGCTACTGGTAATTCATACTTTTCAGATAATCTTTTTATTTCTAGTAAAGCTTCTGTTAGTTTTCCTCTTGGTATAGAACCATCCATGCAATAATAGTCTGGTGCCATAGCTCCACATGCTGGAAATGCTGCTTTTCTGCCAGCCCAAAATGATAATCTTTCTTTTTCATTTTTGCTTAATTTTAAACTTGAGCAATTATTTTTTTTACAAATGCTACTAACTTGTTTCAATAGTTCATCTACTTCAGATTCCGTTCCATCTAATTCAACAATTAATAAAAGCTCAGCATCTCTTGGGTAGCCTGCTTTACTAAAATTATCTGTCGCCTCTATTAAAATTTTATCCATTATCTCCATACCTGCTGGAACAATTCCACTAGCGATAATTTCTGAAGTTGCGTTTCCCCCTTCTTCAATTGTAGGAAAGCCTATTAATGCTGCTTTAACTATTTGTGGGTTTTTTAAAATTTTAACTGTAACTTCAGTAATTACTCCTAGTAAACCTTCTGAGCCACAAATTAGTCCCATTAGATCATATCCTTCTTGATCAAGAGTTTTTCCACCAATTCTACAAATAGTTCCATCCATCATAACAATTTGAACACCTAAGATATTATTAGTAGTTGTTCCATATTTTAAAGAATGAACACCACCAGAATTTTCAGCAACATTACCTCCTATTGAACATGCAATTTGGCTTGATGGGTCAGGGGCATAATAAAAATTTTTATGTTGTACGGCATGAGTTATTCCTAAATTTGTGACACCAGGTTGGGTTACTACACATTTATTCTCAAAATCAATTTCTATAATCTTATTAAATTTTCCAAGGCTCAATAGAATTGCATCGTTTAAAGGTAGAGCTCCTCCTGAAAGACCTGTGCCCGCGCCTCTTGGCACAACTTTTATATTTTCTTTATGGCAAAATTTTAAAATATTACTTACTTCTTCTGTATTTTCTGGCATCACAACTGCTAGTGGAGTTTGAGTATAAGCTGACAGTCCATCAGTTTCATACGGCTTAATCTCATCCGCATGACTTAAAACATTTTCTGGATTTATTATTTTTGCAAGATTTTTAAAAATATATTCTTTTTTATTTATCGTTGCTTTATCTATCTTTGGTAGAACTAATTCACTCATTAGCCTCAGCCTAGCATTTTTTTAATATTTTCCAATGCGTTAGATATGTTGTCTTGTGACGCTGCAAAGCTAAATCTTACGTAATCTTGGCAAGTTTTACCAAAAGCTGTCCCTGGAACTATTGCCACTCCTGCTTCATACATACATTTTTTTGCAAATTCTGATCCATTCATTCCTGTTCCAATTACCTTTGGAAATGCATAAAAAGCTCCTCCTGGAAGACTGCATTCTATACCTGGTAAACTATTCAAACCTTCGTGAATTAGTTTTCTTCTTTCTGTAAACTTCACCATCATTTCGTTGATTGAGTCGTCTGGACCATCTAGTGCTGCAATTCCCGCAAATTGAGCTGCAGCATTTACACATGATACACTATTAATTAAAAGTTTATTAACATGTGGAACTAATTCCTTAGGCCAAAAACTCCATCCTAATCTCCATCCCGTCATAGAATATGCTTTACTCCAACCCTCTAATACAATCAGCCTCTCTCTTAATTCGGGATAATTAAAAAATGAAGGCATTTCTTTATTATCAAAAATCTGTCTACTATAAATTTCATCACTTAATATAGTTACATGTGGATGTTTTTTAAGACCTTCAGCCAATACATCAATATCTGCTTTTTCTACAAAACTACCCGTTGGATTATTAGGATTAATTAATACTAACAATCTAGTTTTATCGGTGATTAGTGATAAAATTTTTTCTGGATTAAATTTAAGATCTTTATCTTCAGTTAAATCATAAGGTACAGATGTTGATCCAGTATAATTTATCATCGACTCGTATATTGGAAAGGCAGGTGTAGGGTGAATTATTTCAGCGCCTGGCTCTCCAAAACATTGGATGGCATAACTCATTGTAGGTTTTCCACCTGGCATGATTAGAATTCTTTCAAAATCTACATCAACACTATAACGTTTTTTAATCCATCTTGTTACAGCTTGTCTACATTCTGGAATACCGTTGGACATTACATATCCATGGTGTCCATCATCTAAAGCTTTTTTTGCTGCTTCAACAACATGCTTCGGTGTTTTAAAGTCAGGTTGACCTAACCCTAAGTGAATCATTGGATTTCCTTTAGCCTCTAATGCCTTAGCTTCAGCCAAAACACTAAATGCAGATTCAGTTCCTAATCTTTCTAAATTTTTTGCTAACTTCATATTATTTCAATCTTAATCTTAATATTTTATAATTTAATTTATTTTTTTTATATATACTTTTGATAAGTAAAAACTATTTTCTATAAATCAATTTTGACGCATCTAATTCTTTCAAGGTCTTACAGCCCATCAATACCATATTTCTATTGATTTCATCATGCATGTTTTTCAATAGACGTTCAACACCAGGTTGACCTCCAGCGCTTAAAGCAAATAAAAACATTTTTCCAAAGCTGCATGCCGTTGCACCAGCTGCTAAAGCTTTTAAAACATGAGTTCCACGTCTTACTCCACCGTCTAATACAATTTCTAATTTATCTCCAACGGCTTCTCTAATTGCATTCACTTGATCAAAAGGTGATCTTGAACCATCTAATTGTCTCCCTCCATGATTTGAAATCATTATAGCTGTACAACCTATATCTATTGCTCTTTTTGCATCTTCAACTGACATCACGCCCTTAAGAGCAAATGGGCCATTCCATTTTTTTACACAGTATTCTGCATCCTTCCAATTCATAGCCGGATCATATTGTTCATTAATATATTCGATAACTGATTTTGAAATATTTGTTCCTTTATCTGTTTTATTTTTAACATTGGATAATTCAAATTTTTTATGAGTAAAATAATTAAATACCCATTCAGGTCTCATAGCAAAACTCATTAAACTTTGAACTGTTAATTTTGGAGGGGTAGTAAAGCCAGTTCTGTGATCTCTTTCTCTATTTCCAGCAACTAATGTATCAACAGTTAAACACATTCCATTAAAACCAGATACTTTGCATCTATCTATTAAGTCATCAGTAATTGATTGATCTTTATGTACATATAGTTGAAATAATTTTGGTCCATTAGAAATATCGGCAACCTCTTCAATGGTGTTATTGGCCATAGTTGACATGCTATAAAAGGTTCCAAATTTTTCAGCAGCTCTAGCTGAAGCTTTATCACCTTCATGATGGTAAAGTCTTTGCATTGCAGTTGGTGAAAGAAAAATTGGCATATCAATTTTTTTTCCAAAAACAGTTGTTGAAAGATCTGGTTTACCAACACTAGCAAGGATATTTGGAATTAGATCACAATCATCAAAAGAGTTAGTGTTTCTTTTTAAAGTTTTTTCATCATCTGCACCACCATCGATGTAGTGAAAAATTGGAGAAGGTAATTTTTTTTTTGCTAATTTTCTAAAATCATTAAAATTATAACAATCATTTAAATTCATTTAATTAAAAATTTTTTGAAAATGAAATTGCTTGATTGTCTACACCAGGATTTATATCTCCCCAGTCATTATTTGAAATGTGACTATAGGAATAACCTATTTTAGAATCTTTAAAAATATCAAAACTTAATTTTAGTTCACTTTTAAATTCTAGCGCCATTCCTAAATCCTTACCATCGCCTTCTTCATAATATCCGGGTGCAAAACTGGGCACTACATTTAAAGGACCTATCTCGTATTCAGCTTGAACACCAGTGTACAAATAAATTGAACTTTTATCCGTAACAAATCCACCAGTGATCGGAGAAAACTTCCCAACAAATGTATCTCTAAATAACACTGGATTATTATGCTCAAAACCATACAGATTTGCCTCATCATCACCTTCTTTATCTATGGTATCGAAAGTACCAGTATAGAAACTGTACTCTGTTTCACTATTTACTGGGGTAAAAAAAAGTACCAGAGATAAAAATAAATATAATTTTTTTTGTTTCATGAATAATTAATTTCTAAATTTTAATTTTTTTTTCATTATTGCACCGCCTAACAAAAATAACAATAACGGTAATAACCACAATATATAAGTATTTTTATTTAATTGTGGATCATAAACTATCCAATCACCATACTTTTCTCTTAAAAATTCATATATAGAGTCTTCTTTTAATCCTTCATTAATTTTTCTATCAACAATTAATTTTATACTGGATGCGAACTCAGACTCTGAATCATATACAGACTGTCCCTGACAAATCAAGCAACGAATGTTTTTTAAAATTTTATGTTTTAAAATATCATTTACTTCATCTGATTTTAACTCTGAAAAACTTATGACAAAAAATAAGATTATAAATACTTTTAAAATTTTCATTTAATGATTAATTTAATTTCATTAATAATTTCTTGATTGATTGGACCAACAAATTTTTTAATTATATACTTATTTTTATCTATTAAAAAAGTTTCTGGAACTCCATAAGCGCCAAATTCAACACCTAAAATTCCATCTTTATCAATTAAAATTCTAGAATAAGGGTTACCAAATTCATCAATAAATTTTTTTGCATTATTAAAATTGTCTCTATAATTTAATCCAATCAATTTAATTGATTGATTTTTACTTAGTTGCATCAGTAAAGGATGCTCTGTTCTACAAGGCACACACCAGGATGCCCAAATATTTACAATATAAAAAATATTATCTTCAAAAATTTTATCTGAATTTATATAGTTATTTGAATCAAAATCTTTGGCTTTAAAAATTGGAATATTTTTTTTTTTTTCAACCTTAGGTGTGTAGTTATTTGGAATATTTAATCCTTTGTAAAAAATAACAAAACAAAAACTAAAAAAAATAACTATAATAAATAAGCTAAACTTATTTTTCATATCTTTCTTTTAAATAAACTCATTAATCCACCAAGACTTAATAGTAAAACAGATATCCATATCCAAACCATAAATGGTTTTACTTGGTATCTAATATTAAAATATTCATTACCCTTTACAAGGTTCATTACTAAAAACTTATCCTCTAATAGTGTTGTTTTTATATCTGCCTCACTAGTAATGATTATAGGCTGATTATAAATTCTAATCTCAGGGTTTAATTCGGTGGTTTTTCCATTTTTGTCTTTTATTTCAAAAGAGGCAATGATGGAGTTGAAATTACTTTCTTTTCTTTCTTCTGTCTTTTTAAAAAAAATTTCACCTTTATTATAATCATATCTTTCCCCAATTTTTATGTTGGTTATAATTTCTGAAGATAAAATACTATTAAACAGAATACTTAATATTAATAGACTAAAACCAAAGTGTGAAACTGTTTGAGAAATATTATCAAATTTTTTAATAAATAATTCTTTTAAAGTTGTAAAAAATAAAAAAAAAGCAACAGAAATTAAAACTGTGTAAAAAAGTAGGTCGGTAGTTAAATTTTTAATAATAAAAAAAGTTAACATTACAGAAACTATAAAAGTGATGATAAGTGAGTTCTTATTTTCAATTTTTGATTTGATCCATTTAAGTCGTGGTCCAAGAGACATAAATAATAGAAATGGTATTAAAAAAGGAACAATTAATTTTTGATAAAAGGGAGGTCCTACTGATATTTTTTCACTAGATATTACATCTAGAAAAATTGGATATATCGTACCAACTAAAACAACAGATAAAAAGTACATCATAAACCAATTGTTTATTAAGATTGAAGTTTCTCTACTAAGCCAAAAGAAATTATTTTGATTTGTACTACTATTTTTATGATAAATAAAAAATATTACTAAAGATAAGACAATTAATACAAATAAAAATATCAATATAAAGATACCCCTTGCAGGATCATTAGCAAATGTATGTACAGAATTTAATATTCCAGACCTCACTAAAAAGGTTCCACACATACTTAAGGTAAATGTTGTAATAGATAATATAACTACCCAAGATGTTAGCGCTTCTCTTCTTTCTAATACTACAATACAGTGCAACAATGCAGTTAATGTTAGCCATGGCATTAAAGAAACATTTTCAACTGGGTCCCAAAACCAAAAACCTCCCCATCCTAGTTCGTAATATGCCCAAATTGATCCTAGCATAATTCCAATAGTTAGAAAAATCCAAGAAACTAAAACCCATTTTTTAATATGCTGTCCCCACTGTTTTGAAACATAGTTTTGCGTAACTGCAGCAAGGGATGATGAAAATATTATAGAGGTACCAACATAACCTAAATATAGAATTGGGGGATGAATTGCTAAAGCTGGATCTTGTAAAATTGGGTTAAGACCAAGGCCTTCATTAGGAATTGGAAATAAATAATTAAAAGGGTTAGATGTCATTAATACAAATAGGAAAAACCCAATAATTATTACTTGCTGAAATAATAAAGTCAAAATTCTATATTTTTTAGGCTGCTCTCTTGACTTAATTAAAAATAGAAAAAGAAACAAAGTTAATACTAGTAACCATAACAATAAGCTTCCTTCATGATTTCCCCAAGTTCCTGAGATTTTATAGAATAATGGTTTAGTTGTGTGAGAGTTATTAAAGACTGTCTCATTACTAAAATCTGAGTTTATAAAAGATATAATCAAACTCAAAAAACTCACAATTACAAAAACTAACTGTAGGAATGATAGAGATAATATATTTTGGTTAATCTGCTTATTGTTTTTATTAAAATCTTTAATTGAAACTCCACAAAGTGGCGCCGAAAGTAACAACCCTAAAATTAAAGAATAATAACCTATTTGATTAGCTAGCAATTTATTTATCTCCTATAGCTTCTTTAACTTCTGGGGGCATATAATTTTCATCATGTTTCGCTAAAATTTTAGTAGCTGTAAAATAATTCTTATCTTTTAAAAAACCTTCAGCAACCACCCCTTTTCCTTCAGCAAATAAATTAGGAACTGCCCCTGAATAAACAACATTAATTTCATTTTTAAAGTCGGTAATAACAAAATTAACTTCATCAGAATTTATAGAGACTGATTGTTCTTTAACCATTCCACCCACTCTTATTTTTTTTTTATTTAATTCTATTAAAGACTTTATTTCGGATGGAGACTGAAAATATACAACATTTTCTTTTAATGATTGTAAAACTAAAAAAACTGTTAAAATTACTGAGGATAAGATTAAAGCTAAGAATATAATCCGTAATTTAACCTTTTTACCATACATGGTTTATTGGTTAAATATTTGATGTATTAGATAATATTTCTCTATTAATATTTTGTGATCTTGCAGCTCTAGCTTTCTCAACATTTAGAGAACCAAATTTAGAAGCAAATCTTTTTTGCTCTTTTGAAAGTTGTAATTTAATTACAAAGTACAAAGCTGTAAAACTAATCAATGTGAACGAAAAGGCTGACCATACGTAAGCTCCATATCCATTCATTGAAATTAATTCATTCATCATAATCTATCTAATCCTTTATTTTTAACTTTTATCAGTTCGGTATTATATTTCATCAAAAAAATGAGTAATGAAAAAAGGGCAAATGCCGCAGTCATAATGCCCAATGGGACTAGCATTGATGGGTGAATTGCTGTGTTGGTTGATAAAATATTAATTGAAGCTGGTTGATGTAACGTGTTCCACCAATCTACAGAAAATTTAACGATAGGAACATTTACCACCCCTAAAATTGCAATCAAAGAGGTCACCTTTATTACTTGTTCTTTGTCATCATAAATTCTCCAAGCCAATAAATACATTGCATAAAACACAGCTAAAATAAGCATAGAAGTTATTCTTGCATCCCAAGCCCACCAAGTACCCCAGGTTGGTTTTCCCCAAATTGAACCTGTAACTAATGCAATGATATTAAATATAAATCCTGAAGGTGCTAAACTTTTAGCAATAAGTGCAAAATTTTTATTTTTAAAAACAAAACTTCCAATAGACAACAAAGCTAAACTTGTAAATATTCCAAGTGATATCCATGCAGCTGGTACATGAACATACATAATTCTTACTGCATCACTTTGTTTATAATCTTCAGGTGAAAGTATAAGAGCTTCGGTTAAACCAATTGTTAAAACAATAATAAATAAAAATAAAACATACTTTGGCGCTTTAGAGGTTATTGCAAAAATTTTATTAGGCTCAAAATATTTAAACATTTTTTGATTATATATATTAAAAAAAGATAATTTAATTTTTATTATGGAAAGTCATCCTGATCAAGAATGCAGAGGGAGTCAATAATGATAAATACGTTATTTAACACTCTTGATCAGAACATAATTAGATATAACAACTATATATGTCGAAGATTTGAATTAATTGTGTCTGAAAAAAGAATTAATTAGAAGGCTTAAAGTAGCTAGAGCCTCTTTTACCAGAAAAAATCTCTTCAATTAAAGGATGTTTAATTGGGTCTTCTGAATCGTCCATTAATAGATTTTGCTCTGAAACGTATGCTTCATATGTAATTTCATCATTTTCTGCTAACAGATGATAAAAAGGCTGATCTTTTCTAGGACGAACATTCTTTGGGATAGATTGGTACCATTCTTCAGAATTATTAAATTCGAAATCCACGTCATAAATTACACCTCTAAACTCAAAGTGTTTATGTTTTACAATGTCTCCTATTGAAAATTTTGCTTTTTGAATTGCCATTGGTATTAATATGGGGGTTTAAAAATAAAAATCAATAAAAAACATTTATATTTTTTTTATTATGTTAATATCTGTCAAGTGAATAAATCTTTTCTTAAATTTACAACAGACTTCGGGCCTTTAGCTATATTTTTTTATTATTATTATAATAATGATAAGAATCTAGCGGTTGCGATTCCTCCACTTATAGTTGCAACATTAATTGCACTAGCAATTGTTTGGTTTTTTGAAAAAAAAATACCTATGATGCCTTTAATAAGTGGTGTTTTAATTACATTTTTTGGAGGCCTAACAATTTATTTTAATGATCCAGTTTTTCTTTATGTAAAACCAACAATTATAAATATTTTATTTGCTCTTGCTTTGTATTTTGGAAAATATTTTACAAAAGAACCTGTGCTTAAAAAGATTATGGGTAAATCAATTGCTCTAACTGATGTGGGTTGGGAATTATTAAACAAAAGATGGATGTACTTTTTCTTCTTCCTTGCAATCCTCAATGAATGCATCTGGAGAACGCAAACAGAGGAGTTTTGGGTTAATTTTAAGGTATGGGGAATGTTGCCAATAACCCTTGTCTTTACAGGATTCCAGATATCATTGATTAATAAACACAAACTTGATGAATAGAAACTTAAAGTTAGTCATAAATAATCCTCACAAACAAATAGAAGAAAGACAATTTTTTGAAAAAAATGAACTTAAAATCATTTTAAATCTATATGCAAAAATGGTTTCCGAAGGATCATGGAAAGACTATGGTTTAAATATTTCTAACAGGCAAGTTAGCTTTAGCGTCTTTAAAAATGCAGCTGAGAATGCCTTGTATAAAATTTGTAAAAACTTTAAACCCAGTAATAAAAATCTAAAATATTTAATTACAGATTCTAACAGTAAAGTTTTAAAAAATTCTTTTGATCTAGAAATTCTACTTAAAAATACTAATTGGAAGAAGCTTAAGAAATAAAAAGACTATCGTCTTTGGCCAAATAATCTTAACAACATTATAAATAGATTTATAAAGTCTAGGTAAAGAGTTAAAGCACCCATTACAGCTTTTTTACCCATCAACTCACCGGTATCGCTAGATACATACATGTTTTTAATTTTTTGAGTGTCATAAGCAGTAAGGCCTACAAAAATTAAAACACCTAGAATTGA
Organism: Candidatus Pelagibacter sp. Uisw_130; assembly: GCF_047722505.1. GTDB lineage: Bacteria > Pseudomonadota > Alphaproteobacteria > Pelagibacterales > Pelagibacteraceae > Pelagibacter. Next base: position 1,308,684 of record NZ_CP159814.1, read on the forward strand.
GATTACAAAATCCATCATTGAAGATTTCATAAACATATTAACAACTGATGCTACAATAATTCCAATTAGACCCATCATTAAGAAAGATCCTAATTTTGTAAGATCTCTTTTAGTTGTGTAGCCATACAAACTCATTGCACCAAAAGTAATAGAGGTAATAAAGAACACTCTGGTAATGCTAGCTCCGGTATAAGTTAAAAATATTGAAGATAATGATATTCCCATTAAAGAGGCAAAAACCCAAAATGTCGTTTGAGCAGTTGAAGCTGCCATTTTATTGATTTTAGCACTCATGTAAAAGACAACACCAAGAGGTGCCAACATTACAATCCATTTAAATCCTGAAAGAAAAATTGTGTTTCCTATGCTTGTTAGACCGACAATAGATCCGTTAGCATCTGTTACTACAGATAGTTTAAAAAATATTAAAGATACAAGTCCAGTTAACAAAATACCAGAAGCCATGTAGTTGTAAACTTTTAGCATGTAGGCTCTTAAGCCCTCATCCATTACTACTGTTGATTGCTGTGCTTCTTTTACTTTATTTAATATGTTTTGTTTATTGAATTCCATTACACATATATAATAGCCTTTTACTATTATTTCAAGATGTCTTAATAAGATTAAAATAATTATGAATTATAAAAAATTAGGAAATACAGATTTAAAAGTAAGCACTATTTGTCTCGGTACTATGACTTGGGGTGAGCAAAATACCCAAAATGAAGGTTTTGAGCAGATGGATTATGCTTTAGATCAGGGTGTAAATTTTTGGGATACTGCAGAAATTTATTCTGTTCCTCCAAGGGAAGAAACTTTTGGTCATACTGAGACTATTATTGGTAACTGGTTTGAAAAAACAAAAAAGAGGGACAAAGTAATTTTAGCTTCAAAAGTTTGTGGCCCAATGCGAGAGTATGTAAGAGGTGGTGGAAATCAATTTGGAGAAAAGAATATTACAGAAGCACTTGAAGGAAGCTTAAAAAGATTAAAAACTGATTGTATTGATTTGTACCAATTACATTGGCCAGAAAGAAAAACAAATTTTTTTGGCAAACTAGGCTATGAACATGATGATAGCAATGAGTGGACTAGGTTTGAAGATATTTTAGGAAATTTAAAAAAATTTATTGATCAAGGAAAAATTAAAAACGTTGGTGTATCGAATGAAACACCGTGGGGATTATCTAAATATTTAGAGCTTTCGAAAGATAAAAATTTACCAAGAATGCTTTCTGTTCAAAATCCTTATAATTTATTAAATAGAACTTATGAGATTGGACTTGCAGAAATGTCTATTAGGGAACAAGCAGGGTTACTAGCCTACTCACCTCTTGCATGTGGTTATTTATCTGGAAAATATAGAAATAAACAATTACCAAAAAACTCTAGAATGGAAAGAGATGGTGATTTTTGGACTAGATATGCAAAACCAAATACTGATAAAGCTATAGATGCATATTATGAAATAGCAAAAAAAAACAAGCTTGATTTAACTCAAATGTCTTTAAAATTTTTAGAAATTCAACCTTTTGTAACATCGGTTATTATTGGTGCAACTACTATGGAGCAGTTGAAAATAAATATAGAAAGTATAGATATAGATTTAAGTGAAGATATAATTAATAAAATAAATGAAGTACAAAAAACTTACCCTAATCCATGTCCATAATTAAAAGTCTTATAGTTATATTTTTTCTAACTACTTTCATTAGTCAAACTAACGCTGAAGAAGTTAAAAAAATGGGAAAACACAAAGACTGGGAAACTTATGTAATAAATTCTGATACAGGCAAGGTGTGTTTCACACAGTCTAAACCTGTCCTACAAGCTCCAAAAAAAAATCCACGAGATGCTAGGTTATTTATCACTTTTAGACCTGGGGAAAAAATTGCTAACGAAATAAGTATTACAGCTGGTTATGAATTTAATTCTAAAAATTCTATAACCGCTACTTCTGGAAAAAATAAATACAAATTTGATATTGCTCAAGAAGGATTTGCTTGGATTACTGACAACAAACTTGAAAATAAAATGATTAAAATCATGAAGAAAGGGTCAAGAATTATGATCACTGGTTATAATCAAAAAGGTTCTCAAACTATAGACCATTACTCATTGTTAGGTTTTACTAAAGCTTACAATGCTACTAAAGCAAATTGTAGCTAGGTAAATGAAATCTAAAAAAAAGATTGTACTTGCTTATTCTGGCGGACTAGACACTTCTATTATTTTAAAATGGCTTCAAGAAAATTATGATGCAGAAGTTATTTGTTATACAGCAGATGTTGGACAAGAAATTGATAGAAAAAAAATTATAAGAAATGCCAAAAGACTTGGTGTTAAAAATATCATTATTGAAAATTTAAAAGATACGTTTGTAAAAGACTATGTCTTTCCAATGATTAGAGGACATGCAATTTATGAAGGTGTTTATTTATTGGGTACATCAATTGCTCGACCTTTAATTGCAAAATGTCAAATTGCTGCTGCTAAAAAATTTGGGGCTTATGCTGTTTCACATGGATCAACTGGAAAAGGAAATGACCAAGTAAGATTTGAATTGGGTTACCATTACTTTGGTCCAAAAATTAAAATTATTGCACCATGGAGAATTTGGAAATTAAACTCTAGAACAGATCTAATTAAATATGCTAAAAAAAATAGTATTCCTATTCCTACAGATAAGAAAGGTGCTCCACCTTTTTCTATAGATGACAATTTATATCATACATCAACTGAGGGTAAGGTTTTGGAAAACCCAAAAAATGCTGCACCTGAGTTTCTTTTTCAAAGAACAGTGTCACCTGAAAAAGCACCTAACAAAGCTTCATTTGTAACTATAGGATTTAAAAATGGAGACCCAATAATGGTAAATGGTAAAAAATTAACTCCAGGAAACTTATTAGAAAAGCTTAATGATGTTGCTGGTAAAAATGGAATTGGCAGAGTTGATTTAGTTGAGAATAGATTTATTGGAATTAAATCAAGAGGAGTTTATGAAACACCTGGTGGAACACTGTTAATGTCAGCACATAGAGCAATTGAATCTGTTACTTTAGACAAAGAAACTATGCATAAAAAAGATGGGATTATGCCCAAATATGCTGAACTTATCTATAATGGATACTGGTATTCAAAAGCAAGATTTAAACTTCAAAAAATTGTCGATCTTAATAAAAATAAAGTAAATGGATCTGTTAAGTTAAAATTATACAAAGGCAATATTACAATAATATCAAGGCAAACAAAGAGTAACGCTTACTCAATGAAAAAAGTTTCTTTTGAAGAAAATAAAACTTTTAATAAATCAAATGTAGAACGATTTATTAACTTTCATAAACAAAAGCTTCATTCATAAGTTAATGAAAATAAAAATATTTGCTGACACAATTTGTGGGTGGTGTTTTATTGGTCAAGCAAGATTAAATAATGCATTAAAAAAATTTTCTGAGACTAAGTTCGAGATAGAACACGTCCCATTTCAATTAAATCCTGACATGCCAAAAGAAGGAATTGAAAGAAACAAATACTTAGAAATAAAGTTTGGTGGAAAAGAGTTTGCTCAACCAATGTACGATCAAATGACTAATGAAGCTAAAAAAGAAGATCTTAATTTTAATTTAGATAAGATAAAGAAAACACCCAATACAGTATTTTCTCACTTATTAATAAAATTAGCTGAACAATCTAATGTGCACAACGAAATCAAAGAAAAAATATATCAATCATATTTTATTGAAGGTCTTGATATTGGAGATAAAGAAATCTTAATTAATATTGGAAAAGAATTTAATTTTAATGCAGATGTAATTAATGATTTTTTTAATTTAAAAAATATTGAAGAAGTTAATTCATATATTTCAGTTGCAAGAGAAAAAGAAGTTAATGGAGTGCCTTTCTTTGAAATAGGAACAGATTTTATTTCAGGCGCACAAAGCTCTGCAAATTTGGAAAGTGTAATAAAGTCCAATTTAAGCTAAAAATTAAAGGACACTTTATCCTTTGCCTTTAACGTAAAAATATCTATTCTTATTGTATGGAAGCACTAAAAAATTGGATGATAGATGCAGCGAATATTTTATTTGATGACAGTAAAAACGACCTAAGATCTTTGCCAAGATCTGTGAGATTACAAATTTTATTAGTTCTAAGCTTCGTTTGGACAACTGTTTTTAGTTTGTATATTTTTTCTTATACATCTTTTGCTTTTGGTTGGGCTGGTCTTTACATAGCACACGTTGGACTTATTTTTGCAGTCTACATGACGTTCAAGCATTTTCATAAAGCAGAGGCACAATCTGGTAGTGTTTTCAAAACCAAAAATTTTGATCCGTTTAAAATCATGGTTATTGTATTTGTCATTGTATTTATCTTTGTATTTTCTAAGGGAATAGAAATTTTAACAAGTCCCAACCCTAGCTCTTATTCAATTCCATATGATGGTCCGTCAAAATCAGTGTTTGAAAAATGGCTACCATTTAGTAAAGATAAGTAATGGATAAAATAGCAAAAAATTTACAGCTAGCACTAATGTGCATTATTTTAGTAAGCACTGTAATTGCCGTTGGTATGGAAATTAATAATATGTTTCTAAATCAATCTGTAATGCTAGCAGATTTACTTTTAATGTTTCTTTATTTGGAAGTTTTAGCAATGGTTAGAGTTTTTTGGAACCAACAATCAATTAGCATAACTTTGCCTCTTTTAATTGCCATCACTGCTCTCGCACGATTTATTATATTACAAGGAAAAGAAATGGATCCATCAGCATTAGTCTATGAAGCTATAGCTATAGTTTTAATTGCATCTGCAATAGTTATTCTTAGATTAAGACATAGTGAAAAATTAGGTCTAAAGAAAAGAAAATCTAAATAGTTTAAAATGATATTTTCAGCTTCAAGGGCTAAAGCCGTTGATCAATTAAATAATTTTATTGAACAAAATCTTTCAGATTATTCAAAACTAAGAAATTTCGATTTTGGACCTGATAACAGATCTAATATTTCTTGTTTATCCCCCTATATAACTCATGGAATAATTAATGAATTAGAAGTGGTTGATAAATCTCTTAAAAAGTTTTCATTTGCAAAAAATGAAAAATTTATTCAGGAAGTTCTGTGGCGTGTTTACTGGAAAGGTTGGTTAGAATTAAGGCCTAATGTTTGGTCAGATTACTTAATAGAATTAGGTAAAGTTAAAGATCAATTTAAAAACAATCAAAATTATTTGGATACAATTGAAGGGAAGACAAATGTAGACTGTTTTAATCAATGGGTAATTGAGCTCAAAGAAAGAAATTATCTTCATAATCACACAAGAATGTGGTTTGCAAGTATTTGGATTTTTACACTAGAATTACCATGGCAACTGGGTGCTGAGTTTTTTATGCAGCATCTTTATGATGGTGACGCTGCATCTAATACTCTTGGATGGAGATGGGTAGCCGGTGTTCAAACTCAAGGCAAACATTATTTAGCAAGTGAATGGAACATAAATAAATTTACAAATAATAGATTTAAAAACATAAAACTTAATGAAAATGCCAAGCCTATATCCAGTGACAAGATATATTCCGTTACCAATAAGAGCTTTAAAAATTATGAGATTTCCGAAGATAAAACTTTATTAATATTTGAAAATAATATGACATTTGAATTCTCTGATTTTAAAGAATATAAATTTATAAAAATTTTGTTAGTCTCAAACAGTACAAATAGAACTATTAAATTAAGTGAAAAAGTGTTGAAATTTAAAGCTAATCTTTTAGAGAATCAAAAAATAAGATTGGAAGAAAAATCAATTAATTGTGAAACTATTAACATTAATGATTTAAAAAATATTACTGAAGATGTTTATGCAATTTATCCAACTGTTGGTGAAAACTTGGATTTTATTCAAAATAATCAATTAAAGAATATTAAGTTTTTATACAGAAAATTAGATCAATTTTCTTGGCAGTATTGCAATAAAGGGTTTTTTAATTTTAAGAACTACATTCCAAAAATAATAGCTGAATTTAATTAAAAGCTCATTATTCATTTAAAATAATTTAATCTTTTATTATTTTTGCAAAGATTTTTTAATAACATTTTCTAAAAGTTTTGAAATATTATTTTGATAATTATTCCAAGGTAAGCTACCACAAAACGTTATTGAGCCAGTTGAAAAAACTGAACCACCCCCTGGCACTTCAAAATAAACCATGTCTGCTTGCAAAACCTCTTCTTCAGTGTGTCCACTTAAAGTTGATAAATGAGTTAATCTTTCTTCTGGAGTAAGTATAAAATTTTCCTTTGGATCTTTCGACGCTTTTGATTGTGCTAGTAAAGTTATATCTTTGTTAGAGCCAAGACGTGTATCTATATGATCTAATTCAAATCCGGCAGCTCCATTACCACTAAAACCAAAATCTCCTATCTGATCATCTTTTATACCTTCAAAAACCCAATCAAATTTTGGATCATGGCATTTACGTTTATAAGGATGGCCATAAAAATTACCTTGAGCTGTAAATCCTACTCCAACAAGTTCTTGGGGTGCTCTTCCATTTCTTCTCCATAGTCCTCCATAAGTTCCATCAAAAGCGTTATAAGCTTCTCCAGGCTCTGATGCCCATGCACGTATTCCACCTTCTGGTCGTCTAATTTCAAGTAAACTTTTATTCTCTTTGTGAATGGCAATACGCCAATAAAAGCCATTGCCCCCTAGATAATTAAGTGATCCTCCGTTATCACGATAGTCACGTAGCGCATCTAATGTTTCTTTTGTATGATATTCTGGGTGCGTTCCTGTTATGACTGCCTTATATTTTTTTATAGCTTTAAGACCATCTTGATGAAGTTGTTCATCTGTAATTATTTCATATTCAAAATTTTTAGCATGCAACCAACTAATTAAATGACTATCTGCTTGAAAATGTCTTAATCCAGAACAGGGGGATTCTGACCCTCCAAATGTTATATAGCCTGGGCGTATATTAAAAAGTGGTCTTCTATGTGAGGCATGACAAATCCCAGCACCATCTGAGTGATAATTGTATGTAGATAAACCATATTCTTTATGATTTGCAGGATTATGTGGGTAAGCATTCCACTCCTTAATTCTATTTAACCAGCTGCCATCATAATCAACACGAGCGTGGTTCCCATAAATAGAATAGGTGAAAGTAGAAATTAAAATACAGATTTTAGCTTTTGATTTATTTATAGTTGGGGCAACAAAAAAAGGCATTGCATCCTCGTGCTCTTCACATTTAATTTTCATTATATATATTCCTGATGGCATATTCTTTGGAACTGTAAATTTGAAGTCAGTGTCCCACTCAAAATCATATATGTCATCTTCATGAAAATGGATCGCAGCATAATGCTTAGGTTTATGTTGCCAATTCATTTCAGAGCTATCCCACTTAGATCCCGTAACAGCTCGAGTTGGAAAGTTTTTTAATTTTAACGTAGGTCCAACAATCGAGTCTACAGTTGTAGAAGATGTATTGTTGGATAAATCCCAATCTACAATAATCTTATTATCTATTTTTATTTGAGGAGACTCAATTTTTCCATTAAAATAATTAGAAGCCACTCCTTTAGATATGATTGCTGCTAAAGATACTTTACTTGAAATATCTTTATTTATAATCAGTTTACCTTTATTTGTTATTTCTTTTTTATCTTTATATTTTATCACTTTCTGTGAAATGCTTACATTTCCATTAATAGAAATTTTAACTTTAATTTTATACCAAGATCTTAATTCCATTGGTTCTTTAATAGAAATAGATTTCTTGCCAACTCTGATAGAAGATGACCCTTTAGAATTAATATAAATTTCAACATTACCGACTGCAATAATTGATTGATCTCTAGAAGATGAGATTGTTGGAAAAATTATTACTGATAAAGTTAAATTTTTCTTAATAGAAATCTTTATTGGTTTTTTGCTAACCGCATAAGAACCAGGGTTAAAGGTTTGTTCTCTAGATTTATAGGATGTTGTTTTAAAGTATTTCGATGCATCCTCTTCTATTATACCCACACCCTTAGGATTTGGGTCAGCACTAATAGACCTTTTTAAAGATGCAGAAAAGGATTTTTTTAAGTTTGAGGATATTTTAAATGAGATAGTTTCATTTGGTCGTAATGAAAGTTTATCAGAGTATCCTACTAAAGGAATACCCGTCATTTACTAACTCCATAAACTAAATCTGGCAAATAAGTTACCCAATCTGAAAAGTAAACTAAAATTAGAACCATTAAAATATAAGGTACTAGAAGAGGTAATACTCCGATGGATATTTTTTCAATTGAATCTCCAGTAATACGTGCTGCAACGAAAAGATTAATTCCAATTGGTGGTGTTAAAAAACCTATTTCACATGTAAGAACTGTAAAAATACCAAACACTACAGGGTCTATTCCAAGTTTTGTGACCAATGGCAAAAATACTGCTGTAAAAATAATAATCTGTGCAACGCTTTCTAGCCACATACCAATAAATATATAAAATATTCCTATCAATAATAAAACTAACTCAGGATGGTTTGCTAGTCCTTGAAATAAATTTAATATTGATTCTGGAATATCATAAATTGTCACTAGTTGACCAAACGCTTTTGTAGAGCCTAAAATAAACATAACCGTACCAATCACAACAGCCGTAAATTTAAATGCTTCTATTAATTTTTTTATCGTTAGTCCTTTGTAAATAAACAAACCTACAAATAATCCATATGCAACAGCAACTGCTGCCGCTTCTGATGGTGTAAATATACCAGCATAAATTCCTCCTAGAATAATTATTGGTGCAAACATTGCCCATTTTCCATCCCATAGTGCACAAAGCAAAGGTCTAAACTGAAATTTTGCATCAGCTCCACCATAATTATTTTTTAATGAAATAATAAAAACAACTACCATAAGCATTAAACCAAGTGCTATACCTGGTAAAATTCCTGCTAAAAAAAGCCTCGGAATAGAAACATCACTTACAAGAGCAAATATAATTATTAAATTTGAAGGTGGTATCATGCTTCCTAGCGCACCTGCAGCAGCTGCAATTCCACCTGCAAAGCCTGAATCGTAACCTTCTTTTTTCATTGCAGGGATAGTAATAGAGCCTATAGCAGCTGTAGTCGCTGGACCTGATCCAGATAAAGCAGCAAAAAACATACAAGCTACAACCGTTACTAAGCCCATCCCTCCTTTGTAGGCTCCAACTAATTTTTTTGAAATTGTAACTAATTTTTCAGACATGCCTCCATGTTCCATGAGTTGTCCTGCTAAAATGAACAAAGGTATTGTAACTAATGGAAAAGGCTCAAATGCAGTCCAGGCACTCAACGCCATAAGTGATAATGGAATATCAGCTATAATTAGACCTGCGACAGTTGCTATACCAGCTGCAAATGGAATTGGCACTCCAATTATCATTGTAAAAACAAAGACAAGCGCCATCACTATTGGACCATTAAAAAACTCCATTACAAAGGTAAACCTTTCCAACCAGTTTTTTTCCACTCCCAGTACACTTCAAAAACTCTATAGACCATTAAACAAAAAGTAAGTGGCATAAACATTTGTAGCCATCTTAATTCAATTTTTAAACCTGGAAGAACATAACTGACATCAAATAAAAGCTTTGTATAAACTATAGTTTGAACAATCATTAAGGCTAAAAACCCTAACCACAGAATGTCTGCTAAAATGATTGAGACAACTTTTAATTTTTTTGGAAAAGATAATACTACAAAGGTAATTCTAACATGTTCTCGTCTCTTTATTCCTAAAGAGGCCCCAAGATAAGTAGCAAAAATTAAACCATACACTGCTGTCTCTTCTGCCCAAACTGCTGCAGATGAAAATCCAAACCTTAAAACTACCTGAGTTATAACTGAAATAAATACAACGCTTAAAAAAAATGTACAAAACACTTCTTCAAAGTATTGATTTAATTTTTTAAGCATTATTTGAATTCTATTAAAAATTAAAAAAGGGCACCAGCACTTTAAATACTGTGCGCCCCTTAAAATTTAATTAAAAGTAAAACTTAGTTTGCTGCAGCTCTTATTGCATTAACAAACGCTGTAAACTCTGCTCCTTTTGAAGTGGCATAACGATCCTGAACACGTTGTCCAGCAGCGATAAAGTCCGTTCTATCAAACTCAGTAGTTTTCATTCCACCTTGACCTTCAGTTGTAAGAAACTTACGAATTTCTCCAACTCTTTTTGACATTATGGCTTTTTGATAATCATTAGCTTCTTTACCAGCTCTGATAACTGCTTTCTTCTGATCAGCATCAAGTTTTTTCATCAATTTTGGACTTGCCATTAGAGGTGAAAAATATGTGAAGTGTTCAAGAGCAGTAAAGTAAGGCATTATTTCATAAAACTTTGCAGATTTGATGAAAGAAGTCCCATTATCAGCACCTTGGACTGTTCCTGTTTGTAATGCAGTTGGCGTATCTGCCCACGGTAAAGCTATTGGTGCAGCACCAAACTCTTTAAATGTATCTATCATTACTTGATTTTTTGGAACTCTAACTTTTAAGCCCTTCATATCAGCCATTGACTTAATAGGTTTTCTTGAATTATAAAAATCACGATCACCAACAAAACCAAAAGCTAAAATAGTTATTCCAGTAGCATCAAGTAATTTTTTCTTATAACTATCTCCAACTGGTCCTTCTAAAACTTTATAAGCATGGGCTTTATCTTTAAAAATGTAAGGTAAAACAAAAGCGTCTGTTAAACCAAAGTGTGGTGATAAGTTATTACCTGTAATAATAGCCATATCAACTGTACCTAGTTGCATTGCTTTAAAAGCTTCATCTTCTTTTACCAACGAAGCACAACATCTAACTTTTACTTTTATACTACCATTAGAATATTTTTCTGCTAATTCTGCAAATTTTTTAGCTAAAGGATCATAGGCACTACCCTCAGTGTTTCCATGACCTAAGTTAATTACTACGTTTCCCGCATAAACACTCTGCACTGCAAAAGTCATTGATACAATGACTGCTGCAAATGTAAGACTTAGTTTTTTTAATATAGACATAATTTTCCTCTCTCTTGTTATTTAATATTGATATTCAAACATAAATCTAACTGCGAAACAAACTAAAAAACAGCATTATTTTAACGGAATTATTGCTTTAAACTTAGAATATAAAATTCTAGAGTAGTCATTCATACTTTGCATATTGTCTTTTGCAGCTTGATCAAATTTGTCTAGAGCTCCCTCACCTAATTGATCCTCTAAAGCCTTCTTATATTCAGGAACACAGCCCCATTCGTTAACAGTTGTATCTTTAATTTCTATATGAAATTGAATTCCATAAGCATGATTTTGATACTTGAATATTTGATATTTAGTAACTGGAGAAGAGGCTAGAACTGTTACATCTTTATTATCATCAAGCCCTTCAACTTCATAAGAATGCCATTGCAAGCTTTTAATCTTTTCAGGAAAAGAAGAGAATAAAATATCATTTTCTTTTTCTTTAGAAAAATTAATGTCCATTATTCCAATTTCTGGAGGTTTAGATTTGACAACTTTACCACCCACAACTTCGCCCAATAGCTGGCAGCCTAAACAAAATCCTAAATATGGTTTTTTAAGATCAACTACAAATTCTTTGATTTTTTTTTTCTCATCAACTAACCAGGGATATTCTTTTTCCATATAAGTATCCATAGGACCGCCCATACAAAACATGCCATCAAACTTTGATAAATCACTTGGTATTTTCTCACCTTCATCTAGTTCTATGGTGGTCAAATTAATATTATCAACTAACATTAAATCTTTGATATAACCTGGGTCTTCAATATTGATATGCTGTAGAATGATTATGTTTATCACTGAGTTTATAATATCTAAAAAAAAGTTAAAAAAAATACAAATTAACTTCTAAGTTCAAAGAAACCGTTTGGGCCAATTATCTTTATTAAATGATAGTTATATTTTATCAAATAATCCTTGAATTTTTTCTCATTAATTTGATTTTGAGAATCAAGCATCTCTATACAAATTAGTTTGATATTGTAAAAGTTTAACTCAATACCCTCTAAAACTTCAAAATCATGAGCCTCTGCATCAATGTTGAGAAAATCTATTTGATTTATTTGTAATTCTTGTGCTTGAGCAATTTGACTAAATCTATGTGTAAAAATTTTTTTTTCTGAATGATTTTTGAAAGAAATAGTTTTAGAAGTTATATCAGAAAATTTTTTTACCAATGTATTTATGGGGCTAAATTTGTGATCTAAATATAGTACAGCTTCTTTGTTTTTATTCGAAATAGCAGCACAAATATTCTTATCTTTTTTTCTCAATATATTAAATAAATCTATCGAGGTTTGATTCATATCAATATTTATTCCTTGCCAACCCCGGTTATGAAGTAATGCTGTGTTGCTATACTTAATCGGATGATAGCAACCAACATCAAGATAAAAGCCTTCATCTCTATCTTTAAAATAATGATTAATAAATAAATCTTCTTTATGCTGTGAATATGTGGCTCTTGTCTTTAAAGCTTTATGCCGGATGTACAAATTATAATATAAATATAATTTATAAAAAATATTGTTTTTAAAAATTATATTCATAGGTTCCTATACTAAAAAGGTTTTTATTCCGTCTAAAATATACTGGACACTTAATCCAACTAGAATAATTGCTATTACTCTTGAAATTACACTAATAACTTTTTTGTTTATTATCTGAGAAAATTTTGAAGCAGTAAAAAAAAATATAAAAGTTAAAATTAAAACTGAAGCTAAAGCAATCATTCCAACAGATTGGTTTGGAAAATTACTTCCCATATCTGAGACAGAAACAATAACAGATGTGATTGCAGCTGGTCCTGCTATAATGGGTGTCGCTAAAGGAAATACACTTACATTTTCAGAGTTAAAATCAATGTCATCTTCTTTTCTTTGCTGTCTTTTATCAAACAACATTTCCATAGAAATTATTAATAAAATAATTCCTCCACCAATTGTAAATGCTGGAAAAGATATATTCAAATAACTTAATAAAGTGCTTCCAAGCAATGCAAAGAATAACAATATAATTGATGCAATTATTGTTGCACTCAATGCAGTTTTAATTCTTTGTTGGCTGCTCATGTTTTGAGTAACTGCTAAGAATATTGGTGTATTGCCTAGTGGATCAATAACAATAAAATATAAGAAGAATGTCTTAATAAATATTTCAAGCATCAGTTTGTGTAACATAGTTACCTAAACTTGGTAAGTCTAGGTAACTAACTTTAATTATCTAATTTATGCTTTATCTCCGTATTCAGTCATATGTTTTGGAATTCTTTCATTTTTTCCATACATAAAATGATTTTCCATCTTCTCTCTATATTTGCTTGCTGGAACAGTTAAGCCAACTGACTCAGCAACTTCTCTAATCAACATTGGGTTTGCTCCACAGCATACTCCAAGATAATGTATTCCTAAAATATTTGCCCATTTTGCAAATTGACCTATTTCATATCTATTACAAAGAAGTGGATCTAGAGCTGTGGGAAATGTTCTTCCATGTGGTGATGGACACTGACAATTGCTTCTATCTGGTAGATTAAAAAATGTTGGGTAATCTTCACTGGTTCTATAAGGAATCGGTAAAGCTCCAACATGACACTTAACTGCTTTTCTAATCTCTTTTAAAAAGGGCAACATTGTTGCTGGCCCTCTAAAACAATTTAAACCAACAACATCTGCTCCACGCTGTTCAAGCTCTTTACAAGTATCAATAACAGATTTTCCATCTCTCATTTTATTTTCACCCATTGGAGATATTGTTAAAACTGTTGGTAAACCAGTTTTTTTCATAACCTCAAGTGCTTTAAAGGCTTCTTCAGCGTAATAAAAAGTTTCACCAATTAACATGTCAGCCCCCTCTTCAACTGCCCAACCAATCATTTCAGACAACATTCCCTCAACCTCTTTTTGAGATTGTGAATCGTTATGCTTCCAAATGTTTGAATTAGAGATATTACCTGCCATCAAATTTGGTTTTGATCCTTTGGGAGTATCTAGTGCTACTTTTTTAGCAATTTTTAATGCTGAACGGTTTAGAGGTTCAAGAAGTTCCTCTTTACCAATGACACGCATTTTTTCTCTATGCCCATTATAAGTAAAGGCTTCAACAATATCAGATCCTGCATGCTGAAATTCTCTATGTAAATTTTCTAACACTTCAGGATGATCTAGGGATACCATCGGAACAAATTCACCAGACGCCATATACCCACGTTTTTCTATTTCAAACAAAAAACCTTCCGCACATATAACGGGTCCTTTATCTAATCTTTCTTTTAGTCTATTTGTACTCATTTTTTTTCTCCAGTTTTTTTGGAGAAAAAAAGTTACGTTCTAACAAGAGGGTTAAGTTCATAGGCCTCTTTTCTCCTTTTTAGTGCTTAAGCAAATGCAGGGCGCACAATATGGTTCAACAGCCCGGCTTAATTTTATAAAAGATAAAAAAAAACCACCTGTCTAAAGCGGTGGTTGAAGTGTCGCTTTAGCAGGATTTATAAAGCGCTCTGCAATTTAACTTAACTCAGCGCATCTAAATATAACTACTTTTGTCTCTAACTGTCAAATGAAATAGTAAATAAGAAAGTATCTACTAACTTTTCCAATCGATACTAAAATTAAAAACTCTATAAATTTAACCCTAAGTAATCCTGCTGCTAATGTTAGTGGATCTCCAATAACTGGCACCCAGGCAAATAATAACGACCATTTACCAACTTTACTAAACCATTGTGATGATTTTTCTATTTGCTTGTCTTTAAATGGAAACCACTTTTTTGTGGTAAGATTTTTTGAATAAAATCCTAGAACCCAGTTAACAACTGACCCTAAAACATTACCAAAGCTTGCAACGATTAATAATAATAAATTATCATAATTGGATGTTGCAATTAACCCTGCCAATGTGAGCTCAGATGAAAATGGCAAAATGGTTGCAGCTAAAAAAGATATTGCAAATAAAGATAGGTATATCACTTCGAACACTTCTTAGAACAATACTTTACTTTATCCCAATTTAACTTCCATTTCTTACGCCAAACAAAAGGTCTTTTACAAGTAATACAAATCTTTGATGGTAAATTTTCTTTTTTCACAAGTTAAAAAAGAAACTTAATTATAATTAAAACAAAAACTGAAGTTGCAATACCGCTTAATCCCATAGCCAGAGCAGCAAATACTCCTGCTGTTTTATTTTTGCTCATAGCTCTTGCTGTGCCTATTCCGTGACTTGCTAAACCAAAAGCAAACCCTCTAGCACTCATATTTTTGATTTTAAAAATGTTTAATAAAAAAGTTCCTAGTGAAGCTCCAATTATGCCAGTAATTATTGTAATTATCGCTGTTAAGGATGGTATCCCTCCGATAAGTTCTGAAATACCCATTGCAATGGGTGCTGTAACATTTCTTGGTAGCATTGTTAAAATTATTTCATCACTTAACCCAAAAAACTTTCCTAAATAAAAAGTAATTAAAATTGCAAAGGATATTCCAAGACAAATTGAAAAAATAATTGGTTTAACTTCTTTTGTAATCAAATTTCTTTTTTCAAAAATTGGTATAGCCAAAGCAACTGTTGCTGGACCTAACATGAAGTGAATAAATTTTGCACCCTCAAAATATCTATCATAAGAGACATCTAAGAATAATAAAACTGAGGAAACAATTAAGATACTTATTGCAACGGGGTTTACCAACGGATTTAACTTAGATTTTTTATATAAATAATCACCTACTAAATAAGCTCCTAGTGTTAGGGTGATCCAAAAAAGAGGTTCGGCCTGCAAATAAACCCAAATTTTATATAGTTTATCTTCTCTTGCCATTTTTCTTTTCTAGGTTAATTATTTTTTCCATAACAAATGCTGTGAATACTAAAGTAGCGAGTGTACCAATAATTATTATACTAAAAATTTTGAATAAGTTATCTCCTAGATAACTTATATGCATTACAACCCCAACACCTATTGGAACAAATAATAATGATAAGTAGCTTATAATCTGATGACTAGTCAAAGAAATTTCTTTAATTATTTTCTTAGATTGTTTAATATTTTTAGAAAATAATATGAACGATAATAATAATAAAATTAAACCAATAACAGGCCCTGGAATATTTATTATAAAAAATTTTTGAATAGCTTCACCCAGAAGTTGGTAAAAAAAGATAATAAATAAGCTTTTTAACATTCTTAATTTGTATTTAATTTAATAAACTTGTCAGCTTCAGATAAAATCATTTTCTTTCTTTCATCTTTCATTTTATCAAAAACATAAACCATCATAGATAATCTAGGGTTCTTTAAAAAAAATTTTCTATTTTTATCTATAAATCTCCAGTACAGGCCGTCCATTGTGTTGCACCATTCTCCTTTTTTAAAATCCATCATTTTCATAAAATAACTTGATCCACAGATATATGGTTTTGTTGCAAAAATACCTCCATCACTAAATAAGCCCATTCCATAAACATTAGGAACCATCACCCAGTCAGATGAGTCCACGAACATCTCCATAAACCATTTGTAAACATAAGTTGGTTTCACCTCACAAAGGTTCATTATATTTGATAAAATCATCAATCTTTCAATATGGTGGGACCAGCCATGATTTACGGCATTCTTAATTGCATGATCAAGCGGTGGCAAACCTGTTGTGCCCTCATACCAAGATCTTTTCATTTTTCTATTATGTTTAAAGAAGTTTTTTGTTTCCATTTCATCAGAATAACCTTGGTAAATTCCACGCATGAACTCTCTCCAGCCAATTACCTGACGAATATAACCTTCAAGCGAGTTCATTCTAATTTTATGCTTTTTATGAAATTCTAAAATTTTTTGAATGATAATCTCAGGAGTTATCAATCCTAAATTAATATACGGACTTAATGCACTGTGAAATAGAATATTATCTTTTTGATTAACAGCATCTTCATAGTCACCAAATAAATTTGATTTTTCTTTAATAAAAAAATCTAACAGTTTAACGACATCATTGTATTCAGTTGCTAACCAAAAATTATTTGTATTTCCAGGATGATCTTTAAATAATTTCTCAATAATTGGTTTTAATTTTTTAGTATGATTAGTTGCATTAATTTTTGGAAATTTTGGTATTGATATATCTTTTGGTAATTTATTTCTGTTATCTTCATCAAAACTCCATTTGCCTCCAATAGGATTTCCGTCTGCTCCCATTAATATTCCAGATTTTTTACGAACCTCCTTATAAAATGTTGCCATAAAAGGTTTTTTTGATTTTGCTAAATAATTTTTAAACTCGTCTCTTGAATTTAGAAACATTGGGGTTTGAACAATATTCCAGTTAATTTTTTCTTTTTTTAAAAATTGCGAAATTTTCTTTTCAAAAAATTTATCCTCAACCTCAAAGCTTGAAATTTCAGTAATTTTTTTTTTATCAATGATAATTTTTAATTTCTTAAAATAAGTGTCTTTAAAATCTTTGTCCTCAATTTTAGAATATTCAACTTTGTATTTATTCGCCTTAAGCATATCCACATAAGACCTCATAGAAGATAGAAATAGCAGTATCTTTTGCTTATGATGCTTTTCATAAGTACATAGTTCATAGTCTTCTGCCATGTAAAAAGAGTGGTCCTTTTTGAAGCGGTCTACGTATTTTAATGGAAATAATTGATTGCCAAGTATAAAAAACAATTTCATAGTTAAATATAACTAAATAAAAATTATATGTCAGAAAAATATCTTATTTTTGGTGCGACAGGTTCTGTGGGCTCTAGCTTAGCTGAACAATTAAAAAATTCAGGTAATGATATTCATCTAGTTGCAAGGAATGAAAGTGAAGTTAAAACAATCGCAGAAAAATTGGGATGTTCCCATACGGTTGCTGATGTTTTAGAAGATGGGTTTATAGAAAAAGTAAAATCAGATATTAATGAAATCAAAGGAGTCGCTTACTGTGTAGGATCTATTGATTTAAAACCATTAAGAATGGTTACTGAAGCAGATATGAATAAATGTATGAAACTAAACCTTTATTCAGCCATTGAGGCTATAAAAGGATTTCAGGAAAGTTTAAAAAAGAACAAAGGCTCAGTAGTTTTATTTTCAACTGTTGCCGCTCAAAGAGGTTTTACCAATCACACAATTATTGCTTCTGCTAAAGCTGCTGTTGAAGGATTAACTGTTACACTAGCCGCAGAGTTTGCTCCACATATTAGGGTAAATTGTATTGCACCAAGTTTATCAAAATCTAAAATTGCAGAGCCAATGCTAAAAAATCCTGCAATTGCAGAAGGAATTGCTAAAGCTCATCCTCTTAAAAGATTGGGTGAAGGAAAAGATTCTGCAGCGCTTGCTAAATTTTTAATTACTGAAGAAAGTTCTTGGATTACTGGACAGATAATAGCTGTTGATGGTGGTAGATCAAAACTTTCTTAAAGTGAAAAAATATTTTTTATTAATTATCTTTTTTCTTTTATTCACTTCAAAAAGCTATTCCAATAATTATACATTCACTAAAATAATAGAGCTAAATGAACCTTGGGGATCATCATTTATTAACAATGATGAAATCATTATTACTGAAAAAAGTGGAAAAATTAAAATTGTTAACGTTGTTTCGAAAGAAGTTATAGAGATTAAACATAATCTTAATTTTTTAGAAGTCGGCCAAGGTGGATTATTAGATATTATTTACCAAGATAATACTCTGTGGATTTCTTATTCAGAAGATAGGGGAAATTCAAAAACAAGCACATCAATTGCAAAAGCACAATTAAACAAACAAGAATTAAATTTTAAAAATATTTTTCAAGCAAACCCTCCTATAGATTCTGGTTATCATTTTGGTTCAAGATTAGCGATTAAGGATGATTATATTTATGCGTCAGCTGGTGAAAGAGGCCAAGGTATGATTGCTCAAGATCCCACAAAGCATCCTGGTAGTATTATTAGAATTCATACTGATGGCAGTATTCCAAAAGATAATCCAAAATTTGAAGGTAGGAAAAACTGGTTACCTGAAATTTATCAAATAGGTGTTCGTAATCCACAAGGTTTAATACTCTCTGATTATGATGGAAAAATATATTTAAGTAATCATGGAGCAAGAGGTGGCGATTGGTTTGGAGAGGCCAAGAAAGGAGAAAATTATGGATGGAAAATTTTAGGCTGGGGAGGAAAAAATTACTCAGGGATAAAGATAGGTCCTAAATGGAAGCCAGGTTTTACTAAAGCAATTCAATATTGGATACCTTCCATAGCTACTAGTGCTATTACAATTTACAAAGGAAATGAGTTTAAAGAATGGAATGGGCATGCACTAGTTACTTCTTTAAAAGATAAATCTTTAAGAAAATTAATATTTAATGATCTAACTAATGTTAAGGAAGATCTTATATTTAAAAATAATGTTGGAAGAATAAGGGATATTCAAGTTCATCCATCTAATGGTAAAATATTTTTCTTAAGTGAAAATGCTTTATGGTTAATGGAAAAAAAATAATCTTAATCTGCTAGGATATTTTTTAAAGAGTTTATCTCTCCAATTTTAAAGATAATAGCATCCTCTTTTTTAAAACCATATTTTTCTGCACTAGCTTTAAATCGTACAGGTGGTTCCATGATTGGTTCCAAAGATAAAACAAAAGTTCCCCAGTGTGTTCCCATAACCTTTTTACTTCTTAAATCTTTAGCCACATTTAAAGCTTCTTCTGGCGTTGTGTGATAAATCGATTTATCAAACATAGGCTTAAAGTCATAAGCTCCAATATTAATCATTGTTAAATCAATTGGACCATATTTTTCACCTAATTCTTTATAAATATTTCCGTAACCAGTATCACAAGCAAATAAGATTTTTTTACCCTTATATTCAATTAAGAAATTACCCCAGAGTGTTTTGTTCATATCTGTTAGACTTCTTTTAGACCAATGAACAGCTGGGAGTAACGTTACTTTTAAATCCTCGTTAACTTTAATTTCTTCGTACCAATCCATTTCGTTTACATCTTTAAATTTGTTTTTTGTAAAGTATTTTCCAAGATTTAGAGGTGCTAAAATTTTCGTATTTTTAAACGGGTACTTTCTAATGGTTCCCATATCTTGATGATCATAATGATTATGTGTTAATAATAATAAATCTGTTTTTGGAATTTCATTTAAATTTAAGGCAGGCTCAGTAAATCTATCTGGGCCAAAAATTAAAGGCCCTGCATTTTTAGAAAATACTGGATCTGTTATAATCGTTGTATCTCCTAACTTAATTAAGTATGTAGCATGTCCAATCCAAGCAATATAATCTTCATTTTTATACTTTTCTAAATCAGATAAAACTTTCTCTTTAGCTACGACATGTCCTTTTGGAACAGTCATGTCTATTTTTTTTTTCAATTTAATGAATTGTGTGTATGAAAACTTGGCTTGGCTATTTCTAACTGGCGATCCTTCTGGATTTCTAAAAGTTCCATCTGGTAAATGATGATAAGGTTTTTTTTCTATAGCCATTATTGAAGAGTTATAAATAATAATTGAGAATAAGAAAATTAAAAATCTTACCATTTATATTGATAATTTTTATTTTTGAGATCTTTTAAAACACTCAATAGTATTTTTTAACAAACAGGCAATAGTCATTGGCCCTACTCCGCCTGGAACAGGTGTTAAAGCTCTTACAACTTTTGACACTTCTTCAAAAGCAACATCTCCAACTATACCATTTTCAGTTTTATTTATTCCAACATCAATTACGATTGCATCTTTTTTAACCCAGTCAGCTTTTACAAGTTCTGGGATACCAACTGCCGCAACAATAATATCTGCTTCTAAGCATTCTGCTTTTAAATCTTTAGTTTTTGAATGAGTTATCGTAACCGTACAATTTTCTTTTAAAAGTAATTGTGTCATTGGCTTACCATTTAGATTTGATCTACCAATCATAACTGCTTTTTTTCCACTCAAGTTTGGTTCAATTTTTTTAATCATTAGATAACACCCTAAAGGAGTGCAAGGCACTGAACTTTCATATCCTGATGAAAGATTACCAACGTTCATTGGGTGAAACCCATCAACATCTTTACCTGGCAAAATAGTTTCGATGACTTTTTGCTTATCAATGTGTTTTGGTAATGGTAATTGAACTAAAATTCCCGAGATACTTTCATCTTTATTAAGTTCTTCAATTTTATCTAATACTGTTTTTTCTTCCACAGCTTCTGGGTATCTAATTACTTCAGATTTTAACCCCACTTCATTCGCAGCTTTTTCTTTCATTCGAACATAAATTTGACTAGGAGCCATATCCCCAATTAAAATAACCGTAAGTCCAGGAATTTTGTTATGTTTAGCTTTTAGCCCTACAACCTCTTGTCTTAGTTCTTCTCTAAGTTCAGCTGCCATTTTTTTTCCATCTATTAAAATCATGTATCTACCTAAAAAATCATTGGTGCAATGTACAACTTCATACACATTTCTATAAACCAAATCAATAACAGTAATATAACCGGAGAAATATCTACTGATCCTAAATTGGGTAAAAAACTTCTTATTTTATTAAGTGCAGGGTTTGTTAATCGATAAGTTACTTCTAAAATAGAATAAACAAATCTGTTTTGAGTATTCAAGATATTAAATGCAACAAGCCAGCTAATAACTACGTTAGCTAAAACGACATATGAATAAAGTTTTAATATTTGAAGTGCTAAGTAAAAAACAGCTATCATTTTTTCTCAATATAAATTGACTGACTTGGGAAAGCAAAAGCTGCTTTGTTTCCCTCAACAATTTGTTTTATTTCAATTGCAAGTTTTTCTTTAACTTCCAACCAAGTTGAAAAACTATTAGAAGTAGTAAAACATCTAACCCTCATATCAATCGAACTATCTGAAAATTTTTCAACTCTAACTGCAACTCCTACAGCTTTGTCAAAATCATTATTTTTATTAATGTGATCTTCAATTTCATTTCTAATTTTTTTTAGTTGTTCAACAGTAGTGTCGTATTGAAGTGTTATTGCCCAATCTATTCTCCAGTTAGTTGTCTCACTAATATTGATAACTGCATTTTCAGCAAATTGAAAATTAGGAATTATAGCTAAAGATTTATCAAACTTTCTTAAAACTGTTGATCTAAAACCAATTTTCTCGACAATACCTTCAATAATACCTTCGACTAAAATCCAATCTCCTATCTTAAACCTTTTTTCTACTAAAACTAAAATCCCTGAAATTAAATTTTTGAATAAGTCTTGTGCACCTAAAGCAACAGCAACACCAAATAAACCCAGTCCTGCAATAATTGGTCCAATTTTTATTCCCCAAAGTTCAAGAACAGCTGCTAGCCCTAAAATAAAAATTAAAATCTTTAAGGATTTTATAATCCAGCCCACTAACTCACGGGTTAACATTTTATCTAGCCCACTTAAAATATAGGAAATTGGCTCAATAATTTGATGGATAACCCAGAATATTAAAATTGTGATTAATGTCCGATTAATTGTATCAACTATAGCTCTGCCATCATCTGCAAAAGACATATAATAACTTGCAATAAAGAAACCTAGAACAATTGGTAAAAATCTAGCTGGTCCTTCCATTGCATGGACGAAGGTGTCATCTAATTTATTTGTAGTTCTTTTTGAAATTGCTTCTAATCTTTTAATAATAACTTTACTTATTATTCCTCTAAAAATTAAAAAAATAAAAAATATTCCAATACCAATTAGTATTTGAAAAATATCAACTCCACGAATTCCTTTAGACCAAACAGAAATAAACAGGTCACTAAAATTACTAAATATGTCCATAATTAAATTTTATATAGCAAAAATTCTTCTTCTCCAGGGTTAAAAAGAAAAATTTTTTTCCATTTAATTTCATTAAGAATTGAAGAGGTTTTTTCTCCTATGCACATCAAATTAGTATTCATCCATAGGGTTTCTAGCTGATAATTTTTAATTACTTTTAAAAAATTAATCGCACTATTTTGTGAATAAATGTAAGTGATTTCAGGCATTTTCAATTTCAGTTTTTCGATAAATCCTTCATCATATTTTTCGATCGCGTTAGCTCTATAATTAATTAATCGTTCTATTGTGTACCCACTCGAAATAAGTTCCTTATTTAAATCGCTAGAGATTATTTCTCCACTTATATAAATTAACTTTCCTTCAGAAGGATTGAAGTTTTGTAAAATTAATTCCTTAAGATTATTAACATTTCCCTCAGCTGCAAAAACATTTTGGAAACCAACACTTCTAGCTTTTTTTTCTGTAGCATCACCTACGCAAAAGCATTTTAATCTTTTATCAATGCTCTTTATATCCAAAAATTTAATGGCATTAGAGCTTGTAAAAATAATTCCTTTAAACTCAGAATAGTTAGGAGCTTCATATTTTAAACCTTCAATATTAATTAAAGGTAAATGAGATATTTCGTGACCTAATGATTGAAATTTTAATATCATTTCATGACAATCTTCTAGGGGTCGTGTGAATAAAATATGCATATTATTTTTTGTAAGAATTATTAGACATCTTTTTTAGAGTTTTTCCCATCTCTATTCCCAATTCTTCTGCTTTGATTATATTTTCAGATGATTTTAAATGAAATCTTTTACTACCATCTAACGAAAAGAGCTCTACTTCAAGATTGATTTTACTACCCTCAATGTTTGCAAATGCTCCTACTGCTGTTTCACAGTCTCCTTCTAAAACCTTTAAAATATTTCTTTCAGCTTTTACTGCATTATGTGTTGATTGATGATCAACTTGTTTTAATAACTCAATTAAGTCTTCATCACTATTTCTACATTGCAAAGCAATAACTCCTTGTCCTGCACAAGGTATAATTTCTGAAGTAGAAAAAGTTTGAGAGATATTTTGATTTAATCCTAAAGAATCAATTCCAGCATATGATAAGATAATTGCATCATATAAATTTTCGTTAAGCTTTCTTATTCTTGTATCAACATTTCCTCTAATTAATTTACAATCAAGGTCATCTCTTATCTTTTTAATCTGAAATTCTCTTCTAAATGAGGATGTTCCAATAATTGAATTTGGAGCTAAATCTTTTAGATGTTTATTATCTTTGCTAATTAAAATTTCCCTTGGATCATTTCTTTCTAAAAAACAATCTGTTAACAGTCCTTTAGTTTCTTCTGACGGCATATCTTTTAACGCATGCACAGCTATATCAATTTTTTTTTCTAATAATTCAACCTCTATAGTTTTTGAGAAAAGTCCCTTGCCACCTACTTCAGATAGCCTTTTATCCTGAACTTGATCACCCTTAGTTGCAATTTCTTTGATGATTACTTCTTCAATTCCAAAATCTTTTGAACGCTTGAGAATTTCTTCTCTAGCCTTTTCAGCATAGATTAGTGCTAATTTGCTTCCTCTAGAGCCTATAATAATTTTTTTATTTTTCATTTAATTGCTTTATACTTCATACTTATATTGAGAATGTATTGTTAATAAAAAACTAATTTAATGAATAAAAAACCCATAATTTTAGGAATTGAAACAAGCTGTGATGAAACAGCTGCCTCTATCATAACTGAAAATGAGCAAGGTATGCCAACAATATTATCAAGTATTGTTTCTAGTCAGGTAGATGTTCATAAAGAATTTGGCGGCGTTGTGCCTGAACTTGCTGCAAGATCCCATATAGAAAAAATAGACTTAATCACAAAAAAAGCACTTGAAGAAAGTGGAGTAAAAATGAAAGATCTAGATGCAATAGCAGCAACGGCAGGACCTGGTCTTATGGTTTGTCTGTCTGTTGGTTTAAGTTTTGGAAAAGCAATGGCTTCTTCACTAAACAAACCTTTTATAGCTGTTAATCATTTAGAAGGACATGCATTAAGCCCAAAACTAAATTCTGAATTAAGTTATCCTTATTTATTACTTTTAATCTCTGGAGGTCATACTCAATTTTTAAGTGTGCAAGGTTTAGGAAATTATAAAAGATTAGGGACAACTATTGATGATGCTGTTGGTGAAGCATTTGATAAAACGGCAAAACTATTAGGAATAGAGTTTCCTGGTGGGCCACAAATTGAGGTATATGCAAAAAAAGGTGATCCCAATAAATATGAGCTACCAAAACCAATTTTTCATAAAGGAGGATGTAATTTATCATTTGCGGGTTTAAAAACTGCTGTGTTAAAAATATCTAAACAGATTAAAACTGATCAAGAAAAATATGATCTTGCAGCATCTTTTCAAAAAACAGTTGAAGAAATACTATATAAAAAAAGTAAAATAGCTTTTGAAGAATTTAAAAAAATGAACACAACAAGTAAAAATAAATTTGTAGTTGCAGGTGGTGTTGCTGCAAATAAAAGAATTAGAGAAGTTCTAACTAATCTTTCTAAAGAAGAAGATTTTGAAGCAATATTTCCACCTATTAATTTGTGTGGAGATAATGCTGCAATGATTGCAATGGTTGGATTGGAAAAATTTAAACTAAAACAGTTTAGTAAATTAGATAGTCCTGTAAAACCTAGATGGCCCCTAGATGCAGATGCTGCTTTTTTAAAGGGCGCTGGAGTAAGGTTATAATGCAGTACTGGTTAATGAAATCAGAACCTGATGTTTGGTCAATTGATGAGCAAAAAAAGGCTGGCGCTAAAGGTGCTCCTTGGGATGGAGTAAGAAATTACCAAGCAGCTAAAAATTTGAAAGGAATGAAAAAAGGAGACCTTTGTTTTTTTTATCACTCAAATATAGGTAAAGAAATTGTTGGTATAGTTGAAGTTATTAAGGAGGCTTTCTTAGACAAAACTGACAAAGATGGACGATTTGTTGCTGTTCAAGTAAAGTTTAAAGAAAAATTAAAGAAAAGTGTAACTCTCGAAGAAGTTAAAAAAACTAAGTCTCTTAGCCATTTATCGCTTATTAAACAAAGTAGATTATCCGTTATGCCCATAGACTCTAAAAGCTGGAAAATTTTAAATAAGATGAGTAATATTTAGAAATTCATGCCAAAAAAAAAATCAATATCAAAAGGTAAAAAAGTTTCTAAAAAAACTAAGGTTAAAAAAAAAATAAAACCAATCAAAAAAAAAATTGAAGAAAAAGAATTAATCATAAAAACTAAACCTGAATGGGTAAAAAGTGCCCTAGTGAATAAAACAAAATATCAAAAAAAATACTCAGACTCGATTAAAAATAACAATGATTTTTGGAAGAGAGAGGGAAAAAGAATAACTTGGATTAAACCATATAAAAAAATTAAAGACGTAAAATACAGCAAAAAAGAAGTTAAAATTAAATGGTATGAAGATGGAACATTAAATGCTTCTGCCAATTGTATAGACCGTCATCTTAAAGATAAAAGAGATAAAACAGCTATTATTTGGGTGGGTGATGATCCAAAAGATACTAAAAAAATTTCGTACAAACAATTACATAATGAAGTTTCTAGAGCTGCAAATGGTTTAAGAAAAATAGGAATTAAAAAAGGTGATCGAGTTACGATTTATTTAACTATGATTCCAGAACTTGCAGTAACAATGCTGGCTTGTGCTAGAATTGGTGCAGTTCACTCTATTATTTTTGGTGGATTTTCAGCAGACTCTATTTCTGGCAGAGTTAATGACTGCGATTCACATTATATCATTACTGCAGATGAAGGTGTTAGAGGTGGGAAAACTATTCCACTAAAAGCAATCACCGATGAAGCATTAAAAAAATGTCCTGAAGTTAAAAAATGTATAGTTGTAAAAAGGACTGGAAATAAAATTGATTGGGTTAAAGGAAGAGATGTTTGGTATGACGATTTAATTAAAGATATGTCAACTAAATGTGAACCTGAGGAAATGAATGCAGAGGATCCTTTGTTTATTCTCTATACATCTGGTTCTACTGGAAAGCCAAAAGGAGTTTTACATACAACAGGTGGATATATGGTTTATGCATCCATGACCCATCAATATATTTTTAACTATAAACCAAAAGATATTTATTGGTGTACAGCTGATATTGGTTGGGTTACTGGCCATAGTTATATAATTTATGGTCCTCTTGCTAATGGTGCAACAACAATAATGTTCGAAGGAATTCCAACCTATCCAGACAGTTCAAGATGGTGGCAAATTATTGATAAATATAAAGTTAATATTTTTTATACAGCGCCCACTGCTATTAGAGCTTTAATGAGAGAGGGTGATAAGCCTGTTAAGAAAACTTCAAGAAAATCCTTAAAATTATTAGGAACTGTTGGTGAGCCCATTAATCCTGAGGCTTGGATGTGGTATTATAAAACAGTTGGAAATTCTAAATGTCCAATTGTTGATACATGGTGGCAAACCGAAACAGGTGGAATTTTAATTAGCCCTCAAACAGGAGCTATGAATTTAAAACCTGGTTCTGCAAGTAAACCTTTTTATGGAATTAAGCCCTCTATAGTTGATAAAGATGGTAAAGAAATCAAGGGAGCTGGTGAAGGAAGGTTGTGCATTTCTCAATCTTGGCCTGGACAAATGAGAACTGTGTACGGTGATCACCAAAGATTTATTGATACTTATTTTTCTCAGTTTGATGGAAAATATTTTACAGGTGATGGGGCTAAAAGAGATAAAGATGGCTACTACTGGATAACTGGTCGCGTAGATGATGTAATTATTGTCTCTGGTCATAACCTTGGAACTGCTGAAATAGAAAGTGCTTTCGTTGCTCATCCAAAAGTTGCTGAAGCTGCTGTAGTTGGATATCCACACGATATTAAAGGTAATGGTCTTTACTGCTATGTAACTCTAAATGTTGGGGAGATAGCCGATTTAGATCTTGAAAGAGATTTAAAACTTTGGGTAAGAAAACAAATTGGAGCACTTGCCACACCTGATATTATTCATTTTTCTCCTGGTCTTCCAAAAACAAGATCTGGGAAAATTATGAGGAGAATTTTAAGAAAAATTGCTGCTAATGAACATGATCAATTAGGAGACACAACAACTTTAGCTGATCCCAGTGTTGTACAAAGTTTGGTGGATAATAGAAAAAATATTTAAAATTCGATTAACTTCTCAAATTCTTTTTTAATAATATCCCATTTTAATATCATAGAATTTAAAACAATTTTTCGATCTAAAGTTTTAAGCTCTTCAGCTATTGGGGCCCATTTGTACAATGACAATGCACTAGGATTAAAGGGTAAATCTTTATAATAAATCTCCCAGTTTATGTTTTGGACTCTTTCATTAAAAGTTTTTTTTGCTTCTTCAATAATATCAACTGGCATCTTATTAGAAATTTCACTATCTAAAATTTTAGAAAAAATTTCTTTAGAGTCGTCAATGTTTTGGTAATTAAAATTAACTTTTAAATATGAGAACGTAAATAATGTCAAATCCTGTAAAGCAACAGAATAAATATTCCATTTTGCAATATCAAGAGATGACATGAACACATCATTGTCAAAATGAAGAACATATCTTGTGCCCATTCTAGTTTTTAAATAATTATACAAAGTAACTTGTGTTACCCACGCAGATTTTGTTTGGATAAAGTGTTCAAGCTCATTTAAATTCTTAATTTTTTTCTTTGGGATAAAAGCCCTAAACATAGCAAACAAGTAAACTTTAAAATCATTAAACGATATGTCTCTCCAAGAGAGTTTATATTTTTGCATAAAAATTCATATATATATGGCCATTTTATCTTAAATAGGTAAGTAAATAAGCACTTAATATGAACAATTTTAAGTCTTTTAAAAACTCACAGAATGGTTATGGTTTCAAAGTTATAACTAAAATAGAGAGGTATAAATGTCAAACGCAACAAAACACTGGGAAAAGACTAGGTCATTGTTATTCGTAACACTGGCTATTTGGTTTGTTTTCTCAATCGGCATCTTCCTTTTTGCAGCTGAAATGAATGAGGTTACAGGACCTTTCGGTTATCCATGGACATATTGGTTTACATGTCAAGGATCTCTTGGAATTTTTGTAATTTTATGTTTCTGGTTTGCTAATAGGCAAGAAAAAATCGATGAAGAATTCGGCTTCAACGAGAGAGGAGATCAATAATGATTAAAGGTAAATTTATAGACAATTTGCCAAAAGTTTACGGAATCTATACAGGAGGTTTTATAGGTTTCATAATCTTAATGGCAATTGGTGAACAGATGGGTATGACTGCTAAAGCAATAGGTGTTGCTTTTGTGGCCTTTACAATATTCATCTATGCATTGATCGGTTATCTATCAAGAACAGCTCAAGCAGATGCATATTACGTGGCCGGAAGACAAGTGCCTACCGTATTCAATGGAATGGCGACAGCAGCAGACTGGATGTCTGGTGCTTCATTCGTTGCAATGGCAGGTGGTATTTACTTTAAAGGTTACGGATATATGGCTCTACTTGTTGGTTGGACTGGTGGTTATATATTGGTTGCAACTTTATTAGCACCATACTTAAGAAAATTTGGCTGTTACACAGTTCCAGATTTTGTAGGTACAAGATACGGTGGTAATTTAGCAAGATTTTGCGCAGTAATAGTTTTAACTGTTGCTTCGTTCACTTATGTGACTGCTCAGATTAACGCTACAGGTACTATTGCATCTGTTGCTCTAGATATCGACTTTAAATACGCTGTATATATTGGACTAATAAGTATTTTACTTTGTTCAATGTTAGGGGGTATGAGAGCGGTAACTTGGACACAGGTTGCACAATATATCGTGCTAATTATAGCTTACTTACTTCCAATTTTTTGGATCAGTAACAAATTAGGTGCGGGTTTCTTCCCTCACTTTATGTTGGCTGATGAAGTGGCTAGAATTGGTGAGTTAGAGCAACAGTTTGGTTTTATTAAAAACTCTGCTGCTGATCTAGCAACGGTACCTAAAGGGTTAGCTGGAATAACTAAAGCACACTCTGCAGTAAATGCTACGCCTTGGGCATTTATTTCATTAGCACTAGCGATGATGATGGGAACAGCATCATTACCACACGTGATGATGAGATACTTTACTACTCCAAGCGTAAAAGCTGCAAGAAAATCAGTTGGTTGGTCTTTATTCTTCATCTTCCTTCTGTATTCTTCTGCACCAATGTTAGCAACGCTATCTAAACTATCATTAATTGATCCGACTTTACCAACTGGTATTATCGGTAAATCATTTGCTGAGGTTCAAGCTTTGTCGTGGTTCCAAAACTGGAACAGTGCAAACTTGATGTTCATCAGTGACTTTAACGGTAATGGAACTCTTGAATTAAATGAGTTTTTCATGGGCGGTAAAGCAGTTGTGTTAGCAACTCCAGAAATAGCTGGATTACCATATGTAATCTCAGGTCTGGTTGCTGCTGGAGGTATGGCTGCTGCCATGTCAACAGCTGATGGTTTGATTCTAGCAATTGCTAATGCGATCTCTCATGATGTTTATTACAAAATGATTGATCCAAAAGCAGAGACTGCAAAAAGACTACTTGTTGCAAGGGTATTACTTGTAGTAATTGGTTTTGCTGGAGCAACTATTGCGGCAATGGAGATCCAAGGTATCTTAGGTTCAGTCATCTGGGCTTTTGACTTTGCGATGTCTGGATTGTTCTTCCCGCTTGTACTTGGTGTATGGTGGAAAAGAGCAAACAGAGAAGGTGCTGTTGCTGGTATGGTTTTAGGTCTTGGTTCTGCTATTTGGTACCTAGTTTGGGTACGAACTGGTGGAAGTGGGTTCTTAGGACTTACTCAGTTAACATTTGGTATCTTCGGAGCAGCTGTTAGTTTTGTATCAATGGTGGTAGTAAGTTTAATGACTTCTGCACCTGATGCTACAATTCAAAAAATGGTTGATGAAGTTCGTATACCGAGTGGAAGAACTGTCACTGGTAAATAGAACTAATAAATCTTAATTTTAGGGGCGATTAATTTCGCCCCTTTTAATTCAGTCTTTTTTCAAATATAAATTTTAAATGTCAGCTAACTTTCATCCTTTAGTTTATCTTATAGATTATCTCCTTGGAATTATCATGTGGACTTTGATAGGAAGAGTTGCGATGAATATTTTTCAAAAAGAAGATTCAGAGTTTTTTTTCATGAAAGTATTTGTCAAATATACAAATCCTATAATAAAAATATTTAAGCCTATAACCCCATCTTTTATCATAGGCCCTTTAGTTCCTATATATGTAGCCTGGTTCTTCTATATGGTTAGATTTTACTTTATGCCTTGGATCTTAGGATATTCTGTGATGGGTATGCTATCATTTCCTCTAGAAAGTGAACTTTCTAAGCAAATTTACCAACTTTTTAATTCAATTAGATTTTAAAAATTGGTACTAGTAGAACTAGCAATCAATGAAAAAAATAAAAATTTCACCCTCAATTTTATCTGCTGATTTTAGTCAATTAGGAAATGAAATTAAAAAACTTGAGGAGGGTGGTGCTGATATGATTCATGTGGATGTGATGGATGGCCATTTTGTTCCAAATTTAACAATGGGGCCTCCAATTATTAAAACTTTAAGAGAATATACAAAACTACCATTTGATGTTCATTTAATGATTTCTCCCGTACATAAATATATTAAAGATTATGCAGATGCGGGAGCAGACATTATAACAATACATCCAGAGGCTACTGAGAATTTAAAAAGTTCAGTAGAGCATATTAAAAGTTTAAATAAAAAAGTAGGTGTTTCTCTAAACCCAGAAACTAAAATTAGTTTAGTAACTGACTTATTAAATGAGATCGATTTAGTTTTGATTATGAGTGTCAATCCTGGATTTGGAGGACAAAAATTCATGCCTGAAGTATTAGAAAAAATTAAAGAATTAAAAAAAATAAAAGATCAAAAAAATTTAAAGTTTGATATTGAGATTGATGGTGGAATTAATTTTGATAACAATAAATTAGCTATCAAAGCTGGCGCTAATATTTTAGTTTCTGGTACAACTATATTTAAAAACAACAATGGAAATATAAAAAAAAATATAGAGCTTCTAAAATCAAGTTAAAATAATGATTTTAAATAACTCCTTTATTTTTTTAAAAAAAAAAATTCGTTCTTTCTATTTAAATTCTAATATCTATAATAAAAAAATTACTCCTACGATAATAAGTCCTTTAGAATATCAACCTAGCACTAACCTGCTGGATTCTCTTATAAAATATGATAAGAGAAAAATTAATATTAAAAACTATTCATTAAATAATATTTGGGACAACAAAGATCTAAAAGAAAAAGATCATAATAATTTAAATAGTTTTTTTTGGTTATTTAGTCTGGATTTAAAATCTTCAAAGAAAGATACTCAAGGAGTAATACAGCAATGGATGGGTAAATATTATAAATACAACTCAAAAAGTTGGGAATTAGATATACTTTCAAAAAGAATAATTGCTTGGATATCAAATACAAAGCTTACATATGAAGATGGTACTTCACAATATCAAAAGAGCTTCAATGGAGTTATAAAAAAACAGATTAATTATCTAGTCGATGAAATTGATCGATCTGAGTGGGTTGATAACAAATTAATAGGTTGTTCTGCAATTATTTTAGCTGGTTTATCCTATCAAGATAAAGACAATTATTTAAACAAAGGATTAGATTTATTAAAAAAATTTGTAAAATTTTCTTTAGATAACGATGGTTTTCCAAAATCTAGAAACATAAGACAGTTAAATTTTTATTTAAAATATTTTATCTTAATTCGAGAGTGGTTAAAGGAGTCGCAAAGTGAAATACCTGACTATATTAATGAGAATATTTATTATTTAGGTCAAGCTTACGCATTTACTTGGAAGAACAATAAAGTTGATCTACTATTTAATGGTAATCATGAAGCAAAGAATAATGATTTTGATCATTACTTAAAAAAATTAGGATATAATTTTAAATCTGTAAATAATGAAATAGGAGGATATGCGATTCTCAATAATAAAAAGCATTCCCTAATAATGGATGTTGGTGCTAGTCCAGATAAAAAATTTTCATCCAATTACCAAGCAGGGGCTTTATCCTTTGAAATAATATCAAATGGGAAAAAACTGATTTGCAATTCGGGGTATTATCAAGATTATAATCACCAGTTAAACGATCTATCAAAATCTAGTGCGATACATAGTTCATTAATTATAGATGACACTTCATCATGCAAGTTTAATAAAACCAAAAATAAAAGTTCTAAAATTACACAAAATCTAAAAATATTAAAAAAAAATATTATATTTGAGAAAAATTATTGGAAAATTAATGCCACACACGATGGTTATTTAAAACAATACGGGATCATTCATGAAAGAAATATAGAATTTTATCCAGAACAGTTTAAATTCGTAGGTCACGATAAAATAATTTCTAAAAATGGAATTAAAAATTTAAAATTTGAAATTAGATTTCACTTAGAACCGAATACTAAAGTGATGAAGACCCAGGATAACAGGTCAGTATTAATTGATCTTAGTGGAGATGGGTGGAAGTTTAACTCTAATAACAACCCAATCAATATTGATAACGGCCTATATTTTGGTAAAAAAAATTCTATTTCAGATAATCAAAATATATTGATTTCAGGAATGACTAATGGTGAAAATCAAACTATAAAGTGGGAAATTACTAAATTATAATGAAAAAAATTAAAAAAGCTCTTATTTCAGTATCTGATAAAAAAAATTTAGGTAGCCTTTTAAAAGTTTTAGCTAAATACAAAATTGAGTTAATTAGCTCTGGAGGTACCTATAAAGAAATAAAGAAGCTTAAATTTAAATGTCTGGAAGTGTCTAAATATACAGGTTCACCAGAAATCCTTGGTGGTAGAGTTAAGACCCTGCACCCAAAAATTCATGCGGGTATATTAAGCAAAAGAAATGACAAATCTCACTTAAAGGAACTAAAAGCTAATCAATATGATGAAATTGACCTTGTTATTGTTAACTTTTACCCTTTTGAAAAAACTTTAGAACAAACAACTAATCATTCAAAAATAATAGAAAATATTGATGTTGGGGGTCCCACAATGGTTAGGGCAGCAGCAAAAAACTATAACGACGTTACGGTTATTACATCTTCAAATCAATACGAGAATCTAATTAATGAATTGGAAAATAATAAAGGATCAACATCTATCGAGTATAGAGAAAAAATGTCTTTAGAGGCCTTCTCTGAGACGGCTTATTATGATGCTGTAATTTCTAACTATTTTAATAAAATTAAAAAAAACAATTTCCCAAAAAAGAAAATTATTTATGGAAACTTAATTGAAAAATTAAGATATGGAGAAAACCCACATCAACAAGCTGCAATTTATTCTAAAACTCAAAATCTTAATATTAAGCAAATTCATGGTAAGCAGTTAAGCTATAATAATTATAATGATATTTTTTCAGCATTAACAATATCAAAATCTTTACCTAAAAACTCTGGAACAGTTATAGTAAAACACGCAAACCCTTGTGGTGTTTCGATTAATAAAGATAGTTTAAAAAGTTATAAATTGGCTCTTGCTTCTGATCCTGTTAGTGCTTTTGGTGGAATAGTTTCGTGTAATTTCAAAATAAATAAAACTTTAGCATTAGAGCTTAATAAAATTTTCTTAGAGGTTGTCATTGCCAATGGTTTTGAGACTGATGCTTTAAAGATTTTTAAAAAGAAAAAAAATATAAGAATTATTGATGCATCAGAATTTATGATGAAAGATTTAATTAAATTTGGCTCTGTAAATGAATCTATTTTAGTACAATCTGAAGATTTAAAAGTATTTAAACCTAAGGATTTTAAAATCGTTTCTAAACAAAGACCAAATAAATCTCAGTTAAAAAATTTAATTTTTGCATTTAATGTTTGTAGATATGTAAAATCGAATGCAATTGTTCTTGCCAGTCAAGAAGCAACCGTTGGTATTGGTTCTGGGCAACCTAGTAGACTTGATAGCTGTCAAATTGCTATAAATAAAATGAATAAGTTTCAAAAGTTAAATGAAGATGTTGTGGCAGCTTCTGATGCATTTTTTCCATTTGTAGATGGTATTGAAAAATTAGTACAGTCAGGGGTTTCAGCTGTAATACAGCCTTCTGGATCAATTAGAGACAAAGAGATAATAAAATTTGCAAACCAAACCGGTACTATTTTAGTTTTTTCTAAAACAAGACATTTTAGACATTAAAAATTTGATCAATTTTAGCTGCTAAAATAAAATCATTTTCTGACAGTCCTTCAATAGCGTGAGTAGTAATTATAATTTTAGCATATCCCCAACCAAATGAGATATCTGGATGATGATTTTCATTTTCTGATATTTCACCAACTTTATTTATAAAATTTTGACTATTAATAAAATTCTTAAAAGTAAAATTTTTCTCTAAAAAATATATTTCTTTTGCATTTTTTTTAACATTCCAACCATCAACTTTTTTTTGATATTTGTGAATTTCACTAATATCAAAGGGCAAAATTCCACCTTCACATGGTACACATTTTTTATTAAGTAAGTCACTCATTAATTAGTATTTTTTAAAATTTTGGAGCGGGTCAAGGGAATCGAACCCTCTACCTAATCGTTGGCAACGATTCGCTCTACCAATGAGCTAGACCCGCTTATAAAAAACAATATAAATAGACGGTTTTTTTAGTTCAATCAATAATAAAGTTTTTGATTAGTATATAGATCTGCAAAAATTTGCTAAAAGAAAGAATGAAAAAACATGATTTACCAAAAACTATCCCTGTCTTTCCATTAAGTAACTTTATTATATTTCCATATACAACAGTTCCATTAAATATATTTGAACCAAGATATATTGAAATGATTAATGATAGCATGAAAACAAATAAGATGATTGGTTTGATTCAGCCAAAAAATAATAACGATAGTTTAATCCCCGGTCTTCATAAGATTGGCTGTTTAGGTAAAATAACTAATTTTAAAGATACATCAGATGGTAGATATATGGTCGACCTAATTGGAATAACACGGTTTGAGATAACTAAAGAAATTAAAAACACAAAACCTTACCGTATTTGTGAAACCAATTATGATAATTTTGAACTCGATTTAACTCCTGAAAAAAAGAAATTAAAATTTTCTGATCTTGAATTAATATTCAAAGATTTAAAATTATTATTTGAAAAAAAGGGATATATTATAAATTGGAAATCTTTAGAGAAACAAGATTTGAATGAAACGATAAATGCCCTAGCAATGGCCTCCCCTTTTTCACTAGAAGAAAAACAAATTTTATTAGAAAGTAAAAATTTAGAAGCACGAAAAGATAAAATTTCAGAAATATTAAGTACTTATAGTTTTGATGATTTTCACAATACAACTATTCAGTAAGCTTAAAAATTTATCCCTGTGTCAGCTAGTTTAATAAAATAATTATTTAAATTCTTATTTTTTCCAATACTTTTAAGAATTTTGGTAAAGCTTTTATTTTGAACTTTTTTATCCAAGTTAAAAGATTCATAAATTAAATCTATTGCTTTAGAAAAAACAAAGTTTTTATCTTTCGTTTTTTTTTCGAACTCATCTAATACCAATGAATCTAATTGCAAACCCAATTCAATTTTGTCTTCAATAATTTTAGATAGAATTTTAAGATCCCGTATTGTCATATTAAATCCTTGTCCTGCTAATGGATGTACTCTGTGAAGCATATCTCCAAAAGCTAAAATATTTTTATGATGATAATTTCTTAAATTTGAAGAACTTAACTCAAAACTATTTAATTTATCAATTTTATTAATTTTATATTTAGTGTTATTTTTATTAATTAAATCTATTACGTCATTATTATCAAATTTTTTATTCTTAATATCTATTGAATATACTACAGATGTTTCGGTGTTAGAGATTGGTAAAAATGCAATTGGACCTTGCTTTGTAAAAATTTGAGTTGCCGTATAATTTTCTATTTTTTTGTGTTTTAAAATAGTGGTATAAGCAAGGTTATGATAATTTTTACTAATTTTTTTTGTAAAATATTTTTTTGCTAAGAAATTACTTGCATCACAATTAATTATTAAATCATATTTTTTTTTATTTAAAGACTCTTCATTAATATCTTTTTTTAATATTATTTTTTTAAAAAGTTTACTTTTAATAAGGTTGCTATTTAATGATTTTAAAAGTTTATCATTTTTTATGACATAAAATAGATCATTATTATCATTCTCAAATTTCAATAAATTTTCTGTATCTATTTTGTCTGTATAAATTTCTATTTTATTTATTTTCCAGTAATTATTTTTTGAAATTTGAAAAATTTTTTCTTTAAAAAATTCTAAATTACTTTTGGATATTCCTATTGTTCTATTGGAAGAAAAATTACCATTTTCACTTTTGTGATAATAATGAACATTTATTTTTTTATTTATAAGGTTTTTAGCTAAAGATAGAGCAGATAGACCTTCACCAATAATACAAACATTCATAATAATTTTAATTTTAACAATAAAAATTAGATGATACAAAGTGATTAATTAGACTCATTTATTTATGGAATTTAAAAAATTAGCCAACAATACAATCAATTTTGGCATAAAAAGAATTATCGAAACAGCTGGTATTGCTCTTTTTTTAATTGGCCTTCTTTTACTAGTTTCTCTTGCAACTTTTTCTCCTGACGACCCTAATTTTATTTTTCCAGATAATACTGAAATTAAAAATTTACTTGGTTTTAACGGAAGTTACACAGCTGATCTTTTTTTTCAAACCTTTGGACTCATTGCTTTATTAATTCCATTTACACTTATATTTTCTGGTATGAATATAATTCTAAATAAGAAAATTTTTTTAATATTTGAAAGTATTTTCTATTCAGTTCTTTATTCTTTATTTGGTTCTCTATTTTTTTCTTTTTTTTATCCTACCGCTTTCAACCTTTATATTAATGGAAATGGTGGTTTTATTGGAAAATATTTAGAGTCAACTTTTTTAACTTCTTTAATTAATATTAATTCTCAAATCTCTTATTACTTTTTCATTTTAATTATCTCTGTTTTATTTTTAATTAGTGTCCATTTTAAAATTAATTACTTTTATAAGATAATAAATAAACTTTTTAGGTTAATCTTTATAAAAAAAGAAAGGAGCTACACTAATCAAAATGAAATAATTAGTGAGTTTATACCACAAGAAGAAATTACAAATTTAATTCAAGAAGATTTACCTTTTATAAAAAATGAAAATAAATCTATTAATAAAAAAATACGTTTCAAACTACCTACAATTAATTTAATTAAAATCCCTACTCAAAAAGATAAAGAAAAATTAAAAGATGAAGATTATATTGATAGTGAGTTTTTAGAAAAAATCTTATTAGATTTTGGGGTTAGTGGAGATATCAAGAAGGTTAGTCATGGTCCTGTGGTAACATTAAATGAATTTGAACCAGCAGCTGGTGTTAAGGTATCAAAAATTATTAATCTCTCAGATGACATCGCTCGAAATACTAGCTCTGAATCTGCAAGAATTGCTACTATCCCAGGTCGTAGCACTATCGGAATAGAGCTTCCAAATTCTAGTCGTGAGAATGTTTATTTAAGTGAAATACTCTCTAACTCCGATTTTAATAAAAAAGATATCAGGTTACCAATTGCGCTTGGTAAGAACATTTCCGGCGTTCCTATTGTTGGAGATTTAGCTTCTATGCCTCATTTGTTAATTGCTGGAACTACTGGATCAGGTAAATCTGTTTGCATAAATACTATTATTTTATCTCTACTTTACAGACACACACCAGATAAATGTAAATTCATACTAATTGATCCAAAAATGCTTGAACTATCAACCTATGAAGGCATACCTCACTTATTATGTCCTGTGATTACTGAGGCAAAAAAAGCTGCTTCTGTTTTAGGTTGGGTTGTAAAAGAGATGGAAAATAGATACCGACTTATGACCAAAGAAGGGGTGCGTAATATTGATGGCTACAATGCCAAGCACACTTTGGCTATGCCCTATATAGTTGTTGTAGTAGATGAAATGTCTGACCTAATGCTTGTTGCTGGTAAGGAAATAGAAAATTATATTCAGAAATTATCACAAATGGCTAGAGCTGCTGGAATTCATATTATAATGGCCACACAAAGACCAAGTGTTGATGTCATTACAGGAACCATCAAAGCAAATTTTCCAACAAGAATATCTTTTCAAGTAACATCAAAGATAGATAGCAGAACAATTTTAGGTGAACAAGGTGCGGAACAACTGCTTGGTAAAGGAGATATGCTTTATATGTCTTCTGCAAATAAGATCGTTAGAATTCATGCTCCATTTGTATCAGAAAGTGAAATTGAAAAAGTTAACAATTATTTAAGAAGTCAAGCAGAGCCAAATTATATAGATGAAATCTTAAATTTTGTAGATGAGAAAGAATTAAGTGGAGAAGCATCTAGCTCTGGTGATAAAGATGAATTGTACCAGGCAGCACTTGATATTATTAAATCAGAGGGCAAGGCATCTACCTCATTTTTACAAAGAAAATTGCAGATAGGATATAATAGAGCTGCAAGAATTATTGACATGATGGAAGCTGATGGAGTTGTGAGTAAGGCAAATCATGTGGGTAAAAGAGATGTTCTTTAATGTTTAAAATAATAATTGTTTTAATACTTTTTAGTTTTTATATTCCAGCAAACTCATCACCAAAAGATAAGATAATTTCTCAAATGAAACTTACTAATAATTTAAGTTTCAATTTTATACAAACAATTAAAGATAAAAATGAAGATGGAAAATGTATCATTGAATATCCTAAAAAAATCTTTTGTGAATATAGTAATCCTAGTAAAAAAAAATTAGTATCAAATGGAAAATCTTTAGTTATTAAAACCAGTAACAAAGGAAGTTATTATCGTTATCCACTTAACAAAACTCCTTTAGAATTTTTGCTAGATAAAAAATATCTAATTTCTAAAATAGAAGAATTAGAGCCAAGGGATATTGACAACAAGTACATAAATTTTAAAATT
The DNA here is from genome assembly GCF_047722505.1 of Candidatus Pelagibacter sp. Uisw_130. Taxonomy (GTDB): domain Bacteria; phylum Pseudomonadota; class Alphaproteobacteria; order Pelagibacterales; family Pelagibacteraceae; genus Pelagibacter. The sequence goes on from NZ_CP159814.1 coordinate 1,348,636, forward strand.
TTTGAGAACAACAATAAGATTAATATTTTTTTTGATAAGAAGGATTTAAATTTAATTGGATGGCAAACCGAAGATATTTATCAAAATTTATCAATAACGTTTATTTCTTCTGTTAAAAAAAACCAAGAGATTAATAGCAAGATTTTTAAATTACCTGAAAATAATTAATCATCTGATTAAGGTTTCAGATTTAAAATTTTTCATACCTCTAGCCAAATAATTTTTTAACGCATTTTTATGATCTAGGGAACAAGTGTGAACCCAAACTCTCTCGCCTCCCATATTAAATGAGTACTTAATTGCTTCACTTAACAAATATCCCCCTAATTTTTTTCCAAAATATTCTTCCAAAATTCCAAAATAAGCAATTTCGGCTTCTTTGTTTTGCTTGTTAAATATCAGTTCAAAATAGCCAGCTATTTCACTTTTATCTTTAAGGATGTATGTAAATAACTGATCATTAGAGATATAATCTGTCCAATTTAACTCTGTCCAAACAAGTCTATCAATCCATTGACAATTCTTACCAATAGTTTTGTAAAAAAATTTATTTAATTGAAAATCTTTTGGGTCGGCGAGCTCTACAGTGTAATTCTTTGAGGGCTTCTTAACTTCTTTTAATGCACCTAGAGACCTTATCTCTAAATAACTTCGATAAATTTTTTTTGTCACTCAACCATTTTTCCAATTTTTTCTCCTCCAAATAAATGGAAGTGTAAATGTGGAACCTCTTGACCGCCATCTTCACTCAAATTTGTTAAAGCTCTATAGCCTTTACCTGTATCTGTTGACATGCCTAACATTTTGGAAACTTTGGTAATAGCTTTGCTTAACGCAACTATCTCTTGATCTGAGGCTCTATTGTTAAAATCATCTAAATCAATGTACTCACCTTTTGGAATAACCAATACGTGTATTTTTTTTTGAGGATTAATATCTTGAAAAGAAAAAACGTAATCATTTTCAAATATTTTTTTACAAGGAATTTCCTTTCTCAAAATTTTTGCAAAAATATTATTTTTGTCATAGCTCATTATCTGCTATTCTTTTCTTCAATACCTGATTGTTTTTTTCTGTCTTCCAACTCTTTTAGGACATCTTCAAACTTAATATCAGCTGCCTCAAGTGTAACTAATATATGATAAATTGTATCTGCTGCTTCATGAACTATGTTAGATTTATCATTTAGGGCCTCTTTAAGTTCACTAAATTCTTCTTCCATTTTATCTATACATTTAGATAGACCACCTGATAATAATGATGAAGTATAAGATTTATCCTCATCCTTCTTATTTTTTCTGTCTCTAATTGTATTTACTAAATTTAATAGATTTTCTGACATGTCTAAATCCTAACTGGAATTCCTTTTGAATTCAAATATTGTTTGGCTTCATTAATGGAGTGTGTTCCGTAATGAAAGATTGAAGCTGCTAGTACAGCGCTAGCATTGCCAAGCTTTATGCCATCCACCAGGTGATCCAAGTTACCCACTCCACCTGAGGCAATCACAGGTATATTAACTGTTGAAGATATTTCTAACATCAAATCATTATCATAACCAATTTGAGTGCCGTCTCTATCCATAGATGTAACCAGTAATTCTCCTGCTCCATTATCTTCCATTTTTTTTGCAAATTCTGTTACATCTATATTTGTGTTGTTTCTCCCACCATGGGTAAAAACCTCCCATTTATTGCCATTTTTTTTAGCATCTATTGCAACAACAATGCATTGTGATCCAAATTTTTTTGAACTTTCAATTATCATTTCAGGATTTTGAACTGCTGCAGTATTAATTGAAACTTTATCTGCTCCACAATTTAATAATTTACCTATGTCATTAATGCCTCTGACCCCACCACCAACCGTTAAGGGCACAAAACATTTTTTAGATGTTTTCTCAACCACATCATAAATTGTGTCTCTATTTTCATTGGAAGCTGTAATATCTAAAAAGCAAATCTCATCAGCACCACCATCACTATAGATTTTAGCTTGCTCAACTGGATTACCAGCATCCTTTAAATTTACAAAGTTAATTCCTTTGACAACTCTCCCATTTTTAACATCTAAACAGGGTATAATTCTATTTTTAAGCATCTAATTCTCTCACTAATTCATCTAATTTGATATCACCATCATATATAGCTTTGCCAACTATTATTCCTTCAATATTTTTTAAACCTTTTGCTTTTTTAATGTCATCAATTGAAGACACTCCTCCTGAAATAATTACTTTACAATTAGATACATTTGCAACATTAGTTGTTTCTTCAAAATTAGGACTTTGTTTGGTGCCATCTCTATTTATGTCTGTATAAATTAATCTGCTAACACCATAATCATTTACTTCTTTTAAAAAATCTAAAGTAAGTTTGTTAGAATTTTCTTTCCATCCTGAAACAGATAAGTATCCATTTTTAGCATCTAGACCTAAAGCAATTTTATATGGAAATTTTTGACATGCTTCTTTTAAAAAAAATTTATCTTTTATAGCTGCACTACCTAAAATAACTTTCTCAGCTCCTGCATCTATATATTTTTGTACACTATCAATAGTTCTAATACCTCCGCCTACTTCAATTTTTAAATCAAATTTATGAACAATCTCTTTGATAACATCTAAATTAATTGTCTCTCCGGTTAAGGCACCGTCTAAATCAACAATGTGTAAATTTTTAAAACCATGATCTTTGTATTTACTAGCTTGATCAATTGGTGATACTTCATATTCAGTTTTATTATTAAAATTCCCTCTAATTAATCTCACACATTTCTTATCTTTAATATCTATGGCTGGAAATATTTTCATATTTATAAATTTAAAAAATTTTCTATAATTTTAAGTCCTAATTTATGGCTTTTTTCAGGGTGAAACTGAGTTCCAAAAATATTTTCTTTTTCTACAGAACAAACAATGTTTGATGAATAATCTGTTGTTGCTGAAATTACATTTTTATCCTCTGGGATAAATTCATAACTATGCACAAAATACATGTGTGAATTATTTTCTATATTATTAAAAATCTTACTTTCTTTAATAATACTAATTTCATTCCAACCAATGTGTGGAAGTTTGAATTTATTATTTTGATTATCAATCTTTGATACTTTTCCTGAAATCCAACCAAGTCCTTTCGTTTCAGTCTCTTCATAGCCAATGTCTGCGAACATCTGTAATCCAACACAAATCCCTAGAAGAGGTTTTTTGTTATTTACTGCAAATTCATTTAGTGCCTCTACTAAGCCACTTATACCATTTAATGCATCAACGCAGCTCTTAAACGATCCTTGTCCCGGTAAAACTATTTTGTCGCTTAATTTAATCTTATTTAAATCTGAGGTTACTTCAATATTAACTTTATCTTTGCCAGCTTCCTTAAAAGAATTTATTACAGAGCTGATATTTCCTGAATTATAATCAACAATTGTGACATTCATTAAACTTATAATGAGCCTTTAGTTGATGGAATACTCTTCTTATTTCTAGGATCTATTTCTAAAGCAGTTCTTAATGATCTTGCTAATGCCTTAAAACAAGACTCGATTATGTGATGACTATTGTCTCCATAAATATTTTCCATGTGAAGTGTTATTCCGGCTGACTGAGAAAATGCCTGAAACCATTCTTTAAAAAGTTCCGTATCCATCTCCCCAAGTCTTTCTACTTTAAGTTTAACTTTCCATATTAAATAAGGTCTATTAGAAACATCAATTGCAACTCTTGTTAACGTTTCATCCATTGGTATCATTGCATGAGCGTATCTTTTAATTCCTTTAAAATCTTTTAGTGCTTTTTTTAAAGCTTCACCTATAGCAATTCCAGTGTCTTCTGTTGTGTGATGAAGGTCTATATGAGTATCACCTTTTGCTTTAACTTTTAAATCAATAAGTGAATGTTTTGATAATTGTTCAAGCATATGATCTAAAAAACCTATCCCTGTATCAATTTTATATTGACCTTTGCCATCAATATTAACTTCAACACTGATACTGGTTTCTTTAGTTTTTCTAGAAACTTTTCCTATTCTGCTCATAATATTTAATACGTATATAGAGATTAATTGACTATATCAATATTTGCAATCTACCACTTGAAGAATAAAAATTAATATCCATTTATAATTAATGACTACAATAGTACTTATTAGAAAAAACAGCGAAGTAGTGGTTGCTGGAGACGGTCAAGTCAGTATGGGAAATACTGTAATTAAAAGTACCGCAGCAAAAGTTAGAAAAATTGAAAAAAGAAATGTGATTGCAGGATTTGCAGGGTCTACAGCTGATGCTTTGACGTTATTTGAAAGATTGGAAGCTAAACTTGAAAAACATGCGGGCAATCTTCCGAGAGCAGCTGTTGAGTTAGCAAAAGACTGGCGGACTGATAAATATTTAAGAAGATTAGAAGCATTAATGGCTATTGGTGATAAAGAGAATAGCTACATAATTTCTGGTACAGGTGATGTACTCGAGCCTGAAGGTGATGCAATCGGTATAGGCTCCGGTGGAAATTATGCATTAGCTGCTGCTAAAGTTTTATTAGTTTCAGATTTGAGTGCTGAAGAAATTGCAAGAAAAGCAATTCAAGTTGCATCTGAAATTTGTGTATTCACTAATAATAATATTAAAATTGAAAAAATTTAATGAAAGATACAAACGTTACACCTTTTCCAAAAGAAAAAACTGAAAAGAAAGATAACTCTTTAGTCAGCTCTTTATCACCTAGAGAAATAGTTTCTGAATTAGATAGATATGTTGTTGGACAAAATAAAGCTAAAAAAGCAGTTGCCATTGCTTTAAGAAATAGATGGAGAAGACAGGCTTTAAAAGGTGAAATGAAAGATGAAGTTTTGCCTAAAAACATTTTAATGATCGGGCCAACAGGGGTTGGTAAAACAGAAATTTCTAGAAGATTATCAAAATTAGCTGAAGCTCCTTTTGTAAAGGTAGAAGCCACAAGGTTTACTGAAGTTGGGTATGTTGGAAGAGATGTTGAGCAAATTATAAGAGATCTGCTTGAAATTGCAATTGCAATGGAGAAAGTAAAGAAAAGAAAAGAAGTTCATGCAAAGGCACAAAAGTTAGCAGAAGAAAAAGTTTTAGATGCTTTGGTGGGTAACAAAGCAAGTCTTGCTACAAGGGAAAGCTTTAAAAAAAGATTAAGGGATGGTGATCTGGATGATAATGAAATTGAAATAGCAGTAAACGATAGTGGCTCTCAAACTGCTTTTGAAATTCCTGGAATGTCTGGAGCAAATATTGGAATGATAAATATTGGAGAGATGATTGGAAAATCTGTTGGCAATAAACAAAAAAAGAAGAAAATGACTGTCAAAGAATCTCATGAAATTTTGATTAATGATGAAGCTGACAAGTTGATAGAAGAAGATAAAATTATAAAATCAGCAAAAGATTCAACAGAAAATAATGGAATAGTTTTTTTAGATGAAATAGATAAAATTTCAGGAAGAACTGACAGGTCTGGTGGAGATGTTTCTAGAGAAGGAGTACAAAGAGATCTACTTCCTCTAATTGAAGGAACAACAGTCAGTACAAAGTATGGTACAATTAAAACTGATCATATTTTATTTATTGCATCTGGAGCATTTCAGCTAGCTAAACCTTCAGACTTACTTCCAGAATTACAAGGTAGACTGCCAATAAGAGTTGAGCTTGAAGCTTTAACTAGTGATGATTTTAAAAGAATTCTTAAAGAGCCAGACTATAGTTTAATTAAACAGTACGTTGCTCTTTTAAAAACAGAAAACGTTGAACTAGAATTTTCTGATGATGGAATTGATGCAATTGCCAATATGGCTTCAGAAGTTAATAATACTGTAGAAAATATTGGTGCCAGAAGACTGCACACTATTATCGAAAGAATATTAGATGATATTAGCTTTACAGCAACGGATAGAGCTGGTGAAAAAATTATAATAAATTCTGAATATGTAAAACAAAATCTAGAAGAACTTGTTAAGGATACAGATTTATCTAAATTTATTCTTTAAATTTATTCTTATTTTTAAGATAGATATAAAAAGCTCCACTACCACCATCTTCAATCTTAGCGTCTTTAATTTCAATAATAAATTGTGTTAAACTTTTATTATTTTCAATAAATTCTGGAACTGAATATTTTAGTATACTCAAATTCTTTGAAAGGTAGGGGTTTTCAACATTTTTAGACCTTAGTCCTTTGCCTGTAATCACTATTATTTTTGTAACATCTTCATCAAAACATTTTTGAATAAATTGTTCTATGGCTTTGTTTGCTTCTTCGATTGTACAACCATGTAGATCTATTTTTTTTATCTTCTCATATCTTATATTTTTTTTATGGACAGAATCTTTATTTGGAATTTTTTCTTTATTATTTAAAAAATTTTCCCAGTCTTGTATGTCTTTGTTTGAGTTTTTTACATCTTTTTTTTTTACAGAATAATTATTAAGATTTTTTTTTTTTTATTTAGAAAATTTTTCCAATCTTCTTTATCTTTGTCTGTAATCTTCTTAATCAATTAAGTAAGCGTTTCTATTAATAGCCAATTAGGATTCGCTGATTTTAATTCTTTTGAGAAAACCCAAGTATCATAAACAGTTTTAATTTTTTCACTATCACCAGAAACTATTTTTTTTTCTTTATCTTTTAGACAGGTAATTATTTCACTAACGAAATCTACCGTAACCTCTAGACTGTTTTCTATTTTTTTATGAGTTTTGACTGCTGCTGATTTAATTCCAATAAATGTTATTTCGGCGAAATATCCTTTGCTTTCTCTATCTTTGAGTGCTTCCTTAAACTGTTCATAAATTTTTTTACCCAAAAGTGGTTTACTAGCTATTAACTTATTATCACTATCACTAAAATCTGTAATGATTGTTTCGTAAGCAATTTTTGCACCCTTTAAAAAATCTTTTTGAGCCACTTCATCAAAGTTTTCACTAGCTGGTTTTAAGCTTAAGTTTGTTTTTTGAAATTCTTTTTCAAATTGCGAAGAAATTTTTTCCCCAAAACCAGTTTTTTTTCCAAGTATCCCTCTTAAACGCAAAAAAATAAAACCCGCTATCATTGCTAAAAGAATAATATCGATGTATTCAAAACTATAACTCATACTTTTATAATATTTACTATGTTGATTAATTACAACTAGCAATTTAGACTAAGGACAAATGAACACATTTTTATTATTATTGGTTGGTGTCCCAATTATTGAGATTTACTTATTTATCAAATTAGGTTCTCAAATTGGTGCTTTTAACACTATTTTATTAATTTTTATTACTGCTTTCTTTGGTGTTGTTTATGCTCGATATGAAGGCTTTAACACTCTGAAGTCAGGAATGTCTCAAATTGTGAAAAATGAACTTCCGGTTTATGAAATTATTTCTGGTGCAGCATTAGCGTTTGCTGCGTTACTTTTAATTTTACCTGGTTTTGCTACAGATATTTTAGGATTACTGATAATATTTCCACCAACAAGAAAATTGATATTTAAAAAAGTTTCAATTAAACATAATCCCATAAAGAAAAAGCAAGATTTTATTAATGGTGATTTTGAAGATATAGAAGATGATGATGACAAAAAACTTTAAAATATTAGCTGAATTTATAAAAGATATGTCTAGCGAAACACCAGATGCTGAGAGCTATTTTTTTGTAAAAGATAATATCTTAAAATATAATTTAGATATTGTTATTAACTCAAAGCCTTTAAAGAATCAACTTATTGAAGTAAATACAAGCTTAAAATTTGAGGATAAAGAACCCAACGAAAAAAAATCTCATTTTGAAATAGTTTATGCGTCAATTGTAAAAATTGATGAAGAGATAAAAGATAAAAAAGATTTAGAAAAAATAATATTGTGCGACGTTCAAAATCAAATTTTTCCGAATTTGGAAAGGGCATTCTTAAATTTACTGCATAATTCTGGTTTTCCAGAAGTAAAATTGGAGAAAAAAATAGATTTTACTGAGCTATACAAGCAAAGATCTGCCTAAAAAAAATTTTTTTTTAAAGTTTTATTTAAATATTCCTTATGTAGCTTAGCTTCTTTTTCTGTTGGTTTGATAATCTTTTTATAATATTGATTAATATTATCAGAATCTATTATTGTTTTTTCATTATCTTCATTTTTAAAATTTAGTGTGGGTTCTTTCTGCCCTAACAGGTTAATATAAACTTTTGCTAACAAATCACAGTCTATGAGAGCAGTATGTTGTGTTCGTTTGGAATTATCCACATGATACCTCTTACATAAAGCATCAAGACTTGTTGGCGAACCAGGGAATTTATCTCTAGCTAATGCTAGTGTATCTACAACATTTTTGTTATCTAGTTTTTCCTTACCCAATAATGCTAATTCGTTATTAAGATGTGATAAATCAAATTCAGCATTATGAATAACCAACTTTTTATTTTCTATAAAATTTAAGAAATCTTTTACCACATCTGAAAATTTTTTTTGGGTAGATAAAAATTCATCTGTATAACCATGAACCTCTAGTGCTTTTTCAGAAACTTTTCGTTCAGGATTTAGATAGCAATGAAATGTATTTTTTGTGGGGATTAAATTATCTAATTCTATGCAGCCAATTTCCACAATTCTATGCCCTTCTCTAACTGATAAGCCGGTCGTTTCTGTGTCTAGTACAACTTCTTTCACTTTATATAATTTTTTTTATTATTTTTTTAATATTTTTTTTAACATACCTATTGGTAAAATTATTTTTAATTATATAGTTGGATTTTTTCTTCTTTAAACTCAAAGGAAGTTGAATCTTTTTAAATTTATTAAATAAATCAATATTAAAATTATTTCTTTTTTTTAGTCTTTTTATAATCTCAGATTTTTTTGACTGAATAAAAATTATAATATCACCTTTATTATTTAGCTTATTTTCCAATAAAAGAGGAATATCTAAAACAATTGCTCTATGTTTTTTATTTTTTTTTAAAAATAAATTCATTTTTTTTCTAATTTCTGGATGGATTATTCTTGTAATTTTTTTTAAATTTAATTCCCTTTCAGTTATAGCTTTTATAATTTGATCTTTTTTTGCTGGAAATGATGAAAAATTTTTAGGTAAAATCTTTTTTAGTTTCTTAAAACATTGTTTGTTAGTTTTGTAAATTTTAGCTACTTCAAGATCGGCATTAAATAATGGAAAATTAAAAAGTTTGGCTATGTGACTTTTTCCGGATCCTATATCTCCAACTAACGCTATTCTAATCATGCTCTTAACAAATTAAAGGTTTCTTTATCTATTTCTGGTAAAATTCCATGCCATATAAAAAAGGCTTTTTGTGCTTGATGAACAAACATGGTTTTTCCATTTTCTACTCGGGCCCCAAATTTTTTACCTTTTTTTAAAAAATCGGTTTCCTCTGGATTATAGATTATATCATAAAAAAATTTATTTTTACTAATATTTTCATAATCAAGCTTGATTTTATCTTTTTCATTTAAGCCAATACTTGTGGCATTTATAATAATATCAAAATTAATCATTTTTCCCCAATCTACTATCCCTAGTTCTGGAAAAGAATTTCTCATCTCCACGGCTTTTGCTTCAGTTCTATTCGTTATGAAAATTTTCTTTATTTTTAATTTTTTTAGAGCAATAATAATAGAGGGCACCACTCCGCCGGCACCAATAATAAGTACCGTCTTATCGTTAATTATTTGGTTTGTTTTCTCTAAAGCAACTTTAAAACCCTCAATATCTGTATTATCCCCAATAATTTTATCTTTTATTTTATAAATAGTATTTACAGATTGAGATTTACTCGCCTCATCAGTTAATAAATCTAAAAAGGGTATAACTTTTTTCTTAAAGGGAATGGTTATATTTACTCCATGGATCTTTTCTTCTTTAATCTCTAAAATTAATTTTTCTATCTCTTCTTCTTTTAGCAATTTTTTTTCATATAGTGCTTTTATATTATTTTTTTTAATCCAATAATTATGAAGTTTTGGGGATAGTGAATGTTCTATCGGATTTCCAATAACTAAAAATTTTTTATTCATTCTAATATATTTAAATAGTTCTTTATTTGTTTTATTGGAAGTCCCATAATCGTGTCCTCGTCCCCCTCAATTTTAGAAAATAAATTTCTTCCTTCACCCTCAATTTGATACACGTTGTATGCATAAAGCGCCTCGTCTGAAATTTTTATTAAATAGTTTTCCAATTCCGAAAGGGGCATGTTTTTCATTGTTAATGAGGCTATATCGGTGTAATTCCATATCATAGATCCACCCCTTGAAATACAAACCGAACTTATTAATTGATGAGTTTTTCCATTCATCCTTTTTAGTATTTCTAGTGCCTCTACTCTATCATTTGGCTTTGATATTATTTCACCCTCTAAATCTATTACACTATCTGCTCCAAGCACCATTTCCTCTATAAATTTTTGGCTAATTTTGTTAGCCTTTAATTCTGCTAAATTTTTTGAAATAATTGTTGGAGATGCTCTTTCTTTTAGTAGGCTTTCTTTAACACTGTCCTCATCCACATTAGATGGTTCTATTTTGCACTTAATGTTATTTGCCTCTAAAATTTTTTTTCTCACACCACTTTTTGATGCAAGTATAATTTCTTCAACCATTATTTTTATTTATTTCATATATTTTAATTATCGATGCTGCGGTTTCCTCTACTGACTTTCTGGTAACGTCAATTGTTGGCCATTTGTATTTGACAAACGTTTTTTTTGCTTCGTTAACTTCTTTTTCTATCTTACTAATATTTGTATAATTTGTATTTTCTTTTTCCTTAAGAGCGTTCATTCTATTTTTTCTAATATCAACTAATCGCTGAGGCTCGGTTGTTAAACCAACTACACAAGAAAGTTTAGGATTCTTTTTTAAACTTTCTGGTATTGATTGCTCGTTTACCAAAGGAATATTTAAAGTTTTATAACCTTTGTTAGCAAGATAAATTGATGTCGGTGTTTTACTTGTTCTGCTTACCCCTAACAATATCAAGTCTGCTTTAGCAATATCCTCTACTAAATTACCGTCATCGTGCGCCATAGTGAATTGAATGGCCTCGATTCTCTCATAATACTCTTCGTTTAAGGCGTGTTGTCCGCTAGGGACGTGAGATGCTTTTTGATTTAAAAGTCTAGAAAAGCTCATTATTAAGTTTCCTAAAACACTAAAACAAGGAATTTTTTTTTCATCTCCTCTGTTTGCCAAAAACTTTGCAAGAGAAGTGTCAACAATTGTATATAAAATTATCGCATTATCATTTTTTTTTGCTTCTTCCATAATTTTAGATACTTGATTTTCTGTTCTTGTAAAAAAATAAGATTTAACATCATATTCTATGTTTTTAAATTGAGCCTTAATTGCTAAAAAAACTCTGTCTAATGTTTCGCCAGTAGAGTCAGAAATAAGGTATACTTGATAAGTATTACTCATGAATAAAATGTTGGTAATTAAGTATTATTTTTATCATTTTTTAAAATAATCATATTTATTATTTTTCTTTGTAAAACCCAATTTTTATAAACATTAATAAACATGTTAAATATTAATATACATTTTATCTAATAATATTAAATAAACCCTTAATTTACGACTATATAACAATTCTATAATTTATTAAGTGTTGATAAGTAGTGTATAAAAACTAAAAAACAAATAATTACCGTTATTCACATACTATATAACTAATACTATAATTAAATATTTACTTATTATTATGACACCCATTCAGGAAACAATAATAAACAAAAAAACAAACAATTCTCCAATATGGTTAATGAGACAGGCTGGTAGATATTTACCAGAATTTAGAGAAATTAGAAAATTAAATCCTAATTTTATAAACTTATGTTTAGATGAAAATTTATCTTCAAAGATAACCTTACAACCTCTTAAAAGATTTGATTTGGACGCTGCTATAATTTTTTCAGACATTCTAATGATCCCATATGGATTAAACCAAGAAGTAAAATTTGAAAAAGATTTTGGCCCAATATTAGGTTCTTTAAATTTAAAAAATATATCCAAGGTCGATGAAATTGACTTTATAGAAAAATTATACCCAATCTATAAATCAATTAAAAAAGTCAGCGAAGACAATTTAATAAAAAACAAGAATTTAATAGGATTTGTTGGTGCTCCATGGACTTTGTTAGTTTATATGATCAATAAACATTCCCCAAAGAAAGAACTGGTAAAAAATTTCTTCAAAGATGAATTTCTAATAAATAGAATTTTAATAATCCTAGAAAAGTTTTTAAAATTACATATTGACCAACAGATAAAAAATGGTGCAACAATAATTCAAATTTTTGATAGTTGGGCTGGTCTTCTAGAAGAAAAAAACTTACCAAATTATGTATATGTGCCAACATTAAATTTAGTTGATTATATTAAATCACTAAATGTTCCTGTAATTTGTTTTCCAAAAGGAATAAAAGATTATAAAAATTATTGTGATATCGTTAAACCTGATGCGATTAATATTGATTATAATGTTGATCCTGTTTCAATATGTAGGGAAATAAAAATACCAGTTCAAGGAGGTCTTGATCCTAAAATTTTATTAACAGACAAAGAAAATTTAAAAAAAGAAACCTTGAAATATTTAACCACCTTTAAAGATCATCCTTATATATTTAATTTGGGTCATGGGGTGTTACCCGAAACTAATCCTGACATGGTTGACTATTTAGTTAAAACAGTAAAAGATTATTAAATGAAAAAAGCAATAATTCTATTTAATCTTGGCGGTCCTGATAAAATTGAAAATGTAGAACCGTTTTTATTTAATTTATTTAATGATCCAGCAATTTTAAATTTACCAACTATATTGAGATATCCTTTGGCAAAGTTGATATCTAATAGAAGAGCACCTGTTGCTAAAAAAATCTATGAAGAGCTTGGTGGATCATCACCAATATTAAAATTAACTGAGGAACAATCGGGGGCACTTGAAACAAGGTTAAATCAAACCGAAGCTGACAATGAATATAAATGTTTTATTGTAATGAGGTGTTGGAACCCAAGAGCAAAGGATGTGATTAAAGACGTTCAATTGTTTAATCCGAAAGAGATTGTTTTAATGCCACTTTATCCACAATATTCTGCCGCAACTTCTGGGTCTTCAATTAAAGAATGGAAAGATGTATGTAAAAAAAATAACTACCAAGTTAAAACAAGCACAATTTGTTGTTACCCTACAGACCAAAATTTCATCAGCGCCCACACAAAAGAAATAATAAAAAAAATTAAGGACCTTAAAAATTTTAAATTAATATTTTCTGCTCATGGCCTACCAGAAAAAAATATTAAAAAGGGAGATCCGTATCAGTGGCAAGTAGAACAGTCTGTCCAAAAAATAGTTGAGAATTTGAATATTGAGAATTTGGATTGGATATTAAGTTATCAAAGTAGAGTTGGCCCATTGAAATGGATAGGGCCATCCACTGAAAATATAATTGTTGAAAATTCAAAAATTGGCAAACATATTGTTTTAGTTCCTATCGCATTTGTTTCTGAACACTCAGAAACACTTGTTGAATTAGATATAGAGTATAAGGAAATTGCTGACGCTAATGGATGTAAAAATTATACACGTGTTCCAGCTCTTGGCATAAATGAAAATTTTATTAAAGCCATGTCGGAGTTGATAATAAAAAAAAATGAATATAAGTTTAGTGAAAATCTTTATCCTCCAAAAATTCAGTGTCCTTCAAATTTCAAAAAGTGTCCTTGTTTAAATTATGAATAGTTATCTTTTGTTTAAAAGCCTCCACTTGATAGCTGTGATTTCTTGGATGGCGGGGCTTTTGTATTTACCAAGAATTTTTGTTTATCATGTTGAAAATATTGATCATAAAATTTCGTCTTCAATATTTAAAACAATGGAAAGAAAATTATTTTATTTTATTATGATGCCAGCAATGATTTTATCCTGGATTTTTGGATTAATATTAATCTCTGTTATTGGCTTTGAGGTTATTTTAACGCTTTGGTTAAAACTAAAATTAATATTAATAATCTTATTAACAATTTATCATTTTTATTTAGGAAAATTACTTGATGATTTTAAACTAGATCAAAATACCAAATCTTCTAAATTTTTTAGAATAATTAATGAAGTACCAACAATATTGCTTATTTTGGTAGTTTTTATTGTTATATTTAAGCCTATCTAAACTTGAAATACTCGTTACAGTGCATATATTTAAACTATCTAATAAATCTTAAACACAATCCCTCAACATGAATATTCAAGAACTTAAACTAAAATCGTCCGAACAATTAATAGCACAAGCAGAAAAGTTAGGTATTGAAAATGCTAGCACACTAAGAAAACAAGAAATTTTATTTGCTATATTAAAAAAAGTTGCAGAAAAAGAAGAGATAACTGGAGCTGGAGTTTTACAATTATTACAAGATGGATTTGGTTTTTTAAGAGCAATGGAATCAAACTATTTAGCTGGACCAGACGATATTTATGTTAGTCCAAGTCAGATCAGGAAATTTGGTTTAAGAACTGGAGATACTGTTGAAGGACCTGTGAGAGCCCCCAAAGAAGGTGAAAGATATTTTGCATTATTACAAGTAGAAAAAATAAATTTCGAAGAACCAGAAAAAGCTCGTCACAAAATTGCGTTTGATAATTTAACCCCACTCTATCCAAACAAACAAATGGTGATGGAAGTTGAGACAACCAAGATTGAAAAAAAACCAGATTTAACTCCAAGATTAATTGATCTTGTAAGTCCAATTGGAAAAGGTCAAAGATCAATAATTATCTCACCTCCTAAGGCTGGTAAGACAATGATCTTACAAAGCATCGCTAACTCAATTGCTAAAAACTATCCAGAAAGTTATTTGATGGTTTTACTTATTGATGAAAGACCAGAAGAAGTAACTGATATGAAAAGAACAGTTAAGGGAGAGGTTATCAGCTCTACTTTCGATGAACCTGCCTCAAGACATGTTGCGGTTGCTGAAATGGTAATCGAAAAAGCAAAAAGATTAACTGAGCATAAAAAAGATGTAGTAATTTTATTAGACTCAATCACAAGATTGGGTAGAGCATATAATGCTGTGATACCAAGTTCTGGAAAAGTATTAACAGGTGGAGTTGATGCGAATGCACTTCAAAGACCAAAAAGATTTTTTGGTGCAGCAAGAAATATTGAAGAAGGTGGATCTTTAACAATCATCTCAACAGCTTTGATTGATACTGGATCAAGAATGGATGAGGTTATTTTTGAAGAATTTAAAGGAACTGGAAATAGTGAAACAGTTTTGGATAGAAAAATTGCAGAGAGAAGAATTTATCCAGCAATCGATATAACTAAATCTGGAACAAGACGAGAAGAATTACTTTTTGATAAAGATGACCTTTCAAAAATGAATGTGTTAAGAAGAATTATTAGTCCAATGGGAACAATGGATGCTATTGAATTTATAAACTCAAAGCTCAAGGAAACAAAAAGCAATGCAGATTTCTTTAGTTCGATGAATAAACCCGCTTAAGATTGCAACGTTAAAAACTCTGAAAGTTCTTTTAGTCCTTCGGAATAATTTTTCCATTTTTCGATAGAAGACTTGTATATTGGATTTCTGACCTGAGCAAGGCTTGCCGTGGAGACAGATTTTTTATTATTATAAAAGCTCATACAGTTTTCGTCCCATTCTAGATCACAATAATTAATTAAATTTTTAATTTCTTTTTCATTGTCTTTTATAAGATTCTCATATTCAATATTATAAATTTTGTTTTTGAATAAATCATTCCAAAAATTCATCATGTCCTTATACAACAAATAATAATTACCAAGATCGTTTAAACTGTATGAAAAATTAAGTCGTTTTGAAGGAAAAAAATTTTTGTACATGGACCAACAAATATCCATGGGATTTCTCATTGAGTGTATTATTTTACAGTTTGGAAATGCAATCAATAAAAAACCTATCCATTTAAAATTTAAGGGTGCTTTATCTGTGATAATATTTTTATCAGAATTGATTTTTTCTAAAAAATATTCTTGAAAGTTAACAAAATCTTTATCCTTAAATTCATCAACCGTTTTTTTAGAAAATTGAAATGTATTTTCAAGGAAATTCTTTTCTATAAAATCATGAGCATGATTTAATTCCCCAGCTCCATAAACCAGCCCATGAGAAGAAATTATTTGCTCTATTAAAGTGGTACCTGATCTTGGCATACCAACAATAAAAATGATTTTTTTATTAGAGGGCTCAATCTTAGGAAAATTCCTTTTACCAAATAATTTTTTTATATTATTAAATAACCTTTCATCTTTATCTGTATTATAATTTATTTTCTCATTCTTTATTTTGTTAGCAACACTTAAGTGTTTAAAAGAGTCGGCATATTCCTCTGTATCTTCTAGCGCCTTTCCCAATGCAAAAGATAGCCACATCTTATTTTCATTATCGTTGATGTCTGTAAGTTTGCTTTTCATTTCTCCAAGGTGAATATTATCCTTGTCATATTTTGTCATAAGACTAATAGCTTTATCAGCTGCTGTATTCATTGGGTTCATCTCTAAACAAGATCTAAAACATTTTAGAGATTTATTAAAGTCACCTTTTTTCTGGTAAGCATTGCCAAGTGCAAAATTTAAAGGATAGCTTTTTTCATAAACATTTTTTGCTTTTTCTAAAATTATAATTTCTTCATCGTTTTTATTCATTTTTGATTTTAAATCTGCAAGTGTGATTGAAGCATCTAAAAAGGAAGGTTTAATAATTAGTGCTTTTTTTAAATACTCTTCCGCAATATCGGTGTTATTTAAATTTCCATGAACAAGACCAAGGTTATTAAGTACAAATATATTGTTTGGGTGTTTTTTAATTGCTCTATTCAGCACATTTATGGCATCATTGTATTCGCCCAATCTATTATGTGCTAAAGCCAGAAGGTTATCAAGAACATACATTTGTGGAAATTTTTTAATAAGTGGAATTGTTTTTTTAATAACCTCTTCGTATCTAGAGGAGTTAAAAAAATTGATTATTGATTGTATTTTATTTTTCAGCTCTTCTTGAGATAAAGGGTTCATGAAATTAAATATTTATTTTAAATCTCTTTTTAAATTTGTTTTCATTAGATAATGTTTTATAAATTTATTATATGAAACTTTTGTGGAATACCAATAGAAATCTCCCAGATATTGCTACAAATATTGCAGAAGAAAGAATTATTTTTTGGGGCAATTATCATTTTAAAAATTCATCTTCTTGGATATTAAATTTATTATCTGGAATACAAATAGAACAAATTCATAGTTTGGAAAATTTAAATAAAAATGAAGATATTATTGTAGTTGATAATATGGTTGGGTTAAAAGAGTCTTTCTATTTTGAACTTAGTAATAAAGTGAAAAGAATCTATCTAGTACATCTTGGTGATGAGGGTGGTTCAGAAAAAAAGGATTTGGTTTATTCTCTTTGTGAGCATGTTTGGAGAACGTTTTATTTACCAAGTTTTAGAAATATAAAAAATATTTCATGTATTCCGATTGGCTATAAATCATCTGTACCCAAGACTAAAGTGGACATTAGTGATAAAAAATATATCTGGAATTTTATGGGGACAACACATGGGTCTAGTAGGTACGATCTGTTAAATAAACATACAGACTTAAATCCCCACTTTACAAATTTGACTGGAGATTTTGCTGGAAAAAATTCACTTGATACAAATGAATACTACAAAGTAATGAATAATAGCATTTTCACATTAGTTCCACACGGCTATTTTCACCCTGAAACTTATAGACTATATGAGACTTTAGAATGTGGTTCCATTCCAATCGTTGAAAACCCACATAATTTTTTTGAAGATTTTTTACCTAACAACCCATTTCCTAAAATTACAAGTTGGGTGGAATCCTTTGATTTTATTAAAAACCACATTAATAGAAAAGACGAACTAAATAAGCTTTCAAATAATATTAACTCTTGGTGGATAGGACATAAAGAATCATTAAAAAAGGAATTTCTAAGGATCAATGATGTTTAACAATTCTGAGTTTAATAATGCTTATAATTTGATAAAAAATGATGAATTGAATGAAGCAAATAAGCTTCTAATAAAATTAAGAAGTTCTTTTTTTCTTCATCCAGATTATTTATTCTTGATGTCATTACTTTTGATCAAATCAAAAAGAACATATCTTGCAATAGACGCCGCACTTCTCTCGCTTAAAGTCGATAATACAGAAGCAGTTTTAAAAAAACATAGTTATGAGAATAGTAGTAATAAGTTAATAGAAGAAAGATATTTATTTTTAATATCGATGTTTAAGAAAATTAAAAATTTAGAGCTTGTAGACATTTTAGAAACAACTATGAAAAATAAAAACCCAACAAGTTTTCTTTTATACTTAGAAAAAATTATGCCAGGAATTAGATTAAAAAATAAACTATGACAATTTACGCGCTTTCGACAGGCCCAGGCATTTCTGGTGTTGCAATAATAAGAGTTTCAGGCTCTGAAACTTCAAAAGTAGTGCGATTGCTCACAGGCAAGCCTTTACCAGGACCAAGAGTAGCTACCCTTAGAAAGCTCAATAAAATAGACACTTCTGAGCTTATAGATGAGGGGATAATATTATGGTTTCCTGGGCCAAAGAGCTACACAGGTGAAGATATGGCTGAATTCCATGTACATGGTAGCAAAGCTGTAATTGAAGCTCTACACACCTCTATTTCACAAGTAGAAAATTGTCGTTTGGCTGAACCAGGCGAGTTTACAAAACTTGCATTTCAAAATGGGAAAATAAATTTACTCAAAGCAGAAAGTATTGCTGATTTAATTTCTGCTGAAACTGAAATCCAAAGACAACAAGCAATAAAAATTATGAATGGAAAATCAGCAGACAGATTTAATGCCTTGCGAGAAAAACTTTTAAAAATATTATCACACGTTGAGGCTAAAATAGATTTTCCAGATGAAGAATTACCGCAAAATATTTTGAAAAATATTAAAATCAATTCTGGAGAAGTAATCTTAAATATTAAAAAAATTTTAGATGATCAAAAAGTTGGTGAAAGAATTCGTGAGGGTTTTAAAATTGCAATCATAGGACCTGCTAATGCTGGAAAATCTAGTTTATTAAATTATCTTGCAAATCGTGATGCCGCTATCGTGTCCGAGATTGCTGGAACAACAAGAGATGTAATTGAGACACATTTAAATATTGATGGCTATCCAGTTGTGGTATCCGATACTGCAGGAATAAGGGAATCAAATAATGAGATTGAAAAAAAAGGAATAAAATTAGCACTTGATAAGGCTAAAAATGCAGATCTAAAGCTGATCGTTATAGACGCTAAAAGCATTGATTTTAAAGGAGTTTTAAAAGAATTCATGGATGAAAATGCAATACTTGTGGTTAATAAATCTGATCTTTTAAAAGAAGATTTAAGTCCTGATATAAAATCTTTTGAACATGTTTTAATTTCAGTAAAAAACAATCTTAACGTAGAAGATTTAATTTTAAAAATCAAAAATAAATTAAAAAATAAATTTATCACAAGTGAGGATATTTTAATTACTCGTGAAAGACATAGGCAACACCTTGAACAAAGTTTAAATTATTTGAAAAACTTTGAAGAAAAAAATGAAGTAGAAGATTTTGATAAAGCTGCAGAAGATCTTCGATTAGCAACTCAACATTTAGGAATGATAGTTGGAAAAGTAGATGTTGAAGAGATATTAGGAAGTATCTTTAATGATTTTTGTATTGGA
Organism: Candidatus Pelagibacter sp. Uisw_130; assembly: GCF_047722505.1. Lineage (GTDB taxonomy): Bacteria > Pseudomonadota > Alphaproteobacteria > Pelagibacterales > Pelagibacteraceae > Pelagibacter. The sequence continues at coordinate 1,368,398 of NZ_CP159814.1, forward strand.
AAATAAACAATACCAATATTAAAATTATTTTTTCCTTAAATAAGCTAATACTATCAACATATCTCAATTTAACTCAAAACTTGTGTTTTTTGAGAGTTTTTGAGCCATTTAGGTCACTTATCGTTGATAATCATAGCTTATTTAAGAAATTTATAGACATTTTTATTGATTTTTAAGATCATAAATATATTTAAAATAATTTAATTAGTTTTGACTCTCATCTTGTAAAAAAATTGATCAGTTATAAATTTAAGTTATGAAAAATGACTTGTCATTTGATGTGATTGTAATTGGAGGTGGACATGCTGGCTGCGAAGCCGCTGCAGCTTCCGCACGTCTTGGAGTTAACACTGCCCTATTCACTCATAAAATTGAGACTATTGGTGAGATGTCTTGTAACCCAGCAATAGGAGGCCTTGGTAAAGGACACCTTGTTAGAGAGATTGATGCGTTGGATGGTGTGATGGGTGAGGTTGCAGATAAATCAGGTATACAATTTAGATTATTAAACAGAAGTAGAGGGCCTGCAGTTCAAGGACCCAGAACACAATCAGACAGATCATTGTATCGTAAATATATGCAAGAAAAATTGTTAAACTACTGTAATTTAAGTGTTTTTTCTGATCCTGTAATAAAATTTATTTTTAATAAAAACACTATAAGTGGTTTTGAAACAAAGTCAGGTAAAAAAATTTTATGTGGTAAGCTAATCTTAACAACAGGCACATTTTTGAATGGTTTGATACATATTGGTGATGAGAGAACACCTGCTGGCAGGTTTGATGAGAAGCCCTCAACCGGATTAAGTGAGCAACTTGAAAAGTATGATTTCAAAATAGGTAGACTTAAGACGGGTACACCTCCAAGGCTCGATGCTAGAACAATTAAGTATGAGAATTTAGAAGAACAGTTTGCAGATGATGATCCTTATTTTTTTTCATTCTTAACTAAAAAAAATTTAAACAAACAAGTTTCATGTCGTATGACCTATACGAATGAAAAGGTTCATAAGATAATTCAAAAAAACTTAAAAAGAAGTGCCATGTACTCAGGAAGCATACAGGGCGTTGGTCCAAGATATTGTCCTTCAATTGAGGATAAGATAGTAAAGTTTGCAGATAAGGACCGACACCAGATATATTTAGAGCCAGAAGGTCTTAATGACCACACAATATACCCTAATGGAATATCTACTTCTTTACCCGAGGATGTTCAGCAAGAAATATGTAACAATATTAAAGGCTTAGAGAGTGTTCAGATAATAAGACCAGGTTATGCAATAGAATATGACTATATTGACCCTAGAGAACTCTTTTTAACTCTTGAGACTAAAAAAATTCAAAACTTATACCTTGCAGGACAGATAAATGGTACGACTGGATATGAGGAAGCCGCTGCTCAAGGTTTAATAGCTGGAATTAATGCAGCTTTATCTTTTAAGAAAGAAGAGCCATTTATTTTGGATAGATCAGATGCCTACATTGGAGTTATGATAGATGATTTAGTAACAAAGGGCGTTGCCGAGCCTTATAGAATGTTTACCTCAAGAGCTGAATATAGACTAAGTTTAAGAGCAGATAACGCTGACCAAAGATTAACAAACAAAGGAATTGAAGTTGGATTAATATCAAAAGAAAGAGAGGATCTTTTCAAAGACAAAGAACACAAATTAGTGATAATATCTAAAATAATGTCTGAATCTTTTATATCTCCAACTAAAATTAAGAAATTTGATATTAAAATTGCAAAAGATGGTATTTTAAGAAAATCTAATGAAATATTAACTCAAAAAGGTGTTGACATGAAAAAAATAAGAGAAATTTGGCCTGAAATTCCTTATTTTGATGAAAAAATAGATGAGCAAATTGAAATTAATGCTCATTACAGAGGCTATCTTAAGAAACAAAAGGCTGACATATTAGCTTTTAAAAGAGACGAAAATTTAGTTATACCTGAAAAAGTCAATTATGATGAACTTTCTGGGCTATCAAATGAAGTTAAAGCTAAATTTAAACAAATAAAACCAAAAACTATGGGACAAGCACTACGAATTGATGGAATAACCCCAGCTGCCGTATATATTTTGTTGTCACATGTAAAAAGAAAGTCTATTAAGCTTATAGCTTAATGGAAGAAATTTTTAAAAAATATCCAATACTAAAAGGGCAAAATGTTCCACGTGAAACATTTATTGATTTTGAGATATTTGTGTCAATGCTACAGCAAAGAAATAACGAAATTAATATAATAAGCAAAAAAACAGCAAATAATGAAGTAATTAGAGAACGTCATATAGTTGATTCTGCACAAATCATTGAATTTGTTGATTTAAATAGTGATATAATAGTAGATTTAGGGTCAGGAGGTGGAATGCCGGGCATAATCATATCAATTATGATCAAAAATGTGAAAAATTTTATTAGAGTCCACCTATATGAAAAAAGTCACCATAAAAGCTCTTTTTTAAGAAAAGTATCTAGAGATTTAAAATTAAACACCGAAGTCATTCAAGAAAATATTTTTGAAGCACAAAATTTAGAGGCAGGTACAATAATGGCAAGAGCTTTTAAACCTCTGCCAATAATTTTAGATTTAATTGATAAAAATTTTAGTAGTTACAAAAATTTAATTGTTTTCATGGGAAAAAATGGTGAAAAAATTTTAGAAGAAACTTTAATAAATTGGGATTTTGATTTTGAAAAGAAAAAAAGTATTACAAGTGAAGATTCATTTTTATTAAATATAAAAAATATTAAAAAAAAATTAAATAAATAAATGCAAATTATTTCTGTAATAAATCAAAAGGGTGGGGTTGGAAAAACAACAACTGTAATTAATCTTGCAGCAGGTTTAGCCCAACTAGAGAAAAAAATTTTAGTAATCGACCTTGATCCACAAGGAAATGCTACTACAGGACTTGGATTATCCAATTTAGAAAATTCGACTGACACTATTTACGGAGTGTTGAATGGAACAAAGACAATTTCTGATGTGATAAGAAAAACAGAGTTCAAAAATTTAGATATAGTTACTTCAAATGTAGATTTATCTGGTCTTGAGGTCGAAACAGCTGAAGATAGCATGAGAGCCTTCATTTTAAAACGCGAATTAACCACTTATTTAAACAATTCTAGAGCAACCTATGACTATGTGCTTATAGACTGTCCACCATCACTAAGTTTGCTTACAGTCATGGCCTTAGTGTCTTCTCATTCATTGTTAGTGCCACTTCAGGCTGAATTTTTTGCTTTAGAAGGATTAACTCAGTTAATGAAAACCATAGAAAGAATAAAAGTTAATTTAAATCCTGAATTAAAAATTAGAGGAATACTTTTAACAATGTTTGATAAAAGAAATAAGCTATCTACACAAGTAGAAAAAGAAGCAAGAGACTATTTTAATAAAAAAGTTTATCTAACAGTGATACCAAGAAATGTCAGACTGTCGGAGGCCCCATCGCACGGCATGCCAGTTCTAATTTATGATAAATCTTGTCCCGGTAGTAAATCATATTTTAACTTTACAGATGAATTTATTAATCAAGAACAAATAAAGGGGGGCACAGCATAATGGATAAAAATAAAATAAAGAAAGGGCTAGGCAGAGGACTATCATCATTGATAGGTGAAACAAAAAATGAAAAAGATTTTAATAAATTATCCATAAGCGATTTAGTAAGCAACAAATTTCAACCTAGAAAAATTTTTGATGAAGAAAATCTAAAAGACTTAACAAATTCTATAAAAGAAAGGGGCATTATCCAACCGATAATTGTTAGAAAGTCATCTGTTAATAACTCTAAATACGAAATAATTGCAGGAGAGAGAAGATGGTTAGCTGCCCAAAAAGCTGGACTACATGAAGTTCCTGTTGTTATAACAAATGCAGATGACCTTAAATCTCTTGAATTTGCTATTATTGAAAACGTTCAAAGAAATGACCTTAATGCAGTAGAAGAGGCGCGTGGTTATCAAAGACTTATTGACGAATTCTCTTATGATCAAGAAAAGGTAGCGAAATTTATTGGAAAAAGTAGAAGTCACATAGCAAATTTTTTAAGATTACTTGGGCTTCCTGAGGAAGTACTAAAATTGATTGAAACAAAAAAACTAACACCGGGACATGCAAAAATTTTAGTTGGTCTTCATAATTCAGCATTTGTTGCAAACAAAATAATTGAAAAAAATCTTTCTGTTAGACAATCAGAAAATTTTGTAAAAATTTTTAAAATAAAAAAACAATCTTCCAAAAAAATCAAAGATATTAATCTACAAGCTTTAGAGAATTCAATTCGTGAAAAAATTGGACTGAATGTTTTAATTAAAAATAAAAATAATAATACTGGATCTCTAATACTTGAGTATAAAGATCTCACCCAGTTAAATAAAATAATTGAAATTATAAAATCTAATTATTAATTTTTTTTGAATTATTAATTATAAAGTCAGATAAAATATTTTTTGCTATTGATGAGTTTTTTTTAATCAAAAGTTCAATTTCATTACTTTCATATATTAAATTTTTTAATTCTTCTTTTTTCCAAGACTTTATTTGTTGGGTTACCAGTGGCTTATCTTTCCAAAAAATTGTTGGTTTAAAGGAAGAAATTGCCTGATCAATGTTGTTTTTTTCATCAACTAATTCACATATTTTAAGCAGTCTTTTTAGTTTAGCTAACAATGTTCTAATGACTATTATATTATCTTCATCAGAATAGTTATTTTCATTCAAAATAGTAACAGTTTTTCTAGTATTTTTAGCCAACGAATGATCAATAAGTTCCGATGCACTATAATTATCAGCAAGATTTGTCAGTTTAATTATTTCATGATGAGTAATGTTTTTTTTGTTTAAAGAAAAATTTTCTATTTTTTCTAATTCATTATTTAAATTTTTTCTATCACCCCTGCTTCTTTCAATTAAAATATTTATTAGTTGTTGAGAAATTGGAATTTTTTTATTTCTAAAAAATTGGCTAATTATGGAATTTAGAGTTTGATTGTTGTCTTCATAAAATGGAATACAAATAATAGATTTTTCTTTTTCAAAAAGTTTTCTTAAATTGGATTTTTTTTCAAGATTTTTAGAATTTATAATAAATTGAATATCTTTTGGATCTTTTTCTATCAATTCCTCTATAATAGGAACAATTTTATCAGTAGCTCTGTTTACTATAATTAATTTTTCACTGTCAAAAAATGATTTTGTAAGAATAGAATTAAAAAAGTTAATTATATTGTCTAATATTTCTTTCTCTTCGTATCTATGAATTTTATCTAGGTAATTTTTTTCAAATAAGTTCTTTATAGTTTCTCCTTTTAGACCCTCATTATTACCGTAAAGAAGATAAAATTTATAATTAGCTGTTTTTAATTTGTTCAATTCAAACGACTTAAGAATCATTTCTGTGTATTAATAAATAAAATTATTTTCTGCACCATAGATTCAACTAAATTATTTAAGATTTTATTTTCTTCTCTAGATAATTCAAATTTATTTTTTTGGGTGTTATATGAAAAATCAGAAATAAAAGTTTTTGTAACCTTTTGATTATCTTTATTCAAAGATATATTAATTTCCAAATTTAAATTATAAACGGATGCATTTCCTTGTTTATCTTTTGAAACAATACGCTTATTTTTTTTTGTATTAATATTTAATACATATGAATTTTCTAACTCACCCACCTCATCTAATGATAATAAAGATAAAATTTGACGGTTAATTTTTTTTTCACCAACAGTTTCAACTTTATTTATTAATATGTCGGAAGATTTTTTACCTGAATATAATGGGCTATATCCACAACTTGTTAAAAAAAATAGACAACATATCAAAATTATTTTTTTCTTCATTATTTTATAATTAAATTTATTAACTTATCTTTTATAAAAATGCTTTTTACAATTTTTTTATTTTCTAAGAATTTCGTCAATTCTTCTGTTTTTTTTATCTTTTCAATCAGGTCATTTTCTTCAAAACTATCTTGGCTTTCAAAAAGAGCTCTCTTTTTACCATTTATTTGTACCACTATATTGAAATGTTTATTCTTTAGATACTTTTGATTAATTTCTGGCCATAAAAAATTTTCTTTCTTACTTATCTCATTTAAACATTCAAATGCTAAATGAGGAACCAGTGGAGACATAACTTTTAAAATTTTTATATAGTTATTAACTAAATTTTTATAATTTTTATCACTTATCTTATTAAAGAAATTATATATTTCGTGTAAATTTGCTACTATCACATTATATCTAAATTTTTCTAAATTTATATTTATTTTATTTATTTGTTGATTAGTAAACTCTTCAACTTCATCATTAAAAATTAAGTTTTTATTGCCTTCTTCTAATTTTATTCTAGACTTAATAGCTGCATGTAGTTCCCAAAATTTTTGAATAAATTTGTAGGAGGCATTAATACCTTGATCTGACCACTGTACGTCTTTTTCAGGAGGACTATCTGATAGAATAAATAGCCTGACAGCATCAGCCCCATATTCTGCAATAATTTTTTCTGGATCAATTGTATTCTTTTTTGATTTAGACATTGATTCAGTCGTGCCAACAATTACTTTTTCTGATGGGTCACTTTTATTATAGTAATTTTTACCATCGTCTGAAAAAACCTCCTCAGGGCTTAGCCAATTATTTTTTTGGTTTTTATAGGTAGGGTGACAAACCATTCCTTGGGTAAATAAGCCTTTAAAAGGTTCTTCAATGTTAATTTTTTCATTTTTATAACTTAGTGCACGCATAAAAAATCTTGAATATAAAAGATGGAGGATGGCATGCTCTACACCTCCAATGTATTGGTCCACAGGCATCCAGTAATTTAAGTCATCAATATCAAATGCGGAGCTTGCATTATTAGAAGAACAAAATCTTAAAAAATACCATGAAGAATCAACAAAAGTATCTAGTGTATCTGTTTCTATAGTGCACTCATCTCCATCGATTGTAATTTTTTTCCAATCATGTTGATGATCTAAGGGGTTTCCAGTTGTGTTTAAATTGATATTTTCAGGAAGTTTAAGAGGTAGGTTTTCTTTTGGTATTTTTACAATTTGATTATTTTTATTATAAGCTATTGGTATAGGGCACCCCCAGTATCTTTGTCTAGATATGCCCCAATCTTTTAATCTAAAGTTAATTTTTTTTTTACCTATTTTTTTTTCTTCCAAAACTTTTATTGCTTCTAAAATAGACTCTTCAGGAACTTTTAAGTTGTTTAAAAACTTAGAGTTAAAAATAACACCAGAATCTGTGTATGCTTTTTTTTCTACTTTAAAAGTATCATTTTCACCTTTAGGTTTAACAACTGTTTTTATATCAAGATTATATTTCAAAGCAAAATCAAGATCTCTTTGATCGTGAGCTGGACAGCCAAATACAGCACCAAAACCGTAATCCATTAAGACAAAATTTGCAAAATAAACTGGCACTTTTATATTTTTATCAAACGGGTTAAGTGCTACTAAATCTGTTTTAAATCCAATTTTTTCTGCCTGTGCAATAGATTCCTCGGTTGTACCAGTTGTAGAACAATCTTTTTTAAATTTATTAAACTCTTCTTTGTGTTCATAAAATTTAGCAATTGGGTGGTCTACAGATAGTGCTAAAAATGAAATACCAAAAAGAGTGTCAGGTCTTGTGGTAAAACATTTTATATACTCAACCTCATTATTGCCTTCGATCTTAAAATCAATTTCACAACCAAACGACTTGCCGATCCAATTTTTTTGCATTGTTTTCACTTTGTTGGGCCACTCTGTGAGACCTTCTAAACCTAAGAGAAGTTCGTCAGAAAACTTTGAAATATTAAAAAACCATTGGTTAAGTTTTTTTCTCTCCACCATAGCGCCAGAACGCCAACCCTTACCATCTATCACCTGTTCATTTGCAAGTACCGTTTTGTCAACAGGATCCCAGTTAACATAGTTTTCTTTTCTATAAACAAGACCTTTATCGTAAAGTTCTAAAAAAAATATTTGCTGATGTTTGTAGTATTCGGGGGAACACGTAGAAATTTCTTTAGTCCAATCAATTGAAAGTCCCAATTTTTTTAATTGAGTTCTCATGGTTGAAATATTTTTCTCAGTCCACTCTTTAGGATCTAAATTATTTTGTTTTGCGGCGTTTTCAGCAGGCATACCAAAAGAGTCCCATCCCATTGGGTGTAAAACATTATACCCTTGCATAGCCTTGAACCGTGCAAGAACATCACCAATGGTATAGTTTCTAACATGTCCCATGTGAATTTTCCCAGATGGGTATGGAAACATCTCAAGGCAATAAAATTTTTTTTGATTTAAATTTTTTTTGGCCTCAAAATATTTATTTTTATCCCAGAAAAGTTGCCATTTTTTTTCAACAATTTTAAAGTTGTATCTACTCAAAATTTTTGTTTTAAAAGTTTTTATCTGACTCTGATAAATCGGTATTTTTTTTAAAATATTCTTTTGAATTTTTAATTTTTTTATTTTTAACTAATAAAGCAGCTTTTTTCAAAATAGTTTTTTTAATATCAATTGATACATTGTTTTCAAGTTTACGAGTTTTACAAACATTATTAGCACACTTTTTTTCAAAAATAGAAACAGCCAAACCATCAGCCCTTATTTCATTGGTTAAAAATTTGATGCTTATTTTTAAATTACTATTTTCATCATTTTCGTTATCAAACCAATCTGTAATTATAATCCCTCCAGAATAATCGACATTAGACAAAGGTGTAAAATCAAGCATTTCTAGAGATGCTCTCCACATGGGATTAGAGCTTGCAAATTCAAAATTACCACTGCCGCCTTTACCGATGTTTGAAAGAGAAAAGCTTTTCCCTTCAGCAACATTCTTTCTTGCTCGGTCTTTTACATTAACTGGGTTATCTTTAATATCTGATCTCTTATATAATCCACAACCAGACATATTCAAAAAAATGAGCAAAAAACTCACAAAGAATAAGGTTGTTTTAACAGTTTTAGATAAGAACATTTTGTTAAGTATGTAGCCCAAAAGTCCTTAAAATCCAACCTAAAATGATAATATGTGATATTTTTACAACAATAATGATTTAATTACAAAAAATTCTTTATAAAGAAGGAGTTTTTTGGAGAATTATTTAAAAAGGCATCATTCATGAATAAACAAATAGGAGAAAATATGAATAATTTAAAAAAAATTGGTCTTACTGCTCTAGCTGGTTCGCTAGTAGCTGTATCTGCCAATGCAATTGAAATGTCAGTTTCAGGTAATACATCTGTATCTTACACTTCATCTTCAACAGCATCAGCAGCAGCTGGTGCTCAAGGTCCTGGAGGACAAGCAATTGGTGTAGACACTGGAATTTCATTTACTGGTTCAGGAGAACTTGAAAATGGTTTTACTGTTAAAACTTTTGCAGCATTAGATGACGGAAGAGCTAACACTCTATCTTCTTCTCAATTAACATTGGGAATGGGATCTTTGGGTACAGTTGTTTTCGCTCAACAATTTGGTACTGCAGCTAATGGTATTGATGACATGACTCCAAGAGTTAAAGAAGAAGCTTTTGATCAAGCAGGTGGTTCAGTTCTACAAGGTTTTGGTAGAGCAACTGCTGAAGGTGCTGTAACTTACAAGTCACCTTCTTTTGATGTAGCGGGCTTCGGCTTATCATTTGGACTTGACTATGATCCAGCAGCAGGAAATGCTAGTGATGATCATGACGCTGTAACTGATAAAGGTGCTGCTGGTGCTGGTTCAGGAACTGGTGCAGTAGTTAAACTTACTTCAGACATGGGAGTTACTGTAGGTGCTGGTAGAGAAGTTATATCTGGTCAAGGTAAAGCTGGTGATAAAGAAAACATTACTGGTTATGTGCTGTACACAATGGGACCCGTTTCAGTTGGTTACCAACAGTACTACCTAGATAATGGTATTGGTACAGGTGCTGCCGGTGGCGTAAAGTCTAGTGCCGACTACGATGGTGATGCTATGTCGATTGCTTTCAACGTAAATGATAATTTATCATTAGGTTACGGTGAAATTAGCGAGACTAAAGGAACAAACTCTAACGCTTTAGCAGTAGCTGTAACGCCAGAAACAACTAGAGATATTAAATCATTCACAGCAGCTTACTCAGCTGGTGGAATGGCTCTAACTATTCAGCAAACTGATACTGACAACTACGCGTTGGCAGCAGCAGCAAGTGCTAGAAATGTTGAGAATACTCACATAACTTTAGCTTTCGCGTTTTAATTAGTTAAGTTATTAAATTATAAAACCAGCCTAATTTTTTTAGGCTGGTTTTTTTTTATCCAAGTTATAGAGGCAAAACCTAGAGCCTTAGTAAGCTTTAATCTTTTTAAGTTAAAATTATTTATTCCACCAAGCGCAATTAATTTAACGTCATTATTTAAATTAATTAAATTAAATTTATTAATACCCAAAAAAAAATTACTTTTCTTATTTTTAAATATAGGAGAGACAAATATTTGCTTACACCCTTGAAGTTTTTTAATTTTCAAATCAACTATATGGTGTGCAGACCCAATTAAGCGAAAATTAGATTTTACATTAAGGTTTTGAAAATTTAAATTTTTATTAAAGGCGGGAATGTATAAGCCATCTAAACCAAGATTGAAGGCGAGTTTATAATCATTAGCAACAAATAGTTTGCGCCTATTTTTTTTACAGAATGCACTCAGTTTAGTAAGAATAGGTTTTTTGTTGATTAAATCATAGTTTCTAAAGATGATATTAATATTTTTATCTAAATTTAATATTTCATTACTGTTAAAGTCTTTGATAAAATAATAAATATTACTTAAATGATTCATAATACTGTTAATAATTTAGTCTCAATTAAAAAAGAAATACAGTTAAAAAATGATAATATAAAAATTATCGCTGTATCAAAAACGTTTCCTATAGAAAAAATCTTACCACTAATAGAGTTTGGCCATATTGATTATGGAGAAAATAAAGTTAAAGAAGCCTTAGATAAATGGACAAATATAAAAAATGAAAATAAAAGTATTAAACTTCATTTAATAGGTAAACTTCAAACCAATAAAGTTAAGTTGGCACTAGGAATATTTGATTATATCCATTCACTAGATAGTGAAAAATTAGCGATTAAAATTTCTGAGGAACAAATAAAACAAGAAAAAAAACCTAAGATTTTTATACAGGTTAACATTGGTGATGAAGACCAAAAATCTGGCTTAAGTAAAGAAAAATTAGATGAATTTTATAAATTTTGCAAAAACTTGAATTTGGATATTATTGGTACCATGTGCATTCCACCAGTTGATCAAAACCCAAAAAAATATTTTGCTGAGATGAATAAAATAAATCAAGAATCGAATTTTAAAGAATTAAGCATGGGCATGTCCTCAGATTATTTAGAGGCAATTCAAAATAATGCAACATTTATAAGGGTTGGATCAAAAATTTTTGGTAGCAGAGGTTAACCTATTTTAATCTTAGTTTTTTCATTTATTAATTTTAGTAATATTTCAAAATCTTTCCGTCTTAAAGCAATGCACCCTGCTGTTGGTGTGTAATCATCAGTTAAATGTATAAATACAGCACTTCCATTACCTGGAATTTTTTTCTCATTATGGCTGATTGTGATTATATAATCGTACCTTTGATCTTTTCTATGGAAATTTTCTTTTAGATTTTTACTATTTACCTTAATTTCTTGGTTATATTTTTTATGGTTAGGATCATCACACCAAGCCATATCTCTTTTGATAATTTTTTTAGCTATTCTGCATTCTGGAGTACCAACACGATCTTTTCTATAATATAATTTTTTTAGATGGAATAAGCCCATAGGCGTTGTGAAGTCCCCTTCTTTTTTGTTAGAATTTAAGCCTTTTTTTCCGATACAGCATTTTAATTTATATTCATCAATTATAAGAGTGTTTTTATTTGGGACATGAATTATCATAGATATTACTAATAAGATTATGCAAAAAGTTTTTATTGTAAACTTCAACTCATTATATGAAATCTTAGATGAGATTAAAGAAAATTTGTCTTTTAAGATTGTAAAATTTGAAAATGAGGTTGATCTTATAAATAACTCTGATTTAGATATAATAAATTCTTTAATAATCCTTAAAAATAATAATAAATTATTATTAGATAATAAAATTATGGAAAAAAATATCCTAAATCTTAATGATTTACCCCTTGTTTTAACCAAACTTCTTCAGTTAGTTAATATCAAATTAATGAAATTAAAATTTAACCACCAATCAAAAATTAATATCAACGGCTATGTATTAAATATCAATTCTAAATTTTTTTCTAAAAATGATTTAGATCTTAAATTAACTGAAAAAGAAATTGAAATTATTTTATATTTAAATAATACAAAAACTAAACACGATATTGCTGATTTACAAAAAAATATATGGGGTTATTCTGCAAACATGGAAACGCATACTGTTGAAACACATATTTATAGATTAAGAAAAAAAATAAGTGATTTATTTAAGGATGAAAAATTTATTATGAGTCACAAAAATGGCTATTTTATTGAGTAAGTTAGTTTAACTTAGTCTTGCACCAACCTTTTGGATTATTTTTGAGGACATCTCAGTTCCTTTTTCGAGGCTCTCTTTAATTGTGGTGTTATTAATAAATCCATGAAGAAAACCTGCTGCAAAAAGATCTCCCGCTCCAGTTAAGTCCACAATCTTTAAATTGGGTTTACTTTGACATTCTACAATTTCTTGATTTTTAATAGCGATACTTCCTTTTTCACCACGTGTAATAATTAAAAGTTTTCCTAGTTGTTTTCCAAATTCTATAACATCATCAAAATTTTTAGCATCTATTAATGATTTAATTTCTTGTTCGTTAGCAAAGGTAATATCAAGTTTATTTTTGATCAAATTTAGAAAATCATTTTTATGTCTTTCTACGCAAAATTGATCTGATAGAGACATTGCTTTAATATTGGAAAGTGACATTGATTTATCAAAAGCTAATTTTGGCTCTCCTTCATCCCATAGATAGCCTTCTAAAAAAATCATTTCACTTTCTTTTACAGCTTTCTCATTAATATCATTTCGGTTGATTTTGCCTGCAATTCCTAGAAAGGTAACCATAGTTCTTTCTGCATCAGGCGTGATTAAAATTAAGCAAGTCCCAGTTGGTGAGGTTTCTTTTTCTTTATTATAAAAATATTGAACCTTTTCTTTAGTAAGTCCTTCCTGATATTTTTGGCCTAGTTCGTCATCATTAACTTTACCTATAAAGCCAACATCATTTCCTAGCTGAGATAGTCCAACAATAGAATTTGCAACAGATCCTCCTGAGATAGTTTCTTCAATTTTAAGAGTTGTTAAAAGTTTTTGAAACTCAAGTTCATCAACAAGTTTCATAGTGCTTTTTGCTAATTCATTATCTATCAGGTACTGGTCATCAACCTTGCATATAACATCAACAATTGCATTACCAATTCCTAGTACTTTCATATTAAGCTTTTTTTATCTTAATTGGATTTTTTCTATTAGGATAACAAGTCATACAAATTTTACAAGTCAAACCATAACACTCTCTTGCTTTACAGAATTCTCTTCCATAATAAATTATTTGTAAATGTAGTTTGCTCCATGTTTTTTCTGGAAATATTCTTTTCAAATCCTTTTCAGTTTGAATAACATTCTTACCATTTGTTAAACCCCATCTTTGGGCCAATCTATGTATATGTGTGTCGACTGCAAAAGCTGGAATACCAAAACCTTGAGACATGACCACACTTGCTGTTTTATGGCCTACACCAGGCAGCTTTTCAAGCGCTTCAAAACTTTTAGGTATTTTACCTCCATGTTTTTCTAAAAGCAGCTTAGACATTAAGTAAACACTTTTTGCTTTAACACGAAAAAGACCGATACTTTTAATCAATTTTTCAATTCTTTTTCTGCCTAATTTAACAAAATGTTCAGGTTTATTGTATTTTGGATATATTTTTTTAGTTACATTGTTAACATTTAGATCAGTGCATTGGGCTGATAAAAGAACTGACATCAATAGAGTGAAATTATTAGTATGATCTAATGGGATAGGGGTTGTAGGGTAAATTTTGTTTAAAATTTTTAGTATCTTTTTGGCTTTTTCTTTTTCATTCATTATTTGAAATTCAATAAATCTCTCATTGAATAAAGACCAGGTTTTTTATTGATAAGCCATTTTGCAGCAGTTAAAGCACCATCAGAGTAAAGAGCTCTATCGAATGCTTCATGATTTAGTTTTATTATTTCTTTTCCATTTGAAAAGGCAACCTCATGTTCTCCAATAATTTCACCTTTCCTAATTGAATTAAAATTAATTTTTTTTCCATAAGGGAAAATTTTTTTATTTAAAAATTTTTTACCTATTAAATTATAAAAATTTTTATTTCCTCCATCTGCAATCCCTTTTCCAAGCATTAAAGCAGTTCCTGATGGGTAATCTTTTTTATATTTATGATGAACCTCAAATACTTTACTTAAGTAATCATCATTTAGAGCTTTTGAAGCAATCTCTGTTAAATACATTAATAGGTTAACGCCTAAGCTCATATTACCCGCTTTTAGTATTGGGATTTTTTTTGAAAAATTTTTAATTACGGCTTCTTCTTTTTTACTAAAGCCAGTAGTTCCAATTATTACTCTTTTTTTTAATTTAGAGGCAATTTTAAGTATATCAAGTGTACAATTAGGTATCGTAAAATCTATTATAACATCAGTATTTTTAAAAGCCTCATCAGTGTTCAAGTTGAGTTTTACTCCTGCGATTTTTTTATTAAAAACTTTGCTTTCAGTAAGTGCTACCAACTTAAAACTTTTACTTGTCTTAGATGACTTAATTAGCTGTTGACCCATTCTACCAAGACAACCTGATATTGCTAAATTAATTTTTTTCATTTAGGAAAATATTAACCTTTTTTAACAAATTAGTCTTTAGTTTTTCCAAAAACTTTTAGCTTTTTGAAAGAATTGTTTAATGCTTGGGTTTGATTTTTCGTTTTCTATTTTTCTAAATTTTTCAAGCAACTCTTTTTGTTCTTTGTTTAAAGAGATGGGAACCTCAGTATTTACTTGGACATAAAGATCTCCATTTCCACTACCACGCATGTAAGGCATTCCTTTCCCCTTTAATCGAAACTGTTTACCATTTTGAGTTCCATCAGGTATTTTTATTTTTGCTCTACCACCATCAATTGTAGGTATTTCTATTGTAGTACCCAAAGCTGCATCTGCAATAGATATCGGAAATTCAAAAAATAAATTTTCATCTGATCTTTTAAATAAGTCGTGAGAATGAACATTTACAAATAAATATAAATCACCACTTGCTCCACCTTTAGTACCAGCCTCACCTTTACCAGCTAATCTTATTCGTGTTCCATCATCCACACCTTTTGGTATTGTTACCGATATTTTTTTTGAAGCTTGCTTGTTACCTTGACCGTTACAATCATTACATGGATTTGTAATTTCTTCCCCAGACCCTGCACATTGAGGACAAGTTTGTTGTACAGTAAAGAAACCTTGATTTGATCTTACTTTGCCGTTTCCACCACAAACTGTACATCTATCAGGCGAGTGACCAGGCTTAGATCCATTACCCTTACAGGTGTTACATTTTTCAGTAGTTGAAAATTTAATGTCTTGTTTTTTACCTTCATAAGCTTCTTCAAGAGAAACTGATAAATCATATCTTAAATCAGAGCCTCTATTGTTCGTGCTTTTTCTTCCTCTTGATCTTCCTCCTCCACCAAAATCCCCAAAAAAGTCTTCAAAAATATCTGAAAAATCAGCACCACCAAAACCTCCTCCTTGTCTTCCTCCACCTCCACCTTCAAAAGCGGCGTGACCAAAGTTATCATAGTTTTGTTTCTTCTCTTGATCTGAAAGGACGCCATATGCTTCACCGGCTTCCTTAAATTTATCTTCAGATGTTTTGTCACCTGGATTTTTATCTGGGTGATATTTTACTGCTAACTTTCTATAGGCTGATTTTAATTCTTCAGGACTTGCACTTTTGCTAACACCCAAGACGTCATAAAAATCTCTTTTAGCCATAAGTTACTTTAAGATGATTGTTGTTGTAAGACTTAAGCGCTTTTTTCTTTATTATCTTCCTTGTCTTCTTTACTTTCTTCTTTAACTTCTTCAAAGTCAGCATCAACTACATTATCATCTTTTTTTCCTTCATCATTTTTATTATCATCTTTAGATGAGCCTTCTTTTTTTTCTTGAGATTTATAAATTGCCTCACCCAACTTCATAGAGGCTTGAACTAAAGTTTCAGTTTTTTTCTTGATATCTTCAGTATCAGTTCCTTTTATAGCTTCTTTTAAATCAGTTGAAGCATCTTCGATTACTTTTTTATCTGCATCAGAAACTTTTGCTCCATGCTCTTTTAGATTTTTTTCAGTTGAGTGCAAAAGAGTATCTGCTTGATTTCTAACATCTACAGATTCTCTTTTCTTTTTATCCTCTTCTTTATTTGCCTCAGCATCTTTAACCATTTTTTCAATTTCTTCGTCACTTAAGCCACCTGAAGCTTGGATTTGAATTTTTTGCTCTTTGCCAGTGCCCTTGTCTTTTGCAGAGACACTAACAATTCCATTAGCATCAATATCAAAAGTTACTTCAATTTGAGGAACACCTCTTGGTGCTGGTGCAATACCTACCAATTCAAAATTTCCTAACATTTTATTATCTGAAGCCATTTCTCTTTCACCTTGCAGTACTCTTATTGATACTGCAGGTTGATTATCATCAGCTGTAGAAAATACTTGGCTTTTTTTAGTTGGTATCGTTGTATTTTTTTCAATTAATTTTGTTGATACACCACCTAGTGTTTCAATTCCAAGTGAAAGAGGAGTTACATCCAATAGAAGTACATCTTTAACATCACCTTGAAGAACACCAGCTTGAATCGCAGCGCCCATTGCAACTACTTCATCAGGGTTTACACTTTTGTTTGGTTCTTTACCAAAAAAGTTTTTAACTTCGGCTAAAACTTTAGGCATTCTTGTCATTCCTCCAACCATTACAATTTCGTCAATTTCATTTGCAGTAAGACCCGCATCCTTAAGAGCAGTTTTGCATGGAGGTATAGTTTTTGAAATTAAATCCTCAACTAAAGCTTCCAATTTTGCTCTAGTCATTTTTAAATTAATATGTTTTGGACCCGTTTTGTCTGCAGTTATAAATGGTAAATTAACATCAGTTTGCTCAGCAGAAGATAGTTCAATTTTCGCTTTTTCAGCAGCTTCCTTTAATCTTTGAAGAGCTAGTTTGTCAGTTTTTAAATCAATGCTACTATCTTTTTTAAACTCACCAATTAAGTAATCTACTATAGCGTTATCAAAGTCTTCACCACCTAAAAATGTATCACCATTTGTAGATTTAACCTCAAATACGCCATCACCTAATTCAAGAATAGAAACATCAAAAGTTCCACCACCCAAATCATAAACTGCGATTTTTTTGTTTTGTTTTTTATCCAGACCATATGCTAGTGAGGCAGCAGTAGGTTCATTGATGATTCTTAAAACTTCAAGGCCTGCAATTTTACCTGCGTCTTTAGTTGCTTGTCTTTGAGCGTCATTAAAATATGCAGGGACTGTAATAACAGCTTTAGTTACTTCTTGACCTAAATATTTTTCAGCTGTTTCTTTCATCTTTTGAAGAATGAAAGCAGAAATTTGTGATGGAGAATATTTTTCCCCTCTTGCTTCAATCCATGCATCTCCTTTTTCTGAGTTAACAATTTTAAAAGGGGCTGCAGCAATATCTTTTTTTACAGTCGGATCTTCAAAACTTCTTCCAATTAATCTTTTAACTGCAAAAATAGTGTTTTCAGGATTAGTTACAGCCTGTCTCTTTGCGGGTTGACCTACAAGCTTTTCACCATCTTCAGTGAATGCTACAACTGAAGGAGTTGTTCTTGCGCCTTCTGCATTTTCTAAAACTTTAGGCTGGCTACCTTCCATTATAGAAACGCATGAGTTTGTTGTACCTAAATCTATTCCAATAATTTTGCTCATAACTTAATTCCTTTCTTTCATATAAGTGTTAATTTTTAATCTACAAGTTCTGACAAATATTATTAATTGCCTGAATTTTCTTTATTTTCCATGCTTTTTTCTTCATCTATTTTAGTTTTTTTTGAAACAGCAACAAGTGCTGGTCTTAAAAGTCTATCTTTCATCATAAATCCTTTTTGAATTTCTTTAACAATTGTTCCTGGTTCTTTTTGATCATCATCAATTTCCATCATAGCCTGATGTTGATTTGGATCTAATTTTTTCCCAATAGAGATTATAGCTGTGATGCCATTTTTTGAAAAAATTGAAACCATATCTTTATTTATAATTTCAAAATGTTCTAAAGTTTTTTTAAGAGTCTCTGTATCTTTTAATATCTCATCACTTTCCAAAACTTGTTTTGATCTCTCTAGGTTATCAATTAAATTTAGAGCTTCTTTAGCAAAAGAAAAACCACCATAATCAAAGGCATCATCTTTTTCTTTTTCAAACCTTCTTCTTTGATTTTCCATTTCTGCAAAAGCTCTAGCAACCTTGTCTTCTAGTTCTTTAATTTTTTCTTCAGGCGTAAGTTCTTTAATCTCTTCTTTTACCTCTTCTTTATTGATAGAGGTATCTGATTGAGTTTCTTTACTTAGCTCTTCTGCTTTTAATTCATCAGCTTCTTTATTTACATTTTCTGAATTAGTGTTTTGCTCTTTATCCATAGAGACATATATGGTATGAAATTTATTAATTGCTAGATGCTAAAGAAAAAAATTACAAAATTACTAATTGGTACAAATAATAAGGGAAAACTTAAGGAAATTAAGAATTTATTACCCAATAATCTTAAAATTTATTCCCCCCAAAATTTTAAAATTAAAAGTCCAAAAGAAGATGGCAGAACATTTGAAGAAAATTCTTTGATTAAAGCAAGGTATTTTTCAAAAAAATCTAAAATGTTGTCTTTGTCGGACGATTCTGGACTAGAGGTCGATATTTTAGAAAAAAATCCAGGAATTTACTCTGCTAGATGGGGAGGTAAAAAGGGTGATTTTAATAAAGCGATGAATAGGGTTTTTAAAGAATTAGATAAAAAAGACAAAAACTGGAAAAAAAAAAAAATTACAGCAAGGTTTGTTTGTGCGTTAACCGTGCATGATTTAAATAAAAAATTAATAAGCTCAATTGGTAAAATAGAAGGCTCTATCTCACCTGTTATGAAGGGTAAAAATGGATTTGGTTATGACCCAATATTTATACCCAAAGGAAAAAAAATTACCTTTGGTGAAATGAAGTCATCTGAAAAATATAAAATAGATCATAGATTTAAAGCTTTTAAAATAATTAAAAAACTTTTTTAAACTCTTCATTCTCAACTTTATAAAAATTCAAAACATGGTTTATTTTGTTATTCTTAATTTCAAAAATTCCAACTTTACCTTTGAATAGAGTTTTTTTGGAAAACATATTTTCATCAACAATAGAGTCGTTTTGAAGTATTAAATAATAAACAAGACCAACTAAATCATAACTTAAAAAGGATAGTTGGTTTGGATATTGATTATATTTTTCATAGTATTCAGATGAAAATTCATCATAATTATTTTTATTAACAGAAGGAAAATAAAGAGGTTGAGAGCTTGTTTCCTTGAGAAGAGTTTCATCAAACCATTGATTAAGAGTTATAAAATATTTATCTTTTGGAGATACATCAGTATATAATAGAGAAGTTGTTACACTTTTTAAACTTTCATCAAAATCTGAAATTATTACTGAATCAAAATCAACATTACCAAGGGTATCCTTCTTTTTTAATTCTTTAATTAAGCGCTCTTTATTACTTTGTTCAGATTTTTCCAATCTTACTATTTCATCTTCTAGATTTTGCTTTCTAATTTTATAACGTGTTATTTTTTCGATTTGCTTGGTGAGTATAGTCGGATCTGTACTATAAACATAATTTTCTAATATCTTAATTCTTGAATCGTATATTGCTTTTTCAATTTCATTTTTAAAAATTACGTCTGGAGTTAAAAAAATAGTTTTATTAATTTTGTTTAATTTTAAAAACTTTTTTATCGCATTTAATTGAGAAGTTGCATTTATGCCAGCATTAATAATATTTTTTGAAAAATTCTCATTTTTATTTGTTAGAGATAAAAAAATTATTTGATCTAGTTCATTAAGATTAATTAAACTTTCATTAAACACTGGGCCAATTATTATTTTTACCCCCGTGTCTGCTAATTCTTTAGCAGCTTCTAAAGTAATTTCAGGATTTGATTTTGTATCCCTAGGAAAGATTTCAATTGATGGGTTATCAATTTTGTTAATGGCTAATCTTACAGATTTAATTATAGATTGTCCAATTTCAGAATTTTTACCTGTTAACGGTACCAGTAAGCCTATTCTGATTTTTTCATTAGCTTTAATATTTCCTAAATTGATAGAGAAAACTATTGTCAAAAGTAATATAATTTTGATAATTTTTTTCATTTTAATGTTATTATTATAACGTTTATAATTTAATGATTCTACACACTGACAACATAAATAATAAAGTTAAAAGTGGCCTTTATATAGTCTCTACACCAATTGGAAATTTAAGCGACATTACCTTAAGAGCCTTAGAGGTATTAAAAAAATCAGATTATATACTTTGTGAAGATACCAGAACTTCAAAAAACCTTTTAGATCGTTATGAGATAAAATCTAAACTTATCTCAAATCACAAATTTAACGAAAAAAAAAACCTATCTAAAATTATTGAGATCTTAAAGTCGGACTGCATCGTTTCTTTAATTTCTGATGCTGGAACACCCTCTGTATCAGATCCTGGAGCAATATTAATTAATCAGTGCTTGATTAATAAAATTGATATTTTTCCAATTCCAGGAGCCTCAGCAGTTTCATCTGCCGTTTCTATAAGTGGTTTTAATGAAAAATATTTCTTTTATGGTTTTTTTCCTGAAAAAGATAAAAAATTAAAAGAAGATTTTGAAAAATTGAAAAACGTAGACGGCTGTATTGTATTTTTTATTTCACCAAGAAAATTTAATAGATCTGTAAAAGATATAAAACACTACTTCAGTGATAGAAAAATTTTAATATGTAGAGAGATGACTAAATTTTATGAAGAGTTTATCAGAACAGATATTGATAAGTTGGAACCTTTTAAGTTAGATCCCAAAGGTGAACTAACAATCGTGATTTCTGAAAAAGCAAAAGAAAAAAATTCTTCGATAATCTTAAAAGAATCTGATAAGAAGAACATTAAAAAGATGATTAAAAAATTAAGTATTAAAGACATTACAAATTTAATTAGTCAAAACTCTAATGTGCCAAAAAAAGAAATTTATAATTATTGTTTGAAATTAAAAAATGAAAAATAAAATTATTTTAATAAGTTTAATCTTTTTAGTTTTTACGGGCTGTGTAGGGATAAGCTCAACAGGCATTTTTGGAACAGGTGTTAGTATTGCGATAGATCCAAGATCTTTAGGTACACAAATAGATGATTCAGTTATGCAAAAAAACTTAACTGGAAGATTAGTGTTAAGAGATAAGATATATTTAGTTTCTATAAAAACAAAAGTTTTAGATGGAAGAATCTTTTTAACTGGTAAAGTTAACGACCCGGAAGAAAAGCTTCAAATCACTAAATTGGCCTGGGAAACAAAGGGAGCTAGATCAGTTAGAAACGATATTAAGATAAAAGAGAATTTTAATTTTAAACAATCAGCAAAAGATTTATTAATAACCTCTCAATTGCGGTCGGCTATGATCTTTAATAAAAAAATTAAATCAACGAATTATCAAATAGACACATATAAGAAAAAAATATTTATTTATGGAATTTCTCTAACTCAAGATGAGAGACAAGAAGTAATAAATGAAGCTAAAGAGGTACTTGATGTTGCAGATGTTATAGCAAGTATTGTTTTAGTTGAAGATTTAAGAATTCAAAAAAATTAATTTTTTTTATAATTAATTATATCAGCAGAGTAGGCGGCAATAGAAGCCAAATTTATAATCTCTGGTGTAGATGATCTTAAAGGAGCTATTTCAATCGGTTGTCCTAAGCCAATTAATAGAGGCCCTATTACTTTTGTATCACCCAAGCTTTTCATCATTTTATAAGAAATAGCTGCACTGTGTTGGCCTGGCATTACTAAAATATTTGCGTTTCCAACAATATTTGAAAAAGGATACAGTTCTTTATACTCTGAGTTTAAAGCAACATCAGGCTGCATATCTCCATCAAATTCAAAATCAACATTTTTACTTTTTAAAATTTCAACAGCTTTTTTTATGTGTTTAGTTCTACTTGTAAGTGGCTGACCAAAAGTTGAATGAGAAACAAAAGCTACTTTTGGAACAAAGCCAAAAAGTTTTACTACCCTTGCGGTAGATATAGCAATTTCAGCTAGCTCTTCTGAGCTTGGATATTCATTGACACTAGTGTCACCAACAAAAATAGTTTTTCCTTTTGCGACAACCATATTTAGCCCAAACATAATTTCACCAGGTCTAGAATCTATTACTTGTGTAACTTTATCAAAAGAGGCACCAAATCTTCTAGTATTTCCAGTAACAGCACCATCTGCATCTCCACAAGCCACCATGCATGATGCCCAAACAACCCTATCGTTTCTAACTAGTCTATCGCAGTCTCTTTCTAAAAAACCTTTTTCTCTTTGTAGCTTTTCAAATAAAAAATTTACATATTTCTTTCTTTTTTCATTATCTTCCGAATTTATTATTTCAATATCAAAATTTTCCTTATAACCAATTTCTTTTATTCTTTCTTTTATCTTCTCTTTTTTCCCCACCAGAATTGGAGTTCCTAATTTAGAATTTTTAAATGCAATTGCCGCTTTAAGAGTATTTTCATCTTCACCATCTGCAAAAACAATTTTTTTTTGATTTTTTTTAATATGAGAATTAATACCTTGCATAATAGATACAGAGGGATCAAGTCTTTGTTTAAGTTGATCTTTATAAACTTCAAAATCTTTTATTGGTTTTTTTGCAACACCACTATCCATAGCAGCTTTTGCAACAGCCACAGGAATGACACTAATTAATCTTGGATCAAAAGTAGATGGAATTATATAGTCTTTCCCATATTTAGGACGATCCCCTCCCATGGCTGCAGCTACTTCATCTGGCACATCTTCTCGGGCTAATTCTGCAATTGCATTGGCTGCTGCAACCTTCATTTCTTCATTAATAGTTGTAGCTCTGACATCTAAAGCTCCCCTGAAAATGTAAGGGAAACCAATTAAATTATTTACTTGGTTAGGATAATCAGATCTTCCGGTTGCAATAATAGCGTCATTTCTAACTTCCATAATTTCTTCAGGAGTTATTTCTGGATCAGGGTTAGCACAAGCAAAAATAATTGGGTTCTTTGCCATTGTCTTTACTAACTCCTTTTTTAAAGCACCTTTAGCCGACAATCCTAGAAAAACATCTGCTCCATTAATGGCATCTTCTAATGTTCTATTTTTAGTTTCAATTGCGTGGGCTGATTTCCATTGATCCATACCTTCCGTTCTACCTCTGTAGATAACGCCTTTACGATCTAGCATCGTCACATTTTCATTAGGCACACCACTATTCTTAAATAAATTTGTACAAGCAATTGCAGAAGCGCCAGCTCCATTAACAACAACTTTAATATCTTTTATTGATTTGCCGCTTATATCCAAAGCATTGATTAGTGCGGCCGTGGTTATTATGGCTGTCCCATGTTGGTCATCATGAAAAACAGGAATGTCCAAAATTTCTTTTAGCTTTTCTTCAATAATGAAACAATCAGGAGACGCTATATCCTCTAAATTAATTCCACCAAAACTACATGCAAAATTTTTAATACTATTTATGATTTCTTTGGAATCTTGGCTATCAATTTCTAAATCTATTGAATCTATGTCAGCAAATCTTTTAAATAAAACTGCTTTACCTTCCATCACGGGCTTAGATGCTAATGCTCCTAAGTTACCCATTCCCAAAATAGCAGAACCATTGCTGATTACCGCAACCAAGTTTCCTTTTGAGGTGTAGTCATAAGCTGTCTCTGGATTATCAGCAATTACTTGTACAGGCACGGCAACTCCTGGTGAATAAGCCAAAGCAAGATCTCGCTTCGTAGTCATTGGTTTTGAAGAATTGATCTCAATTTTTCCAGGCTTATTTAAGCTATGGAATTCCAATGCCTCTTTATCTGTGTAATGATCTATTTTAGTTTTTTTCATTTATGTTAATTAGAGATACAAATGGAGCAAATTTAAGACTAATATGATTTATGAATCTTCTCAAGTCAACAGGCACATTTAGCTTTTTTACAATAATTAGCAGACTACTAGGTTATATAAGGGATATTTTAATTGCGATCTTTCTTGGAACAGGGTTTTTAGCTGATGCATTCTTTGTTGCCTTCAGAATTCCAAACACTTTTAGAAGGTTATTTTCAGAGGGAACTTTTAATGCAGCATTTGTACCAAGCTATTCATCATTATTAGATAATAAAAAAAAATCACAATATTTTGCAAACAGCATTTTTAATTTACTAATCTTAGGATTGTTTTTTTTAGTACTTATTATTGAAATTTTTATGCCATTATTTGTTTTCTTAATAGCGCCTGGCTTTGAGGGCGACTATCAAAAAATGGAACTAGCGGTAATGCTAACACGTATTACATTTCCTTTTCTTATATTTATTAGTTTGGCATCTTTTTTCTCTGCCATTTTAAACTCAAACAATAAATTTGCCATTGCATCTGCGGCCCCTATTATTTTAAATATACTTTTAATTACTGTTTTATTATTTGGAAAAATACTAAATGATAAGTTGGTATATTATTTATCATACGCTGTAACTTTGTCAGGTATATTACAGTTAGTTTTTTTATATTTTTATGTAAAAAAATATTTTTCACCCAGTGTTAACTTTCATATTAGAATTGACAGTAAAGTTAAAACTTTCTTTAAAAAACTATTACCAAGTATTTTTTCATCAGGTGTTACCCAAATAAATATTTTAGTTGGAACTATTATTGCATCATTTCAAACTAGTGCGGTTTCTTATCTTTACTATGCGGATAGAGTTTATCAAATAAATCTTGCCATCGCTGGAATTGCAATTGGTACTGTTATCTTGCCTCAACTGTCTAAGTATGTTCAAAAAAAAAACAAAGAAAAAATCAATTTAATCCAGAACAAAGCTTTGGAATTAAGTTTGTTTTTGAGTATTCCTGCTGCAATGGCGCTATTGATTGGATCGGAAGAAATTATATCATCATTATTTGGCTATGGTTCTTTTGATGAGTTAAGTGTTAAGAATTCCGCAAAAGCATTATTTTATTTTGCAATTGGTTTACCAGCATTCGCTTTAATAAAAGTTTTTTCTACTTTTTTTTTCTCAAGGGATAATACAAAATTACCTTTTTATATTTCTCTAATTTCAGTCTTATTAAATATATTGATTAGTATTATTTTTTTTAAAGAAGTAGGTTTTATAATTATTCCAGTAGCTACTACAATATCATCCTGGTTTAACGCAATTTTTTTATTTATTTTTTTGAAAAAAGAAAATTTATTTAATTTTAATTTAACTTTTATCGATAGATTTATTAAAATTTTAGTTGCCACTATTTTAATGGGGATTTTCTTTAATTTTTTGATTTATTTTTTTAACGATAAGTTAGGTTATTTAGAAAACTTGAAAGCAATTTATTTAATTAGCATAGTTGCAATAGGATTGATGTTCTATCTTTTAGTTGCGATTTTAATCAAAGCTTTTAAAAAAAGTGATATTAATCTAAACTATTAATATGGGTAAAAAAATTTTTTCAGGTGTTCAGCCAACAGGTAATCTTCATTTAGGGAACTATCTCGGAGCGATTAAAAACTTTGTAGACCTTCAAAACGAAAAAGAAAATCAATGTATATTTTGTGTTGTGGATCTTCATGCAATTACAGTTAAGCAAGACCCTAAAGAATTAAAAAAAAACATAAGAGAAACGGCAGCTACATTTATTGCAAGTGGAATAGACCCAATTAACAGTATAATCTTTAACCAATCAATGGTTCCAGCTCACTCAGAAGCAGCTTGGATTTTAAGCTGTGTATCAAGAATTGGCTGGCTTAATAGAATGACGCAATTTAAAGAGAAGGCGGGAAAAAATAAGGAAAAAGTAAGCATAGGCCTTTATTCATATCCTGTTTTGATGGCTGCAGACATTCTGCTTTACGACGCAAGTCATGTGCCAGTTGGTGATGACCAAAAACAACACTTAGAATTATGTAGAGACATAGCTCAAAAATTTAATAATGATTTTAATGCCCCTGACTTTTTAAAATCACCAGAACCATTAATACAAAAAGAATTTTCTAGAATAATGAGCTTGAAAGATGGAATAAAGAAAATGAGCAAATCAGACCCTTCCGATCTAAGTAGAATTAATCTTACAGACAGTAAGGATGAAATAATAAATAAAATTAAAAAAGCAAAAACAGACCCATTGCAATTACCAAAAGAAACGAAAGATCTAATCGAAAGACCTGAAGCAGAAAATTTATTAGGAATTTATTCAAGTTTAAAAAATCAAGATTTAGAGAAATCAATAAGTGAATTTAGCGGAAAAAATTTTGCAGAATTCAAAGATAAACTATCAGAAATTTTAATTGAAAAAATTGAACCAATTTCAGAAGAAATAAAGAAATTATTAAATGATGAAAAATATTTAGACAAAATTTTATTAGAAGGCTCTAATAAAGCGAGCATAATTGCTTCAAAAAAAATTAAAAAAATTAAAGAATTGGTTGGTTTTTAACTAAATAAATTAATTGGTTTAAATTTTAATAATTATCACTATATATAGCGTAATGTTCATTCAAACCGAAGTAACACCGAACCCAAACTCATTAAAGTTTTTGCCTGGGAAAGGAGTGTCTAACAATGGGTCTTTTGAGGTTACAAAAAAAGAAGAAATTGATAATGAACTAGTAAGAAATCTTTTATCAGTTAATGGTGTGACTGGAATATTTTTAGGTGCTGACTTTTTATCAATTAATAAAAAAGAAGAAACAAATTGGGAAGATATTAAACACATAGCTATTTCATTAATTAATGATTTTTATTCTACTGGAAAAGAATTTGTAATTGAGAACAGATTATTTTCAGAAGAGAAAGAAGAACACAGTGAAATTGAAAAAAAAATTATAAGTATTTTAGAGAAAAAAATTAGACCAGCAGTTGCTAAAGATGGTGGTGATATCAAATTTAAAGAGTTCAAAGATGGAATTGTCAAAGTAGAATTACAAGGAAGCTGTTCTGGATGCCCAAGTTCAACGATGACACTTAAGCAAGGTGTGCAAAATCTTTTATGTCATTACTTGCCAGAGGTAAAAGAGGTGGTTGCAGTATAGTTATGACCAAGAAGACATTTTCTATCCCAGATATACAAAGGTATTTAAAAATAAGAGGGTTTACAATAAGTAAAAAAAAAAAAACACAAAACACTATTAAACTTGAGAGTTTACCAAAAACATTTTTATCTAGCCTAATCATAATATCCATTTTTTTTGTTACTCCATTAACTATTAATCTTTCAAAAGAAAAAATGGACCTTTCTAAAGATTATGAAAATACTTCAAAAAACAATTTAAAAAAATTATTAGACAATGATTTAGAAACTAAGTTTTTATTTGAAGATATTCTATCATTTGATGAACAACCAAAAGACAGTGTTAGGCTTAGTGCATCTACAATTGAAGAATTATTTAAATCAACAAATTATAGTTTAGATGATGTGAGAAAAAATAAGTTAGTTAAACCAATTTCTTTAACATTATTGCCAGCAGAAATGACAAAAATAGAAAATGTTAAAAAGAGAAAAGATTTATTTATTCAGATTATTTTACCATTAGTAATAGCTGAAAACAATAATATTAAGTTAGATAGAAAAAAACTTTTTACCATCCTAAACAAAAATAAAAATTCTACGACAGAACAGAATTGGTTAAACTCAAAATTCAAGCAATATGGAGTTATAAGTAAAGATTTACCCACTTTAAAAGTTAGAATGGATGAAATACCAACCTCTATGATAATTGCTCAAGCGGCGAAAGAAACAGGTTGGGGAACATCGAGATTTGCGCAAGAAGGCAATGCATTATTTGGCCAGTGGACTTGGTCAGGTGAAGGAATTAAGCCTGCTAATGCAGATAAAGATACCACACACAAAATCATGAAGTTTAATGTCCTACAAGCTTCGGTTAAAGCATATCAAAGAAATTTAAACACTCACTCTTCTTATAGAGATTTTAGGAGTGCCAGAGCTGAAATGAGAGATAATGGAGAAAAACTGGACAGCACGGCACTTACAGAACATCTTGATAGCTACGCAGAAACAGGAAAAGAATATGTCAAAATATTAAAACAAATTATTAGACAAAATAATTTAGAAGATTTTGATGATGCAAAATTACTACCTTCAAGTATCGAGCTTAAGAGTTTAATTTAATTTTGGTTTACTGAAAACTGAACGCCAAACCATCTCCATTTCCCATTATCATTGAGGGAGCAATTAACCCTTCCTCTTCTGAAATTAAATTTTTCTCTGAAATTTAGATTAAGTGTGTTTTTATTAAAACTAATATTAGATTTTTTCCATTTGTTACCTTCATCAGAAAAACAATTAATATTATTTATATTCTTTTGTTCATCAAAGAACTCTACAGAAAATTTCGGAGGATTATTATTTATTATATATTTTTCTACAGGATATAAATTTTTATATTGTAGTGGGTAAAGATTAATTAAAAATTTGAATCTATCTAAATCTCCATATTTTTCATTAATTGGAAACCTTGGTAGCTCGAAAGGATCTTTATTAATATCAATTACACCAGAGTGTTGCCCAAAAGCATATTTAAAATTTTTAGAGATATGTTTTTTTATTTTGGAACTGTATTCACCAAAAGGATAAGAAAAAAAAATAGGGTTGTAGCCCAATTGTTTATAAAAAGAAGCAGATGAGGTGTTAATATCATTTACAAAATCTTTATAATTTAAATCTACTAAATAATCGTGAGAATGAGAATGATTACCAATATATGTAAAAGATTCTTGTTCAATTTCTTTTATTTGTGCCCAGGTCATATATCCATTTTGGCCGATAATTTCAGTGGAAACAAATAATATAAATGGTATTTTTTCTCTTTTTAAATAAGGCCAAGCAACCTCATAAAATGATGTAAACGCATCATCAATAGTGATGAGAATTTTTTTCTTTTTTTTATTTGTAGAAAAATTGTTTTCTAAATGTCGCGGATCATAAAACTCATAGTTAGAATCTTTAATTATTTTGATATGTTCTTTGAATACATCTATTTGAATGTTGGTTGAGGGGTATTTATTTTCATCAAAACGGTGGTACATAAGTGAAAGTATGCCCATATCTTCAGAATAATATTTGATATTATTATCTTCTGCTTTACAATTAAAAGCAAATAACGTTATTATAATGAATAATTTAATTGTAGATGCAGCTAGAAATAAAATTTTTTTAACACTCATTATAGATAAAAATATTTATACTTGTAGTCATGAAAATAGTAAAATTAATTTTGAAAAATTAATGATTTTAATTAATAGATTTTTAAACAACAACAAATGTACTCTTAATAATGTAGGTAGAATTTATGTTAACAGAGGTCCAGGTAGTTTTGCGGGCATTAGAAACTCGCTAGCCATTATAAAGGCTTTATTTTTAACCAAAAAAATTGATTATTATTGCTTTAGTTTTCAGGATTTTAAAGGTTTTGATGAAATTAAATATAAAGATGTCCCAAATTTATGTGAACAATTTAAAATTAAAAAGAATTTGATTAATCCTATTTATCTAAGTTAAAATTCAAAATGTCAAAAAATATTGAACAAAAATGTTTAGCTAAAGGAGTAAAGCTAACTGATCAAAGAAAAATTATTGCCAAAGTAATGTCTGAGTCTAATGATCATCCAAACGTGGATGAGCTTTATAATAGAGTTTCAATAATTGACTCAAAAATTAGTATCGCGACAGTCTATAGAACAGTCAAACTTTTTGAAGAATCTGGAATATTAGCCAAGCATGAATTTAAAGGAGGAAAAGCAAGATATGAAGAATTAAACGAAGGGCACCACGATCATTTAATAGATGTTAAGTCTGGTGAAATTATAGAGTTTGTTGATGAAGAGATTGAAAAGCTTCAAGAAAAAATTGCAGCTAAATATGGTTATAAACTTGTTGACCATAAACTAGAATTATATGGTGTAAAAAAAAAGTCTTAACTAAATGGTAAAAAAAATTTTTATTAAAACTTTTGGTTGTCAAATGAACGAGTACGACTCCAATCGAATATTTGATACGGTTAAAGAAATTGGTTTTGAAAAAACTGATAAATATGAAGATGCAAACTGTTATCTTCTAAACACATGTCATATTAGAGATAAAGCAAAAGAAAAAGTTTATCATGAAATAGGTAGGGTAAAAAAAATTTTTAGATCAAAAGAAAAACCGATCATTATTGTAGCAGGTTGTGTAGCTCAAGCTGAAAATCAAGAAATGTTAAAGAGGGAACCCTATATAGATATTGTTATAGGACCACAATCTTATCATAAAATTAATGAAGTAATATTAAAACACTCCAACGATAAAAAAAAAGAAGAAGAAACTGAGTTTGATACAATTTCTAAATTCAATTATTTAAGTAAAATTAAAAATAAAGATAGTAAGGTATCGTCATTTCTTACTATTCAAGAAGGTTGTGATAAGTTTTGTCATTTTTGTGTAGTTCCTTATACGCGTGGACCTGAATACTCTCGGCCGTTTCAGCAAATTATTAACGAAGCTAAAGAATTAGTTGAAGCAGGCGCTAAAGAGATTATTTTACTAGGGCAAAATGTTAATGCTTATAGTTATAATGTTCAAAATACTGAATTTAGATTATCAGACTTACTATTGGAGCTAGATAGCTTTGATCAATTGGAAAGAGTTCGGTACACAACTTCTCACCCTAAAGACATGACAGAAGATTTGCTTAATGTGTATAAACAATCGACTAAACTAATGCCTTTAGTTCATTTGCCCGTACAAAGCGGATCAAACAAAATTTTAAAATTAATGAATAGAAAGCATACCATTGAGGAATATTTAAAAGTTTATGAAAATCTAAAAAGTATTAATCCTAAGATAGAATTCTCTAGTGATTTTATCATAGGTTACCCAGATGAAAATGAGGAAGATTTTAAAAAAACTATGGAATTAATTGAAAAAGTTAAATTTACTAATTCATATTCTTTTATTTTTAGCCCAAGACCTGGAACAGTTGCGGCAGAGCTTAAGTTAGTTGACCCTAAAAAATCTAAAGGAAGATTAGAAATTATTCAAAAGAAACTATTTAAAAATCAAATTAAAAAAAATAAATCTTTAGAAGGAAAGGTTCTTAATGTTTTAGTTGAAAATAAAATGAAGGATGGAATCAAATTATTTGGTAGAACTGAATACATGACTTCAGTAATTTTTGATGGTAACATAGATTGTATTGGAAAAATTGTGCAGGTTGAAATAACTAGTAGTAATCAAAATAGTTTATTTGGAAAATTACAAGAAAGTATAAAAAAAAAAGTAGCATAAATTGAATAATACAAATTTAAAAAAAATTAACTCCACATTAAAGTTTGTATATTCTGACAACAATTCATTAAGTGTTATATTTCATGACAATGATTTACTCATGGGAGTGGTGGGTGAATTTAATGAAAATCTAAAAGAGCTAGAGAAAATTACCAATACAAGTTTATACTCAAGAGGAAATTCTATTATAATTAAATCGACACCTGAACAAAATGAAGTAACTAAAAATGCTATTCAATTTTTAGCAAATCAATTTATTAATAATGGAAGTATTGAAAAAAAAGATATAATCTCATCCATAGATAAATTTATGATTGAGGAAAAAGTAAAAAATCAAAATGTTTCAGACATAATTAAAACACCAAAAAAATCTGTTATACCAAGATCTGAAAAACAAAAAGAATATGTTAGAGCCTTAAGACAAAGTGATATCACCATATCAGCAGGACCTGCTGGTACAGGAAAGACATTTCTAGCTGTAGCCGTAGGTTTAACTATGCTTTTAGATAAAAAGATTGAAAGAATTATTTTATCAAGGCCAGCAGTCGAAGCTGGAGAAAGATTGGGTTTTTTACCAGGAGATATGAAGGAAAAAGTAGATCCATACCTAAGACCTTTGTATGACTCGTTATATGATTTATTTGATTTTGAAAAAATACAAAGAATGATCGAAATTGGAGATATCGAAATAGCACCTTTAGCTTTTATGAGAGGAAGAACATTGAAAAATTCTTTTGCTATTTTAGATGAAGCCCAAAACGCAACAGATACACAGATTAAAATGTTTTTAACACGTATAGGAGAAAATTCTAAAATTGTTATAAATGGAGATCCATCACAAATAGATTTGCCACACAAAAATATGTCTGGATTAAATAAATCTAAAAAATTACTAGGACACTTAAAAGAGATATCTGTAGTAGATTTTGATCATTCTGATGTAGTAAGGCACCCTTTAGTTTCTAAGATTGTTAAGGCTTATTCAGATAAAGAAAATGATTAGTATTGATGTAGTTTCAGACAACAACCTTTGGAACAAAAAAATAAAGAAAAAAAAAGTTTTTTTTAATACTTTAGTTAAATTTTTTCCTAAAAAATATAGATTTATAGGAAAAAAAATAAATTTGAGCATTCTTTTATCTGATAATAAAAATATTAAAAAACTCAACAAAAGTTTTAGAAACAAAAACAAATCAACGGATGTTCTGTCTTTTCCCTTCGAAAAAAAACTTAATTTAAAAAAAGATACTTATCTTGGTGACATAGCAATTAGTTACACCTTTATGAATAGCCCTAAAAACATAAGTAACTTAGATTTTAAAGACAAAGTTACAAAAATATTTATTCATGGATTTCTCCATTTATTAGAGCATGATCACGTAAAATTAAAAGATTTTAAAAAAATGAATAAAGAAGAAGAAAAAATTTATAAATTTGTTAAAATTAAAAGTAGAAAACTTGTCTAAAAGAAATTTTCTAAATGCTTTCTATATTTTTTTTTTAGGAGCTATTAGCTCTTACAGTTTACCACCCTACAATTATTTTATAATTAATTTTTTTACCTTCTCGTTGTTTTTTATATTTCTTTATAAAAAAAGAGAAAAAAATTTAATAAGTAAATCCTTTTTTAAATATGGATGGTTTTTTGGGTTTGGATATTTTTTGTCTAGTTTATATTGGATATCAATTTCATTAACATTTGATGAAAGTTTTAAATTTTTAATGCCAATAGCTATAATTTTATTGCCAGCTTTTTTAGCTATATTTTATGGCGTAATAACTTACTTATTTGCTGCTTTTTATTCAAAAAATTTAATCAGCTCATTTTTTATTTTTTCGATTCTATTTGGAAGTATTGAGTTTATTAGAGGGTTTATATTTACAGGTTTTCCTTGGAATTTAATTGCATATAGTTTTTCTGAAAATATTTATTTTATTCAAATTCTCTCAGTTATTGGAACCTATTCTTTTAATTTATTTTGTATCTCTCTTTTTTCTGTACCCGCTGTATTTATTTTGAGACAAGATAGAAAACAAATTATAGTTAGTTTTTTCTTTATTTTAATTTCAGCAGCTTTTTTAATTTTTGGAAATCTAAAAAATAATCAATTTAATTCTTTAGATAATATAAAAAATCCTTTTGTAATTAGGGCAATATCTCCAAACATTAGTTTGGATAGATTTTACTCAAAACAAGATGAATTAGAGATGATTAATGAGCTGATAGCTCTGAGTGCACCAGAAAAAAAAATACCTACAATTTTTTTATGGCCAGAAGGAATTATTCCAGACAGCTATTTAAAAGATATGAACATTTATAAAGATTTATTTTCGAACAATTTTGGAGATGATGATTTAATTATTATGGGTCTAAATAGCATAGAAACAATTGATGATAAAAATTCGTTTTATAATTCAATGGCAGTTTTTAATAATAAAATGGAAATCATCAAAAGTTACAATAAAGTTAATCTCGTTCCTTTTGGTGAGTTCATCCCTTTTGAAAATATACTAAGTTTAATAGGACTTAAAACTGTTACTAATAGCTATCAATCATTTTCTAGTGGAAAGGACAGAGCTCCTCTTAATATTAAAAATAATGAAATTGACTTAAATTTACTTCCTTTAATTTGCTATGAAATAATTTATTCAGGAAAATTATCTAAAAATAACGATTTTGATTATATAATTAATATTTCAGAAGATGGGTGGTTTGGAAATTCTATAGGTCCAAAGCAACATTTTTCGCATAGTATATTCAGATCAATTGAAAGTGGAAAATATATAATTAGGTCTGCAAATAATGGGATTTCAACAATTATCAATCCAATAGGTGTTATTGAAAAAAAAGTAGATTTTGGTTCTACAGGATCTATTGATTTTACTACAAGTAAACTTGGCAAATCAACGTTATTTATGAAGTACGGTAATAAAATATTTTTTATGATAATTTTAATATATATTTTTTTAATCTTTTCATTTAATAGACTTTAATATGAGTAATTTAAAAAACTTTTTATTTACAAGTGAATCTGTATCTGAAGGTCATCCAGATAAGGTTTCAGATCGTATCTCAGACATGGTAGTAGATAGCTATCTCACAGGAGACCCTTTCTCTAGAGTGGCCTGTGAAACCTTAACCACCACTAATAAAGTTGTGCTTGCTGGTGAAGTAAGGGGACCCGAAATTAAGGAAGAAGAACTTTATCAAAAAGTTAGAGATTGTATTAAAGATATTGGATATGACCAGGATGGTTTTACTTGGAGGGAGGCAACAAAAATTGAAAGTCATCTTCATTCACAATCGGCAGACATCGCTATGGGTGTAGATTCTTTAGGAAATAAAGATGAAGGAGCTGGTGATCAAGGAATAATGTTTGGATATGCTTGTAATGAAACTGAAGAATTAATGCCAGCACCAATTCATTATTCTCATAAAATTTTAAGATTAATGGCTGAAGATAGAAAATCTGGAAAATTGAAAAATATAGAACCAGATTCAAAAAGCCAAGTTACTTTTGAGTATACCGATGGAAAGCCAACTAAAGTAAAATCAGTTGTAATATCCACACAACACACAGCCGATGTAGATCAAGCTAAGGTTAGAGAGTTACTAAGACCATACTTATTAAAATCAATTCCAGGAAATTTTTTAAAAGATTTTAATGAAGAAGAATTTTATGTAAACCCTACAGGAAACTTTGTAATAGGAGGACCTGATGGAGACTGTGGATTAACAGGGAGAAAAATTATTGTGGATACTTATGGTGGAGCGGCACCTCATGGTGGAGGAGCTTTTTCAGGAAAAGACCCAACCAAAGTAGATAGATCAGCAGCGTATGCAGCAAGGTATATTGCAAAAAATGTTGTTGCTTCAAATATTACAGATAAATGCTTAATACAGTTAGCTTATGCAATTGGTGTTTCAAAACCTTTATCTATTTATGTAGATTTATTTGATAATGATTTAGAAAAAAATAAATTTGTTACAGAAGAAATTTCAAAAAACTTTGACTTAAGCCCAAGAGGGATAAGAGAAATGTTAGGTTTAAATAAACCAATTTATGAAAAAACAGCAGCCTATGGGCACTTTGGTAGAATACCAGGGGCCGATGGTTCATTTTCGTGGGAAAAGACTGATAAAAAG
Organism: Candidatus Pelagibacter sp. Uisw_130; assembly: GCF_047722505.1. Lineage (GTDB taxonomy): Bacteria > Pseudomonadota > Alphaproteobacteria > Pelagibacterales > Pelagibacteraceae > Pelagibacter. The sequence goes on from NZ_CP159814.1 coordinate 1,404,263, forward strand.
GGTTTTTTTTCTAAATAGTTACTATTGAATTAAAAAAAATTCTTTATATATTGCCCTTACATTATTGAAATTACAGAATGGGCTTTAGCCCATTTTTTTTTGAAGCTAATAAAAATATGTTAAATAGAAGATCAGATAAATTAGAACTATTAAGAATAGCTGAAGCAGTTGCTTTAGAAAAATCTATAGATAAAGAATTAATTATTGATTCCATGGAAACTGGAATTGCAAAAGCTGCAAAAGCAAAATTTGGACAGGATAATGAAATTAAAGTTTTAATAGATAGAGAAAATGGAGATATTGGAATTTTTAGAAAATTAATTGTTGTTGAAAAACCTGAAAACACAAATACAGAAATTAATGTTCAAGATGCAATTATTTTAAACGAAGAAAATAAAGATAAAAAAATAGGTGATGAAATTTTACAACCACTGCCCTCTTTTGATTTTGGTAGAATTGCAGCTCAAACAGCAAAACAAGTTATTACTTTCAATGTAAGAGAGGCAGAGCGAGAAAGACAATATAATGATTTCATTGATAAAAAAGATTCAATTTTAAGTGGAATTGTTAAACGACTAGAATTTGGAAATGTAATAGTTGATCTAGGAAGAACAGAAGCAATTATTCAAAAGAATGAAATGATTCCAAGAGAAAACATTAAAGCTGGAGATAGAATTAAAGCTTATTGTTATGATGTAAAAAGAGAAACGAGAGGACAGCAAATATTTTTATCAAGAGCCCACCCTAAATTTATGGAAAAACTTTTTGTTCAAGAAGTTCCAGAAATTTATGATGGTTTAATTGAGATTAAATCATCAGCAAGAGATCCTGGAAGTAGAGCAAAAATTTGTGTGAAAGCAGTTGATGCCTCATTAGACCCAGTAGGAGCATGTGTTGGAATGAGAGGGTCAAGAGTTCAAGCAGTTGTGAATGAACTACAAGGAGAAAAAATTGATATTGTTAATTGGTCTGAAGATCCAGCGATAGTAGTTTCAAATGCTTTATCACCAGCTGAAGTTCAAAGAGTTAATGTTGACAGTGTGGCAAAAAAATTAGATGTAATTTTAACTGAAGAAAATTTAAGTAAAGCAATTGGTCGTAGAGGTCAAAATGTAAGGCTTGCTACAAAACTATTAAATTACGAAATTAACATAATGACTGATGCTGAAGATTCAGAAAGAAGACAATCAGAGTTTAAAGAAAAAACAGAAAATTTTGTAAAAAATTTAGAGCTGGATGAAACATTAGGACAACTACTTGTTGCTGAAGGGTTCTCTTCAATTTCAGATATTAAAGATAGCACGCCAGAAAGACTAATGAAGATTGAAGGTATTGAAGAAGATACTGCTAAAGCTTTAATTGAAAGAGCAAAAGAATTTCATCAAAAAGACCAAGAAGATATCACCCAAAGAATTAAAGATTTGGGATTACAAGATGATCTTATAAATCACAAAGGTTTAACGCCAGGAATGCTAGTTACATTGGGTGAGCAAAAAATTTTAAAACTAGAAGATTTTGCCGATCTTGCATCTGATGAATTAACGGGTGGTTATGACGTTGTTAAAGGAGAAAGAATTAAAATTCAAGGATACCTTGAAGATTTTGCTTTATCAAAAACAGAAGCAGACGAGTTAATTATGTCTGCGAGAAGTATAATTTATAAAGATTGAGTAATGAAATATGGACAACAAAAAAACAAAATTAACACTTTCTGGCATAGCCAAAAAATCGATAGATAATATAGAATTAGCAAAAACTCAAAGTAAAAATTCAGTTGTAATTGAAAAAAAACCTAGCAAATTTGCTCCTAGAGGTAACTTCAGTAGACCAGTAAGTGTGAGATCAAAACCTGTGGTTAGTCCTACAGGAAGCGTTGTACCAAGAACTGTTACAGCACCTAAGCCATCTTCACCAATAACTAATGATTATGAAAAACGTAAATTAGCTGAACAGAGAGCAACAAGAAGACTTAAAGGTGACACAGGTAAACCTGATACTAAAAAAAGAGAATTAAAATTAACCGTTTCAAGGGCCTTAAGTGACCAGATCGAAGCAAGAACAAGAAGTATGGCTTCGCTTAAAAGAGCAAAGCTAAAAGAAAATAGAGAACTAACTAAAGAAGAAATCCAAGAAAGTTTAAAACCAGTTAAGCGAGATATTAATATTCCTGAAGCGATTACAGTTAGAGAACTTGCTAATAGAATGGCTGAACAATCTAGCAATGTAATTAAACATTTATTTGGTATGGGGGTTACGGTTACGATTAACCAAACTTTAGCAGCAGATACTGCTGAGTACCTAGTAAAAGAATTTGGGCACAACCCTATAAGAGAAACTAAAGCAGAAGAAATTATTCAAAAAATAAAAGAGTCTAGATCTGAAAATTTAAAAAATAGACCTCCGATTGTAACTGTGATGGGTCATGTTGATCATGGTAAAACTTCAGTGCTAGATGTTTTAAGAAGTGCAAATGTGGTCTCAGGAGAGTTTGGTGGAATAACTCAACATATAGGTGCTTATCAAATAGAGCATGAATCAAATAAAATAACTTTTATTGATACTCCAGGTCATGCTGCATTTACAGAGATGAGAGCTAGAGGATCAAAGTTAACCGATGTTGTAGTGTTAGTTGTTGCAGCAGATGATGGTGTTAAACCTCAAACAATAGAATCTATTAAACATGCAAAAGCTGCAAACGTTCCAATTGTTGTAGCGATAAATAAATGTGATTTGCCAGATGCGGATCCTCAAAAAATTAAAAATCAACTTTTAGAGTACGAGCTTATTGCAGAAGATTTGTCAGGAGATACTTTGATGGTTGAAATTTCTGCAAAAACTAAAAAGAATTTAGACAAATTAGTAGAATCGATAGTTCTACAAGCAGAAATTTTAAATTTAAAAACTGATTTCGAATCTAACGCAACAGGTATTGTATTAGAGTCAAAAATTGATGTAGGTAGAGGAGCTGTCGCAACAGTTGTAGTTACATCGGGAACAATAAAAAAAGGTGATTTTTTTGTTAGTGGATTAAAGTGGGGGAAAGTAAGAGCTCTAATTAATGATAAAGGACAAAATATTAATGAAGCACCACCATCGTCTCCCGTAGAAATTTTAGGAATTAATGGAGCAGCAAAATCAGGAGATGATTTCATTGTATTAGATACTGAAAAGGAAGCAAAAATGTTAAGCGAGACTAGAGCTGAAGAAACTAAAACTGGAGGGAGTTCTCTAACTTTTGCAACTCAAGATTCTGCTTTTGCAGATAAATCTGCTGCAGAGTTAAACATTATCATAAAATCTGATGTACATGGATCTGCTGAAGCAATCAAGAGTGCAATCAATCAAATCACTCATGATGAGGTTAAGCCTAAAATAATTTTATCTGATATTGGAATGGTAACCGAAACTGATGTAACTTTAGCAAAGGCATCAAATGCTACTTTAATTGCATTTAATGTTAAGCCAAGTAAAGAAGCAAAAAAATTAGCAGAAAATGAAAAGGTAAAAATTTCTTCATATAATATTATTTATGAAGTTTTAGATTATATTAAATTAAGAATGTCGGGCTTACTTACTCCAGACGTTCAAGAAACAATTAATGGTACTGCTCAAATTTTAGAAATTTTCAAAGTTTCTGGAACAGGAAAAGTTGCTGGTTCTAAAGTAACTGAAGGTGAAATAGTGAGTGGTGCAAATGCTAGAATAATTAGAGATGGAGCAATTATCTATACAGGTAAAATCAGCACGATATTTAGAGAAAAAGATCAGGCTAAACAGGTTAGTAATGGCCAAGAATGTGGAATAACCCTTAAAGATTTTATCGATTTTCAAAAAAATGATATAATTGAATCTTATAGCACGACTTCAACAGAGAGAACGATATAATGGCTGATAGAATAGGAAAACCGGTATCACAGAGGCAATTAAGGGTTGGAGAGATGATTAAGCAATCTTTAGGTATGATTTTTGCCAGAAATGAAGCTAAGGTGCCCAATTTAGAAACTAACACTGTAACGGTTACAGAAGTAAAAATGAGCCAAGACCTTAAAATTGCAAAAGCTTATGTTTTGCCTCTAGGTGGAAAAGATACAGAAAAGGTTATTAAAAAATTAAGAGAATATTCTTTTTTAATTAGAAAAGTTTTATCTCAGAAAGTAATTATGAAATATATGCCAAAAATACTTTTTGCTAAGGATGACTCTTTTGAATACGCAGAAAAAATAGAAAACTTAATAAAACAAACAAACAAATAGGAAAATAAATAGTATGACGAAAAAAGCAGAAGAATTAAAAATGCATGAGAAGGACACCGGTTCTTCAGAGGTACAAATTGCATTATTAACAGGAAAAATTGAAACTCTTTCAGCACACATTAAGCAATTCAAAAAAGATAAACACTCTTCGGTTGGATTGTTAAGAGCAGTAAATAGAAGAAAAAAATTGTTAGAATATTTAAAGAAAAATAAATTCGATTCTTACAAAAATGTATTAACACAATTAAATTTAAGAAAATAGATAGAAGGAAACGGAAAATAGATGTTCAAAGTATATAAGAAGGAAATTGAAGTAGCAGGTAAGAAGATAAGTTTAGAAACAGGTAAAGTAGCAAGACAAGCAGACGGAGCAATCATTGCTTCATGCGGTGAAACAGTTATTTTAGCAACAGTAGTAGGAGCAAAAAAAGTAAATCCAGATATGGATTATTTTCCTCTATCTGTAAATTACCAAGAAAAATATTACGCAGGGGGTAAAATTCCTGGTGGATATTTTAAAAGAGAAGCAAGACCAACTGAAAGTGAACAATTGATCTCAAGATTAATTGATAGACCAATCAGACCTTTGTTTCCAAGTGAATTTAAAAATGAAGTTCAGTTGTTACCAACAGTAATTTCATATGACAAAGATAATCAACCAGATATTTTAGCAATTACAGCTTCTTCAGCAGCGCTAGCTATTTCAGGAATGCCATTTATGGGTCCTGTGGGTGCTTCAAGAGTTGGTTTAGTTGATGGTAAATATATATTAAACCCATCAAAAGCTGAGCTAGAAAACTCTACTTTAGATTTAGTTGTAGCAGGTACTAAAGATGCTGTGCTTATGGTTGAGTCTGAGACTAAAGGTTTAACAGAAGAAGTAATGTTAGATGCAGTTAAGTTTGGCCACGAAGGTTTTGTACCAGTAATCGAAATGATCGAGGAACTTGCAAAAGAATGCAGAAAGCCAGAATGGACTGTTGAGAAAAAAGATTTATCAGAAGTTAAGAAAAAACTTGAAGAAAACTTTACAGCAGATTTAACTAAAGCTTTTGCAACAATAGACAAACAAGATAGATCAAATCAAATTTCAGAAATTTCTGATAAAGCAAAAAAGCTTTTTGCAGAAGACGAAAATTACTCTGATTTTAATGTTAATGATGAATTAAAAAATCTTGAAAAGAAAATTGTTAGAACTGATATTCTTAAAAACAAAAAAAGAATAGATGGTAGAGGTCTAGCCGATGTAAGAGCTATTGAGTGTGAAGTTGGTGTTTTACCAAGAACTCACGGATCAGCTTTATTTACTAGAGGAGAAACACAAGCGATTGTTGTTACTACTTTAGGTACATCTGACGATGAACAAAGATTGGAAAGTCTAGATGGACAGCATAGAGAAAGATTTATGCTTCATTATAACTTTCCTCCTTTCTCAGTTGGAGAAACTGGAAGAATTGGAACTGGAAGACGTGAAGTTGGCCATGGAAAATTAGCATGGAGAGCAATTAATTCTTCACTACCTTCAAAAGAAGAATTTCCATATACTTTCAGAATAGTGTCTGAGATTACAGAATCTAACGGTTCTTCTTCAATGGCGAGTGTTTGTGGTGCATCTCTTGCGCTTATGGATGCTGGAGTGCCAATTAAAGAGCCAGTTGCAGGTATTGCAATGGGATTAATTAAAGAAGGCGATGACTTTAGTGTCTTATCAGATATTTTAGGTGATGAAGATCATCTTGGAGATATGGACTTTAAGGTTGCTGGAACCAAAGATGGAATTACTTCACTTCAAATGGATATTAAAATTACAGGTATCACATTTGAAATCATGGAGCAGGCTTTAAAACAAGCTAAAGAAGGAAGAGTTCATATCTTGGGTGAAATGAATAAAGTCTTAAGTGAATCAAGAGCTGATGTTGGTGAACACACTCCAAAAATGGAACAAATTACTGTTGATAAAAAAGATATAGCAGCTGTAATTGGAAAAGGTGGAGCAACAATTAGAGAGATTGTTGAAAAGTCAGGTGCAAAAGTTGATGTGAATGATGAAGGTGTGGTAACAGTTTCTGCTCCAGACGAAGAGTCCAGAAACATTGCTATGCAGATTATTAAAGACATCACAGCAAAAGCTGAACTTAATAAAATTTACTCAGGTAAAGTAATGAAAATTATGGAGTTTGGTGCATTTGTAAACTTCTTAGGTAAACAAGATGGTCTTGTTCACATCTCAGAACTTGCTGCTAAAAGAGTAGAAAAAGTTACTGATGTTGTTAAAGAAGGCGATGAAGTAAAAGTTAAAGTGATTGGTTTCGATAGAGGTAAAGTTAAACTTTCTATGAAGCAAGCTACTGAATAATACTTTAAATTAAAATTCTAAACCCCTGGAATGAAAGTTCTGGGGTTTTTTATGGGGCACCTGACAACATAAACGCTCCTAATATTTTTAACCAAATTTAACTATATTTTAGGTAATATTCTTAGGATCTGGCATTCCAACCTTGTTGTAGCCAGCATCTACGTAGTGAATTTCACCAGTAACACCAGCAGCAAGGTCACTTAGTAGATATAATGCTGAATTTCCAACATCATGGATATCTACATTTCTTTTAAGGAAAGAATGGTCTTCATTCCATTTATATAAGAATTTTGCATCTCCAATAGCAGAAGCTGCTAGTGTTTTAATAGGTCCAGCACTTATAGCATTTACTCTCATGCCCTTAGCACCAAGATCTCTAGCTAAGTATTTTACACTTGCTTCAAGAGCAGATTTACAAACACCCATTACGTTATAATTTGGAATAGCTTTAGTAGACTCGTAAGTTAAAGTTAACATGCTTCCACCCTCTTTCATTAACTTAGATGCTTCTTTTGCAACTTCTGTAAATGAAAAACATGAAATCAACATACTTCTTAAAAAGTTTTCTCTAGTTGTATTTAAATATTCACCTGATAATTCTGATTTGTCTGAAAAAGCAACAGCGTGAACTACAAAATCAATTTGTCCCCATTCAGATTTAATATCTTCAAAAAGTTTTATTACCTCTTCTTTATTCTCAACATCACAACTAAATGTAGCTTTTGAATTTAATTTTTCTGCTAAAGGAATTACCCTTTTCTTTAGTGCATCACCAAGATAAGTGAATGCAAGTTCTGCTCCAGCTTCTGCTAATTTTTGTGAAATGCCCCAAGCAATTGATCTTTCATTGGCAACTCCCATGATCAATCCTCTTTTACCTTTCATTAAACTCATTTAAACCTTTTCAAAAATTAAAGTTGCATTTGTTCCACCAAAACCAAAACTGTTAGACATTACAGAGTTTAATTTAACACCTGTTTCAGTCTTAGTTATGATTGGAAATTTTTTAGCTTCATCATCCATGTCATTAATGTTAGCTGATGCAGTAATGAAACTATTTTTCATCATGATTAAACTATAAATTGCTTCATGAACCGAAGCAGCACCTAGCGGGTGACCAGAAAGAGATTTAGTAGAACTAATTTTTGGTACCTCAGCACCAAATGCTTCTCCAACACCTCTAAGCTCTGTTATATCTCCAACTGGAGTTGATGTTCCATGAGTGTTTAAGTAGTCCATTTCGTTTTTAGCTGTCGCTAAAGCCATCTTCATACACCTAACAGCACCTTCACCTGATGGGGCTACCATATCATACCCGTCAGAAGTAGCGCCATAGCCTGTTAATTCAGCATATATGTTTGCGCTTCTAGCTTTTGCATGCTCGTACTCTTCAAGCACTAAAACTCCACCACCACCTGCTATTACAAAGCCATCTCTAGTTTTATCGTAAGCTCTAGAAGCAGTTTCAGGTGCATCATTGTATTTAGAAGACAAAGCAGTCATTGCATCAAACATTGCAGTCATAGCCCAGTGTAATTCTTCACTTCCACCTGCAAATACAACATCTTGTTTACCCATTTGAATTAATTCACTTGCATGACCGATGCAGTGTCCGCTAGTTGCACATGCGGAACTCATCGTATAATTAACTCCTTTGATTTTAAAAGGTACAGCAAGAGTTGCTGAAGATGTACTAGCCATAGTTCTTGGAACAATAAATGGTCCCATTAATTTTGGTGTTTTAGCTCTAGTCTTATCAACAGACAAAACTACATTTTCAATTGAAGGACCACCAGAACCCATAACAATTCCAGTTTTAAAATTACTAACATCTTTATCTTCTAATCCAGAATCTTCAATTGCCTCTTTCATTGCTATATAATTATAAGCTGATCCTGATCCCATAAATCTTATTGTTTTTCTATCAATGTGATCTTCAAGTTTTATGTTTGGTTTGCCATGAACATGGCTTCTTAAATTATATTCTTTATATTCTTCTGCATACGAAATTCCTGATTTTGAATTTAATAAAGATTGATGAACCTCTTCTTGATTGTTTCCTAAACAAGATACAATTCCTAAACCTGTTACTACTACTCTTCTCATTGTTTAAATAACCCCACTTTTAAATTTTCTGCTGAATATATTTTTTTGTCATCTGCAAATACTAAACCATTTGCAAGACCAACTGTTGTTCCGCCTGGTGCCATAACTTTTTTCATATCAATTTCATATCTTACATTTCTAACATTTTGCAAAACTTCACCAGTGAATTTGACTGTACTCACTCCTAAAGCTCTTCCTTTACCTGGATTACCAAGCCAGCCAAGATAAAAACCAACTAGTTGCCACATAGCATCTAAGCCAAGACAACCTGGCATAACAGGGTCTTCTTTAAAGTGACAATCAAAAAACCAAAGGTCTTCTTTGATATCAAGCTCTGCTTTTAAAGAGCCTTTATTAAAAGTACCATTGTCCTCGTTGATTTCTGTTATTCTATCAAACATGAGCATTGGTGGAAGTGGTAATTTTGCATTACCTGGGCCAAAAAGCTCCCCATTTCCGCAGCTTATTAGCTCATCGTATGTGAATGAGTTTTTTTTCATAAAATGAGTCCCTTAATACTTGATTTATCGTGATTATAATATAGAAATAGTTTAGAACTATTATAAACAGTAATGAGCAATATAAGTGTATACACAAAAAAATTAAGAGAATCTGGCTTAAGACCAACAAGACAGAGGCTAAAAATTTGTGAAGTATTGTTTTCATCTGAAAAGACCTTTCATTTTACAATAAATGATCTGACTAAAATTATTGAGGATAAGCTGAGTGAAAAAATTTCTTTAGCAACAGTTTACAATACAATTCATGCATTTGAAAAAAAAGGATATTTAAAAGAAATTTCTATCAACTCAGATAAAAGTTATTTTGACACTAACGTAACCGAGCACCATCATTTTTTTGACGAAGATACAAATGAGTTAATTGATTGTAGTAATGAAGATATTGATTCTGTTAATATAAAAAAAAATATCACAGGAAAAAAAATAAAATCAGTAGAAGTATTGATCAAAGTTGCGAGTGATAATCAAAGTCAAAAATAATTTAATAATTTCAACAATTTAGCATTTACATTAAAACAATTCTAAACTGTTGACATACAGTTTAGAATGATTATATATATTTCATAATCATTAAGGAGAAAAATATGTCATTAAAAGGTAGTAAAACAGAAGAAAACTTAAAAGATGCATTTGCAGGCGAGAGCCAAGCAAACAGACGTTATTTATATTTTGCTCAGAAAGCAGATATCGAAGGTTATAACGATGTAGCATCTGTATTTAGATCTACAGCTGAAGGTGAAACAGGTCATGCACATGGACACCTTGAGTATCTTGAAGAAGTTGGGGATCCAGCAACAGGACTACCAATTGGTGAAACTAAAGCAAATTTAGCTTCAGCGGTGCAAGGTGAAACGCATGAATATACAGACATGTACCCTGGTATGGCAAAAACAGCTAGAGAAGAAGGCTTTTCAGAAATTGCTGATTGGTTTGAAACTTTAGCAAAAGCTGAAAAATCACACGCAGGTAAATTCCAAAAAACATTAGAATCTATTGCGTAAATAAGACTTAATTTATGGTGGGGTTCTTCCCCACCATTAAATCCTAAATTTTAAATATGAGCAAAGAAGGCAGCATAGATGCACCCATTAGGCACCCAATAAATTTTGAGCACCCTGATTTTTTAGACCCCAAAAAATTAGATGACGAAATGAGAAGAGCATTTGATATCTGTCATGGATGTAGAAGGTGTTTTAATTTATGCGACTCGTTTCCAAAATTATTTGACATGATAGATGAGTCAGAAAATGAAGATGTAGAAAGTTTAAAAAGTGAACAGTTTGAACCTGTAGTAGATGCCTGCACTTTATGTGATATGTGTTTTATGACCAAGTGTCCTTATGTTCCACCGCATGATTTTGATTTAGACTTTCCTCATTTAATGTTGAGATATAGAACGGCTCAAAAAAAATTAAATAAGTTGCCAGCAGTGCCAGCGCAACTAGCTCAAATTGATAGAAATGCAAAAATTGGTGTACTGCTGTCATCACTAATAAACTGGGCATCAAACATTAAAAATACATTTTTTAGAAAAATATTAGAATTAGTTGCTGGAATTGATATGAGAGTTAAACTACCAATCTATAATTCAGAAACATTTACAAATTATTTTAAAAAAAATAATATTCCAACAAATAGTGAAGCTCCATCTAAAGATAGAAAAGTTGTAATTTATTCTACATGTTTTGTTAATTTTAATAAAAAAGATACAGGAGTAGCAGCATTAAAAGTTTTAAAAAAAAATGGAGTAGAGGTTCAAGAGGCTTATCCAGGTTGTTGTGGAATGCCTTATCTTGAACAAGCAGATTTACCAAAAGTTGTAGAGCAAGCTAAAAAAGTTTCCAAAGATTTATTGGAGTGGGTAGACAAGGGTTATCAAATTATTACTTTAACAGCTAGTTGTGGCTTAATGTTAAAATTTGAATGGCCTTTATTATTACCAAATGATGAAAGTATTAAAAGACTATCAAAAAGTGTTAGTGATATAGATGAATATATCGTTGATATAGCACAAAACGAGGGCCTAGCAGAAGGCCTACAAGAAATTGATGGTGGAGTTACGGTTCACAACGCATGTCATGCAAGAGCACAAAACATGGGTATTAAATCTAGAGATATGCTGAAATTTATCCCTAATATAAAAATGGATGTTGTTGAAAGATGTGCTGGTCATGGGGGAACTTTTGGTGTGATGAAGGAAACTCACGATTTAGCTGTAAAAGTTGGAACTCCAACAGCAAGACAAATTAAAAATAAAAATAATAAATACATGGCTTCAGATTGTCCTTTGGCTGGTAAACATTTAAAACAATTAGAAACAGACACAAATATTGCAAATGATGAGGCACTTCACCCTATCGAATTAATGGCAAAAAGTTATAGATTATAATTATGAGCAAAGAAAAAAGACAAATAGAAAAAGAAGATTTATTAGCTTTTGATATTTATGCAAAAAGCAGAAAACAAATCAGAAAAGATTTAGTTGAATTTAAAAAAGATAGAAGAATAGCACTTGGTCCTTATGCCACTTTTTATTTTGAAAGTTTTGAAACTATGGTTGCTCAAGTTCAAGAGATGCTTCACATCGAAAAAGGTGGAGATGAGCAGTTAAAAGATGAGTTAATAGCCTACAACCCTTTGGTTCCAAACGGAAAAGAACTTACAGCTACACTAATGTTTGAAATTGATAATCCAATTTCAAGAGCTGCATTTTTAGGTAAAGTTGGAGGAATTGAGGAAAAAATATTCATAAAAATTAATGATGAAGTTGTTAAAGCTGTTCCAGAAGAAGATGTTGACAGAACATCATCAGAAGGAAAAGCTTCATCAGTACAGTTTATCCATTTTAAATTAAATGATGATCAAATTTCTAAATTTAAGTCAGATGGCGCAACTATTGAACTTGGAATTGATCATAAAGAATACACTCACACCACAAGACTAGCTGAAAATAGTGTTAAATCACTATGTGCTGATTTTATTTAATAGAACCCCAAACATTTTCATTTTTGACCCAACCTGAATAATCATCAGTCTTCACATAACACCATATATTCTCACATTTTTTTAAAACTAACAGTCTTCCTTTTTCTAATTTGGCTATTGGTTTTGAAAAGTTAGATGGTTTTTTATATAAGATTTCATCTTCTAAAATAATAATAGAGTTTGATGGTTTCAACTGACTCCAATGAATCCAACCACTATTATTATCAAAAAATACTACTCTTCTCCAGTTCTCTTTTTTGTCTATCTGTTTTACAGGCAAATTAATCTTTCTATAAACATATTTAATAGAACGATCTATGCTTGGCCCATACCTAACATTAGTCTTATTTTTTTTTAGAGATAAAAATTTTTCCTCAGCACTTATGAATTGAATACTTAAAATTAATAGACAAAAACACCAAATAGCTATTTTTTTTATCATTTACAAAAACAGTTTTTTCTTTTTTTAAGTTTAACTTTTCTAAAGTTTAAGTGCAATAAATCTAAGATAAAAATACATCCATCAAGACCCTTTCCAATACCAAGTATTTTCTTTAAAACTTCGTTTGCTTGTATAATTCCAACTATACCAGCAACAGTACCAAGAATACCTTCAGACTCACAATTTAATAAATCATCTGAAATATCAGAGTCTTGAAAAAAACATCTTAAACATGGAATTTTTTTATTCTTAAAATTAAAAGTAAATATATGCCCGTCAAATTTACTTATAGCTCCAGTTACAAGTATTTTTTTAAATTTATAACAAAAATCATTTAATAAAAATTTTGTGGAAAAATTATCAGAGCCATCAACTATATAATCATAATTTTTTATAATTTTCTTAAAATTAGTTTTATTTAGTCTTATTTTGTAAATCTTAATTTTAATAATTGGATTTATTTTTTTAATCTTAACCCTTGCTACTTGAACCTTAAATTTTCCTATATCACTAGTATTATAAAGACTTTGTCTGTGTAGATTAGATAAACTAACTTTATCATCATCAACTATTCCTATCGAACCAACACCGGCTCTTGCAAGAAATTCAGCAACAGGAGACCCTAAGCCACCCATTCCAACAATTAAAACTTTTGCAGATATAATTTTTTTTTGCCCTATAGTGCCAATATCCTTTAGTACTATTTGTCTTGAATATCTCTCTATTGACGCTTTTATTAATTGGCTACTCATTTACCTGTTGAACCAAATCCACCATCACCTCGTAATGTATCGGGTAAATTACCTGTTTCTTCAAGCTCCATCTTAATTACAGGTATCAAAACCATTTGAGCTATTCTATCTTTATTGTTGATAAGGAAATCTTCTTTACCATGATTAAAAAGTATAACTTTAATTTCTCCTCTATAATCGCTATCAATTGTTCCTGGAGTATTTAAAACTGTAATACCTTTTTTAGCAGCTAAACCAGATCGAGGACGAATTTGGACTTCATAATCCTCTGAAAATGCCATTGAAAGGCCTGTAGGAACTAAATATGAGCTATTAGGGGCTATCCTAATAGGCTCTTCTATAAAAGCCATCAAATCCATACCTGAAGCACCATCTGTTTTGTACGCAGGTAATTCTACTTTAGGATTTAATTTTTTGATTAATACTTTAGTCACTAAATTTTAATTTAATTTTTTAATAACTCTATCTACGATTTCATCAGAAATTTCAGATTTACTTTTTATTGTAAGTTTTTCATCATTCATATTTTTTTCTCTATAATAAATTGAAACCTCATTAAAACTAGAGTCAAATCCAATTGCTTTATTAGAAACATCATTTGCTATTATCCAGTCACAATTTTTTTCTTCTAATTTTTTTTTTGCATTTTCTTCCACATTATTAGTTTCTGCAGCAAATCCAATTACTAACTTCGGTCTTAGAGAATTATGCTTTGATACATAATTTAAAATATCAATATTTTTTTCTAGTTCTAAATGTAATTTTTCCTGTTTTTTTATTTTACTATTATTTATTTCTATAACCTTAAAGTCAGCAACAGCTGCTGAAAAAATTGCTACATCAGCTGGTAGATTATCTTGTGTAGCTTTAAGCATCTCATCTGCAGTTTCTACTTTAATTAAGTTTATATTGTTGCCCACCTCTAAATTAGTAGGTCCAGAAATTAAAGTAGTTTGAAAACCTCTTTTAGCGAGTGCTTTTGCTAAAGCATGGCCTTGTTTCCCAGAAGATTTATTTGTTATAAATCTTACAGGATCAATATACTCATTAGTTGGTCCAGCCGTTACTAAGGCTTTTAGTTTATAATTCTTATTTAATTCACTAAAGTATGAATTAATTTCTTGAACAATATTATCTGGTTCAGTCATTTTACCTTCACCAAATTCTCCACAGACCATATCACCAACTTCAGGACCTATAATTTTATAACCAAATGATTTTAGTTTTTTAAGATTTTCTTTAGTTGATGGGTGTTCCCACATTCTAACATTCATAGCTGGTGTTAAAAAAATATCTTTATCAGACGCTAAAATTACAGTTGAAGCCAGATCTTCAGAAGACCCTACACTCAATTTTGAAATTGTATTAGCTGTAGCTGGAGCCACAACAATTAAGTCTGCCCATCTAGATAATGAAATATGATCCATTTCAGCCTCATTTTCAGGGTTAAATAAGTCTTCATAAACTTTTTCTTGAGATAGCGAGGCAATAGATAAAGGAGTTACAAATTCTTTGGCACTTCTAGTAAGAATAGTTTTAACTTTTGCACCTAATTTTTTTAAAGATCTAATTAGCTCCAAACTTTTATAAGCAGATATGCCACCACATACTATTAAAAGTATTTTTCTTTCAGATAAATTATTCATTGTGCGAATTAAAATACTACTAGACCAAAAATTACAAGCAGTAATAAACCAACAATAGACTGATTTCTAAAGGCAGTCATTTCAGATCTCTTTTCATTTAAGGCGGTAAATGAATTTGAATTTTGGGGGATCTGTCCACTTGCTAAAAATGATAAAGCTTGATTGGCTTTATCCATAATCTCTGGAAAATCAGGCAATCTTTTAATTACTTCAGTGGTAGTTTTTAAACTTTCATTTAAGGTATTGATGGGATCTTTTGTTTCTCTTAACCAATTTTCTAAAACCGGTTTTGAAGTCTCCCATATATTGGTATTAGGGTTAAGTTTTCTGGCCACCCCCTCAACAACTACCATTGTTTTTTGTAACATCAATAATTGTGGTTGTGTTTGCATATTAAATTTTTCAGTAACTTCAAAAAGCTGTTTTAATAATTTTCCCCCAGAAATATCTTTTACAGATTGCCCAAAGATTGGCTCACCAATAGATCTTAATGCTTGTGCTAAATCATTAACGGGTACATCTTTAGGAACTAGACCAGCAACCAAATGTACTTCAGCAACTTTTTTGTAGTCTCTTTGAATAAATCCAAATAAAATTTCAGCTAAAAATCTTTTACTAAGGTTGTCTAATCTTCCCATTATACCAAAATCTATAGGAACAATTTGCCCATTATCATCGATAAATATATTTCCTTGATGCATATCAGCATGAAAAAAACCGTCTCTAACAGCATGTCTTAAAAAATGCTGAATAACATCGGAGGCTATCCTTTTAGTATCTATGTTCCTTTTTTGTAAATCTTCTGTTTCACGAATAGAAACACCATCAACCCAATCAAGTGTCATCACATTTTCGCTTGTAAAATTCCAATAAATAGCAGGAACTCTAAAACCTGCATCATTCTTAGTATTTTCAGCATATTCATTTGCAGCTGCTGCCTCAAATCTTAAATCCATTTCCAAATTAGTTATTTCTTTAAGAAGAAAGACAACTTCTACCAATTTTAATCTTTTTGTTTTTTTTATAAATGATTCAACCATAAAAGCAAAAAGCATCAAGGCATCTATTTCTTCATTAAAAACTTTTTTAATATCTGGTCTCAAAATTTTAATAGCAACATCTTTTATGGTTCCATTGTCATTTATTTTTGCCTTATGAACCTGCGCTATCGAAGCAGCTGCAACTGGCTCACTTAAATCAATGATTGAATTGAAGGTGTCATCTCCTAGGTCTTTTTTAATTATTGCTTTTGCTTCAGATAAGGTAAAGGCTGGCAATCTATCTTGTAAACCTTCTAACTGTTTTGCTAAATCATCCCCAATAATATCAGGTCTAGTAACTAGAAATTGTCCTAATTTAATAAATGTAGTTCCCATTGATTGTAGTGATTTAGAAAGTCTTGCACCTTCATTTTCGTTTAAATTAGTTTTGTTAGGCGCTGAAAAAGAAAATGAAAGTATTTGAAAGATAATCTTAATTCCCAATGGTGGTTTTTTAAATTTAGAAAGAATAGCCAATATGTCAGAACGAGCTAATTTTCTTCCCAATCTAAATAAAATAAATATTTTTTTTAACATTAGATTTTCCAACCTGAATGAATAGCTACAATTCCACCTGATAAATTTCTATAACTACAGTTAATAAATCTATTTTTACTCATTAAATCGATTAACTCTTCTTGATTAATAAATTCTTCAATGCTTTTAATTAGATATTCATAAGGTTCTTTTTGTCCAGCAATAGCTTTTCCAATCAAAGGAATAAGTTTAGAATAATTTTTATATATAAAGTCCAAATTAGAATTTTGAATTTTAGAAAATTCTAAACATAGATAACGACCTCCTGGTTTTAAAACTCTATAAGCTTCTGATAGGGCTTTGTTTAGGTCTTTAGTATTTCGTAGCCCAAAACTAATTGTGTAGTAATCACAAGAATTATCTTTAATAGGCAATTTTTCAGCTGGAGCTATTATCCAATTTATATTTTTATAAGTACTTAACTTTTCTTTGCCTTTACCAATCATTCCCTTATTTGGATCGACACAAAATATTTCTCCATTTTTATCAGTTGCATCTAAAAAAAGTTTACCAAGATCTCCAGTACCGCAGGCGACATCAATTAAAGTTTTATTATTTGAAGGGTTCATCCAACTTAATAGATCTTTTTTCCAAATCCTATGAACTCCTAACGACATAAAGTCATTCATTAAATCATACTTGTCATAGACATCATCAAAGACACTTTGGACAAGGCCTTTTTTATTTTGGAGATATTGTTGCATATTAAATTTATTATTTATTGATAATATAGTCTCAAATGCCAGAATTACCAGAAGTAGAAATAGTCAAACAATCGTTATCTAAAAAAATAGAGCATAAAAAAATCAAAAAAATAATAATTACGAATAGAAACTTAAGGTTTAAAATTCCCCTAAAATTTGAAGAATTATTAAAAAATAAAATTATCAAAAGAGTAACTAGATTTTCAAAGTATTTAATCTTGAATTTTTACGATGAATCTTTTTGTTTAATTCATTTGGGAATGTCTGGAACTGTTCATTTAATAAAAAAAAATAACATTAGTAAGTTTACCAATACTAGTTTTTATAACTCACCAAGCCTCCCAAAGAAACATAACCATGTAGAAATTCATTTTGATGGTTTAAGGATTGTATACAATGACCCTAGAAGATTTGGTTTTTTTAAATTTATAGAAAATAAGAAGGAACTTGAAAAAAGATTTAGTCATTTAGGACCAGAACCTTTTTTTAAAACTTTCAACTTAGAATATTTAATTGGTTATTTTAAAAATAAAAAGAAGGATATAAAAAGTTTCTTATTAGATCAAAAATTTGTATCAGGAATTGGAAATATTTATGCTAGTGAAATTTTATTTTTATGCAAAATTAATCCAACTATCTATGCATCAAAGTTAACTAAGCAAGAGTGCAAAAAAATTATTACTTATTCAAAAAGTATACTTAATAGTGCTATAAAAAAAGGAGGCTCAAGTATTCGAGATTTTAAAAACATCACTGGAAAAAGTGGAAACTTCCAAAAAGAATTTAGAGTTTATCAAAGAGAAAACCTAAGCTGCCTCAGAAGTAAATGTAATGGTAAAATCCAAAAAATATTTATATCTAATAGATCAACTTTCTTTTGTAATACTTGCCAAAAATAGGGAATTATTCTATTGACCAGTATAAATTCTCAAGCTATACCACTGCGCTTATGGCAAACACAAAATCAGCAATTAAAAGAATTAGAAAAATTGCTACGCAAACACTAGTTAATAAGGCTCGTAAGAGCAAGTTTAGAAATGCTATAAAAAAAATGAACCTTCTTCTTGAAGAAAAGAAAAAAGATGAAGCTCTAAAATTCTTGCCAAAGTTGAATTCTGAATTAATGAAAGTTGCAAAAACTGGGATTATAAAGAAAGCAAATGCCTCAAGAAATATTTCAAGAATAACAAAGAAAATCTCAGCTCTATAATTGATTATATAAAGAGAATTTAAATTTCAACTAACAGTATTCACATCATACAAGAAATTCTATTTCTAGATTAACTACATATAGATTTAGTAAAATAATAAGAATTATAATTTATAAATCATACACTCATAGATTTTAAATTTGTAAAACTTAATGGTTAAATTAATTGTTCAATTAAATAACACTGTGGCAAAAATAATTTCTAAGAGCGAAAACAGACCACTTCGTTATTGTAATATTATAGCAGCATTTAAAAAATAATTATTCCCGTTAGGCATGATTCACCTATAGATTTAATTTATTTTTATTTTTACTAAATTA